>NZ_JAPJIV010000044.1 GCF_026241895.1 Pseudomonas sp. RIT-562 | reverse complement strand
AATGGTTAAATTGCCCGGCACCAACGTATGAACACTCATGGTCTCGCCATTTTTGTCCGTTACCCCACTGAACACTTCCCCTTGTTGAGTGGTAATCCGATAACGAGTAAAGGGTTTTGGCACCTGGGTTTGATCTTTCAAGGTGTACCCAGCGGCGTAACCGCCTGGCAGAGGTGAAGCGACAGTTGCCAGGCTGGCAGCACCTGTTTGTTGTACGTGGGCGGCCTTGAGATAAATGTTGCCGGGTGCCCCCAGTTCGATATCGCCGCCCTTCAAGCGTATGTAAGCCCCAGCACAATTAAGGACGAGTTCTTGCGGCGCAGTCACTTCAATGCGCCCGCCTACGCTTTCGATCTTGATATCGCTCTTGGCCATCGCGTGCAGGCTGCTGCCCAGTGCATGCAGATCAATTTTTCCTTGACCAGCTTTTAGCTGCAGGTCAGCACTTTTTGCGAGGATGCTGATGCCTTCCTCAGCCGTTGCGGTGATGTTGTTGCCGGCGCTGATGTCGGCATTCTGTCCGGCAATGAGGCCGACACTTTCGCTGCCGGAGGACAGGCAGACCGCTTTGGGACTGACGATGCCAATACCCGCCGGTGCATGCAGCAGCATCCCGGGTTCTGCCAAGCCGTTAAGTGCCTGGACCAGACGTTGCTGGCTGTCGGTATCGCCAGCGGTCGAGTCCAGGCTGCGAGCTGCTCGGTCGAGTGAGCGAGCCAGCGACAAGGCATCTTCGAGTTGCGCGATGGCTGCGGTCATATCGAGCTGCTCGCCTTCAGCCTTGGTCTGTTCGTCAGCGCTGATGAATAGTCCCTTCCCGCCCCTTATCGCGCCTTTGCCATCGGTGCGCAGCTCAAACCCTGCGCCGCGCTTGTGCTTCTTGGCATCCACCAGATGCCCCAGATTCAACTGGCTCTTGCCGCTGTGCTCGGTGCTGAGCTTGATGTGTTCTGCGCCCCGGTCGTCTTCCATGCGCAGCTTGTTGTTCGCCGGAGTGCGCAGCACGTTGCGCCGGTAGTCGCTTCTGGCTAGCGTCACATGGTCGGGGTGTTCGTTGTCGTGCAGGGCATGGGCAATGTAGGGCCGGTCCGGGTCGCCCTGTTCAAAGGCAACCGCCACTTCCGTGCCTGGGAGTAACGGAAAATGCAGGCCGTAGGTGTCGCCGGCGTAGGGTCGGGCAAGGCGCAGCAACATACTTTCCGCGCCGGCTTTCCAGGTGTCGCGGTCGAACATGAAGCTCACCCGGTAGCGTCCCGTCAGGTCGATCTCCGAGTACGGGTAGTTCTCGACCGGACTGGTCAGCCGCGCCGGGATAGTGCCGGCGATTTTCGGTTTGGGCGGCACTGGGGGGCGAAAGCACACGTCGGCGGACCAGGGGATGGCCTGGAAGCTGACGCTGAAGGTGCGGTCGCGGGCGCCACGGGTGCTCAGGTGGGTAAGCACGGAACCGAGGGCGAAACTCTTCAGCGGGTTGGCGCTGATGTCGAGTATCTGGCCCGGCATGAGCACGGCACTGCTGCTGACGCCGCTGAGGCGGGCCTGGTTGTTGAGGTAGCGCTCGTGGCGCAGCCGGGCGTAAAAGTAGCCACTTTCGGTGGGCAGCTTTTCGTAAAAATCGTAGCGATCGCTGAGCTCGGTGTAGGGTTCGGCATAGTGGTAGGCTTCGCCGTAATTGAACCTTACGCTGCGCGTCTGCTCGATCTCGCCGTCCAGATAAGCGTCGATATCCTGGGGGTTGTAGGCGCGAATATTGACGTGTTTTTCCACGACTTCGTGGCTCGTTTGCAGGTCCCAGACGCTGTCCTGATCGGGGCTGTTGAAGCCGGAGGGCGTGCAGCTGGGCAGTTCGATACGCGGTTGTTTGTAATGGCGCTGGTCGTCGTGGAAATACACGACGTCCACGTTGTACTTTTCTTCGCTGTCGAAGCGGTACCAGATGCCGACATCGGCCAGCAACCGGTCGAGGAAGGCCAAATCGCTTTCCGCAAACTGCATGACCTGTTCGCGCCTGGGGTAATCGCGCATCAGCTCGAAGCGGAACTCGTTGTTCTCGAATCGATGGCGATCGCGCAGGATGCTTTTGACGATCTCCGGCACCGATTGATTCTGGTAGATGCGGAACTGCTGGCCGCGCCCCAGCAGTGCCATGCGCGGTTGCAGGGTGGCTTCGTAGCGTGCTTCGTCGAGGGATGCGGACAGACGTTTGAAGCGCGTGATGATGCCGTGCACGGTGCGCAGCGGGTTGAATTCGGGGACGGCGAAGCCGCGGGGGATTTTCGGTTTGCCAGCCGGGTACAGGCTGAAACTGGCCCGGCGGTTGAGCAACGTTTCAGCGTCGATGTCGAGGTCGCTGGCGGTGAACTCGATGCAGTAGGTGAAGGGCTGGCTGAGCTGTTCTTCGCCGTGGAAGCACAGGACGTCGAG
>NZ_JAPJIV010000043.1 GCF_026241895.1 Pseudomonas sp. RIT-562 | reverse complement strand
CACCGCCGCGGACGACATCGCGATTGGTGGTCAACCGACCATCGTGAACAAGCTGGAAACGGTCGAAGGCGCTGGCACCTACGAGAAACTGACCCTGGGTCAGAACTCGCTGGAAACTACCGTTACTGACGAACCTACCGGCCAAGGCGATGCCGTTGGCATCACCATTACCGGCAACGGTCCAGTTCTGGAAAACCAGGGCGCAGCGTTCACCATCAAGCTCGACAAGGCTCAAGACCACCCAGTGACCGTCAAGCTGAGCGACGGTTCGACTCTGGTCTTCGCTGCTGGCCAGACCGAGAAAGTCCACACCCTCGCCCCACAAGGCGATGACGTCTACAAAGACGGCGGCACCGTATCCTTGAGCATCACCGGTGCCACCTCGAACGGCGCAGCGCTGGAAAACCCAACCATTGGTGGCCCAGCTTCGGTCACCATTGGCGACACCACCAGTGAAGTGTTTGCGACCCTGACGGCGGATAAAACCACCGTGGCTGAAGGCGGCCAAGTCACCTACACCGTGAGCCTGACCACCAGCACCGGCTTGCCACTGACCAACCATCCTGAGCTGACCTTTAAGCTCACCGATGGCACCACCATTACTGTTCCAGCGAACAGCGTTACTGGCCAGGCGACCATCACCGCCGCAGACGACATCGCGATCGGCGGTCAGCCGACCATCGTCAACAAGCTGGAAACGGTAGAAGGTGCCGGTACCTACGAGAAACTGACCCTGGGTCAGAATGCCGTGGAAACCAAAGTCACTGATGAGCCAGGTTCGGGCACCCCAACCGACAACCAAGGCGACGCGGTCGGCATCACCATCACTGGTAACGGCCCAGTCCTGGAAAACCAGGGCGCAGCGTTCACCGTCAAGCTCGACAAAGCGCAAGACCACCCGGTTACCGTCAAGCTGAGCGACGGTTCGACTCTGGTCTTCGCTGCTGGCCAGACTGAAAAAGTCCACACCCTCGCCCCGCAAGGCGACGACGTCTACAAAGACGGCGGTACCGTATCCCTTAGCATTACGGGTGCGACCTCCAATGGCGCACCACTGGAAAACCCAACCATCAGTGGCCCAGCGTCGGTCACCATCGGCGACACCACCAGTGAAGTCTTCGCGACCCTGACGGCGGATAAAACCACCGTAGCTGAAGGCGGTTCCGTCACTTACACCGTGACCTTGACCACCAACACCGGTCTGCCGCTGACCAACCATCCGGAGCTGACTTTCAAGCTCACCGATGGCACCACCATTACTGTTCCTGCCAACAGCGTTACCGGCCAGGCGACCATCACCGCCGCAGACGACATCGCGATTGGTGGTCAGCCGACCATCGTTAACAAACTGGAAACGGTTGAAGGCGCTGGCACCTACGAAAAACTGACCTTGGGTCAGAACGCCGTAGAAACCAAAGTCACTGATGAGCCAGGTTCGGGCACCCCAACCGACAACCAAGGCGACGCAGTTGGCATCACCATCACCGGCAACGGCCCAGTTCTGGAAAACCAGGGCGCAGCCTTCACCATCAAGCTCGACAAGGCTCAAGACCACCCGGTTACCGTCAAGCTGAGCGACGGTTCGACCTTGGTCTTCGCTGCTGGTCAGACTGAGAAAGTCCACACCCTGGCCCCGCAAGGCGACGACGTCTACAAAGACGGCGGCACCGTGTCTTTGAGCATCACCGGTGCCACCTCGAACGGCGCAGCGCTGGAGAACCCAACCATCGGTGGCCCAGCTTCGGTGACCATCGGCGACACCACCAGTGAAGTGTTTGCGACCCTGACGGCGGATAAAACCACCGTGGCGGAAGGCGGTTCCGTCACTTACACCGTGACCTTGACCACCAACACCGGTCTGCCGCTGACCAACCATCCGGAGCTGACTTTCAAGCTCACCGACGGTACGTTGATCAAAGTCCCGGCTAACAGCGTCACCGGCCAGGCGACCATCACCGCCGCAGACGACATCGCGATCGGCGGTCAGCCGACCATCGTCAACAAGCTGGAAACGGTTACCGGCGCGGACAGCTACGAGAAACTGACCCTCGGTCAGAATGCCGTGGAAACCAAAGTCACTGATGAGCCAGGTTCGGGCACCCCAACCGACAACCAAGGCGATGCCGTTGGCATCACCATCACCGGCAACGGCCCAGTCCTGGAAAACCAGGGCGCAGCGTTCACCATCAAGCTCGACAAGGCTCAAGACCACCCAGTTACCGTCAAGCTGAGCGACGGTTCGACCCTGGTCTTCGCCGCCGGCCAGACCGAGAAAGTCCACACCCTCGCTCCGCAAGGTGATGACGTCTACAAAGACGGCGGTACCGTGTCCTTGAGCATCACCGGTGCCACCTCCAATGGCGCGCCGCTGGAAAACCCAACCATTGGTGGCCCAGCGTCGGTCACCATCGGCGACACCACCAGTGAAGTGTTTGCAACTCTGACCGCGGACAAAACCACTGTCGCTGAAGGCGGCCAAGTCACTTACACCGTGACCTTGACCACCAGCACTGGTCTGCCACTGACCAACCATCCTGAGCTGACCTTTAAGCTCACCGATGGCACCACCATTACTGTTCCAGCGAACAGCGTTACTGGCCAGGCGACCATCACCGCCGCCGACGACATCGCGATCGGCGGTCAGCCGACCATCGTCAACAAGCTGGAAACGGTCGAAGGTGCCGGTACCTACGAGAAACTGACCCTCGGTCAGAATGCCGTGGAAACCAAAGTCACTGATGAGCCAGGTTCGGGCACCCCAACCGACAACCTAGGCGATGCCGTTGGCATCACCATCACCGGCAACGGCCCAGTCCTGGAAAACCAGGGCGCGGCGTTCACCATCAAGCTCGACAAAGCGCAAGACCACCCAGTGACCGTCAAGCTGAGCGACGGTTCGACCT
>NZ_JAPJIV010000042.1 GCF_026241895.1 Pseudomonas sp. RIT-562 | reverse complement strand
AGGCTTCCTGATTTTCATCGTCGTACACTCAACGTAGGAGAGTAAGCCTGATGAATGAGGATGACGAACATCCCGATTTGCACAATCGTAGATTCCCTGTCCGCGAAGACATGGCTTACCAGCTAAAGGTCTGGCGCTTTGAACGCTGTGGTTGGTACCTGATGGTTTTACTGGTGGTGTTAGGGCTGGCGGGGCTGTTTTCCCGTGGGCTGCTCAGTACCAGGGATGTACGCAGCGATGATGGCAGGATCAGAGTGCAATACGAGATGTTTCATCGCTACGGCTCAACCAACTCGATGAAAATCAGCGTGAGTGGCGCTCCGGAGTCCACGGTTGAACTGGAACTGGCCGGAGAGATACTGGAGGGGTTCAGCATCGAGACATTGCAACCTGAACCGGCGCGTGCCCGGAGCTCTGCTCAAGGCATTAGGTTATGGGTTCAGACCGATACCCAAGGCCAGGCCGAGTTGTTCGTTACGCTGAGAGGCGATGGACTTGGGTTGTTTCACAGCCGAATCGTTCTGCCGGGTTCGAACGATGTAAAACTCGCTCAGTTCATATTCCCCTAGGTGACTTATGGATTCGGTATTGCGTGCAGCGGCGATGTATTTGGCGCTCATGGTGCTCTTCAAGATTGCCGGCCGACGGTCATTGGCCGAGCTGACGACCTTCGATTTCGTCTTGTTGATGATGATTGGTGAGGCCACTCAGCAAGCGCTGCTGGGCGACGACTTTTCCGTGACCAACGGGATATTGGTCATCGTAACGCTGATCGCGATCGACGTCGGCCTATCCCTGCTCAAACAGCGTTCCGGCTGGGTATCACGGCTGATCGATGGCGAACCAACGATCATTGTCGAGAACGGGAAGCTTCTTCATCAACGACTGCGTCATGCTCGTTTGGTTGAAGCTGACGTCATGGAAGCTGCGCGATCCAGTCAGGGGTTAGAGAAGCTGGAGGAGATCAAGTTCGCAATCATTGAGCGCAACGGCAAGATTTCCATCATTGCCCGAGAGGATTAATTTCTGAGGCTCGCATGAGTCCCGACATTTACTTGGAACACCCTGATAGGTCAGAGGCCTAAGAATTAACAATCTGAGGAGGGGTACATCATGTCTGAAGCTACCAGCTATTTCGCAATTGCTGTCGCCGTGATCATTCTGCTCGTCGATCTTTGGGCGATTGTTAGCGTGTTTCGAAGCGACAAGACGGTGGGAGTCAAAGCCGGTTGGGCTCTCGGGCTTATCATCTTCCCAGTCATTGGTTTAATCGTTTGGGGTGTTGCAGGGCCTCGTGGAATCAAAGAAGGCCCATCGTCGCCTGAACACAGCAAAGGGTAGGTAGTCGCTGACTCGGTGTCGGTAAGAGCTCCGTCACCGAGTCTCATTTAGAGACGTCCACACATCACCCACTGGATCTGGAGGGGCTGTTCCCGTTCGACGTGCTATTGGTGACCCGATGACGCTGTTATCCCTACGCTTCCGTCCAGACTAAGGCTGCACTCTCACGCCATTTCACTTCTGTCACTCCGAACCGCTCCGCCTGAGGTCTCGACATGACCTTCAGCGGCGGTTTCCCAGGCTTAGGAACCGGTACTAAACCGGCGTCGCAACTCGCCCAGTGCCATGCGTCCACATTACGCATCGCCTTAGCGCGAATGACGAACGACTTTGGCTGCCCATAAAGCTTGTAATCGATAACAAAAATATTTGGTTGGCTCATGAGTTCTTCCTTACGCTCATAGGCAAAGAGTGGTGCGCGCCGAAAAAATTCCAACGTTTTTCAGCGTTACTTTGAGCCTTTCTCTCCTCATGCCTTCCTGAGGTCGAAATCGCCCTATTGTTTCATACGTCTCCCTGTACAGCAGCGCCCTAGAGCGGTCAGAGCGATGCGTAAGTTTTCCAACACCGCTCGGCAGCGTATTCAGGTGGGTGCACCGTTTCAGCTGATTAGTCCTGAAATGCCTTGTCGAATGATACTGTGGCAAATCTTTGACTACTACCACATTTGGACAACACTCAACGAACACTGCTCCTAGGACGAATACGATGATGTCCGCTCTTGAGCTCCGACATATCATTGAGTGTGGCTTCCTACCATTGTCCTGCTCATGCACGACAAATGCGGATGGCTCGTTGATGATTAAGGTTACCGATCCTTCAACAGGCAGTGTGGAGCTTTTGGTGACGGGGGTTTCGACTGCGGCGCTCACGTCTAGCAGAGCTATTGCCGGTTTAATTGGCGAGCTGCGCAGTGAGATGGCGGCGCGCAAAACCAGTTTCGAGTCGAGTGAGCGCAGAGCGCAAGAGCGTTGAGCAGATCGATGCACAAGGATATCCGTGAAAGGTTGGCTTTGATGTCAAACTGATATCGGCTATGCTATCGCTTCATTTTCATGGAGCCCGTCCCGTGTCCTCCGATAGAACACAGCAACTTGAGCAAGCACTTCTAGCCGTTATAGCGGCAGCCACAAAGATGGGTGTGAGCTGTGATGCACTATGTGCAGAAGCAGTTGGCGGCCTGATGGCAGATCGTTACTGGCAGTGGTCGCTTACGGAGCATAAAAACGGCGCTGCTGATGAGATAGAGGAGGCGCTCACAAAGCTTCTGATGAGAGAAGTTACAAAGTCGAGCCCGACGTACCTCCGCATCTCCGATCCTGTAAGTCAGGCTTTGTGAATCGCGATACCAGGTTGTAATAACGTCGCCATAGCGATCACGAAATCATCCAGCGACCACGGCTTGTGCAGATAGATGCTAGAGGCTGGAACAGCTTCTGGATCTATCAAATATCCAGAGGTCAGGATTGCTGCAATTGATGGCCATCGACTACTTACCATCTCGATGAATTCGATCCCCTGGATCTGGCCAGGTACGCCGTGGTCTGCGATCACCAAACGACACTGTTCATGAGTTTGAAGCAAATAGGTTAACGCATCATCTGCAGTCTCAAAGGAGATCGCCTTCCCGCCGACCTCCGATACGATTTCTTCCATCAGCGTTCGCAAGGTCGGATCGTCCTCGATGACGATCACCGATCCTTCAATAGGCAAAAAACCTTCCCACTGTACGATCAATCCGAGATCCCTTAGCCGAGCGCACCTGTCGGCGTATGATGAGTCAGTTTATGAGTGTATTCGCATTTCAGGATTTTGTGGCACCTTGCGAATCTATTGATGATCCAGATCACAGATCGTCTTCAGTACCTGAACGAACTGGAGAGTCGAGGCCGACCAGGGTGGAAAACCGCTGCCTTTTTTTGGATCGCTCCCCCAAATGAAAAAAGGACGAGAGTTTTCGGTATAAAACCGAACCATCTCGTCCTTTTCACTTACCGGTAGACTTAGGTAGTCAACAGTGTTGCGCTGCTATCGCTCTCCGGAATATCG
>NZ_JAPJIV010000041.1 GCF_026241895.1 Pseudomonas sp. RIT-562 | reverse complement strand
AAACGCGGTGCAAACCGCTGTGACCGACGAACCTACCGGTCAAGGCGATGCCGTTGGCATCACCATCACCGGTAACGGTCCAGTCCTGGAAAACCAGGGCGCAGCCTTCACCATCAAGCTCGACAAGGCTCAAAACCAGCCGGTTACTGTGACCCTGAGCAACGGCAAAACCGTAGTCTTTGCAGTTGGTGAAACCGAGAAGGTCCACACCCTGGATCCGCAAGGCGATGACGTCTACAAAGACGGCGGCACCGTATCCCTGAGCATCACCGGTGCCACCTCGAACGGCGCAGCGCTGGAGAACCCAACCATCGGTGGCCCAGCGTCGGTGACCATCGGCGACACCACCAGTGAAGTGTTTGCGACCCTGACCGCAGACAAAACCACTGTGGCGGAAGGCGGCCAAGTCACCTACACCGTGACCTTGACCACCAGCACCGGCTTGCCGATCAACAATCACCCTGAGCTGACCTTCAAGCTCACCGACGGCACCTTTATCAAAGTGCCGGCGAACAGCGTCACAGGCCAGACGACCATCACTGTTGCCGATGACATCTCGGTCGGCGGCCAGCCAACCATCGTCAACAAGCTGGTATCGGTGACCGGTGCGGACACCTACGAGAAACTGACCCTGGGTCAAAACGCGGTGCAAACCGCTGTGACCGACGAACCTACCGGTCAAGGCGACGCGGTCGGCATCACCATCACCGGTAACGGCCCAGTCCTGGAAAACCAAGGCGCAGCCTTCACCATCAAGCTCGACAAAGCTCAGCTTCAGCCGGTTACTGTGACGTTGAGCAACGGCAAAACCGTGGTCTTTGCAGCTGGTGAAACCGAGAAGGTCCACACCCTGGATCCGCAAGGCGATGACGTCTACAAAGATGGCGGCACTGCACAACTGGGCATTACTGGCGCCACCTCGAACGGCGCTGCGCTGGAAAAACCATCTATCGGTGGCCCAGCGACAGTGACCATCAATGACACCACCAGTGAAGTCATCGCCAAGCTGACCGTGGATAAAACCACGGTGGCCGAAGGCGGTCAGATCACCTACACCGTGACCTTGACCACCAGCACCGGTTTGCCGATCAACAATCACGAGGCGATGAGCTTTACCCTGAGCGACAACAAGATCATCAACATCGCCGCCAACGCCACCTCTGGTTCGTTGCTGGTAAACATCGCGGATGACGTCTACACCGGCGGCCAGCCTTCGCTGGTGAACAAGCTCGAATCCGTCTCCGGCGGCAGCGCGAAATTTGAACAGCTGACCCTCGACAAGACCCCGTTGACCACCACGGTCACCGACGAGCCTGCAGGCCAAGGCGACAAAGTCACCGTGGGCATCACTGGCGATGCTTCAGTCGTTGAAGGCCAGGCAGCGCACTACACGCTGAACCTGAGCAACACCTCCCACGGCGAAGTGACTGTTACCCTGAAATACACCGGCACAGCGGCCAACGGCGTGGACTTCCAGGGTGTGACCACGGTTAAGATCCCGGCAAACAGCAATGGCGTCGGTTTTGATATCTCGACCATCAACGACAAGCTGGTGGAGGGTTCCGAGAACTTCGTAATCACCATCGACAGCGTCGCTGGCGGTAATTTCGAGAACATCGCGGTCGACCCTACGAAATCCAGCGTCACTACCACCATCGTCGACAATGACCATGCACCGGTTGCGGTAAGCGGCGGTGTTACCGGCATTGAAGACAATGATCTGGTGCTGACGTGGGCCAACTTCCAAACCACCGACGTCGATAATGACAGCCCTCTGAGCATCACCATTACGGACATCGCCGGTCGTGGCGACCTGATGTTCAACGGTGCAGCGGGCTGGGTGAAGGTCGCGGCAGGCCAAGTCATCAGCCAAGCCGATATCGCCAGCGGTAAATTGAAGTTTGTACCGGTAGGCAACGAGTCCGGTGCTGACGGTTACGGCGGCACGGGTATTGGCAACAAGGCAGCTGACTACGCGCAGATCAAGTTCAAGCCTACCGACGGTTCCAATCAGGGCAATGAAGCGACACTCAAAGTCGACATCACTCCTGTGGCTGACAGACCTACATTGACTGTCGACAGCAACGCCGTGACCTCGACTGGCCTGCTCAAGGAAGTCTGGACCAACCTGTCCGGCCTGAGCGCAGGTTATGACGGTAGCGTCGGCAGTGGCGCGGCAACCGCCACCCTGAAGTCGGTGATCGATGCGGCGAAAAACCCGAACAGCACCAGTATCTCGACCAACGTGCAGTCCAGCGGCGATGTCGTCGCGGGTACCGCATCGAAAACTTCTGGCCTGATCTACCTGGAAGCTGGCAAGACCTACACCTTCAGTGGCAGCGCGGACGATAGTCTGCTGGTGACCATTGGTGGCAAAGAGGTAGCCAGCGCACTGTGGGGTAAAGGTGGAGCCATTTCCGGTACAGGCTTCAAGCCGACTACCAGCGGCTACTACACCATCGACATCTACCACCACAACCAGAGTGGTCCGGGCAGCTATGACGTCAACCTGTCGATCAACGGCGCAGCCGCTGTTGACCTGAACAGTTCCGGGATTCCGCTGTACACCGGAGTGGCCAACCTGGCCGCATCCGGCGTGACGGTTTCCGACCTGCACGGCACCAACGGTGAAGGTTACTACGAGGGCTACAAGCTCAACGAAGGCGCGGAAAACGGCAGTGTACACCTGTCGAAAATCACCACCGCACTCACCGATACCGATGGTTCGGAAAGCCTCAGTGTGACCATCAGCGGCTTCCCGAAAGGCATGGTGCTGAGCGACGACGCGGGCCACAGCTGGACTGTGGGTACCGATGGATCGGCGACGGTAACTGGCTGGAACCTGGCTAACCTGACCCTGACGCCGCCGGCTTACTACAACGGTAAGTTCGACCTCACTGTAACCTCGACTTCCACCGAGCAACTGGGTGGATCGGCTTCGAGTACGGCGACGATTCCGGTCACCATTTACCCGGCCACCTACAACCCGATCACCCTGACTGCGGGCGACGACGTTCAGGACGGCACCTTTGGCAACGACATCATCGTGGCGGACATCGCCGGGCTGACGACGACACCGGGTCAGAACTACAACATCGCCTTCATGGTCGACAGTTCGAGCAGCATGAGCTCCAGCTCCGTGACATCGGCCAAGAACTCGCTGATCGCGGTGTTCACCTCGCTGATCGCCAGCGCTACATCACAAGGCGCGAACCCGGGTACCGTGAAGGTGTTCCTGGTGGACTTCGATACCCAGGTGAACAAATCGATCTCGGTCGACTTGTCGAGCAAGGGCGCGCTGGAGGCCTTGAAGACCGTGCTCGATAGCATGAAATCCGGTGGCTGGACCAACTACGAGGACGTGTTCAAGACCACGGCCAACTGGTTCCACAGCGACGACGCAAAGAGCAACTCCGGCGCGACGAACCTGACTTACTTCATCACTGATGGTGAGCCAACTGCCTACACCTCGTACGAGGTGGCGAATCCAAAAGTCGTAGACTACTGGTCAAACAACACCAGCGATATCAACCTCGACAGCCTGATGAAAGCGGGTGATTACACGCCTGGTACCGCGTTCAATACGATGATCGGCGGCAAACTTCGGACGCTGGTAGATGCCAACGGCAACGTATACAAATGGACCCAGGATTCCGGCGGAAACTGGTCACCCTCGAAGGTCGATAGCAGCTTGAGGATTCATGCCCAAGGCGACGGCACCTACGAACTGTCTTATAACGACGGCGAAGGCAGGGTCGATCGCAACAGTGCCCGGGATGCAGGTCTGGCCCTCGCCCTGTTCGCGGCGGCCAACTCCACAGTACAGGCCATCGGCCTGAACAATGGAGTGTCCGAAAGCGATCTGGCTCCGTACAACACGACCAAAGGCAAACCGCTGGCCAACATCAACCCTGATGACCTGGCTAACGCGATCCTCGGCCACAGCGAGGCGACATTGCCTGGCAGCGACACCATTAACGGCGGCGATGGCAACGACATCATCTTCGGCGACCTGGTGAGCTTCGATGGCGTGACGGGCGAGGGCTACACCGCGCTGCAAGCGTTCGTCGGCCAGGCAACGGGTGTCGAAACCAACAAGGTCACCCCAAGCAACGTGCACCAGTTCGTAACCGAGAACTACAAAGCGTTCGACATGTCCGGTGCCCATGATGGTGCTGATACTCTGCTGGGCAGTGCTGGCGACGACATCATCTTCGGCCAGGGCGGCGACGACAAACTGTACGGCGGCAGTGGCAACGACATACTGCTCGGCGGAACCGGCAACGACCTGCTCGATGGTGGCGATGGCAATGACATCCTGATGGGTGGCAAAGGCAACGACACTCTGATCGGCGGTTTGGGTGGCGATACCTTCGTCTGGAAAGCAGGCGACACTGGTAACGACGTGATCAAGGACTTCAAGGCCGCCGAAGGTGACCGTATCGACCTGCGTGACTTGTTGCAGGGCGAGACCGGCAGCACCATCGACAACTTCCTGAAGATCACCACATCGGGTGGCGTGTCGTCCCTGGAAGTGAACACTGCTGGCAAGTTCAACAGTAACGACGCCGCAGCGGCCAAGGCCGATGTGACGATCAAGCTGGAAGGCAACAACTGGTCCACCGCCAACCTGCACAACCTGATTGCCGGTAGCGATCCGACCATCAAGGTTGATCACAACAACAGCTGATAGCCAGCGGATGGCCGCCCAAACCGGGCGGCCATCACGTTTGCGACAATCACCCCGGTGACGATTTCGTCGTCGCACCGCATACTCGTGCGCAGTTGGCCTATGCTGCTGACAGCATGACGCTGGTCCATTTCTGAGGGATGCTCAATGTTTTACGTGCAACGCGATGCGCAAGGCCAATTAGTGCGCGTGGAAGCGGCGGCTTACGCCGAGGCCACCGAAACGCTGCCCGCTGATCATCATGAGATCCAGGCGTGGTACGCCAACGAAGTGATGGAAGTCAGTCTCAAGCAACTCAAGCAGAGCGACCTGGAAATGATCCGGGTACTTGATGACTTGATACAGGTGCTGACCAGCAAGGGCGTGATTCGGGTGACGGACCTGCCGGCGGCTGCGCAGGCCAAGCTTATGGACCGGACCCAGGCGCGTGAGGCGTTGGGTGGCTTGAGCCATCTAATTGATGATGAAGAGACGGGGTTGATTTAGGCCTGTTCTAAAAGCAAAAGATCGCAGGCTGCGATCTTTTTGCTATCCACCCTTACTTCCAAGGTTTGGGCTCACCAAACAACTGCCCCTGCACCCCATAAAGCCCCATCTCGCGAATCACCGACAACTCCCCTTCAGTCTCGACCCGCTCAGCAATCAGCGGCAGGTCAATGCTGTGCGCAGCTCGCTGGATTGCCTCGATGAATAGTCGCTTGTCACCCTCCTGATCAATCGCCCGTATGTAGCTGCCATCGATCTTCAGGTAGGCCAAACCGAGTCGCGCAAGGTTGCCGATCATGCTGAAGCGCCCGCCAAACCGTTGCAGGCTGAGGGAGAAACCCAGCTCGCGCAATCGCTTGGTCAGCTGCTCAAGCACAGCCTGCTCGGGAATCTGTTCCTCGCCGATTTCCAGGGTCAGGCGCGGCCCCATATTCGAATGGGTGCGCAGGATGTCGAAAACCTTGTTCAACATCTGTGGATCCGCCAGGGTGGCCGAGGACAGGTTCAGCGCCAGTGATTCGTCATGACCGGCCATTTGTTCCAGCACCAGCTCCAACATCAGTCGGTCCAGGCGTGCAGTCCAGCCAAAGCGCTCCAGCCAGGGCAGGAAACGTCCGGCGGGGATGGTTTGGCCCTGATCGTCGATCAACCGTGACAACACCTTGTAGTGCAGCACCAACTGCGGATCCTGGCTGGCGACTACCGGCTGGAAGTAAAGCTGCAGGCCGCGATTCGTCAACGCCTGATCGAGCAGGTTGTGCCAGGCATGATGGTCATCCCCGACGCGAGATGATGCGCTGTGTTCCAGGCACGCCCAGCTCGGCTCACCCTGGGTTTCCGCCTGTGCCAGTGCCTGGTCGGCCAAACCGATGACCGCTTGGGGCGAGTCGCCATGAACAAAGGGTGCCAGCCCCAGAGAGGCTACCGAGGCCACATCGGTGGCACCGGTGGCATGCAGGCTTGCCAAGGCGCTGTCGAGATTGCGCGCCAATTGCAGCGCTTCATCTCGCACCAGCCCCGGGGCCAGCACGGCAAACTCTCCGCCGCGAATCCGGGTGACCAGATTGTGGGTCTCCGGATACTTGGCGCATTCGCGGGACAGCTGCTCGCCGACGGCTATCAACAACTCGTCGGTGCGTTGACCGCCCAGACGCTGATTCAACCCGGCAAGGTCCTTGACCCGCAGCAACAGCAGATAACCTGAGCTGGCTTGCTCCGGGTTGCTCACCCGGGCATTCAACTGCATCTCGAAATAGCGCCGATTGGCCAAGCCCGTCAGGTTGTCCTGGTATGACTCGATGCGCAATTTTTCACTGCGCTCGGCCTGCTCCTGGAACAGCGCCTTGAGTTTCTCGACCATCTGGTTCATGGCCTGGACGACGCGGCGCAATTCGGGGGTGCGCGGCAGATCCGGCAGGCTGAGGAATTCACGCCGGGCAATGGCATGGGATTGCTTGACCATATAGTCGAGGGGTTTCAATTGCCGACGCAGCAGCAACGCGCCCAAGACCGCACTGACAGCGCCGCACAACAGCAACCAGCCGAGGCTTCCCAGTGCGCTTTGCCACAGCTTGGCCAAGGCGAACATCGGGTGGCTGACGACTTCCACGCGCGCCGCCTGCTCCCAGCCACGGCTGACGATCGCATCACCACCGGCTGGCTCCAGACCGATCAGCTTGACGAACCAGTCGGGCACGTTGTTCACCGCAGGAATGCCGGTGCGTTCCACGATGACGTTGTCATTGCTGACGTCTATCACCCGAATGCTCGCGTAGTAACCGCTATCGAAGATGGAGCTGACCAGCAACTCGACCATCGCCGGATCATCAATATTAGGCGTCAGGGACAACGCCAGCGCCGTTGCCGCATCCTGGGCGTGGGAGCGCAATTGATTGACGTATTGGGTCCGTGAACTTTCCAGGCTCACCATGAAGCTGCCAGTGAAAGCGACCACCAGGAACAGACAGATAGCGATCAAAAGCTGTTTAAACAAAGACATCTGAGCGCGTGCTCCTAGTTAGTCGTCTCGACCGGAAAACCTTCGGCCTGCATTTTCTTCAACACATCCTGCCACCGGGACAGGCGTTTGGTGTCGCTGACTTTCTTGTTGCCCTTGGCTCCCGGCAGGTACAACCCTTCTGCGTTGAAAGAGTAGACCGGCAACAGGTCGGTTCGTTGGCTCGCGGGCTTGATTGCATCGATCAAGCTGTCGAGCACCAACGGCATCGCCTCGGGACTCGAGTAGTAGGTCAATACCATATGCGCGCGATTTTGGCGCAGGGCCTTGACGTAGGTAATGCGCAGCTTGTCACTGGAAACTCCGAGATGGCGCAGACTGAAATACTTGGCGATCGCATAGTCTTCGCAATCTCCTGCACCTTTCCACAGCGCTTCGACGGGAGTTTCCCAATAATCGACCTCGCGCCACAGGTCGATATCCTCGACGTATCGCACTTTGCGGTTGAAGAACTGATTAACCAGATTTAGCTGTTCGAGCTCACCGACCTGTTTTTGCGTAGCCAATAAATGCTGCCAGGCGTCAATGCGTTGCTGTCCTTCGCCTAATGGGCCGTACAATGCCTGGGCCCGGCGACTGATCAGCGAAAAATCCCAATCGGCATGCAGGCCGCCCAGCATGACGCCAGCCAGCAGCAGGGCGCATGAGAGCCAGCGCAAAGTCCGAGGGATCGCGAAACGTACCGCCAATGCGAGGCATCCAGATCAGGCAAATGGAATTCGGTTGATGGTGAAGGTTAGCCCGGCAAAAGACAATGGCACGATGAGATCACTGATAGCGCGCTAAACTTTCAGGGCGACTGCTGGTTTGACAACATGTCCGGCAGTCACTAGTGTCAATTTGGATCCAATCACTTTAAAACTTATTCAGGGTGCGTTGTGACACAAAAGCCCAACCCTCTCGGCAGTATCAAGATCAACGCGCCAATCCCCGCGCACATGGCCCGCGCAGTGATTGAAGAAACCTTGCGCTCGGCGATTCTCGACGGCCGAATCCCCTGTGGCACTGCATTGCGTCAACAGGACCTGGCGGACTTCTTCGGGGTTAGCCGGATGCCGGTTCGCGAAGCGTTGCGTCAGCTTGAAGCGCAGTCGCTGCTGAGTGTCATCGCCCACAAGGGTGCGGTTGTCGCGCCGCTGGTTCAGGGGGATGCAGTGGAAACCTATGCGCTGCGCATTCTGCTCGAGTCAGAAGCTTTACGCCTGTCGATCCCGCTGCTTACCGCGGACGACATTGAGCAGGCTGCGCGCCATATCGATGATCTTGAGACGGAGCGCGAATTTACCGAAATCGGTCGTCTCAATCGCCTCTTTCACATGGCGCTCTACAGCAAGGCACCCAACCGCCGCCTACTGCGTCTGGTGGAAGATGGACTGAATGAAGAGGAACGCTTCCTGCGTTTTAACCTGGAGGCGATGAACCTGGGTGAGTTATCTCAGGAGGACCACCGCGCGCTTTTACGAGCAGTCGAGAACCGTGATGCCGAAGGTTCAGTGCGCTTGCTTGAGCAGCATCTCAACCGTGCGGTAGAAGTTATCACGCGCTACCTCAATACGCCTGAAGCGCTGAACCAGAGTCGCTCAAAATAAGGGCGACCGCTGTAACTCGACAGGAGCATGCCGATTAGTTGCACAATCTGTTAGCAGTGAAAGACAATGCGACTAATTATCATTGTGTCGTCCAGGCAGCCGTAGCATGTCTTCATCCCCGTTGGCAGTACAGGTGCCTGATCAGTATGTCGTGAGACAGGCCATTCACTGGCTCCTGCGCTTGCGCAACAACGCTGGTAATAAGCGGCTGCGCCAGCAATGCGAGGTGTGGCGTGCAGAGCGCAAAGAGCACGAACTGGCTTGGCAACGGGTCAAGTCACTGCAGGCCGAGCTGAACAGCGATTTATGCGCTGAGACCGGCGAGAATCCCTCTATTACATCCACAGCCAGCGTCCCACCTTTAGGTCGCCGACAAGCCCTGAAGATATTCTCGGGCGCCCTAATAATGGGTTCGGCAGCATGGTTGGCCAAGGACACCTACCTTTGGCAACAGTGTACTGCCGACTTCTCCACCGCCATCGGCGAACGGCGAGGTTTCCAGCTGCCTGACGGCACTCGACTCGAGCTCAATACCGCCAGTGCTGCGGACCTGAACTACACCCCTCACCAGCGCCTGATCAAACTGACCCGGGGCGAGATCCTCGTAACTTGCGGCGGGATCGATCAAGCAGCCTCGTTTGATCGTCCGTTACGAGTGCAAAGTAGTCATGGAATATTCGAGGGGGTGGATGCTCGGTATGTGCTTCTTCAAGAACCCAGCTGCACCCGACTTAGCGTAACCGCCGGCAAGGTAATCATTCATTCGCCTGCGTCAGCCACCGGTGTGCTCGTTGAGGTGGCTGCGGGGCAGAGTTATCTGATCGATCATCGACAGGCGCGGCTGGCGCCATTGTCAGACCTGGAGGCCGGTGCCTGGATAGACGGCCTGATCGTTCCGCGCAATATGCGTCTAGCGGACTTCCTGAAAGAACTGAGCCGCCATCGCAGCGGTCATCTGAGCTGCGCTGCGGACATTGCCGACCTGCGACTGACCGGGGCGTTTCGCCTGGATGATACTGATCGGGTGCTCGCTGACCTCGTACAGACCCTTCCGATCCAGCTGCACTATCGCACCCGCTGGTGGGTGTCCGTACAGCGCCGGGCCTGAATCACCAGGCGTGGACGGGTTGTATTTTAAATGCTGTAAAACGACAAAACCCCTGTCTGCGTTAGCAGACAGGGGTTTCGGAATTCAATCTTGACGATGACCTACTCTCACATGGGGAAACCCCACACTACCATCGGCGATGCATCGTTTCACTGCTGAGTTCGGGATGGGATCAGGTGGTTCCAATGCTCTATGGTCGTCAAGAAATTCTGTGACCCGCCCGTTACAGCAGTAACGTGCAGGTGAAAATTGGTGACTTCTACTAAAAACAAAACCCCTACCTGCATACGCAGATAGGGGTTTC
>NZ_JAPJIV010000040.1 GCF_026241895.1 Pseudomonas sp. RIT-562 | reverse complement strand
GTGGTCTCGGTGACCAAGTTCAGCGATGAAGCCCAGGTGCTGGGTTGGGCCAACGACTCGGACTACGGCCTGGCGTCCTCGGTATGGACCACCGACGTCGGCCGCGCGAATCGCCTGGCGGCGCGCCTGCAATATGGCTGCACCTGGGTTAACACGCACTTCATGCTCGTCAGCGAAATGCCCCATGGCGGTCAGAAATTGTCCGGGTATGGCAAGGACATGTCGATGTATGGGCTGGAGGACTACACCGTGGTGCGGCATGTGATGTTCAAGCACTAAGAGCAACAGCATCGCGAGCAGGCTCACTCCTACAGGGGCGAGGTGACCACAAAACCTGTAGGAGTGAGCCTGCTCGCGATGGCGTCCTGAAACTCACAACGTCCGCTGCCCATTACCAATCCCCTTCGCAATATCCACCCCCCAATCCAGCGCCGCCTCCATGTCCAACAAATGCGGCCGCGGATCATGATCCTCGGACACCGGCACCCCATCCGGTCGGTATACCCCGATAAACATCTTCAACGAACCGTCGCGCAAAATTTCCGCCTTCACCACTATCGAGCATCCATTCGACAGAGTTTCCTTATGTTCCAAATGGCGCTCAGTCATCACGTAATCCTCCGGCGAATGGGTTCAAGTCAGTACTCATCTTAGCTCACCCCAGCGCACCAAAATGGATCGTCAAAATGCCCGAATTGCCCCGCCTGACAGCGGCGCAATGCCACCTATACTCAAAGCCACCGCCCCTTCGGGGTCTGCACGTCCAACAATAAAAAGCAGAGGTGGAACATGGTCTGGCAGCAAATCTACGATCCGTTCAACAACCCGGTCATATCCACCCTCATGGCCGCCGTGCCGGTGGTGGTGATGCTGGCGGCCCTGGCGTTCTTTCATATCAAGGCGCACCTGGCGGCCCTGCTCGCCCTCGGTTCAGCCCTGATCATTGCGATCTTCGCCTTCGGCATGCCGGCGGACATGGCGGGCTCTGCGGCCCTGTATGGCGCCGCCAACGGTTTGCTGCCGATTGGCTGGATCGTCCTCAACATCATTTTCCTGCACCGGCTGACCACCGAAAACGGCTCGTTCAAAGTGCTGCAGGATTCCCTGGCGCGAATTACCGACGATCGTCGCCTGCAGCTGCTATTGATCGCCTTCTGTTTCGGCGCTTTTTTTGAAGGCGCGGCAGGTTTCGGCACGCCGGTGGCCGTGACCGGGGCCATTCTGATCGGCCTGGGTTTCTCGCCCCTGGCGGCCTCCGGCCTGGCGCTGATCGCCAACACCGCCCCGGTCGCTTTCGGCGCACTGGGGACGCCGATCATCACGCTCGCCAAGGTCACGGGCCTGGATGAAATGGAGTTGTCGATGATGGTGGGGCGGCAACTGCCGTTCTTCTCGGTGATCGTGCCGTTCTGGTTGATCTGGGCGTTTGCCGGGTGGCGCAAGATGCTGGAAATCTGGCCTGCGATCCTGGTCGCCGGCGTCAGCTTCGCCGTACCGCAGTTCCTGGTGTCCAACTACCATGGCCCGATGCTGGTGGACGTGATCGCCGCGCTGATCTCGATGGCCTGCCTGACCGGCTTCCTCAGGGTGTGGAAACCGGCCACCATCCACACCTCAGCCGCCCTGTCCGGACGGGTCGACAATTCGAAGATCGACGCCGAGCATGAAGAAAAACCGCTCGCCAGCGCCGCCTTTGGCACAGAGGCAAAATCCGCCGTGATGCGTGCATGGATGCCGTGGATCATCCTCACCGTGTTCGTGTTCGCCTGGGGTACCCAGGGCTTCAAGAACATGTTCGATACCCGTCCGGCGATTGATCCGGTGACTCAATCGGCCAAGCTCGACCCGCAAGGCAAACCGCTGCGCGAGGCCAATCCGATCTTCGCTCCGGTGATTACCTTCGGCACCATCCACCAGCACATCGAGAAAGTCCCACCGGTGGTGCCTGCGCCGAAAACCGAAGAAGCGGTGTACAAGTTCACCTGGCTGACCAGTACCGGCAGCGGCATCCTGCTGGCAGCGATTCTCGGCGGACTGTTGATGGGCTATTCGATTCCGCAGCTGGTCAAGCAGTACCTGCGCACCATCTGGGTGGTGCGCTACTCGCTGATCACCATCGTCGCGATGCTCGCCCTGGGTTTCCTCACCCGCTATTCCGGCCTGGATGCAACGATGGGCCTGGCGTTTGCCGCCACGGGGATTTTCTACCCGATGTTCGGCACCCTGCTCGGCTGGCTCGGCGTGGCGCTGACCGGTTCAGACACGGCGTCCAACGTGTTGTTCGGCGGCTTGCAACGGGTCACTGCCGAACAACTGGGACTCAGCCCGGTGCTGATGGCGGCCGCCAACAGTTCCGGCGGGGTCATGGGCAAGATGGTCGATGCGCAGTCGATTGTCGTGGCCTCCACCGCTACTCGCTGGTATGGCCACGAAGGGGAAATCCTGCGGTATGTGTTCTTCCACTCCATCATCCTGGCGATTCTGGTCGGCGGGCTGGTGACATTGCAGGCGTACGTGGCGCCATTCAGTCACATGGTCGTGGGTGGGCATTGAGCTGGATCGCCCGGTTGTCTCCCGCCTCTGATCGACCTGCCCGGGCTGCTGCCCGGGCTTTCATGAACGGAGTATCGTTAAGCGACTATGAACATTCTCTACGATGAACGCGTCGATGGCGCTCTACCGGATGTCGATCGGTCGGCGCTGTTGCAGGCCCTGCAATCGCGCCTGCCGCAACTGGAAGTGCTGCATCAGCGCGAAGAGCTCAAGCCGTACGAATGCGACGGCCTCTCGGCGTATCGCACCACGCCGTTGCTGGTGGTGCTGCCACGTCACCTGGACGAAGTCCAAGGCGTGCTCAAGCTGTGCCACGAGATGCGTGTTCCAGTTGTCGCCCGCGGTGCAGGCACCGGGTTATCCGGAGGTGCATTACCCTTGGAAAAAGGCGTGCTGCTGGTGATGGCGCGCTTCAACAACATCCTGCACATCGACCCCGCAGCCCGCACGGCGAGAGTCCAGCCGGGGGTGCGCAACCTGGCGATTTCCCAGGCCGCAGCGCCGTTTGGCCTGTATTACGCCCCGGACCCTTCGTCGCAGATCGCCTGTTCCATCGGCGGCAATGTCGCGGAAAACGCCGGGGGCGTGCACTGCCTCAAGTATGGCCTGACCGTGCACAACGTCATCAAGGTCGACATCCTCACGGTCGAAGGCGAGCACCTGAGCCTGGGATCGAATGCCCTGGACTCGCCAGGTTTTGATCTGCTTGCGCTGTTCACCGGTTCCGAAGGCATGCTCGGCGTGATCACCGAAGTGACAGTCAAGCTGCTGCCCAAACCCCAGACCGCCAAAGTGCTGCTGGCCGCTTTTGATTCGGTGGAGAAAGCCGGCCGGGCGGTGGGCGACATCATCGGTGCCGGCATCATCCCCGGCGGCCTGGAAATGATGGATAACCTGGCCATCCGCGCTGCTGAAGATTTTATCCATGCCGGCTATCCGGTGGACGCCGAAGCCATCCTGCTGTGTGAACTCGATGGCGTCGAAGCCGATGTCCACGACGATTGCGACCGCGTCCGCCAGGTGCTGGAACAGGCCGGCGCAACCGAAGTGCGCCAGGCCCGGGACGAAGCCGAACGCGTGCGCTTCTGGGCCGGACGCAAGAATGCGTTCCCGGCGGTTGGGCGCCTGTCGCCGGATTATTACTGCATGGACGGGACCATCCCGCGCCGGGAGTTGCCCGGCGTGCTGCAGGCCATCGCGGCCTTGTCGGCCGAGTACGGCTTGCGCGTGGCCAATGTTTTTCATGCCGGTGACGGCAACATGCACCCCTTGATCCTGTTCGATGCCAATCAACCGGGTGAGCTCGATCGGGCCGAGGCCCTGGGGGGCAAGATTCTCGAACTGTGCGTCAAAGTCGGCGGCAGCATCACCGGCGAACATGGCGTCGGCCGCGAGAAGATCAATCAGATGTGTGCCCAGTTCAACAGTGACGAACTGACGCTGTTCCATGCCGTCAAGGCGGCCTTCGATCCGGGCGGCCTGCTCAACCCCGGCAAGAACATCCCGACCCTGCACCGTTGCGCCGAATTCGGCGCCTTGCATGTGCACATGGGGCAACTGCCCTTCCCTGAGCTGGAGCGTTTCTGATGCGCCACGAAGATGACGTCGATGACAGCGCCGCGCTGCTGGAGCAAGTCAACCAGGCGCTGCAGGGCGCGACTCCGTTGCGCATCCAGGGCTCCAACAGCAAGGCGTTTCTGGGGCGCATCACCGCCGGCGAGGTCCTCGACACCCGCGCCCACCGGGGTATCGTCAGCTACGATCCGACCGAGCTGGTGATTACCGCGCGCTGCGGCACGCCCTTGGCGGAACTGGCTGAAGTGCTGGCGGCCGCGCAGCAGATGCTGCCCTGCGAACCGCCGTCCTTCGGTGAGGGCGCAACCGTCGGCGGCATGCTGGCCTGTGGTTTATCGGGGCCGCGCCGGCCGTGGTCAGGCTCGGTGCGCGACTTCGTCCTGGGCACCCGGGTGATTACCGGCCTCGGCAAGCATCTGCGCTTCGGTGGCGAAGTCATGAAGAACGTCGCCGGCTATGACCTGTCGCGCCTGATGGCTGGCAGCTACGGTGCCCTGGGCGTCGTGACCGAGGTGTCGCTCAAGGTCCTGCCCCGGCCCCGGCAATGCCTGAGCATCAGCCTGGAACTGGACGCCGAGCGCGCACTTGATCGCCTCAGCGAATGGGGCCAGCAGCCGCTGCCGATCAGCGCCGCCTGCCACGATGGCTCGCGCCTGCACCTGCGCCTCGAAGGCGGCGAAGGCTCGGTGACAGCCGCCCGCGACCGCTTGGGAGGCGAGTTGCTGGACGGTGGATACTGGGCGGATCTCAACGAACACCGGTTGAGTTTTTTTGATGAGGGCCAGCCGCTGTGGCGCCTGTCCGTCCCGCACCATACCCCACGGCTGTCACTGCCGGGACGGCAACTCCTGGACTGGGGTGGCGCCCAGCGCTGGCTCAAGTCCGATGCCGAAGCCGGGTTCATTCGGCAGGTGGTCAGCGAAGTCGGCGGACACGTGACCTGTTATTGCCATGGCTTGATCGACAGTCCTTTCCAGCTACTGCCGGCAGCTCTTATGCGCTACCAGCGCAATCTCAAGCAGCAACTCGACCCCCAGGGTATTTTCAATCCTGGGCGCCTGTACGCGGAGCTCTGACCCATGCAAACCACGTTGAGCGAACAGGCCCGCCAGTTGCCCCGCGCCGAAGAAGCCGAGAGCATTCTGCGCAGCTGCGTGCATTGCGGATTCTGCAATGCCACCTGCCCCACCTATCAACTGCTCGGCGATGAGCTGGATGGGCCGCGCGGACGCATTTACCTGATCAAGCAGGTTCTGGAAGGCCACGAGGTTACGCGCAAGACCCAACTGCACCTGGACCGTTGCCTGTCTTGCCGCAACTGCGAAACCACCTGCCCTTCGGGCGTCGACTACCACAACTTGCTGGATATCGGCCGCGCCGTGGTGGATGCCGCTGTCCCGCGCCCCCTCGGGCAACGCCTGTTGCGCGAAGGCCTGCGCAACCTCGCGCCCAACCCGCGGCTGTTCAAGAGTCTGGTCAGCAGCGGCCAGGTGTTCCGAGCGCTGCTGCCGGACACGCTGCGCGCCAAATTGCCACGCAGTGCTTGGCCGGCAAAACCCCGGCCGACCGCGCGCCATGCACGGCAGGTGCTGATGCTCGAAGGCTGCGTGCAGCCCGGCCTGTCGCCCAATACCAACGCTGCGGCCGCCCGGGTGCTGGACCGCCTGGGCATCAGCGTCACCCCGAGCCGCGAGGCCGGCTGCTGCGGCGCAGTGGACTATCACCTCGACGCCCAGGCCGCCGGCCTGGATCGCGCGCGGCGCAACATCGATGCCTGGTGGCCGAGCATCGAGAACGGCGCCGAGGCAATCGTGCAGACCGCCAGCGGCTGCGGCGCATTCATCAAGGATTACGCGCACCTGCTGTGCAGCGACCCGGCCTACGCCGCCAAGGCGCAGAAAGTCAGTGCACTGGCCCGCGACCTGGTTGAAGTGTTGCGCGACGAACCCCTCGAAACCCTGGGCGTCCAGGCCGAGCAGCGCCTGGCGTTCCACTGCCCTTGCACCTTGCAGCACGCGCAAAAACTTGGGGGAGCGGTCGAAGAGGTGCTGACGCGCCTGGGTTTCAACCTCACCGCCGTGCCGGACAGCCACCTGTGCTGCGGCTCGGCAGGCACCTATTCGGTGACCCAGCCAGTACTGGCCCGACAATTGCGGGACAACAAGCTCAATGCCCTGGAAAGCGCCCACCCCGACGTTATCGCCACCGCCAATATTGGCTGCCAATCGCACCTCGACGGCGCCGGCCGCACCCCGGTCAGGCACTGGATCGAATTGGTCGAAGCCGCAATGCCCTCTTCCCGAACTGGAGTTTCCCCATGAACAGCAAATTCGTCTTGAGCCAGGCCGAAGTCAGCCAGATCCTCGCCGCCGCGCGTGCTGAAGCCCAGGCCAATCAGTGGGCGGTGAGCATCGCGGTAGTCGATGACGGCGGCCATCCGCTGGCCCTGGAACGCCTCGACGGCGCCGCACCGATCAGTGCCTATATCGCCACCGAGAAGGCACGCACCTCGGCCCTGGGCAGGCGCGAATCGAAAGGTTATGAAGACATGGTCAATGGCGGGCGACATGCGTTTCTCTCGGCGCCATTGCTGACGTCCCTTGAGGGTGGCGTGCCTATTACTGTCGATGGCCAGGTGATTGGCGCGGTCGGCGTGTCCGGGGTCAAGGCCGGTGAAGATGCGCAGGTGGCCAAGGCCGCGGCGCAGAGTCTGGGCACTACCAGTGCCTGATCCGAAGATCTGGCTTAGCCATTTCAGGTAAATCCTCGCGACGGCGTTAACAGTCGCCTGTCGAGATACGTCCTCTGTATGATGGCGCGCTTTGAGCGGGTCAGACTTCGAGGAGTATGCATGGACAGGCGTTACCGGACAGGACACAAGGGCTTGTCCGCCCTCAATTTGCTGACCTTGAGCCTGCTCTCGGGCAACTCCGCGCTGGCGGCCGACACCGAGCTGCCGGCGCTCACGGTCACCGCTGAAGACACCTCCGGTTATCAGGCCGACAGCGCTTCGGTCAGCGGTTTCGACTCGACGGCACTGCTCGACACCCCGGCGTCAGTGAGCGTGATCAACGATGCACTGATCAAGGATCAACAGGCGCGCCTGCTCAGCGAAGTGCTGCGCAATGACGCCTCGGTGGGCCAGGACTACGCCCCGGTCGGCTATTACGAGAACTTCGTGGTGCGCGGCTTTTCGCTGAATTCTGCCAGCAGCTACAGGATCAACGGCCGCACCATCACCGGCGAGCAGAACGTCGGGCTGGAGAACAAGCAGCAGGTGGAGTTGCTCAAGGGTCTGTCGGGCCTGGAAAGCGGAGTCTCGGAGCCCGGTGGACTGGTCAACTACGTGACCAAGCGGCCGACCGATGTGCGCCAGGTGACAGTCTCCACCGATGATCGCGGCAGCGGTTATCTGGCGACTGATGTGGGCGGGTTCTTCGGCAGCGAACAGCAGTTCGGCCTGCGTGCCAACCTGGCTCACGAAGATATCCATTCCTATGTGGAGCACACCAACGGCCAGCGGGATTTTGCCTCCCTGGCATTTGACTGGACCATCAGCCCCGACGCCCTGCTGCAGTTGGATGCTGAGTATCAGACCCGGGAACAGCGCTCGGCGCCGGGCTATCAACTGTTGGGTGGTACCGAACTGCCGCACCATGCCTCGCCGAAAAAACTCCTGGCCCACCAGAGCGGTACCAATCCCGTCAGCACCGAAGCGCTGAACCTCAACGGCAAGTTTGAATACCGCTTCAGTGACGCCTGGAAAACTGACATCAGTGCTTCGCGCAGCCGGGTAGTGATCGACGACTACAGCTCGTTCGCCTGGGGTTGCTACGGTGCCGCCAGCTGCGCCGACGCCGCAGTGCCGAATTACTTCAGCCCGGAGGGTGACTACGATATCTACGATTTCCGCAGCCCCGACGACACCCGCCGGAATGACGAGCTGCAGGCAACCCTCAGCGGGCGCTTCGACACTGCGGGCCTCGGTCACGAGCTGACCTTGGGCACCAGCGCATTCCGCCGGGTGGTGGACAAGCGCGACCCGATCAACGTGATGATCGGCAGCGCCAATATCGACCGCGAGCCTGCGGATTTTGCCCGTTATGACGGACCGCTCAATGACTCCTACCGACGCCTGGACAGCCGCCAGTACGGGTTGTTTTTCAACGACCGGATCAGTTTCAACGAGCACTGGCAAACGGTGCTTGGCGGACGCGCGGTGCGCCTGGACGAAGAAACCTTCGACGACCAGGGCGACACCACTCGCCATACCCGCCGCTACGAATTCCTGCCCCAGGCTGCGCTGATCTACAAGCCGGTGCACAACCTGTCGCTGTACACCCGCTATAGCAAAGGCCTGTCCCTGGGTGGCGAGGCGCCGTGGTTTGCCACCAACGCCTTTGAAATCCTCGCGCCGACGGTGTCACGGCAGATCGAGGCCGGGGTCAAGTACGACTGGCAGCGCATCAGCCTGGGCGCGGCGCTGTTCCAGATTCGCCAGGCCTATCAGTATTCGCGCCCCAACGACGACGGCACCTTCACTTTCGCGCAACAGGGCGAACAGAAGAACACCGGTCTGGAGCTGTCCGCCAATGGCTGGGCAACTCAACGCCTGCAGATCAGTGCCAGTGTCGCGGCAATTCGTTCGCGGGTCAGTGGTACCGGCACTGCGGCCTACGAAGGTCACCAGACGATCAACGTGCCGACTGTGCGCGCCAGTCTTTCCGGGGACTATGCGTTGCCGTGGATGGAAGGACTGGCGTTGCTCGGTGGAGTGCAATACAGCGCGAGCAAATATGCCAGCCAGGTCGGCGAGGTGGAAACCGGCGCCTATGCGATCTTCAATGTCGGCAGCCGCTTCAGCACGCGTATCGATGGTTGCGAGACGGTATTTCGCCTGACCGTGGACAACCTGTTCGACAAACGCTACTGGCGCGATGCCGGGGAATACATGGGCGATGACTACGTATTCCAGGGCGCCCCGTTGACGGCTCGGCTGAGCGCTTCAGTGAATTTTTGACGGCTCCTACACCAGGTCAATCAACTGCTCGCGCTGTGCGCCGGTCAGCATCGGACCAAATCCGGCGGCGGCGTTGTCGGCCATGTACCGCGGGTTTCCGGTCCCCGGAATCACGCAGGTCACTGCCGAATGCGACAGCAGGAACTTCAACGCCAGCTGTGGCCAGCTGTTGACCTGCACCTGCGAAGCCCAGCCCGGGAGAGGTTTGCCTTTGAGCCGGGCAAGCAGGCCACCGCCGCCGAACGGCCGGTTGCAGATCACCGCCACGCCACGTTCGCGGCACAACGGCAGGATGCGCTTTTCGACCGCGCGATCGTCCAGGGCGTAGTTGATCTGCAGAAAATCGAGCTTCTGCGCCTTGAGCACTGCCTCCACTTCATCGTAAGCCTGGGCGGTGTAATGGGTGATCCCGATGTAGCGGATGCGCCCTTGCTCTTGCCATTCACGCAGGGTTGGCAGATGGGTTTTCCAGTCCAGCAGATTGTGGATCTGCATCAAGTCGATCCGGTCGGTTTGCAGCAGCTTGAAAGACTGTTCCATCTGCGCAATGCCTTCTTCGCGGCCGCGGGTCCAGACCTTGGTTGCCAGAAAAGCTGGCGAGCGCGGTTGGTGGATCGACAGCAGCTCACCGGTGGTCTGTTCGGCGCGCCCGTACATCGGCGAGCTGTCGATCAGCGTCCCGCCCTTCTCGAACAGCGCATCAAGCACGCCGGGCAATTGCTTGTAGGCCGGGTCCGCCGGGGCGACGTCGAAGCCGCGATAAGTGCCCAACCCAACGATGGGCAACGCCTCGGCGCTGGAAGGAATGCCTCGGGTCTGCATGCTCTTGCCTCCTGTGGCGATCGGCGGCGCTTGCGCCCCGGCTGGATCGAACGTGAAGACCGCCGAGACACCGGCAGCCAGCGTGAGTAATCGGCGGCGCGTGATGCCGTCAGTGTGGCTCATGTTTTTGCTCCTGCGCTTGGGGGCTGGCCGCCTGTTGCTCCTGGCGCCTGGCCAGCCAGAAACACAGCCCGCCCCATAAACCGGCAACCGGAAGAATCGCCAGGGCCACCAGGCCAAATCCTGCGCCCAGTGCTGTCAGCCCCGCAGACAGCCAGCCACTGGCGGCATCTCCACCACGATAAACCAGGGTCTCGATCACATTCTTGGCCTTGTACTTCTCTTCGCGGCTGACCACGGTCCACAACACCTCCCGCGCCGGTCGCACGAAGGCGAATTCCACAGCCCGGCGCAGCCCTTGGGCCAGGGCTACGGTGGCAGGAACCGGCGCCAGAGCCATCGCCGAAAAAGCCAGCACAGTCGCCAGGGGC
The DNA here is from genome assembly GCF_026241895.1 of Pseudomonas sp. RIT-562. GTDB lineage: Bacteria > Pseudomonadota > Gammaproteobacteria > Pseudomonadales > Pseudomonadaceae > Aquipseudomonas > Aquipseudomonas mandelii_F. The sequence goes on along the minus strand of NZ_JAPJIV010000040.1, from coordinate 10,335 downwards.
AAAGCCACCAGCGCCCCGCCCACCCCGACCCAACGAATCAACGGCGCGGTCAACAGCAGCTGAAACAACAGGGTGAGTACCGACACCAGCAAATCCACCAGGGCAAAAAACTGAGTGCGGCTTGCCACATCAGCGTAGCTGCCCGCGACGATCCTTCCCTGTTCAAAGTACAAAAGGGTCGCGGCACTGGTGTGCAGCAACATGAACAGCACCAGCCCCAACAGGTAGCGCGAGCGCAGGATCAGGCTGATGCCGGCCAGCATGCTGCCGCCCAACCGTTGATCATCCGGTGACCGCCCCACACTCCGCGACACCGTGCGCCGCAGCAAGGCGCGGTGACAACGCACAGCGATTTCGAGCAACAAGGCCGCGCCCAGCGTCAGCGCGATCGGGCCCAGGTGCACCGCCATGGTCGCGGCCAGCAGCGGCCCGATGAACGCGCCCAAGGTGCCTCCGGCGGCGACGAACCCGAATAACCGCCGCCCCTGTTCATTGGAAAATCGGTCGACCAGCACGCTCCAGAAGATCGTCACGATGAACAGGTTGTAGATACTGATCCAGACGAAAAACACCCGTCCAACGGTTACCGGCGCTACACGATTGGCGATCAACAGCCCGAACACCAGCATCGACACGGCAATCAACCGATAGATCAAGGGCACGAAACGCGTGGCCGGCAGGCGCGATACCAGCGCACCGTAGAGCGGCACCATCAACAGCATCACTAGGAACGTCGCGCTGAACAGCCACTGCAACTGGCCTGCGCCACCCTCAAGGCCCAGGGCATCACGCAGCGGTCGGACCAGGTAATAGCTGGCCAGCACACAAAAATGGAAGGCAAAGCCCAACCCCAACGCGGCTCTTTCCCCGGGCAAGACCTTCAGCGATTGCAGGGCGATGGGCATCGCTTCCCTCCAAGACCGCTGCGCCACGCGGCCGATCGACTAAACTGCGACAACGATCAATGGATCGCCTTTCTTTCACCCACGAGCCGTCAATGCCGCTCACTAACGTTAGTCGAATGTCGCGCACCCTGATGTTCAGCGCCGTCATCGTCATCGCCCTGTACCTGGCGTTGTGTGCGGCGCTGTGGGTATTCCAGCGCGCCCTCATCTACTACCCGCAACCCCGGGCGGTGGAGAGCCCGCTGTTGACGCTGTCGCGTTCCGACGCACAGGTGCTGGTGTCGGTGCGTGAGCACGAGGGGCCCAAGGCGTTGATTTATTTCGGTGGCAACGCCGAGGATGTCTCGCGCAACCTGCCTGCGTTCTCCTCGGCCTTTGCCGACCATGCCCTGTATTTTCTGCACTACCGAGGGTATGGCGGCAGTACCGGCTCGCCGTCCGAAGAGGCCCTGGCGCGAGATGCCCTGGCATTGTTCGACAAGGTTTATGCCAGTCACTCGCAGGTGGCACTGGTCGGCCGCAGCCTCGGTTCCGGGGTCGCGGTGCGCCTGGCCAGCCAACGCCCGGCCTCGCGCCTGGTGCTGATCACGCCCTATAACAGTCTGGCGGAACTGGCTGCGCGGCAGTTTCCGATGTTCCCGGTGCGCTGGCTGCTGCAGGATCGCTTCGAATCCTGGCGCTATGCCCGGCAGATCAGCGTGCCGACGTTGCTGATGGCTGCCGAGCATGACGAGGTGATCGCGCGATCAAGCACCCAGCGGCTATTCCAGCATTTCGCCCCAGGGGTCGCGGTGCTCAGGGTCGTGCCAGGGGTGGGGCACAATTCGATTTCCGCCAGCCCTGATTACCTGAAGCTGCTGGGAAGCGCCCTGTAGGAGCCCGGCTTGCCGGCGATGGCGGTATTTCAGTCGACATCGATGGTAAATGCCCCACCGCCATCGGGCGCAAGAACGCGGCGCCCACCAGCCCTATTCAGCAATAATCTTCACCAGCGCAGGCCCCTTCTTGACGATATACGTCGCCAACTCCGAGCCCGTGGTAGCGCCGATATTCTTCGCCACATGCGCAACCCCGGCCGGAATATAAAGCGAATCCCCCGCCTTGAGCGTTACCGCAGGCTGCCCTTGCAGCTGATACTCAAACGTACCCTCCAGCACATAAGCCACCTCAACCCCGGGATGGGAATGCTTGGGCGAAACCACGCCCGGCTCGAAATCCACGCGAACCTGCAGCACCTCCTGCCCAGCCACGTCCATGTCCCGGTGCAACAGATCCGTGCGGTGCAGGCCGGTCTGCCAGCTTTTGCCGGCCGCTGCGCCCTGGGCTTCCTGGGCCTGGGCCAAGCCCGTCAAGGCAAATGTCGTCGCGGCAATGGCCAGGCCGAGGGCGCCAGCAGTTTTTCCAATCTTGAACAGGGGCATCGCGATTCTCCAGTAGTGGTACCGCAGCTGCGGCGTGCCCCATTCAAACGCCGCCTTGTATCGCCCAAGTGTCCCGGTTGCCCTGGATTTGTATGCTCAAGTCGCAGCACGTCCGCCTGATACCTAGAGATACATACCCAGCGCCCATCAGCCCCGGCCAGCACTCTCGCGCCAGCGCCGCGCCTGGATCAGCAACGCTGGGGAGAAATGCAGCACGACCATCCGCACCAGGTGGTGGGACAGAATGAACACGACATTCAGCCCGCCACTGAACGCGACGATAGAAATGGTCTCGATTGCGCCCGGCATATACGCCAACCACAACGTCAGCGGGTCACTGCCGAGGATCTGCCAGGCGACAGCGGCAAAGCCCGCCGCCACCAGCAACATCAGCCCCACTGACATCAGCCCGGACCGGCCGTGGCGCAGCAGTTCCCGGAGGCTAATGTCGCGAAATCTGGCGCCGATCAACATGCCAAGCAGTACCGAGGCGAAATCGACACTCCATTGCGGCATCTGAAAACCCGGGAGATAACCCGACCTGACGTACACCCCGGTCAAGACGATGGCGGTCAGCATGAATGGCGCCGGTACGCCGACGCGCAGCAGCAAGCGCCCCAGCACCAGGCACAGGGCGATCAGCGAGACCAGGATCAACAGCGTGCTCACCAGCCACGGACTGCTGTCTGCAACGCCAGCTACGGGCTGCCCGCTAACGCAAAAACTCACCAGAACGGTGATGAACAGCAGCCGCACCAGGTGCACCACAATCACTTTGCTGGATGCGCGCTCGGACTCCAGCAAATCGAACACCGCCGCGAGCGCGCCCGGGTAGACCGCCAGCAGCGAATCCTTGAGATTCCAGCCAGAGACTTTGCACAACCAGAACCCGGCCACCACGACCTGCGCGGTCAGGCACAACAGCAACAGGCCCAGACTCGGCAGCAGGGCTGCGGCCGTCTTGCTGTCCCAGGCCTGGAACATCAACCCGGTGGCGATGCCCAAGGCGATTTGCACATACCCCAGGCCAAACCGCAGGGTGGGAGCGAAACCCGACTGACTGACAATGATCGCGGTGGCGAGAATCGACCCGAGCAACAAGCCATGGGGTACACCGACCCACTGGAGCAAGGCGCCGACACTGGTGGCGGCCAGCAAGCACAAAAGTGTTTTCATGAATCGTCCCTAATTCCAGCGCTGCATTTTGGATCCAATATTCACCAGCCCGCACTTTTTCCCACTGATCCTTGTGCAGCGTCAAGTAAAAAGCGCCGCTCGTTACCGGGCGGCACTTCTATCCCATGCAATCAGGCGATTAGTTCGGGTCGAGCAAGCCTCCGTGCCAGTGCCGGGAAATCCGCGTGCCGGTGAACTTCGCCACCACCATGCCCTGGCCAATCAGTCGATCGCGATAACAGGTGACCATGCGCCCCGCCTGTTCGGCGAACAAGTGCACCTCGGAAGAAGGATCACCGGGCCGGCGCAGAATCCGCGCGAAACGCTGGCCTTCCTCGACAAAGTCCCCCAGCTGCTTTTCCAGGATCAAGACCCCCGGCGTCGGCGCGAGGATGGTCTCCACCTGCCCCATTTCCAGGGTTTGCACCGGCCAGTCCCCTGTCGTCAGCGCCTCATCAATGGCCCCGCAACTGCACAGCCAGGCGTAAAGCCCCTGGGCGTCCTGTTCGGCCAGTTGATCGCTGACATCGCCCTGCCCGCGCAACTCCAGGGTCGCCGCCATGTGCCGGCTGCCAAGGCCATCGCGCAGCCAGGGGGCGATAATGGTTTCCTCAAAAGAGCCATCGCCGCCCTCGTCCCAGATGATCGCCAGGTCCATCTTCATCGCTGCCGCCAGTTCACGGCCCTGCGCCGCGAAGCTGCGGTGCACGTAAAGGTACGGCAGGGCCTCGTCATCGGTGTGCAGGTCGAGCATCACATCGGCATTGGCAGCCAGTTGCACCAGGCTTTTCTGCCACTCCTGCACATTGGTCGAGGGTTGTTCCATGGCGGCCGACTGGTCAAAGCCCCGATTGAAGTTGTGCCCGGTCGCGTCATGAAAACGCCCGAGCAGGCGCCCCTGGCGGAACTGGCCGATGCCTAGCGGATTGGCCTGGGGCACCACCGTCACCTGACCCCTGAGCCGACCCTCGGCTTGGGCAACTTCCAGTCGCTGCATCAACAGGTGCAGCACCAGCATCCCGGCGATTTCATCAGCATGCACACCGGCCTGCAGGTGCACTGTGGGGCCGCTGCCATCACCCTGGTAACGCCAGGCTCCCACTCGCAGCGGGTCGCCGTTGTTGTTGCGAACACTGAATGAAATATCCTGCGCCATGCGCTTTTCCTCCTGTAACGACCGCTAGCAAACCCATGCATGGCCGCCTATCCGCGACGCTCGACGGACTCTGGATCGAGTGGTGCCTCAACCCTGAAACCTTCAGCCCCGCCAACGGCCTCCACATCTGTCGTTGCTGGGTAAAGGGGTTGCGAAACGGAGCATTCAGCACCGACGACCTCCTGTGAGGTGTGACGCCCGAAAATCATCGCCAGGGTGCCGCTGATCGCGATCAACCCGGCGCCGATCATCAATGACACGTCCATCACGGTGCCCCAGATCAGGCTCGACAACAGGAACGCCCAGATCAACCCGGTGTACTCGAAAGGCGCCAGCAAGGTCGCCGTGGCGCGGCGGAAACTGGCGAACAGCAGGAACTGCCCGATACCACCCACCAGGCCCGCGGCGAGCATGCCCAGCCAGGCCGGCATCGGTGCCGGCGTGTGAGTCCACGGCAAAGCCACGGTCATGCAGATGACGAACACCACGTTGGTGATCAGCATCTGCTCAAGCACTGACGTCTGGTCATCCACCTGCCGCAACTGGATGTAAGTAAACGCCCAGCACATGGCGGCCAGCAGGGTCAGGATCACTGGCGTTGGGTCGGTCATCCGGGTCGGTCGGCAGGCGATGATGACTCCGATGAATCCGACGATCAGGGTGAACCACTGCCAGCCGTTGGCGCGCTCCTTGAGGATCAGCGCCGCCAGCACCGTGACCATGATCGGTGCGGAAAAATACAGGGTGGTCATCTCCGCCAGCGACAGGTCGCGGGCGGCGGTGTAATACAGCAGCCAGGCGACGATCGACAATAAGCCGCGCACTACCAGCAAGCGTCGGCTCGGCGAGCGCCAGGCTTTCTGCACCAGGCGCATGCGCCCCGCCGCGACGCAGACAACCACCACCAGCAGGCTGCGCCAGAACAGGATGGTGACCACCGAATAGTCCGCCACCAGCGCCTTGATGACCGCGTCCTGCAACGCCAGGAACGCGTAGCCCAGGGTGCACAGGCCAATCCCTTGCAACGACCGATCGACCCTGCGTGGCGCACTCATTACACCGACCTGCGCACGGGTGTGCCGCGCCGCTCGAAGAACCCGAACAGCGCCTCGATCAAGAACGTCAGGCAGACATACACGCCGGCCACCAGCAATAACGGTTCATATACCTGCAGGGTTTGCGCGCGCACTACGTTGGCGGCGCCCAGCAGGTCGATGATTGCAATGGTCGAGGCCAGCGCCGTGGACTTGAGCAGCATCACGGTCTCGCCCGCCAGGGTCGGCAACAGCAAACGCATGGCCCGCGGCAGACGCACCCGCAACAAGGACTGGCGTGGCGTCATGCCGAACGCCGAGGCGGCTTCCATTTCACCCTTGGGCACCGCCAGCAGGCCGCCGCGAATCACTTCGCCAACGTAGGCGCCCACCGACAGCACCAGGGCGAACACGATGTACCAGTAGCCGTCACGCAGGTAGGGCCAGAAAAAACTGCCACGGATCAGCGGGAACTGCGCAAACAGACTGCCGAGGCCGTAGTAGAAAATGTAGATCTGGATCAGCAGCGGCGTACCCCGCAGCACGCTGGTGTAGAACAGGCTGGCCTTGGCGATGAACTTGTTTTTCGAGATCCGCGCCAGTGCCACCAGCACCGCCAGGGCAAAGCCGAACACCATGGAAATCAGCAAAATGCTGACAGTGGTCTGCAACCCACGGCCCAGGAGTGCCGCATATTCAACTATCCACGCTGGAATCATTTCATTCACTCAGCCAAAGGCATCCAGCGACGGATGCGTCGCTCCAGCCGTCCCGAGAGGTAGTTGGACACCAAGGTGACGGCGTAATACATCGCCGCAGCCGTGAGGTAGAACAACAGATAGTGACGAGTCGACCCCGCCCCTTGCTTGGCGGTGTACAGCAGCTCGTTGGTACCAACCACGCTGATCAGGGCACTGTCCTTGATCAGGTTGATCCACAGATTGGCCATGCCCGCCATGGCGTACGGCGCCATGATCGGCAGCGTGACCCGGCGGAATAGGCCAAAGCCGCTGAGGCCGAACGCCCGCGCCGCTTCAATCTGGCCGTAGTGGATCGCCTGGATCGCCGCGCGGAAAATCTCCGAGGCGTAGGCGCCCTGCACCAACCCCAACACCAATATCGCCGCGAGCGGGCCGCTGACGTTGACCGCTTCGTAACCCATCTTCGCCATCAGCGAGTTGAGCAACATGGAGCCGACGTAGTACAGCAGCAGGATCAGCAATAACTCCGGGACGGCACGAAACAGCGTGGTGTAGCCGCGCATCAGTGCAGCGATGGGTTTGGGCGCGCCCAGCTTGAGACAGGCCACCACCAGGCCGATAAACAGCCCGACCACGAACGCCCCGGCGGATATCTGCAGGGTCATCAACAGGCCCTTGAGCAGGGCTCCGCCCCAGCCCGTTTCGCTGAAGTTGATCAAATCGAACATGGCTGGCATTTCAGTCTCCGGTTAACACACATCCACTGCCTGCTGCGATCCCTGCAGGAGCGAGCCTGCTCGCGATAGCTGTCTATCATTGAACCAAGAAGTCGACTGATCCGCCGCCATCGCGAGCAGGCTCACTCCCACAGGTTCCGGTCCGGTCAGAAGGCAGGTTTCACGCTGGTGCCGAAATAGCTCTCGGACAGCTGGTCATACTCCTTGCTCGCCAGCAGACTGGTGATGGCCTTGTCCAATTTGGCCTTGAGCTCGGTGTCGTCCTTGCGCAGGCCGGCGCCGACGCCTTTGCCGAAAATCGGGTCGTAGGGCACGGTGGCGAGGTAGGCCAGGTTGCTGGCATCGGCGGTCTTGACGAAAGCGGCCATGGCCGTGCCGTCGGCCATCATCAGATCGATGCGCCCGGAAATCAGGTCGGCGTTGGCCGAGTCCTGGGTGTCGTAGTACTTCACGTCGGCGATTTTTTCGTAGTTGGCCTTCAGGTAGCTGGCGCTGACCGTCGAGTTCTGCACGCCGATGATCTTGCCCTTGAGATCATCCGGAAACTTGCTGACCGTGGTGCCCTTGGGACCGACCACCGCGATCGCCGAATCGTAATAAGCCTTGCTGAAAGCAATCTGCTTTTCGCGCTCGGCGGTCACCGACATCGAGGAAAAAATCACGTCGATCTTCTTCGCCAGCAGGGATGGAATGATGCCGTCCCACGCCACTTCCTTGATCTCGCATTCGGCCTGCATTTCGCTGCACAGCTTGTGAATGAGGTCGACCTCGAACCCTTTCCACTCACCGTTGGCCTGCTTCTCGGTGTATGGAGGATAGGGTTCTGCGGCCACCGCGAACCTGATCGGTGCAGCCTGGGCCGCGCTCATCCCGGCCAGCAGCACGCATGCCACGCCCGTCATCCAGTTTGCCAAACGTCGATTTCCCATGGTTGTTTCCCCGTCTTGTTATCAACTAGCGAGTCTGATGAGCGTTGACGAATTGTCGGCAACGCTCGCTGCGTGGGTGTACGAACACATCGTCCGGCGAACCGGTTTCCTCGATCAGCCCCTGGTGCAGGAAGGCGACCTTGGAGGAGACATCGCGGGCGAACGCCATTTCATGGGTCACCAGGATCATGGTCCGGCCTTCTTCGGCGAGCGAGCGGATGACCCGCAGCACTTCACCGACCAGTTCCGGGTCGAGCGCCGAGGTGGGTTCATCGAACAGCATGACCTTGGGCCGCATGGCCAGGGCCCGGGCAATGGCCACTCGTTGCTGCTGTCCCCCGGAGAGAAACGCCGGGTACTCGTTGCGCTTGGCGGCCAGCCCCACCCTTTCGAGCAAAGCTTCGGCACGCTCGGTGGCCTCGGCACGGCTTTCTCGCAACACCTGGGTCGGCGCCTCGATAAGGTTTTCCAGCACGGTGCGATGGGGCCACAGGTTGAAGTTCTGGAACACCATGCCCAGGCTCGAACGGATGCGCACCAGCTGCTTGGCGTCGGACACCAATGGCGCGCCAGGGCGATTCTGGTTCAGATGGATGCTTTCGCCATCCACCAGGATGCGGCCCTGGTCGGGGATTTCGAGCATATTGATGCAGCGCAGCAAGGTACTTTTGCCCGAGCCGCTGGCGCCAATCAGGGAGATCACCTCGCCTTCACGGGCAGTCAACGACACGCCCTTGAGCACCTCGATATTGCCGAAGCGTTTATGCAGGCGATCGACCTCGATCATGGTTTTGCGGGTTTCGACTTCGAGGGTCGCCTCGACGCCTGCGCGGTTGATGATCGGACGTGGCGCTTCGCCTTTAAGCACCAGGACAAATTTGCGAATGCGCTGGCAGGCCTGGGCCAGACGGTCCTCACCGAGGGTGAACGAGAGCCGCACAAACCCCTGGGCCGGCTCACCGAAGGCGGCTGCATCCAGCACCGAGACGTGGGCCTCGCGCAGCAGCCGCCAGGCAAACTCCAGCGACGTCAGGCCGGTGCTGCGCACGTCCAGCAGCACAAACATCCCGGCGTCGGGATTGAGCACCGATATCCCCGGACAATCCGCCAGACTATTCACCACCAGATCACGGCGACGGCGATAGATGTCACGCATGCCGTGAGTGACTTCAGCATGGGACTGCACGGCCTTGAGCGCTGCCTCCATGACAAAACCCGGCAAGCCATAGAGCATGCTCAGCACCAGGTTTTCGACGTGCGCCACCAGGCTGTCGTTGGCAATGATCCAGCCGATGCGCCAGCCGGTCATGGCGTGGGATTTCGACAGGCTGCCGATTACCACACAACGCTCGGCCATGCCCGGCATCGCCGCAAGGCTCAGGTGCTCGCGTTCGAATGTCAGGCTTTCATAGACCTCGTCCACGACCACCCACAAGTCATGGACCACGGCCAGCTCGGCGATGGCTTGCAGTTCTTCGCGATTGAGCACGACGCCGGTCGGGTTGTTCGGGTTGGACAGGAAGATGGCCTTGGTGCGCGGGGTGATGGCCTTGGCCAGCACGGCGGCGTCCAGCCGGAAACCGCTATCGGCCGCGCACGGAACGCGCACCAGGGTGGCGCCGGACGCCTTCAAGGTGGCTTCGTAAGTGACGTACATCGGGTCGAGGGCGATCACCTCATCGCCGGCGGTCAGCAGGCACAGCGACGTGGCGAACAACGCGTTTTGCGCACCCGCCGTGAGGATCACGCTGGACGCCTGCAACTCGCGATGGAACAACGGGCTGTAACGGGCGGCAACCGCCTCGCGCAACTTCAGGCGACCGGCAATTTCGGTGCAGTGGGTGTCGCCCTCGCGCAGGGCATGAATCGCGGCATCGGTGATGAAATCGGGGGTGGGAAAGTCCGGGTCGCCGACACTCAGGATAATCACATCCTCGCCCCGGCGCTGGGCTTCGTACGCTGCGTAGTGAATATCCCAAGCGGCAACGCCATCGCCCGTTATCCGCTGCACGAAGGGGGAAAACCGCATGCAAGTGCCTCGTTCGATAAGAAGAAACGCAAGCCCGCGCTACCAGCCGGGGGAAGTGGGTCTCAACATAATCGAAGCTGAACAGTCGTTCAACAGATAATTCCTGCGGATTCGTGTTCAGTGCAAAGAGGTCGTTTTTGCGACAGTGGTGTGGCCTCATCGCGAGCAGGCTCACTCCTACAGAGAGCTCTGGGGCACGTGGAATTTGTGCCTGGCACAGATCCGTGTAGGAGTGAGCCTGCTCGCG
>NZ_JAPJIV010000004.1 GCF_026241895.1 Pseudomonas sp. RIT-562 | reverse complement strand
GGCTAATTACGCCTTCTTTGCAGAAGTGCCCTTTTTAGCCCCTAAACGCGGGATTCGCCTGGATACCGGAGGCAATCGCAACACCAATAGCAGCAGACCTATCAATGCATAGATAGCCCACTCCTCAAGATCAGCCCGCACAATCCACAACATATGCAGCAAACCAAGCCCCAGTACGGCATAGGCCAGCCGATGCAGCTTCTTCCAGCGAGAGCCTAATCGGCGCTGACTGTAGCGGTTGGAGGTCACGGCCAATGCGAGCAGGCACAGAAAACCCAAGGCTCCCACAATGATGTATGGCCGCTTGCGCAACTCGACACCCAACTGGGACCAGTCAAACCCCAGGATAAATGCCATGTATCCACATAAATGCAGGACCACGTAGGCGAAGCACCACAACCCGAGCTGGCGACGCACCGCGATCCACCCCGCCCAACCGCTCAGTTTCTGCAGTGGCGTCATGGCCAGAGTGACCAGCAGCAGGATCAGCGTACCCAACCCCAAGCGATCAACCAGCACCTTGCCGGGATCAGGCCCCAGCGCATCGACCCAGGCCTGGTACAGCCAAAGTAACGGCCACACTGCGGCGGCAATGAAAACGCCGATACGCCAGACGGCAAACCGCATCAGTAGTTCTTCCGCAGATCGAGCCCTGTATATAGAGAGGCGACTTCTTCCGAATAGCCGTTGAACATCTGGGTGTCCCGCACATTCGGTTTAAACAGGCCACTGGGCAAACGCCGCTCACGGGCCTGGGTCCAGCGTGGGTGATCGACCGTCGGGTTCACGTTGGCATAAAAACCATACTCATCTGCAGCAAGGCTCTGCCAGGTCGTCTTGGGCTGCTCGCTGACCAGGCTGATGCGCACGATCGACTTGATGCTTTTAAAGCCATACTTCCAAGGCACCACCAAACGCAGCGGTGCACCGTTCTGGTTGGGCAATTCGCGCCCATACATGCCGACCGCAAGAATCGCCAGCGGATTCATCGCTTCATCCAGGCGCAGGCCCTCGACATACGGCCAGTCAATCAAGGCGAACCCGGAACGCTGGCCGGGCATGGTCTTGGGGTCCTGCAAGGTTTCGAAGCGGATGTATTTGGCGCTGGAAGTCGGCTCCACCTGCTTGAGCAATGCCGACAAGGGGAAACCAAGCCAGGGAATGACCATCGACCAGGCTTCCACGCAACGCAGCCGGTAGATACGCTCTTCCAGCTGATAAGGTTTCATGAAGTCTTCCAGCGCATACCGCCCCGGCTTACCCACCTCCCCGTCTATGACGACGCTCCAGGGTTCGGTCTTCAGCGCGCCAGCGTTCGCCGCAGGGTCGCCTTTCTCGGTGCCGAACTCATAGAAGTTGTTGTAGTGGGTCGCATCCTTGAAGGGCGTGATCGCCTCATCCTTTACGGTAACCGCGCCCCAGCGAGTGTCGGGAAGCTTCTCGGAGAACCAGGAAGGCGCCTTGCCCGGCTCGACATCGGCGTAGCGGGACGCCTCTTCGGCGCTCGACCAACGCGGAAGGACGCCGACTGCCAAACCGGCAACGGCAGCGCCCAGGACGTTACGTCGAGACAAATACAGGGATTCAGGCGTGACGTCCGACTCGAGGCAGTCAGACGCCCGGGGGATTTTGATCAGCATGGCTACTCCGCAGTTTTGGAGAACAGATGCACCAAATTAGACTGCGGAGTATGAGGGATGTCAGGCGTTTTTGTTCCGGCGAAGTCGTAACAGATATTGCACCGGACCAGAGGCTGCGTAAGCAAGGAACACCAGCAGCAGGATGCGCGGCGGATCACTGAACACTACCGCGAACACCAGCACCACGGCGAGGATTGCCACAAATGGCACGCGTCCCTTCAAGTCCAGCTCCTTGAAGCTGTTGTACTTGATGTTGCTGACCATCAACATGCCAGCGGCAGCAACCATCAGCGCCACCAGGAAAGACATCCTGGAACCCTGGATGCCGTAGTCGCTGAATGCCCACACGATGCCGGCGACCACACCCGCCGCTGCCGGGCTGGCCAGCCCGATGAAGTAGCGCTTGTCTGCTGTGCCGACCTGGGTGTTGAAGCGCGCCAGACGCAGCGCCGCTCCTGCCACATAGATGAAGGCAACCATCCAGCCGACCTTGCCCATGTCACCCAGGGCCCAGCCAAACGCCAGCAGTGCCGGGGCAACCCCGAATGCGACCATGTCCGACAGCGAGTCGTATTCAGCACCGAAGGCACTTTGGGTATTGGTCATGCGAGCCACGCGGCCATCGAGACCGTCGAGCACCATGGCGACAAAGATCGCGATGGCGGCAAAGGCGAAGTACTTGCTCGCGCCGACCGAGTCGCCGGCACTCGCTGCCGCCTGGGCGCTCATCGAGTTGATGATGGAATAGAACCCCGCGAACAGATTCGCGGTGGTGAAAAGATTCGGCAGAAGATAGATACCACGATGCCGGACTTTACGACCTTCAGCGTCATGCCCTTCCTCGATATGTTCATCGATGGGCAGCAGGCTTTCGGCGTCAGAAGCCTGGTTTGGCTCTTCGGGACGTTCGCTCATGGACATTACCTTGCAACAGGGTGGAAAAGTTTCGACAGGCGTCTGGGACGACGGTTCGCCCGCAAACGATGCAGCTTTATACCAGAACCAGCCGCCCAAACGAAAAAACGCGGCCTAGGCCGCGTTTTCCGTACAAGTGCGCGACTTAGTTCTTGGCTTTGTCGACGATCTTGTTGGCACCGATCCACGGCATCATGGAGCGCAGTTGCTCGCCGATGATTTCGATGCCGTGAGCGGCGTTGTTACGACGCTTGGCGGTCATCGAAGGATAGCCGGTAGCGCCTTCGCTGATGAACATCTTGGCGTATTCGCCGTCCTGAATGCGTTTCAGGGCGTTGCGCATGGCCTGACGGGATTCGGCGTTGATCACTTCCGGACCGGTCACGTACTCGCCGTATTCGGCGTTGTTGGAGATCGAGTAGTTCATGTTGGCGATACCGCCTTCGTACATGAGGTCAACGATCAGCTTCAGTTCGTGCAGGCATTCGAAGTAGGCCATTTCCGGCGCGTAGCCAGCTTCAACCAGAGTTTCGAAACCGGCTTTAACCAGCTCAACGGTACCGCCACACAGAACGGCTTGTTCGCCGAACAGGTCGGTTTCGGTCTCGTCCTTGAAGGTGGTTTCGATGATGCCGGTACGACCGCCACCAACGCCAGCGGCGTAGGACAGTGCAACGTTTTTGGCGTTGCCCGAAGCATCCTGGTAGATAGCGATCAGGTCAGGGATACCGCCGCCTTTGACGAACTCGGAGCGAACGGTGTGGCCTGGTGCTTTCGGCGCGATCATGATCACGTCGAGGTCAGCGCGCGGAACTACCTGGTTGTAGTGGATCGCGAAGCCGTGGGAGAAGGCCAGGGTGGCGCCTTTCTTGATGTTCGGCTCGATTTCGTTCTTGTACAGGGCAGACTGGAACTCGTCCGGGGTCAGGATCATGACCAGGTCGGCAGCGGCAACGGCGGAAGCAACGTCGGTCACTTTCAGGCCGTGAGCTTCAGCCTTGGCAACAGTAGCCGAGCCTTTACGCAGACCAACAGTCACGTCAACGCCGGAATCTTTCAGGTTGCACGCTTGAGCGTGACCCTGGGAACCGTAACCGATGATGGCAACTTTCTTGCCCTGGATGATGGACAGGTCGCAGTCTTTTTCGTAATAAACTTTCATGAAATTCCCCTATATATCCAGGCCGTTCAGGCCATTCACTAATTTGGTTTAGATGCTGAGTACTTTGTCGCCGCGAGCAATGCCGGTTACACCGCTACGCACGGTTTCCAGGATCGATGCGGTGCCGATGGACTGAATGAAGCTGTCGAGCTTGTCGCTGGTACCGGTCAACTGAACGGTATACACGCTGGCGCTGACGTCGACGATCTGTCCACGGTAAATATCGGTGGTGCGCTTGATCTCGGCGCGCTGGGCGCCAGTGGCCTTGACCTTGACCAGCATCAGCTCGCGCTCGATGTGAGCACTCTCCGACAGGTCGACCAGCTTTACCACTTCGATCAATTTGTTCAGGTTCTTGGTGATCTGTTCGATGACTTCATCGTGGCCAACGGTGGTCAGCGTCAGACGCGACAGGGTCGGGTCTTCGGTCGGGGCCACGGTCAGGCTTTCGATGTTGTAGTTGCGCTGCGAGAACAGGCCGACTACACGAGACAGAGCGCCAGGTTCGTTTTCCAGAAGCAAGGAAATAATGTGTCGCATGATTAAGTACGCTCCGTCTTGCTCAGCCACATATCGCGCATGGAGCCGTCTTTGATCTGCATCGGGTAGACGTGCTCGCTGGTGTCGACCGAAACATCGATGATCACCAGGCGATCCTTCATGGCGAACGCCTCTTCCATCTTCGACTTCAAATCTTTCGATTCGGTGATGCGCACGCCGACGTGACCGTAGGCCTCGGCCAGCTTGACGAAGTCAGGCAACGATTCCATGTAGGAGTGTGAGTGACGGCTGCCGTAACTCATGTCCTGCCACTGGCGAACCATACCCAGAACACCGTTGTTGAGGATGACGATCTTCACCGGCAGGCCGTATTGCAGGCAGGTGGAGAGTTCCTGGATGTTCATCTGGATGCTGCCTTCGCCGGTAACGCAGACGACGTCGGCATCCGGGAAGCTCAACTTGATGCCCATGGCCGCCGGAAAACCGAAGCCCATGGTGCCCAGGCCACCGGAGTTGATCCAGCGGTTCGGCTTGTTGAACGTGTAGTACTGCGCAGCAAACATCTGGTGCTGGCCCACGTCCGAGGCAACAAAGGCATCGCCCTTGGTGACTTCGCACAGGGTTTCGACCACGGTCTGCGGCTTGATCATGCTGCCATCGCCCTTGTCGTAAGGGAACAGGCCACGATCACCGCGCCACTCATCAACCTGCTTCCACCAGCTGGCAACGGAGTCCTTGTTCGGGGTCTCGCCGATTTCCTTGAGGATCGCGACCATTTCGGTCAGGACGCTTTCCACCGGACCAACGATAGGCACGTCGGCCTTGATGGTCTTGGAGATCGAAGCCGGGTCGATGTCGATGTGGATGATCTTGGCGTTCGGGCAGAACTTCGCCGGGCCGTTGATCACGCGGTCATCGAAACGCGCACCCACTGCCAGGATTACATCGGCGTGGTGCATCGCCAGGTTGGCGGTGTAGCTGCCGTGCATACCGAGCATGCCGATGAACTGACGGTCGGTGCCAGGGTAGGCACCCAGGCCCATCAGGGTATTGGTTACTGGCAGGTTGAGCATTTTCGCCAGCTCGGTCAGCGGCGCGGAGCCACCACCGAGGATCACGCCACCGCCGGCGTACATCACCGGACGCTTGGCCGCCAGGAGCATTTCAGCTGCCTTGCGGATTTGCCCGGAGTGACCGCGGACGGCCGGGCTGTAGGAACGCAGCTTGGCTTTCTTCGGGAAGATGTATTCAAACTTCTCGGCCGGGTTGGTCATGTCTTTCGGAATATCGACAACGACCGGACCAGGACGACCGGATTGCGCCAGGTAGAACGCTTTCTTCATCACTTCCGGAATTTCCGACGCGTGCTTGATCATGAAGCTGTGCTTCACGATCGGCCGGGAGATACCGATCATGTCGGTTTCCTGGAACGCGTCGGTGCCCACCATGGTGCTAGGCACCTGGCCGGAAATGACCACCATCGGAATGGAGTCCATGTAGGCCGTGGCAATACCGGTAATGGCGTTGGTTGCGCCCGGCCCGGAGGTCACCAGTACCACGCCGGCTTTGCCGGTGGCACGGGCGTAGCCGTCAGCCATATGGGTCGCAGCCTGCTCGTGACGAACCAGGATGTGGGTCACTTCCGGCTCTTTGAACAGGGCATCGTAGACATGAAGAAGAGCACCGCCCGGGTACCCGTAGATGTACTTGACGCCTTCGTCACGCAAAAAGCGGACGAGCATCTCACCGCCAGATAAAAGCTCCACGTTGTTCACCTCTAAAACGCCAGAATACCGCCCACATACAAGAGGACGGGTCTTAATAGGTTTACTTCTCAGCAGAGCATGAGCGACGGTGGTCGCCGACTACGTCAGCACTGACTGAGCAAGTATTGGGATCGTCCCAAGTGTTGCGGGGCTCTCCCACCCAGCGCGAGGTAACGCGTTGCGGGTGTAACAGGTCGGCGCGGGTGTGCGCCTCATGATCTGCTGAGCGGGCCTGCTTCTGGCAGTCCCTCTACAGCGGACTTTGGATTCTTCTGTTTCGTCCTCTGCAAGTCAAGCCGTCTATGTGCTTTATTGAAGTAAGCGCATGAGAAAGCAAGAAAAAACCGCTAAACCGCAACTGTGTTAGCTTCAATTGCGCAACTATGGCAAGGAAATGGCATGCGAACTTTATTGATAGTCGGTCTGCTGGTCAGCCCCTGGTGTATGGCAGGGCAAATCTACAAGTGGGTGGATGCCCAGGGTGTGACTCACTTCGACGCCCAGCCGCCTCAGGGTCAGGAGGCGACGACGGTGCTCACGCCATCACCGCCGCCCGCCAGACCGGCACCGCCGCCCCGCAGCAATGTCATAGGCGATCAGCAGGCGATCGACAAATCGGTGAAGGCACAGGTTGCCGAGCAGCAAGCGCAGTTGCAGGTGTTCTGCCAACAGGCGCGGACCAACCTTGCCCAGCTGCAGAACAATCCAAGGATACGGGAGGATGTAGAGGGTGAGATGCGCCGCCTGACCGAGCAGCAACGTCAGGAGCGCATCACCGAAACACAGAAGCAGATTGGGGACAATTGCCAGTAACGACAAATGCGGCGGTTCAGCGCGCCGCCGTGATCAGCAGGTCAAACTCCTTGAGCAGCACCTGCAACTGCCGGTCCTTGCCCTGCACATTGCGTGCGGCGAAAACCATTTCGGCCATTTCCTGAATCCCCGAGGCATTGGGCAATGGCAGATCCTGCTCGAGGATCATTTTCATCCGCGGCAGGAAAATCCATTGCAGCCACTGCTCGAAATCCAGCGTATCGACCGAGAACGGTTCGACACTGGAAAGCGCCTCGGCGGAGGGCGAGACTTCATCCCACCACCCCTGCACTCGCAGCTCGCGCTCGATCAACAACAGTTGCTCGGCGATCCTGGGAAAGCGTGCGTCCATCACAGCGTTACCTTGGCCTTCTGACGGGCCAACGCGGCGCCGGCAGAATCACCCTGCTTGTCGCGCGCCTGGGCGATCAGGTTCCACAAGCTGGCCTGCAAGTCCGGACGCCCATTGGCCATGGTCAGGCCACGACGAGCGAACTGCTCGGCCTGGGCCGCGTCACCCTGGGCCATACGCACCTGAGCCAGGCGATAAAGCACTTGTGGCTCGCGCGGAGCAACCCGCTGGGCACGTTCGAGACTCGACGACGCGCCATTCAGGTCGCCGCCCGCCTGCTGCTGCTGGGCAGTGGTCAACAGGGCCAACACCGGACCGTCCAGTTGCTCATCGGCCGACAAGCCACCACCGGTACTGGCCGAGGGAATACCGCTCGGCGTCGATGGCATGCTGTAGCTGCCCTGGTTGATCGGCGCCGACTGCACTGGCGCTGTATCGATCGGACCTGGGGTAATCGGGCCCGGAGTGATCGGCGAAGTGCTGATTGGCGCCGACGCTACCGCACCGCCGCCTGGCACCATGACTACCACGCCAGTATCACCTTGCGGAATTGCCTGGGCCTGGGCTTGAACCGGACGCTTGACCGTCGTCTGACGGAAGCCGCCATTGGCCTGCACACGCTCGCTGTTCGAAACGGCGCTGCCGGAGTCCACTACCGGTATGGAACCACGCTGCACAGTGGAGCAACCGCTGAGCAAAGCTACGGCGGTAACCGCTGGAATCAACCACTTGTTCACTTGAAACCCTCTTTGCTTAATTCATCCAGCCCTTGACCCAATCCATCACCGTTTCGCCAGAAGCAGGGCTTTCGCCACCGCAAGCGGCGCCGGGAGGCGGTTCGCTGCCGCGAATATACGGCATCTGCACGGCACCCGGGCAACCCGCGTCGGAACCCTGTCCCGTGCGTGAATCGACCCAGGCCTGAACAATGTTGTCCGGCTGCGGCATGTCCAGCGGCAGCGGGTCGGCCTTGCGCATGAAACTTGACCAGACCTGCAGCGCACCGGTGGCGCCGGTGAACGGCGTCTTGCCGTTGTCGTCGCGACCCAGCCACACCACGGCCAGCAAGTCCTGGCTGAAACCGGCGAACCAGCTGTCGCGCGAGTCGTTACTGGTACCGGTCTTGCCGGCCAAGGTCAGGGTCTTCGGCAACACGTTATAAACCGAACTGCCGGTACCTTCACGCATGACCCGCTGCATGGCGCTCTGGATCAGATAAATGGAGGCCGGGTCGAAACGCTGCTCGATCTGGAACGGATAACGCTTGAGCGGCTCGCCCTCGGCGGTCAACACGCTGCGAATGCCGCGCATCGGCGTATTAAATCCACCGTTGGCGAGCGTCTGGTACATGGTCGCCACTTCGATCGGGGTCAAGCCACCGGCACCCAGCAGCATCGACGGGAATGCCGGAAACTCTCGGGTCACGCCCAGGCGAGCAAGCGTCTTCAGCACGTTCGGCACACCTACCGCCAACCCGAGACGCGCGGTCGACAGGTTGTAGGAATGCGCCAAGCCCTGGTACAGGAACACCGTGCCATGGGAGCGGCGGTCATAGTTCTGCGGTTTCCAGACCTGGCCGTCTGCGCCCTTCACCGAGAAGGAGTCATCCGACAGCCAACTGGTGAGGGTGTACTGGCTCGGTTTTTCCAGGGCGGTCAGATAGACAGCCGGCTTGATCAGCGAGCCGATCGGGCGAACCGCATCCAGCGCGCGGTTGAAACCGGCAAAACTGGCCTGGCGACTGCCGATCATGGCCTGAACTTCGCCGGTTTCCGGATTGGTCACGACCATCGCCGCTTCGACCTCATCGGAGCCTTTGCGCCCGGACAGGCGTTTGAACGTGTCATTCACCGACGCTTCGGCTTTCATCTGCAGGATTGGATCAAAGCTGGTGAAAATCCGCAGGCCTTCTTCGGTCAAATCCTCGTCGCGATAATCCTGGCGCAGTTGACGTTTGACCAAGTCGAGGAAACCAGGGAACGAGCTGTCGGCGAGTTTGCCGCGGGTAGTCACACCCAGTGGCAATTTCTTCGCGGCGGCTACCTGCTCGGCAGTGGCGACGCCCTGCTCCTGAAGAACGTCCAGCACCAGATTGCGGCGCTCCAGCGCCCGCTCGGGGTTACGTCGCGGGTTGTAGTAGGACGGCCCCTTGACCATGCCCACCAGCAAGGCCACCTGATGCAGTTTCAACTCGGACAACGGCTGGGCAAAGAAGAACTGGCTGGCCAGTCCGAAACCATGCACCGCGCGCTGGCCATCCTGACCGACGAACACTTCATTGAGGTACGCCTCAAGAATTTCGCGTTTGTCGTAATGCAGCTCCAGCAGCATCGCCATCATGGCTTCGGTGAGCTTGCGGGTCAGGCTGCGTTCGCTGGTCAGGTAGAAGTTCTTGACCAATTGTTGCGTCAGCGTACTGCCGCCCTGGGTCATCCTGCCCCCGGAAGTGTTGACCCAGACGGCCCGTGCAATCGACTTGGGCGACACACCCCAGTGGCTGTAGAAATCCCGGTCTTCGACGGCAACCAGGGTTTCCAGCAGATAAGGCGGCACCTGATCGATCTTGATCAGGATGCGGTCCTCAAGATTCTTCGGATAGATCCCGCCGATCAGCAGTGGCTCCAGGCGCACCACCGAGAGTTTCGAGCCATTGGTGGCCGAGAGCTCTGCCACATAGTCGCCTGAGAACCTGACGCGCACGGGCTGGGCTTGTTCCATGCCCTCATAGAACTGGAAGCCTCGGGTATTCAAGTCGACGGTATTGCCGTTGACCGCCGCAGCGCCTGGGCCATTGCTCACGCTCTCGCGCCGGTAGCCCAGGGCGTCGAGTTCGGTGAGGAAGTCTTCCTTGCTGAGTTTCTGGCCGGTAAACAGCTCGAGCGGGCGCGCGTATACCTTGGCCGGAATGGTCCAGCGCTTGCCGGAGAACTTCTCCTGGACAATCGCATCAAGGTAGACGGCGAAGCCGGCGAGCACCACAAGGCCGACCAGACTGAGTTTAAGGGCCCAGCCCAGCCACGGGCGCAGGCCCCTGGAAGGTGGTTTTTTTGGAGTTCGGGGGGATCGAGTACGAGTCATGGCGGCGGATTATACGCACTTTATTCATACTCAACAGGAGGCCTCCGAGGTTTGCGTCGAGCGGACTTGCGGCCATAATGGCGACCGTGAATTTTCCCAGACTCTGAAGGATCGCCTGTGAGCCAGTCCCTGATCGCTGCCCTGCAAAACTCGGCCCTCTACCCGCATCCCGTAGACGGGTTCCAGGTCATCGAGACCCACATTTCCTGGGTCCTGCTCACCGGCCCTTTTGCTTATAAAGTGAAGAAACCGGTGAATTTCGGCTTCCTCGACTTCACCAGCCTGGATGCTCGTGAGCATTTTTGCGGCGAAGAACTGCGCTTGAACCAGCGCCTGACCAATGATTTGTATCTTGAAGTGTTGCCGATCACCGGCAGCGCCGAAGCCCCGCAACTAGGTGGCGACGGCCCGGCGATCGAGTTTGTGCTGAAAATGCGCCAGTTCCCGCAAAGCAACCTGCTCAGCACCCTGCAGGCCAATGGTGAATTGACCACCGCTCACATCGACGAGATGGCCGCGCAAATCGCTCAATTCCACCTCTCGGCGCCCAAAGTCCCGGCCGAGCACGAAGCCGGTACGCCGGACGCAGTGATGGCACCGGTGAGCCAGAACTTCGAGCAGATCCGCCCATTCCTCAGTGACAAGGCCGACCTGCTGCAACTGGACGCACTGCAAGCCTGGGCCGAAAGCAGCTTCGAACGCCTCAAGCCATTGCTCGCGCAACGCAAGGCCGAAGGCTTCACCCGTGAGTGCCACGGTGACATTCACCTGGGCAACGCCACCCTGATCGACGGCAAGGTGGTGATTTTCGACTGCATCGAATTCAACGAACCGTTCCGCTTCACCGACGTTTATGCCGACACCGGATTCCTGGCGATGGACCTGGAAGATCGTGGCCTGAAAAGCCTGGCGCGTCGCTTCATCAGCCAGTACCTGGAGCTGACCGGCGACTACCAGGGCCTGGAGCTGCTGAATTTCTACAAGGCCTACCGCGCGCTTGTTCGCGCCAAGGTCACGCTGTTCAGCATGCCAGCCGCCGCCGACCCTGTGCAACGCGCCACCGCCCTGCGCCAGTACCGCAACTACGCCAACCTGGCGGAAAGCTACAGCACCATTCCTTCACGCTTCATGGCCATCACCCATGGTGTTTCGGCTGTGGGCAAAAGTCGTGTGGCGATGCGCCTGGTTGAAGCGCTGGGCGCCATCCGCCTGCGTTCCGATGTGGAGCGCAAGCGCCTGTTTGGTGAGCAGACGGTTGCCAATGACCCGCAAGCCGGCATCTACAGCGCCGAAGCCAGCGCCGCGACCTACGCCCGCCTGCATGAAATTGCTGCCGTCATTCTGCGTGCCGGCTTCCCGGTCGTGGTCGACGCCACCTACCTCAAGCGCGAGCAGCGCGACGGTGCAGCGCAAATTGCCGAAGCGACCGGCGCACCTTTCCTGATCCTGGATTGCAATGCACCACAAGCGGTCATCGAGACCTGGCTGGCCCTGCGTCAGGCGGACAAAACCGACCCATCCGACGCCAACCTGGCCGTTATCGAAGCTCAACAGGCCAATCGCGAAGCCCTGACGCCAGCGGAAATTCTCTGCAGCAAGCGCGTCCAGACCAACGAAAGCGGCACGCTGGACACAGTGGTGGCGCAGATTCGCCAGCGCCTGCCAGGCTTGTAACGAGCATTTCGTCCGTGAGGTCCTCGGCGACCTCACGGCGACTCAATAGTGGCACTATACTGGCGCCATAAAACCAACAGGTGATGTGACATGAGCCAGCCAAAACTCCTCGACACCCCGCTCTATGCCTTGCTGCACAAGGACGACATCACAGGCTTCAATAACGAACGCCCCAGCGAAGGCGTGATCGACATGGTGGGCGGCGATTTCCGCGGCCTGGACTTGCGCGAACTGAATGCCGACGGCGTGGATTTCACCGACGCCTACTTCCGCTCCGCCGATCTGCGCGGCATCGACTTCCGACAATCCTTCCTCGAAGGCGCGAGCCTGGCACACGCGCAGATCTCGGGTGCATATTTTCCGTCAGAACTGAGCGCAGACGAAATCCTCATGTCGATGAATTTCGGCACGCGCCTGCGCTATCGCACTCGCTGACACGACGCATTCCTGTGGGAGCGGGCTTGCTCGCGAAAGCGGCTTAACCTTCAACATTCATTTCGCCCGACACGCCGCATTCGCGAGCAAGCCCGCTCCCACATGGGTTTGCGTTGCCCTCCTAAACTGCATTCGCAACCCATCCGCACGTCCCCTCTTAGAAGCTTTTGCCCTGAAACCGACCAAACAATCACGCTTTTCCTACTGATGGCTACACTCCTGAGAAGCTTGCCCACGCTCCATTCGGCCGTCGCAAGGAGGCTTGATGAACGATGAACTGCAGCACCTGAAAAATCTTGGCAAGACGTCAGCGCAGTGGCTGCATGCCGTGGGTATCCACAGCGCCTCGGACTTGCGTCGCCTCGGAGCGGTGGACGCCTATCGGGCCGTGCGTACGCGCGGGTTTCGGGCGTCCAAGGTGTTGCTGTATGCCATCGAAGGCGCGCTGATGGATGTGCACTGGAATGACATACCTGCCGAGCGCAAGGAAGCGTTGAACAAGCAGTTGGAAGCCATCTCGTCTCGGCACAAGAATTGAGCAGTGCGTTGCGACAACTCTGAAAGCCTTTGAGCACGGGGCTTTCGGGGGGATATCAAAGAAACGGATAATCAGCAGTTGACATGGTAATGAGAATCGCTATGATTATCACAACTGGTCGCGAGACTGGTCGATATTTGAACAGCCCTTGGTTCGGACTCTCAGATATCTCCTCATCAGGCTAATCACGGTTATTTGACCCGGCTCTTGCCGGGTCTTTTTTTGCCCAGAGAAAAGTCCCCGACGATCTACTTCTTACGACGCCCACCTAACTTCTTGCGCATCTCCTTGCAATAATCCGGCGCCTTCACCACAGGCGTATACCAGACGTAATCCGCCATCTGCGCCGTAACCTCACTGCCCTTCTGCGCCAGCATCAGCACTGTCGGCGCCTGCTCCGCCCCCAGATCAAGGACGTGGATCGGCACTCCCACGTCCTTGCGCGCATGGAACGCGCCAGCAAACAGCAGCGCAGGCTCCGGCGCGGCGAGCAGGCGTTCGGCCATGCGTCGATCTCGCTGTTGCTGCACAGCCAGCATGGCCGGCATCTTCGATTTAGGCAGCAGGCCGCAATGGGACTCGCTGACTTGCTTGAGCAGTTCAGTCTTCACCGCTTCTGCGTTGGTCCGAGAACCGCTTGGGGTTGCAGGGTGGGTGTAAGCCGCACGAATTTCCAATGGGTCCAGGTTTGCGGCAAGCAGCGGATAGGGCTGGGTCAGGGCGAATCGAACGATCGGCCCGTAGAGGGCCCAGTCCCACCCTTCCTGCCAGGCCAATGCATCGCGCAAATCCGCTGGGGGTGTCGCAGCCTGGTGAACCTGATCGACGTGCGGCTGCTGGTCCGGGGTGAGCATTTCCAGCAGTAGGCTGCCTTGTGGTCGTTGCCCGCCCAAGGCTTCCAGCAACCACAACTCCACGGCGTGGTGATCACGATTGTCATGCTGCTCACCCACGATCAGTCGCGATGGCCTCGCCAGTGCCGTCAGCAATTGGTCGGCCGTCAATACCTGGCCGGTGCGCAGGTCGCGGATTTCCCCGGCTACAGGAGCAGGAGGAGGCGGTGCAGGTGGCGGCGCCACGACATGCGTACAAGCCCCCAGCAGGAGCACCACCAGAATCAAGACTGCGCGCATGTTTAGGCTCCTATGACAGATTTAACGAGCGATGATCAGCGGATGTCCACGCTCCGGATGGGGTTGTACCAGGACTTCAAGCCCGAACACGGCCTTTAGCGGCTCCGGGCGCAAAACTCGTTCGGGCGTATCGAGCGCCACCGGTCGACCGCCTTCAAGCAGCAACAGGCGATCACAATAGCGCGCTGCCAGGTTCAAATCATGCAGGATCACCAGCACTGCCGCACCCCGGTCGGCAAATTCGCGGACCGCTTGCAGCGTAGTGTGCTGGTGCAACGGATCGAGCATCGAGGTGGGTTCATCGAGCAACAACGTCTGCCCCGCCTCCCCCGGCCATAACTGCGCCAGTACTCGTGCCAGATGCACCCGCTGACGCTCGCCCCCGGACAGCGCCAGGTAGCTGCGGCCGATCAAGTGACCGGCGTCGGCAGCGCGCAAGGCTGCAGTGATGATTTCGTCATCGCGCAGTCGACCGGTTTGATAAGGCAAACGGCCCATGCCGACTACTTCCTCCACGCGAAAGGCGAAGTCCAGGGTCGACACTTGCGGCAAGACCGCCAGGCGCTGGGCTCTCTGCGCGCCAATGCAGTGACTCAATTCGAGGTCATCGAGCCAGACGCTGCCCTGGTCAGCCTTCAACTCACCGCATAACGCCCCCAGCAAAGTGCTTTTACCAGCGCCGTTGGGCCCCAGCACGCCGAGCACTTCCCCCGGCTTGAGTTCGAGCGTGATATCCGTCAGGACCGTCTTGGCTCCCCTGCGGATCTGCAGATTCTGCGTACGCAGCATCAGACTCGCCTCCGGACCAGTAGAAACAGAAAGAACGGCGCACCGATAAACGCGGTGACTATCCCGATCGGCAGTTCGGCCGGCGCCAAGGCCAGGCGCGCCACCAGATCGGCAAACAACAGCAGACTGGCACCGGCCAATATGGAAGCCGGTAACAGCACCCGATGGTCAGGCCCGGCCAGCAGTCGCACCAGATGCGGTACTACCAGGCCGACAAAGCCAATCATGCCTGCCGCCGCCACCGCCGCGCCAACTCCAAGCGCGGTGCAGAACACCAGTTCGCGCTTGAGCCTTTCGACGTCGATGCCCAGGTGTCCGGCTTCCGACTCGCCCAGCAGCAACGCATTCAGGGCCCGCGCCCGGCGCGGCAACCAGAGCGCGACACCGGTGCTGATCAATAACAACGGCCAAAGTCGCGAGTAACTGGCGCCATTGAGGCTGCCCAGGTTCCAGAAGGTCAGCGTACGCAGGGTGGCGTCATCGGCCAGATAAGTGAAGAGCCCGACTGCCGACCCAGCCAACGCTGTCAGGGCGATGCCCGCCAACAGCATGGTCGCGACGTTGGTTTGGCCGTTGCGTCTACCCAGTCGATAGACCAGCGCAGTCACCCCAAGCCCACCGAGAAAGGCACACAACGACAACAAGTAAGGTCCGAAAGACTCCGGCAATCCGCCAAATACTGAGCCGCCAACGATCGCAACAGCCGCACCCAGCGCCGCGCCACTGGACACACCGACCAGGCCTGGATCGGCCAGCGGGTTACGGAACAGGCCCTGCATCGCCACGCCGGACAACGCCAACACCCCGCCTACCGCCAGGCCCAACAAGGTTCGCGGCAGACGAATCTGCCCCAGGATCAATTCAGCCTGCTCCAGCCCCTCAGGCGCGATGGGCACGCCAACCAGGCGCAAGCCGGCGCGCAAGGTATCCATCAAAGGCAGGCTGACGGGTCCGAGCGCCAACGACAGCCAGATCGCCAGTAAACACAACAGGCTCAGGCCGATGAACAGGGTTCGGGGTTTGACCAATACAGTCATTGGGCGGAAATGCCGGGGTAGAAACCTTCCGACAGATTTTTCAGTGAGTCGGGCAAGCGCGGCCCCAGCCCGCCTACCAGCAAGGTCGGATCAAGTTGAATGACCCGACCGTCCTTGGCGGCACGGGTCGAGGACAGGATCGGGTTCTCCCTGAACAGTGCCGCGCGGGCTTCTTCACCGGTCAGCACTCGATCGGCAAACACCAGTACCTGCGGATTGAGGCTGGCGAGCGCTTCGACGGAAAACGGCTTGTAGCCGGTATGAGTTGCCAGATTGTGTCCACCGGCTTGCTGCACTAACCAGTCCGCTGCCGTGTCCTTGCCGGCAATCAACGGCTTGCCACCGGCATGCCCCACCAGCAACAGCACGCCGGGCGCCTGTTGCTTGAGCTGGGCCTGGGTCACCCGCACCCGTTGTGTATCGAGTTGTTCGCGGTAGGACTGGTACGCTTGACTTGCCTGCTCCTCAGCCCCCAACAACTTGCCCAAGTGCTGCAAATTACCCTGCAATGCCGTCAGGTCGGGCTGGGCCGAGAACAGCTCAACCTGCACGCCCGCAGTGCGCACCTGTGACAATACCGGTGGCGGCCCCATCTCCTCGGTGCCCACAAGAATCTGCGGGCGCAGGCTCAGAATACCTTCAGCCGACAGCTGGCGCTGGTAGCCAATACTCGGCAAAGCCGTGAGCGCTTGCGGGTGCTGGCTGGTGGTGTCGACCCCGACCAGCTTCGACTGGCCACCCAGCGCGCTGACCCATTCCGACAAGGCTCCACCCGCGCTGACCCAGCGTTGAGGCAGCTCGGCCGCGGCCTGATGGCTAACCAGAAGTCCGATACAGAGCGCAGCAACGCGGGTAGTCAGGCGCATAAACAACTTTCCTTTAAGGTTTTTCCCGGACAGGAAGATGTCAGGCCAAGTATCCTCGACATCTGGCCTCCAGCGGGCGAAGCCGGCATTTGATAATTGTTTGCATTTGAACGTCAAGCTCGGACATATCCTGTCACCGGCGACGGCACTTGAGGATAGTCATGAAGTTTTTTTGCGCAGGCACCGACCTGCCTGATGGCAGCAGCCGCGGCGGCGAGATCGAAGGCCGCAAACTGTTTGCCGTGCGTCGCAGTGGCCAGGTCTACGTCTACCTCAATCGCTGCCCGCACCGCGGCGTTGGCCTGGAATGGCAGCCAGACCAGTTTCTCGACGCCAGCAACAGCCTTATCCAGTGCGCCACCCACGGCGCACTGTTCCTGATCGAAGACGGCGAATGCGTGGCCGGCCCGTGCGCCGGGCAAGCACTGACGCCGGTCCCCTGCCGGGAAGACGATCAGGGGATATGGGTAAACGTTTAGCCGTGCAGCAGCACGTCAAGGCGCCGATCAACCAGCATCTCTTCATGGCTCAGGCGCACGCCATACGCCAGTACTTCCACCCCACTGGCCACCGCTTCACGCAACGCCTCGGCGTAAGCCGAATCGATCTCACGGGCCGGGCGCACCGCGTCAATGCCGGTGAGATTCACGCAGTACAACTGCACCGCACGAATCCCGTCCCGCGCCAGGTGGGCCAATTCGCGCAAGTGCTTGGCCCCGCGCTGGGTGACCGCGTCGGGAAAGGCCGCCACTGATGAACCATCGAAACCCAGCGTGACACTTTTGACTTCGACGTAAGCCGGTCCGCTTGGGTAGTCCAGACGAAAATCAATGCGACTGCTTTCCTGGCCGTAAGCCACTTCACGCCGGAGCTCAGTGAAACCGTTCAACTCGGTGATCACACCCGCTCGCAGCGCTTCCTCGATCAGGCCATTGGCCCGCCCGGTATTGACGCAGAACAACCGCCCCTGAGGCGTTTCGCCGATCTCCCAGGTACCGGGCAACTTGCGCTTCGGATCATTGGAGCGACTGAACCACACCTGCCCACCCTCGACCTGACAGTTGAGCATCGAGCCGGTATTGGGACAGTGAATGGTCAGCAGCTCGCCATTCACGGTTTCGATATCGGCAAGAAAACGCTTGTAGCGTCGGATCAGACGGCCTTCTTCGAGTGGAGGATGAAAGCGCATCAGCCTTGCCAGCTCCGCAGACCGCGGGCAATTCGTTCGACCGCTTCCTGCAGGCGCGGCAGATTCTGCGTGTAGGCAAAGCGCACGTGATGCCCAGCCTGATAACGACCGAAATCGAGTCCGGGAGTAATCGCCACATGCTCGGTTTCGAGGAAATGCCGGCAAAACGCGAAGGCATCACCGCCGAACTTGCTGATATCGGCATACAGGTAAAAGGCGCCTTCCGGTTCCACGGCGATGCCAAAACCCAATTCGCGCAATGCCGGGAGCAGGAAATCGCGACGGCGGCCGAATTCGGCACGACGTTCTTCGAGAATGCTGATGGTGGCCGGTTCAAAACACGCCAGGGCCGCGTGCTGAGCCATGCTTGGGGCGCTGATATAGAGATTTTGCGCGAGCTTTTCCAGATCGCCGACGGCGGCCTCGGGCGCCACCAGCCAGCCAAGGCGCCAGCCGGTCATGCCGAAATACTTTGAAAAACTATTCAGGACAAAGGCGCTGTCGTCCACTTCCAGAACGCTGGCGGCATCGGTTCCGTAGGTCAGGCCATGGTAGATCTCGTCCACCACCAGATGGCCATGCCGCGCCTTGATCGCACTGGACAGGCCCGCTAGTTCATCGCGAGTCAGAATGGTCCCGGTGGGGTTGGCGGGCGATGCCACCAACGCGCCGACGCTGTCGTTGTCCCAATGCCGCGCCACCAGGTCTGGAGTCAATTGGTAACGCACGTCGGGGCCGACCGGTACCAACTGGGCCGCACCTTCCACCAGCCGCAGGAAATGCCGATTGCACGGATAACCGGGGTCTGCCAGCAGCCAGTGCTTGCCCGGGTCCACCAACAAGGCGCTGGCCAGCAACAGTGCGCCGGAGCCACCCGGAGTGATCAGAATCCGCCGGGGATCGATACTCAAACCGTAGCGCTGCTGGTAAAAACCCGAGATAGCCTCGCGCAGCTCGGGAATTCCCCGCGCGGCGGTGTATCGGGTCTTGCCGGCGGTCAGCGCGGCCTGGCCGGCCTGGATGATCGGCTCGGCTGTGGTGAAGTCCGGTTCGCCGATTTCCAGGTGGATCACGTCGTGGCCTGCGGCCTGCAATTCATTGGCGCGCGCTAACAGGGCCATGACGTGGAACGGTTCGATTGCGCGGCTGCGGGCACTGTAGGACTGAGCCATCGGCCTTCCTTCAACGGGGGAAAAAACTGATTCTACCCAAGCGCAGGAACGAGCGAGAACATAAAGCGGTCAGACCGTATAACTCTGGTCTCAAACGACTCAGGCGTGTGTCCCAGGTTTGACTAAAATCAATATTTGATCAGGTCTCCAGCACCACCAGACAAGGCTTGGCAAACATTTGCAAGGCCATTGAGCCACTACCTCGACATCCGGGAGTAGCGCGCTCCGATTTGATCTGGTAAGTTCGCCCGCTTGCAGCCGCAGGGCCGGCAGGTGTCGGTGATGGAGCAATCCTGCGCAATGGATTACAAGAGTAGAGGCGGTCCATTTCATGCCCACCCAAGCAAAGCAGCAAAATCAGTCGATCAGCGGCTTCGAACCCTACCAGGCAGTAAAGGGCGAGGAGTACATGGGTAAACCCATGCGCGCTCACTTCACCAAGATCCTGAACAAGTGGAAACAGGACTTGATGCAGGAAGTCGACCGTACGGTTGATCACATGAAAGACGAAGCGGCCAACTTCCCCGACCCGGCAGATCGTGCCAGCCAGGAAGAAGAATTCAGCCTCGAATTGCGCGCCCGTGATCGCGAGCGCAAGTTGATCAAGAAGATCGACAAGACTCTGCAATTGATCGAAGACGAAGAATATGGCTGGTGCGAGTCCTGCGGCGTCGAAATTGGCGTCAAGCGACTGGAAGCCCGCCCTACCGCCGACATGTGCGTTGACTGCAAGACCCTGGCGGAAATCAAGGAAAAACAAGTCGGCAAGTAATTGCGATTTGGATAAAAAACGGAGCGTGCGAACGCTCCGTTTTTGTTTCTGCAATTCGCCCCGCCGCAAATATTGTGGAAACCTTGTGGGAGCGGGCTTGCTCGCGAATGCGACGTGTCAGCTACATACATCGCCTGACACACCGCTTTCGCGAGCAAGCCCGCTCCCACACGACCCGACGACGTAATATCACCTCATGACTGCCACCACCCCCACCTACATCGGCCGCTTCGCCCCCACGCCCAGTGGTCACCTGCACTTCGGTTCGCTGGTTGCCGCATTGGCCTCGTACCTCGATGCGCGCTCGGTGGGCGGGCGCTGGCTGATGCGCATGGAAGACCTCGACCCGCCCCGGGAAGAGCCCGGCGCCCAGGCGGCAATTCTCCAGGCACTGGAAAGCTACGGCTTTGAATGGGATGGCGCGGTGGTGCGTCAAAGCGACCGCCACGATGCCTATGCCGAGATCATCAATCGCCTGTTCAACCAGGGCCTGGCCTACGCCTGCACCTGCTCGCGCAAACAACTGGAGCCGTATCACGGAATTTACCCGGGCCTGTGCCGCAATGCCGGGCATGCCACCGACGATGCCGCGATCCGCTTGCGGGTCCCCGAGCTGGAATACCACTTCATCGACCGCGTACAGGGCGAATATCGCCAGCACCTGGGCCGTGAAGTCGGCGATTTCGTGATCCGCCGCCGAGACGGGCTGTACGCCTACCAACTGGCGGTGGTCCTGGATGACGCCTGGCAGGGCATCACGGATATCGTACGGGGCGCCGACCTCCTCGACTCCACGCCGCGCCAGCTGTACCTGCAGGAATTACTCGGCCTGTCACAACCGCGTTACCTGCACATACCGCTGATCACCCAGCCCGATGGCCATAAGCTCGGCAAATCCTATCGCTCCCCGCCGCTGACCGCAGACCAGGCCACTCCCCTGCTACTTCGGGCGCTGCGGGCACTGGGGCAAAATCCGCCAACCGAACTGTCCTGCGCCACCCCACGGGAGGTGCTGAACTGGGGTATCGCTCACTGGGATGCGCTGCAGATCCCGCGCACACTGCACCTGCCCGAGGCACAACTGCAGTGATGGCGCTTGCAGTCGCGCCGCCATCCGTTACCATCGCCGCACGTTTTCGGGCACGCGCATAAAAAAGAGAGGCCGGGATGTACATCTATCGCTTGGTCCTGCTTCTGGTAGTGGGGATTTACCTGTTCTCCCCGGCCATCATGGACTGGTGGATCGACGCCACTGGCGCCTGGTATCGCCCTTATCTGCTCTGGCTGATTCTGATCGTCGTGACCTTCATCCTGCAGAGCCAAAAAGATGCCGATGAGCTTTAGCCTGACCCAGATGATCCTGATCAGCGCCGCCTACCTGGCGGTGCTGTTCGGCGTAGCCTGGATCAGCGAACGGGGCATGATCCCCCGGGCGATCATTCGCCACCCGCTGACCTACACCCTGTCGCTGGGCGTCTACGCCAGTGCCTGGGCATTTTATGGCACGGTGGGCCTGGCCTATCAGTATGGCTACGGCTTCCTTTCCAGCTACCTCGGGGTTTCCGGGGCATTCCTGCTGGCGCCGGTGTTGCTCTATCCGATCCTGAAAATCACTCGAACCTATCAGCTGTCGTCGCTGGCCGACTTGTTTGCGTTCCGCTTTCGCAGCACCTGGGCCGGCGCGCTGACCACGATCTTCATGCTGATCGGCGTGCTGCCGTTGCTGGCTTTGCAGATCCAGGCGGTGGCAGACTCCATCGGCATCCTCACCCGCGAGCCGGTGCAGCACCGGGTGGCGTTGAGCTTCTGCGCGCTGATCACCCTGTTCACGATCTTCTTCGGCTCGCGCCATATCGCCACCCGCGAGAAGCATGAAGGGCTGGTGTTCGCCATTGCCTTTGAGTCGGTGATCAAGCTGATCGCGATCGGCGGCGTTGGCCTGTATGCGTTGTACGGAGTGTTCGACGGTCCGCAGCAGCTTGAACTCTGGCTGCTGCAAAACCAGACCGCCCTGGCTGCCCTGCACACGCCGTTGCAGGAAGGCCCATGGCGTACATTGCTGCTGGTGTTTTTCGCCTCGGCCATTGTGATGCCGCACATGTATCACATGACCTTCACCGAAAACCTCAACCCGCGCTCGCTGGTCAGTGCCAGCTGGGGCTTGCCGCTGTTCCTGCTGTTGATGAGCCTGGCGGTTCCGCTGATTCTCTGGGCCGGGCTGAAACTGGGCGCCACCACCAACCCGGAATACTTCACCCTGGGCATCGGCATTGCCGCCAACAGCAAGGCGCTGGCGTTACTGGCGTATATCGGCGGCCTGTCCGCAGCCAGCGGCCTGATTATCGTCACTACCCTGGCATTGTCCGGGATGGCCCTGAATCACCTGGTGCTGCCGCTCTACCAGCCGCCGGCAGAAGGCAATATCTATCGCTGGCTGAAGTGGACTCGCCGGGCGCTGATCGTTGCAATCATCATGGCCGGCTACGGTTTCTATCTAATGCTGGGAGCGGAGCAAGACCTGGCCAACCTCGGCATCGTCGCTTTTGTCGCCACCCTGCAATTCCTGCCGGGGGTGCTGTCGGTCCTGTACTGGCCGACCGCCAACCGCCGCGGCTTTATCGCCGGCCTGCTGGCCGGGATCCTGGTGTGGCTGGTGACCATGTTGCTGCCGCTGGTCGGCAATCTGCAGGGTTTCTACATTCCTCTGCTGAACATGATCTACGTGCTGGATGACACCAGCTGGCACATGGCGGCGATCGCGTCGCTGGCGGCCAACGTGCTGATGTTCACCCTGATCTCACTATTCACCAACGCCAGCCCGGAAGAAGCCAGCGCCGCGGAAGCTTGCGCCGTGGACAACGTGCGCCGGCCGCAGCGGCGCGAACTGCACGCCGCCTCGCCGCAGGAATTTGCCACGCAGCTGGCAAAACCATTGGGTGCCAAGGCCGCTCAGAAAGAAGTCGAGCAAGCCCTGCGCGATCTCTATCTGCCTTTCGACGAGCGCCGGCCTTATGCCTTGCGCCGTCTGCGTGACCGCATCGAAGCCAATCTTTCCGGCTTGATGGGGCCGAGCGTGGCCCAGGACATGGTCGAGACCTTCCTGCCTTATAAAGCCGGTGGCGAAAACTACGTCACCGAAGACATCCACTTCATCGAAAGCCGCCTCGAGGACTATCACTCGCGCCTCACCGGGCTGGCTGCGGAACTGGACGCGCTGCGTCGCTACCACCGCCAGACCCTGCAGGAGCTGCCCATGGGCGTCTGCTCCCTGGCCAAAGACCAGGAAATCCTCATGTGGAACAAAGCCATGGAGGAGCTGACCGGAATTGCTGCGCAGCGTGTGGTCGGTTCGCGCCTGAGCACCATTGCCGATCCCTGGAAGGAACTGCTGCAAGGTTTCATCAACCTTCCCGACGAGCACCTGCACAAGCAGCACCTGGCACTGGATGGCCAGACTCGCTGGCTGAACTTGCACAAGGCGGCCATCGACGAGCCGTTGGCACCGGGTAACAGCGGCCTGGTGTTGCTCGTGGAAGACCTGACCGAAACCCAGATGCTCGAAGACAAACTGGTGCACTCCGAGCGCCTGGCAAGCATCGGTCGCCTGGCGGCCGGCGTCGCGCATGAAATTGGCAACCCGATCACCGGCATCGCCTGCCTGGCGCAGAACCTGCGCGAAGAGCGCGAAGACGATGGCGAGCTGAAGGAAATCAGCGGGCAGATCCTCGAACAGACCAAGCGCGTGTCGCGGATCGTCCAGTCACTGATGAGCTTTGCCCACGCAGGCAGCCATCAGCATAGCGACGAGCCCGTCTGTCTGGCCGAAGTGGCCCAGGATGCGATCGGTTTGCTGGCCCTGAACCGGCGTAACTTCGAGGTGCAGTTCTACAACCTGTGCGACCCCGATCACTGGGTCGAGGGTGATCCCCAGCGCCTTGCTCAAGTTTTGATCAACCTGCTCTCGAACGCCCGTGACGCCTCGCCTGCCGGCAGTGCCGTGCGGGTCAAAAGCGAAGCCGGCGAACACACGGTCGACCTGATCGTCGAAGACGAAGGCAGCGGTATCCCGAAGAACATCATGGACCGATTGTTCGAACCCTTCTTCACCACCAAGGATCCTGGCGAAGGCACCGGTCTGGGCCTTGCACTGGTCTATTCCATCGTTGAAGAGCATTATGGACAAATCACCATCGACAGCCCGGCTGATGTTCAAAGCCAGCGCGGCACCCGTATCCGGGTGACCTTGCCGCGTCATGTCGAAGCGACGTCCGCTGTGAACTGAGACCGTCGAGAGTATCGAATCAATGCCGCACATTTTGATCGTCGAAGACGAAACAATTATCCGCTCCGCCTTGCGCCGCCTGCTGGAACGTAACCAGTACCAGGTCAGCGAAGCCGGTTCTGTGCAGGAAGCACAAGAACGATTCACTATCCCCACGTTCGACCTGATCGTCAGTGATCTGCGTTTACCGGGTGCTCCGGGTACCGAGCTGATCAAGCTCGGCCAAGGCACTCCGGTGCTGATCATGACCAGCTACGCGAGCCTGCGCTCGGCAGTCGACTCGATGAAGATGGGCGCGGTGGACTACATCGCCAAGCCTTTCGATCACGACGAAATGCTCCAGGCCGTCGCGCGCATCCTGCGCGACCGGCAATCGCTCCAGAGCGCCGGCACAGAGTCGGTCAGCGGCAAGGCCACGCCTGTCGCGGCAAAAAATGGAGTCGATAACAGCAATGGCGAGATCGGCATCATCGGTTCGTGCCCACCCATGCAGGATCTGTACAGCAAGATCCGCAAGGTAGCGCCAACCGACTCCAATGTATTGATCCAGGGCGAGTCCGGGACCGGCAAGGAACTGGTGGCCCGCGCCCTGCACAATCTGTCCAGGCGCGCCAAGGCGCCGATGATTTCGGTGAACTGTGCGGCCATTCCGGAAAGCCTCATCGAGTCCGAGCTGTTCGGTCACGAGAAAGGTGCATTCACCGGCGCCAGCGCTGGCCGTGCTGGCCTTGTTGAAGCAGCCGATGGCGGCACCCTGTTCCTTGATGAAATCGGCGAACTGCCGCTGGAAGCCCAGGCCCGCCTGTTGCGCGTACTGCAAGAAGGTGAAATCCGCCGCGTCGGTTCCGTGCAGTCGCAGAAGGTCGACGTACGTCTGATCGCCGCGACCCACCGGGACCTCAAGAGCCTGGCGAAGATCGGTCAGTTCCGGGAGGACTTGTATTATCGCCTGCACGTTATCGCCCTGAAACTGCCCGCCCTGCGCGAGCGTGGTGCTGACGTCAACGAAATCGCCACGGCATTCCTGGCTCGCCAGAGTGCGCGGGTCAATCGCACCGACCTGAAGTTCGCCCCGGATGCCGAGCAGGCCATTCGGCACTATTCCTGGCCGGGTAACGTTCGGGAACTGGAAAACGCCGTGGAGCGCGCAGTGATCCTGTGCGAGAGCCCGGAAATTTCCGCCGAGCTGTTGGGGATCGACATCGAGCTCAACGATCTCGACGACGATGAATTCATCGGCCTGGCGCCGCAGCAGGGCAATGGCGCAGGTAACACCAGCCACGAGCCGACCGAGGACCTGTCACTCGAAGACTACTTCCAGCACTTCGTGCTTGAGCATCAGGACCATATGACCGAGACCGAGCTGGCTCGCAAGCTTGGCGTCAGCCGTAAATGCCTGTGGGAACGCCGGCAACGCCTGGGCATCCCGCGCCGCAAGACCGGGGTAGCCAGCGAAAGCTGAATGTCACCTGTCGAGTGTGCGGGTAACAGGTGAATTTGTGAAAAAACTGTTACCTGTGGTTTTACACGTAACAGAAGCCGGGGCTTACGGTAACGAAGCCCCGGTTTTTTTGGCCCTCGAAAAAGCCCGATAGCCAGCGCAACCCCTTGTTTTACTGGGCTTCACAAAAGTTGGCACGCACCCTGCTATATGTCTGGTACAAGAACAATAACAAGCAATGCACAAGACAATAAAAATAAGACGAATCGACTCACGCACAATAAAAACAAGACGGCGAGAGGCGCAGCTAACTGATTCTTTTGGAGAGGCGTTGTATTTGGGGCTTGCCCCACGACCAGGCCGAGAACAACAAAAACTGTCCTAAGACAGAGCCTGAACTGGTTGGATCGATAGATCACTGCAGCACAGCGACCAAAGCAATCCGTTTGCTCTTGGCTCCCGATTGGGAGGGTCATGAAGGAAAAACTTCATGACGAGGGCACTTAACAAAAACAAAAAGCCCGAAACCAATAATAAAAATAGAGCATGCAACTACTTCTTGGGGAGCTTCGGCTCCCCATGTGGTTTCTGCGATTTGCTCGCTCCTACAGGTGATATCGCCTGCGTCCTACACCATCCCTCGACTAAATGCTAGAATCCCGGCCCATCATGCGGTCATTCTTCGTTATGGCCGAACATTCCTTCAAACAGTGCATCCCATGCTGAAGAAGCTGTTCCAGTCATTCCGTACTCCCAAGCGTCATACGCAACACATTCGCAGTACGCCTGAAGTGCTCAATAGCAGCCAACATTCGCTGCAAAAGGGCCAATTCAGCCGTTATGCGGTGAATATCGTCGAGCGCCTGCAAAACGCCGGCTACCAGGCCTACCTGGTAGGTGGTTGTGTGCGGGACATGATGCTCGGCATCACACCCAAGGATTTCGACGTCGCCACCAGCGCCACGCCCGAACAGGTTCGAGCCGAGTTCCGCAATGCGCGGATCATTGGTCGCCGGTTCAAACTGGTGCATATCCATTTTGGCCGCGAAATCATTGAAGTCGCGACCTTCCGCGCCAATCACCCACAAAACGACGAGGAAGAAGACAGCAACCAATCTTCCCGTAACGAGTCCGGGCGGATTCTGCGTGACAACGTATACGGCACCCTGGAAGAAGACGCGCAACGCCGCGACTTCACCATCAATGCCCTGTATTACGATCCGGTCAGTGAGCGCATCCTCGATTACGCCAACGGCGTTCACGACATTCGCAATCACCTGATCCGCTTGATTGGCGACCCCAAGCAACGTTATCAGGAAGATCCTGTACGGATGCTCAGAGCCGTGCGTTTCGCTGCGAAACTCAATTTCGGCATCGAAAAACACAGCGCCGCCCCTATTCGCGAGCTGGCGCCGATGCTGCGGGAAATTCCGTCGGCACGTCTGTTCGAGGAAGTCCTCAAGCTGTTCCTGTCCGGCCATGCCGCCGACACCTTCGAAATGCTGGTGGACCTGCAGCTGTTCGATCCATTGTTCCCGGCCAGTGCCGAGGCCCTGGAATACAACCCGACTTACACCCACACGCTGATCAGCGAGGCGTTGATCAATACTGATCTGCGCATCAAGCAGAACAAGCCGGTGACTCCGGCGTTCCTGTTTGCCGCGCTGCTGTGGCCAGCCCTGCCTGCCCGCGTACTGCGCCTGCAAGAACGTGGCATGCCACCGATTCCGGCAATGCAGGAAGCTGCGCACGAGTTGATCGCCGAACAGTGCCAGCGGATTGCCATTCCGAAGCGTTTCACCATGCCGATCCGCGAGATCTGGGACATGCAGGAACGCCTGCCACGCCGCAGCGGCAAGCGTGCCGACCTGTTGCTCGACAACCCGCGATTCCGCGCCGGTTATGATTTCCTGTTGTTGCGCGAAAGCGCCGGAGAGCAGACCGATGGCCTGGGTGAATGGTGGACGGACTACCAGGACGCCAACGACAGCGAGCGTCGGGACATGATCCGCGACCTCAGCGGCAAGGACGAAGGCACCGGTGCCCCACGCAAACGTCGTCGCAGCGGTGGCGCCAAGCGCAAGCGTGCTGCCGATGCTCCGAGCGCTACGGGCGAGTAATTGATGGAACGCATCTACATCGGCATGGGCAGCAACCTCGCCGACCCAGCCGAACAATTGCGCAGCGCGGTCGAAGCGCTGGCGCAGTTGCCGCGCAGCGAGTTGGCCGGGGTTTCCGCCTTCTATCAGAGCGATTCGCTGTTACCCGGGCAACCGCGTTATACCAATGCGGTCGCCGCCCTCGACAGCACCCTCCAGCCGCTGGAACTGCTCGATGCGCTGCAGGCTATCGAGAACGAGCAAGGCCGCGAGCGCCTGGAACGCTGGGGCCCGCGCACGCTGGACCTGGATATTCTGTTGTTCGGTGATCGACTGATCGACGAACCTCGCCTCAATGTGCCTCATTATCAGCTGCAGGAACGGGCGTTCGTCCTGTATCCATTGGCCGAACTGGCACCTGCTGAGCTGCGGCTCCCCGATGGGCGCACCCTGAAGGCACTGCTCGCCGCCTGTCCGTTCGTCGGCCTGGAACGCCTCCCCCCATTCCACGGCGACCTCCTGTAGGAGTGAGCCTGCTCGCGATGCAGTCAATGCGGTCTCCCAGCAACACCGCGTCGACGCCATCGCGAGCAGGCTCACTCCTACAGGCATCTATTTCCCTCGGTAACACCCCTCCCGTAACAACGCGGTAACACACGCAATTGACTTCCCGTGTTCTCCTCACGACTATAGGCGTCCCGCCGCCGGCAATACGGCGTTACAGGGCGCAATTCAGGCCATAAAAGCACGACAACAGAGCGTGCGCCTGTATTCAACGAAGAATCACGCGCGTTACTCGCAGTAGTTTCCACAGCGCCTGAATGAGGAACCTTTTGATGCCAGCCATTACCCTGACCACCCTGCAAGGTCTCAAGCAAAAAGGTGAAAAAATCACCATGCTGACCTGCTATGACGCGACATTCGCCCACGCCTGCAATGAGGCTGGGGTTGAAGTGCTGTTGGTGGGCGACTCCCTCGGCATGGTCCTGCAAGGGCATGACAGCACTCTGCCGGTCACCACCGCAGAAATGGCTTACCACGTGGCCTGCGTCAAACGCGGCAACTCGGACGCATTGATCCTTGCCGACCTGCCGTTCATGGCCTACGCCACCACCGAACAAGCCATGACCAACAGCGCCCTGTTGATGCAGGCCGGTGCGCACATGGTCAAGGTAGAAGGGGCGTTGTGGCTGGCTGACTCGATCCGCCTGCTGGCTGAACGCGGCATCCCGGTGTGTGCACACATGGGGCTGACGCCACAGTCGGTGAATATCCTTGGCGGTTACAAGGTCCAGGGGCGTAATGAAAACCAGGCGCGGCAAATGCGCGCCGACGCGATTTCCCTCGAACAGGCCGGTGCGGCGATGCTGCTGCTGGAATGCGTGCCGAGCGAACTGGCCGAAGAAATCAGCCACGCCGTGAAGATCCCAGTGATTGGGATTGGCGCAGGTAGCGCCACTGACGGCCAGGTACTGGTGCTGCACGACATGCTCGGTCTTTCCATCACCGGACGCGTGCCCAAGTTCGTGAAGAACTTCATGACTGGCCAGCCCAACATCCAGGCTGCCCTCAGCGCTTACGTAGCCGAAGTCAAAGCAGCGACTTTCCCAGGCATCGAACACGGATTCTCTGCATGAACACCGTAAAAACCGTACGCGAACTGCGCGCCGCCGTGGCCCGCGCCCGCAGTGAAGGCAAACGCATCGGCTTTGTGCCCACCATGGGCAACCTGCACAGCGGCCATGTTGCACTGGTCACCAAGGCCACCCAGCGGGTAGATTTTGTGGTTGCGAGCATTTTCGTCAACCCGCTGCAATTCGGCGCGGGCGAAGACCTCGACAAATATCCGCGGACCCTCGCCGCCGACCAGGAGAAACTGCTCCAGGCCGGCTGCCACCTGCTGTTCGCACCGAGCGTCGAGGAAATGTACCCAGACGGCATGACCGGGCAGACGCGCGTCAGCGTGCCGCAACTCTCCGAAGGCTTGTGTGGCGCCAGCCGCCCTGGGCATTTCGAAGGAGTGGCGACGGTCGTCAGCAAGCTGTTCAACATGGTTCAGCCAGACCTGGCGATTTTTGGCCAGAAAGACTTTCAGCAACTGGCGGTGATCAAGTCACTGGTCCACGACCTGAACATGCCGATCCAGATCATCGGCGAGCCGACCGTGCGCGCCGCCGACGGCTTGGCCCTATCGTCGCGCAACGGCTTCCTCAGCGAAGAACAGCGGGCCGTTGCGCCGGTTGTGTACCGCACACTGAGCGAGATTGCCGAGGCGATCAAGCAGGGAGATCGCGACTATCCGGCACTGATCCAGGCAAAATTGCAGCAACTGGAAGCCGCCGGGCTACGCCCTGACTATCTGGAAATTCGCCAGGCGCAGAACCTGCGGCCGGCCAGCCCGGAGGATCGGGATGTG
Source organism: Pseudomonas sp. RIT-562 (assembly GCF_026241895.1). Classification (GTDB taxonomy): domain Bacteria; phylum Pseudomonadota; class Gammaproteobacteria; order Pseudomonadales; family Pseudomonadaceae; genus Aquipseudomonas; species Aquipseudomonas mandelii_F. The sequence goes on along the minus strand of NZ_JAPJIV010000004.1, from coordinate 293,750 downwards.
GTGATTCTGGTAGCAGCGTTCCTGGGCACAACCCGGTTGATCGACAATCTGCATCTGAACCTGGACGCGCCCGCCTAAGCGCTGTTCCCACACTGGATCTGCCTAAGCTTCCACAACCCAATTTCGACCTGGGATAACAAAAAATGCACGCCATCATGCTCAAGGCCAAGCTGCATCGCGCCGAAGTCACCCACGCGGTTCTCGATTACGAAGGCTCCTGCGCCATCGACGGTGAATGGCTGGACCTTTCAGGGATTCGTGAGTACGAACAGATCCAGATCTACAACGTCGACAACGGCGAACGCTTCACCACCTACGCCATCCGTGGCGAGGAAGGCTCGCGGATGATTTCGGTGAATGGCGCTGCGGCGCACAAGGCCAAGGTCGGCGATCGCGTGATCATCTGCGCCTACGCCCATTACAGCGAAGCCGAACTACTCAACTTCAAGCCGCGCATGCTCTATATGGCGCCAGGTAACGAGTTGAGCCACACCAGCAACGCCATCCCGGTTCAGGTCGCCTGATCGAACCCGAAACACCTTTTCCTTCCGTTTGTCGGCTCGTCCCCAGTGTTGATGTATAAAAAAGTACCGGGGACGGGTCAGACAAAGTCAAGACAGATCGCAGCGCGAGGGTTACTGTATTCGCCCTGCGCCATGAAAACGTGACGACGCAGTTGACCGGACGCCCACCCGCAGCGCTCCGGTATTTTTAGTGTTCAAAAGCCGTTCAAGTAAAAAGGAAACCCGCAGCGATGGCGTACTACCGCACTCCTCACGACGTGACCGCTCTGCCCGCCTGGCAAGCGTTGAATGATCACCGCCAAGCCATGCAGGATTTCAGCATGCGCGAAGCGTTTAATGCCGATCCGCAGCGCTTTACTCAATTCACCCTCAGCAGCTGCGGCCTGTTTCTCGACTACTCGAAGAACCTGATCAACGCCGAGACCCGCGATCTGCTGGTGGGCCTGGCCAACGAAGTCGATCTCAAGGGCGCGATCAAGTCGCTGTTCGAAGGCGAAATCGTCAACTCATCCGAAGGGCGCCCTGCGCTGCACACCGCCCTGCGTCGTCCGGTCGGCGACAAATTGTCGGTCAACGGCGTCAACGTGATGCCAGAAGTACACAAGGTGTTGAACCAGATCACCGATCTGGTGGGCCGCATCCACGACGGTCTGTGGCGCGGTTACACCGAGAAGCCGATCACTGATGTGGTGAACATCGGTATCGGTGGTTCATTCCTCGGCCCCGAGCTGGTGTCCGAAGCGCTGTTGTCCTACGCCCAGAAAGGCGTGCGCTGCCATTACCTGGCGAACATCGACGGCAGTGAGTTTCACGAACTGACCATGAAGCTGCGCGCCGAGACCACGCTGTTCATTGTCTCGTCGAAGTCCTTCAATACCCTCGAAACCCTGAAGAACGCCCAGGCCGCACGCGCCTGGTACCTGGCCCAGGGTGGTTCGGAAGCCGAGCTGTATCGCCACTTCATCGCGGTATCGAGCAACAATGCCGCTGCCGTGGCCTTCGGTATTCGCGAAGAAAACATCTTCCCGATGTGGGATTGGGTAGGCGGACGTTATTCGCTGTGGTCGGCCATTGGCCTGCCGATTGCCCTCGCCATCGGCATGTCGAACTTCAAGGAACTGCTGTCCGGTGCCTACACCATGGACCAGCATTTCCAGAGCGCTCCGTTCGAACAGAACATGCCGGTACTGCTGGCATTGCTCGGCGTCTGGTACGGCAACTTCTGGGGTGCGCAGAGCCATGCGATCCTGCCGTACGACCACTACCTGCGCAATATCACCAAGCACTTGCAACAGCTGGACATGGAATCCAACGGCAAGAGCGTGCGCCAGGACGGCACGCCGGTGTCCACTGATACCGGGCCGGTGATCTGGGGCGGCGTAGGTTGCAACGGCCAGCACGCCTATCACCAGCTGCTGCACCAGGGCACCCAATTGATCCCGGCCGACTTCATCGTGCCGATCGTCAGTTTCAACCCGGTCTCCGACCATCACCAGTGGCTGTACGCCAACTGCCTGTCCCAAAGCCAGGCCCTGATGCTCGGCAAGACCCTTGCCGAAGCCGAAACCGAGCTGCGCGATAAAGGCGTGAGCGAAGAAGAGGTGCACAAGATCGCGCCGCACAAGGTGATCCCGGGTAACCGTCCGAGCAATACCCTCGTGGTTGAACGCATCAGCCCGCGTCGTCTAGGTGCGCTGGTGGCGATGTACGAACACAAAGTTTTCGTGCAAAGCGTGATCTGGGGTATCAATGCCTTTGACCAGTGGGGTGTGGAGCTGGGCAAGGAATTGGGCAAGGGCGTCTATAACCGTCTGGTTGGCAGCGAAGAAACACCGGCTGACGATGCTTCGACTCAGGGTTTGATCAACTACTTCCGCGGTCGTCACCGCGGTTGATCTGACGCCCCGCCCCCAGAATGTGTGAAAAACACAAATTCTGCGGGCAACATCAATACCTGTAGGAGTGAGCCTGCTCGCGATGACGATTTCTCATTCAACATCGATGTTGACTGATCCATCGCCATCGCGAGCAGGCTCACTCCTACAGTCGTTTAGTGGACACCCTCCGGTTCAGTGTTCGGCTTGAACCCTTTCGCCACTCGGCGCATCTTTATGGCTTGTTTTCCAAAAACAAGAATAAGGAACCGTCATGTTCGATATCAGCACGTTCCCCAAAGCCGATGCCGTCCGCCGGGCTGCGAATCTCAGTCAAGACGACTATCAGCGCCTGTACCGCCAATCCATCGAACACCCCAGCACCTTCTGGGCAGAACAAGCCACGCGTTTCCTCGACTGGAGCGCGCCATGGACCACCGTGCAGCGCTACAACCTGAAAACCGGCGAAGCCAGCTGGTTTGCCGGGGGCCGGTTGAACGTCAGTTACAACTGCATCGATCGCCATCTGGCCCAACGCGGTGATCAGGTAGCCATCATCTGGGAAGGCGACGATCCGGTCGACTCCGTCCAGATCACCTACAGGAAACTTCACCACCACGTGTGCCGCCTGGCCAACGTGCTCAAGAGCCGTGGCGTGAAGAAAGGCGACCGGGTGTGTATCTACATGCCTATGATCCCGGAAGCTGCCTACGCCATGCTCGCCTGCACGCGGATCGGCGCGGTGCACTCGGTGGTGTTTGGCGGTTTTTCCCCGGACTCGGTACGCGACCGTATCCTCGACGCCGACTGTCGTACCGTGATTACCGCAGATGAAGGCGTGCGCGGCGGCAAAGTCGTGCCGCTGAAAGCAAAAGTCGACCAGGCCCTGCTCAGTTGCCCCGACGTCAGCACGGTCATCGTGGTTGAGCGTACCCAGGGCGATGTTGATTGGGTTGAAGGCCGTGACCTGTGGTATCACCAGGCCGTGCGCGACGTCAGCGACGACTGCCCGCCTGAACCGATGGACGCCGAAGACCCGCTGTTCATCCTCTACACCTCCGGCAGCACCGGCAAGCCCAAAGGCGTGTTGCACACCACCGGCGGTTACCTGCTGCAAGCCGCGATGACGTTCAAATACGTGCTCGATTATCGCGATGATGAAATCTTCTGGTGCACCGCCGATGTCGGCTGGGTGACCGGTCATAGCTACATCGTCTACGGCCCGTTGGCCAACGGTGCGACCACGCTGATCTTCGAAGGCGTGCCGAGTTATCCCAGCAGTTCGCGTTTCTGGCAGGTGATCGATAAACACCAGGTCAACATCTTCTACACCGCGCCGACCGCCCTGCGCTCGCTGATGCGTGAAGGCCCGGAACCGTTGCAGGAAACCTCCCGCGCGAGCCTCAGACTACTCGGCAGCGTCGGCGAGCCGATCAACCCGGAAGCGTGGGACTGGTACTTCAACGTCGTAGGCGAGCAACGCTGCCCGATCGTCGACACCTGGTGGCAGACCGAGACCGGCGGCATCATGCTCAGCCCCCTGGTCAGCGCCCAGCGGATCAAACCGGGCTGCGCCACTCAACCGATGTTCGGCGTACAACCGGTATTGCTCGATGAAGTCGGCAAGGAAATCAAAGGCGCCGGCAGCGGAGTGCTGGCGATCAAATCCAGCTGGCCAGCGCAGATCCGTAGCGTCTATGGCGATCCGCAGCGCATGGTCGATACGTACTTCAAACCCTATCCTGGCTACTACTTCACTGGCGATGGCGCGCGTCGCGACGAGGATGGCGATTACTGGATCACCGGGCGCATCGACGACGTGATCAACGTGTCCGGGCATCGTATTGGCACTGCGGAAGTCGAGAGCGCCCTGGTGCTCCACGACAGCATCGCCGAAGCGGCGGTGGTCGGTTATCCCCACGACCTCAAGGGCCAGGGGATCTACGCCTTTGTCACGCCAATGAATGGCACCGAACCCAATGATCAGTTGAAGAAGGAGCTGCTGGATCATGTCAGCAAGGAAATTGGCAGTTTCGCCAAACCGGACCTGATCCAGTGGGCGCCCGCCTTGCCGAAAACCCGCTCAGGCAAGATCATGCGCCGGATCCTGCGCAAGATCGCCTGCAATGAGCTCGACAGCCTGGGCGACACGTCGACTCTGGCCGACCCGAGTGTGGTTGAGGATCTGGTGGATAAACGCCTGAACCAGTAACACATTTGCAGGAGCCGGCCCGGCTCCTACTGCCCCCATTCATTTGCACTGAGTCGTCATGGAATTCATCCGCACCCGCATCGAAACGCAGATCATGAGCCTGACCGGGCTATCCCTCGGCAAGCTCGACCTGGAAAACCCCAAGGGCGATCCCGGCTTATTCGGCCCCGACTCGGTGAGCTGGCAGGTACATGGCGACTTCAGCAGCATGTTGATTGGCGGTATCAGCGCACTCATGTTGCAAGCCTTGCATCCCCTGGCGCTGGCCGGCGTGTGGGACCACTCGAATTTTCGTGAAGACATGCTGGGCCGACTGCGCCGCACCGGTCAGTTCATCTCCGGCACGACCTTCGGCTCACGCAAGGATGCCGACTGGCTGATCGAAAAAGTTCGCACCATTCATTTACAAGTCACCGGTACGGCACCGGATGGACGGCCTTACGCCGCCAGCGATCCGGAGCTGCTGACGTGGGTGCATGTGGCGGAGGTCAGCAACTTCCTCGCGGCGCATCTGCGGTATCGCAACCCGCAGTTGTCGCTGGCCGACCAGGACCGTTACTACGCAGAGATCGCGCTGGTCGCCGAACGCCTCGGCGCCCGGGATGTGCCCCGCTCCAGGCTGGAAATATCCCGCTACCTGGAGCGAATCCGCCCACAGCTGCTGTGCGACGAACGCAGTCGCGAAGTGTTGCGCCTGCTGCTGGACGCCCCGGCTCCGAGCCGCCTGGCCAAGCCATTTGGCGGCCTGATGATGCAGGCCGGCATTGACCTGCTACCAGATTGGGCCAGCGACATGCTTGGCGTGCGTCAGAGCCCGCTGCAGCGCAAGCTGATCCGTGCCAGCGTCAATCGCAGTGCCCCCATGCTGCGCTGGGCGGTGCGTAATGGTTCGGTGCAGAGGGCCAAGCGGCGGATGGGGTTGCTCAGCTAAAAGCATCGCGAGCAGGCTCACGCCTACAGGGGCAAACCTTCAAAAATCCAATGTAGGAGCGAGCCTGCTCGCGATGGCAGCACCTCGGTCCCCAGCCAAGCTGTTAAACTCTCGCGCCAAATTCCCTCTGCAAGGCCCCCAGCATGTCTTCCTTGAATCAGGCGCTGCGCGCCGCCCTCGATCATCGCCAGGACCTGCTTGCCGAGTTGCATCAACAAGGCACCGATTGCTACCGCCTGTTCCACGGTAGCCAGGAAGGCGCCGGCGGCCTGACTATCGACCGCTACGGCCCGCAACTGCTGGTGCAAAGCTTCCACCAGGCCTTGGAACGCGATGCCCTGCTCGACCTGCACGCGACCGTCAATCAGCATCTGGGCCTGGAAACGCTGCTGGTTTACAACGACCGGTCCCGAGGTAATTCGCGCATCGATCGCGAAGACACCGTGTACCGTGCCGACGAAGCGGCGCTGCAAGACCTGGTCGGCCACGAGTGGGGCCTGAACTATCGCGTTCGCGGCCGTCATGCCGGACAGGACCCGCTGCTGTTCCTCGACCTGCGCAACACCCGCGGCTGGGTCAAGGCGCATAGCCAGGGTAAAAGCGTCCTCAACCTGTTCGCCTACACCTGCGGCGTCGGCCTCAGTGCTGCGGCAGGCGGTGCGCGGGAAGTGTGCAACCTGGACTTCGCCGAGGGCAACCTGGCAGTCGGGCGGGAAAATGGTCTGCTCAACCCGCAGCTACCGACCATGGAATTCATCCAGTCCGATTATTTTCCGGCGATCCGCCAACTCGCCGGCCTGCCGATCAGCCAGCGTCGCGGGCAGAAGCTGCCCGCCTATCTGCGCCTGGAACAGCGTCAGTACGACCTGGTGCTGCTCGACCCGCCAGCCTGGGCGAAGAGTGCGTTCGGCACCGTCGACCTGCTGCGCGACTATCAGAGCCTGCTCAAGCCCGCTCTACTGAGCACGGCAGACAACGGCGTGCTGATCTGCTGCAACAATCTGGCGAAAGTCAGCATGGATGACTGGCGCGAACAGGTGCTGCGCTGCGCGGAAAAGGCCGGCCGACCGGTTCGCGAATGGACCGTAATGAAACCCGGGGCGGACTTTCCGTCGATGGACCAACAGCCGCCGCTGAAGACCCTGATCCTGCAGCTCTGAAATCCTTCGACACTTTCAGACTAATCCTGCAAAGCGCGACCACTTCGGAACCAGAATCGCGTGCCATACTCCAAGGCACTCCGATTCAGACAGATGAAGCCCCACATGCCCAAAGGATTGATCCGCGCCATTGGCGCCTTGTTGACTGCAGTGGCTCTCTACAGCCTGCTGGGGTTTCTGATTTTGCCGGGCATCGCACTGCGGGTCGCCAATCAACAGTTGGCCAACTACGCAACGGTGCCCGCGCACATCCAGCGCATCGAATTAAACCCGTTCAGTCTTGAAGTAACGTTGTGGGGCCTGATCGTTGGCGAGCCGGGCAAGGAACAGGTCGGTTTCGAACGACTTTACGCCAACCTGCAGATCGACAGCCTGTGGACCAAGGCACTGCATCTGTCCGACATCGAGCTGGATAAACCCAAGAGCGAAATCCTGTTCGATAAACAGGGCAAACTCAATCTGCTGGGTCTGTTCAAAATTCCCGCCAGTGAACCGACCCCGGTCGACCCGGACGCAAAGCCGTTTCCGCTGCGGATTGAACGGATAAAACTCGCCGACGGCATAGTGCATTTCAAGGATGCCAGGCCCAGCGAACCGATCGAGTTCCTCTACGACAAACTCGACTTCGAATTGAAAAACCTCAGCACCCTGCCCGAAGACAGTGCCGACATGACACTGGTTGCGGCGGGCCCCAACGGCGGGCAAATCGACTGGACCGGCAATTTCAGCCTCATCCCGATCGCCTCCGAGGGCAAACTGAAGATCACTGACGGCAAGATGAAAGCGTTCTGGCCATACGTGCGCGATTCGGCGCCCCTGGTGCTCGAAGATGGTGTCTACAGCCTGAGCACCGATTACAAACTCAACCTGTCCAAACAAACCGAGCTGCTGCTGAGTAATCTCGCGCTCAGTGTCGCGCCCTTCGCCATCAAGGCCCCGGATGGCCGGCAATTGGCGAAACTGGAACGCCTGGACGTCACTGACACTTCCATCGACCTGGCCAAACAGCAAGTCGTGGTCGGCAAGATTCGCAGCAACAAGTTGGAAACCTGGGCCGCACTGGAAGCGGATGGCCAACTCGACTGGCAAAAACTGTTCGCCAGCCAACCGTCCAAGGAGGCTGCCAAAGCCAAGGCCGAACCCGCCAGCACCCCAGCGGCCGCCGACTCGCCGAAACCCGAGCCGACAGCGCCGAGTAAACCCTGGCAAGTGCTGCTCAAGGACGTGCAACTGCGTAACTATCAAGTGCATCTGGCGGACCGCAAGGCCCAGCCCGTGGTCGAGCTGGACTTAAGCCCGCTGAATGTCGACCTGCAGAATTTCGACAGCCTCAACGGCTCGCCTTTCAACCTCAAGCTCGACACCGGCGTCGGCAAGCAAGGCAAGCTCACGGCGGACGGCGTGGTCAACCTGGCCCCGGTCACGGCCAAACTGAAAGTGCAGACCAAGGACATCGACCTGCGGGTGGCCCAGTCCTACATCAACCCGTTCATTCGCCTGGAACTGCGCAGCGGCATGCTCGGCAGTGATCTGGCGGTCGACCTGAAAAGCACCGAGCCCCTCGCACTCAGCGTCACCGGCCGGGCTCAGGTCGATCAGCTGCACACCCTCGACACGCTCAAGACCCGCGACTTCCTCAAGTGGCAGCAGGTGATTGTCGAAGGCTTGAACTACCAGCATGGCGACAGCCTGTCGATCGACAAGGTCAACCTGTTCCAGCCATACGTGCGCTTCATGATCAATGATGACCGCACCACCAACGTCGATGACCTACTGATCCCGCAGCCGGCTGATACTGCCAGCAACAAATCTGCAAGCACCAGCCCTGCAGCCAAACCGGCGAGCAAGGACAAGCCGCTGGGCATTCATGTGGGCGGCATCGCCATCAATGACGGCTCGGCCAACTTCGCCGACTTCAGCCTGACTCCGAACTTCGCCACGGCCATCCAGCAGCTCAACGGCGCCATCGGCACTATCGACAGCCGCCAGGTCAAACCCGCCAGCGTCGACATCAAGGGCAAGGTCGATCGTTATGCGCCGGTGACCATCAAGGGCGCGGTCAACCCGTTCGACCCGATGGCCAGCCTCGACATCGCCACCAGCTTCAAACGAGTGGAACTGACCACGCTGACCCCCTACTCCGGCAAGTTCGCTGGGTATCGCATCCGCAAAGGCCGGCTTAACCTCGACTTGCACTACATGATCACCAAAGGCCAGCTCAAGGCCGAAAACAAAGTGGTGGTCGAACAGCTGCAATTGGGAGAGAAAGTCGACAGCCCGGACGCTGTCAGTCTGCCGCTGAAACTGGCGATCGCCTTGCTCAAGGATGTCGACGGCAAGATTTCCATCGAGCTGCCAGTGACTGGCGACCTGAACAATCCGCAATTCAGCGTCATGCCGATAGTCTGGCAAACCCTGCGCAACCTGATTGTCAAAGCGGCAGCCGCGCCGTTCAAGCTGATCGGTGGCCTGGTCAGCGGGGGCGGCTCCCAGGACCTGGGTACCGTCTCGTTTGCCCCTGGCTCCAGCGATCTGAGCAAGGACGCCGAAGCCGCGTTGGTCAAGCTGTCGCAAGCCCTCAAGGAACGCCCGGCGCTACGCCTGGAAATTGAAGGCACTGCTGCGGCCAGCAGTGATGGTCCGTTGATTGCCGAGCAACGGCTGGAGCGCGAGTACCAGTACAACTACTACAAGATGCTCCAGCGTCGCGGCGACAAGGTACCGGCCAAGGCCGGTTTGCTGGATGTGCCGGACAGCGAGAAAGGCCCGCTGCTGGAAGGCATCTACCGCACTCGCCTGAAGACTCAACCGCCGGCCGAATGGAAGGACCTGGGCAAGGAAGAACGCACGGCGAAGATGCGTGAAGGCGTGATCAAGTTCTGGAGCTCCAACGACGTGCTGTTGCGTCAGCTGGGGCAGGACCGCGCCAGCAGCATCAAGGACTATCTGGTCGACAAGGGTCAGCTCGACGACGAGCGTGTGTATTTCGTCGATGCCACTCTCGGTGAAGCGCAGAGTGACGGTCGAGTCATCACGCCACTGCACCTGGATGCCGAATGATGAACCGACGATACGCGCTCGGCCTGGCGCTACTGGCGTTCGCCGGACAAACCTGGGCTGCCGATACGCTGCGCTGCGGCAGCCAGCTGATCAGCGTTGGCGACAGGTCGGGGGAAGTGCTGCAGAAATGCGGCGAGCCTGTGGCCCGGGATCCGCTGGGCTACAAGCGCAGCGCCAACCGGCGCGAGGAGTATCAGGTAGAGGAATGGACCTACGGGCCGAACGGCGGGATGTATCAGTTCTTGCGGTTCGAGGGTAATCGCCTGGTGCAGATCACCAGCAAACGCGGGCAATGACGATCCAATGATCGCAGCCTCGCTTCACTCGGCAGCTCCTACAAGAAACGAGGCTGCGAGCTTTTCCTGCAGACACAATAAAACAGGCCCCGACACGAATGCCGGGGCCTGTAATGGTCACATCCTTATGACCTTTCGCATGAACTCCAAAGCAGCAACAGACGTATATCTCGGCCCGTCTGTCGCGCCTTCTCCCGGTCCAGGCGAGAAGCCTTGCCTTACTCGGCTTTCAGGCCGTCAGCGGAGACCGCTTTGACGCCTTTGATTTTTTTGGCGATAGCTACGGCGGTAGTTTTCTGAGCGTCAGTCACAGCAACGGTGGACGACAGGGAAACAACACCTTTGTTGGTCTCGACTTTGATGTCGGTACCAGGAATGCCTTTTTCGGTAACCAGGTCAGCTTTGACTTTGGTAGTGATCCAGGTATCGGAAGTAGCTTCTTTGGCTTCGGTCACTTCACCAGCAGCCAGCACCATTGGTGCCTGGGTAGCTTGGGTAGTTTGTGCAAATGCGGAACCGGCCATGGTCAGGGTCAGCGCGGTAGCAGCAGCGGCAGTGATAGCGAACTTCTTCATACGAGTAACTCCTGTTTTTCTGGAAAGTCTGCTGCGTGTCTTGTCAGCAGGGTTACTGGATATATTGCGAACGCTGTGCCAACTTTGAGACAGACAAAAAATCGTTATAAATCAACAGGTTGATAAATTGGTCAATTTTCGAAATCATGCAAATTGCATGAGTTGGAATTTATCGACATGCAAGTTGCGGGTTTTCGCGTGGGCCTAAGGCCATGAATTGTCGGAGGTTTTCCAGCGGAGCCTGCGTGCCGGCAAATTTCTAAAAAAAATGCCCCCGTCTTTCGATAGAGGCATTCCAATTACATGCCGTTAACTACCAATCAGGTAGGCTTGCAACCTGCCGGCGCGTACTCTGCGGCGACACTCGTAGCGCACGACCAGCCCTTGGCTGCATCGCGAGTCAGCGTCACGGTCGCACCGGAGATGGCTGCTGGTGGGCTTTTAACTGTGCAGAGGATGCCTGATGTTGTACCGGTGACTGCAGTGATCGTGCAGTTCTGCGATGCCCCCGCATTCGGTGCAAAAACGGTCACATCTGGAGCTGCAGTCCCCGAGTTGACCGCATCTTCATACGCAACCTTCAATGCAGAGATTTCAGCGGTAGCGGCTGTCATCTTGGCACGGGCCTGATACTTCGAATAAGCCGGAATGGCAAACGTTGCCAGAATCCCGATGATCGCGACCACGATCAACAGTTCGATCAGGGTAAAACCTTTTTGGCTGTTCATAGGCAAGTTCCATGCATGAGTTGGTGAATTCTTATCAGCTTGTAGGCGCGGTAGCACCGGCGGCACAGCCGGCCGGAGCATAATCGGAGGCAACTGTTGTCGCGCATGTCCAACCTTTCGCTGCATCACGAGTCAGGAATACTTTCGCAGCGGCGATAGGCGCTGGCGCACCTACCAGTTCACAAACGATGTCAGTAGCACTGATGGTGAATTTGCAATTTTTCGAATCGCCAGCTGGCACGACTAACGCCGCAGTGGGGGTCGCAGTTCCAGAATTGACCGCATCCTCAAAATTGACCTTGAGCGCCGAAACCTCCGCAGCAGCAGCCGTCACTTTCGCCCGAGCCTGATACTTCGAATAAGCCGGAATCGCAAACGTCGCCAGAATCCCGATGATTGCCACCACGATCAAAAGCTCGATGAGGGTAAAACCTTTTTGGTTACTCATAGACAAACTCCATGCATGAGGCGGAATCTCATGATCTGAATTACCCCAGCACAGCCCATGCCAAGCACTACACCCCCTGCCTGCCTGGGCTCCGGCTTCTACCGGAACCCTGTGCAGCCCTCGAAAACCGCACTATCTGACATTTTTTGTCACTTCAACAGCCATGGTTTGGCTCCGTCCCTTGACTAGGCTATAAGTCATGAACTGTCTGCGTCCGGTATCCCCATGAATGACATCGCTCTTAGCGGCCTGGCCAAACAATTGGTCCTGGCCGAGCTGCTGACTGAAAAAAGCGCGCAACAGGCGTATCAGCAAGCCCAAAGAAACCGCACCTCGCTGGTCAACCATCTGGTGCAGAACAAGTTGGTGAAGAGTCGGCAAGTCGCCGAAATCGCTTCCGAACATTTCGGCATGGCCTTGTTCGACCTCAGTGCACTCGACAAGGAAGCCCTGCCCAAAGGCCTGGTCAGCGAGAAGCTGGTTCGCCAGCACCACGTATTGCCTCTGTGGCGACGCGGTAACAAGCTGTTCATCGGGGTATCCGACCCCAGCAATCACCAGGTCATCAATGACATCCAGTTCAGTACCGGGCTGACCACCGAAGCCATTCTGGTCGAGGACGACAAGCTCACCGACGCCATCGACAAGCTCTTCGACACCCACTCCACCGGGCTTGAGGACATGGCCGACGTCGACCTCGACGGCCTCGATATCGAATCCACGGACGAGCGTCAGGACGCTATCGGCGGTCAGGATGCCGATGACGCGCCCGTGGTGCGCTTTGTCCACAAGATGCTGCTCGACGCGATCAAGAGCGGCTCTTCCGACCTGCACTTCGAGCCGTATGAAAAAAGCTATCGAGTGCGGATGCGCACCGACGGCATGTTGCGCGAAGTCGCCAAGCCGCCGATTCAATTGGCCGGGCGCATCGCCGCGCGCTTGAAGGTCATGGCCAGTCTCGACATTTCCGAGCGCCGCAAGCCTCAGGACGGGCGGATCAAGATGCGCCTGTCCAAGAGCAAGTCCATCGACTTCCGGGTCAACACCCTGCCGACTCTGTGGGGCGAGAAAGTGGTGATCCGGATCCTCGATCCGTCCAGCGCCCAGATGGGTATCGACGCCCTCGGTTACGAGCCAGCACAGAAAGACCTGTACATGGCCGCATTGAAGCAGCCGCAAGGCATGATCCTGGTCACGGGGCCCACAGGCTCGGGCAAAACCGTGTCGCTCTACACCGGGCTGAACATCCTCAATACCGTGGACATCAACATCTCCACCGCCGAGGATCCGGTGGAAATCAATATGGAAGGCATCAACCAGGTCAACGTCAATCCCCGCCAGGGCCTGGATTTCGCCCAGGCCCTGCGCTCTTTTCTGCGTCAGGACCCGGACGTGATCATGGTCGGCGAGATTCGCGACCTCGAAACCGCGGAAATTGCCATCAAGGCGGCCCAGACCGGTCACTTGGTGCTGTCGACCCTGCACACCAACAGCGCCGCAGAAACGCTCACCCGCCTGCAGAACATGGGGGTGCAGGGCTTCAATATTGCAACTTCGGTCAGCCTGATCATCGCCCAGCGCCTGGCGCGCAAGCTGTGCAGCCATTGCAAGAAACCCATCGATATTCCCCACGAAGCCTTGATCAAGGAAGGTTTTCCCGAGGAGCGCATCGGCTCCTTCACGATCTACGAGCCGGTTGGCTGCGATCACTGCAACGGCGGGTACAAGGGTCGAGTGGGGATTTACGAAGTGGTGAAAAACACCCCTGCGCTGCAACACCTGATCATGGCCGAAGGCAACTCGCTGCAAATCGATAGCCAGATGCGCAAGGACGGTTTTGATGACCTGCGTACTTCCGGCCTGCACAAGGCCATGCTGGGTATTACCAGCCTTGAAGAAATCAACCGGGTTACCAAGGACTGAACATGGCGGTCAAAGCAGCGAAAATCAGTGTCTACGCCTGGGAAGGTACGGACAGGAAAGGCACGAAGATGACCGGCGAGCTGAACGGTCAGAGTCCGGCGCTGGTCAAGGCGCAGTTACGCAAGCAAGGCATCAGCCCGGGCAAAGTGCGCAAGAAGTCGGTGTCGATTCTCAACATGGGCAAACGCATCAAGGCCCAGGACATTGCCCTGTTCACCCGGCAGATGGCGACGATGATGAAAGCCGGCGTACCGCTGCTGCAATCGTTCGACATCATCGGCGAGGGCTTCGAAAACCCGGCCATGCGCAAGCTGGTGGATGAGGTCAAACAGGAGGTTGCGGCGGGCAACAGCTTTGCCGCATCCCTGCGCAAAAAGCCGCAGTATTTTGACGAGCTCTACTGCAACCTGGTGGACGCGGGTGAACAGGCGGGCGCCCTGGATACCTTGCTGGAACGGGTGGCGACCTATAAGGAAAAGAGCGAGAGCCTCAAGGCAAAAATCAAGAAAGCCATGACCTACCCGCTGGCCGTGGTGTTCGTCGCGATCATTGTCACCGGGATTCTGCTGGTCAAGGTCGTGCCGCAATTCGAATCGGTGTTCAAGGGCTTTGGCGCGGAGTTGCCGGCCTTTACCGTGATGGTCATCGGCCTGTCCGAATTCCTCCAGCAGTGGTGGTGGATGATACTGGGCGCCCTGATCGCCGGATTCTTCGGCGTGCGCCATGCCTTCAAGACTTCCCAGGCTTTTCGCGACCGCACCGACGTCTGGCTGCTGAAGCTGCCCCTGGTCGGCACCCTGCTCTATAAATCTGCCGTGGCCCGCTACGCCCGCACCCTGTCTACCACCTTCGCCGCCGGCGTGCCGCTCGTGGAGGCCCTGGAGTCAGTGGCGGGCGCCACCGGCAACATTGTGTTCAAACGTGCGGTGCTGCGGATCAAGCAAGACGTGTCGACCGGGATGCAGCTGAACTTCGCCATGCGCACTTCCGGCGTGTTTCCGAACATGGCGATCCAGATGGCGGCGATTGGCGAGGAGTCAGGCGCCCTCGACGATATGCTCGACAAAGTCGCGAGCTTCTACGAAGCCGAGGTCGACAACATGGTCGATAACCTCACCAGCCTCATGGAGCCGTTCATCATGGTAGTGCTGGGGATTATTGTCGGCGGCCTGGTGGTTGCCATGTACCTGCCTATCTTCCAACTCGGCGCAGCGATCTGATATGCCCTTGAATGAAATCCTCCAGCACTATCCGCTGGGCTTCGTGGCGCTGGCCGTCGTGCTGGGCCTGCTGGTCGGCAGTTTCCTGAATGTGCTGGTGTGGCGCCTGCCAAAGATGCTCGAGCGTGAATGGCGCCTGCAGGCGCAAGACATTCTCGGCCAGCCCGCCCCTGCGCCCCTGCCCACCTACAACCTGATGCTGCCTCACTCGCAATGCCCGCACTGTGGTCATTCGATCCGCGCGTGGGAAAACATCCCGGTCATCAGCTACGTATTTCTGCGAGGCCGCTGCTCTGGCTGCGCGGCGCCGATCAGCAAGCGTTACCCATTGACCGAACTGGCCTGTGGCCTGTTGTCTGGGTTCATCGCCTGGCACTTTGGCTTCGGTTGGCCAGCTGGCCTCATGCTGTTCCTGACCTGGGGCCTGCTGGCCATGAGTCTGATCGACGCCGAGCATCAGTTGCTGCCGGACGTCCTGGTGCTGCCGCTGATGTGGCTGGGATTGATTGCCAACAGTTTCGAGTTGTTCGTACCCCTGCATGAAGCGCTGTGGGGGGCGATCGCCGGTTACCTGGTGTTGTGGTCGGTGTTCTGGGTGTTCAAGCTGGTGACCGGCAAGGACGGCATGGGCCACGGTGATTTCAAGCTGCTGGCGATGCTCGGCGCCTGGGGGGGCTGGCAGATCCTGCCCCTGACACTCCTGCTGTCATCCCTGGTGGGCGCCATCATCGGCGTGGCGATGCTGCGCTTGCGTAACGCCAAAACCTCGACGCCAATGCCCTTTGGGCCCTATTTGGCAATTGCCGGCTGGATTGCCTTGCTCTGGGGTGGTCAAATAACCGACTTCTATTGGCAGTTTGTCGGTTTGAAATGAATACCCCTGTGGAAAAACCCTGGATTCTTGGCCTGACCGGCGGCATCGGCAGCGGCAAAAGTGCGGCAGCCCAGCACTTCATCGACCTGGGCGTGCACCTGATCGACGCCGACCATGCTGCACGCTGGGTGGTGGAACCTGGCCGTCCAGCGTTGGCGCAGATTGCCGAACACTTCGGAGCCGGCGTGCTGCAAACCGACGGACAACTGGATCGCGCGGCGTTGCGCAAACTGATCTTCGAAGTGCCCGAGGAACGTCGCTGGCTAGAAGCGCTGCTGCATCCGCTGATCGCCAGGGAAATAACCGACTACCTGGGCAAGGCACAATCGCCCTACGCGATTCTGGTTTCGCCGCTGCTGATCGAGTCCGGCCAGTACGCCATGACGCAACGGGTGCTGGTGATCGATGCGCCCGAGCAGCTACAGATCGAACGCACTTTGCAGCGCGACCAAAGCAGCGAACAGCAAGTGCAGGCAATCCTCAAGGCCCAGTCCAGTCGCCAGGACCGCTTGAGTCATGCCGACGATGTGGTGGTCAACGACCGCGACCTCGCCTGGCTGCACAGCGAGGTCGAACGCCTGCATCACTTTTACCTTACATTGCGTGGAGGCCAGTCATGAGCCAAACCCCAACCGTCAACTGCCCAACCTGTGGCGCCCCCGTCGAATGGAGCACTGACAATACCTTCCGGCCGTTCTGTTCGGATCGTTGCAAATTGATCGACCTGGGCGCCTGGGCGTCTGAAGAACACAAGATTCCGGTGAGCCCGGATGCCGAAGACGACCTGTTCAGCGAGGACTTTGAACCTCGCCATTGATTGCTGGCCTGCGCGAGACCTCGGCAGCCAGGTGAGCATCAGGACTTGGGGTCGTCGTCTTTCCAGGGCGCGGAAAGGTAACGCGTGCGATTGAAGGTTTCGAGCCATTCGGGGCTGAACACCACCAATGCGCTGACGATCATGCCGTTGATAAATGCTTCGGGGAAAATGATCAGCCACAGGTACCCGACGAAATCCTCCAGCCAGTACGGCATCACAAAACGTCCGTCGAACCACAGCAACCACAACGCCAGCAGCAGGCACAACAAGGCCGACAGCGCTGCCGCGAAAAAACCGGAAACGAAGATGTAGACGAACGGATTGCGCGGTTGCGCGCGCTCGACCAGGATCGCGCAGCTCTCCGTGATCAACACCGGCAACGCGATCAGCAATGCACCGTTCACCCCCATCGCTGCCAGGTCCTGGCGCCCGAGCATCACCAACCCTGCTTGCGCGACTAATCCACCAACCAATGCCAATGGCCAGTCGAGCAACAGGGTAACGGCGGTCATGCCGAGAAAGTGATAGGACACGCCAGTGTCGAAATCCCTTCTTACCAGCCAGAGCATAAACAGCGCGAACACGGTACCGAACAACAGGTGCTGGCGCCGGCGATCGCTGAACAGTTCGACCCAGGGCGAGCGCGCTATGGCCCAGATCAGGATCGGCACGTAAATCAGCCATCCGACTGTGAGGGTTTCAGCTGACAGCAGCTCGGCGCCGATCATGGCTGTGCTTACTCCTTTTTGAATGCCGGGAGGATTTTCAGTCTACACCGAGGTTGTTGCGCCACGCTGATCGATGTGGAACCCAGCGATTGTTACGTTTCCTGCAACGCTGAATCGGCCCCGCCCCTCTTTATCCAATGGTGGCAAAGACTAAAATTCAAGCAACAGAATCAACTCGGAGAACCCAGATGAAAACCCTTACCGCCCTGCTTTTTACCTTGGTGGCCAGCTCAGCCATGGCCGCTTCCAACGAGCCAGCCGCCACCCCCTACGACCCGGCGCACCCGCTGGACATCGCCAAAGTAGTGTCGATCACTGACACCCCGACCGGCTGTGACGTAGTGCCGGCGACCATGGTCTACATCGACCACCAAGGCCAGACCCAACGTGTAACGTATCAAGTGATGGGCAACTGCGATTTGTGATCAAGGCGTCACAGCAAGGTCCAGGTGTAGCTGAAAATCAGACGATTTTCGTCGATGTCACTGCGATAGTTTGAACGCGCCATCACGTTACGTACGCGTATCCCCAGGCCTTTGAGGCTGCCACCCTGTACCACGTACCCCAGGTCAAGATCACGCTCGCGGTCCTTGCCCTCGAAGCCTTGCCCGGTGTCGACGTTATTACCGGAAATGTAACGCACGGTACTGGTCAGACCCGGCACGCCCAACGCGGCGAAGTCGTAGTCATACCGCGCTTGCCACGAACGCTCGTCCGTGTAGGCAAACTCGTAGGTCGGCACTTCGTTGCCCAGCGGCGAGATATTGGCAAACACCCGTGGAAAAGCGCTGTCACCGAACATCCCCTGATACCCGACATAGAACGTATGGCCTGCGCGCTTGGCCGACAACAGGGAAAAGAACGCCTGGTTGTCGATGTTACCCAGCAGTTTCTGGCCATCTTCGCGCGAATCGAAATAGCCAATATTGGCACCCAGAATCCAGTCGCCCATTGGCTGACTGTGTTTCAGGCCGAGGAAACGCTGACTGTAGATATCTTCCAGTTGCCCGTACCAGGCGCTGACCGAACTGCGTTTATCGTTGAAGGCATAATCGGCACCGGCAAAATTGAAGCCGTCGCTGCTGACCTGGCGCTGCGGCACATGGCCCAGCATGGCCTGCATTTTTTCGTCGCCCGCTTCGTTGCGCAAGCTGGTGGTGCGCAAGTGGCCACCCTGCAACGTCAGGCCGTTGATCTCATTTGAGCTGATGCTCGCGCCCTGATAGCTGGGTGGCAGCAGGCGGATATCACTGAACACCAGCACCGGCAGATTAGGTTGCAGCTCACCCACTTTGAGTTCGGTTTTCGAATAGCGCACCTTCAACGCCGCTTCCATGCGGCTGTAATCGTCTGCCGCGCGCCCGTCATCTTTGACCGGCAGCAAACCGGTATTGACCCGGTCCGGACTGCTGTCGAGCTTGAGGCCGAGCAGGCCGATCACGTCAACGCCAAACCCCACTGGCCCCTGGGTATAGCCGGATTTGACGTTGAGAATAAAGCCCTGCGCCCACTCTTCAGCCTTCGATTGCTGGTTTGCCCCGACGATATCGGAGAAGTCCCGGCTGAAGTAGTAATTGCGCGCTTGCAAGGTGGCCGTGGTGTCCTCGATAAAGCCCTTCTCCTCGGCCAGAGCACCTGCAGAGAAACTCGAGACGAGCGCCATCGACAACACCGGACCGGTCGTTGGGAAAATCTGTTTCATTGTCTTTTCTCTTGTTTTTATTGATCGACAGTCGGAAGTGCTTCAGCCGCCGCATTTTCGCGGCGGGCGTTTAACAGAAGGTGGGTGGCCATGCCGAAAATCAGGCCCCAAAATGCCGCTGACAAACCGAACAACGACATGCCCGAAGCCGTGGTGAGAAAGGTCACTAACGCCGCTTCACGATCACCCGGCACAGCCATTGCCCCCGCCAAAGCCCCGGCAATCGCCGCGAACAAGGCCAGCCCCGCGAGCGCGGCGATCAGTTCTTTGGGAAAGGCCGAGAACAACGAAACCAGGGTGGCGCCGAAGATCCCCAGCACCAGGTAACACAGGCCGCCGACAACGCCAGCCACATAGCGCTTGCGGGGATCCTCATGCGCTTCGCGACCGGTGCAGATAGCCGCGGTGATCGCCGCCAGATTCAGCCCGTGGCAACCGAACGGTGCCAGCAACGCCGTGCCCAATGCGCTGCTGGCGATAATCGGACCGGCTGGCGTCGGGTATCCACTGGCGCGCAACACCGCCATGCCCGGCACAAACTGGCCGGTCAGTGCCACCATCACCAGTGGCAATGCGATGTTCAGGGTTGCGCTCAACGTAAACTGCGGCGTAATCCACACCGGAGTCGCCAGGCCAATCACCAGTGCTTCGCTGTGCAGATCGCCAGCGAAATAGGCTATCGAGCAGCCCACCAGCAGCACCATCAACACCGCATAACGCGGCATCAACCGTTTGCAGATCAGGTAGGTGACGAACATCGCCAGCACCAGCAGCGGCTTGCCCTGCAATGACACAAATAACCCGGTGCCGAAGCTGAATAGAATTCCCGCCAGCATCGCCGCAGCAATGGCCGCAGGCAGTTTGCCGATGATCCGGTCAAACGCCCCCGACACGCCGACCAGAAAAATAATCAGGCTGCTGACCAGGTATGCGCCCACCGCCTCCGGCATCGAGATACCCGGCAACAGCGCCACCAGCAGCGCCGAACCCGGCGCGGACCAGGCAATGATCACCGGCACCCGGTAACGCAGGCTCAAACCGATACCCAGCACGGCGCTGCCGATGGATATCGCCCAAACCCAGGACGACAGCACTTCTCGCGAAAGCTGTGCGGTCTCGGCGGCCTGGAAGATGATCACCAGCGGGCCCGCGTAGGAAATAACCGTCGCGATAAAACCCGCGACGGCCGCCGACAGGGAGAAGTCTCGCAACAAGGCTTTCATGAAGCTTCGCCGACCGCTGCGGCAGGTGCATGGTCAACCATTGACTGCCCATGCCTGGCGCTACGCCGACTGCTGATAGCGAACACGGTCATGGCAATGGCCGCCACCGCACCCGGCATCGCAAAGGCCATGAAGTTGAGTTGCAGTGGCAGGTTGATGCCGAGTAAGGCGCCACCCAGCAGCGGGCCGACGATTGCACCATTGCGTCCGATACCCGAGGCCCAGCCGAGCCCGGTGGAACGAATGGTCATCGAGTAGAACTGTGCGGCGCAGGCGTACAACAGAATCTGCGATCCGATGGTGGTTGCACCGGCGATGGCTATCAGCAGGTACAGCAGCGGCATCGGACTGTTGAAGCCAAGCAAGGTGATCGAAACGGCCGCCATGGCGAAGAACACCGCCAGCACCCGTGGCAGGTTCAATTTGTCCCCCAGCACGCCGCCACCGACTGCGCCGAAAATCGCCCCGAAGTTGAGCACCAGCAGGAAAGACAGGCTCGAACCCAGGCTATAACCGGCATTGGCCATCAGTTTTGGCAGCCACGAACTCAAGGCGTAGACCATCAGCAGGCAGCAGAAGAATGCCAGCCACAGCATCAGCGTGCGCAGTGCCCGACCCTCGCGAAACAATTGCAACACCGGGGTTCCGGTGCCCTTCACTTCGCTCATGTCCAGTTGATCGCCGGCTTGCGCGACGTACGCCGGATCGACCCGTTGAAGAATGTTGCGTGCCTCTTCATCGCGGCCCTGGCGCAGCATGAAACCCACCGACTCAGGCAGGAAATACATGATCAGCGGCAGCAGCAGCAACGGCAGCACGGCGACGTAAAACACCGACTGCCAACCGAAGCTCGGGATCAGCACGATCCCCAGCCCTGCCGAGAGCATGCCGCCCACGGAGTAACCGCTGAACATGATCGCCACCAGGGTGCTGCGGATTTTCTTCGGCGCGTATTCGTTCATCAGCGCCACGACGTTGGGCATCACCCCGCCGATACCCAGGCCGGCAATAAAGCGACACACGCCAAATTCGGTGGGGTTACGGGCGAATCCGTTGAGTACGGTAAACCCGCTGAACAGCATTACGCAGATCGTGATGGCTTTCTTGCGGCCGATCCGGTCCGACAGCGGGCCAAAAAACAGCGCACCAAACATCATTCCGAACAATGCGTAGCTACCCAGCGCACCGGCCTGCAAGGGCGTGAGCCCCCACTCTTTCATCAGCATCGGCAGGACCACGCCGTAGATCACCAAATCGTAACCGTCGAAGATGATGATCAGGGCACACCAGAACAGCACCATCCAGTGGAAGCGATTGAAGCGTGCATTGTCGATGACCTCATGTACGTCAATTTTGCGCATGGCGTTTATCTCTTGTTGTTGTTATTTCAGAGCGTCGTAAAAGCGGCTAACGTCCCGTAAAGCCGAGGGTAAAGCCGCCGGACGCGAGGAAATATCCACTGCGCGCAGATCGCTATCCGTTTTGTGCAGGCTCCCGAATGGGTGCGAGAAGGGGCTGGCCTGCCAATGGCCTTCGCCCTGGCGCAATAAATTGTCTTCTTTGCCAGCGCATTTGAACGCTAAGCTTGGGCCTATGGATGACTCTGATTACTTACGCCTGCTGACCATCGCGGCCGAGCAAGCCAACGCGTTCCTGTCCAATGCCCGCAAATGGGAGCGCGAGCGTTGGGTGTGCCAGCGCCTGCTGCAAGGGCTGAACATTCCCTACCGAGTGGACGAATTTGCGCCTGCCGGCGAGCCGCCCGACGTACTATTCCGTGACGCCAGTTTCGAGGTGTTCTTCGTATTGGACGAGGGCCGGCGCCTCAACGATGAGTGGCGCGATGAATTGCAGCGCCGGCGCAGTGCTTTTTCCCTGAGCTCACTGGTGCGTCGAGAGGCAAAACCCAAACGCATTCCCGCCAACGAATTCCTGCTCAGACTTGCCCCGACCTTGCGCAAGAAGGCACACAACTACAAAGAGCGCGGCATGGACCTTGGCGAGCTCGACATCATTGCCTTCGCCAGCCTCAAGCGCGAAGTGCTGGACCTCAATAGCCATTTCCCACCACCCACCGAATACCTGCGCCAGGGTTGGCGCTCGTTATCGCTGGTGGGGCCGACCTTTGCCCGCGTGCTGTTCGCCCATCCGGATGCTCCGGACTTCCTGCGCAGTAACCTGGGTCGCAGCATCGTCTTCGATGTCGGCATCAGTCTGTGAGTCGCCGGCCCGCATCGGCTATGCTCCGTGCAAGCTTTATTAACTCAGCCTGTAGCTTTCATACCTTGCGCAACGTCTATCTGACGAGGGCTTTATGACCAGCCGCCTGAACCCCGACGACCAAAAGCATGTCGAAGAGTACCTGCACTTGTCCCAGCACCGAGTCGAGCGCCGGCCATTCCGGCCGTGGATGCTCCTGGTGCTGGTGTTGGCAGTGACCATTGGTTTGGGCCTGTTGAGCCGATTTATCAGTTACCTGACGCTATGAGCCGCATTGCGCTCGCGAGGGTAACTGCACCGATTTCTTTTAGCCTTGCGAGATATCCCCATGACTCATCGTATTGTCATCGTTGGCGGCGGCGCCGGCGGTCTGGAGTTGGCTACCCGTCTGGGTAAGACTCTGGGCAAGCGCGGCACGGCCAGTGTGATGCTGGTCGACGCGAACCTGACCCACATCTGGAAACCTTTGCTGCATGAAGTGGCCGCCGGTTCCCTTAATTCTTCCGAAGACGAACTCAACTACGTTGCCCAGGCGAAATGGAACCACTTCGAGTTCCAGCTGGGGCGCATGAGCGGGCTTGATCGCGCCCAGCAGAAAATCCAGCTGGCCGCCACTTACGACGAAGCCGGCATCGAGCTGGTGCCCGCACGGGAATTGGGCTACGACTCGCTGGTGATTGCGGTCGGCAGTACCACCAACGATTTCGGCACCCAGGGTGCGGCGCAGCATTGCCTGTTTCTCGACACCCGCAAACAGGCCGAGCGGTTTCACCAGCAACTGCTCAATCACTACCTGCGAGCGCATGCGGGGCAGACTGACAAAGTCGAGCAGATCAGCGTGGCCATCGTTGGCGCCGGCGCGACCGGGGTCGAACTGGCAGCCGAGCTGCATAACGCAGCCCATGAACTGGCGGCCTACGGCCTGGACCGGATCAAACCGGAAAACATGCACATCACCCTGATCGAAGCCGGGCCGCGAGTGTTGCCAGCCCTGCCCGAGCGGATTGGCGGGCCTGTGCATAAAACCCTGGAGAAGCTCGGGGTCAACGTCATGACCAATGCGGCCGTGAGCGAAGTGACCGCTGACAGCCTGATCACCGCCGATGGCAAAGTGATCAACGCCAGCCTGAAAGTCTGGGCCGCCGGGATTCGCGCGCCGGGTTTCCTCAAGGACATCGATGGCCTGGAAACCAACCGCATCAACCAGTTGCAGGTCCTGCCGACGCTGCAGACCACCCGCGACGAAAACATCTTTGCCTTCGGTGACTGCGCCGCCTGCCCACAACCGGGCACCGATCGCAACGTTCCGCCACGCGCCCAGGCAGCGCATCAGCAGGCGTCCTTGCTGGCCAAGTCGCTGAAGCTGCGGATCGAAGGCAAGGCTTTGCCGGAATACAAATACACCGACTACGGTTCGCTGATCTCGCTGTCACGGTTTTCCGCTGTGGGTAACCTGATGGGCAACCTGACCGGCAGCGTGATGCTGGAAGGCTGGCTGGCGCGGATGTTTTATGTGTCGCTGTATCGCATGCACCAGATGGCGCTGTATGGCGCGTTTCGCACGGCGATGCTGATGCTGGGCAGCAAGATCGGCCGGGGCACCGAACCGCGACTGAAATTGCACTGATTTCAAACTTGTGAGAGATCAACTGTAGGAGCGGGCCTGCTCGCGATAGCGGAATGCCAGTCAGCATCTGCATCGACTGAAATACCGCTATCGCGAGCAGACTCACTCCTACAGTTGTTTTTGCCACATTGAGTTGGGCGTTTGTGTCCCACTGTATCCTCCGCCCCGATCCAGCCCCTTCGCTTACAACTCCCTCCTCGCACGACACAGTAGCGATACACCCCACCCGCTAAATGGCCACACCCGAGCAAGGCATCCCGCCTGCTTCGGTGATCAGACCCTTTATCGAGCGGTTGTGTTGTGCAACCCAGGAGAATTGAAATGTCCCGTACCTCTAACACCATTGGATTGCTCGGCGCGGTTCTGGCCGGTGGCATGATGTTGTCTGGCTCCGTGTTCGCATCCCAGCCCCTGGCCCAGGGTTATCTGTTGGCATCGGCGGAACAGGTGGTGAAAACTCCCGAAGGCAAATGTGGCGAAGGCAAATGCGGCGATGAGTCCATGGCCCAGACTGATACCGATGGCGACGGCAAGGTTTCCCGCGCGGAATTTCTGAAAGTCGCGCCCAAGGCGGATTTCGACAAGATCGACACCAACCATGACGGCCAGATCGACGAGCAGGAGGCTTTTGATAACGTGAAGGCCAACTACGAAGCCAACGGCAAAAAAATGCCAAAAGGCTTGTTCGAACACCTCAAGGACAACAGCTGAGTCTTGCAGAGTCGAAACGTGCCCCGCTTTTCCAATCAGGAAAACGCGGGGCTTTTTTCACAAGCTTTTGCAACAGGCAAAAAAAATCCCCGTATCTTTCGATACGAGGATTTTTAATATGGTCGGGGTAAGGGGATTCGAACTCCTGACATCCTGCTCCCAAAGCAGGCGCGCTACCGGACTGCGCTATACCCCGGTAAAAAAAAGGCGACCTTTCAAAGATCGCCTTCTTCGATCAGCGCTTTTGGCCTCTGATCTTAAGATTCGATCCCAGCGCTAACTGGTTTCAAAAATGGTGGGTCGTGTGGGATTCGAACCTACGACCAATTGGTTAAAAGCCAACTGCTCTACCAACTGAGCTAACGACCCAAAAATGGTCGGGGTAAGGGGATTCGAACTCCTGACATCCTGCTCCCAAAGCAGGCGCGCTACCGGACTGCGCTATACCCCGGTTTGAAATTGGCTCCGTGACCAGGACTCGAACCTGGGACCCAATGATTAACAGTCATTTGCTCTACCGACTGAGCTATCACGGAACTACATATTTCAATTACAACATTTGAAGCTTTTACTGCGTCTCTTCGACCCGCCTGCATCGCTGCGTTCGTGTGTCTGAGGCGCGCTATTCTACAATCTTAAGCACCTCTGTCAACCCCCTAATTTGCATTCAAGTTAATGATTTGCAACTTAATTCAGATTCCCGCTTGGGGAGCAGAAACCCTTCCGGGTGACTTACTGCGGGGCGCACTTTACAAGCCTTTTCCTTTGAGTTCAACAGCCTAACGAAAAAAAGGCCTCGCAATGCGAGGCCTCACAGGTTTTGTTGCCGTCGTGGCTCAGACGAACACGATTTCGTCGTTTTCCACGACACCTTTGGCAGTGTCCCCAGCCATGAACCGACCCGACAAGATCAGCTGTGCCAGCGGGTTCTCGATCCAGCGCTGAATCGCACGTTTAAGTGGCCGTGCGCCATACACCGGGTCGTAACCGACGGCTATCAGCTTGTCCATTGCCTCAGGGCTGAGTTCGAGCTTCAGCTCCCGTTCGGTCAGGCGGCTGCGCAGGCGACTCAACTGGATCTCGGTAATACCGGCGATCTGATCACGAGCCAGCGGCTCGAAAATCACCACTTCGTCGACCCGGTTGATGAACTCCGGCCGGAAGTGCGTGGAAATCGCATCCATCACCGCCGCGCGCTGGGCCTCGCGATCACCTACCAGCTCCTGGATCTGTACCGACCCAAGGTTAGAGGTCATGACTATCACCGTGTTCTTGAAGTCCACAGTGCGCCCATGACTGTCGGTCAGGCGGCCATCTTCCAGCACTTGCAGAAGGATGTTGAACACATCCGGGTGGGCCTTCTCGACCTCATCCAGGAGGATCACCGAATAAGGCTTGCGACGCACCGCCTCGGTCAGGTAACCGCCCTCCTCATAGCCTACGTACCCTGGTGGCGCCCCGATCAAGCGAGCCACGGAGTGTTTCTCCATGAACTCGGACATGTCGATCCGCACCATCGCCTCTTCAGTATCGAAAAGGAACTCGGCCAGCGCCTTGCACAGCTCGGTTTTACCCACCCCGGTCGGGCCGAGGAACATGAACGAGCCGCTCGGACGGTTCGGATCGGACAACCCGGCACGCGAGCGCCGCACTGCGTTGGAAACGGCAATCACCGCTTCGTTCTGGCCGATCACGCGTTGGTGCAACAGGCTTTCCATCTTCATCAGCTTGTCGCGCTCGCCTTCGAGCATTTTCGACACGGGGATGCCGGTCCACTTGGACACCACTTCGGCGATCTCTTCCTCAGTCACCTTGCTGCGCAGCAACTGGTTCTCGCTCTTGCCATGCTGGTCGACCATTTGCAGGCTGCGTTCCAGATCCGGGATCACCCCGTACTGCAACTCGGCCATGCGGTTCAGGTCGCCTTTGCGGCGGGCGGCTTCCAGCTCCTGACGGGACTGCTCGATTTTCTGCTGGATCTGCGCAGAACCCTGGACTTCGGCTTTCTCCGCGTTCCAGATCTCTTCGAGGTCCGAATACTCACGCTCGAGGCGGGCAATTTCTTCCTGGAGTTTTTCCAGGCGTTTCTTCGCCGCGTCGTCGCTCTCTTTCTTCAGCGCCTGGGATTCCACTTTCAGTTGAATCAGGCGGCGTTCCAGACGGTCCAGCACTTCCGGCTTGGAGTCGATCTCCATGCGGATGCGGCTGGCGGCCTCGTCGATCAGGTCGATGGCTTTATCCGGCAACTGACGGTCAGTAATGTAGCGGTGGCTGAGCTTGGCCGCCGCGATGATTGCACCATCGGTGATCGCCACCTTGTGGTGAACTTCGTAACGCTCTTTGAGGCCACGCAGGATCGCGATGGTGTCCTCTTCGCTCGGTTCATCCACCAGGACTTTCTGGAAACGCCGCTCAAGCGCCGCGTCCTTCTCTATATATTGACGGTACTCGTTGAGCGTAGTGGCGCCCACGCAGTGCAACTCACCCCGGGCCAGTGCCGGCTTGAGCATGTTGCCCGCATCCATCGAGCCTTCGCCTTTACCGGCGCCGACCATGGTGTGCAGTTCGTCGATGAACAGAATGATCTGCCCTTCCTGCTTCGACAGCTCGTTCAGCAGGGATTTGAGGCGCTCTTCGAACTCACCCCGGTACTTCGCACCGGCAATCAGCGCGCCCATGTCCAGGGACAACAGGCGCTTGCCCTTGAGGCCATCCGGCACTTCACCGTTGATGATGCGCTGGGCCAGGCCTTCGGCAATCGCAGTTTTACCCACGCCAGGCTCACCGATCAGCACCGGGTTGTTTTTCGTCCGACGCTGCAGCACCTGGATCGTCCGGCGAATCTCGTCGTCACGACCGATCACCGGATCGAGTTTGCCGTCTTCGGCGCGCTTGGTCAGGTCGACGGTGTATTTATCCAGAGCCTGGCGCGACTCTTCGTGGTTGGCGTCATTGACAGCATCGCCCCCACGCAGATTATTGATGGCGTTTTCCAGGGCTTTTTTGCTCACACCCTGGCCCAGCAACAATTTGCCAAGCTTGCTGTTTTCGTCCATCGCCGCCAGGAGCACCAGCTCGCTGGAGATGAATTGATCGCCCTTCTGCTGGGCCAGGCGATCAGCCTGGTTGAGCAGGCGCGCCAGATCCTGCGACATGTTGACGTCGCCGGTGGGGTTCTGGATTTTCGGCAGCTGGTCGAGCTCTTTAGTCAGCTCTTTTCGCAGGCTGTTGACATCAAAACCCACCTGCATCAGCAGGGGTTTGATCGAACCACCCTGCTGTTCGAGCATGGCCTGCATCAAGTGCGCAGGTTCGATGCCCGGATGATCAAGGCCGACGGCCAGGGATTGGGCGTCGGACAGAGCTAACTGTAATTTGCTGGTTAAACGGTCTATACGCATAAGTCACCTTCCTTTTGAGCAGGCCGGACCTATAAACATCCTGAATGAAGAAACCTGCCAGATACCCCATTAGATGTGGTCGATTCTGGGAGTTTCAAGCGCCGCGAGGTTGACGCAGGTCAGAGAAGTCTAGCGTTCGAGCCAGATAAGGGAGGCAAATCTTCCGGTGCGCGGGTTGCGCCGGTAGGAAAAGAACCGCGGGTCGGTCACGGTACAAAAACCGCCACCATACACGGCGGTGACGCCGCACACCGCCAGGCGCAAACGCGCCAGCTGATAGATGTCAGCCATGAATTTGCCAGCATTGATGCTGGGCGTGAAGGCGCTGGCTGCGTCAGGCGATTGCTCGACGAAGATTTCGCGCACCTCCGGCCCCACTTCAAAGGCTTGGGGGCCAATAGCAGGACCGAGCCAGACCAGCATTTCTTCCGGCGCAACGGCCAAAGCATCGAGCGTGGCTTCCAGCACACCCGCCGCCAACCCGCGCCAACCGGCGTGGGCGGCTGCGACACGGGTGCCGGAACGGTCACAGAACAGCACTGGCAGGCAGTCCGCGGTCATCGCCGCACAGGCGATACCGGGTGTTGCCGTCCAGCTGGCATCGGCCGTGGCGACCACGCCAGGGTCGGCGTGAGACACGGCGATGCCATGCACTTGCTGCAACCAGGCCGGCTGAATGGCGAAATATTCGGTGAGACGTCGGCGATTCTCGGCAACGGCCTGGGGGCTGTCGTCGACATGATCGCCAAGGTTGAGGCTGTCGAACGGCGCCAGACTGACGCCGCCCGCACGGGTAGTGACACAGGCTTTCACCCCGGCAGGCGCAGGCCAGTCGGGAATCAGCCAGTCACTCATCCGATGAACGCCTCACGGTCTTGCTTGAGCAGGGTCAGCAACCAGACAAAATCGTCCGGCAACGGCGACTCCCAGCTCATGCGCTTACCGGTCGTCGGATGATCCAGCTCCAGGAACCGCGCGTGCAGTGCCTGGCGCGGGAACGCCTTCAACGACTCGACCATGGTCACACTGGCTGCCGGTGGAATACGGAAGCGTCCGCCGTAGGCAGGATCTCCGACCAACGGGTAGTTGATGTGGGCCATGTGCACACGAATCTGGTGGGTACGCCCGGTTTCCAGCTTCACCCGCACATGCGTGTGGGAGCGGAAGCGCTCGAGCACGCGGTAATGGCTGACGGCCTGCTTGCCACCTTCCATCACGGCCATGCGCTGGCGTTGCTGGCCGTGACGACCGATCGGCGCGTTGATCTTGCCGCCGGCGGTGACCACACCAATCACGATGCATTCGTAGATCCGGCTGACGCTGCGGCTTTGCAGCTGGGTGACCAGCTGGGTCTGCGCCTGAATGGTCTTGGCCACCACCATCAGACCGGTGGTGTCCTTGTCCAGGCGATGCACGATACCGGCGCGCGGCACATTGATGATGTCCGGTACGTGGTGCAGCAAGGCGTTGAGCAAGGTGCCGTCGGCGTGACCGGCAGCCGGATGTACCACCAGGCCCGCAGGCTTGTTGATCACCAGGATGTCGTCATCTTCGTAGACGATGTCCAGCTCGATGTCCTGAGCGATCCATTCGCCCTGAGCTTCCTGCTCGGCAGTCAGTTCAAGAATGGCACCACCGTGAACGATGTCTCGCGGGCGGATAACCGCCCCATCCACAGTCAGGCGGCCGTCTTTGATCCAGGCGGAAAGGCGCGAGCGCGAGTGCTCAGCGAATAATTGTGCGGCGACTTGATCGAGGCGTTGGCCGCCCAATTCGGACGGCACCTCTGCGCGGAGTTCAATTTTATCGGACATGCTCAGACTAGGCGTCGGCACAGCTTTTGGTTTCGGCTGCGCGCTTGTGGTTAAATACGGCGTCTTTTGCCCCGAGGCTACGCAACGGGGCGCTCATCATAACAGGACGGCCCCGCCCAAGACAGCGGCCGTCATAGGGACGCAAGCCGCCATGCAAGTGAAACACCTGCTGCTGATCGCCATCCTCGCATTGACCGCTGCTTGCTCATCGAAGGAAGTCGTAGACGAAAACCTGAGCGAGGCCGAGCTGTACCAGCAGGCTCAGCACGATCTGGATAACAACAGCTACACCGCCGCCACAGCCAAGCTGAAGGCGCTGGAGTCGCGGTATCCGTTCGGTCGCTACGCCGATCAGGCTCAACTCGAGCTCATCTACGCCAACTACAAGAACACCGAGCCTGAGGCTGCGAAATCCGCCGCCGAGCGTTTCATTCGCCTGCACCCGCAGCATCCGAACGTCGACTACGCCTATTACCTCAAGGGCCTGACCTCTTTCGACCAGGACGTCGGTCTGCTGTCGCGGTTCCTGCCGCTGGACATGACCAAGCGTGACCCGGGTGCTGCCCGCGACTCCTACAACGAGTTCGCCCAGCTGACCAGCCGTTTCCCGAACAGCCGTTATTCACCTGATGCCAAGCAGCGCATGATCTACCTGCGCAACCTGCTGGCCGCCTACGAAATTCACGTTGCCGACTACTACCTGACCCGTCAGGCCTACGTAGCCGCTGCCAACCGTGGTCGCTACGTGGTGGAAAACTTCCAGGAAACCCCTTCGGTCGGTGACGGCCTGGCGGTGATGGTCGAAGCCTACCAGCGCCTGCACCTGGACGAGCTGGCCAACACCAGCCTGGAAACCCTGAAGCTCAACTACCCGAACCACCCAAGCCTGGAAGACGGTCAGTTCAAGCCTTCGGTGGCTGAAGCCGACAACCGTTCGTGGCTGAGCAAGGCCACCCTGGGCCTGATCGAATCCCGTCCGCCGCTGCCACCGGGTGAAACCCGTGCCAACCAGGACGTGCAGAAGCAGTTCCAGGATGCCAAGGACGCAATTCCGAACGATCTGAAGCCTAGAGATGAAAATGGCGACGTGATCGAGGAAGAGGAACAAGAGTCGGAAGGCAACAACGACGACCGTTCGTGGTTCAGCTACATGACCTTCGGCGTGTTCGACTGATCTTCATGCGGTGCAAAAGGGAGGCTCACGAGCCTCCCTTTTTATTGTCCGGTTTTTGCCGTTGCGCTAATCCGCTGTGCGCCTGCCTCGACCTTGGCTAAACTGCTCCATCACTCGCCATAAAGCAGCTCACCATGCTTCGTTTATTGTTCTGGATCGCCCTGATTGCCGCCGCAGTATGGTTGTGGCGCAAGTTCAAGGGCCAGGCGGCTGCGCCCCGCTCGTCTGCCGAGCGGGAAGCGGCCCCGATGGTTCGCTGCGCTCATTGCGGCGTGCACCTGCCCCGTGATCGAGCCTTGAGCCTTCAGCAGCAATGGTATTGCAGCCAGGCTCACCTCGAGCAAGGCCCGGGCTCCAGTGACCGCTGAGACGACCCGTCCCGGCCACAAACAAGCCCAGCGCCTGCTGCGTCTCTATCATTTTTACCGCTTGAGCGTCGGCATCACCCTGGTGCTGCTGATTTCCAGCAACATGGACAGCGAGCTGCTGTCGCTGGCCAATGGCGAGCTGCTGCGCAGTGGCAGCTGGTTGTACCTGATACTCAACATCCTGCTGGTGGTGTTCCTGGAGAACACTCGGCGCCCTACCCAGTTGTTCACCCTGGCGCTGGTCGACGTGTTGCTGTTGTGTGGGCTGTTCTACGCGGGCGGTGGCGTTGCCAGTGCGATCGGCAACCTGCTGATCGTCTCGGTGGCCATTAGCAATACCCTGTTGCGCCGGCGCATTGGCCTGCTGATCGCCGCCATCGGTGCACTCGGCATTGTCGGTTCGGGCTTTCTCCTCAGCTTCAGCCACGCCATCAGCCCCAACGAATACCTGCAGGTTGGCACTCTGGGGGCGCTGTGTTTTGCCGCGGCGTTGCTGGTACAAGGACTGATCCGTCGCCTGGAAGTCAGTGAAACCCTGGCCGAGCAACGCGCCAGCGAAGTGATGGGCCTCGAAGCCCTCAACTCGCTGATCCTGCAACGCATGCGCACTGGCATCCTGGTGATCGACGATACTCGGCACATTCAACTGGCCAACCACAGCGCGCTGAACCTCCTGGGCCATGACTCGCTGGAAGGTCGCTCGCTCGACCGTGACTTTCCGTTGCTGGTCGAACGCCTGCAGCTATGGCTCAACAATCCGACATTGCGCCCCCAGAGCCTGAAAATCGACAGCAATGGGCTGGAGTTGCAACCCAGCTTCATTGCCCTGGAGCGCAGTCCGCAGCAGCAGACTCTGATCTTCCTCGAAGATCTGGCGCAAATCGCCCAACAGGCCCAGCAACTCAAACTTGTGGCTCTGGGGCGACTCACGGCCAGTATCTCCCATGAAATTCGCAATCCATTGGGCGCCATCAGTCATGCCGCGCAGCTATTACAGGAATCCGAGGAACTGAACGGCGCCGACCGACGTCTGACGCAGATCATTCAAGACCACTCCCAGCGGATGAACCGGGTCATTGAAAACGTCCTGCAATTGTCCCGCCGTCAGCAAACCGTGCCCCAGCGGCTCGACCTGAAGCCGTGGCTTGAACAGTTCGTCGCCGAAACCCGCGAGGCCGCGACGGCAAGTCAACAGCTGCATTTGAACATCGGACCGGGAGACTTCAAGACTTTGATGGACCCCAATCAGCTGACCCAGATTCTCGACAATCTGTTGCGTAACGCCTGGCGCCACAGCGCCCAGCTGCATGCCCAGGCGCAGGTCTGGCTGGAATTATTCCTCGACCCGCACAGCCAGCTGCCGACCCTGGAGGTCCGCGACAACGGCCCCGGCGTACCGGTGCAAGCCCAGGCTCATCTGTTCGAACCCTTCTTCACCACAAGCACTCAAGGCACTGGCCTGGGGCTTTATCTGTCCCGTGAGCTGTGCGAAAGCAACCAGGCGCGCCTAGACTTCAAACCACGCCAAGGCGGCGGCTGCTTTCGCATCACCTTTGCTCACGGACGGAAACAAAGTTGAACATGAGCCCACTGCAAAAAATTCTGATCGTCGACGATGAACCGGATATCCGCGAACTCCTGGAAATCACCCTGGGCAGGATGAAGCTCGACACCTTCAGTGCCCGCGACCTTGGTGAGGCCCAGGCCTTGCTCGCGCGGGAGACCTTCGACCTGTGCCTGACCGATATGCGTCTGCCGGACGGTACCGGCCTGGAACTCGTGCAATACATCCAGCAACGTTATCCACAGCTGCCGGTGGCCATGATTACGGCATACGGCAACCTTGATACGGCCATCAACGCCCTCAAGGCCGGCGCATTCGACTTCCTGACCAAACCGGTGGACCTGACCCGCCTGCGAGAACTGGTCGCCAGCGCACTGCGCCTGTCACCTGCCCCCGGCGCCACGACTTCGATCGACCGCCGGTTGCTCGGCGAGTCCCTGCCCATGCGCAACCTGCGCAAGCACATCGACAAACTGGCTCGCAGCCAGGCCCCGGTGTACATCAGCGGCGAGTCCGGCAGTGGCAAGGAACTGGTCGCCCGGCTGATCCACGAACAAGGGCCGCGCACCCACCAGCCATTCATTCCGGTGAACTGCGGGGCCATTCCGTCAGAGTTGATGGAGAGCGAGTTTTTCGGTCATCGCAAAGGCAGCTTCAGCGGCGCCATCGACGACAAGCCTGGACTGTTCCAGGCCGCCAATGGTGGCACGCTGTTTCTCGATGAAGTGGCTGACTTGCCACTGGCCATGCAGGTCAAGCTGCTGCGGGCGATTCAGGAAAAAGCCGTGCGCAGTGTCGGCGGGCAACAGGAAACCGTGGTGGATGTGCGCATTCTCTGCGCCACGCACAAGGACCTCGACGCCGAAGTCGCCGCTGAACGCTTTCGCCAGGATCTGTACTACCGCCTCAACGTAATCGAATTGCGCGTGCCGCCGCTGCGCGAACGCCGTGACGACATCGAATCCCTGGCGAGCCACATGCTCAAGCGCCTGGCCAGCAACAGCGGCCAGCCTGCAGCAAAACTCCACCCGCACGCCCTGGACGCTCTGAAGAACTACCGTTTTCCGGGCAACGTCAGGGAGCTGGAGAATGTCCTCGAACGCGCTCATACCTTATGTGAGAACCAGCAGATTGAAACCAGCGACCTGCGACTGCTTGAGGGCAACTGCACGGCTGATGGAGATGTGCCGGACCTGACGCAGATCGACAATCTGGAAGATTACCTGGAGAACGTGGAGCGAAAACTCATCCTCCAGGCCCTGGAAGAGACTCGCTGGAACCGCACGGCGGCGGCTCAGCGGCTGAATCTGTCGTTTCGATCAATGCGCTACAGGCTGAAGAAATTAGGGCTGGATTAGATTCACATTCGTCCAGCTGGCGCATATGGCGCAGGATCAATGATCGGCTCGCGCCCCAGCATCACATCCGCGAACAACTGGCACGACGCCGGCGCCAGCACCAGGCCGTTGCGGTAGTGCCCGCAGTTGAGCCACAGCCCCTCAACCCCGGGAACACGGCCAATATACGGAATGCCCTCCGGCGAACCTGGCCGCAAACCGGCCCAATGCCCGACCACTTGCGCCTCGGCCAGCGCCGGTATCAGCTCCACGGCGGAAGCCTTCAGGCTCTCCAGCGCCGATTCGGTGGGAGTCTTGTCGTACCCCTCGTGCTCCAGGGTACTGCCGATCAGAATGTGCCCATCGCGTCGGGGAATCGCATATCGACCCTTGGCCAGCACCATGCTCGGCAGAAAATCCACCGCGCACTTGTAGAGAATCATCTGGCCTTTCACCGGCTCCACCGGCAGTTCAAGCCCCAGGGTCTTGAGTAGATCGCCACTCCAGGCGCCTGCGGTCAGCACGACCTGGTCGCCCATGATGGCGCCTGCCGAAGTGCCAACTCCAACCACCTGCTCGCCTTCACGAATGAACTCGCGCACCTCGCACTGCTCATGAATTGTCACATTCGGCAGCGCCAGCAACGCAGCCTTCAGGGACTTCACCAGCCGCGGATTGCGCACGTTGGCCACATCGGCCATGTAGATCGCCCGGGAAAACCCCGGCCCCAGCACAGGCACTGCATCGTGCGCCGCCGAGAGATCCACGGCCCGTAGCGGGCGGTTTTCCCGTAGCGCCCAGGCCAGCGCTTGCGCCTCATCATCCAGGTCCAGCCAATACAGGCCGGTGGTATGCACTTCGGGGTCCACCCCGGTGGCAGCGAACAGGCGCTCGCCAAGTTGCGGATAAAAATCCTGTGACCAGTGCGCCAGGGCCGTGACCGCCGGGCTGTAGCGCCACGGGTACAGTGGCGAAACAATACCGCCGCCAGCCCAGGACGATTCCTGGCCGACGTACGATCGATCCAGCAGTACGACACTTTGCACTTCAGAGGCGAGATTGAAGGCCGTCAGCAAGCCAATCACTCCACCGCCGACGATCACCACTTGCTGTTGCCTGCTCATGTTCTGATCCAACCATTAAATAGACAGGGGCACAAAACGCGCCCGAAAAATAACTCAGCGCCCCCAGCAATCCTTGGTGGTCAGCCCGGCTGCGGCATTTTCCATGCCTCTGGCTCCGGTGTTGGTAATCGTGAAGTTGCCGCACTTGTCAGTGGCCATCGCCGAACCGACTTTACGCGTGGCCGTCACCTTGTAGGTCTGATCAGTCAGGGTCGACTCGATGGTGTAATAGTCGTTACCGGCGCTCAGGCCAGTCGCGCCGGTGTACACGCTGGTTTTCGAGTTGGAATAGAACCGCTCGAGTATCTGCGCCTGCTCGGAAAGCAAACCTGCCACTTCAGCCCGGCGGCCCTTCTTCACGTATTCGGTCAGGCTCGGGTAACCAATGGTGATGACGATCCCGATGATCGCAATCACGATCATGATCTCGATCAGGGTGAAACCTCGGTTCGATCTACGCATGCCTGCACTCTCGCTTACTGAATTTGTCGCCACATGATGCGTCGGCTGCCACCGCCGGCCTTTTCAACCAACGAGGTTGGCGTTCCGCTGGAGTCGTTCACGATCTTGCGGGCGCCGCCGTTGACGATGGCGTTGAGCACCGGCATCCCGCCAGTGAACACCACTCCGCTGGATATCGCGTCGGTGCCGTCGACCAGCCCGTCACCGTTGGTGTCGAGCACAGCATAATTGAGCATCTTACCGCTGAACGCATCCAGTTCGACCAGTTTGCCGGTACCAAAACTGGCGCAGGGGTCCGTGGTGTCGACGCTGGCCGTGGTAAAGACGATTCGCCCCAGCACCAGAGCCGCCTGGTTGATCACCCGCTCGCCGGTCAGGGCGCTGTTGTAGACCAGTGGCAGGTACCAGCCCTTCTCCGCCGGATAGGTGACTTCGTTCTGGCTGGTGGTGATGAATTGTCCGCCGGTGCCCGAGAACACGCTCTGCACCGATTGCAGCTGCAGATTGGCCGGAGTGATTTGCCCTGAACCACCGTCCGCGTCCCACACCGCGTAGAAGGCCTGCAGATCCTTATTGGTCTTGTCCGCGGTTTCGTTGAACTTGCCCGTGCCGACAAACACCATTTTGCCGCCCAGGCTATTGTCGGCCAGCAATGGCTGGGCAGTGATGGGCTGCAAGGTGCCGCCGGCGGTGGTAGCAGTAAACAAAGGTTTGCCGCCAAACGCCACGCCCCACGCATCGCTGCTGGTACTGCTCAGGTCAAACTTCCACAGCCGTCCCTTCAGGTCACCGCCGTAGGCAGCCTGTACCACATTCTGCGAGTTGACCTTGAGCTTCACCGAAGACAGCCCGTTGTCGTTTCCGGCGCTGTCGGCGACGATTTTCCTGATCAGCGCGCCGTTGCTGAGGTCGATGACGTACAACGCCGCCACCCCCGAGTTGCTCCCGTACCCATTGGAAATAAACGCCGCCCAGCGACCATCGTCGAGGCGCGCCACTTCAGGTCGGGCGTAGGCAAATCCCAGGTCATTAAAAGCATTCGCAGGAGTCGGCGTGGCCGGCGCACTGATTTCCCAGGACGCCTTGGTCACATTGCCTGCCGTAGCGTCAAACAATTGCAGCCCGTAAAACGTCTTGCCCCCCGCCCCGGTCCCGCCGACGGCCATGGTTTTCCAGCCAGCGCCGATCTTGGCGTCAAACACGCCGACTTGGCCGTCTACCAGAAATTTGTGGCTGGTGCCGTTGATGTAGGTGGGATCGGCGATATAGCGCAGCGACGGCAAGACGCTGGAAGGCATGTAGGCGTAACGCCGGGTGCCATTGCTGGCGTTACTCGTGGGGCTGGCGTTGATCACGCTGACAAAGCCGTCGTTCCCGTTGACCACCAGGCTGGCAGTCATATTGGCAGCCTTGTTGGCCAGATAGGTGCTGTAGCTGTTATCGCCGGCCAGGTCGGAAGCCGTTTTCTCCGTGGGCGAGGCGAGCACCAGCGGCGAGTTGATGATATCGCCGAGCAAAGCGCTGCGTACCTTCAACCCGGTCTTGTTGGTGCCCTTGCTCCACTCCACCAGGTCTGTGCCCTTGATAGTAGAGGGCAACCCCTGGTTCAGGGTCGCCTGCTGCGCCGGCGAAAAGTTATTGAATGCCAGGGTCACTGCCGTGTTGTCCAGGGTATTCCAGGACTGGTAAGTCGGTGCGGTCGCGCCGGGAACGATGGTCTTGTCCGTGCTCCACAGCAGCGAAGCGGTATTGACCGCGCCCGTGGCGGTGAAGCCGAAGGATTTGATGGTGCCGCGCCAATCCTTGGGGTCGTAGCTGGTCTGGTAGTACGAAGAGCCGATCCCGACGACTGCGCTGCTGGTGGTCCCGCTGCCGCCGGAACCGGCCTTGGAGGTGATTTCGCTCAAGGCCGACGACAGCGCGGTGGTCAGGCCGGTGCTGTCGGTGGCGAGGTAATACTTGCCTTGGCCGTACTTTGCCGCGTCTTCCAGCATTTGGTTGGCCGTGGTGAAGCCCACGGTATAGGTGTTCATGTTCTGCTTGGGAAAGTCGGGCGAATCCCAGGCTTTCTTCGCCAGATCGACCCCGGTCGAACGCATGTCGATATCAAAGGCAAACTTGGCGATGTCATCGAGGAATAGCGAATCCCCCTCGTCATCCCCCCCGAGGGGGTTGTCGCCATCGTTATTGATACCGTCCCAGTTGGGCAGCCTTGGGCCGCCCTGGGCAGTGGCCTGTGGGTCGTCGGAGGGAAAGGTTCGGTCATACGTCGGCAAACCATCGGTGATTACCACGCCGTAGTTTTTCTGGCAGCGGTACTGGATCGGGCTGGTGTAGGTTCTGGAGGTGTTGTAATACGAAGCCAGGCCGCGCATGTAACGGGTGACTTCGTAGTAGGTTTCGGCCAAGGGCGTGTTGGCGACAGCTCTCAAGGCGTCGATTGAATCGGTCAGCGCGTCGAACTTGGCGCCCGTGGTCAGATCGTCGATAGGGATGGCAATGTAGCCGCCGTTACCCCGATTGTTGCTGGTCACTGCGTTGAACGTCGCGAGGCCGATGCGTAGCGTGCGGTTGGCGGTGACCAGCGAGGTCGATACGCTGCGCGCCACGCTGATCCGCGATTCGATGGGGATGGGCGAGCTGGACGTGGAAAAATCGCTCCTCTGACCGTTCGCCAGGCCAACGACGTAGGCGATGTAATTCGCCGAGTAGCGGGTATCACCGTTACCTGCCGGGTCTGGCAGTTTGATGCACAGAGGCGTAGCGCTGTTGTTGTAAAACGAGTTGTAGCCGTTCGAGCAGCCCGACGTGGCGAGGCTCGAGAGAAATATCGAATCTCCGGTGATCGCCGTCGAGCTGAAACACAGCCCCAGGAATGCGTTGCACTCACGGGCCGGTGTGCGGTTGATGTTGGGATCAAAGCCGGCGGCATAGATGATGTTGTTCATGCTCCCCGAGTTATCGATCAGCAACATCACGTTCGGCGCCACTGCCGCCGCGCTCAGCAGGGGTGAGTCAGAGGGCGTGAAGGCATAGGCCGGCGCTGCCAGGTACAGACTCAGCAACATGCCGCAGAGCATTTGCCGCCAACAGCCGCGGCGCTCAGTACTTGGCATAAATGCTCTCCACCACGCTGCGCACGTTGTTACCGGCCACGGCTACAGCCGTGACGCGGTACAGCGTTGCCGAGGTATTGCTCGGCACATTCACCGCATTCAATGAGGTACCGATGTTCTGCACTCCGTAGAAGCCACTGCCGGCAGCGACCCAGGTGACTCCCGAGGTCGAGTTGAACCCGGCGCCGGTAATGGAGGCGGATTCTGCGGGCGGTGCACATTGGGTGGTGCCACTGCACACCGGCAAGGTATAGGTGGACAGTTGCACCGCGTTTTCGCCCATGCGCAATGCCGCTTCGGCATTCTGGAACGACTGATTGCGTAAAGAGACGCTGGTGGCCATTTTTTCCTGCAGCGTCGCGCTCTGCATCGAGGACAGACCGATCAGCGTCAGCAACAGCAGGAACACCAGGCTGATCAACAGCGCCATGCCGCGCTGGGAACGCCGCACGGTAACGGGAATACTCATCGGCCCTCCTCTCATTGCAGGCGATTGCGCAATGCGGCAACCACGTTGAAGGTTTGATCACGCACGCGCTTGTTCGGGTCTGTGAGGGTCAACGTCAGCCGCACGCTGCGAATTCGCGCAGGGTCCGACGGGTTGCTGCTGTAGCTGGAAGCGGCAACCTCGGTAGCAGAGCTGGCGAGACCGAAACTGACGTTGAAGGCACTGACGTTGTCCACCAGCGCGGACTGGATCGGCGTACCGCCATGGACGCCCATCGTCAGCTGGCCGTTTTTCAGGCTGTAGATCAGTCGCCGGATCGGAAATGCAAGCTGGCCGGGCACAGGGGCTTTCACCTGGTTGTAAGCCGTCGCGCTGGTTCGGCAATCGGAAATCACTGTCCAGGTTGGTGTTCCGCCATTTGCGCCGACATCTGCCGTCACCAGCGTGAGCTTGAGGTTGGCGTTGTCCCAGCTGATGGGGGTGATCTGGCTGGCACTGAAGTCGGGCGCAGAACCGGCGTCGATGGTGCCCAGGCAGCCGAACATGCCAACCATGCGAATTTCCTGAATCATTTTGCCCAGCACAAAACGTGCGTCCTCCTGCATGTTCGACGCGCTGTTCTGGCTGACATAAGTATTTTTCGCCGCGATGAAAATCTGCGCCACGCCGAGGACGACTACCAGGCTCAACGCAAGGGCGATCAGCAGCTCGATCAGGCCAAAGCCTCTTTGGTGTCGACTCATGGCGCCGATACCGGGTCGACGGTGGCGCGACTGGTCAATACAAAGCTGCGGCGCATGTTGGTGTTGGCGGCGCGCGAGTCATCCCAGGTGATCGTGATGGTGTACACCCGCTGGTTCAAGGCAATGGTGCCAGTGGCAGTGGCGCCCAGAGAGCTGACGATGTTGCTGGTGAAGTCGAAGAGGTCCTGATCGCGGGCCACGTTGAGGTTGCCCGAAGTCGGGGGCGTGATCGTGTAGTCGGCGCCGGAGTTGGCGCGAATGCGGTCCATCATGTCGTAGGCGATGAAGCTCGCCTGGCTGGTCATCCGCGAGCTGTCGGTGTACTTCAGGGCATTGAGCTGAATCGCCGCAGCTCCCAACAGGCCCACAGTCAGAATCAACAATGCAACCAGCACCTCGATCAGCGTCATGCCCTCCTGGGCACGCTTGCTCCTTTGCCTCATCCGCAGTTTCCACCCAATTGAATACGTCCGTTCAAACACACATTCAGCGTTCGGCTCTGTGCCCCCAGCACATAGCTGATCGCCACTGCAGTGGCAGGTGTGGCAAGTCCGCCAAGGTTATTAAAACTGATGGCGGTCACTCCTGAGGGTAGCGTCAGATTTGCCCCGCTGCTCATGGCGGGAACAATCCGCAACACAACCGGCGGTTTGCTGGTGATGTCAGTGACGGTCAGTAAATCGCTCCAAGCCGCACCGACCTCCTTGGGCATAACCTGCGTGGTAATACTGCGGTCGATGGCTTCCAGTCGAGCGAAACTCAGGGCACGGCGCAAGTCGCCGATCTCGGTGTCCGCCCGGGTACTTTGCACCGAACTGGTGAATGCCGGAACGGCCAGGGTAATCAGGATCAAGAAAATCGCCAGTGCTACCAGCAACTCGATCAGCGTGAAACCTTTTGTACCACGATCCATCAGTGCCCTCCGTTGCCGTCGGCTATACCTGCTGTTACAAGCTAGAACATTCGGCCGGCAGATGTTCGGTTGTTTTGCCTTCACTCGCGCAGGGAATGCGCAAATGCTCACACTCCAGGGAAGGAATGACATGCATCAGCGAGGCTTCAGCCTGGTCGAGTTGCTTATGGGACTGGCGATTGCCGGGATTGTTCTGTCGTTGGTCAGCCCGGTATTCGCCGCGCTTACCGAAGCCACCTACCGCGAAGCAGCGGCGAAGTCGCTGGCGGTTGGTGTGCGCACCGCGAGAAACGAGGCCATCACGCGCGGTCAGACGACCATGATCCACGGCGTCAATGGCGACTGGAGCCAGGGCTGGCGAATCATCGTCGATGCCAGCGGCCAGGGCGATGAAGACAGCAGCAATCCGCTGCTGGTCGAACGCCAGAGCAGCGTCGGGACCACGATCGTCGGCAACACGCATGTCAAAAGCTCGATACGGTTCAACCACCTTGGTCAACCGGCGCATGGTGGCTTTCAAGGGGGGACGTTGCACGTGTGTGCGGCACGCGAGCCGGTGAGCCAGTACCAGGTGGTACTGGCGTCAAACGGTCGAGTCAGCCTGCGCAGTGACAAGACGCAGTACGCGCTCTGCGTCGGGGGAACGACTCAGAGGAGGGAGCGGACGCGTAATTCCTTGGGCATGGAGAACGTGACGTTCTCCTCACGACCGGCCAATTCGTCGGCACCGGTAGCGCCCCAGGCCTGCAACTGCTGGATCACACCACGCACCAGCACTTCAGGGGCGGAAGCGCCCGCAGTGATACCGATCCGCTGGACTCCGTCGAACCAGCTTTTTTGCAGGTCCTCGGCGCCATCGATCAAATAGGCCGGTGTCGCCATGCGCTCAGC
The DNA here is from genome assembly GCF_026241895.1 of Pseudomonas sp. RIT-562. Lineage (GTDB taxonomy): Bacteria > Pseudomonadota > Gammaproteobacteria > Pseudomonadales > Pseudomonadaceae > Aquipseudomonas > Aquipseudomonas mandelii_F. The sequence continues at coordinate 251,542 of NZ_JAPJIV010000004.1, read as the reverse complement.
CAGTTCTCGCAGGCGATTGGAGTTGGAGCTGTTCGGGCTGCCCACCACCAACACCACGTCGCACTCATCGGCCAGTTGCTTGACCGCATCCTGGCGGTTTTGCGTTGCGTAGCAGATGTCGTCCTTGCGCGGACCACCGATCGCCGGGAAACGCGCACGCAGGGCATCAATGACTCGACTGGTATCATCCATCGACAAAGTAGTCTGGGTAACGAACGCCAGCTTATCGGGATTGCGCACCTGCAGTTTGGCGACGTCTTCTTCGTCTTCCACCAGGTAGATCGCGCCACCGTTGCTGCCGTCATATTGGCCCATGGTGCCTTCGACTTCCGGGTGACCGGCGTGGCCAATGAGAATGCACTCACGGCCGTCGCGGCTGTAGCGCGCGACTTCGATGTGCACCTTGGTCACCAGCGGGCAAGTGGCGTCGAATACTTTCAGGCCACGGCCAGCAGCTTCGGTACGCACGGCCTGGGATACGCCGTGGGCACTGAAGATCACGATGACGTCGTCGGGCACCTGGTCGAGTTCTTCGACGAAGATCGCTCCGCGGGCTCGCAGGTCTTCAACCACGAATTTATTGTGGACAACTTCGTGGCGCACGTAGATCGGCGGCCCGAACACTTCCAGGGCGCGATTGACGATTTCGATCGCCCGGTCCACACCGGCGCAAAAGCCACGGGGGTTGGCGAGTTTGATTTGCATGCTGTGCCTCGTGTCTTGCGCGCGAAAAACAATGAATAACAAAAATTCTGGGAATAGCCAAACCTGTGGGAGCAAAGCTCCAAACCTGTGGGAGCAAAGCTTGCTCGCGATAGCGTCATGACATCCAACATCAATGTTGAATAAGCCCCCCCAATCGCGAGCAAGCTTTGCTCCCACAGGCAGGAAAAGTCCCGTTACAGCGATACGACGTTGATGATCTCGACATCAAAGGTCAAGGTCTTGCCCGACAGCGGGTGATTGAAATCGATGGTCACTTGCTCGTCATCGAACTCTTTTACCACGCCCGGCAATTCGGTATTGGCCGCATCGTTGAAGATCACCAGCAATCCCGGGGACAGGTCCATGTCCTGGAACTGCGAACGCGGGATGACCTGCACGTTCTGCGGGTTGGGCTGGCCAAACGCGTTTTCCGGTGCAATCGTCAGGGTGCGCTTGTCGCCAGCCTTGAAGCCGAACAGTGCCGCTTCAAAACCCGGCAACAAATTGCCATCGCCGACCTTGAAGGTCGCCGGAGCTTTGTCGAAGGTGCTGTCGACGGTGTCGCCGTTCTCCAGGCGCAGGGCGAAGTGCAAAGTGACTTCGGTGTTCTGGCGGATGCGTTGCTCAGCCAATACGTGCTCAGTCATGAACGGCTTCTCCGGTCTTTTTGCTTTTGAACATATCCAGCGCCAGCATCACAGCGCCCACAGTGATGGCACTGTCGGCGAAGTTGAACGCCGGGAAGTACCAGCGGTTTTGCCAGTGCACCAGGATGAAATCGATCACATGGCCATAGGCAATGCGGTCATACAGATTACCCACCGCGCCACCCAGCACCAGTGCCAGGGCGACGGCCAGCCAGGTCTCGTTGCGTCCCAGACGCTTGAGCCAGACCACCAGCACGGCACTGACCACGATAGCGATCAGGGCAAACAGCCAACGCTGCCAGCCGGAGCTGTCGGCCAGGAAGCTGAACGCGGCGCCGGTGTTGTAGGCCAAGGTCCAGCTGAAGTAGTCCGGAATAACCACGATCTGCTGGTACATGCTCAGGGAACCTTCGAAGTAGAACTTGCTGGCCTGGTCAATGACCAGGACCAGCAAGCTCAACCACAGCCAGCTCAGCCGTCCGAAACGGCCAACGCCATTAGGCATAGTGACGAACCTCGCCAGCGCCGCTGATGTTGTCAACGCAACGACCGCAGATTTCCGGATGCTCCGGGTTCACTCCAACGTCTTCGCGGCAGTGCCAGCAACGGGCGCACTTGGCGAAGGCCGATTTGACGATTTTCAGTTTCAGGCCGCTGACTTCGGTGACGACCGCGTCCGCAGGAGCCTGAACAAAAGGTGCCACGCTGGCGGTCGAGGTGATCAGCACGAAGCGCAGTTCGTTGCTCAGCTTGGCCAGGTCAGCGCTCAGCGCCTCTTCGGCGAACAGCGTCACTTCGGCCTGCAGGTTGCCACCGACGGCCTTGGCCGCACGCTGGATTTCCATTTCCTTGTTGACCGCGACCTTCACCGCCATGATCCGCTCCCAGTAGGCGCGGCCCAGTTCGACGTTTTCCGGCAGCTCGGTCAGGCCTTCGTACCAGGTGTTGAGCATCACCGACTCGTTACGCTCGCCCGGCAGGTATTCCCACAGTTCGTCGGCGGTGAACGCGAGGATCGGTGCGATCCAGCGCACCAGCGCTTCGGAGATGTGATACAGCGCGGTTTGCGCCGAACGACGCGCCTTGCTGTTGGCGCCAGTGGTGTACTGACGGTCCTTGATGATGTCGAGGTAGAAACCGCCCAGCTCCTGCACGCAGAAGTTATGGATCTTCGAGTAGACGTTCCAGAAGCGGTATTCGCCGTAGTGCTCTTGCAGCTCGCGTTGCAGCAGCAGCGTGCGGTCCACGGCCCAACGGTCCAGCGCGAGCATTTCTTCGGCCGGCAGGATGTCGGTGGCCGGGTTGAAGCCGGTCAGGTTGGAGAGCAGGAAGCGCGCGGTGTTTCGGATACGCCGGTAGGCGTCCGCACTGCGTTGCAGGATCTGCTCGGAAACCGCCATTTCACCCGAGTAATCGGTAGAAGCCACCCACAGGCGCATGATGTCGGCGCCCAGGGTGTCGTTGACCTTTTGCGGCGCGATCACGTTGCCCAGGGACTTGGACATCTTGCGGCCGGACTCGTCGACGGTGAAGCCGTGGGTCAGCAGCTCACGGTACGGCGCGTGGTTGTCGATGGCGCAACCGGTCAGCAGCGACGAGTGGAACCAGCCACGGTGTTGGTCCGAGCCTTCCAGGTACAGGTCAGCGCGTGGGCCGCTGTCGTGGCCCATCGGGTGCGAACCGCGCAGGACGTGCCAGTGCGTGGTGCCCGAATCGAACCAGACGTCCAGGGTGTCGCTGATCTTGTCGTACTGCGGCGCTTCGTCGCCGAGCAACTCGGCAGCGTCCATCTTGAACCAGGCTTCGATGCCTTCTACTTCGACGCGCTTGGCCACTTCTTCCATCAGTTCGGCGGTACGTGGGTGCAGCTCGCCGCTTTCCTTGTTCAGGAAGAACGGGATCGGCACGCCCCAGTTACGCTGACGGGAGATGCACCAGTCCGGACGGTTGGCGATCATCGAGTGCAGGCGCGCCTGGCCCCAGGCCGGAACGAACTGAGTCTCTTCGATGGCCTTGAGCGCGCGCTTGCGCAGGGTGTCGCCGCTGACAGGCTCTTTGTCCATGCCGATGAACCACTGCGCGGTGGCGCGGTAGATCAGCGGGGTCTTGTGCCGCCAGCAGTGCATGTAGCTGTGTTCGATGATGGTGGTGTGCAGCAGCGCACCGACTTCGGTCAGCTTGTCGACGATCGCCGGGTTGGCCTTCCAGATGAACTGGCCGCCGAAGAATTCCAGCGACGTGACGTAAACGCCGTTGCTCTGTACCGGGTTGAGAATGTCGTCGTTGACCATGCCGTATTTCTTGCAGGTCACGAAGTCGTCCACGCCGTAGGCCGGGGCGGAGTGAACCACACCAGTGCCAGCGCCCAGTTCAACGTAGTCGGCCAGGTACACCGGCGACAGGCGATCGTAGAACGGATGACGGAAGTTGATCAGTTCCAGTTCTTTACCGGTGGTGGTCGCGATGACCGAACCTTCCAGGCTGTAACGGGCCAGGCACGACTCGACCAGCTCTTCAGCCAGTACCAGCAGTTTGTCGCCGACATCGACCAGGGCGTAGTTGAATTCCGGGTGAACGTTCAGCGCCTGGTTGGCCGGGATGGTCCACGGGGTGGTGGTCCAGATCACGATCGAAGCCGGCTTGGCCAGCGACGCCAGACCGAAAGCAGTCGCCAATTTGGCTTCATCGGCAATCGGGAACGCCACGTCGATGGTCGAGGACTTCTTGTTCTCGTACTCGACTTCCGCTTCAGCCAGGGCCGAACCGCAGTCAAAGCACCAGTTCACAGGCTTCAAGCCCTTGAATACGAAACCGCCCTTGACGATTTCGGCCAAAGCGCGGATTTCACCGGCTTCGTTCTTGAAATCCATGGTCTTGTACGGGTTGGCGAAGTCGCCCAACACGCCCAGGCGGATGAATTCGGATTTCTGCCCTTCGATCTGCTCGGTGGCGTAGGCACGGCACAGTTCGCGGGTCTTGTCCGCGCCCAGGTTCTTGCCGTGGGTCACTTCGACTTTGTGCTCGATCGGCAGGCCATGGCAGTCCCAACCAGGAACATAAGGCGCGTCGAAGCCCGACAGGGTCTTCGAGCGAATGATCATGTCCTTGAGAATCTTGTTCAGTGCATGACCGATGTGAATCGTGCCGTTGGCGTACGGAGGACCGTCGTGAAGCACGAACTTCGGACGATCCTTGCCAATCTCGCGCAACTTACCGTACAGGCCAATACTGTCCCAGCGCTGCAGAATCTGCGGTTCGCGCTGTGGCAGGCCGGCCTTCATTGGGAAGGCGGTGTCCGGAAGGTTTAGCGTGGCTTTATAGTCGGTCATTTAAGGCTCTTCATTAGCGATTGGCGCTAGGTGCGACAGGGCACGGGCGGCGGCAACATCCGCATTGATTGCCGTCTTAAGCGCCTCCAGAGAGGCGAAACGCTGCTCTTCACGCAGCTTATGGTGGAAGACCACCGTCAAACGCCGGTCATACAGATCGCCGGCAAAATCTAAAAGATGAACTTCGAGATGGGCTTTGCCATCCCCCTGGACCGTGGGGCGCACGCCGATATTGGCGACGCCGGGCCAGGTCTTGCCATCGATATCGACATTGACCAGGTAGACCCCGGTCAACGGCACGCGACGACGCTTGAGTTGAATGTTGGCCGTGGGCGTGCCCAATTGGCGCGCCAGCTTCTGCCCATGCAGGACTCGCCCGGCGATCCGGAACGGCCGACCGAGCAGCCGTTCGGCCAAGGCGAAATCAGCGGCGGCCAGTGCGTTGCGAACCTGGGTGCTGCTGACGCGAATGCCTTCAAGCTCCACGGTTTGCGCCGCCTCCACGGTAAAACCGTGAACCAGCCCGGCCTTCTGCAGGAATTCGAAATCCCCTACCCGATCACAGCCAAAACGGAAGTCATCACCGACTTCCAGATGCTGCACGCCCAGCCCGTCCACCAGAATGGTATCGACGAACTCGCTGGCGCTGAGCTTGCTCAGGCGCTGGTTGAAGGCCAGGCACAGGACCCGGTCCACGCCTTCGTCGGCCAACAGCTGCAGTTTGTCGCGCAAGCGAGCCAAACGGGCTGGCGCCGTGTCCGGAGCGAAAAACTCCCGTGGCTGCGGCTCGAAAATCACTACGCAGCTGGGCACGCCCAACTCGAGCGCACGCTCACGCAGCCTCGCCAGGATTGCCTGGTGGCCACGGTGAACACCGTCAAAGTTGCCAATAGTGGCGACACAGCCCCGATGCTGGGGGCGCAGGTTGTGGAGGCCTCGAACCAGCTGCATAACGCGCTTCTTGCTCATAAAGTGGTCGATTATAACCACACCCGGCGGCCGACGACAGGCAACACCGTAACCAAAGTCATCGAGCCGACCAAAACACCGGCTCGCCCATGTCGTGGCGCCCTCAGCTGAGCGCCTTGCGGTTGAAGTCACGCAAACGGAAACCCATCAGCAGCAACATGCCGAAATAAGCAATGACACCGGCGGCGACCAGCGCTCCCAGGCGCAGGAAGCGCTCCAGCATGTGCCCCTCGCCCCAAGCCGGCATGAAATGCATGCCCGCCAGCAACACCGCCGACATGACCGTCACGGCCACCACCAGCTTCAGGCCGAATTTGCCCCAGCCAGGTTGCGGTTGATACATCTGCTGCTTGCGCAGCTGATAGAACAGCAAGCCGGCATTGATGCACGCACCGGCGCTGATGGCCAGGGCCAGGCCGGCGTGCGCCAGCGGCCCGATCAATACCAGGTTGAACAATTGCGTGATGATCAGGGTGAAAATTGCGATCTTTACCGGAGTACGGATGTTTTGCTGCGCATAAAAGCCCGGCGCCAGCACTTTGATCACGATAATGCCCATCAAGCCGACCGAGTAGGCAATCAAGGCGCGCTGGGTCATGGAGGCATCAAACGCCGTGAACTGGCCGTACTGGAACAGCGAAACGGTCAACGGCTCGGCGAGGATACCCAGCGCCAGGGAGCATGGCAGCACCAGTACGAAGCACAGGCGCAGGCCCCAGTCGAGAATCCGCGAATACTCCTGGCGGTCCTTGCTGGCGTAAGTCTTGGCCAGGGTTGGCAGCAGAATCGTGCCCAACGCCACGCCCAACACCCCGGAAGGCAATTCCATCAGGCGGTCGGCGTAGTACATCCAGGACACGGACCCCGCGACCAGGAACGAGGCGAAAATGGTGTTGATGATCAGCGAAATCTGGCTCACCGAGACCCCGAGAATCGCCGGCAACATCTGCTTCATGACCCGCCAGACGCCGGTGTCGCGCAGATTCAGGCGCGGCAGCACGAGCATGCCGATCTTTTTCAAATGCGGCAGCTGATACAGCAGCTGCGCCAGGCCACCGACCAATACAGCCCAGCCGAGCGCCATGACCGGCGGATCGAAATACGGCGTGAGGAACAGCGCAAAAATGATCATGCTGACATTCAGCAACGTCGGCACAAATGCCGGCACCGAGAAGCGGTTGTAGGTATTGAGGATCGCCCCGGCCAGCGAAGACAGGGAGATCAGCAGAATATAGGGGAACGTCACCCGCAACAGGCTGGAAGTGAGCTCGAATTTTTCCGGTGTGTCGGTGAAACCCGGGGCAGTCGCCCAGATAACCCAGGGCGCAGCGAGCATGCCCAAGGCAGTGACCAGCGCCAGCACCAGGGTCAGCAGGCCCGAGACGTAGGCAATGAACGTGCGAGTCGCCTCCTCGCCCTTCTGGCTTTTGTATTCGGCGAGAATCGGCACGAAAGCCTGGGAAAAAGCGCCCTCGGCGAAGATTCTGCGCAGCAGATTAGGCAGTTTGAACGCTATGAAGAAGGCGTCAGTGGCCATCCCGGCCCCGAATGTACGTGCGATCAGCGTGTCACGAACAAATCCCAAAACCCGGGAAAGCATGGTGATAGAGCTGACGGCGGCCAACGATTTGAGCAGATTCATTGAAAGAGTTTGTGCCTGTCGATAAACAGCAGGCGAACAAAGCGCCTACTTATGCGATACTCCGCGCCGCAGCAGCACAGAGCCAAAGCTCGCGAGTTTACAGGTCAAGCGCCGGAAATAAATATCCCGCCTCTTTATACCTACCACTTAGCGGAACGTTTCAACCGCCCTTGACAAGACATCAACTCATCGGCATGATTCGCGGCCTATTTTGTTTGCTATTTCCTAAAAAGTCTTTCGAGGAGCTCGACGGTGGCCAACACACCTTCCGCCAAAAAACGTGCAAAACAGGCTGAGAAGCGTCGCAGCCACAACGCCAGCCTGCGTTCCATGGTTCGTACCTACATCAAGAATGTAGTTAAAGCCATCGACGCAAAAGACGCTGAAAAAGCTCAAGCTGCTTACGTTCTGGCCGTGCCAGTTATCGACCGTATGGCCGATAAAGGCATCATCCACAAGAACAAGGCTGCTCGTCATAAGAGCCGCCTGAACGGTCACGTCAAGGCTCTGAACCTTGCTGTTGCCGCATAAGCGATAAGCTTGTTAAAAAACCGACCTCAGGGTCGGTTTTTTATTGCCTGGGATTTAACCAACACCACAAACAACTGTAGGAGTGAGCCTGCTCGCGATAGCTATCTAACATTCAACACTGATGTCGTCCGTTAAACGGCTATCGCGAGCAGGCTCACTCCTACAATTGTGATTCGATCAAATTATTGAGCGTGCGCCCACGGCAAAATCGGAATCGCCGTCACCGCATTCTGCGGGCTACCTTCAATCAAGCGATCGCTGTACACCAGATAAACCAGCGTATTGCGCTTCTTGTCGAGGAAGCGAACCACCTGCATGGTCTTGAACACCAGCGAAGTGCGCTCCTTGAACACTTCATCGCCATCCTTCAATTCACCCTTGAAGCTGATCGGCCCGACCTGCCGACAGGCAATCGACGCCTCGGCGCGATCTTCCGCCAGACCCAAACCACCCTTCACTCCGCCAGTCTTGGCCCGCGACAGGTAGCAGGTCACACCCTCGACCTTGGGATCATCAAACGCCTCGACGACGATACGGTCGTTCGGACCGACAATCTTGAACACCGTCGACACCTGGCCAATCTCCTCGGCCGAGGCCAGCAGCGGCAGTGCCAGCAGCAGCCCTAACAATCCTTTTGCCACACGCATTCGAATATTCCTTCAGACCAGAATCAGGTTATCGCGGTGGACCAGTTCCGGTTCCGCCATGTAACCCAATAGACCGACAATCGCCTCAGACGACTGACCTATGATTTTTTGAGCCTCCAGCGCGCTGTAGTTGGCCAGGCCGCGGGCGATCTCTCGACCATCCGGGGCTACGCACACCACCATCTCGCCACGCCGAAAGCTGCCCTGAACCAGCTTGACCCCGACCGGCAGCAAACTCTTGTTACCCTGGGACAGCGCCGTCACCGCGCCCGCATCCAGCACCAGCGTGCCACGGGTTTGCAGGTGCCCGGCCAGCCACTGCTTGCGCGCCGCCAGCATGCCGCGCTCGGGCGACAGCAGAGTGCCAATGCGCTCACCCGCCTTCAGCCGATCCAGCACACGCTCAATGCGCCCGCCGACGATGATGGTGTGCGCACCGGAGCGCGCCGCCAGCCGTGCAGCACGCAATTTGGTCTGCATGCCGCCACGCCCCAGGGCACCGCCAGTGCCGCCAGCAACCGCATCCAGCGCAGGGTCATCGGCACGCGCTTCGTAGATAAGGTTGGCGTCGGGATTGTTGCGCGGATCGGCGTCGAACATGCCGTCGCGGTCAGTCAGGATCACCAGCAAATCAGCCTCGACCAGATTGGCCACCAGCGCCGCCAGGGTGTCGTTGTCGCCGAAACGGATTTCATCGGTAACCACGGTGTCGTTTTCGTTGATCACCGGGATCACTTTCAGCTCGACCAGTGCACGCAAGGTACTGCGGGCGTTTAGGTAGCGCTTGCGGTCGGACAGGTCATCGTGGGTCAGGAGAATCTGCGCGGTATGCCGGCCATGCTCGGCAAAGCTCGACTCCCAGGCCTGCACCAGGCCCATCTGGCCGATGGCCGCAGCCGCCTGGAGCTCGTGCATGGCACTGGGTCGGACGTTCCAGCCCAAGCGACTCATCCCCGCTGCTACCGCCCCCGAGGACACCAGCACCAGCTCGACGCCAGCCTCATGCAACGCCACCATCTGCTCGACCCAGACCCCCATCGCCGCGCGATCCAGGCCCTTGCCGTCAGCCGTCAGCAAAGCGCTGCCGATCTTCACGACCCAACGCTGCGCACCTGTCACCTTGCTCCGCATCATCTTCAACCTTAGCTTGAGGGCAGCGCGACTTGGCACTGCCCATGACGTTAATCGTGGCTATGTGTCACCAACAATCGATTTCCAGATACTAAAACGCCGCTCGATTGAGCGGCGTTCAAGTTTATAGCAACAGATCAGTCACGCACGTAAATGATTTCCGGACCGTCTTCGTCATCCACGTCTTCTTCGTCCCAATCATCGTCACCGATATCATGGACCGACTTAACGCCGCTGCGACGCAGGGCACGCTGGTCATCCAGGGCCTGCAACTGAGCACGCGCCTCGTCTTCGATGCGCTGATCGAGCTCAGCCAGCTCTTCCTTGTACACCGGGTCGTTGGCCAGGCGGTCAGCACGATCTTCCATGTAACGCATGATGTCGTGACACAGGCGCTCGGTACCGAGCTTGGAGATAGCCGAAATCACGTAGACCGGACCGGTCCATTCCAGGCGATCAACGATCTCCTTGACGCGCTCTTCGTGCTCTTCTTCCAGGATCTGGTCGCACTTGTTCAGCACCAGCCAGCGATCGCGCTCAGCCAGGGACGGACTGAATTTGGTCAGCTCACTGACGATCACTTCAGCCGCATCCGGAGCGCTGGCGTCATCCAGCGGCGCCATGTCCACGAGATGCAACAGCAGACGGGTACGCGACAAGTGCTTGAGGAAGCGAATCCCCAGGCCTGCGCCGTCGGATGCGCCTTCGATCAGGCCCGGAATGTCCGCAACCACGAAGCTTTTCCAGCGATCGACACTGACCACACCCAGGTTCGGCACCAGCGTGGTGAACGGGTAGTCGGCGACTTTCGGCTTGGCGGCCGAAACCGAACGAATGAACGTACTTTTGCCAGCGTTCGGCAGACCCAGCAGGCCCACGTCAGCCAGTACCTTCATTTCCAGCTTGAGGTCACGCGCCTCACCCGGCTTACCCGGAGTGGTCTGGCGCGGAGCACGGTTGGTACTGGACTTGAATCGGGTATTACCCAGACCGTGCCAGCCACCATGAGCAACCAGCAGCTTCTGACCAGCCTTGGTCAGGTCACCGATGACTTCCTGGGTCGCCGAGTCGATGACCGTCGTGCCAACCGGAACGCGCAGGACCAACTCTTCACCCTTCTTGCCGGTGCAGTCGGTGCTGCCGCCGTTGGAGCCACGCTCGGCATCGAAATGACGGGTGTAACGGTAATCCACCAGGGTGTTGAGGTTTTCGTCGGCGAGCATGTAGACCGAGCCGCCATCACCGCCATCACCGCCGTTAGGGCCACCATTTTCAATGAATTTTTCGCGACGGAAGCTCATGCAACCGTTGCCGCCGTCACCGGCCTTTACTCGAATCGATACTTCATCAACAAACTTCATAACAAAACGCCTCTCGTCATACGGACGAGCCGAGAAAATCCAGACATAAGACTCTTGCAAAAATGAGCGCAGCGACCTCAATCAACGACCGCAAATCCAGCGCTGGAGCTCATTACAAACAGCTTTGCAAGAGACTCACCCCACAAACGAAAAAGCCCCGTCGCGAGACAGGGCTTTTCCAGCGATCGCGCAATTAAGCTGCGACAACGCTCACGTAACGGCGGTTGAACGCGCCCTTTACTTCAAACTTGATCACGCCTTCGATTTTCGCGAAGAGGGTGTGATCTTTGCCCATGCCAACACCGTAACCGGCGTGGAATTGGGTGCCGCGCTGACGCACGATGATGTTGCCCGGAATGATTTTCTGGCCGCCATACATCTTCACGCCAAGGCGTTTGGCTTCTGAGTCGCGACCGTTACGGGTACTACCACCAGCTTTTTTGTGTGCCATGAGTCAATTCTCCTAGTGAGGAATTAGGCTGAAATTAAGCCTGAATACCGGTGATTTTGATCTCGGTGTACCACTGGCGGTGGCCCATACGCTTCATGTGGTGCTTACGACGACGGAACTTGATGATACGGACTTTATCGTGACGACCTTGGGAGATCACTTCAGCCACAACGGTAGCGCCAGCAACAACTGGAGCGCCGATGTTCACGTCGTCGCCATTGGCAACCAACAGAACGCGATCAAAAGTAACGGATTCGCCGGTAGCGATTTCCAGTTTTTCGATCTTCAGGTATTCACCTGGAGCAACTTTGTACTGCTTGCCACCAGTAACGATTACTGCATAAGACATGGTATTTCTCCGATAATCCTGCTCACCCAGCTCTTTATAAGAAGAGGTATTGGCTGGCATGGCTGCATTGGGCTGGAAGGCCCGATTGCAATTGCGTAAGGCAGGTGCTGCCCAGGAAGTTCAGGGTGCGCGATTGTACGCAAGCTGCCGGGCTGATGCAAGGGGCCGTCCATCGCGCCTTGACACCCGCCGACGTGGGTCCTAGCATGCCGCGCAACCCTTCTGGAGCAACTGTCGCTGATGCAACCCCAAGCTTTCTACCGCGCGGTGGCGGACGATTTTAGCGCCGTCGACGGCATCATCAAGAAGCAGCTGACTTCCCGAGTGCCGCTGGTATCGAAAATCGGCGATTACATTACCTCGGCTGGCGGTAAACGCCTGCGTCCTTTATTAGTGTTGCTGTGTGGCAAGGCCCTCGGCCGCGAAGGCGATGACATGCGTCTGCTCGCCGCGACCATCGAGTTCCTGCACACCGCCACCCTGCTGCATGACGACGTGGTCGACATGTCCGGCATGCGCCGTGGCCGCTCGACCGCCAATGCCATGTGGGGCAACGCGCCGAGCGTGCTGGTGGGTGACTTCCTGTATTCGCGCTCCTTCGAAATGATGGTCGAACTGGGCTCCATGCCAGTCATGAAAATCCTTTCGCAAGCGACCCGCATCATCGCCGAAGGCGAAGTGTTGCAGCTGTCGAAGGTGCGAGACGCCAGCACCACCGAAGAAACCTACATGGAAGTCATCCGCGGCAAGACCGCCATGCTCTTCGAAGCTTCGACCCACAGCGCCGCGGCCCTGGCGGGCGCGACGCCGGAGCAGAGCGAGGCCCTGCGCACCTTTGGTGACCACCTTGGGGTGGCCTTCCAGCTGGTCGACGACCTGCTCGATTACAAAGGCGATGCCGAGACCCTGGGCAAGAATGTCGGCGACGACCTGGCTGAAGGCAAACCGACGCTGCCGCTGATCTTCACCATGCGTGAAGGTACGCCGGAACAGGCGGCCCTGGTGCGCAAGGCGATCCAGAAAGGCGGCATCGAAGACCTGGAAAGCATCCGCGAAGCAGTGGAAGCGTCGGGCTCGCTGGAGTACACCGCGAAACTGGCCCGTGATTACGTGGCCCGCGCGATCAAATGCCTCGACGCGCTGCCGGCCAGCGAATATCGCGATGCATTGGTCGAGCTGAGCGAGTTTGCCGTAGCCCGCACGCATTAAAGGCAAACGCAAAATCAAAAGATCTCAGCCTCCGGCAGCTCCTACAGGTGTACACAAAACCCTGTAGGAGCTGCCGAAGGCTGCGATCTTTTGCCGTCGACACCCTCTTCGAACAAAACCCTATATAATGTGCGACTTTTAGCCATCCTCATCCAAGGAGCTTTAGTGAGCACGTTGCCACCCTGCCCGAAATGCAATTCCGAATACACCTACGAAGACGGCGCGCAGCTGATCTGCCCCGAGTGCGCCCACGAGTGGTCGGCCGGCGGCGAAACTGAAGTGGCGGCTGACGACACCGTGAAGAAGGACTCGGTCGGCAACGTCCTGCAGGACGGCGATACCATCACCGTGATCAAGGACCTCAAGGTCAAGGGCACTTCGCTGGTAGTGAAGGTCGGCACCAAGGTCAAGAACATCCGCCTGTGCGATGGCGACCACGACATCGATTGCAAGATCGATGGCATTGGCCCGATGAAACTCAAATCCGAGTTCGTCAGAAAAGTCTGATCCCGCTGTAGCCCGTCCGGAGTCTTGCTCCGGATGGTCCCCTCCCCCGTGTGATGGCCAAACGATTTGACCTTACGCAATCTTTACCCGCAAAAAAACGCAAACCGCCAATAGTCCCTTGCTATTTATTGAATAAGAATTATTCTCATTGAACCCCAATCAATGGAGATGAGACTGATGACCTATTTGATCGATGCCTGGCTTGATCGCCCACACCCATACCTCAGGATCCTGCATCGGGAAACCGGAGAAGTCTGTGCGGTGCTTGAAGAAGAAGCCCTGAACGAACTGCAGGACCAAGGAGATCTGGACGTCATCGGCCTGAGCTCCAGCGAACCGGTGGTACTCAAGGAGCTGGTGCGCAATCTGTTTCTGTTCTGCTATGCCCGGGCATTGCGCCCGGCGAGCGATCTTAACCATAAGATCGAAATATGAGTAACCGCACAACAACTGTGGGAGCGGGCTTGCTCGCGAAGAGGCCATAACATTCAACATCATCGTTGAATGACTCACCGCTTTCGCGAGCAAGCCCGCTCCCACATTAGCCCGACGATAAATCGGGCCAGATATTACAGAACGTCGAGCAGCTCGACGTCGAACACCAGTACGCTATGCGGCGGGATGCTGCCAACGCCTTGAGCACCGTAAGCCAGTTCGCTCGGCACATACAGACGCCATTTGCTGCCAGCGTTCATCAGTTGCAGGGCTTCGGTCCAGCCAGCGATCACGCCGCCTACCGGGAATTCTGCAGGCTGGCCGCGCTCGTAGGAGCTATCGAACACGGTGCCGTCGATCAGGGTGCCGTGGTAGTGAGTACGCACTTGATCTTCACGGGTTGGCTTGGCGCCTTCGCCCTGGGTCAGCACTTCAAACTGCAGGCCGGAAGCCAGGGTGGTGATGCCGTCACGCTTGGCATTTTCAGCCAGGAATGCCAGGCCTTCGCCAGCAGCAGCTTCAGCCTTGGCAGCCGCTTCGGCTTGCATGATTTCGCGAATGACCTTGAAGCTGGCGGACATTTCTTCCTGACCTACACGGCTTTCCTTGCCGGAGAAGGCATCGGTCAGACCTGCGAGGATCGCGTCCAGGCTAACGCCCGGCGGCGGATTGTCGCGCAGCTGGTCGCCCAGCTGACGGCCAATACCGTAGCTGACGCGGGTTTCGTCGGTGGACAGATTTACTTCGGACATGACACTGCTCCGCTGTGCGGACGGCCCTGGAACATGCCGTGCGTGCACAGCGCGTCCCGGAGCGCCCGGAACTAAAAGGGCCAGCAGACTAGCACAGATGTCGGCGCGCTGATGAGGGGTGTCAGCCCTGCAAATTTGTACGCAAGGCAATAGGCACCTTCAAGCTCTCCTCTGCACCAGGGCCCAGCCCGCACATTTCATCATGCACAGAGGTGTGCACCAGATTGAATGGCATGACCGGAAAGGCATGCAGCACTTCTCGGGCATGCTCGACCGAGCGCAGATGCAGCACTTTGCCGTGGCCATCGCTCAAGGGATAGGCTGCGCCGTGCATGCGCGCCTCCAGCAGGTAGATTCCGCCTTCGAGCGAAATCAGGTTCAGCTCATCGACCTTATGGGCGATGGCAAAGGCATTGAGCTCTTGCAGGTTCATGAACGCACCTCGGGCAGTGGCGAGCCAGGACTCTTACAGGCATAGGCTTCGGCGCTTCAAAGCACAAGCCACGAGCTGCACCGCCCGTCCGTTTGCGATCAGTGTTTGGTGAGCTTGTCCAGGTAGCCCATGGCGAAGGCCGAGACCACGAAGGTCATGTGGATGATCACATACCACTTCAAGTGCTCGGGATCGACGTTCTTGGCGTCCATGAAGATCCGCAGCAGGTGAATCGAGGAAATGGCCACAATCGACGCTGCCACCTTCATCTTCAACGAAGACGAGTCCATGGTGCCCAGCCAGTTGAGCTTCTCTTTGTGATCGTCGATGTCCAGTTGGGAGACGAAGTTCTCGTACCCGGAAATCATCACCATCACCAGCAGGCCGCCCACCAGCGCCATGTCGATCAGCGACAGCAGCACCAGGATCACATCCGACTCAGCCATCGAGAACACGCTGGGAATGACGTGGAATACTTCCTGAAAGAATTTCAGCCCCAAGGCCAACAATCCCAACGACAGGCCAAAGTAGATCGGCGCCAGTAGCCAGCGCGAGGCGTACATTGCATTTTCGATAAAGCGTTCCATTAAATCTCACACATTGGGCTGGAAATGGCCGCGAGTATACCAGTCGCTTGTGGACATTCAGAAGCAACTGGAAACAGACGGTCAATCCGCAACCTGCCCGTGTGTGACAAGTTTTTTCTGCTAGTGTCGAAACAATTGACAGCTCAGCGACATCGGACAGGAAGACGGGAAAATGGAAGTGCGATTGCCTTTAACGAGCGCCGGAATTTGCCTGGCTTTACTGATGAGCGCCTGCTCGCCCAGCGATGAAAAACGCCAGGTCAGCCTCGAGGACAAAACGGCCCAGTTCGAAAAATCCCTGGAGACCATCGAAGACCCCAAACTCAAGGATGCCGTCGCCGAACTGGGCGGCTCGCTGTTACTGCTCGAGCGCGCGCAACTCAAGCTCGACAGCAAACCACTGGAAACCGAATACAGCGAAGATGCCCTCGCCGTACTCAAACATTACCCAACGCCCCAGGCGCTGGTCGACACCTACATCAACGGCCTGTTCGTGCTGCACAAGGACTCCAGCTCCGACTACCTGACCGATCTGCAGCCGGTATTCCCCTTCAACTTCAACATTCCCGACGCCTTTGTGTTTCCCCATGGCGTGGAATGGCTGTCGGTAACCCTGAGCAACAAACGCGTGATCCCGTTCCAGCCGGAATGGTCGGAAACCGATCCCGGTATCCAGTTGAGCCCCTCAAGCTCCAACCTGACCAACCCCGATGACCTGACCGTCACCTACCCTTTCATTGATGGCCTGGACGTCGATAACAAGCACCAGCCTCAACCCGTGAGGCTGCAGGGCAAGGTGGAAGTTATTGCGCCGCGGAGGCTGTACAGCTTCGACCTGACAAAAAAGGACGTGGGCCAGACTCGCAGCAATGACAACCTCAGCGTCAAACTGTTGAAACTCGAGAACAACTACGCCGAAATCGAATTCAGCAACAGCGCCCCGGTGGCTGCGGAAGTGGCTGACACTCCACTGAACCCATTGATCGTCCAGGCGAAAGACAGCACCGGGCAATTTCTCTCGCGCTCAGGCTCTATCAACCAGTCGGCCACGCAAATCGCCTTTTATCAAAAGCAACTGGCCCTGCTGCAACAGCAGAAAACCTGGAGCGAGGCGTTTGAGAAACAACTCGAATCCGAGCAACGGGCTTTTGAAAAGCAGCAAACCCGGCACTACTCGAAGGTCTACTTCAACGGGCCGATCGACACCCTGGAAGTCAGCGTGCTGGATTTCTCCACCGCCACTGTGACCCGCAAGGACCTGGATCTGCCAATCCGCCGCTTCGACGCGCACACCACGGAAAAAACCATCCAGAGCCTGGAGCTGCCGGTGGTGGTGTATGACGATCAGGCTGCAAACTGGCTCAAGGGCGCGACCCTGAGCGAAGACCAACTGAAAAAAGGCGTGAGCATCCGCCAGTCGGTCGACGACCCGAGCGCCGCAACCATCGAGTTCTCCCACAGGACAAGCTTCAACGACGAACTGCTGGGCAGTTCATTCAACCCTGGCGACAGCCCGGTCAGTTTCTTCACCGAAGACTCAAGCGGCAAACGCGATGAGCCGATCGAACTGCCACCCGAAGCGTTCCAGGTCGCCCCCCTGCGCGGCACCATCACCTACGACCTGAACCTGTTCCCGGAGACACCCGCGTACGCCGTAGGCTCGATCCCACTGTTCCTGGCCAGCATTCAGAAGAACACCCTGGATGTCCGTCAATTGCCCAAGGGCCTGGAGCTCAGGGGGAACGCCCTGCTGGTCGACCGCAAGGAATTCGCGCAGCAGGACTGGCGCTTCTACGCCCGGGACGACAGCGGCAATTACCTGAAGGAGATTCTTGCGGTCAGTCACGATGCGAGCCCGGAGGGTCCGGCGTTGACTGGCGTGCACTACTTCTACGGCAAGCCGACCCGGCTGGAAACCTATCAGCGGATCGACCTCACCACCGTGCAATATGGATTCGAGGTCAAGCTCGATAAGGCTGACACTTCCAGCCTCGATCAGTGATCAGGGCGAAACTCGAAGCCGGCCAGGTTGCGCGTCCGTCCCCCATTGATCTCCCGCAGCTGGGCTTGCAGGTGCAGGCACCAGATCTGCGGATCGTCGGCCAATTCGTAGCCGTGCAAGGTCAGGCTTTCGACGATAGTGTCGAGGATTGATTCGGCCACGAACGGGCCATGGAAAGGTCCCTGGGCCTTGATGGCAGAAGGTTGTTCGCCGGCCATTCCGGCGGCAAACAGCAAGGTCCACATGCCCTTGTCACCCGCCAGCGGGCGGACAGCGCATTCGATACGGGTCACAAGACCCAGGCATTGTCGGGTGAGGCAGAGGTTGCGCGACATGGCGGCGACCCTCGGTAGATCCGGTATTCAGCCCCCATCGGAAGACTGTTTCGATCCAGTGATACTGTCGATATCCTTGAGCTGAGAATAGAAGAAAAGTCTGGCGGGCATGCCAAGTAGAACCACAAGGCGCCGAATGGTCATTGTGTGAATATTGGCGCCAGAGTGATGGCACTTTCATTCATTTCGTACGGATCAAAAATGTGGGAGCGGGCTTGCTCGCGAAGACGATTTATCATTCACCAATGCGTTAACTGATAGACCGCTTTCGCGAGCAAGCCCGCTCCCACAGTAGGGCCGGTATTAATTTCAGGCGGGCTTGGCTTCTGCCAGAGCTTCCTGCGCCGCTTCCTTCTCGGCCTCCTTCAGGTCCTCTTCGCTGATCATTTCCGCAATCACCCGCAGGCGCTCCACTACCCGGGCGTTGACGCTGCCTTCAGGGAACTCGCCATTCTCGTCCGGCGCACCGGCCGGTTCGCCCACCAGCAGGCTCAAGGCCTCGTCGGCCTGGCGCACCGCGTAGACATGGAATTGCCCGGCGCGCACCGCCGCCAGTACCTTCTCGTCCAGCATCAGCGTGGCCACGTTGGCTTGCGGAATGATCGCGCCTTGTTCACCCGTCAGGCCACGGGCCTCACAGAGACGGAAGAAGCCTTCGATCTTCTCGTTGACCCCACCCACCGCCTGCACTTCCCCGAACTGGTTGATCGAACCGGTGATGGCAAAACACTGCTTGAGCGGGGTTTTCGACAAGGCCGAAATCAGCGTGCAAGCCTCGCCCAGCGACGCACTGTCACCGTCCACGTAACCGTAGGACTGTTCAAGGGCGATGCTCGCGGAAATCGCCAGCGGGAATTCCTGGGCATAACGGCTGCCGAGGTAACCGGTGAGGATCATCACGCCCTTGGAGTGAATCGGCTGGCCGAGATTGACCTCACGCTCGATGTCGACGATGCCGCTGCCACCGGGGTAGACCGTGGCGGAAATCCGCGCTGGCACACCGAAGGCCGAATCGCCAACTTCCAGTACCGTCAGCCCGTTGCACTTGCCCACGGCGGCGCCATCGGTGTCGATCAGGATGATACCGGCCAGCATGTCATCGAGGATCCGTGCCGAGACCCGCCCGGTACGGGTGGCCTTGGCCTTGAGGGCTCGTTCGATATGCCCGGCGTCGGTCATCTCATCCGCTGCCAGATGACGAATGAAATCCGCCTCGCTGACCAGCTGGAACAGGTCGCCGATCCGCGCCGACAAACGCCCCTGGTGTTCGGCCAGGCGTGCGCTGTAGGTTGCCAGGCGCGCCACCGCGTCAGCAGTCAACGGCGCCATGCCCTCTTCCGAGGTGCGGGTTTTCAGCAGCTGGGCGAACTGCTCCAGGCTTTCGTCGACCATCGGGATATCTTCGTCGAAATC
Organism: Pseudomonas sp. RIT-562; assembly: GCF_026241895.1. Classification (GTDB taxonomy): domain Bacteria; phylum Pseudomonadota; class Gammaproteobacteria; order Pseudomonadales; family Pseudomonadaceae; genus Aquipseudomonas; species Aquipseudomonas mandelii_F. Next base: position 232,107 of record NZ_JAPJIV010000004.1, on the reverse strand, counting down.
CACCAGGACGCGGAACATCTCCTGGAAGTCCGGATCGAGGTCCTGCAGCGTGTAGTACAGCTGCCGCGCCCCGATGATGACGACCTTGACCTGCAACGGAATGTGCTGCGGCGTCAGCGTCACGGTGGCCAGGCGGCCCAACTCACCCAATGGCGATTCCATTTTCAGCTTGCGCGACTGCAGGGCACGCTTGAGCGCATCCCATACGAAGGGCTCGCTGAGCATTTTTTCCGCTTCAAGGATGAGGAAACCGCCATTGGCGCGGTGCAGTGCACCCGGACGCAACTGCCGGTAAGTCGTATAGAGCGCGCCCTGATCGGTGCTGTACTCGATGCGCCCGAACAGGTTTTCGTAAGTTGGGTGCGGCTCGAATACTACCGGTGCACCGCCGCTGGCCGAGTGGCCGACCACCAGGCTTGGCGCGTACTGCTCTTCCAGCATCTTGCGGGCGACAGCATCAATTTTGCTGTCGTCGACCAATTGCTCGACCACCGTTTTCAGCAGATAAACCTGCATCGCTTGCAGGTAACCGCAGACCGCCGCGTTCTCGGCATATTTCTCCGACAGCGGCGACAGCATTGGCTGCAAGGCCAGGGTGATGGTTTCTTCATTGAGGTGGCGCAGCTGATTGCTCGATTCACGCTTCCATTGCGGCAGGCTCGCGAGCTCCTCGTTGAGGCGTTCCTCTAGGCCGGAAATATCATCGTGAAAACGCTCGCGATCGGCTTCCGGCAACTGGGCGAATTCCGCCTCATCCAGGGCCTTGCCATCTGCCATCGGAGTGAACGCAATGTTGCTGGCGTCACGGTACAGCGCCACATCCTTTTCCAGCGCCAGGCGCTCGATGATATCCAGCGCCTTGTCGTAACGCTGGTTGAAGGCGCGGTCGATGGCACTTTTCTTTTGCTGGTAGGACGGGTGTTCAAACACCGCAGGAAACGTCGCCACCAAATTGTCGATCAAGGTGTTGATATCGCCGATGAATGCGCCGGCGGTCCCGGACGGCAGCTCCAACGCGCGGGGCTCGCGCGGCTCGTCGAAATTGTTGACATAGACCCAGTCTGCCGGGGTCTGCAGGCGTTTGCCTTCGGCTTTCAGGTAGCGTTTGACGAACGAGAACCGGCCGGTGCCGGGCTCACCCATGACAAATACGTTGTAACCGGGGCGGGGCATGGCCACGCCGAACTGCAAGGCTTCGACCGCACGTTCCTGGCCGAGTACACCGCGGAAGGGCTCCAGATCATTGGTGGTAGAGAAGCTGAACTGTTCAGCGGAAAACGGACGGGTCAGCGCTTCGGGCGCTAGACGCAAGCTGGCAGCAACAGGATCAGGCATCGGGCTTCCTTACATCAGGCGGGGCAGATAACGGCATTCTGGCGCTGCCCCCACCCCACTTGCAAGGCGCGCCTTACGCCAAAGCATAGCCAAAGCACCATCTCCAGCCTGGCCGGGGCTAAATCAATGTTTTCCACGAATATTTTGCAAAAAGTCACGGAACCCTTGGAACGTGCCTAAACTCCAAACTGCGCGGCTGGAACAATAACCGGCCCACTGGCGCCAGATCGGGCCAGACCCTGTCCATTGGTATGCACATAAAGAGAACAAAGCTATGAAACGGATTCTTCTCGGTACTCTCTTCACCGCTGTATCCCTCAACGCCATGGCACAAGCGCCCGGCGGTCCGGATTGCGGTTGGGGCAACATGCTGTTCGAAGGTCAGCGTGGCACCCCGGCTCACTTCCTGGCATCCACCACTAACGGCACTTCCGGTAACGCAACTTTCGGTATGACTTCTGGTACCAACGGTTGCTCGACTAACGCGTCGCTGACCTATGGCGGCAAATCCTGGCTGGCCATGAATGGCATGATGAATGAGCTGTCCGAAGACATGGCTAAAGGTAACGGCGAAGCGCTGACTACCTACGCCGTGGTCCTGGGCGTGGCGCCGGAAGACCGTGAGCACTTCGCTGCTGTGACTCACGAGCACTTCCAGCAAATCTTCAGCAAAGCTGACGTAACCGCTGAAGACGTGCATACCAACACGCTGTCCGTTATCAAGAACGATGCTCGTCTGGCCAAATACGCCACTCAAGCATAAGCTCGACCCCACCCGCTCCTCTTGGGGAGCGGGTTTTATTTTTTGGACCTGCGCCCCCTTGGGTCTTTGTTTCTTTCCATTAAGTTGCCCACTATGCTCAAACGCCTTGCCTGGTTGGCGCTCTGTGCCTGCGCCCCGCTGTCCGCCGCGCCAAACATCGACTCTCAACGTTTGCAGCAACTGGCTAACGACCCTTTCTGGATCTCCCTGGGCCACTACGAAACCGCGAAGCTTGGCGGCTGGCGCAGCTACGTCAGCGACAAGAAGTTTTTCCTCGCCCCCGACGGCAATGAACATCCCGACCGCGAACTGGCAGCTACCGTGCAAGCCTTGTACGCCCCGGCAAGCGCCGGCGAACAACACGCGCAATGCGTTTACCCGGCACGCACCCGCTGGCTCAAGGCGCAGTTGAACCTGACTGATTTACCGGCGCTGCCATGCGCTGAATTCACGCAGTGGTTCAAGGACGTATCCCCCGACAGTGCGGTGATGATCTTTCCGGCAGCGTATTTGAACAGTCCGTCTTCGATGTTCGGTCACACCCTGTTGCGTATCGATCAGGCTGGCGTGCAGAGCGACAAGACGTCACTGCTCAGTTATGCGATCAACTTCGGCGCCTACATCGAAGGCTCTGACAACAGCATCCTCTATGCCTGGAAAGGTCTCATGGGCGGCTATCCGGGGCTGTTTGCGCTGGTGCCCTATCAGGAAAAACTCTCTGAGTACCGCAGCCTGGAAAACCGCGACCTGTGGGAATACCGGCTGAACCTGACCCAGGCGGAAACTGCGCGCATGGTCGAGCACGTCTGGGAGCTGAAACAGATTCAGTTCGACTATTTCTTCTTCGATGAAAACTGCTCCTACCGCTTGCTGGAACTGCTGCAAGTGGCTCGCCCGAGCCTGCGCCTGACCGAACAGTTTCCCCTCACGGCAATTCCCACCGACACCGTGAAGGCGGTGAAAGAGGCGGGCCTGGTGGAGTCCATCGAGTATCGCCCGTCCCGGGAGCGTGAGCTGCTGAGCCGCGCCGAGCCGTTGACCCATGAAGAGCAGCAATGGGTGCTTAAGGTCAGCGCCGACCAGAATCAGCTGCAGACTGCGGACTTCAAGGCCCAACCCCGGGATCGCCAGGCGCTGATCATCGACGCGGCCTATCGTCTGGAACGCTACCGCGCCAACGGTCAGGAGCGTGATCCTGAGCGCTCCCAACGCAGTTTCGAACTGCTGCGGGCGATCAACCAGAACCCGGCGCCAGCGCTGGATATCCCACGCCCAGGCTTGCCCGAGGACGGCCACGAATCACGCACCTGGCAGGCCGGCATCGGCACGCGAGGCGATGAAGCCTTCGCCGAGTATGGTTTGCGCATGGCCTACCACGACCTCAACGACAACGCCGAAAGCTTCCCTCTGGGTGCGCAGATTGAAATCCTGCAGATGAAATTGCGCCAGTACGAAGGCAATCGCTGGCAGTTCCAGCAGCTCGATCTGGCGACGATTCGCTCCCTGACCCCACGCAACGAGCTGCTGCAACCCTTGTCCTGGCAGGTCACTGGCGGCCTGGAGCGTGTGCCCGGCAAGCACGATGACGAGAATCTGGTCAGCCATGTCAATGGCGGCGCCGGTGGCACCTGGCAATTGACCGAAGACATGCTCGGGTTTGCCCTGGGCACCGTGCGCGTGGAACACAACAATGATTTCGCCGGGTTCATTGCCCCAGCCGCCGGTTTTAATTCCGGGCTGCTGTGGAAGAATTCGCTGGGTAACCTCAGCCTGGAAACCAAAGGTGATTTTTTCACCAACGGTGAGGTGCGCCGCAGCGTGAGTTTGAATCAGCAGTGGGAGCTGTCGCGCAACCTTGGCCTGCGCCTGAGTGCGCAGCGCGAGTTCAGCCATATGGCGTCACCTGAGAACGAAGTGATGCTGGAGATGAAGTGGTATCACTACTGATCGTGTAGGAGCCTGCTTGCTGGCGATGGATCGCGTCGATGCTATCGCGAGCAAGCTTTGCTCCCACCAAGCTTTGCACCCACCTAGCTTTGCTCTCACCAAGCTTGCTCCCACCAAGCTTTGCTCCCCCGAACGGCGCTCTCAACGGGCCGCGATCTTTTGATCTTTCTTTCACATCCGGCTCACAAATCCACACCTAGACTTCCTGCATCGGCCGTAGCACGGCCCGGGAGTTTGAGATGTGGCGTTGGGTAGGTGCATTGAGTGTTGTGCTGCTGATCACAGGTTGCCAGTCGACCCACGAAGACCTGATCGCCAAGGGCTATCCACCCGCCTTCGCCGATGGCTTCGATGACGGTTGCAGCAGTGGCCGGCAGGCTGCCGGGGCGATAACCGGGGAGTTTCGCAAGAACGTCCCGCGCTATCTCAAGGACCCGCGCTACGCCGAGGGCTGGAGCGATGGCTTTCGCCAATGCCAGGCGATGCTGGAAAATCAGGATCGTGCAGACTATCGCAACCACCACGGGGATGATCGTGACAAGGCCTGGCAACAGCAAAAAGACCAGGACGCAGCGCGCGCCTATCGCTCGCAATGAGTCGCCCACGGGCATCCATCGAAACTAAATGCCTGCGACCATGGCCCAAACCCTATAACGGGAGAAAACCATGAGTCGCGCCTTCGTCAATGAAGATAATGCAGCTGCGCAAGCCGATCAGCCTGTCGAACGGCAGGTCAGCGCGCAGCCCAATTACGTCACGCCCACCGGACTGACCCAGCTGCAAGCCAAGGTCGCCGAGTTGCAACAGCAGCTCAGTGCCCAGTCGGCCAAAGGAGAACAGGCCGACAAGCAGCGTCAGGCGGACCTCGATCGGGATCTACGCTACTTCAACCAGCGCCTGCTCAGCGCGCAGGTGGTCACACCGGCGAGTTCAACGCAGAAGGTGCAGATTGGCAGTCGAGTGACCTTCGCCGACGAGCACAGTGCCGAACAGACGGTCCAGCTGGTGGGCGAGGATCAGGCCGATGCGCCAGCGGGCCTGATCAACTGGGGCTCGCCGTTGGGCCGGGCGCTGCTGGGAGCGCAACTCGGGGACGAGGTGCTGTGGCAGCGGCCGGCCGGCGATCAGTTGATAGAGATCATTCGCATCGAACCGGCTTAAACCACGCCCTGGGCGAGCATGGCGTCAGCGACTTTGACGAAACCAGCAATGTTCGCGCCCTTGACGTAATTGATCCGGCCATTTTCCTCGCCGTAATGCACGCAGGCATGGTGGATCGACTGCATGATTGCGTGCAGCTTGCTGTCCACCTCACCGCCGGTCCACAGCAGGCGCATGGCGTTCTGCGACATTTCCAGCCCGCTCACCGCGACACCGCCGGCGTTGGACGCCTTGCCCGGCGCAAACAGAATGCCCGCTTCGATAAACAGATCCACGGCTTCCAGCGTGGTCGGCATGTTGGCGCCTTCAGCCACGCAGATGCAGCCGTTGCGCAGCAGCGTGCGGGCAGCCTCGGCATCGAGTTCATTCTGCGTCGCGCAGGGTAGCGCGATGTCGCAGGCCAAATCCCATGGACTCTGACCGGCGCGGAACTCCAGGCCGAAGCGCGCGGCCAACTCGCTGATTCGTCCGCGCTGGACGTTTTTCAGCTCCAGGACCGCCACCCATTGCTCTTCAGTCAAGCCAGCTTCGCAGTAAAGAGTGCCTTCGGAGTCTGACAGCGAGATCACTTTGCCGCCCAGGTCCATGACCTTGCGCGCCGCGTACTGCGCCACGTTGCCTGACCCCGAGATCGCTACACGCTTGCCTTCGACGGTTGCGCCTTTGCGCTTGAGCATTTCCTCGGCGAAATACACGCAACCGAAACCGGTGGCCTCCGGACGAATCAGGCTGCCGCCGTAGCTCGGGCCCTTGCCGGTCAACACGCTGGTGAACTGGTTGCTCAAGCGTTTGTACTGGCCGAACAGGAAACCGATCTCCCGGGCTCCGACGCCGATATCACCGGCAGGCACGTCCACGTCTGCACCGATGTGCCGGTACAGCTCGCTCATGAACGCCTGGCAAAAGCGCATGACTTCAGCATCGCTTTTACCTTTGGGATCGAAGTCCGACCCACCTTTGCCGCCGCCCATGGGTAACGAGGTCAGGGAATTCTTGAAGGTCTGTTCGAACGCGAGAAACTTCAGTACGCCCAGATTTACCGAAGCATGGAAGCGCAGACCGCCCTTGTAAGGACCGATGGCGCTGTTCATCTGGATGCGGAAGCCGCGATTGACCTGCACTTTTCCATGATCATCGACCCAGGACACGCGAAACACCACCGCCCGCTCCGGCTCACAGATGCGCTCCAGGATACCGGAGGTCAGGTAATGCGGATTGGCCTCCAGAAACGGCCAGAGGCTGCGCAAGACTTCTTCCACGGCCTGATGGAATTCAGGCTGGTCAGGGTCGCGTTTTTTGAGGCGGGCAAGGAAAGATTCAACGGATTCGATCATGGAAAAGTCTCGGCAAATTTATTGTCGTTGGAGAGATTGAGCCGGACTTTAACAAACGAATCGCGCACAGGAACAGCGCAACATGTCGCCTTTATGAAATTAAATGGTGCACAGGATATAAATTAATCGGCTTTTCGGGGTGAAAGCGCACCTGAACAGGGAGCCAACCTATGCGATATGCACCATCAGTGACGCCGTCTTCGCGAGCAAGCCCGCTCCCACATTGGACCGGGTTTCACCTGCTGGCACCGCCCCCTGTGGGAGCGGGCTTGCTCGCGAACGCCGCGCCTCGGTGTCACTGAAAAGCCCATAAAAAAACGGAGCCGAGAAGGCTCCGTTTTTTCATCCAACCAACCCGATATCAGGCCAGTTTTTTGTGCCGTACACGATGCGGCTGGGCAGCCGCTTCGCCGAGACGCTTTTTGCGATCGGCTTCGTATTCGGTGTAGTTACCTTCAAAGAAGATCGCTTGCGAGTCGTCTTCGTACGCCAGGATGTGCGTCGCGACGCGGTCAAGGAACCACCGATCGTGAGAGATCACAATCGCGGCGCCCGGGAAGTCCAGCAAGGCTTCTTCCAGGGAACGCAGGGTTTCAACGTCGAGGTCGTTGGACGGTTCATCGAGCAGCAGGACGTTGCCGCCCTCTTTCAGGGTCAAAGCCAGGTGCAAGCGACCGCGCTCACCACCGGACAGGTCCTTGACGAACTTCTGCTGGTCGCCGCCCTTGAAGTTGAAGCGACCAACGTAGGTACGCGACGGGATCTCGTAGTTGCCGATGCGAATCTGGTCGGAGCCATCGGAGATCTGCTGGAATACGGTCTTGCTGCCATCCAGGTCTTCGCGGCTTTGATCCACACAAGCAAGCTGCACGGTTTCGCCGACTTCGATGGTGCCCGAATCCGGAGTTTCCTTGCCCATCAACATGCGGAACAGCGTGGATTTACCCGCACCGTTACCGCCGATCACGCCGACGATGGCGCCTTTAGGCATGGAGAACGACAAGTTGTCGATCAACACGCGATCGCCGTAGCCCTTGCTGACGTTCTTGAATTCGATGACCTTGTCGCCCAGGCGCGGACCGGCCGGGATGTAGATCTCGTTGGTTTCGCTGCGCTTCTGGAATTCCTGCGACTGCATTTCTTCGAAGCGTTGCAGACGTGCCTTGGATTTCGACTGGCGGGCCTTGGCGCCTTTGCGCACCCACTCCAGTTCTTCTTTCATGGCTTTTTCGTGAGCCGACTGCTGCTTGGATTCGGCAGCCAGACGATTGGACTTGGCTTCGAGCCAACCCGAATAGTTGCCCTCGTACGGGATACCGGCGCCGCGGTCGAGCTCGAGAATCCAGCCGGCAACGTTGTCCAGGAAGTAGCGGTCGTGCGTGATCGCTACCACGGTGCCCGGGAAATCGTGCAGGAAGTGCTCCAGCCAGGCCACGGAATCGGCGTCCAGGTGGTTGGTTGGTTCGTCGAGCAGCAGCATGTCCGGGGCGGACAGCAGCAGGCGGCACAGGGCCACACGACGCTTTTCACCACCGGAGAGGAATTCGACCTTGGCATCCCATGCCGGCAGACGCAGCGCGTCGGCGGCGACTTCCAGTTGGCGATCCAGGTTGTGACCATCGCTGGCCTGCAGGATTGCCTCAAGCTTGGCTTGCTCGGCAGCCAGCTTGTCGAAGTCGGCATCTTCCTCGGCGTAAGCGGCGTAGACCTCGTCCAGGCGCGCCTGGGCGTTCTTGATCACGCTGACCGCTTCCTCGACCACTTCACGTACGGTCTTGGTCGGATCCAGGATGGGTTCCTGCGGCAGATAGCCGATGTTCAGTTCCGGCATCGGACGGGCTTCGCCCTCGAATTCGGTGTCGACGCCGGCCATGATTTTCAGCAGCGTGGACTTACCCGAACCGTTGAGGCCGAGCACGCCGATCTTGGCGCCCGGGAAGAAAGACAGCGAAATGTTTTTCAGGATTTCCCGCTTCGGCGGAACAACTTTTCCCAGCCGATGCATGGTGAAGACGTATTGAGCCATGGAGAACCTTGGGTCAGTGACAGATGAATGATTGGAGCGCGGGCGAGGCCCGGCCAGACCGTGCGCGCTGACCGCTTGATAGAGACCAATGCGTGCGCGCTGAAGAAAGTCTGATTCTAGGAGCTGGAACGCTCCCACGTAACCGGTAAAGCTACCTTAATGATGGATGGCAGTCCAGCCGAGCGGGACTGGCACTTTGCCACAACTCAAGGCATGCTAGCCGCCCTTCGGGCGTCCGGCTTATAGTGCGCGTCGCGCCAGTCCCGCCCATCCGCAGGATAAAAAGCTTGTCCAAAGTGCCTCCACCGTCTTCTGCGAGCGCTGCCCGTGCTGTGGCCGGTTCCCCCCTGCGCGGGACGTTGAAAGGTGCCCTGGCCACCCTCGTTTTACTGCTGCTGGGCCTACTGTTCTGGCAGCTGCTCGACCAATTGCGCGAAACCCAGAAAAACCAGCGCCAGTACACCATCGACTTCACCGCCGACCTGGCGTCGCAAGTCAGCCTGAACATGGCGCTGAACGCGCAGATCGCCCTGAACCTGCTGCCAATCGTCGAGCAACCACAAACCAGCGAAGAACAGCAGGCCCTGCTGCGTAAAGTCCAGCAGTCGTTGCCGGAGGTACGCAGCCTGGCGCTGCTCAGCCCGTCTGGAAAAGTGCTCAGCGACAGCGCCGTGGACAGCAAGGATGCCGATTACCTGAGCCAGCTGGTTCAGCGCAGCCGCGCCCAGGCGCACTATTTCAGCAATGCCGATGATGGCTCGGTGGTGCATCTACTCCTGCACCAGGCCAGCGGCAGCACTCGCGGTTACTGGGCTCTGCGCCTTTCGCCGACATTTTTCGCGTCGCTGACCAAGCAGAATGAAGCCGGCATCCGCCCGCTGTGGCTGGTGGAAAATCGCATCAATCGGCAAATCGTCAGCCGCGATAACGCCGTGCCGCTGGCGGAGCCTGGTGAACTGACGGCGCAAGACCTGGCCAACAGCGTATTGACGGTGCCCCTGAGCAGCAGCGATTGGCAGCTGCGCGGGCTGTTCGACCGCCAGCGCGTGATTGAGCACCTGTTGCCGGCATTTATCGGCAAATGCCTGCTTGGCCTGGCCTTTTCCCTGCTGCCCTTCATCGCGCTGCTGAACATGCGCCGCCGCCAGCGCCAACTGCAAGAGGGCCGTCGGCGCTATCACGACATCTTCGAAGGCACGGGTGTCGCCCTGTGTGTCCTGGATCTTTCCGGGCTCAAGAGCGCCCTCGACAAGGCGCGTATCGACAACACCGAACAGCTGCAAAGCTGGCTGGCAGTGCCGACGCAGCGTGAACAGCTGCTGCGCGAATTACGCATCACCGAAGTCAACCAGGTCGCCCTGCAGCTGCTCGAGGTCAATGCGCCGGAGCAGGCCTGGAAGCGCCTGATCGATGGCAGCCCACTGAACGGTTCGGCCATCGGCGAGCCGATCCTCGAAGCCGTATTGCAACAGCACAAACAGCTCGAACTGGAGATCCGCCTGCAGGACGCCAATGGCCGAGATCAGCACTTGTGGCTGGTGCTGCGCCTGCCTGAGGACCAAGGTGATTACAAAGCGGTGATCCTGAGCATTACCGATATCACCAGCCGCAAGCTCATCGAGCTGTCATTGCTGGAGCGTGAAGGCTTCTGGTCAGACGTGGTGCGTACGGTTCCGGATCACCTCTACGTGCAAGACGTCATTAGCCAGCGGATGATCTTCAGCAACCACCATCTGGGCCAGACCCTCGGCTACAACCGCACCGAGCTGCACCAGATGGGCGACTACTTCTGGGAAATCCTGCTGCATCCCGATGATGCCGACTTTTATCACCGATCGCGCCAGACCCAGCGCCAGGGCGGCTATAGCCAGCTGCTGCAATGCCAGTTGCGCTTTCGTCACCGGGACGGCAAATGGCGTCGGTTCGAAGTGCGCGAACAGGCATTGGCGCGGGACAAACAGGACCAGGTGACGCGCATCATCGGCGTGGCCAAGGACATCACCGAGCAGATCGAAGCCAGCGAATCCCTGCGCGACAGTGAGCAGCGCTACCGCATGCTCGCCGAAAGTATCAGCGACGTGATTTTCTCCACTGACAGCAAGATGTCGCTCAATTACGTCAGCCCCTCGGTGCACGCCGTGCTGGGCTTTGACGTGGAATGGATCTTCCAGAACGGCTGGCAGTCAACGATTGCCAACCCACAACAGCTGACCGGCATCTACAGCCTGATGGATCGGGTCAGCAAGGCGCTGAACAAGCCCGACATGCTGGCCCTGCTGCGCGAACAGGTGCAGACCCAACTGTTCCTGTTCGACTGCCTGCGCGCCGACGGCCGCAAGGTTCCCATTGAACTGCGCCTGGTGCTGGTCTGGGATGAACAGGGAGCCTTTGAAGGCGTGCTGGGCGTCGGCCGCGACATCAGTCAGCAACGTCGCGCCGAGAAAGACCTGCGCATGGCGGCGACGGTATTCGAGCACTCGACCTCGGCCATCCTGATCACCGACCCTGCCGGTTACATCGTGCAGGCCAACGAAGCCTTCAGCCGCGTCAGTGGCTACGCCGTCGAACAAGTGCTCGACCAGCTGCCGAACATGCTGACCGTGGACGAGCAGCAGGACGCGCACTTGCGCTACGTGCTCAAACAGCTCAACCAGCACAGCACCTGGGAAGGCGAAGTGTGGCTCAAGCGGCGTAATGGCGAGCATTACCCGGCCTGGGTCGGCATCACCGCGGTGCTGGATGACGAAGGCGACCTGGCCAGCTACGTGTGTTTCTTCAGCGACATCAGCGAGCGCAAGGCCAGTGAACAGCGCATCCACCGCCTGGCCTACTACGACGCCCTGACTCACCTGCCCAACCGCACGCTTTTTCAGGATCGCCTGCACACTGCGCTGCAATCGGCGGAACGGCAGAAAGGCTGGGTGGTGCTGATGTTCCTCGACCTCGACCGCTTCAAGCCGATCAACGACTCCCTGGGCCACGCTGCCGGCGATCGCATGCTCAAGGAAATGGCCACGCGCCTGCTTGGCTGTGTCGACGATGACGACACCGTGGCGCGCATGGGCGGCGATGAATTCACCTTACTCCTGCAACCCCGGGCCAACCGTGAGATGGCGTTGAATCGGGCGATTCATGTCGCCGAACAGATTCTGGGCAGCCTGGTGAAACCGTTCGTGCTGGAAGGTCGGGAATTTTTCGTCACTGCCAGTATCGGCATCGCCCTGAGCCCGCAAGACGGCAACGAGCTCAGTCAGCTGATGAAAAACGCCGACACTGCGATGTACCACGCCAAGGAACGCGGCAAGAACAACTTCCAGTTTTACCAGGCGGACATGAACGCCAGCGCCCTGGAGCGCCTGGAACTGGAAAGCGACTTGCGCCACGCCCTGGAGCAAGACGAATTTGTGCTGTATTACCAGCCGCAGTTCAGCGGCGACGGCAAACGCCTGACGGGCGCCGAAGCCTTGCTGCGCTGGCGTCACCCTCGCCGTGGACTGGTGCCGCCGGGGGATTTCATTCCGGTGCTGGAGGAGCTTGGCCTGGTGGTGGACGTCGGCGACTGGGTCATCAGCGAGGCCTGCCGCCAGCTCAAGACCTGGCACCAGGCCAAGGTGCGCGTGCCAAAAGTGTCCGTGAACATCTCGGCGCGACAGTTCTCCGATGGTCAATTGGGCACGCGTATCGCCAATATCCTCAGGGACACCGGCCTGCCTCCCGCATGCCTGGAGCTGGAGCTGACCGAAAGTATCCTGATGCGCGAAGTCAGCGAGGCAATGCAGATTCTCGACGGCTTGAAAAATCTCGGCCTGAGTATCGCGGTCGACGACTTCGGCACCGGTTACTCATCGCTCAACTACCTCAAGCAATTCCCGATCGACGTGCTGAAAATCGACCGCACCTTTGTCGACGGCCTGCCATCCGGCGAACAGGACGCGCAGATTGCCCGGGCGATCATCGCCATGGCCCACAGCCTCAACCTGGCGGTAATCGCCGAAGGCGTGGAAACCCAGGAGCAGCTGGATTTCCTGCGTGAGCATGGTTGCGACGAGGTTCAGGGATATTTGTTCGGCCGACCGATGCCGGCGAGCGGGTTTGAGGCGCAGTTCAGTCATGAGGCGTTGTTCGAGTTCGACTGAGGCTGTGTGGTGAAACAGCTGACGCCATCGCGGGCAAGCCTTGCTCCCACAGTCCTCACCCTCTGATAGACAACCGCATTCAGGACACTACCTCCTGTGGGAGCAAGGCTTGCCCGCGATGGGGGCCGCACGATCACCGCTGATCCCGTCATGAAGCCCACTTGTCTGCGACATGATGTCCTTTCATATGCCATCTAAAACCGGTTGGGTTAGAATGCCCCCCTTTTCTGCCCCGATCCTTGAGGACCGCCATGTTCAGCCGTGATTTGACTATTGCCAAGTACGACGCCGATCTTTTTGCCGCCATGGAGCAAGAAGCTCAGCGCCAGGAAGAACACATCGAGCTGATCGCTTCGGAAAACTACACCAGCCCAGCGGTGATGGAAGCTCAAGGCTCGGTACTGACCAACAAATACGCCGAAGGCTATCCGGGCAAGCGCTACTACGGTGGTTGCGAGTTCGTCGACGTGGTTGAGCAGCTTGCAATTGATCGCGCCAAGGAACTGTTCGGCGCCGATTACGCCAACGTTCAGCCACACGCCGGCTCCCAAGCCAACAGCGCCGTTTACCTGGCCCTGCTGCAAGCGGGCGACACCATCCTGGGCATGAGCCTGGCCCACGGTGGTCACCTGACTCACGGTGCCAGCGTTTCGTCCTCCGGCAAGCTGTACAACGCCATCCAGTACGGCATCGACGCCAATGGCCTGATCGACTACGACGAAGTCGAGCGCCTGGCCGTTGAGCACAAGCCGAAAATGATCGTGGCCGGTTTCTCTGCCTACTCGCAGATCCTCGACTTCCCGCGTTTCCGTGAAATCGCTGACAAAGTTGGCGCCTACCTGTTTGTCGACATGGCCCACGTTGCTGGTCTGGTCGCCGCTGGCGTCTACCCGAACCCGGTTCCATTCGCTGACGTCGTGACCACCACCACCCACAAGACCCTGCGTGGTCCACGCGGTGGCTTGATCCTGGCTCGCGCCAACGCCGAGATCGAGAAAAAGCTCAACTCCGCAGTTTTCCCGGGTGCCCAGGGTGGCCCACTGGAGCACGTGATTGCTGCTAAAGCGATCTGCTTCAAGGAAGCGCTGCAGCCTGAGTTCAAGACCTACCAGCAACAAGTGGTGAAAAACGCCCAGGCCATGGCCAGCGTATTCATCGAGCGTGGTTTTGACGTGGTATCGGGCGGTACTGAAAACCACCTGTTCCTGCTGTCGCTGATCAAGCAGGAAATCTCCGGTAAAGACGCCGACGCCGCTCTGGGCAAAGCGTTCATCACCGTGAACAAGAACTCCGTACCAAACGATCCACGCTCCCCGTTCGTCACCTCCGGCCTGCGCTTCGGCACTCCGGCTGTGACCACTCGCGGCTTCAAGGAAGCGGAGTGCAAGGAACTGGCCGGCTGGATCTGCGACATCCTGGCTGACCTGAACAACGAAGCGGTGATTGACGCCGTTCGTGAGAAGGTCAAGGCCATCTGCAAGAAGCTGCCGGTGTACGGCGCTTAATTGCACCGCTAAATCGCAGCGATAAAAAAACCGGTCAGTGATGGCCGGTTTTTTTTCGCCTGCAGATCGCCCGTGGCTCTGGCCGCCGGTCAGACCGGTCATGCCAATTCTCGAAAATCCGCTTGTAATCCTAAAAAAACCCAGCGTAGACTGCGCTTGCACTGGACATACCGGTAAGACCACAATAATTAAGTCCTGAATCTGATGCGTCAAGCGCACGGCAGCCAGGACACCGACCAGGATTCCTCCCATGCTCAGATGGTGCTCGCGTTCAATCTTCCTCCAAGTGGTTCTCGGACTGGTGCTCGGCATCGTCTGCGGGCTGACCCTCCCCGAATACTCTGCACAGCTCAAGCCGCTGGGCGATGGCTTCATCAAACTGATCAAGATGCTCATCGGTCTGATCGTGTTCTGTGTTGTGGTCAGTGGCATCAGCGGTGCCGGCGACCTGAAGAAGGTTGGACGCATCGGCCTGAAATCGGTGATCTACTTTGAGATCCTGACTACCATCGCCCTGGTCATCGGCCTGGTGTTCGCCTTCAGCACCGGCATCGGCAGCGGCGCAAACATTCACCTGGATCAGCTTTCCGCTGCAGACATGGGTGATATCGCCCAGCGCGGCCAGCATATGCACACCACCACCCAGTTCCTCATGGACCTGATTCCCACCTCGGTGATCGGTGCCTTTGCTGACAACAACATCCTCCAGGTCCTGTTGTTCTCGGTGCTGTTCGGCAGCGCACTCAACCTGGTGGGTGAAGCCGCATCGGGCATCTCGCGGCTGATCAATGAGCTGAGCCATGTAATCTTCCGCATCATGGGCATGATCGTGCGCCTCGCGCCGATCGGCGTGTTCGGCGCGATCGCATTCACCACCAGCAAATATGGCCTGGATTCGCTGCAGCACCTGGGCAGCCTGGTCGGCCTGTTTTATCTGACCTGCGTGGCCTTTGTCTCATTGATTCTCGGCCTGGTGATGCGCGTGTCCGGCCTGCGGATGTGGCCGCTGCTCAAGTACCTGCGCGAAGAACTGCTGATCGTCATGGGCACCGCTTCTTCCGACGCCGTGCTGCCACAAATCATGCGCAAGCTTGAGCATCTGGGCATCGGCAGTTCGACGGTCGGGCTGGTAATTCCTACGGGTTATTCATTCAACCTCGACGGTTTCTCCATCTACCTGACCCTCGCCATCGTCTTCATCGCCAATGCCACCGGCACACCACTGGCCATGACCGACCTGCTGACGATTCTGCTGGTCTCGTTGATCACCTCCAAAGGCGCCCACGGGATTCCCGGCTCGGCACTGGTAATCCTCGCAGCGACACTCACGGCGATCCCGGCGATCCCGGTAGTCGGCCTGGTGCTGGTGCTGGCAGTGGACTGGTTCATGGGCATCGGTCGGGCGCTGACCAATCTGATTGGCAATTGCGTCGCGACAGTGGCCATTGCCCGCTGGGAAAAAGACATCGACATCCAGCGCGCAAACAAGGTGCTTTCCGGCCAGGTGGGTTATACCTTCCAGCCGAGAAAACCGGTGGCACCAGCGCACCAGCAGGAATTTTGAGCCAACACCGTGCCTGCCCCTGGGCGGGCACGGTCATCAACCGTATCGAATGCTCATGGAGCGAACAGTGATTAGCTCGTCGACCGTTGTGAACTCAGTCGTGGAAAAACTTCGGGCCGCTCTGGCCCGTGGCCAGTGGCGCTCCGGCGAAATGCTCCCAGGCCAACGGGAGCTGGCCGAACAATTGGGTATCAGCCGCCCGAGCCTGCGTGAAGCAGTCATCGTGCTGGAAACCCTCGGGCTGGTGCGCTCCATGCCCGGCAAGGGCGTGGTGGTGCTGGAAGCCAATCTCAGCGATAGCCAGACCCATGACAGCGCGGTGGCAGGGGCCAGCCTGGAAGATGTCCTGCAACTGCGCTACACCCTGGAGCCGTTCATTGTCGGCCTGGTGGCGCAGTCCATCAGCAGCAAGGAAGTCGGGCAGTTGCGCCTCACGCTGATGGACATGCGCGAAGCCCTGGAAGCCAACGACAGCGAAGCCGGGGTGAACGCCTACATCGCGTTCCACGAAGAACTGTTTACCCTGACTTCCAATCCGATTTTCCAGAGTGTGGTGCAACAAACCAGCAACGCCCTCAAGCAAAGTGCCGAAGTGCTGCGCAACTCCCCGGAACACCTGGCGGAACGCCTGGAAGAAAACGAAGCCGTCGTGCGCGCGATCCGCAGCAAGAACAGCGCCCAGGCCAGTGCCGAGATGCGCCATCACATACTTCGCGAAGGCCAGCGCATGGGCATCGAATTGAACATCCCGGACGACAATCTTCGTAGTTGAACATCCTTCGCACTGGAGACAGGCCATGAACAGTTTCGCTTCACCCCAGACTCGTGCTGCCCTGCCCTGCACCTTGCCGATCCATGACCTTTACTCGCGGGTGTTCGATGCCATCCTCGAGCAGCGAATCAATGCACACAGCCGATTCACCGAAGACAGCCTGGCGCAGATGTTTGGTGCCCGTCGCAGTGACATTCGTGGAGTGCTGATGCGACTGTCCCATCAGCAGATCATCGTCCTTCGCCCAAACCACCGGCCCCGGGTCGCTTTGCTCGACCGCGAGCAGATCCGGCAGACCTTGCATGCTCGGCGCTTGACGGAAAACACGCTGGTGCAGCTCGCCTGCCAGAACAGTGGCAGCGAGGATATTAAACGGCTGCGCGTTCTGATCGAACAGGAGCATCAATGTACCGCGCAGGGTGCGGCAATTCGCTTGTCCGGGGAGTTTCATTTGCGATTGGCAGAAATGGCGGGGAATGCACCGTTGGCGCATTTTCTGGGGGGATTGGTGCCGATTACATCGTTAGCGATTGCACAAGTTGATACGCATGCGGTGAGTTGTTGCGATTGGCAGGCTCACCAAGCAATGTTGAATTCGGTGGAATGCGGGGACGCATTGATGGCAGTGACTTTGCTAAACAGGCACCTGGATGAGATGGAGCGGTTTTTGTTGAATGCGCCATCTGTCACTGTCAGGGAAAGTGCTGTCGGTTAGGACGCCTTCGCGAGCAAGCCCGCTCCCACATTTTGATTTGTGTCAGCCACAAAAGCCTGGCAATACACAGATCCAATGTGGGAGCGGGCTTGCTCGCGAAGAGGCCATGAAAAACGCTAAAGATTCCTGCACCTAATCCGCCGCCACCCGCGCAAACCCCTCACGAATTTTCTCTTCCGGCAAATCATCCGCGATGAAAACGATCACGCTTTCGCGCGGTTCATCAGGCGCCCACTCAGTGTCCCAGTCGAAGCCGTACAACTTCAGCACGCCCTGGAACACCATCCGCCGCGGTTCGCCAGCAATGCTCAACACGCCCTTGTAGCGCAGCAATTGTTTGCCATGATCTTCCAGCAGTTCGTTCATGAACTCGCTGAGCTTGTCGATATCCAGCGGCTTGTCGGTACGCAGCACCAGGCTGGAAATGCGGTCAACGGATGGAGTCTTGCTGACCGGACGCAGGTTCAAGCCACTGCCGAGGTCGGCGTTGAGATTAAACCCACGCACGTCGAGCAGTTCGGCCAGGTCGATCTTGCCGTGGTCGACTACTCGAATCGGCGCGCGACGATTAATGCGGGTCAGGCGCTCGCTCAACGCGCTGAAGGTTGCCTCGTCCACCAGGTCGCGCTTGCTCACCAGCAGGCGGTCGGCAAAGCCGATTTGTGCCTGGGCGATCGTCTGGGCCAAATGAGTATCAGCGTGGGCGGCATCGACCAAGGTGATGATGCCGTCGAGAATGTAGCGCTCACGCAGTTCTTCATCGATGAAAAAAGTTTGCGCCACGGGCGCCGGATCGGCGAGGCCGGTGCACTCGATCACCAGGCGGTCGAAGGCGATCTCGCCGCTGTCCAGGCGTTCGAGCAACAGGAACAGGGCCTTGGTCAGGTCCGTGTGGATGGTGCAGCAGACGCAGCCGTTGGACAGCGTCATCACTTGCACCGGCTCCTCACCCAACAGCTGGGTGTCGATGCCGGCGTCGCTGAATTCGTTCTCGATCACGGCGATTTTCAAGCCGTGCTGGGTCTTGAGCAGGTGGCGCAATAGCGTGGTCTTCCCCGCGCCGAGGAAGCCGCTGAGGATTGTGACAGGGATGGGAGAGGACAACTGGAGTCTCCTGTTCAACAAAATGAGAATTCAACACAAAAACAATTGTGGGAGCGGGCTTGCTCGCGAAAGCGTCGTGTCAGTCAGCACAAATGTTGAATGACGGATCGCATTCGCGAGCAAGCCCGCTCCCACGGGGATTGCATCAAGCCGGCTGTTGCATCAGCAGCACTTCGGCCCGCCCTTGCCGCCGTAACGCGCTTCCTGACGTTCCCTGAAGAACATCTCGTAGCTCATCACCGGCTTGTCCGGGTGTTTGGTTTGCATATGCTCGACGTAGTTGTCGTAGTCGGGCATGCCGACCATCAGGCGCGCGGCCTGACCGAGGTATTTACCGAGGCGACTCAGGTCATTGAACATGTTTGCAATCCTCGGTTACGCATCCGGCACGGCCTGGAATGGCGCTTCTTTATCCGTACGTTCCTTTTTGCCCCAGGCGGCAATACCGACCTTGATGGCATAGAACAGGATGCTGAACACCACGAACAGGAACAGCGCCGTCAGCGTTGCGTTGGTATAGGCGTTGTAGATCACGTGCTGCATCTGGTTGATGTCCTTGGCCGGCGCGAGAATCTGGCCGTTGGCCAACGCATCGCTGTATTTTTTCGCCAGGGACAGGAAACCGATGGCCGGGTTGGCATCGAACAGCTTGATGAAACCTGCGGTCACGGTGCAGATCAGCAGCCAAACCGCTGGCAGCATGGTCACCCAGATGTAGCGTTGACGTTTCATTTTGATCAGCACCACCGTCGCCAGCATCAGCGCGATACCGGCCAGCATCTGGTTGGAGATGCCGAACAGCGGCCACAGGGTGTTGATACCCCCCAGCGGATCGATGACGCCCTGGTACAGCAGATAACCCCACATCGCCACGCAGCCAGCGGTAGCAATCAGGTTAGCGGTCCAGGACTCGGTGCGTTTCAGCGCCGGCACAAAGGAGCCCAGCAAATCCTGGAGCATGAAGCGCCCGGCGCGAGTGCCCGCGTCCACTGCAGTCAGGATGAACAGCGCTTCAAACAGGATCGCGAAGTGATACCAGAACGCCATGGTGTTTTCACCAGGCAGCACGCTGTGCAGGATTTGCGCGATACCGACCGCGAGGGTCGGCGCACCACCGGCACGTGCCAGGATAGTCGTTTCACCGATGTCCTTGGCCACCGCCTGCAAGGCTTCCGGGGTGATCGCAAAACCCCAGCTGCTGACGGTTTGCGCAACGGTCACCACATCACCGCCGACGATCGCCGCCGGGCTGTTCATGGCGAAATACACACCCGGCTCGATCACCGAAGCGGCCACCATCGCCATGATTGCGACAAAGGACTCCATCAGCATGCCGCCATAACCGATGTAACGGGCGTGGCTTTCATTGGCCAACAGCTTCGGCGTGGTGCCGGAAGAAATCAGCGCATGGAAACCGGAGACCGCGCCACAGGCGATGGTGATGAACAGGAACGGGAACAGACCGCCCTTCCACACCGGGCCCGTGCCATCGATGAACTGGGTCAGTGCCGGCATTTTCAGGTCTGGCATGGTGATCAAGATGCCGATCGCCAGGGCAATGATGGTGCCGATTTTCAGGAAGGTCGACAGATAGTCACGGGGCGCGAGGATCAGCCACACCGGCAACACGGCAGCGACAAAGCCATAACCGATCAGCATCCAGGTGATCTGGATGCCGGTGAAGGTGAAGGCCTTGGCCCAGACCGGATCGGCAGCAATCTGCCCGCCCAGCCAGATCGAACCCAGCAACAACAGCACGCCGATGATGGAAATCTCACCGATGCGTCCCGGGCGGATGTAGCGCATGTAGATGCCCATGAACATCGCAATCGGGATAGTCGCCATCACCGTGAAAATGCCCCACGGGCTCTCGGCCAGGGCTTTCACCACGATCAGCGCCAACACCGCAAGGATGATGATCATGATCAGGAAGCAGCCAAACAGCGCGATGGTCCCGGGAATACGGCCCATTTCTTCACGGACCATATCGCCCAGGGAGCGGCCATTGCGGCGGGTGGACAGGAACAGGATCATGAAATCCTGTACCGCACCGGCCAGCACCACACCGGCGATCAGCCACAGGGTACCGGGCAGGTAGCCCATCTGTGCCGCCAGTACCGGACCGACCAGCGGCCCCGCGCCAGCGATGGCCGCAAAGTGGTGACCGAACAGGATATGTTTGTTGGTAGGAACGTAGTCCAGACCGTCATTGTTGAGTACGGCGGGGGTGGCCCGTCGCGGGTCAAGCTGCATCACATTGTTAGCGATGAACAGGCTGTAGTAGCGGTACGCAACCAGATAAATGGCCACTGCCGCGACCACAATCCACAAGGCGTTGATCGCCTCGCCTCGGCGCAATGCCACTACGCCCAGGGCGCACGCTCCTACGATCGCCAGCAGCAGCCAGGGTATGTGGCGTAGCAGGCTATTATTATTTTTCATTTTATGATTCCAGCCAGGGTGGACAAGAAAGACAGCCACCCCGAGTTTAGCTGTCCTGACGGCAAAGGCCATACCCCGACATTGGTCTAGAGGCATGTACTCGCTGGCGGCAGCGCACTATGCGGGTCTATAGTCAGCGAACATTTCGAGGATCGCGCCATGAGCCAGCAACCCGCCGAACGCCGCCGCTTCAAACGTATTGCGTTCGATGCCAGAACCGAGCTGGGCCAAGGGCAGTCCATCTGGCCGGTAAAGCTGATCGATCTGTCACTCAAGGGGCTGTTGATCGAGCGTCCGGAGCCGTGGCTGGGTGATCGGCAACAGGACTTCTTTGTTGCAATACACCTGACCGATGAGGTCGAGATCAAGATGGATGTGCATCTCACCCACGAAGATCACGGCCAACTGGGTTTTGTCTGCCGTCACATCAGCCTGGAATCCATCGAACGCCTGCGGCGCTTGATCGAGTTCAACCTGGGCGATCCGTTGGAGTTGGAGCGGGAGCTGGGCGCGTTGATCGAAGTCTGATCGCATCCCCCATCCTCTGTGGGAGCGGGCTTGCTCGCGATGGCGGCGCGCTCCCACAGGCCATTCTCCGATTCCAGAGAATCACTCAAACAACGCATCCAACGCCTGCTCCAGCCGCGTCACCGCAATAATCTGCAACCCCGCCGGTGCTTCCTTGGGCGCATTGCCCTTGGGCACAATCGCGCGCTTGAAGCCGTGCTTGGCCGCTTCTTTCAGGCGCTCCTGACCGCTGGGCACGGGGCGCACTTCACCGGATAGCCCCACTTCACCGAATACCAGCAGGTCATGGGGCAACGGCCGATTGCGCAAACTGGACATCACCGCCGCCATCAGTGCCAGGTCGGACGCGGTTTCCAGCACCTTCACGCCGCCCACCACGTTAAGGAATACATCCTGATCGTGGGTTGGAATACCGCCATGGCGGTGCAGCACCGCGAGCAACATCGCGAGCCGGTTCTGGTCCAGGCCCAGGGTCACCCGACGCGGGTTGGCCAGATGGCTGTCATCCACCAGCGCCTGGACTTCCACCAGCATCGGTCGGGTGCCTTCCCACGTCGCCATGACCACACTGCCCGGCACTTCTTCCTGGGCGCGCGTCAGAAAAATCGCCGAAGGGTTGGAAACTTCCTTGAGGCCCTTGTCAGTCATGCCGAAGACGCCCAATTCGTTGACCGCGCCGAAGCGGTTCTTCACCGCTCGCAGCAGACGCAGGCGCCCGTCAGACTCGCCCTCGAAATACAGCACGGTGTCGACCATGTGCTCCAGCACGCGTGGACCGGCCAGCGCGCCTTCCTTGGTGACGTGACCAACCAGGAAAATCGCCGTCCCGCTCTGCTTGGCATAACGTACCAGCAACGCCGCGCTCTCCCGCACCTGGGACACACCACCGGGGGCCGACTGCAACTGTTCGGTGAAAATCGTCTGGATCGAGTCGATCACCATCACCTTGGGCTTTTCCACCCGCGCCGTGGCAATGATGGTTTCGATGCAGGTCTCGGTCATCACTCGCAGCTGATCCTGAGGCAAGCCCAGGCGTCGGGCGCGCATGGCCACCTGCTGCTGCGATTCCTCGCCGGTGACATAGAGCGCCGGCATGGTCTTGGCGAGATTACACAGGGTCTGCAGGAGAATGGTCGACTTGCCGATACCTGGGTCACCGCCGATCAGCACCACGGAGCCATCGACCAGGCCACCGCCCAGGACTCGATCGAGTTCGCTGGAAGCAGTAGAGAAACGCGGAATTTCTTCGACACTGACTTCTGCCAGCGTTTTTATTTGCGCCTGCTGCCCTGTCCACCCGGTGCGACCGCTGGGAGGTGCGGCGCCACCGCTCTCGACCATGGTTTCAGTCAGGGTGTTCCAGGCGCCGCACTCGCCACACTGTCCGGCCCACTTGGGGAAAGTTGAGCCGCACTCGGTGCAGCCGTACATGCGTTTGGCCTTGGCCATCTTGACTCCCGGCAAAAACCGGGATGATAGCGCAGCTGGAACGGATAAGCGCGCAGCAACACTCAACAGTTCACAATCGAAGTTCCCATTAAACAACCGTTTAATGTCACTTAAGTGTCATCTTATTAACTTGTACAAATCCTATCTAAGAATAAAGTTCGCGTACAACTCAACCTTGAAAACAACAGAAAACTTTCAACAAGGCACACTGCCATCTATTAACTCAGTATGTGCTGCACAAGTAACTCACTGGAAAGGATTCTTACTTACCATAGGCTGCCGACCAGCAATCAGTGGATTTTTGTAAACTTTTCGCGAGCGACCCGGTCGACTACTGGCAAGCTCTAAAGCAGCCGTTTCGAGCAAAATCCGTATTGCTGAATTACACTGCGGCTACCAACCAATCTGTACAAGGAATCAACCAATGGGCGTGATCAGTGAGTTCAAGGCCTTCGCGGTCAAGGGAAATGTGGTCGACATGGCGGTCGGCATCATCATCGGTGCGGCCTTCGGCAAGATCGTTTCTTCGTTTGTCGGAGATGTGATCATGCCGCCGCTCGGCCTGTTGATCGGGGGCGTTGACTTCAGTGACCTGGCCGTCACCCTGAAGGCTGGAGAGGGGACCACTCCCGCAGTAATGCTGGCGTACGGCAAGTTCATCCAGAGCGTGATCGACTTCATCATTGTCGCATTCGCGATCTTCATGGGCGTAAAAGCCATCAACCGCCTGAAGCGCGAAGAAGCCGTTGCCCCTTCCCTGCCGCCTGTTCCGACCAAGGAAGAAGTATTGCTGGGGGAGATCCGCGACCTGCTGAAAGTGCAGAACGAACGGCCCCGGACCCTGGATTGAACACGAGAACGGCGCCCTTGAGGCGCCGGTTTCTTACCAGTAGGTTTCCACTGCCACTTGCCCCGGACGCCGGCTGAGGCTCAGGTGCATGTCCTTGTGCTTTAGTAATTTGCGAGTTTCATCGATCATTTGCGGATTGCCGCAGAGCATTACCCGCGAATGCTCTGGCGTCAAAGTCAGCCCCGCAAAACGCTCCAGCTCACCGCTCTCGATCAGGGTGGTAATTCGCCCGTTCAGCGCACCCGGGTGCAGCTCGCGCGTGACGATGGGGATGAACTGAAGCTTGTGTGCGTAGTCCACGAGATAATCCCGTTGTGCGAGACCGGCGATCAGCTCCTGATACGCCAGCTCTGCCGCTTCGCGCACACTGTAGACCAGGATGATTCGCTCGAATTTCTCCCACACTTCAAAGTCCTGCAGGATAGAAAGAAAGGGCGCCACGCCAGTACCGGTGGCCAGTAACCAAAGGTCACGCCCGTCGACAAAGCGATCAAGGGTGAGATAGCCGAATGCCTGGCGCTCGACCAGCAATGAATCACCTTGTTTAAGCCGGCTCAGCTCGCTAGTGAATTCGCCATCGGGTACTACGATGGAAAAAAACTCGAGAAACTCGTCATACGGCGAGGAAACCATTGAGTACGCACGCCATACCGTACTGCCGTCAGCCCTGGTTACCCCGAGGCGAGCGAACTGCCCGGCGCGGAATCGGAACCCGGGGTCTCTGGTCGTGCGCAGAGTAAACAGGCTCGAGGTTATGGGTTTAACGTCGAGCAATGTCTGACGGGTAAATTTTTCGGCACTGGCGGTCATGGGGCGCTCCATTTAACAGAGGGCTTTCAGTGTCCCGCAAAGCGGCGCGATTAAACACCGACGATTTGTAATGACTTTAACTCGTTGGTTAGTATTCATCGTATTAGATCCGACATCTAATAATAAATATCCCACTCCAAAATGTATTAGAACTATTCGATACGTGCACGAGTCCAATTGTGTCGAAATAATATCGACACGCCTGAAGGAATAATCCTACACTCTCGAACGTGCTGGATTTCGGATCCATTTAGCACCCCCCAAGTTAGCTGTCACCGGAGCTTCACTATGGAACAGTGGAAAGAATCCCAACTCGTCCAGCTGTCTCTTACAACCGAACTTAACTCAGCCTTCCAATCATCCTTGCAATTCATAAAAATATGGGCTTCAAATATTGTTCTTTTTCAACAAGTTACATCATCAATAAGGAGGCAACACAACTGGCTGACATCAACAACTATCCAACTGCCTGGAACTTCAGTTGCAAAAAGCAGGCATTAACAAGCAGCGACCCAGTAGTAGCACAATGCAATCATTCAATGATGCCGGTTGTCTGGAATGAAGAGCTGTTTTCGCGGAGCCCCTGGGTGTGGGAAGCCTTGGAGCAAAACGGACTGAAGCACGGCTGGTCACAAGCGTTCATCGATGAAGAAAACGACCTGTGCAGCACGTTGAGCCTGGCCCGCAGCCATTGCGCCATCACCGCCTTCGAACTGTACGAGAAAGTTGGCTTCTCGATGTTCATCGGGCGTCACTTGCACACGCTGGTCACCCAAAACCTCCCAAAGCCGCCCAAGCCGTCAATGCCGCATTTGTCAGATCGCGAAATCGATGTGCTGAAACTGGCAGCAGCGGGAAAGACCGCAGGAGAAAGCGCGCGGATCCTCAACGTGACCGCTCGAACCATTAACTTTCATGTACAAAGTGCGATGTCGAAGCTGGGGGTCTGCAACAAGATTTCCGCAGTGATTGCCGCTACTCGAGAGGGTTTTCTCTCCAGCTCGGCGGTGCGATGAAATTGTCGCGAGTAATCAGATAAAAAAAAACGTACCATTTGCGGTCCTTCCTGAGTGCTGACGTGTAGACCTTCGCGACGCAGTGCACTCGGCCGGATCAGCCCGCAAAAATGCCCTTGGCGGCGGGACACCCGTTGATCACCAAGAGCCACACCCCATGCCTTTGCTCGAAACCCCCTTCGCCAGCCTCGACCTGATCCGCCAGCCCGAACAGTCGAACGAACCCCTGCAGGCATTCGATGCCGCAGACGAATACCTGCTCAATCACCTGGCGGAACGGCAACCGGCTGCTCAGACGCGGGTTCTGGTGCTCAACGACAGCTTTGGGGCGCTGGCCGCGAGCCTGGTCGGCAAAGTTCAGGTAACCAGCAGCGGCGACTCGTTCCTGGCGTTCCAGGGCCTGGAAAAAAACCTCCTGCGCAATGGTCATGCCTTTGATTCGGTGCCAAAAGTACCTGCGCATCTGCCCTTCGCCGGCCCGTTTGATCAGGTATTGATCCGGGTGCCGAAGACCCTGGCTCTGCTCGAAGAACAGTTGATCCGCCTGCAGGGGCAGTTGGCGCCCGGCGCGCAGGTGGTAGCCGCCGCCATGATCAAACACCTGCCCCGCGCTGCGGGTGACCTGCTCGAACATTACATTGGCCCGGTCCAGGCGTCGTTGGCGGTCAAGAAGGCTCGGCTGCTGATCGCGACCGCCGAACCCAAGGCACCGGCGGTGTCGCCCTACCCGACCCGTTACCAGCTTGATGCCCCGGCAATCGAGCTGCTCAACCACGCCAATGTGTTCTGCCGAGAAGGCCTCGACATCGGCACCCGGGCCTTTCTTCCACACCTGCCAAAAAACCTTGGGACAGCGCGGGTTGCTGATCTGGGCTGCGGCAACGGCGTGCTGGCCATCGCCAGCGCACTGCAAAACCCTGACTCGCATTACACCCTGGTTGACGAGTCTTTCATGGCAGTGCAATCGGCCAGCGAAAACTGGCGCGCGGCGCTGGGCGATCGTGAAGTGCTGGTACGCGCCGGGGACGGCCTGGCCGAACAGGCTCCACAGTCGCTGGATGTGGTGCTGTGCAACCCTCCTTTCCACCAGCAACAGGTCGTCGGCGACTTTCTCGCCTGGCGCATGTTCCAGCAGGCCCGCGAAGCGCTGGTGGTGGGTGGCGCGCTGTACATTGTGGGCAATCGACACCTGGGTTATCACAGCAAACTGGCGCGGCTGTTCCGCGGGGTCGAGCAAGTGGCGGCGACACCCAAGTTCGTGATTCTCAAAGCGCGCAAATAACTACGGGCAAAAAAAACCTCCACATCAGGAGGTTTTTTTTATCCGAGATTTCAGTGCGTACTCAGGCCCGCTGCGTTCATGAACATGCGCATCAGGCTTGCGACGATGAACAAAGCGCCAACGCTACCGACCCAGATCATTGCCAGCCAGCCAAGGCGTTGCCATAAGGGCTTCTTTTCGGCGGCTTCGATTTCTTGCAATGAGTGTTTACCGGCCATGACTTTCTACCCTCCTATCCAAGGTTGATGGCGCCAGTATCGACGCCATCGAAAGCAAGTTTTGCTCCTGCAAGTTCTAGTGGTAGCCATCTTCATGGGTGACCTTGCCGCGGAACACGTAGTAGCTCCAGAAGGTGTAGCCCAGGATGAACGGGATGATGAACAGCGTACCCACCAGCATGAAGCCCTGGCTCTGCGGCGGTGCGGCGGCGTCCCAGATCGAGATCGACGGTGGCACGATGTTCGGCCACAGGCTGATGCCGAGACCGCTGTAGCCAAGGAAAATCAGCACCAGCGTCAGCAGGAACGGCATGTAATTGGCATTGCGCGCCACGGCACGAATCAGTCCGTACATCGTCACCAGAACCAGGATCGGCACCGGCAGGAACCAGAACAGGTTCGGCAAAGTGAACCAGCGCGAAGCAATCTCGGGATGCGCCAGCGGAGTCCAGATGCTGACGATACCGATCACTGCCAGCAACACGAATGCCAGGGGACGCGCCAGGTTATGCATCTGCTCCTGCAACTTGCCTTCGGTCTTCATGATCAGCCAGGTGCAACCGAGCAACGCATAAGCCACTACCAGTGCCGCGCCGCAGAACAGG
The DNA here is from genome assembly GCF_026241895.1 of Pseudomonas sp. RIT-562. Classification (GTDB taxonomy): domain Bacteria; phylum Pseudomonadota; class Gammaproteobacteria; order Pseudomonadales; family Pseudomonadaceae; genus Aquipseudomonas; species Aquipseudomonas mandelii_F. The sequence continues at coordinate 204,545 of NZ_JAPJIV010000004.1, read as the reverse complement.
GTGAACGGAGTCAGCCAGTCCAGCGAACCACCCGCGAACTGCCGATTGACCACCGGTAACCCATCGATGAACGCACCGAGCGCCACCCCCTGGAAGAATGTGGCCGCTACCGAGCCGCCGATAAACGCCTTATCCCAAAGGTGACGTTTGTCGTCCTTGGCCTTGAAACGGAATTCGAACGCCACCCCGCGGAAGATCAAGCCGATCAGCATGAAGATCAGCGGCAGGTACAACGCCGACAACACTACCGAGTAAGCCAGGGGGAACGCACCAAACAATGCAGCGCCGCCCAGTACCAGCCAGGTTTCGTTGCCGTCCCAAACCGGCGCGACAGTGTTCATCATCACGTCGCGGTCGGTCTTGCCCGGGATGAACGGGAAGAGGATGCCGATACCCAGGTCAAAGCCGTCCATGACCACGTACATCATGATGCCGAAGATGATGATCACGGCCCAGATCAGCGGAAGATCAATACCCATGACTCAAATCTCCTTGGTCAGGCTGTGGTCGGAGTCGGCGCTATCATCAGCCGCCGACAGCGGACGCGCTGGGGTGCGTTTCTTGCCAGGACCACCGTCATTGGTTTCCTTGCCTTCGTCGATCTTCGGTCCTTTGCGCACCAGGCGCATCATGTAGCCAAGGCCCGCGCCGAACAGGGCGAAATACACCACGACGAACATGATCAGGGTAATGCTCATCTGCATGAAGCTGTGGTTGGAGGAGGCATCTGCCGTGCGCATCAAGCCGTAGACCACCCACGGCTGGCGGCCGATTTCGGTAGTGAACCAACCTGCGAGGATCGCGATCAGGCCAGACGGGCCCATCCACAGCGCCAGGTACAGGAACGGACGCGAGGTGTACAGCTTGTCGCGCTTGCGTAGCCACAGGCTCCACAAACCGGTGAAGATCATCAGCATGCCCAGGCCGACCATGATCCGGAACGACCAGAAGACGATGGTCGAATTAGGCCGGTCCTCGGGCGGAAAGTCTTTGAGCGCCGGGACCTGTTTGTCCAGCGAGTGCGTGAGGATCAGGCTGCCCAGGTACGGAATCTCCACCGCATACTTGGTTTTTTCGGCCTTCATGTCCGGCCAGCCGAACAGGATCAGTGGGGTAGGCTCATCGCCATGGTTTTCCCAGTGACCTTCGATTGCGGCGATTTTTGCCGGTTGGTGCTTGAGAGTGTTAAGACCATGAAAGTCGCCGATCACCGCCTGGATTGGCGCAACGATCAACGCCATCCACATGGCCATCGACAACATGGTCCGGATGGCCGGGTTGTCCTTGCCGCGCAGCAAGTGCCAGGCTGCCGAGGAGCCGACGAAAAACGCCGTGGCCACGAACGCAGCCGTCGCCATGTGCATCAGGCGGTATGGGAATGACGGGTTGAAGATGACCGCAAACCAGTCGGTAGGAATGACCTGGCCGTTGATGATCTCGAAGCCCTGCGGCGTCTGCATCCAGCTATTGGAGGCGAGAATCCAGAAAGTCGAGATCAAGGTGCCGATGGCTACCATCACGGTCGAGAAGAAGTGCAGATTGCGTCCGACCTTGTTCCAGCCAAACAGCATCACACCGAGGAAGCCGGCTTCGAGGAAAAAGGCGGTGAGCACCTCGTACGTCAGCAAAGGCCCGGTCACGGCACCGGCGAAGTCGGAGAAACGGCTCCAGTTGGTGCCGAACTGATACGCCATGACCAGCCCGGAGACCACGCCCATGCCGAAGTTGACGGCGAAGATCTTCGACCAGAAGTGGTACAGATCGCGGTAAGTGTCGTTTTTGGTTTTCAGCCACAAACCTTCGAGCACCGCCAGGTAACTCGCCAGGCCGATGGTGATGGCCGGAAACAGGATGTGGAATGAGATGGTGAACGCGAACTGAATTCGGGCGAGATCAAGCGCCTCCAAACCGAACATAAGTCTTCCTCTGTCAGGTAATTCCGGCTGAAGGCCTGCGGCCTGCACCCACTGCCCCCACGGATATGGAGTGCGGCGAATTCAAATTCGTTCTTTTTTTACCAGCATCACACGTAGGGAGTCTGGCCAATTGGCCGCCGGATCATTTCCGCGAAGGGTTTTGATCTGGATCAAGCATGGTTGAAAGAGTAGTCCCATTTTCGCAGGTGGCCGGTGTGGTCGATTGCCGCGTGACAGGTTGCCTCACAGGCATGGCAATCAGTCGTAACACATTCCCTGTGGGAGTGAGCATGCTCGCGATGGCGGTTTGCCAGACTGCAGGGCTGTCGACTGACACATAGCCATCGCGAGCAGGCTCACTCCTACACGAACTGCAGTGTTTTGCTGATTGGTGTCTAGCTAACTAATTTTTTTGTTACAGCAACTTCTGGTTACAGGTTGGTGATAATCTCGGACCTCCCCTGTTCCAGACCTGCCTGCCGATGCCCAGCCAAGCCCCTTTGCTGTTACGTCACCATCGCCCATTCATTGCGTTTTGGCTGGCCCGGATCTTCACCGCCAGTGGCTTCCAGATGCTGACCGTGGCCATCGGCTGGAATCTCTACCAGCTCACCGGTAACGTGCTGGACCTGGGCCTGGTGGGCCTGGTGGAATTCGCCCCGCGGGTGCTGTTTATGTTGCACACCGGACATGTTGCCGATCGCTACGACCGGCGTAAGGTGGCGGCGATCTGTCAGTCGTTGCAGGCGTTGATTGCCCTGGCGCTGGCCATCGGCAGCGCGACGGATCATGTCACCCGGGAGATGATCTTCATCCTCGCATTCCTGTTGGGCGCCGCGCGCTCGTTCGAGATGCCCACGACCCAGGCATTGCTGCCGAGCATCGTGCCCAGTGCGCTGTTTCCTCGTGCAGTAGCCGCAGCCCAGTCGGCGCAGCAATCGGCAACCATCGTTGCTCCCGCGCTCGGCGGCTTGTTGTACGCTTTTGGCAGCGTCTGGGTTTACGGGCCTACGGTCATTTTGTACATCATCGCCTGTTGCCTGATGCTCAACCTGCCGGCCCGGCAGACACCACTGAACAAAGGCAAGGCCACCCTGGACTCGCTGTTGGCGGGTATCCGTTTCATTCGCAGTCGACCGGACATCCTCGGGGCCATTTCCCTGGACCTGTTTGCCGTCTTGCTCGGAGGCGCGACCGCCCTGCTGCCGGTGTTTGCCAAGGACATCTTGCTGACCGGACCTTGGGGCCTTGGCCTGTTGCGTTCGGCGCCAGCGGTGGGTGCGCTGCTGATGTCGCTGTGGCTGGCGCGGTTTTCCGTGGATCGCAAGGTGGGTCGGGTGATGTTCACTGCGGTGGGCGTATTCGGCGTCGCGACCATTGCGTTCGGCCTGTCGACGTCATTCTGGTTCTCCCTCGCGGTACTGGTGGTGCTAGGCGCCGCGGACATGATCAGCATGGTCATCAGGGCTTCCTTCGTACAGCTGGAAACCCCGGACGAAATGCGCGGACGGGTCAGCGCCGTGAACGGTTTGTTCATCGGCGCCTCGAACCAGTTGGGCGAGTTCGAATCCGGCCTCACCGCTCACTGGTTCGGGACCGTCCCGGCGGTGGTGATGGGCGGCATCGGCACGCTGGTGGTGACCGGGGTCTGGATCAAGCTGTTCCCGACTCTGGCCAACCGCGACCGCATGCATATACCAGCGCAAGAGGCCAAGGCCTAAAGCAGCTTGTCGAGGGTGATGGGAAAATCCCGCACCCTTTTCCCCGTGGCGTGATAGATCGCGTTGGCCACCGCTGCCGCCACACCCACGATGCCGATCTCACCCACGCCCTTGGAGCCCAGCGCATTGACGATCTCGTCGTGCTCTTCGACGAACAGCACTTCGATATCGCCAATGTCAGCGTTCACCGGGATGTGATATTCGGCGAGGCTGTGGTTCATGTGTCGGCCGAGCGCATGATCGGTCTGGGTTTCCTCGTGCAGCGCCATGCCCACTCCCCAAACCACGCCGCCGAGAATCTGGCTGCGGGCCATCTTCGGGTTCACCACGCGGCCGGCGGCGATGGCACTGACCACACGATTGACCTTCACGGTGCCCAAGTCCTCATCGACCAGCACCTCGACGAACACCGCCGAGTGCGTTGCGGTGGCGTACGCTTCGCGTTTCTTGTCGGGCTCGGCATCCACTTGAACCTCAACGGTCACTTCGCCGCTGTTGCGCACCAGCTCCGCCAGGGACACTCGCGACTCACCCGAACTCAACTGCCCTGCCTCGAACACCGCCTGTTCGGCGGTGACAGCAGCGAATGCCGGATGGGTTTGCCGGGCAACCGCCAGGAGTTTTTCCTGTAACGCGGCGCACGCCTGCTGGACTGCGGTGCCGACCGAAGAAACGGTGAATGAGCCGCCCTGCAATGGCGCGGTGGGTAGCGAGGAGTCGCCCAGCACAAAAGTGACATCCTGGACCGCAACGCCCGAGGCCTGGGCGGCGATCTGCGTCATCACGGTGTAGGTGCCGGTGCCAATGTCAGTCGTTGCACTGCTGACGGTCAGTTTGCCGTCGCGGTCGAGGCTGGCTTTGGCACTGGCTTTCTGTTGCATGGCTTCCCAGACACCACCCGCCATGCCCCAGCCGACCAACTGCCGATCATGACGCATGCTGCGAGGTTCGGGGTTGCGCTGACTCCAGCCAAAACGCTCGGCCCCTTGCTCGTAGCAGGCACGCAGTTCCTTGCTCGAGTAAGGTTTGTCTTCGTTCTGATTGCGTTCTGCATAGTTGATCAGCCGCAGTTGCACCGGGTCGATCGCCAGCGCACAGGCCAGCTCGTCCATGGCGCATTCCAGGCCGATCAGGCCGAGCGCGGCCCCCGGGGCGCGCATGTCCAGCGGCGTGAACACATCCAGCGGCACCAGCTTGTAAGTCAGCTGCACGTTGTCGCAGTGGTAAAGCATGCCGCTCCACTCCACCACGTGCTCGGTGAAGTCTTCAAATCGCGAAGTCTGGCCGATGGCAGTGTGCCCAACCGCCAGCAACCGGCCGTTAGCCGCAGCGCCCAATTGCAGGCGCTGCAAAGTGCGCGGTCGGTAGCCAAAGGTAAACATTTGCTGACGGGTCAGGGTCACCCGCACCGAGCGCTTGAGTTTGAGCGCGGCCATCACCGCGAGTGGCAATTGGTACTGCGGACGCAAACCAGAGCCAAAGGCGCCGCCTACAAAGGCGGCGAATATCCGTACCTGCTCTTTCTCAAGGCCGAAGACTTTTTGCACATAGGCCTGGCAGTTCTGCGGCCCTTGGGTTTTGTCATGGATGTGCAACGTGCCATCGGGCTGATAAAGCACGGTACTGGCATGCGGCTCCATCGGGTTGTGATGTTCGATCGGAGTGCTGTAGTGCAAATCGAGACTCAGTGCCGCGCCGGCGAACTCGGCCTGGAAATTGCCCCTGGGCTTGGGTAACTCGGCGGGTGCCGGATGAGCCTCACCCTGCATGGGCACAAGGTCGGTCTGATGGGTATCGCTTTCATATTCGATGCGCACCAGCGATCCGGCATGCCGTGCCAGCTCCAGATTATCGGCTACGACCAGTGCCAGTGGCTGGCCGCTGTACAGGACGCGGTCGTTGTAGAGCGGACGAAACGGCGAGCCTTCGGCGGAGTCCGCGTCCTCGTAATCCTTGTCGTAGCTGGCTATATGCGGTCGGCTGGTGTGATCGATCACGGCAACGACGCCGGGCAATGCCAGGGCTGCCGATGCATCGATGCTCAGGACGCGTCCGCAAGGGATGTTGCTGGAGACCACACTGCCATGCAGCAAGCCCTGCTCGGGAAACTCGCCGGCATACCGCGCCTGGCCGGTGACCTTGAGATGACCATCGACACGATCCAATGGCTGGCCCATGGGTTGGGTAAAGGTATTCATCAGGCTTGCCCTCCCAGCGCGGCATCGCTCAGCGCCCGGACAATCGCCCGGCGCGCCAGTTTGACTTTGAACGCGTTGTGCTCAAGTGGCTCGGCGTTGCGCAGCAGCGCATCGGCGGCAGCAGCGAAGGTTTCGCGGCTGACGGTCTGGCCCACCAACGCATTTTCCACTGACTTGTCGCGCCACGGTTTGTGAGCCACGCCGCCCAGTGCCAGACGAGCACCACGAATGACGGGGCCGTCGAGGTCAAGCGCCGCCGCTACCGACACCAGGGCAAAAGCATAGGAGGCGCGATCGCGGATCTTCAGGTAATGGCTGTATTCGGCGAAACCGGCGGCAGGCAATTCAACGCTGGTGATCAATTCATCGTCGGCCAGTTGGTTGTCGCGCTCCGGCGCATCGCCCGGCAGGCGATGGAAGTCAGCAAACTCGATGGTTCGCTGGCCGCCACGCCCTTGCACATGCACCACGGCTTCCAGTGCGGCCAATGCCACGCACATGTCCGATGGGTGGGTGGCCACGCACTGGGCGCTGGCGCCGAAAATCGCATGAATCCGGTTCAAACCGTCCCGCGCCGGACAGCCGCTGCCTGGTTCGCGCTTGTTGCACGGCACGCTGGAATCGTAAAAGTAATAACACCGCGTGCGTTGCAGCAGGTTGCCACCAGTACTGGCCATGTTGCGCAACTGCGGGGATGCGCCCGACAGAATCGCCTGTGACAACAGTGGATAACGCTGTTCGATCAATGGGTGCCAGGCCAGGTCGGCATTGCTCACCAAAGCCCCGATCATCAGCCCGCCGCCGGCTGTTTCACGCACTTCGCGCAGGGGCAGGCCAGTGATGTCGATCAGGTGCTCGGGACGAGTGACATTTTCTTTCATCAGATCCAGCAGGTTGGTACCGCCGGCGATGAAGCGCGATGCGGGGCCCGCGAGATGCACCGCGTCCTGTACCGATTCGGGCTTGCTGTAATGAAACGGATTCATTGGCCACCCCCTTGCCCAGCATTGGCGCGGCAGGCAGGAAGCGCTTCTTCGATGGCATCGCGAATATTGCTGTAGGCGCCACAGCGGCACAGGTTGCCGCTCATCAGCTCCTTGATGTCTGCTGGGGTGTTGGCCCGTCCTTCGTTGGCCAGGCCGACGGCCGAGCAGATCTGCCCGGGTGTGCAATACCCGCACTGGAAGGCATCGTGCTTGATGAAGGCCTGTTGCATTGGATGCAGCTGCTCACCCTCGGCCAGGCCTTCGATGGTGGTCAACTCGGCACCGTTACACATCACGGCCAACGTCAGGCAGGCATTCACCCGCTTGCCGTTGAGCAGCACCGTGCAGGCTCCACATTGGCCGTGGTCACAGCCTTTTTTGCTGCCGATCAGGTCCAGTTGTTCCCGCAGCAGGTCCAGCAAGGTGGTCCAGGGCAGGACTTCAAGCTGACGCGCCTGGCCATTGAGCGTCAGGCCCAGTGGGTGGCGGGCAAATGACGCTGGCTTGGCGTCGTCGATGGTCGCGCTCATGTACACCTCACGATTGGTCGTCTGTTTGCGGCGTTTTGGCAAACCGCCGTCACAAGGGGTACGACTTCGCAGGGTGCACAGCGTTCAAGGGGATTGATCTGCGGCGTCAGACCAGCATTTCTGCCGCCACCGCCGTGCGTACTGCCTTGCCACAAAGCTGCTCGACCAGAGCCAGGGTAAATGACAGGGCGGCGCCTGAACCCTGGGCGGTGATGCAGTTGCCGTCGACCACCACCGGCTGATCGACAAAAGTGCAGCCCGACAATTGATGGCTGGCCGAGGGCAGGCAGGTCATCCGTCGCTGGCGCAACACGCCAGCGGGTTGCAGCGCCAGCGCCGGAGACTCGGCAATCGCGGCGAACAGTCGACCGGCAGCCGCCTGATCCTTGATCAGTTGCTGCAGAGGTTGATGGGCTGCCAGGTGCTGCGCGCCCACGGCCCCGCCGGGCAGCGCGATCAGGTCGAAAGGTTGCGCCAGTAAATCCACCAGCATGGCATCGGCGGTCACGCGGGTACCACGGGCGCAGGTCAGCATGCGCCGGCCTTCGATACTGGCTACCACCACTTCCACCTTGGCGCGGCGCAGCACGTCGACCAAGGTCACTGCTTGCAGATCATCGATGCCCTCGGCGAGGGTAATCAGAGCTCTAAAGGTCATGGGCGACATCCACTGAATGATCTTTAAAGCGTAGTCAGCTTTCGCGGCTCCTGTCCGAGCGGGCGTTACTTGATGTAAAGCTGCGTCGACAGCGTATTGCCCGGCGCATTGATTGAAGTATTGCTGAAGGTGAACGTGCCTTCCTGCTTGCCCGCCAGATCGAAGACGTAGAGGTAGCCGACGGTTTTCCTGCCGACGGTGCACTCGGTCAGATTACCGTTATCAAAGGCACAGACCGGAGTCCGGGTACCGTTGAGGTCAAATCCGTCCAGGCCGACCCGCGCCGCACGACCGTAGCCGACTTCCAGCACATACACCTTGATGTTCGGCCCGCTGTGATTACAGTGGGTCTGTTCCTGGCCGGCTGCAATGTCCTCGAAACCGCAGGCCGGGGACTCAACCTTCAGCACCTTGACTTGACTCAGCGCCGGCGCCGCCGCAGCCCACACGCCCTGCCCCTGCGCCAAACAGCCAATCATCACCGCCAATACCCCAGCCAGACGCTTGTTCATGCAAGTCCCATGTCGCCCCAAATGCCAGCCCGCAGTATGGCGCACTTGGCTTGAACGCAAAACATCGACGACGATCGCAGCCATAAGCAGCCACAGCCCCACGCTGCTGGTATGATGCGCGGCTTTTTCCGACCCACAGAAAATTACCGGGCCCGTTTCGCGGTCTGTGCTTTGCTGTTGAGGTCGATACATTCACGGCGCCGGGCGCGCCACGGGGAGCAGACATGCTGGAAAGGCTGTTTCAACTCAAGGCACACAACACCAACGTGCGGACCGAGATTCTTGCGGGCATCACGACCTTCCTGGCCATGGCCTATATCCTGTTCGTCAACCCGAGCATTCTCGGCGAGACCGGCATGGACAAGGGCGCGGTGTTCGTCGCGACCTGCCTGGCCGCGGCCATCGGTTCCACCGTGATGGGCCTGATCGCCAACTACCCGATCGCGCTGGCACCGGGCATGGGTCTGAACGCCTTCTTCACCTACACCGTCGTGCTGCACATGGGCCATACCTGGCAAGTGGCGCTGGGCGCGGTGTTCATCTCGGCAGTGCTGTTCTTCCTGCTGTCGATCTTTCGCATCCGCGAATGGATCATCAACAGCATCCCGCTGCCGCTGCGTTCGGCCATTGCCGCTGGCATCGGCCTGTTCCTGGCGTTGATTGCCCTGCATAACGCCGGGATCGTCGTCAGCAACCCGGCGACCATGGTCGGTCTTGGTGACTTGAAGCAACCGGCACCGATTCTCGCGACCCTGGGTTTTGCTCTGATCGTGGCCCTCGAAGCCCTCAAAATCCGGGGTGCAGTGTTGATCGGCATTCTGGTCGTCACCATTGCCTCCATCGCCCTGGGCTTCACCCCCTTCGGTGGCGTGATGTCGATGCCGCCGTCCCTGGCGCCGACCTTCCTGCAACTGGACATCAAAGGCGCGCTGGACATCGGCCTGGTCAGCGTGATTTTCGCCTTCCTGTTCGTCGATCTGTTCGACAACTCCGGCACCCTGATCGGCGTTGCCAAGCGCGCGGGCCTGATGGGCAAGGACGGCCACATGCCGAAGATGGGCCGTGCGCTCATCGCCGACAGTACTGCCGCCATGGCCGGTTCGTTGCTGGGCACATCGACGACCACCAGCTACATCGAGTCCGCAGCCGGCGTCAGCGCTGGTGGCCGTACTGGCCTGACGGCGGTGGTGGTAGCAATCCTGTTCCTGCTGGCGCTGTTCTTCTCGCCACTGGCCGCCAGCGTTCCGGCGTTCGCCACGGCCCCTGCGCTGCTGTTCGTCGCGGTGCTGATGACTTCCGGGCTGGCCGAAATAGACTGGGACGACATCACCGTTGCGGCACCGGTCGTGGTCACTGCCCTGGCCATGCCATTCACTTATTCCATCGCCAACGGCATCGCCTTCGGTTTCATCTCCTGGACCGTGATCAAGTTGCTGTCCGGGCGCGCCCGTGAGCTCAACCCGGCGCTGGTGATTCTGTCGATTCTGTTCGTGATCAAGTTGGGTTGGTTCAACGCATGACTTTTGATTCCCAGGCCTACGCCACTCAGCTCGAAGAAAAAGTCACGCGTCTGCGTGACTTGCTGGCGCCGTTTGATGCCCCCGAACCGGCTGTGTTCGACTCGCCGCTGCAGAATTTCCGCCTGCGCGCCGAATTTCGCTTGTGGCGCGAAGGGGGCGACCGGCATTACGCAATGTTTTCCCTGGAAGACAAACGCACGCCGGTCCTGATCGAAGAGTTTCCGATCGCCAGCTTGCGCATCAATCAACTGATGCCGCAACTCAAAGCCGCCTGGCAGGCAAGCGCCGCCCTGAGCCACAAGCTGTTCCAGGTGGAATTTCTGACCACCCTGGCTGGCGACGCGATGATCACCCTGTGTTATCACCGCCCGCTGGACGAACATTGGCACGCCGCCGCCTCGAAGCTGGCGGCAGACTTGAACGTCAGCATCATCGGTCGCTCCAAAGGCAAGCGCGAAGTCATCGGCCTCGATTACGTGGTCGAGCAATTTGAAGTCGGCGGGCGCACTTTCAGCTACCGCCAGCCGGAAGGCGCGTTCACTCAACCCAACGGCACCGTGAATCAGAAAATGCTGAATTGGGCTTACAACGCATTGGGTGATCGCTCGGACGATTTGCTCGAGCTGTATTGCGGCAACGGCAACTTCACCCTGCCCCTCGCTACCCGCGCGCGCAAAGCGCTGGCCACCGAAATCAGCAAGAGTTCGGTCAACGCGGCGCTGAGCAACCTGAGCGAAAACGCTGTGGATAACGTCACCCTGGTGCGTTTATCCGCCGAAGAGCTGACTGAAGCATTGAACGAAGTCCGCCCTTTCCGTCGTCTGCAGGGCATCGACCTGAAGAGCTACGAATTTGGCAGCGTATTCGTCGACCCGCCCCGCGCCGGCATGGACCCGGACACCTGCGAGCTGACCCGCCGCTTCGACAACATCCTCTACATTTCCTGTAACCCGGAAACCCTGGCAGCCAACATCGCCCAGTTGCACGACACGCACCGCATCACCCGCTGTGCAATGTTCGACCAGTTTCCGTGGACCCATCACATGGAGTCCGGAGTCATGCTGACTCGGCGCTAAGCCCAACAGCCAGAAACAAACAAGCCGTCGTTTTGACGGCTTTTTTGTGTATGCCTAGAGCGTCGCGTCGACTTTGCGCGGACGCCCGCCCTTCTTGCCATTGGCCCGAGCTGCGGCAGACTTGGCGGCGCTGCTTTGCCGACCATTGCGCGAAGCGACCACGGAAGAGGCCATGGCCATCAGTGGTTCGCTGGCAGAAATCATACCGGCAATCGACACCTGCAAATCCCTGCCCTCATGGCACAGGGCTGTCCCGGAAAATCCGACAGTCAAATCTGCGAAGTCCTCAGCGCTGAAATCAGCGAATTCCGGGTAATACTTCACCGGCAGCAATACGCCGCTGCCGTCTGCAAAACTCACCGTAAGACATGAAGCCTGATGGGTCACCGCAGTGGCCTGCAGGCAGTTCTTTTGCCGCAACTGCCCACGCTCGATCGCTTCATCCAGCAGTGCCTCGGTCACTGGTTGATCCACCAGTATTTTTGCCTTAATTGTCTTCACAGTTCGATCTCCACGCCCTCCGGTGCTCCCATCAGGGACAGTAGGGTCTTGTCATTTTCGGGCTCATACCGAGCCGACCCAATCAGGTAGGTCGACCTGGCGATGCCTCTCATCATCACTACTTCGCTGGCGTGCCAATCCCATAACTGATGGTCGAGACAGGCCGTCTGCAGTTTGTTCCACCATATGCTGCGGGCGCGTCGCAGGTGGGCAGGCTGCCTCAGCGCCTGGCGCAATCCCTCTAAAACCGGCACGGGCGGGCGTCGCGAAAGAGGAACAACGTCCCACAGGTCGACACTGTTGTGCCAAAAGCTGAATCTGAATCGAGCGCTCCACAGCCCTGCATTTACATGCGCATGCGGGGGGCAGTGTTCATCGCGCAGCATGATCACCAACGAGAGTCCCTTGTAGCGACATACATTCATGCTAACCCATCCGTTAGGTTATAGAACCAAAATCTGATCCTGTCCTTTAAGTATTCGACGACTGGCGTTTTTCGCCGAGTCGACATCCCGCGCTTCAGCCTAGCGCCTGAACCCGTCCCAAGCCGGCGCAAAGGCGCACGAATAAGTAAGCAATCCTTTCACCCCACAACCTGATCGGTACAGAATCACCTTCACTTTATCCACGGTGTAATCAACCATGCAGCGACTCTTCGACGATCTTCAGCTGGGCAGCATCGAGCTGTTTTGCCTGGCTGCCGAGGCTGGCAGTTTTACTGCGGCAGCGCTGGTGGCGGGGGTGACGCCGGCGGCGGTGAGTCGTTCGGTGTCGCGCATGGAAGAGCGCCTGGGGGTGCGGCTGTTTGCGCGCACTACCCGCAGCGTCAAGCTGACCGACAGCGGCCGGCGCTACTACGAAGAATGTCGCCAGGCGCTGGCGCAACTGGTGGAGGCGCAGCGCGAGGTCATGGGCCAGCAGCAGCAACCGTCAGGCACGTTGCGCATCAGCATCCCCACCACTTATGCCCATCACCGCATCCTGCCGTTGCTGCCGGCCTTCAGGGCGCGCTTTCCCGAGGTAAAGGTCGAAGCGCACATCAGTAACCGCAACATCGATTTCGTTGGCGAAGGTTATGACATGGCCATCCGCGTCCGGGCCATCCCGGACTCCGGCCTGATCGCCCGTCAACTTGAAAACGCCGATCTGGTGATGATCGCGAGCCCCGATTACCTCAAGCGCGCGGGCGAGCCACAGACTCTGGATGAGCTGACGCGCCACGAGTGCATTCAGTACGAATTGCCCAGCAGCGGCCGGCGCATTGCCTGGCTGTTCAACGATCATGGCTCGCCTGTCGAGATCCTGGCGCAGGGCAACCTCAGTTGCTCCGACGATGTGCTGGGCGGGGTGACCCTGGCGAAACACGCAGCGGGATTGTTTCAGACCTATAGGTTTATCGTGGAAAAGGAGCTCGCCGACGGGACGCTGGTGGAGGTACTCAAGCCATACGGTGGACGCTCACGGCCATTCACCCTGCTCTACCCTCAGAGTCGCCATGTTCCACTGCGTTTAAGGGCGTTTATCGACTTTCTGGTTGAACAGTTGCCGCGCTGAGACCGTCCGATCACCGCACACAAATGCCCGCAGCACAGCCTCGCCAATTGACCAAATTAACCATCTAGTACATTTTATCTCCACAGGCTGAGAATTTCAGCCAATGCCAAAAATAATAAGTGGAGATACCCCCATGGCCCCCATCGTTCTGGTGCTTAACGGCCCCAACCTGAACCTGCTTGGCACCCGTGAACCGGCCACCTACGGCCATGAAACCCTCGCGGACATTTCCGCGCTATGCGGTCGTGCCGGCGAAGAATTCGGCCTGCGGGTGGAGTTTCGCCAGACCAATCATGAAGGTGAACTGCTGGACTGGATTCACGCCGCCCGCGGCCGTTGCGCAGGCATCGTGATCAATCCGGCAGCCTGGACGCATACCTCGGTCGCGATCCGTGATGCCCTGGTCGCCAGCGAATTACCGGTGATCGAAGTTCATCTTTCCAACGTGCACGCCCGCGAACCTTTCCGTCACCACTCGTTCGTCTCCGCCGTCGCCATGGCCGTGATGGCCGGTTTCGGCAGCAACGGTTATCGCCTGGCACTGCAACATTTCAGTCAGCATTTACAAGGGTGAGCAGCATGGACCGGGAACAAGTGGTACTGGCCGGCCTGATCGGCGCGGGCATTCAGGCGTCGCGCACTCCGGCGCTGCACGAGCATGAGGGGGATGCCCAGGGCTTGCGTTACCTCTATCGCCTGATCGATCTCGACCAGTTGCAACTCGACAGCTGCGCCCTGCCCGATTTGCTGGTGGCCGCAGAGCGTATGAACTTCACCGGGCTGAACATCACCTTTCCCTGTAAACAGGCCATCATCCCGCTGCTCGACGACCTGTCGCCGGAAGCCCGGGGAATCGGCGCGGTAAACACGGTAGTGCTGAAGGATGGCAAACGCATCGGGCATAACACCGACTGCCTGGGCTTTGCCGAAGGATTTCGCCGTGGCCTGCCGGGCGCCAGTGTCGAGCGCGTGGTGCAGATGGGTGCTGGCGGTGCCGGAGCGGCGGTGGCCCACGCGTTGCTGAGCGAAGGCGTACAGCTGCTGAGTATTTTTGACGTGGAAAGCAGCCGCGCCCAAGTCCTTGCGGATAATCTCAACCAGCATTTCGGCGCTGGCCGCGCGGTCGCAGGGCAGGATCTGCCAGGGGTACTGGCATTGGCGAACGGCCTGGTGAACACCACCCCCATGGGCATGAAAAAGCTGCCGGGCATGCCGGTGCCGGTCGGATTACTGCGCAGCGAACTGTGGGTAGCGGAGATCGTTTACTTTCCGCTGGAGACTGAACTGCTGCGCAACGCCCGCGCCCTGGGCTGCCGGACACTGGACGGCGGCAACATGGCGGTGTTTCAGGCGGTGAAGGCGTTTGAGCTGTTCAGTGGAGTAGTGCCGGATTCGGCGCGGATGTTGGCGGACTTTCAGGGGATGAATCGGTAAACAACAGATCAAAAGATCGCGACCCGAGCCTCCGGCAACTTCTGCGTCGGCCGTACTGCGATCTTTGTATCAGGCCTTCAGGTAGCGTAGAACCGACTCGCAGATCATTTCCCGATGGCGTTGCTTGATTTTTTCATCTGGCAGGTCGATCTGGAAAATCTCGCCGAAGGTGTGGCGGTTCGACACTCGGTAGAAGCAGAACGAACTCATCAGCAGGTGCACGTCCAGCGGGTCGAGACCGGCGCGGAACACGCCCTCGTCGGCACCCCGACGCAGAATCACGCCCAGTGAATCGAGCACGGTGGTGTTCATCGTCTTGATCGCATCGGAGCGCTTCACATATTCGGCGTTGTGAATGTTCTCGATACACACGATGCGCACGAAATCGACGTTGCGGTCATGGTGGTCGAACGTGAATTCCACCAACCGCCGGATCGCTTCCACCGGCGGCAGCTCGGTCAGGTGCAGGCGGTTTTCCGTGGTGCGGATATCGCCGTACAACTTCTCCAACACCTCAACGTAGAGCTGTTCCTTACTGCCGAAGTAGTAATAGATCATGCGCTTGGAGGTGTGGATGCGCTCGGCGATCGCGTCGACCCGCGCCCCCGATAGCCCCTGCTGCACAAACTCGACAATGGCTTCTTGAAGAATGTTCTCGCGGGTCTTTTCCGGATTGTTCTTGCGGCTCTTGCGCGGCTCGGCAAGGGGTTTGTCGGGCGCTGCGGAAAGTTCTGAAGTTATTGTCATCGCGGGCTCACGGCCATCACTGCACAGGCGGCGATTATGGGCCGCGCCGCACGACGAAGGAAGCCGCGCGGCACAGGTTTGAATGCGCGGTTACCAATTTCCTACAACTTTGCCTGACGGACGGCGCCACTGCGGGATTTGGCCATGGCAGCCAGACGCACGGCGACGTTGGCCGCTCCATAACCCGCGTAGCCGTTCTTGCGCTGGATGATTTCGAAGAAAAATCGCCCTTCAAACGGTTCGGTGTACACGTGGAACAGCTCCCCGCCCTGGGCATCACGGTCGTACAGCACGTTGAAGTAAGCCAGTTCGCTGAGGAATTCGTCGTCGAAATCGAAGCGCGCGGCCAGGTCGTCGTAATAGTTGAGCGGAATATCCAGCAACGGCACGCCGGCCTCTTTCGCACGGCTGACTTCGGCAAAGATGTCATCGCAGTCAAACGCGATGTGATGCACACCCGAGCCGCGATAACTCGACAAGGCGTGCGAGATGGCCGTGTTGCGGTTCTCGGAGATATTCAGCGGCAAGCGGATCGAGCTGTCGCGGCTGCGCAATGCCCGGCTTTTCACCAGGCCATAAGGGTCGGGCAGCACCACTTCGTCGTCCGCTTCAAAGTCCAGCAGGCTCTTGTAGAACAGCACCCAGCTGTCGAGGCTGTCGGCGGGCAGCGCCATGGCCATATGGTCGATACGCTTGAGACCGCCACTGGCCACGGCGGCCGGTTGCAAGTGAAAATCGGTGCCATAGACGTCGGCATCCTGGTCGACCAGATAGATCAGGCTGCCATCCGGCGCGCGCACTGCGGCCAGTTCCAGTTCGTTGGGCCCCACCAGTCCGCGATAGGGCTGGCCCTTGTAGGCAACCGCCCGGGCCAGGGCACTGGCGCTGTCTTTCACCCGTACCGCGGTGGCGCACAGTGAAGGACCGTGAGCTTCAAAAAAACTGTGGGCGAATGAGTACGGCTCGGAGTTGAGGATCAGGTTGATGTCGCCTTGACGCAGCAGGCTCACGCTCTTGGAACGATGCTGCCCGGCCTTGACGAAGCCCAGCCGTTCCAGCCAATGGGAGAGCTTGGCGCCAAGGCTTTCGTCCACGGCAAATTCGAGGAATTCGATGCCGTTGTACTCGCTGGCTTTGGGCGTCTGGAACAGTATTTCCGGGTTGGCCACCGGCTGGGCTTCCTGTGCCAGGCGCTCGCGGGTCTTTTCCTCGAGGTACAACAGCGAGCGCAAGCCGTCGGCGGCGTTGGCCCGAGGCGGTGCGGCGCGGAAGCCGTCGTTGAAGATTTCCAGCGACAGCGGTCCGGTGTAGCCACTCTTGATGATCGGTGCGAGAAAGCCGGGAAGGTCGAATTCACCCTGGCCGGGGAAGCAACGGAAATGTCGGCTCCACTCCAGTACGTCCATGGCCAGGATCGGCGCGTCGGCCATCTGCACGAAGAAGATCTTGTCCCCGGGAATGTCGGCGATAGCCGCAGGATCGCCCTTGAGCGACAAGGTGTGGAAGCTGTCGAGCAGCACGCCGAGGCTTGGATGATCGGCCTGGCGAACAATATTCCAGACCTGCTGCCAGGTGTTGACGTGCCGCCCCCAGGCGAGCGCCTCGTAACCGATGCGCAGGCCGCGGGCTCCGGCGCGCTCGGCTAGTATGCGCAAGTCATCAACCAGGATCCGTTCATCACCCAGGGAGTCGGCCGAGGCGTTACTGCACACCAGCACCAGATCGGTACCCAGTTCCTGCATCAGGTCAAACTTGCGCTCGGCCCGCTCCAGGTTGCGCGACAGGCGATCGCGGCGGCAGCCCTCGAAGTCGCGAAACGGCTGGAACAGGGTGATCGCGATGCCGAGATCGGCACACATCTGTTTGATTTCCCGCGGACTGCCGTCGTAGTAGAGAAGATCATTCTCGAAGATCTCCACCCCGTCAAAGCCGGCGGCGGCAATGGCTTCGAGTTTTTCCGGCAGGGTACCGCTCAAGGAAACGGTGGCAATGGAACGCTGCATATTTCGACTCCCGGTGGTGGAGACAATCTTGTTATCGATTTCGCACATTTCCTTTCGTAGGAGCTGCAGAGTGCAACGAGGCTGCGATCTTTGGACTTGGATTTTTAAAGCAAGATCAAAAGATCGCAGCCTCGTTGCACTCGACAGCTCCTACAGGGAACACATTTTTTTCGTGAGATAATTATTCGCTTCACACTCTCTCACAGCAATTCAAAGTGTACTATCCAGTTAGTTTTATGTGCGATTATCGAACACAATGCCACTTGGCGAATTGACGATTTTTTGTTCACTGCCCACCATCGACTCCACATTGAGTCCGGTCACAGACCCTGGTCTCGGTGGCCAAAGACCCAGAACACCACATAAAAATAATCGGTGGTTTACATGACTCCTTCTCAAAGTTCTTCCGTGGAGCGTTCCTCCATGATTCCTGCCTCCAGCGGTGTTGGCGACAAGATCCGTGGTGCCATGGCCGTCGGCAAGACCCGTTGGGGCATGCTGGCTCTGGTGTTTTTCGCCACCACCCTGAACTACATCGACCGCGCCGCACTCGGCGTCATGCAGCCGATCCTGGCCAAGGAAATGAGCTGGACGGCGATGGATTACGCCAACATCAACTTCTGGTTCCAGGTCGGCTACGCCATCGGATTTGTCCTGCAGGGTCGGTTGATTGATCGGGTGGGCGTGAAGCGCGTGTTCTTCTGCGCTGTCCTGCTGTGGAGCCTGGCGACCGGCGCACACGGCCTGGCGACTTCAGCCGTCGGCTTCATGGTCTGCCGGTTCATTCTCGGGCTGACCGAAGCCGCCAACTATCCGGCCTGCGTCAAGACTACCCGGCTGTGGTTCCCGGCTGGCGAACGTGCGGTAGCCACCGGCATCTTCAATGCCGGCACCAACGTTGGCGCGATGTTCACCCCCATGCTGCTGCCACTGATACTCCACGTATGGGGCTGGCAGGCCGCTTTCCTGTGCATGTCGGCACTGGGCGGCATCTGGTTGCTGTTCTGGGGCTTGAAGTACTTCAACCCGGAAGATCATCCAAGCGTCAAACAATCGGAACTGGACTACATCCAGAAGGAAGTCGAGCCGGAACAATCCCGCGTGCCGTTCGCGAAAATCCTGCGCATGCGCGGCACCTGGGCATTCGCCCTCGCCTATTCGATGACCGCACCCGTGTTCTGGTTCTACCTGTACTGGCTGCCACCGTTCCTCAACCAGCAATACAACCTGGGAATCAACGTGACCCAGATGGGCATCCCGTTGATCATCATCTATGTCACGGCTGACTTCGGCAGCGTCGGTGGCGGGATTCTGTCTTCGTTCCTGATTGGCCGCGGGGTCAACCCGATCAAGGCGCGACTGATGTCCATGTTCCTGTTTGCCTGCTGCATTATCGGCGTGGTCATGGCGGCGGGTTCGAGCAGTCTGTGGATTGCGGTAGCGGCCATCTCCCTGGCGATCGGCGCGCACCAGGCATGGACCGCGAATATCTGGAGCCTGGTGATGGACTACACGCCCAAGAACATGATGAGTACCGTGTTCGGTTTTGGCGGCATGTGCGCCGCAATTGGCGGGATGTTCATGACCCAGTTGGTCGGCCATATCCTGACCATCACCAACAACAACTACACCGTGCTGTTCACCATGATTCCGGCGATGTACTTCATCGCGCTGATCTGGATGTACTTCATGGCTCCGCGCAAGATCCCCACTGTCACCGACTGATACGCCTTCGCGCAGCAGGCCTGATTCCAGGCCTGCGCTCTCCCCTTTACTTGCCCCTTTACTTGCGACTCTGCTGCCAAACCGCGGCCAGGCCGCTGCAGCAAATTACCGCAATACCGACAATCGTGGTCAGGGTCGGGGTGTGGGAAAACAGCAGCCAGCCCAGCAAACCGGCGAAGACGATCTGGCAATACCCGAAAGGCGCCAGCAGCGCCGGCGCTGCGTAGCGGAACGCCTGGGTCAGGAACAAGTGCGCGGTCATCCCGCACGCCCCTAGCGCGACCATCAGCAAGGCATGCTCCAGGGTCGGTACCTGCCAGAAAAACGGTACCAGCGCGCTCATCACCAGGGTGTTGCACAACCCGGCGAAGAAGTTGCTGGTAGTCGGGCTGTCGATATCGCTGAGTTTGCGGGTCAGCAACTGGTAAAAACAGAAGAACAGGGCCGAACACAACGGCAGCAGCACCGCAGGCGTGAACAGCTCACCGCCGGGGTGAACAATGATCAACACTCCGATGAAACCGCAGATCACCGCGATCCACTGGCCGCGAGTCACGTGCTCGCGCAACAGCGGTACTGACAGTGCCGTGACCAGCACCGGGGCCAGGAAGTTGACTGCGGTGGCTTCAGCCAGGGGGATGTATTGCAGGCCGGTGGTGAAAAACAGGCTGGTGCCGAGCAGGCACAACGCCCTGATCAGCTGGAGCAGCGGTCGTTTGGTGCGCAATACGCGCAAACCCGACTTCGGCAGGAAAATCCCCGCCATCAACAGGGTGTGGACTACGTAACGAGCCCATACCACCATGACGATCGGATAGAAGCCCGAAAGGTATTTTGACAAGGCGTCGTGACTGGAAAACAGAAAGGTCGCGACAACGATCAGCAAAATGCCCTTGAAGGGTTGATTGACACCGGAGAGCGGAGTGCTGATGCGAGACGTCAAGGCGATGCTCTCTGAAAGGAATAACAAGCCAATTGATGAATATTCTAGAACCTAGTTCCATTTTTTCAAACAAGTAGGCCACGAAAGCGTGCGAACAGCGTACAGTTTTTCCGGCTGGGCCATTGCACCCGTGCCAGTCAATCAACCGTTGAAGAATTCCGAGGCTTGGCTGGCAGCCGATAACTCCTCGGTAAACTGCAGCAGCAGTGGCGCCAGTTCATGCAATCGCGCACCGGGTAGTCGAGCACTGGGGCCGGCAATGCTCAGCACGCCTATCACCCGCTCATTCAATGGATGGCGCACCACGGCGGCAATGGCCGAGGTACCCACCGCCGAGCTCTCCTCAACCCAGGCATAACCCTGTTCACGTCCCTGGCGAAGGCGCTCCAGCAGTTCGATGTTGGAGCGCGGCGCATTGGGTCCTGGTGCTGGCAATATGTCGCCGGCCTGACGCTCGACCAGCGCCAACGCTTCGGCATCGGACAGGCTGGCGAGCCACGCATGCCCCGAGGCGGTATAGAACAGTGGCGCATCACGGCCCATGTCAGGGTCGTAACGCAAACCGGAACGGGCGCCCTGGGATTTGGCGATCCAGGTCAGTCGCTCTCCCGAGATAACCCCCAGGCGCACCAGTTCGCCGGTCTCCTCGGCCAGACGATCGAGCACCGGCTGGACGATATCGCCGCCGCTGCGAGACAAATAGCGAAAGCCCATGGCCACCAGCCTGGTCGACAGGTGATAGCGCAGATTGTCCGGATTCTGCCGCACATAACCCAGGCGAATCAGTTCGGCGAGCAGCCGGTGTGTCGCACTTTTGGGAATCCCCAGCTGTTCGGCCAATGCCTGCATCGGGACACCCTGCGGTTCGCCGGTGAGGCTTTCCAGCACGCTGAAAACTCGTTCGATCTGACTGCCGGCCATGAGACGTTCCACGCAAAGGGTTTCAGCGATTCTAAAAGACAATCCCGCGAATGCGAAATCTGGAACCACCCACCACAGCTCACCTTACCTCTGCTCACACATTCGCCCCACACGAATCTGCCAGTAGCGTTATTCATGGCAGAGGCGAGACCCGCCTTCATCAGTTCATTGGAGCCTCATCATGTTATGGAACAAGGCAAGACCCAGCGAGAACGTCAACGACCTAAGGCAGGGCAAGGACGCCCGTCAATCCACAGGGGTAATACTGGGTGCCGGCCTGGCGATATCGCTGGCAGGCGCAGGGTTGTACTCGGTTCTGAGCCCGTCGAGCGACAGCCCGGAACTGCAACCCGGTGTTGAAATGACGACACCCGCAGTGGACACCCCGCTGCTGTTTGTAAAGGCCATCCTGGGCGACACTGAAGATACCTGGAAACAACTCTTCGCCGAAACCGGCCAACTTTATCCCGAACCCACGCTGACCCTGTTCGGCAACGGAGTGAGCTCAGGCTGCGGTTATGTCGGCTCAGGCGGGGGACCGTTCTATTGCCCGGCGAACAAGCAGATCTATCTTGATCCAGGTTTTTTCCAGACCATGGCCGAACGCTATTCGGTGGTGGGTGATTTTGCCCAGGCCTACATCATTGCCCACGAGATCGGCCATCACGTACAGATCGAGTTGGGGCTCTCGCAGCCTTTGGAAGACGCCTTGGCCACTCGGCAAACAATCACCGGTGATAATGGCCTGGAAGTGCGGGGCGAGCTGCAGGCCGACTGCCTCGCGGGGGTCTGGGCACATCATGCGCAGCAACGCCTCAAGTGGCTGGAAACCGGTGATGTAGACGAG
The DNA here is from genome assembly GCF_026241895.1 of Pseudomonas sp. RIT-562. Lineage (GTDB taxonomy): Bacteria > Pseudomonadota > Gammaproteobacteria > Pseudomonadales > Pseudomonadaceae > Aquipseudomonas > Aquipseudomonas mandelii_F. Next base: position 182,753 of record NZ_JAPJIV010000004.1, on the reverse strand, counting down.
GCGCTGAACGCTGCCGGCGCATTTGGCGACGACTATCTGCAACAGGCGCAAAAAGGCGCAATCACCCCCGAGACCTTCAGCCACGGCACGGCGCAGCAGCGTAAACACTGGTTCACTCGTGGCTTCACTGAGGGCAAGGTCGACACCTGCGATACCTTCGGCATCGCCGTTCCGTGATGCACTTTTACCCACGGATTCACTGATCTTCCCTCCCCCGCAGAACCGCCGCGCCATAAGGCTGTCAGACGACCGGACTGGCGCGGCTCCTGCACACCAGCAACACTCATCACCACGCATCTTCATCAGGTTAAGGAAAGAGGGCTCACCCATGCTATGGAAAAAAGGCCGGCGCAGCGACAACGTGGTCGATGCCCGTGGAGATGACGTCGGCGGTGGCGGTGGGATGCGCTTCGGTGGTGGCAAGGGGCTGAGCCTGACGGCGATCATCCTGATTGTCGGCATTGGCTGGATCACCGGCCAGGACCCGATGCAGATCCTCGGGCAATTGACCGGTCAGATGAGCGAGCAGTCGGCGCCCGCCACCAACCAGAGCCGCAAGGCGCCACCGGCCAATGATGAAGGCGCCGAGTTCGTGCGCTCGATCCTCGGTGATACCGAAGACACCTGGGGCCAGATCTTCCAGCAGGCCGGCCGGCAGTATAAGGATCCGACCCTGGTCATGTTCAGCGGCAGGGTCAACTCCGCCTGCGGGATGGCCACCTCGGCCACCGGGCCGTTCTATTGCCCGGCCGACCAGAAGGTCTACCTGGACACCAGCTTCTTCCAGGAAATGTCGCAACGGTTTTCCGCAGCCGGTGACTTTGCCCAGGCCTACGTGATCGCTCACGAAGTGGGTCATCATGTGCAGACCCTGCTCGGCGTATCGGCAAAAATCCAGGCGGCGCGCCAACAAGGTCGGCAGATGGAAGGTGATGGCGGCTTGCTGGTCCGGCAGGAACTGCAGGCCGACTGCCTGGCCGGTGTCTGGGCCCATAACGCACAGCAACGCCTGAACTGGCTCGAACCCGGTGATATCGAAGAAGCCCTGAATGCTGCCAACGCCATTGGCGATGATCGCCTGCAACAGCGCGGCCAGGGCCGCGTGGTCCCGGACTCGTTTACCCATGGCACATCGGCGCAGCGGGTACGCTGGTTCAAGACCGGGTTCGCCCAGGGCCAGATCAGCCAGTGCGACACCTTCGCCGCGAAAAGTCTGTAGATGAGCAAGTGGTGGCTGGTCCTGCTGCTGATCTGCGCCAGCACCCAGGCTGCCGATCATGGTGTCGAGGTAATCAGCCCCGGTCGCCTGTTGTTGAAGGAAGGCGAGATGGCCGTCGGTATCGGCTCGGCCCCGGCGACAATCGAACGGGTGCTGATCATCATCCACGGTCGCTTGCGCAACGCCGAAACCTACCGCGAAACCGCCGAACGCGCGGCCGAGCTGGCAGGACAGGCATCGACCACGCTGGTGATCGCCCCGCAGTTTCTGAATGAAACAGACCTCGCACAGCATCCATTGCCCGACTCGGTGCTGCGCTGGCAGGGCAATGAATGGATGGCCGGGGGATTATCCACTGCGCCTTTTGCCCTGAGTTCGTATGGCGCACTGGACCAGATCATCGGCCGCTTTGCTGACCGTCAGCAGTTTCCCGCGCTGAAGGAAGTGGTGATCGCCGGACACTCTGGCGGCGCACAGGTGGTGCAGCGTTATGCGCTGCTCAGTCACGATCAGCCTGAACTCGAAGCCGCCGGCGTGCGGGTGCGCTTTGTGATTGCCAACCCCTCTTCCTACGCCTATTTCGATGAGCGCCGGCCGGTGGCGTTCAACCACGCAGCCTGTGCGGACTTCAATCGCTGGAAATATGGATTGGCGGATTTACCGGCGTATGCAGACGGTCAGACAGCTACGGCGCTGGAGGCCGGCTACGTCAAACGGGAGGTGGTTTACCTGCTGGGCCAGCAGGATACCGATCCGAACCATCCCGCCCTGGATAAAAGCTGCGAAGCGAGAGCCCAAGGTGCAAATCGGTTGGCCCGCGGGCGCAATTATTTCGAGTATCTCAAGCGCGACCATCCCCAGGGTCTGAATCAGCAACTGATCGAGGTGCCTGGGGTTGGGCATGATGGGGACGGGATGTTTAACGCACCTGAGGGACGCAGGGCGCTCTTTGGTCAATAGGCCAATCCGTGGGAGCAAGGCTTGCCCGCTATGGGGCCTTCAAGCCGAAAGCATTTGGCGCAACGCCACACAATCCGCCGCATGCCAATCGGTCAGCTCCGGCCACGGGTTATCCGGCAAATTTACCAACACTGTTTGCGTCCCGGCGGCTCTCCCGCAATCCAGGTCAAATCGGTAATCCCCGACCATCACCATCTCGCTCGTCGGCACTTGCCAGGCGTCTGCCAGCTTCAGCAAGCCACCTGGATGAGGTTTGGGCGGTGCTTCGTCGCGTCCCAGCACATCCTCGACCGCAAAGCAGTCCGCCAGGCCGATCGCCTCCAGTGTCACATGCGCCAGTTCACGGGCATTGCGCGTCAGGATGCCCAGGCGATAACCGCGCCCGGCGAGTTCGCGCACCAGTTCAACCGCCCCCGGTGCCGGCTTTGAGCCCAGCGCCAGGTCGCGTTCGTGCTCCAGCAACCACGCATGCTTGGCGGCGGCTTCCGGTGCCGGCAGTGCCGCGAGATGAGTCAGGATGTCGTCCTCGGCGGGGATCGCCAACGCCACGCGAATAGCCGCGAAGTCATGCACGGCCACTGTCAGGGTGCCGTCCATATCGAACACCCAGTGCCGCACCGCCGCCAGGCTCATGCCCAGTCCTTGCGATGGCGGATCAAGCCTTCCTGGGTAACCGAAGCCACCAGTTGCCCGGCGCGATTGAACACGCTGCCACGAGTGAACCCCCGGGAGTTACCCGCCCACGGGCTGTCCATCGCGTACAGCAGCCAGTCGTCGGCACGCAGGTCGGCGTGGAACCACAGCGCGTGATCAAGACTGGCGACCTGCATGTCCTGATGCCACACCGACTTGCCATGAGGCTGCATCGAAGTGGTCAACAAACCAAAATCCGACGCGTAGGCGAGCAGATATTTATGCAGCGCCGGCGTGTCGGCCAAGGCACCATCAGCGCGAAACCAGACGTATTTGACTGGATCGGAAGCCTGCGGGTTGTAGGGATCGAGCTCAGTGACCGGGCGGAATTCGATCGGCTTTGCGCACAGCAGTTTTTCCCGCATGTGCTCGGGAATCAGATGAGCGCGCTGCTGAGTGAGTTCGAGCTCCGATGGCAGGTTTTCCGGGCCGACCACGACCGGCATTTGTGCCTGGTGCTCGAAGCCCTTTTCGTCGTACTGGAATGACGCACTGCAGGTGAAGATCGGGTTGCCCTTCTGGATCGCCGTGACCCGACGAGTGCTGAAGCTGCCGCCGTCGCGTACTCGATCGACCTGATAGACCACCGGCAACGCGGAGTCGCCCGGGCGCAGGAAATAACCGTGCATCGAGTGCACATGCCGCGCCTCTTCTACGGTCTGACTCGCCGCCGAAAGGGACTGGCCGATCACCTGACCGCCGAACAGCTGGCGAAAACCCAAATCCTGGCTACGGCCGCGAAACAGGTTTTCTTCAATCGATTCCAGGGTCAACAGGTCGACCAGATCATCCAACACTTGGCTCATTCAGACTCTCCTCACACAACACAATGCCGCGCAGTCTTGGCTGCAACGAGCAATTCAGTTTCTGGCCAGCGCCATCATGGGAGCCATTGTAAACGTCCGCGCCGGCTTAGCCATGCAGGGTTTGCAGCCATTGTTCACGGCTGATTCGATATAACACTTGGTGCCGCAGCGGATCCCCGGCGGCGAGCTTGGGGTGATCGAAGTCATCGGCTGAATCATGGTGCATTCCGATGGCCTGCATGACTTTCTCCGACGGCAGATTGGCTTGCGCGGTAAACGCCACTACTTCGTTCAGCCCAAGGCGATCAAAGCCGCAGCGCAGAGCGGTCCAGGCCGCTTCACTGGCATAACCCAGCCCCCAATGTTCACGGGCCAGGCGCCAGCCGATTTCCACCGCCGGGGTAAAAGGCGCGTCGAAACTCACCACGCTCAGCCCGGTAAAACCGATAAACGCTCCGGTATCCTTGCGCTCCAGCGCCCACAGGCCAAACCCGTGCTCGGCGAAGTGGCCGCGAATGCGCCCGATCAGCGAAGCGCTTTCCAGGCGGCTCAACGGCGCTGGAAAATACCGCATGACCTGCGGATCGGCGCACATGGCGGCAAACTCAGGCAAATCCGCGTCGCTCCATTGTCGCAACAACAGTCGCGCGCTCTCGAGTTCCAGTATCGGCTCCATCGTGCTCCCCCTTTCCATGTCGCAAGTCTAGATCGCTGGTAGGATCCCTGATTCTTTCCTGCGTTCCTTCCAGATAAAACTGCCATGCCGCTGCCGCTGATCTACCACGACGACTACAGTCCCGACTTCCCGGCGGAGCACCGCTTCCCCATGGACAAGTTCCGCCTGCTGCGCGATCACTTGGTGGATAGCGGTCTGACGCGAGACGCCGACCTGTTGCGCCCGCAACTGTGCCCGGCGGAGATTCTCGCCCTGGCACATGACCCTGGGTATATCGAGCGCTACATGGGCGGCGAGTTGTCCCGCGAAGACCAGCGCCGCCTCGGCCTGCCCTGGAGCGAAGCCCTGGCTCGACGCACCGTGCGGGCGGTCGGCGGTTCGTTGCTGGCGGCGGAGCAGGCACTGGAACACGGCCTTGCCTGCCACCTGGCAGGCGGCACCCACCATGCGCATTACGATTATCCAGCCGGGTTCTGCATTTTCAACGACCTGGCGGTCATCAGTCGTTATCTGCTGGAAAGCGGTCGGGTGAATCGAATACTGATCTTCGACTGCGACGTGCACCAAGGCGACGGTACTGCTCGAATCCTGCACAACACCCCGGACGCCGTGACTGTTTCCCTGCACTGCGAAAAGAATTTTCCTGCACGCAAAGCCGAAAGTGACTGGGACATTCCATTGCCAATGGGCATGGGCGACTCCGCATACCTGAAGGTCGTGGACGATGCGCTCAACTACCTGTTGCCGCTCTACCAGCCGGACCTGGTGCTGTATGACGCCGGGGTCGATGTGCACAAGGACGACGCCCTCGGCTATCTCAAGCTGACCGATGAAGGCGTCGCCGCCCGAGACGAGAGCGTAATGCGCCACTGCCTGGGCCGGGACATTCCTGTGGTCGGGGTGATTGGTGGTGGCTACAGCAAAGACCGCAAGGCCCTGGCGCGGCGCCATGGGATCTTGCATCACAGCGCCCAGCGGGTCTGGCAGTCATCAGGGTGTCACTGAGTTGTGAGCCTTTACCCACAATGCCTGTGGAACTGCCTGTGGATAACCTGAGTGAAAGGCCCTGCAGCCCATACAGGCTGTAGCCTGCAAAGCACTGGTTGTTTTTTGATCAGCTTTCAAGCCCAGCCAGCCCCCCCTGTAGGAGTGAGCCTGCTCGCGATAGCCGTCTAACTGTCACCTTGAATTTGACTGGAGAATTGCAATCGCGAGCAGGCTCACTCCTACAGGGGATGCAGGCTGGTAGAATGCCCGGCTTCAATCCGCCAGCCGCAGCGCAATCCATGACCCAGTCCGCCACCGCCCTCCCCCCACAAGTCACCGTCATCGGTGGCGGCCCCGCCGGCCTGATGGCCGCTGAAGTGTTGGGCCGGGCCGGGATCAAGGTCGACCTGTACGACGGCATGCCATCAGTGGGGCGCAAATTCCTGCTGGCGGGGGTTGGGGGCATGAACATCACCCATTCCGAAGCCTATCCGGCCTTCCTTGCGCGCTACGCAGAACGCGCCCCGCAGATCGCGCCACTGCTGCGCGCTTTTGGCGCCGACGCGCTGTGCCAGTGGATTCATGACCTGGGCATCGAAACCTTTGTCGGCAGTTCCGGCCGCGTGTTCCCCACCGACATGAAAGCCGCCCCGCTGCTGCGTGCCTGGCTCAAGCGCCTGCGCGAGGCTGGCGTAGTTATCCACACCCGCCACCGCTGGCTTGGCTGGACTGCTGATGGCGCATTGCGCATTGCCAGTCCCGACGGCGAAACAACCATCAGGCCTGACGCCACACTGCTGGCCCTGGGCGGTGGCAGTTGGTCGCGGCTCGGCTCAGATGGCGCCTGGATGTTGCCCCTTGAGCAGTGCGGAGTACAACTGGCGCCGTTGCAACCGAGCAATTGCGGGTTCGAGGTGCAGGCCTGGAGCGATCTGATGGTGAGTAAGTTCGCCGGTGCACCGCTGAAAAACATCGCCATCGGCCTGAACGACGACGTGCCGCGCCTGGGCGAATGCGTGATCACCGCGACCGGAATTGAAGGCAGCCTGATCTATGCCCTCTCAGCGAGCATTCGCCAGGCCATCAATCAGCACGGAACGGCCACTGTGCATATCGACCTGCTGCCGGGGCGACCTGTGGATAAAGTCCGCGCGGCACTGGATAAACCCCGCGGCTCGCGCTCCATGTCCAAGCATCTGCACTGTCAGCTGGGGATCGATGGAGTGAAAGCGGCGCTGCTGCGAGAGTTGGTTGACGCAGCGGGTTTCGCCGACACTGCGCGACTGGCCCAGGCGATCAAGGCATTGCCGTTGACCCTGGTTAAAACCCGCCCGCTGGACGAGGCCATCAGCAGCGCGGGTGGCGTGCGGTTTGAAGCGATGGATGAGCGGCTGATGCTCAAGCAACTGCCCGGGGTATTTTGCGCGGGTGAGATGCTGGACTGGGAGGCGCCGACGGGCGGCTATCTGCTGACCGCGTGTTTCGCCAGCGGCCGCGCGGCGGGGTTGGGGATGGTGGAGTGGCTGCAGCGCGAGGATTGAATACCGAGGTGCGCCCATCGCGAGCAGGCTCACTCCCACATTCGACCGAGTTCTTTCAGAAAAAACGCGGTCAATGTAGGAGTGAGCCTGCTCGCGATGGCGGCTTGATTAACGCCGCACTCGTTATGGCTTCTTCTTGCGCGGCCCGGTGTTAAACACCGGCACCTTGCGCACAGGCTTGATCGAAGGCTCCGGCGCCGATGCTTCGCCGCTCTCGACCCACTTGCCCAGATTGCGTTTGCCGCCGCCGGAAGTCTTTGGCTTCTTCGGTTTTTTCGGCTTCTTCACCACCTGGCCGCTGGCGTCGGTGTCCGGTACCCGATGCTCAGGCTCGAAATCATGTTCGATCTGCCGAGGCAGCGTCTGGCGCGTCAACGTCTCGATGGCCGAGAGCAAATTCACTTCATCGGCGCACACCAGGGAAATTGCCTGCCCCGTCGCACCCGCACGGCCAGTACGCCCGATGCGGTGAATGTAGTCCTCAGCCACGATTGGCAGGTCGAAGTTGACTACCAGCGGCAGGTCTTCGATGTCCAGGCCACGGGCCGCCACGTCGGTGGCGACCAGGATCTGCACTTCGCTGGCCTTGAACCGGTCCAGCGCACGCTGGCGAGTCGCTTGCGGTTTGTCGCCGTGGATACCATCGGCATTGACGCCCAGGCCCTGGAGTTTTTCCACCAGCGCGTCCACGCCATTACGGGTCTTGGCAAACACCAGCACCTGTTTCCACTTGCCCTTGCGCAGCAAATGAATGAACAGCTCGGCTTTGCGCTTTTTGTCGACCGTCACCACCCACTGCTTGACCGTGTTGGCGGCCACGTTGCGCGGGCTGACTTCGATGCTCAGCGGGTCGTTGAGCATTTGCCCGGCCAGGGTGCGGATCGCGTCCGAAAAAGTCGCGGAGAACAGCAGAGTCTGGCGCTTCTTGGGTAACGCTTTATAGATATTGCCCAGCTCCTCGGAGAATCCGAGGTCGAGCATGCGATCCGCCTCGTCCAGCACCAGGGTTTGCAGCTGGTTGAACTTGAGCGCGTTCTGGCGGAACAGGTCAAGCAAACGACCTGGAGTCGCGACCAGCAGGTCCACGCCTTTGCGCAGCTTCATCATCTGCGGGTTGATGCTGACGCCGCCGTACACGGCATAAGTGCTCAACGGCAGGTTTTCGGCGTACTGGCGCACGGCCTCGTGAACCTGCTCCGCCAGCTCGCGGGTCGGCACCAGGATCAGCGCGCGTACCGAGTTGGCGGTGACTTTCGGCCCTTCCATGGCGAGCAGTTGCAGGAGCGGCAAGGCGAAACCGGCAGTTTTACCAGTGCCGGTCTGGGCTGCAGCCATCAGGTCGCGACCAGCCAGCACCGCCGGAATGGCTTGCGCCTGAACCGGCGTCGGGGTCTGGTAGCCGAGCGTCTCAAGAGAGCGCAGCAAGGGTTCGATCAGGCCAAGGGTGGCGAAAGTCATGGGATTACCGTAGGAAAATTCAGCGCGGTTGTGCAAAACGAGTGTGCAATGCCGCGCAGTTTACCCTAATTCACTCGGGATTCTTTCGGCGCCGCTACAGAGGCTTTAACCGGCGCGCGCCGCCACTGCGGCAAGCCAATCAAGACCACCGCACTGATAATGACAGCCATCGCCAGCGCCTCTTCAATTCCGATGGTCTCGCCAACAAACACGATCCCCAGCAGCACCGCGACTGCCGGGTTGACGTAGGCGTAACTGGTGGCGGCGGCCGGACGGACATTTTTCAACAGATACATGTAGGCGTTGAAAGCGATGATCGAGCCAAAGAAGGTCAGGTAGGCCAATGCCGCCCAGCCTTCGATTGGCGGCATGCTGTCGAGGTGTTCACCGCTGATTGCACTGCCGATCAATAGCGCCACTCCGCCGACGAGCATTTCCACGGCGCTGGCCATCGCCCCCTGAGGCAATGGCAGATGCTTGCTCCACACCGAGCCAAAGGCCCAGGCCGCCGCCGCGAAGATCAGCAAGGCAGCGCCCAGCGGGCTCGATTGCAGGTTGGAGCCCAGATTCAACATGGCGATGCCGATCAGCCCGAGCACGATCCCGGCCCACTCGAGACGAGTGTTGCGCGCGCCCCAGAAATACCCACACAGCAAGGTAAACAACGGCACCGTCGCCACCGCCAGGGCCGCCACGCCGGAGGCGACTCCGGTGTGCTCGGCGACACTGACTGCGCCATTACCGCAGGTCAGTAGCAAAATCCCGATGATCCCCGCGGCTTTCCATTGCGCCCAGGTCGGGGCCGGCGCCCCGCGCCAGCGCAGGAACGCGTACATCAGCGTGCCGGCAATGACAAAGCGAATCCCCGCCAGCAGAAGCGGCGGCCAGTATTCCACGCCGATGCGAATCACCAGGTAAGTCGAGCCCCAGATCACGTACAGCGCGAAAAAGGCGGCGATTAACGGCAGAGGAAAGCGACGTGGGCCAGGCATGGGAAGCTCGCGGGCAGGACAGAAGAACAGCCATTCTAGAAAGGCGAACAGGTAAAAATAAGTTACAAAAGCGGATTTTACCGCCGGTACACTTTCGAAATGCACAGGGAAATCCGCAGTGTTTTTAGAACCCGCGATGACGCTTGAGGTGCTCGTTGATCTTCGCCGCCGGCACTTTCTGCAAGCTCACCAGCAAATCATGGGACAACTCCCGCAAACCATGCTTTTGCCGCAGTTCCTGGGCCAGGTGCGCTGTCAGGTTGGCGGCCATCTCGGCGTCGGCCATGGCGCGGTGAGCCTGGCCGGTGTGCGGAAGTTGGGCGAAAGTGGTGAGCGTACCGAGTTTATGATTGGGCGCCGCAGGCATCAGGCGCCGAGCCAGCAACAGCGAGCAGGCGAAGTTCTGCAGACGGGTGCGCTTGATGCGTCCCAGTTCGAAGTCCCAGAACTTCTGGTCGAACGCGGCGTTGTGCGCCAGCAAGGGGGTGATGCCGACGAACTCGTTGACCTCGTTCATGACCTTTTCCGCTGGCGGCGCCGTGCGCAACATGGCGTTGCTGATGCCAGTCAGTTGTTCGATGAAGGGCGGCACTCGCACACCGGCGTTCATCAGGCTCTGGTAACGCTCGACGATGCGCCCCTGCTCAAGGATCACCACGGCGATTTCCGTGGCCCGGCAGCTGCTGCTTGGGGAGATCCCGGTGGTTTCAAAGTCGATGACTGCTATGCGTTCCAAACCTGGTTCAACTCCGTAAAGATCAATTCTTGAGCAGCAACGCGCCTTCAATCGGCACGTAGCGGCTGGCGGCGCGGATCAGCGAATTGGCGGTCAGCCCCGGTACGCCATAAGCCACCGCTTGCACGCCATGCTTGCTGATGATGCGCTCCAGCAACATATCGAAGTCACCGTCACCGGACGCCAGCACCACTTCATCGACGTGATCGGCAGCGTCCATGATGTCCAGCGTGATGCCCACGTCCCAGTCACCCTTGGCCGAGCCGTCGCTGCGCTGGATGTAAGGCTTGAGCTTCACCGTGAAGCCCAGGTTGCGCAGAATCTGCTGAAACTGCTGCTGCTTGCTGTCGCCACGATCGATGGCGTAGGCATAGGCTTCGACGATCTCGCCCTGCTTGCTGATATCAGCCCACAACGCGGCGTAGTTGAAGTGGCAACCATAGGCCTGACGCACGGTGTAGTAGAGGTTCTGGACATCGGCGAACACTGCGATTTTTTTCACCGGGCATCCTCGTTCGCGCACAAAGGCGCGGGCTGGATCGGGCAGCAGGCCCGAAAAGTGGCCCAGTATGCCAGCCTGCAGGCGTAATCCGCGAATAATCGGCCATGTGGCGGGAGCAGGCTCGCAATCCCGCGCGAGCCAGCTCCCTTGCCACCGAGGTCAGACGAAAGAGTCGTCGTCGCCGAAGAACGACGAGCTGTCGTCACTGTAGTCGGCGTCAGAGAAGCCGCCCTGGTCGTTATTGTCTGCCACGCGCTGGTCTTCACCCCAGCCATTGCCACTATCGCCCTGGTCGTTGACCTGAGCCGGTTCTTCCTTGATCACTTCCACCACTTCAGGCTGCTGGTTGTGGTTGAACAGGCTGCTGATACCCTGCGCCAGCATCACGCCGCCGGCCACACCCGCCGCTGTTTTCAGGGCTCCACCGAGGAAACTGTTGCCAGCAGGTTGCTGTGCGCCAAAATTCTGTTGGGGCGGTGCCGCACCAAAGTTCTGCCGCGACGGTTGCGCATTGAAGGACGGCCTGGCCGGTTCGCGCCAACCGCCACCACTGGTGGCAGGTGCCGATTGGGTCGGCTGCGGATCACGGGGAGCGCCGCCAAAGATGCTCGACAAAAAGCCACCGCTGGCCGGCGCCGAAGTCTGTGCCTTGGCCGACTGCAGTTCAGCCTGCAATTGCTGCACCTGCTGGGCCAGGTCCTTGTTCTGCTGGTCGAGGCTCTTGATCGCTGCCTCCTGGACCAGAATCGACTGGGTCATGTAATAGCCCGCCGCAGGCTGGCGCACCAGGTGTTCCTTGATCCGCGCCTCAGCCTGGGCGTCACGCGGGGCCGATTGCGCTTCGGCCTGTTGCAGCCGGGAAAACAGGCCATCGATCAGGGTTTGTTCTTCGCTGTTCATGGCGACCTCGTAGATTGCCGGGGATTTCATCGTCCTCATCCGCAGCGGATGGGGTCCTGACCGTAATGGAGGCTGATGCAGGATGTTTCAATGCCCTTTACCGAACGTTTACGTTTGCGCCGCCCAGGGCATCATCGGTTAAAGTGGGCGACTGCTTTCGACCTGCGATACCGACTGATGAATTCCTTCGATGTGCTGCGTGACTCTCTGTATTTCTTCAAGCGTAATCTGGGCCAGATCGTGCAGCTGTGCCTGCCGTTGGTGATTTTCGAGGCGCTGCTGCAGCAAGTGGTCGACCACTCCACCGAGCCGGACAGTTTCCCTGGCATCAGCGTAATCGTCGGCCTGTTGATCTACCCGCTGTACACCGCCGCCCTGATCCTGTTTCTCGACGCACGCAGTCGCGGTGAATCACCGCGCACCCGCGACCTGCTGGCAATGGCCGCAACCTTGTGGCCGCGTTTTGCGCTGCTGACTGCACTAAACACCTTGTTGATCCTGCTTGGCCTGTCGCTGTATTTCCTGCCGGGTATCTGGCTGATGGTGACCCTGGCGTTCGGCGAGTACCTGTTGGTGCTGCGCGGCCTGGCACCGCTGGCCGCCATGAAGGAAAGCCTGCGCCTGACCCGCGGCCATTTCCTGCGCATTCTGGTGTGCATCCTGTGTGTGATGGGGCCCTTGTGGATTCTCAAGGGCGCGACCCTGGCGGTCTATCCCGAGCCGCAAAACCCGGTGATTTCATTGCTGATCGACAGCGCCCACAGTTTTCTGCAACTGTTCACCAGCGTGGTGCTGTTCCGGTTGTTCATGTTGATCGCCGATGTGCCGGAAAAAATCGACGGGCCCTCTGCTTGACACCCCGCCTCCTACATTGGGCGGGGCGACAGTAATTGAAGGACAGCCTTGGGATTACGTCCTGCGCTCGGTTATGCTCGGGTGCATCTCTTGTAACGCGATAACAGTCGAGCCATGACCCGTCTACTGCGCTACACCCTGCTGGGCCTGCTGCTGTTGATCGGCCTGGTCGCCCTGATCTACAACCTGACCTGGCGCCCCGATGCCAAGGAAGTGTTGCCGGTCAGCTGCAACACCCAGGCCCCCACGCTGGTGCCGGGGCAGGCGCTGAAGGTGATGACCTGGAACGTTCAGTACCTGGCGGGCAAACGCTATGTGTTCTGGGACGACCTGGCCCAGGGTGAAGACGAGAGTCCGACCCCGGAAGACATGGCGTTCAGCCTCGATGAGGTGGCACGGGTGATCCGCGACGAGCTGCCGGATGTCGTGTTGTTGCAAGAGCTGGATGACGGCGCCAAAGCCAGCGATTACCAGAACCAGCTCAAACTCCTTCAGGAACGGCTTGCCGATTTGTACCCCTGCAGCGCCCACGCCTTCGACTGGAAAGCCGAGTTTGTGCCCGATGCGCATATCTTCGGCAGCGTCGGCCGCCAACTCGCGACCCTGAGCCGCTACCAGATCAAGCACGCCGAGCGCCTGCAACTGCCGCTCCCGCCGGCCAATTTCATCAGCCGCCAGTTCAAGCCGAAAAACGCCTTGCTGGTGAGTTATCTGCCGCTCAGCGACGGCGGTCAGATCGCCGTGCTCAACACTCACCTGGACCGCGCCACCCAGCCCGACGAAACCTTGCAGAATCAGGTCACCGCCGTCGGCAAGGTGCTCGACCGTTACGAAGGCCGCGGCACGCCGTGGCTGATCGGCGGTGATTTCAACCTGCTGCCCCTGGGTCAATTCCAGCGCCTGCCCAATGAACAACGCAGCCCCTACTCCGCCGACAGCGCCCTGCACCTGCTGTGGGACAAGTACCCGATGATCCCTACCAACAATGAAGCCAGCGGGGCCGACCGGGCACTCTGGTTGACGCACTACCCGAATGACCCGGGCCTGAACGGGCCGGATCGCACAGTCGATTACCTGTTCTATAGCCCGCGGATCAAACGCGTGGAGGCGATGGTGCGGCAGGACGATACGTTGCGCATCTCCGACCATTTGCCGGTGATTGCACGGTTCCTGTTGCCAGCCGCGCCTTAACCCTCCTCCAGATCGTCATGCAACAACCCGAAAATCTCGCGCTTCATCTCGATGAATGACCGCTCCATCACCATGTCCAGGTGCCGTGGCCGCTCGATTGGCACATCCAGAATCTGCTTGATCCGCCCCGGTCGAGCGCCCATCACGTAGACCCGGTCACCCAACAGAATCGCCTCATCAATATCGTGCGTGACAAACAGCACGGTCTTTTTACTGTTACCCCAGACCCGCAACAACAGCTGCTGCATCTGCAGGCGAGTCTGGCTGTCGAGGGCGCCGAAGGGTTCGTCCATCAGCAGGATTTGCGGGTCATTGGCCAGTGCCCGGGCAATCGCTACCCGTTGCATCATGCCGCCGGAAAGCTGCTTGGCGTAGTTGTCGGCAAAGCCGGCCAGGCCGACTTCATTGACGTAGTGATCAACGATTTCCTTGCGTTGCGCCGCCGCCATGCCCCGGCGCTTGAGACCGAATTCGACGTTCTGTCGCACGGTCAGCCACGGGAATAACGTGTAGCTCTGGAACACCATCCCGCGATCCGCACCAGGCCCCTGGACCTGTTGACCGCCAACGTAGATCTCGCCTTCAGTGGGCTCATTCAGGCCGGCCGTGAGGTACAACAGGCTCGACTTGCCACAACCTGAAGGCCCCACCAGTACGGCAAACTGTTGGTCCGGGACTTCAAAGGACACCTTGTCCAGGGCGGTAAATACCCCGCCATCAGGCTTCTGGTACCGCAGGCTGACCTGGTCGACCTGCAGGCGCGGCGCGGCATGTGCCGGGGTGGAATGGGGCATTGCCAGGCGCGGATTGACTGCGGTTACTGAGCCCATGCGGTGATCCTCAGGCGAAGGAAGCGAAACAGTTGATCGGTTATCAGGCCCAGCAGGCCGATGATCGCGATGGCCAGGAAGATCACGTCGACCTGGAACCCGCGCATGGCCTTGAGGCTCAGGTAGCCCAGGCCACTGGATGCCGCGACCAGCTCAGCCACTACCAGGTAAGTCCAGGCCCAGCCCATGGTCACGCGCAGGGTGTCGAGCACGCCTGGCAACGACGCCGGGGCGATCACGTGCAGTACCGCATCACGACGATTTGAACCCAGGGTGTAGGACGCGTTGATCAGGTCTTTGGAGATGCCTTTGGAGACGTCCGCAATCATCACCAGCTGCTGGAAGAACACCCCGAAGATGATCACCGACACCCGCTGCTCCAGGCCGATACCGATCCACAGGATGAACAGCGGCACGAACGAGGTCACTGGCAGGTAGCGAATGAAGTTGACCATTGGCTCGAGGAACGCCTGGACGATCCGGAAGCTGCCCATCAACAAGCCGAGCGGCACGGCCACCAGCGAGGAAATGACGAAGCCGACCATGACTACTTCCAAGCTGGCCCAGACATGCAGGCCCAAGGTGCCGTCGCGGCCCAGGCGCACGGCGGCCTCGACCACCGCACCCGGCGTCGGCAGGAACATTCCCGGCACCACGCCACCGTAGGACAAGCCGGCCCACAGGCCGACCAGCAACAGCCACGCCAGGCCGCTGGCGCTCCAGATCAGCGGCACCGGCAGGCCGGTCTTGGGCGTGATGCAGCGGCTCAGCCATGAATTGCGCTTCAACATGGCAACCTCCTAGAGCGGGGTGACGAAGCGATTGTCGACCAGGTCGTCATTGCTGACGTTGTAGGGTTTGCCCTGCAGTTCGCTGGCCGTCTCGTTGGCGAGCTTGATCAGCGGCGCGCTGTCGCCCGGCTTGCCCAGGGTGCCGAGCAGTTTTTCGCTCATGGCCTGGTCGTAGAAGCGCACACCTTGCGCAGCGGCGGCCAATTCCTTGGGGTCGGCCAGGTAACCGCCAAGTCCTTTGGCCATGATCTTGTAGGCTTCTTCCGGATGATCCTTGGTGTACTGCACGGCTTTGTATAACCCGGCGACCAGTGCCTTGACGTCTTCGGGTTGCTTTTCGATCACCGAGCAGTTGAGCGCCACTACGTCGACGATGACGCCTGGGGTACTGCTGCTGTCGATCAGAACCTTGCCCTGCTGCTTGTCACGCACCATCGACAGGTGCGGTTCCCAGGTCACGGCGGCGGGTACGCGCCCGGCAATGAATGCGGTGGCAGCGTCATCGGCGGTCATGTTTTGCACGGTGATGTCGCTCATGCTCATGCCGTGTTTTTTCAGCAGGTAGGACAGCCAGAACTGCGACGTCGAACCTTCGTTCACCGCCACTGCCTGGCCTTTGAGCTCCTGCAGGCTCTTGACGTCCTTGCCCACCAGCACGCCATCACCGCCATGACTGTCATCCAGGGCGGCAACCGCCTTGAAGCAGAATTGCGGGCGGTACTTGAGTACTTCGTCGATGGTCGAAGCCGAGCCGGACAACTCTCCGGAGGCCTGCGCGGCCATGTACATCGAGGCTTCCTCGACGACGGGCAATTCGACCGTCAGGCCATTTTCCTTGAAGTAGCCCAGGTCCCGGGCCAGATAGAGCGTGCCGTAACCCACCCAGGTGGTGTGACCGATGGACAGCGTTCCGGCCTGGGCGCCGGTAGCGACCGTTGCAGCGATGGCAGTGATTGCCAGGGGCTGGGCGAGATGTGTAAGCAAGGACTTGATCATGGAGCACTCCCAAAGCTGTTGATTTAGTTTTGTGATGGGCAGTACGTCGAAGCGGTGCAGCGCGGGGCTCTGTCGGCCCTTCACCGTTCAGCTGAATGGCGAGGTCGATGTTGGCCCAAGGTGGGGATAAGGAAAATCAGCAAATATGTGGGTGGGAGCGAAGAAAAAACTGGGTAGCGCGCACTGTTGGGGAGCGGTGTTGGCGGAGGTGTTCGAGATGGGTGCAAAGCTAGACGGGTGTTGGTGGGCAGCCGCCATCGCGAGCAAGCTTTGCTCCCACAGAATTGGTGCTGGTCATTCAAAATGTGGCCAACACAACTCTGTGGGAGCAAAGCTTGCTCGCGATAAGGTCCGCAGGACCTTCAGGAATTATCAGAGCACGCCGTATTCCTGCGCCGTGCGATCGACGGCTTTCAGGGTTTTGCCCACCAGCTCATCCACCTCTTCGCGACTGGCAATCAACGCCGGCGCCATGATCATCCGGCCCAGTGTCGAGCGAATGATCACGCCCTCCTCAAAGCCAATCGTGCGGCAACGCCAAGCAATGTCGTTCTCGTTGGCAAAGCGCTTGCGACTGCTCTTGTCCTCGGCCAGTTGCAACGCCGCCACCATACCCACACCCTGGATATCCCCCACCAGCGGATGATTGCCGAACACCTCGCGCAAACACTGTTGCAGGTACGGGCCGATGTCGTCCTTGACCCGCGCCACCACTCCCTCATCGCGCAGCGCCTTGAGGTTGGCGATCGCCACAGCGGCCGCCACCGGGTGCCCGGAATAAGTCAGGCCGTGGGCAAACACTCCGCCCTGCTCCACCAGCACCTGGGCCATTTTTTTCGACAGGATCAAACCGCCCATGGGGATGTAACCCGAGGTCAAACCCTTGGCGATCGACAGCGTGTCCGGCTGAAAGCCGAAGTGCTCGTGGGCGAACCATTCGCCAGTGCGGCCGAAGCCACCGATTACTTCGTCCGCACACAAAAGTACGTCGTACTTGCGGCAGATCCGCTGAATCTCTGGCCAGTAGCTTTCTGGTGGGAAGATCATTCCGCCCGCGCCTTGGAACGGTTCGGCGATAAAGCCCGCGACCTTATCCGCCCCGAGTTGAAGGATCTTCGCTTCCAGTTGCTGCGCCGCTCGCAGGCCGAATTCCGCCGGGGTCAGGTTGCCTTCGTGGGCGAAGAAATACGGTTCATCGATGTGCTCGATGTCCGGCAGCATGCCGCCCATTTCGTGCATGAATTTCATCCCGCCCAGCGCCGTCGCCGCCAGGGTAGAACCGTGATAGCCGTTCCAGCGGCCGATCATGATTTTCTTCTCGGGTTTGCCGAGCACCTGCCAGTAACGGCGCACGGTGCGGATCAGCACCTCGTTGGCTTCGGAGCCGGAGTTGGTGTAGATCGCATGGCTGTAGTGCCCGGGCAGAAGGCTGAACAGCAACTCGGACAGTTCGATCACCTGCGGGTGGGTGGTGTGGAAGAACATGTTGTAGTACGGCAATTGCTCAAGCTGACGGGATGCGGCGGCTGCCAGGTCTTTGCGTCCATACCCGAGGTTGGTGCACCACAATCCGGACATGCCATCGAGGTAACGCCGACCGTCGTTGTCCCACAGATGCAGGCGTTCGCCACGGACCATCACCCGCGGGCCTTCGTCGTTCAGCGCCTTCTGGTCAACGAATGCGTGAATGTGGTGCGCAGCGTCGGCGGCCTGGTAGTCGCGGGTTTCACGTGGGGTGGTCATCGCCAGTTCTCCGTTTTCTTATGAGCGGCTGTTATGAGCGCAGTTGAAACCAGGTGGTCTTCAACTGGGTGTATTTATCGAATGAGTGCAGCGACAGGTCACGGCCGAATCCGGATTGTTTGCCGCCACCGAAAGGCACGCTCACGTCCAGTGCATCCACGCAGTTGACCGACACCGTGCCCGCGCGCAATTTACGCGCCACGCGGTGGGCGCGGTTGAGGTCGTCGGTCCATAGCGAGGCTGCCAGGCCGTAGACGCTGTCGTTGGCCAGTTGCAAGGCGTGTGCCTCATCGTCGAATGCGCTGACCGCCAGCACCGGGCCGAACACTTCATCACGAAACAGCGCCATGTCCGGGCTGACGTTGGTGAAAATCGTCGGCTGGATGAAGTTGTCGCTGCCGTTGAACATCGACTGGCGGCCACCACAGACCCTGGTCGCGCCCTGGCGCCCGGCCTGCTCGATGAACTGCATGATGCGCGCGGTCTGCCGGCTGTCGACAATGGCCCCGGCGGCGCTCGACGGGTCCAGCGGATCGCCTGGTAGCCAGTGCTCTGCCTGGATCTTCAGGCGCTCGACGAACTCGTCATGGATCGAACGTTGTACCAGCAGCCGCGAGTTGGCAGAGCACACTTCGCCCTGGTTGAAGAAGATCCCGAAGGCGGCCTTTTCGGCAGCCAGGTCAAGGTCCTGGCAGTCGGCGAACACCAGGTTCGCGCTTTTCCCGCCGCATTCCAGCCACACCTGCTTGAGGTTCGATTGCGCGGAATACTGCATGAAATATTTGCCGACTTGCGTAGAGCCGGTAAACACCAGGCAATCGACATCCGGGTGCAAACCCAGGGCTTTACCGGTCTGCTCACCGAGGCCCGGCAGCACATTCAACACGCCTGCGGGGAGGCCGGCTTCCAGCGCGAGCTCGGCCAGACGCAACGCGGAAAACGGCGATTGTTCGGCGGGTTTGAGGATCAGCGAATTGCCTGCGGCCAGGGCCGGCGCAAGTTTCCACGCCGCCATGTCCAGCGGGAAGTTCCACGGCACCACGGCAGCGACTACGCCCAAGGCTTCGCGAGTGATGGTCGCCAATACGTTTTGCGCACCTGGGGCGACCTGGTCGTAAAGCTTGTCGAGGCTTTCGGCGTACCAGCGGAACACCCCGGCCGCGCCCGGCACATCAATGTTGTAGGCGTCCATCACCGGTTTGCCCATGTTCAGCGAATCCAGCAGCGCCAGTTCTTCGCGATGGGTCATGAGCAGATCGGCCAGGCGCAGCAGCACTTGCTTGCGTTCCTGGGGCGAACGCCCCGACCAGGTTCCAGCCTCGAAGGTGTGCCGTGCATTTCGCACCGCCGCATCCACATCCGCTGTGCCGCACGCGGCTACGTCGGCCAGATGCTCGCCAGTGGCGGGATTGATCGCGGCGAAGGTCTGGCCCGACTGCGCCGAACAGCGTTTGCCGTCGATCAGCGCCTGGTGGGGAAACGCCAGTGCGGCGGCTTTTTTTTGCCAATCTGCAAGCTCGAACACGTTCAGATGCTCCATGGGCTTTTCTTGTGCTTTGGATGTTGGCCCAGGCCCGTGTCGAGGAAAAATAGTAAAAATGTCTTCGCAGACCATGAAAAAACTGGGCAGCCCGTCTCCCCGGTCGCGCGCTATGTGGTTATTGTTCAGGCACAACAACACCGTCGTCAGAACGGAAGCAGTCGGCGCAAAAATTGCCTGGATGTCTAGCTCATCCAATTCGAGGTTTGCCGTGGCTGCGTACAATTTGCGTCAACTGAAATACTTCATCACTACCGTCGAATGCGGCAGCGTCGCCGAAGCTTCACGCAAGCTGTACATCGCCCAGCCGGCCATTTCCACGGCGATCAAAGGGCTGGAAGACAGCTTCGGCGTGCAGCTGCTGATTCGTCATCACGCCCAGGGCGTGTCGTTGACGCCCAGCGGTGCGCGTTTTTATCGCAAAGCCCAAGAGCTGCTGCGCATGGCCAAGGAGTTCGAACAGAACGCCTTGGCCGATAACGACGTGGTGGCCGGGCAGATCGATATCGGCTGCTTTGAAACCGTCGCACCGCTGTATCTGCCGCAGCTGATAGCCGGCTTCTCGGCGCTGTATCCAGGGGTGAAAATTCGCATTCGCGACGGCGAGCAACAGGAGCTGGTGCAGGGCCTGACCTCGGGTGCTTTCGACCTGGCGATCCTGTACGAACACGACCTCGACGCGACCATCCAGACCGAACCGCTGATGCCGGCGCAACGGCCCTATGCATTGCTACCCGAGGATCATCGCTTCGCCCGACTCAAGCAGGTGTCACTGCGCGACCTGTGCCTGGAGCCGATGATCCTGCTGGACGTGCAGCCCAGCCGGACTTACTTCGTCAGCCTGTTTGAAGAGCTCGGCCTGACGCCACACATCGCTTTCAGCTCTCCATCGATCGAGATGGTGCGGGGCATGGTCGGTCAAGGATTCGGCTTCTCGATCCTGGTGACCCGGCCGCATTCGGAATGCACTTATGACGGCAAGAAGGTGGTGTGCGTGGACATCGTCGAGGACGTGACCGGGTCCGGGCTGGTGGCGGCGTGGTTGAAGCGCGGGCAGCTGACCAAGCCGGCGCAGTTGTTTGCCGATTATTGCCGTGAGCAACTCACCGGTAATGCCCACCCCGTGTAGGAGTGGGCTTCAACCCCAACCGTGAGCCTCTTCAATAAAGTGAAGCACCGCACTGGAACGTTCATCAATGCGCGAAATCAGCGAAAGCTCACTGACCATTTCCGGCTGAGCCAACGGGATTATCCGCACACCTGGCATCATCAATCGGGTCATCGTTTCCGGCACGATACTTAAGCCAATGCCTGCTGCGACCAGTCCCGGGATGCTCATCAACGACGGCACATACATGATGTTATCGGGATGCAGTTGATTCTGTCGGCAGGCCTGAAGTGTGTGCGAGGTCAAGCCGATACCAGCACTGTCCTGCAAAAAGACGAACTTCTCGTGCCGCAGGCTAGCCAATTCCCCGGTAAAGCGTTCTGCCAGTTCATGGTTGTCTGGCATGAGCAGGACGAGATTCGACTGACTGAAATGATGGGTGCGTAAGCGGTCAGGAAGGTGATCCTTGAACACCCTTGCAAATGCTAGATCCAGCTTGTGATCGAGCAACATTTCAAACTGCGCACGAATACCCGCATCGACCAGCGATACTTTGACTTCGGGAAAAGTACTGAAGTAGTGCCGCAGCAATTGCGGCAAATTGGCCTCGAACAATGCCGAGTGGTAGCCGATGTTGATTTCGCCGACTTCGCCCCTCCTGGCACGCCGCGCAGCCGCAATCGCCAGTTCGCTAGACTCAATGGATTGCCTGGCGTGGGGCAGAAACGCCAAGCCGGCAGCGGTCAATGCCACGCCACGGTTTTCGCGCCTGAACAGTGCCAGGCCTAACTCTGATTCAAGGGTTCGCATCAATTGACTGAGCGCGGGTTGCGCAATGCCCAGCTGCTCGGCGGCCTTGCTGAAGTGCTGGAGATCGGCCGCAACGACAAAGGCCTTCAGATGCCGCAGTTCCATAAGGCGTACTCATAAGGTTGGCTTATGCATTTGTGCAAATTTCGATAATTATTCTGCAAGCAGGATGCGCTAACGTCTACCTACTTCGACACGTCCTGCCAGTGGCCTTGCCCTGAACGGAAACGTGTGAGTACCCATAACCATAAAAACAACGACGAGCACCTCAATGAGCACAATCAGTCACGAGACTCATGATTCGCGCATGCCTCGCAAAGCGGTGACTGCCGCGACTATTGGCACCGCGCTGGAATGGTTTGACTTCACGCTGTATGGCGCGATTTCAGCAACCATTTTGCCTAAGCTGTTTTTCCCGGCGATGGAGCCAACAGCCGGCCTGCTGGCCTCGCTTGCAACCTTCGGAGTTGGTCTGGCCGCTCGCC
The DNA here is from genome assembly GCF_026241895.1 of Pseudomonas sp. RIT-562. Lineage (GTDB taxonomy): Bacteria > Pseudomonadota > Gammaproteobacteria > Pseudomonadales > Pseudomonadaceae > Aquipseudomonas > Aquipseudomonas mandelii_F. The sequence goes on along the minus strand of NZ_JAPJIV010000004.1, from coordinate 160,934 downwards.
CATTGGGCGCGATTACCTGTGGTTACCTCGGCGACAAACTGGGCCGGCGCAACCTGATGCTGGCCACCGTGACCCTGATGGGTCTGGCGTCGGTACTGATGGGCTTGTTGCCAACTTATGGTCAGATCGGCGTCTGGGCACCGATACTTCTGGTGCTGCTGCGGATCGTTCAAGGCTTCGCGCTGGGCGGTGAGTCCACCGGCGCCCAACTGATGGCATTGGAACACGCCGCCCCTGATCGCCGTGGGCGCTACTCGGGGATGCTGGGCCTGTGCTCCCCGCTCAGCCAGATACTGGCCAACGGCGTGCTGATGGGGTTGGCAGCCACATTATCCAGTGAGCAGTTTGAAAGTTTTGGCTGGCGAATCCCCTTCCTCCTCAGTTTCATACTGGTGGTGGTCGGGATCTTCATCCGCCTGAAAGTCGATGAAACCCCAGCTTTCGTTGCCTTGAAAAAGACCCCGATCAAGCAGGAAAAAAGCCCACTCAAGTCCGCGGTCGGCAGCCACTACAAGACCATCCTTCGCTTGATGCTGTTCTTCTGCTCGCCGGCTGCGCTGTTCTATCTGATCGTGATCTTTTCCCTCAGCTACCTGACCAAGCACCTGGGCTTTAGCCAGCAGACGGGTTTCATGTCGCTGATGGTGGCAAACGTCTGCGCGATTTTCGGTGCGTTGGCCGGTGGTTACCTGGCGGATCGCTGGGGCCGCAAAAAAGCGCTGGCTCTGGGTTCGTGCATGACCTTGCTGATCCTGTTCGTGTATTTCCCGATCCTCAACACGCTGAACGTGCCCGCCATCATGGCAATCATGGGGTTGTTCCTGGGCTTCACCCAATTCCAGAGCGGCATCCAACCAGTGGCATTCGCCGAGGCGTTCCCAACTCAGGTTCGTTACTCGGGTTCCGCACTGGCCTACACCGGCGCCAACCTGGTGATTGGCGGCCCGATGCCAATGATCGCGGTCTATCTGATGGCCCAGTCGAACAACTCGCCGTGGCCTCTGGTGACGCTGTGCGCGGTGATCAATCTGATCTCGCTGGCGATGATCGTCATCGGCCCGGAAACCCGAGGTATTGACCTGAATACCGTCGCCGCACAAGACACCGTTGATACCACTTCCACCGCCATACTCTCCAAATAACGCAGCAGGACGACCATGAACCGCACTGTCTTCATCCTCAACGGCCCTAATTTGAACCTGCTGGGTCGTCGAGAGCCGCACATTTATGGCCACACCACGCTCGATCAGATTCGCCAGACCAGTGAAAGGCTGGCCAGTGAACTTGATCTGGTATGCGACTTTCGTCAGACCAACCACGAAGGCGTGATGGTCGACTGGATTCAGGAGGTTTTTGAACAAGGCGCCGCACTGATCATCAACCCGGCCGGCTTTTCGTTTCACTCGATTCCGGTACTTGATGCCCTGAAGCTAGTGACCACACCGCTGATCGAACTACACCTGTCGAACATCCACGCCCGGGATGAATTACATCGTCACTCGATCATGTCCGGCGTGGTCAACTCCGTGATTTGCGGCATGGGGGCCGACGGTTATCCCCTGGCTATCAGGGCCATTGATGACCTGCTGCGCCGCAAGGCCATGGGCAACTAACGCATCTCCTCGCTTACCTCTGATACGGCGGTCTCTTTGGCAGATTGTTGCCCTGGCCGCCTGCGCCTGCCATTCAGGTGCTGACCGCATAAGTGCATGCAAAAAAAACAATAATCCACTGCGAGAACACCTCCATGTACCCCACTCTTTTTCACTGCAACGTGCCCGTACGCCGCTCCCTGATAAGCCTGGCCCTGGCACTCGGTGCGGGACAGATCGCCGCTGTCCAGGCCGATGAAAACAGCGGTTTTATCGAGGGCGCCAGCGCCACGCTGAACCTGCGCAATGCTTACATCAACCGCAATTTCGTCAACCCCGCCTACCCCAGCAGCGCCGCGCCTCAGGGTAAGGCTGAAGAGTGGACGCAAAACTTCATCCTTGACGCCCGCTCCGGGTTTACCCCAGGAGTCGTAGGGTTTGGTGTTGATGTGCTGGGGCTTTATTCACAGAAACTCGACGGTGGCAAAGGCACGGGCGGCACTCAGCTTTTGCCTATCCATGATGACGGGCGTCCGGCCGACAATTTCGGACGGCTTGGCGTTGCCGCCAAGGCCAAGGTGTCGAAAACGGTGGTCAAGGTGGGCGAGTGGGTCAGCACACTTCCAATCTTGCGCTCGGATGACGGCCGCTCGTTGCCGCAGACTTTCCGTGGTGCACAGATCACCTCTCAGGAGATCAACGGGCTGACGCTGTACGGCGGCCAGATCAGACAAAATAGCCCGCGCAACGATGCCAGCATGGAAGACATGTCCATGAACGGCAAAGCCGCCTTCACTTCCGACCGCTTCAATTTCGGCGGCGGTGAATACAGCTTCAACGACAAGCGCACCACCGTCGGGCTCTGGTATGACGAGCTCAAGGACATCTACCAGCAGCAATACTTCAGCCTCAACCACAGTCAACCGGTGGGTGACTGGCTACTGGGGGCCAACATGGGCTTTTTCACCGGCAAGGAAGACGGTGCCGCCCTCGCTGGCGATATGGACAACAAGACCGCTTTCGGCCTGTTCTCGGCCAAATTGGGCGGCAATACCTTTTATGTGGGCTTGCAGAAGCTGACCGGAGACACCGCCTGGATGCGGGTCAACGGGGCCAGTGGCGGCACCCTGGCCAATGACAGCTACAACTCCAGTTTCGACAACGCGCAAGAACGCTCCTGGCAGGTTCGGCATGACTTCAATTTCGTAGCCGTGGGTGTGCCGGGTCTCACAATGATGAACCGCTACATCAGTGGCGATAACGTCCACTCGGGGGCAGTTACCGACGGCAAGGAATGGGGTCGTGAGTCGGAGCTGGCCTATGTAGTGCAGTCAGGGGCCTTGAAAAACCTGAGCGTCAAATGGCGAAACTCGAGCATCCGCAAGAACTTCAGTACCAATGAGTTTGACGAAAACCGGTTGTTCATCAGCTACCCGATATCGTTGTTGTAGTTTTATCCAGCTGAGCCAACTGCGCTCATCAGGGCCCGGCCTTGCGAAGCCAAGGTCGGGCCGGCAATCGGTAAATGGTCAGCTATGTGCCTCTCGGTTTGGCTCGTGCGGTAGCTTGCGCGATCAAAGGGTCGTCAGGCCAAAAATGTTTGGGGTATCTGCCTTTAAGGTCTTTCTTGACCTCGTCATACGTCGATTTCCAGAAGTTTGCTAAATCCTGGGTGACTTGCACAGGACGGCGTGCTGGCGATAACAAATGGAGCTTGAGTACCTGCCGTCCGTTGGCAATTCGCGGTGTGTCTGCAAGGCCGAACAACTCTTGGAGTCTCACAGCCAATACGGGAGGCCGCTCGCTGTAGTCGATTCGAATATTCGATCCGGAGGGCACGGAGATCGTCTGAGGCGCCTGCGCTTCCAGTTGCTGCGGCAAAGGCCAGGGTAAAAGAGTGCGCAGAATTGATGAAAGATCGATCTGCCCAAAGTGGCTGAGCCTGGTTACCTTCGTGATGTAGGGGGCAAGCCACTCCCCTAGAGATTCCACAAGCACCTGGTCACGAAGGTCTGGCCAATCACTTGTACTCCCCTTCTCCAAATCCAGATCCCGCAAAAGCGCTACACGCGCTTGCCACTGGCGCAACTCTGGAGTCCAAGGCAAGAGTTCAATGCCCTTGCGTCGGATGTAATTGATCAACGCCTGGACGCGAGCCTCTTCATCAAGGTTTGCCAGAGGGGCAGAGGACAGCACCAACTCCCCGACCTTCAACTGCCGCTCCGCTCGAAGCACACCTCCCCGCTCATCCCAATCCAGCTCATCCACCTGGCGGACTTGCTCCTTGAGCACGGAGTTGAACAGCTGCTCGTCGAAGTCCGCCGCCAAATAAATACGCTCTTCACGTTGGCCCTGGCGACTACCGAGATCAGCGATCACCAACCATGAATGCTTCATCAGCACATCGCTTTCGGTAAACATGGCCGCACGGCCATTGGCGAGACGGTACTCAGCACCACCAGGGCGACGTTGTTGAGCGACACGGTCGGGGTATGCCAGGGCCAAAAGAGCTCCCACCCACCGTGGGTGCTCAGGATCAGTCACCGGATTGGCAATGGGGTCGCGCAAATAAGAACGGTATTGCTTGGCAAGCTGCCTGGCACGTTGCGCACCGCCTTGCCCGGAGCGCTCGGCACGCTGCTCTCCAGAGACGATTGCAAGGCGACTGTGGATATCCGCACCGGCGCCACGCTGGATATCACGTTCCCCCAGTAGAGCGGCGATATCGCATGCAAGATGTCCAAGGCCGAAAGCATGACCTCGCAGAAGCAGATGGGCTATGCGCGGATGCGCAGGCAATTGCGCCATATCTTGCCCATGCTTCGTGAGCTTCCAATCCTGACCCAGAGCCCCCAAGCGAACTAGAAGGTCACAAGCTTGGGAGTAGGCAGCGGCAGGCGGGACATCCAACCATTTGAGATCAGTGGGCTGCACGCCCCACCTGCACAGCTGCAGAGCTAATCCAGCAAGGTCGGCCTGCTGTACCTCTGGAGTAGCGTAGCCTGGCAATTGATCGTGCTGGGACTCTGACCACAGGCGATAACAAACACCAGGCTCGAGGCGACCCGCACGCCCCGCTCGTTGAGTCGCGCTCGCTTTCGATATCCGCTGTGTGTCCAATCTGGTCATCCCGCTGCGCGGATCAAACCTGGGCACACGCTCGAGTCCCGAGTCGATTACTACTCGAACACCTTCGATAGTCACGCTGGTCTCAGCGATGTTGGTAGCCAGCACTACCTTTCGCTTTCCTGCGGGAGGTGGGTTGATCGCAGCGCGTTGTGCACTCAGCTCGAGCTCCCCATGCAAAGGGCATAACAGAACGTCTTCTCGATCACCCAAGCGATCTTTCAGCGACTGATGTACTCGTCGTATTTCGGCCTGCCCAGGGAGAAACACCAAGAGACTGCCACCTTGGTCTTCCAGGGCATCCAGGCATGTCGACACCACGCGCTGATCAAGATAATCGCCCGATTGATACGCAGCTCCCCAGATCGTCGTGACCGGGTACATACGGCCTTCGCTGGTGACAATGGGGGCATCGTCGAGCAATCGAGAGAGCCGCTCTCCCTCCAGCGTTGCGGACATCAGCAATACTTTAAGAGAGACATCGTCTCGTAGCATCTCGCGACCATTGAGCGTCAGCGCCAAGGCCAAATCCGCATCCAGATTGCGAAGATGGAATTCATCGAAGATGACCAGGCCCACGCCTTCGAGGGAGGGATCAGCCTGCAGCCGTCGAGTGAGGATGCCCTCGGTCACGACTTCGATGCGGGTGTTGGGGCCAACCTTGCTGTCCAGGCGAATCCGATACCCCACGGTTTCCCCGACCTTCTCGCCCAACTCACTGGCCAGGCGCTCCGCCGCCGCTCGCGCAGCCAGACGCCGGGGTTCGAGCATCAGGATGGTCTGCCCGGCCAGCCACGGCTCGTTGAGCAAGGCCAGCGGCACGCGAGTCGTCTTGCCCGCACCGGGCGGTGCTTCGAGCACGGCTTCATGGCGTGCAGCCAGGGCTTCACGCAGGGCGGGTAAAACTTCATCGATCGGTAAAGAAATCATGCTGGCTCCCAAACAGAGGCGCGAGTATAACGGCGAACTGCCTGGCGTTTATCACGGTCCTAATTCATACCGACGACGCTTCGTTTTCCAGATGACTCAAGGAGATTCATATGCGTGCTCCCTTTCGCCTGATTGGTGGTGTTCTCGTGGCAACCCTGCTGACCCAAGTGACCGCCTGCGGATCGATTTTCTACCCGGATCGCCGTGGCCAGATCGACGGCAAGATCGACCCGGCCATCGCCGTACTCGATGCCGTTGGCCTGCTGTTCTATATCGTCCCGGGGCTGATCGCCTTCGCCGTGGACTTCGCCACCGGCGCGATCTACTTCGAACCGGGCAAGACCGCCCAGGTGGCTCCAGAAAAACTCCAGGAAGCCGTTGGCCCGGACGGTAAGGTCGATAACCGCAAGTTGCAGACCATCCTCGAAACCGAGCTGGGGCGCAGCTTCCCGCTGGACGATCCACGTCTGATCCAGCACAAGGGCAGCGCTCAGCAGCTGGCGATGTTCGGCCTGCAACCCGCTGCATAACCCCACTGGAAGGAACCGCCACACTTATGATTTCAAGCGCCGAACATGCCCGCCTGCTGCGGTTGGCAACCCGTGCCTCGGTGGCGGTGGCCTGTACCCTGATCGTCGCCAAGGCCATCGCCTGGTGGTTGAGCGGCTCGGTCAGCATGCTCGCCGGGCTCACCGACTCGGCACTGGACGGCGTCACTTCGCTGCTCAATCTGCTAGCGGTCCATTACGCCCTGCGCCCGGCCGATGACGATCACCGCTACGGCCATGGCAAGGCCGAGTCATTGGCCGGCATGGCCCAGGCGTTGTTCATTGGCGGCAGTGCGGTGCTGATCGCCTTGCAGGCGTTTGATCGGCTGCAACATCCCGAGCCAATAGGCGCTCCCTGGATCAGCATCGGGGTGATCCTGTTCTCGCTAGTGCTGACCCTGGCGCTGCTGGTGCTCCAGCACCGAGTGGTCAAGGCCACCGGCTCCAACGCGGTGCGCGCCGACTCCCTGCACTATCGCTCGGACTTGCTGCTGAACGGCAGCATCCTGATCGCGCTGGTGCTGGCCGGGTTCGGCTGGCATCAACTGGATGCGTGGTTCGGCCTGGGCATCGCGGTGTACATCCTGTGGAGCGCAATCCAGATTGCCCGGGAGAGTTTTACCGTGCTGATGGATGAAGAGCTGCCACTGGATGTCAGCCAGCACATGCTTGAACTGGCCTGCGGCGTGCCCGGCGTGCTGGGTGCGCATGACTTGCGCACCCGGGTCTCGGGCAACCAGTGGTTTGTGCAGTTACACCTGGAGTTGCCCGGCGACTTGAGCCTGTCCGTGGCCCATGCCATCAGCGATCAAGCCGCGGATGCGATCCACGCAGCGTATCCGCGCGCCGAAGTGCTGGTGCACGCCGACCCGCAGGAAGTGGTGCAAGCGGCCCGGGCTCAGAATTTGACCTGATAACCGCGGCTGCCGAGACAGTTGCCCTGGGCCTGACGGTAGATTTGCACCACCGACGGGTCCGGCTGGTAGGTGTCGGCACGCGGATCAAAACCACTCTGCTCGACCGCATATCGATAGCAGTCGTAGCCGTCCTGATTGACCTGCTGCGGCGACTGGCCGTTTGCCGGATAGGCTTCCACGTCATAGCCGTTGCTGGCCGACTGCGGCAGCGGTTGTCCCGGCGGCTCGACCACTACGTAGTCGCGGGTGCTTTCCTGATAGGCGTAGTACGAGCCGGCCGCCAGGAACAGCAGCGAACCGCCGATCCACACTTCCTGTGCGTATTCCGGCAGATAGCCCACACGAATCCCGCGTGGTGGCTGCACCACCACATAACGGGGCCCCTGCGGCCGGTACCAGTAGCCGCCAGAATAGAAATAGTCGCGGCCCCCGTATGGCACGCGGTAATCACGCTCCGGGAAGCGGTCGATCACGTGCCCTGGGCGATACTGCGGCCCCGGCCCCCAACCATTGCCATGACCCGGCGGACGACCGGGCCAGCGATTGTCATAACGCTGGTCATCGGGACGTGAACCCGGCCCGCCGACCTGCCACTGCGGGTTGCCATTGTTGCGCCGTGGCACATCCTGGTAATAACCGCGCTGCGGTTCCTGGGTCTGGCGCACGCTGTCGGGCCGACCCTGGATCGGCAAGTCGTTGGCTGGTAGCTGGGGTGGTGGGGGCGGCGGACGCACCGGGCTGTTGTAATCCGGCGGCGGGCGCCCCTGGCTGTTTCGATCCGGCCCGTTACGATCTGGTCCATTGCGATCCTGGCCATTGCGATCTGGCCCATTGCGATTCTGCCCGTTGTGCTGCGGTTCATCCGCCAGCGCTTGGGAGGTGACACTGATGCATAACAAACCAACACCGGCCAAATGCCAGATGCGCGACTTCATGCTTTTCCTCACAGGTGCTCGGGGCTTGTACGTAAGACTGGGAAAGCACAGGCCGGTTCTGCAACAGGTTATCAGTCGCACGGTATTTTTCGCAGGCGATAAAAAAGGGAGACCCGTCGGCCTCCCTTTGAGAACTTCGTCCGTGCTCGACGCTTATGACGTCGGCTCACCTCACGCCGTCTTCTGGACAGTGTGCAGCTCGGAGGCCGGCACATCCCCCGGTGGAGGGTGGCGGCCGCAGCAGGCCTGATTGGGCGAGCTGCAGTGGACTGTTTGTCCGAGCAGTGATTCTGGTAATAAGAATAGGCTTTAGGCTGCAGCAGAGGATTGCGAAGATTGCTCGATTAAACATCACTTGCGCAATTTTTAACCATGGATAGATAATCTGCCGCAATAGTTATGATAAAGGCCTGAATGATGAGCAAACTCGACCGATACGACTTGAGCATTTTGGCGGAATTGCAGCGCGACGCGCGCATCTCCAACCAGGAGCTGGCCGAGCGCATAGGCCTGTCGCCTTCCCCTTGCTCACGTCGGGTCAAGCAGCTGGAGGACGACGGCTACATCACACGCCAGGTGGCCCTGCTGGATCGCAAGATGCTCGGCCTGAGCCTCACGGCTTACGTGCTGATCGGCATGGACCGACACACGCCGGAACGCTTCGAGAATTTCGAAGCGGCGATCCGCACCTTGCCACAGGTGCTGGAATGCAGCCTGGTGACAGGGATGGATGCCGACTATCAGCTCAAAGTAGTGGTGCCGGATATGGATCACTACCAGAAACTGCTGCTGGGGCACCTGACACGGATCGATGGGGTGACGAGTGTGCGCTCGAGTTTTGTGTTGAACCAGGTGTTGAACAGTACCGAGTTGCCGTTGACTCACCTGCGCAGCTGAGCCTGCTCGCGATAGGGCCCGCATAGACGACACAGGTCAATGCCCCACTCTCCCCCCATGACGTATACTCGCCCCGCCCTTTTAGCCGCGCCCACGCTGGAGATGTTCGATGGATCCTGCAGTATTCGAAGAGTGGATGATGACCGGTCTGGTCACCATCCTGATCATATTCATGGGTTTCATCGTCTGGGATCTGGCGAAAAAATCCAAGGCCGGGCGCTTTGGCTCGATGATTCTGTTCTTCGTGCTAGGTTTGGGCGTGGCGGCGTTCATCATTAAAAGCGTAGTGATCGGCCTGATCGAATCCGGCGCTTTATAAACGCGCAGGCACTTCTTTCCACTGGCCTTGATCGAGCCCTTCGATCGTCCAGTCGCCAATTCTGACTCGCACCAGGCGCAAAGTCGGCAAACCGACGGCAGCCGTCATGCGCCGCACCTGGCGGTTACGCCCCTCGCGAATGACCAATTCCAGCCAACTGGTCGGCACGCTTTTGCGAAACCGCACGGGTGGATTGCGCGGCCAAAGCTCGGGCTCATCCAGCTGCCGGGCCTCGGCAGGCAAGGTCATGCCGTCGTTGAGCTCGACGCCATCACGCAGGCTTTGCAACTGCTGCGCACTCGGCTCACCTTCCACCTGCACCCAGTAGGTCTTGGCCAGCTTGTGTTTCGGATCGGCAATCCGCGCCTGCAACTGACCGTCGTTGGTCAGCAACAGCAAGCCTTCACTGTCGCGATCCAGGCGTCCCGCCGGGTAGATTCCGGGGATCTCGATGTAATCCTTGAGCGTCGCCCGCCCCTCGCCGTCGCTGAATTGAGTCAGCACATCAAACGGTTTGTTGAACAGGATCAACTTCGGTTCGGCAGGCGGCGCCTTGGCGACCCGGCGCGGGGCCGAGGTGGCGGGTGCGGGTTTCGTGCCTGGGCGACGGGAAACAGGACGTGGGGGACGAGACATGGCAAAAAGAACATCTAACGGTCAGGGCTGCCAATGCTAGTGCCCCGACCGTCAAATGACCATGGGAACTGTTAGCGGAACGGTGGCTCGTCGAAACTGCGCAGTTTGCGCGAGTGCAGCGAGTTGAGTTCAGTGCGCAGCAGATCCACCGCCTCGATGCCGATCTTCAAATGCTGGCTGACCGCTCGCTCGTAGAACGCATTGGCCGACCCCGGCAGCTTGATTTCGCTGTGCAGCGGCTTGTCCGAGACGCAGAGCAACGTGCCGTAAGGCACCCGCAAACGATAACCCTGGGCAGCGATGGTGCCGCTTTCCATGTCCACCGCCACGGCGCGGGACAGGTTGATCAGCGGCCGCTCCTGGGCCCAGCGCAGCTCCCAGTTACGGTCGTCGTAAGTCAGTACGGTGCCGGTGCGCAGGCGTTTCTTCAGCTCGTCGCCCTTCTCGCCAGTGATGTTCGCCGCTGCCTGCTGCAAGGCCATCTGTACTTCGGCCAGGGCCGGAATCGGAATGTTCGGCGGCACCACCCGGTCGAGAATCCCGTCGCGACGCATATAAGCGTGAGCCAGGACGTAGTCCCCGATGGTCTGGGACTGACGCAGACCGCCACAGTGGCCGATCATCAACCAGCAATGCGGACGCAGGACTGCCAGGTGATCAGTGATGTTCTTGGCGTTGGACGGGCCGACGCCGATATTCACCAGGGTCACGCCGTGGCCATCGCTGGCGATCAGGTGATAGGCCGGCATCTGGTAACGGTGCCACACCACGCCTGCGGCAATGGCCGATGCCTCGCCGTGATCCATGCTCTTTTCGATGATCACGTTGCCCGGTAGCACCATGCGTACGAAGCGCGGATCGCTGCGCAGTTGCTCCAGGCCGTGCACGATGAACTGGTCGACGTAACGGTGGTAGTTGGTCAGCAGGATCCACGGCTGCACATGGCGCCAGTCGCTGCCGGTGTAATGCACCAGGCGGCGCAGGGAGAAGTCCACCCGCGCGGCGTCGAACAGGGCCAGTGGCAGCGGATCGGTATTTTCCCAATCGTACAGGCCATCGGCGATGCCATCGGTGGCAGCAGACAGGTCGGTACTCGGGAAGACGCGCGCCAGCACTGCCGCCGTTACGCCGGAGCCCGCGAGCTCGTCGCCCTGCTCGACCACGTAGGGATAGGGGATGTTCTGCTGGCTGACCCCGACTTCCACGGTCACGGTGAAGTCATGCATCAGCGGCACCAGCTGTTCCAGCAGGTATTTGCGAAACGCTGCAGGGTGCGTGACGGTAACGCTGTAAGTGCCCGGCAGTTGAACCTTGGCGTAGGCGCGGGTGGTCTGCGGCACTTCGCCCTGGCAGTGATAAGTCAGCCGCAATTCAGGATAACGAAACATCGCACGCTGTTCGGCGTCGGGTTCGATACGATCCTTGAGGTAACGCTTGAGCGCCTGATTCAGCGCGGTAGTTGCACGTTCGTGCAAGAGCGCAAGCCGGTCCACGGCTTGCTCGGCGGTTTGAACGACAATAAAAGCTTCGGTCACGATCAGCATCCTGTGTTCTGACTTGCAGAGCTTCATCTTGCCTGCATCGTCGCTTCACGGGAACAGTGGTCAGTACACAATTGCTGCAAGCACACTGGATTCCCTGTAGGAGTGAGCCTGCTCGCGATAGCATCAATCGAATCTGCCACACCGTCATCGCGAGCAGGCACACTCCTACAGGAATCGGGCTACTCAGATGTTCGGGGTAGAGCGGGCGACGATCGCTGGCACATCCAACCCACATGGCAACGCGCCGTACACCCGACCGGCCGAACCCAGGCGACTGGCGATAAAGGCATCGCTGACCACGGTGTTGCCTGCCTCCAGCAGCAACTTGGCCTGCAAGCCCAGGGCAATGTCTTCGGTGAGCTGCCGGGCACGATACTGAATATCGCCAGTGTCCTTGAACGCCGCCTGCAACTGTTGAATATGCGCAGCCAGGCGCTTGTCGCCGTGGCCATCGCCCAGTTCACTGAACAGCACATCGAGCACTCCCGGCTCTTTCGACAACGCCCGCAGCACGTCGAGGCACTGCACGTTACCGGAGCCCTCCCATGTCGAATTCACCGGTGCCTCGCGGTACAGGCGCGGCAGGATGCTGTCCTCGACATAACCTGCACCACCCATGCATTCGGCGGCCTCGTTGATCATCGCCGGCGCGCGCTTGCAGATCCAATACTTGCCCACGGCCGTCACCAGGCGGGCGAATTTGGCTTCATGACTGTCGTCCAGATGATCCAGGGCGCGCCCCATGCGCAGGCTTAAAGCCAGCGCCGCTTCGCTTTCCAGCGCCAGGTCGGCCAGCACGTTCTGCATCAACGGCTGCTCACTGAGCAGCCTGCCGCCAACGCTCCGGTGCGCGCAGTGATGGCTGGCCTGAGTCAGGGCCTGACGCATCAGCGAGCTGGAACCGACCATGCAATCAAAACGAGTCATGGCGACCATCTCGATGATGGTCGGCACCCCGCGACCTTCTTCGCCGACCATCCAGGCCAGCGCTCCGCGAAACTCCACTTCACTGGAGGCGTTGGAGCAGTTGCCCAACTTGTTCTTCAAACGCTGGATATAGAACTGGTTGCGTGTGTCGTCCGGGCGATGGCGCGGCAACAGGAAGCACGTCAGGCCTTTGTCCGTCTGCGCCAGCGTCAGGAAGGCATCGCACATCGGCGCCGAGCAAAACCACTTGTGACCCACCAGTTCGTAGGCCTGACCGGGGCCACTGGCACCGACCGGATAGGCCTTGGTGGTGTTGGCACGAACATCGGTGCCGCCCTGCTTCTCGGTCATGGCCATGCCGATGGTGACCCCGGACTTGTGCGCCATGCCGATATTGCGCGGATCGTATTGGGTGGCGAGAATTTTCGGCAGCCATTGCTCGGCCAAGTCCGGTTGCAGGCGCAGCGCCGGCACACTGGCAAAGGTCATGGTCAGCGGGCAACCGCTACCGGCTTCAGCCTGGCTGTGCAGATAAGTCATGGAGGCACGGGCAACATGTGCCCCCGCCTGCGGATGCGCCCAGGGCAAGGAGGTCAGGCCGTGCTCGACTGCGGTGCGCATTAACTCATGATAGGCCGGGTGAAACTCCACCAGGTCGATGCGATGACCATAACGGTCATGGCTGGAAAACACCGGCTTGTTTTCGTTGGCCAGAAACCCTGCGGCCATCAAGGGCCCGCCCGCCAAAGCTCCGTAGGCATCAATGCGCGATTCGGCCCAGCCAGCGCCAAAGCGCCGCGACCACTCCTGCAGTGGCAAATCGATCCGGTACAGGTTGGCACCCTCCAGCGACGGTGGCTGGTTGGTGACTTCATGGGTTTCGGCGAACTGATGCAGGTTCATGACGGGGTTCCTTTGGTCGGCCAAGGGATTTTCAGTTAAGCACTGCCCCGTGGCCGTTCAAAGTGTCATACCTGCCTAATTGGCGGCGCTTTCGCCCTGCTCGAAGCCCAGCACCCGTCGTTGCAGTGCGGCCTGCAAATCCTCGAATTTAACCGGCTTGCTCAGATAATCGGTGTAGGCGCTCGCGACACAGTGCTCCCGATCAACACTCAAGGCGATGATGAATATTGGCAACTCGGCGCATCCGGCCAGGGTCCGGATCTGGTTGCTGACACAGACTCCGTTGAATGGCGGCAACTGGCAGTCGAGCAATACCGCATCAAACGCCTCCCGCTGCAGGAAATCCAATGCCGCCGGGCCACTGTCCGCCGTGCGCACCTGAAACCCGAGCTTGAGCAACATGCCGCGGATCACCAGTTGGTTAACGGTGTTCTCGTCCACCAGCAGCACCCTGCAATCGCGCGCCTGACGCAAGCGCGAGTACTGCTGCGCGGTTCGGGGCGCAGATTGCATGATCGGCAGTTCAAATTCGACATCCAGCTGGAAACGACTGCCACGCCCTGGTTCGGAGCGGTGCGTCAGTCGCCCGCCAAGCAACTCGACCAGCTGCCGACAAATGGCCAGGCCCACGCCCAGCCCGCCATACTCGCGGGTCATCGAGCCGTCCAGCTGGAAGAAGCGCTGATACATAGTCGCCTCCCCCAGGTCGGTAAAGCCGATGCCGGTATCGATCACCGCAAAGCACAGTGCCATTCGCCCTGGTTGCGCGGGTTTGCCGGTGACCCGCAGCGCCAGCCCGCCGACCCGGGTGAACTTGATCGCATTGTCCAGCAAGCACTCCAGGCACTGTGCCAATTTGGCGCTATCACCGAACAAGCGGTCGGGAAGGCCTGGTGTCACGTCGACCTTGAAGTCCAGCGATTTGCTCAGGGCATTGCCCTCGAACTGCACTCGCAGGGCTTCGATCACGCTGCGCAAACTGAACGATGCCGCGCTGGCAGTGAGCTTGCCGGCCTGCAACTCGGTCAGGGTGAGGATGCCATTGACCATGCGCATCATGTCCCGGGCCGATCCTGCAGCCGTTTGTTGATACTGCTCCAGCTCCGGATCCATCTCCACGGTTTGCATCAGCTCAAGCGAACCGATGACGCCGTTCATGGGCGTGCGCAACTCGTGGGTCAGGGTCGCGAGGAATTCGTCCTTGAGCTGGTTGCTGTGCGCCAGCTGTTGGTTCAGCACCTCGAGCTTTTGCCCGGCATCAAACAGAGTCTGCGCCTGCTGCTCGCGCATGGCGTTGATGCGGTCCGCCAGCGCCAGGGACAACAACGCGACTTCGATGGCCGAACCAATCTGGCTGGAATACATGGTCAGGAATATGTTCGGCAGATACCCCAGGACCATCAGGGTATTGACGATGCCGCCGAGCAGAAAGGCCGACCAGGCAATGATGAAATACCGCGCCACGCGCAAACCGCGCAGCCAGGCGAAGATTCCTGCGGCAAAAATCACCACGGTGAACGTCAGCGCCAGGGCCGTGGCCAGGCGCAAGGCCAGGGCGTAGCTGGTCATGAGGGACAAACCGATGACCACCGCACCGAAGGCGACCAGCGCCAGCAACAGGCGATCGAGCCAGCGACTGTGGGTGGCCGTTTGCAGGAAACTGCGGGCGAACTGACTGCCGAATAAACCGGCACAACCGATGAAGAACGGCGTGGCGGCGTTGGCCCACCAGGGATTGTCTGGCCAGAAGTACTGCACGGCCGCGCCATTCACCGACAGCTGATACAGACCAAACGAGGCAATGTAGAAGATGTAATAGAGGTAGCTGGTGTCCCGCACGCTCAGGTAGATGAACAGGTTGTAGACCAGCATCCCCAGCAACACGCCGTAGATCAGACCCAGCACATACAGGCGCAACGGTTGTTCTTCGAGGAACGCGGTACTGGACCACAACGTGACCGGAGCCTGGATTGACCCTTCGCTCTGCAGGCGCAGATACAGGGTTTGCGCTTGATCAGGATGGAAACTCAGATCGAACAGGTAGTTGTTCTGGCGGATTTCCCGAGTGCTGAAAGGCAAGGCATCGCCGGTCTGGCGCACCAGTTGGTAGGCACCGGCAGCATCGGGCAAATACAGATCAAGATGATCCAGAGGCGGATAAGCCAGCTCAAGCAGCCAGGTCCTTTGCGCCGCCGGATTTTTCAGACGGTAGTGCAGGTCGATTTTCAGCCAGAATGCTGATCGCGAATAGCCGGCGTTGAGGGTGGCATTATCGTGGGGTTTGAATTGTCCAGCAGCGTCCTGGGCACGAACATCGGCAATGGTTGCCTGGCCACCCGCATCCTCGAATACTTGCAAGGCTCGGCCCAACGGCAGGCTTTGAGTGTTCTCGTCGAACTCGACTGCGCTCGCCAAAAGGGGCAAGCAGAGCAGCAACATCAGCAAATAGCGCATCTAAGCCCCAGCGTGGCCGGTCCGGTTATCTCAGGAAGCCCCTCATTCCATTTGAGTAGACGTAAAACCGGTATTACCTGTTATTGATTTGGATCCACTCTAGCATAGCCGTTAGTGGCCAATGAACACCATTGAAAAATTTCCTGGAAGGGCTCTAGTACGGGCGTTCCAGCGCTATCTATTGAGATAGAGCGGTCGAGCCGTGGCAGTTCACCAGCGCCATGGCCGACTTCGCCAGCGGCGACATGCCTCTCATGACTCGGTGGTCGACTGGTGGTAAGCTCGCGCACCATGAATATCTACAGCTCCCGCCCCGTTGTCCTCTGTCTCTCCGGCCACGACCCCAGTGGTGGCGCCGGCTTGCAGGCAGATATCGAAGCCCTGCTCGCTCAGGGCTGTCATGCGGCTCCGGCCGTCACCGCGCTGACTGTGCAAGATACGGTCAACGTCACTGATTTCCGCGTGCTCGACCGAGCGTGGGTGCTGGCCCAGGCCAATGCCGTGCTCAACGATTCCGAGGTTGCCGCCGTGAAGCTGGGCATGCTCGGTTCGCTGGAAATGGTCGACACCGTGGTTGAACTGCTGCAGGCGCACCCGCATTTGCCGATGGTCTGCGACCCGGTACTGCGCGCGGGCGGCGGCGGACGCCTGGGCAAGGATGAAGTCGGCTACGCGATGCGCGAGCGCCTGCTGCCGCTGGCAATCATTGCCACGCCCAACCTGCCCGAAGCGCGAATTCTTGCCGAGCTGCCAGAGGGCACGGCAGACCAGTGCGCCGAGAAACTCCTGCCATACGTCAAGCACCTGTTGATCACCGGCGGTCACGGCGACGAGCAGGAAATCCACAACCGCCTGTACACCCGCGACGGTCGCCGCGAAACCTTTACCTGCCAGCGTTTGCCCGGCAGTTATCACGGCTCCGGTTGCACATTGGCCAGCGCCCTGGCCGGTCGTCTGGCCCTGGGTGAAAACCTCGTCAGCGCCGTGCAGACCGCGCTTAACTACACGTGGCGCACCCTGCGTGATGCAGAGCAGTTGGGTAAAGGTCAATTTGTGCCACGCCGCCTGCCGCTGGATTTCTGTTCGTAACTTCCCATTAGTCATGCGGTGAGGCTTGTCCGATGAAACTACGTGGCCTTTACGCCATTACCGACAGCCAGTTACTGGCCGGTAAATTCCTGTCGTACGTAGAGGCGGCGCTGGAAGGTGGCGTTGTCCTGCTGCAATACCGCGACAAGAGCAGCGACGACGCCCGCCGGCTGCGCGAGGCCGAGGCCCTGCGGGATCTGTGCGACCGCTACAAGACCAGGCTGATCATCAACGACGACGCCGAGCTGGCAGCGCGCTTGAACGTTGGCGTGCACCTCGGCCAGACCGACGGCCCACTGACCCCGGCCCGCGCATTGCTGGGCCGCCAGGCGATCATCGGTTCAACCTGCCACGCGCAGATCGAGCTCGCCGAGCAGGCGGCCAGGGAAGGTGCCAGTTACGTCGCCTTCGGTCGTTTCTTCAATTCCAGCACCAAACCCGGCGCACCCACCTGCAGCCTCGAACTGCTGGACCAGGCTCGCAGCAAATTGCATCTGCCGATCTGCGCGATCGGTGGCATCACCCTGGAAAACGCCCCGCCACTGGTGGCCCATGGGGTCGATCTGCTCGCGGTGGTCCACGGCCTGTTTGGTGCCGAGAGCACGGCTGAAGTGACACGCCGCGCCCGCGCCTTTAACAAATTGTTCAATTCCTGATTTTTGAGAGCCCGCTCATGTCTCGTTCCGAAACGTTGTTTGCCAATGCCCAGAAACACATCCCCGGCGGAGTGAATTCGCCAGTGCGCGCGTTCAAGAGCGTCGGCGGTACACCGCTGTTCTTCAAGCACGCGGAAGGCGCCTACGTAACCGACGAAGACAACAAGCGCTACGTCGACTATGTCGGTTCCTGGGGCCCGATGATTCTCGGCCACAGCCACCCGGAAGTCCTCGACGCAGTGCGCAAGCAACTTGAGCACGGCCTGTCCTACGGCGCACCGACCGAGATGGAAACGCAGATGGCCGACCTGGTCTGCTCGCTCGTGCCATCGATGGAAATGGTGCGCATGGTCAGCTCCGGCACCGAAGCGACCATGAGTGCGATCCGTCTCGCCCGTGGTTTCACCGGTCGCGACAGCATCATCAAGTTCGAAGGCTGCTACCACGGTCACTCCGACAGCCTGCTGGTCAAGGCCGGCTCCGGCGCCCTGACCCAGGGTGTGCCGAGCTCGGCAGGGGTACCGGCGGCATTCGCGAAACACACGCTGACCTTGCCGTTCAACGACATCGGCGCGGTCGAAACCATGCTCGCCGAAGTTGGCCAGGACGTGGCGTGCATCATCGTCGAGCCAGTGGCCGGCAACATGAACTGCGTGCCGCCGGCTCCAGGCTTCCTCGAAGGCCTGCGGACCCTGTGCGACAAGCATGGCGTGGTGCTGATTTTCGACGAAGTGATGACCGGTTTCCGCGTGGCATTGGGCGGTGCACAGGCCCACTACGGCGTCACCCCGGACCTGACCACGTTCGGCAAGATCATCGGTGGCGGCATGCCCGTCGGCTGCTTTGGCGGCAAGCGCGAAATCATGTCGCACATTGCGCCACTGGGCCCTGTCTACCAGGCCGGTACGCTGTCGGGTAACCCGCTGGCAATGGCGGCGGGCCTGACCACCTTGCGCCTGATCAGCCGCCCGGGCTTCCACGCCGAGTTGACCGACTACACCAGTCGCCTGCTCGATGGCCTGCAACAACGTGCCGACGCAGCTGGCATCCCGTTCGTGACCACACAGGCCGGTGGCATGTTTGGTCTGTATTTCAGTGGCGCCGATGACATCGTGACCTTCGAGGACGTAATGGCCAGCGATGCCAAACTGTTCGGACGGTTCTTCCACCTGATGCTCGAAGGCGGCGTATACCTGGCGCCGAGCGCATTCGAAGCTGGCTTTACCTCGATCGCCCACGGCGAAGCCGAGTTGCAACTGACGCTGGACGCCGCTGAACGTGCGTTCGCTGCCTTGAAATAACGCCCTGCCGCTGACGTTGGCGATTGCCAGCGTCAGCTTTCACCTACATCCGCGCCCTTTTCCCTGATCATCTGCCAGGAATTTCCCGCAAAGTGGGTTATATATTTCCCTCGCAGCAGAAAAACGAGTAAAGACTTTGTAAGGATGGCCCTGCTTATTTCATAATGCGCGCTTATTGGATCCCCTCGATGGGTCCGCGCGCCCTTCAGAGGTAAGTCGATTCCCATGAACCGCACCGGCCGCGCCCTTGCATTGGGCTGCCTGTTGCTCCTTCAGCCCTTGCTTGTACAAGCAGGCGGCAACTCGTTGTTAATCCCAGCGATGGGTCGCTGCACCCTCAATACTCAGCCGCAGGATCTGGCCCAGGCGCTTGCTGCCTGCCAGAAAGCCTCGGATGAAGGGGATGCACAGGCGCAATACGAGTTGGGTGAGTTTTACTACGACGGCAAGAATGCGCCGCGCGACCTCAATCTAGCCCTGAGCTACTTCGAAAAAGCTTCGCTGCAAGGCCACGCCCAGGCCCAATTCAAGCTAGGCACCATGTTTTTCCACGGTGAAGGCGTACCCGCCAACAACGTTCAGGCGTATATCGTGCTGAAGATGGCGGCAGTCAATGGCGCGGAAGATGCGCTGGACACTGCAGACGAGGTGGCCGAGAAGATGCCACGTGAAGAGCTGGAAGTGGCGACTCAGGTACTTGGGCAAATATTCCGTAAATACCTGATGGAACTGCAGAGCGCGGATGGGCGTACGCCGTTTTCGCCGTTGCCCTGATTTATTGCGCTGTTCTTACTGGCCTCATCGCGAGCAGGCTCACTCCTACAGCTGATGTCTGGCGACCACAAATTCTGCGTTCACGCAGATCTGATGTAGGAGTGAGCCTGCTCGCGATGGAGGCGACTCGATCCAAGAGCCCTACTTCTCAGGCATCGGCATCGGAAACGGCATCACATTCCCCACCGCACCCCGGGCTTCGCTGATTTTTGGCGTGCCCAGGCGCTCGACTTCATCGATGCGCACAATCGAATGCATCGGTACAAAACTGCGTACCACGCCCTCGAACTGAGCCTTCAACTTTTCTTCGCTCGGATCGACGACCACCTGCGTGCGCTCGCCAAAGACGAATTCTTCAACTTCCAGGAAGCCCCACAGATCACTTTGATAGATCTGCTTGGCATACATTTCGTACACCTGGCCCTGGTTGAGGAAAATCACCTTGTAGATTGGAGCTTCACGTTTGGTCATGGTGGGCGAGCAACACATCGGGGGATAAAAATGAGGGCGCGAACTATAGCATAGCCGTCGGACGCACAGCGGTAGGAACATGGGACCATGTTCCCTATAATGCGCGGTTCTTTGAATCACGTGATGACTCTATCCATGGCCAAGAAGCTTTACATCGAAACCCACGGTTGCCAGATGAACGAGTACGACAGCTCGCGCATGGTCGACTTGCTGGGTGAACACCAGGCCCTGGAAGTCACCGCTCGCGCCGAAGATGCCGACGTGATCCTGCTCAATACCTGCTCCATCCGCGAACGCGCCCAGGACCGGGTGTACTCCCAGCTGGGCCGCTGGCGCGAGCTGAAACTGGCCAACCCGGATATGGTCATCGCCGTTGGCGGTTGCGTGGCCAGCCAGGAAGGCGCGGCTATCCGCGACCGCGCGCCCTACGTCGACGTGGTATTCGGCCCACAGACTCTGCACCGCTTGCCGGAAATGATCGACGCCGCACGTGCGACCAAGCTGCCGCAAGTCGACGTCTCGTTTCCGGAAATCGAAAAATTCGACCACCTGCCCGAGCCGCGAATCGACGGCCCGAGCGCCTATGTGTCGGTCATGGAAGGTTGCAGCAAGTACTGCACGTTCTGCGTGGTGCCCTACACTCGCGGCGAAGAAGTCAGCCGCCCGTTTGACGACGTGATTGCCGAGATCATCCACCTCGCTGAAAACGGCGTGCGCGAGGTGACCCTGCTGGGCCAGAACGTCAACGGCTATCGCGGCGCCACCCACGACGGGCGCCTCGCCGACCTGGCGGAGCTGATCCGGGTGGTGGCCGCCGTCGATGGCATCGACCGAATCCGCTACACCACCTCTCATCCGCTGGAATTCTCCGACAGCCTGATCCAGGCCCACGCCGAAGTGCCGGAATTGGTCAAACACCTGCATTTGCCGGTGCAATCGGGTTCCGACCGGATTCTCTCGGCGATGAAGCGCAACCACACCGCCCTGGAATACAAGTCCAAGCTGCGCAAGTTGCGTGCCGCCGTGCCGGGGATCTGCATCAGTTCGGACTTCATCGTCGGCTTCCCGGGTGAGACCGAAAAAGATTTCGAGCAGACCATGAAGCTGATCGAGGATGTCGGTTTCGACTTCTCCTACTCCTTCGTCTATAGCCAACGCCCAGGCACCCCGGCTGCCGACCTGGCCGACGAGACGCCGGAAGAGTTGAAGAAAGAACGCCTGAACGCCTTGCAACATCGCCTGAACCAGCAGGGTTTCGAGATCAGCCGACAAATGGTCGGTTCGACCCAGCGGATCCTGGTCACCGATTATTCGAAAAAAGACCCGGGTGAGCTGCAAGGGCGGACCGAGAATAATCGGATCGTCAACTTCCGCTGCGACAATCCAACATTAATTGGCCAGTTCGCCGATGTGCACATTGATGCGGCTCAGCCGCACTCGCTGAGGGGCTCGCTGATCCAGTAACACCACAATTCCCTGTGGGAGCGGGCTTGCTCGCGAAAGCGGTGTGCCAGCCACATTAATATCGACTGACGCTCCCTCTTCGCGAGCAAGCCCGCTCCCACAGGGACGGTGTTTGACGCTGGATTATTTAAGAGCTTTCGCCCCCGCGCCTCTGGCGTTATCCTTGATTTCACCTTAATTGCCCCAGGGCGGCTAAATACGACCTTGAACGCACCCATCGAACCACATCGCTTTATCCTCGAGCCCTTTGAGGCTCGCCGCTTCGCCAATCTGTGCGGGCAATTCGACGAGCACCTGCGCTTGATCGAACAGCGCCTGACCATCGAGATCCGCAATCGCGGAAACCAGTTCGAGCTGATCGGCGACCCCAAACACACCACCTCTGCGGAAAATCTGCTGCGCCGCCTGTACCGGGAAACCAAGGGTACCGAGCTGTCGCCGGACATGGTTCACCTGTTCCTGCAGGAATCGGCCGTAGAGCAGATGGATAACGTCTCCCCTTCCGAGCCCTCCGTCGCCCTGCGCACCAAGAAAGGCATGATTCGCCCTCGCGGCTTGAATCAGCTGCGCTACGTGAAGGAAATCCTCGGTAACGACATCAACTTCGGCATCGGCCCGGCCGGTACCGGCAAGACCTATCTGGCCGTTGCCTGTGCGGTAGATGCGCTGGAACGCGAGCAAATCCGCCGCATCCTGCTGGTCCGCCCGGCGGTTGAAGCGGGCGAAAAGCTCGGCTTCCTGCCCGGTGACCTGTCGCAGAAAATCGACCCGTACCTGCGCCCGCTCTACGACGCGCTCTACGAAATGCTCGGCTTCGAATACGTGGCCAAACTGATCGAACGCCAGGTGATCGAAGTCGCTCCGCTGGCCTACATGCGTGGCCGCACGCTCAATAACAGCTTCATCATTCTCGACGAAAGCCAGAACACCACGGTTGAGCAAATGAAGATGTTCCTGACCCGGATCGGCTTCGGCTCCACTGCGGTCATCACCGGTGACATAACCCAGGTTGACCTGCCCAAAGGCACCAAATCCGGGCTGCACCACGTGATCGAGGTGCTCAAGGACGTGCCGGGCATCAGCTTTACCCATTTCATGCCCAAGGACGTAGTGCGCCATCCGCTGGTGCAACGCATCGTCGAAGCCTACGAGCGCTTTGAAAACCGTGTGGCCGACGAAGCACCCAAGGACAGCCGCCGCGATGCTTGAGCTTGATCTGCAACTGGCGACCGAAGCGCTTGTTCCCAGCGAAGCCGAGTTTCGCCAATGGTGCGAGCTCGCCTTGCGCCAGCGCACCGCCGATTCCGAGATGACCATTCGCCTGGTCGATCAGGAAGAAGCTCGCGAGCTCAACCACACTTGGCGGCAGAAGGACTATGCCACCAACGTGCTGTCGTTCCCGGCCGACGTACCTGACGAGTTCCTCGATATTCCACTGCTGGGCGATCTGGTGATCTGCGCGGCGGTGGTCGAGCGCGAGGCCGCCGAACAAGGCAAGGAACTAAAGGCCCACTGGGCGCATCTGGTGATTCATGGCTGCTTGCATCTGCTTGGCTACGACCATATAGATGACGACGAAGCCGAGGAAATGGAAGCACTGGAACGAACGTTGCTTGCCGAGCTGGGTCATCCGGACCCGTACGCGGACGACGAAACAGAAACATCCCCTATCGTTACAACAAAGGATTCAGAGTAATCGCTATGAGCGAAGATCGATCGAGCAACGGGCAGAAGTCATGGCTGGGTAAGCTCACCCAGGCTTTTGCCCACGAGCCGAAAAACCGCCAGGAGCTCCTCGAGCTGCTGCGTGATGCACATCAGAACAAGTTGCTGGACAGCGAAGCGCTGGCCATTGTCGAAGGCGCCATCCAGGTCGCTGACCTGCAGGTACGGGACATCATGGTCCCGCGCTCGCAGATGATCAGCATCAAGGCGACCCAGACACCCCGCGAATTCCTGCCTGCCGTGGTCGACTCGGCCCACTCCCGCTACCCGGTGATCGGCGAAAGCCACGATGACGTGATGGGCGTGTTGCTGGCCAAGGACTTGCTGCCGTTGATCCTCAAGGAGAACGGCGACAGCTTCAACATCAAGGACCTGCTGCGCCCGGCCACTTTTGTGCCGGAGTCCAAGCGCCTGAATGTGCTGCTGCGTGAGTTCCGCGCCAACCACAACCACATGGCCATCGTCATTGACGAATACGGCGGTGTGGCTGGCCTGGTGACCATTGAAGACGTGCTGGAGCAGATCGTCGGCGACATCGAAGACGAGCACGACGTCGAAGAAGACAGCTACATCAAGCCGCTGCCCAGCGGTGACTTCCTGATCAAGGCACTGACGCCGATCGAGAACTTCAACGAGTTCTTCGACAGCGAGTTTTCCGACGACGAGTTCGACACCGTCGGCGGACTGGTGATGAGTGCGTTCGGGCACCTGCCCAAACGTAACGAAATCACGGAAATCGGCCCTTATCGCTTCCGCATCCTGAACGCCGACAGCCGTCGGATTCACTTGCTGCGCCTGACACCCATTGCTCGCTAAGGATTGAAATGCGCCGTCTGACCGCCCCCGGCTGGCCCGGTAACCTGCTGGCCGCGGTGGCCGGTGCACTCACCACACTGGCCCTGGCGCCGTTCGATATCTGGCCGCTGGCGTTGCTGGCGGTCGGTTTTTTCTATGCCGGCTTGCGCGAACTGAGCCCCCGCCAGGCCCTGGGCCGTGGCTGGTGCTTCGGGTTCGGCCTGTTTGGTGCCGGTACCAGCTGGATCTATTACAGCATCCACCACTTCGGTGGCGCCTCGGTGCTGCTGGCCGGCTTCCTGATGTTGATCTTCACGGCGGCGATTGCCTGGTTCTTCGCCCTGCCCGCGTGGATCTGGGCCCGCTGGCTGCGCCGCAATGAGGCGCCACTGGCCGATGCCCTGGCATTTGCTGCATTGTGGGTCGCCCAGGAAGCCTTTCGCGGCTGGTTCCTCACTGGTTTCCCGTGGCTCTACTCCGGCTACAGCCAGCTCGACGGCCCTCTGGCCGGGCTCGCTCCTGTGGGCGGGATGTGGCTGATCTCCTTCACGCTGGCGCTGACGGCTGCGCTCATCTACAACGCGCTGCGCCTGGTTCGCACGGGGCGTAAGGGTTTCATCGCTGCTGGCGTGGTGCTGCTGATCGGACCTTGGGTGGCTGGCATGATGCTCAAGGAACATGCCTGGACCAGCCCCTCGGGAGCGCCGCTGAGCGTCGCCGCGATTCAGGGCAACGTCGAACAGAGCATGAAGTGGGACCCGGCGCAGTTGAACGCTCAGCTTGCGCTGTACCGCGACATGAGCCTCAGCTCCAAGCGGGTTGACCTGCTGATCTGGCCGGAGACCGCCGTACCGGTGCTCAAGGAATCCGCCGAGGGCTACCTGAGCATGATGGGCAAGTTCGCCGCCGATCGAGATTCCGCGCTGATCACCGGCGTGCCGATCCGTGAGGAAGTTCACCACCAGAAACGCTTTTACAATGGCATTACCGTGGTCGGCGAAGGTGACGGGACCTATCTCAAGCAAAAACTCGTACCGTTCGGTGAATACGTGCCGCTGCAGGACATCCTGCGCGGGCTGATCGCGTTCTTTGACCTGCCGATGTCCGACTTCGCCCGCGGCCCGTCCGATCAGGCGCTGCTCCAAGCCAAGGGTTATCA
Organism: Pseudomonas sp. RIT-562; assembly: GCF_026241895.1. Taxonomy (GTDB): domain Bacteria; phylum Pseudomonadota; class Gammaproteobacteria; order Pseudomonadales; family Pseudomonadaceae; genus Aquipseudomonas; species Aquipseudomonas mandelii_F. The sequence goes on along the minus strand of NZ_JAPJIV010000004.1, from coordinate 135,772 downwards.
GATTGCCCCGTTCATCTGCTACGAAGTGGTGTATCCAGACTTTGCCGCCGACCTTTCGGCCCGCAGCGACCTGTTGTTGACGATCAGCAACGACACCTGGTTCGGTTCGTCTATCGGCCCGTTGCAACACTTGCAGATGGCGCAGATGCGCGCACTGGAGGCCGGTCGCTGGATGATTCGGGCGACCAATAATGGCGTGACCGGGCTGATCAACCCATTTGGCCAGATCACCGCACAGATCCCGCAGTTCGAGCGCGGCATCTTGTATGGCGAAGTGGTGCCAATGCATAACCTGACGCCGTTCCTGCAATGGCGTTCGTGGCCGCTGATCGTGATTTGTGTGTTGTTGTTCGGTTGGGCGCTGGTGGCGAACCGGATGGCCAAGACCGTCTAAAGATCGCAGCCTCGTTACACTCGACGGCTCCTACAGGGTGGGGGACATGCACACCTCTGTAGGAGCTGCCGAAGGCTGCGATCTTTTGATTTTCATCGATAAAACAACCAATACCCCACCTGTCCCACCGCCTCGTTCATCAACTGCCCGCTCTGCCAGATCGACTTGAACTCCGGCATCCAGCCACCCAGCGGTCGCGCATTATCCCCGCCAAGAAACCCCACTGGCGCAGGCACCACCTCGAATCTGGCTTTCTGGAAACTCCAGACCGAACGCGGCATGTGCGCCGCCTGGGTCACCACCACCACGCGCTTGATTCCCTGGGGCAGCAACAGGCTTGCGCTCATCTGCGCGTTCTCCCAGGTCGTGCGGCTCTGACCTTCCTGCCAGCGCACAGTCACACCAAAATCATCGAGCAGCGAATCGGCCATCAGCTTGGCTTCGGAGGGCGGAGTGCCGTAATGCAATCCGCCACTGGTCAGCACCGGCAACCCCGACGCCTTGGCCAGTCGAGCGGCATAACGTTGGCGCTCCAGACCGATACCTGTCGGCTGATCAGCCCCCCAGGCAGGGTCTCCGCGCTCGCGCCCCGAGCCCAGCACCACGATGGCATCGGCACGTTGGCCGAGCGTCGTCCACTCTTCACGAGTCAATGGCGGCACACGCTCCAGGGCATTGGCACTCCACTGCACGACGATCGGCAGGCTCATCAGCCAGAAGCCCCCCAGGCCCAGTGCAAAACACAGCCCGGCCAATCGCGGCCGGGTACGGCGCAACCACCAACCCAGGGCGAGCAAGAGCAGCAGAATGCCGGGAGGCAAGAGAAGTTGTTTCACGAAATAACGAAAAGGCATCGAGCATCTCCAAAGATGCCCGAAGCCTAAGAGGGTTGACGCGATGCGACAACTAAATCGAAAGGACTCAACGTTTTCATTGCCCGAAATGCGGCCTGAGCCTTACTTGAATTGCAGTGACCGGACCTTTACCGCATCCCTGCCTGGTACCTTGTCCTTGAGCCAGATGATTTTGGCCGAACGAGGTGCGTCGAGCTGCTTCACTGCTTCTGACAAGCATCCGTGTGTTTCACGTTCACTGCGGTCCAGATAAGCTTTCACCAAGGCAAACTCTGCGGGGCTGAGGCCACGCAGTTCCAACTCGAGGGGGCGCTCATCGCGCAGCCGGTCAGCGGTTTTTGCAGCATCCAGGGCCATCCCCAGACGATCGATCAGTCTTTCATACAGCTCCGGTTTCGTGACTTTTTGCTGAGACTCAACCATCCCTCACCTCATTGAAGATAAGTCTTGCTCCCCATTTAGAGCTTAGCTTCCGTCACCAAACCGGCTGAGCGCCGCGACCAACGGCCCTCGCCGGGCAAATCAGGCGGCGCCTGCGTGCAATCAGGGTTTCCCTCGGCAGAGCACGGTCATGTATGCTACGGCGCTTCCTGTAACTCCACTTCCAGCTCGCCTGGACAGCGAAACGCCGAATTGGCGCGCTCACCGTCCAGCATTGCAACGAAGAGGATTAGGCCACCCCTATTCAGTTCAAAAGTAGCCATGCACGAACAATATCAGCCCCGTGAAATCGAAGCCGCCGCCCAGTCATTCTGGGACGAGCAAAAGTCCTTTGAAGTCAGTGAACAGCCAGGCAAGGAGACTTTCTATTGCCTGTCGATGTTCCCTTACCCTAGCGGCAAGCTACACATGGGGCACGTGCGCAACTACACCATCGGCGACGTGATCTCCCGCTACCAGCGCATGCAAGGCAAGAACGTCCTGCAACCCATGGGTTGGGATGCCTTCGGCATGCCGGCGGAAAACGCCGCAATGAAAAACAATGTGGCTCCCGCCAAGTGGACCTACGAAAACATCGCCTACATGAAAACCCAGCTGCGCAGCCTGGGCCTGGCGGTGGACTGGTCTCGCGAAGTGACCACCTGCAAGCCCGATTACTACCGCTGGGAACAGTGGCTGTTTACTCGCCTGTTCGAAAAAGGCGTGATCTACAAGAAAAGCGGCACCGTGAACTGGGACCCGGTCGACCAGACCGTCCTGGCCAACGAGCAGGTGATCGACGGTCGCGGCTGGCGTTCCGGCGCGCTGATCGAAAAGCGCGAAATTCCGATGTACTACTTCAAGATCACCGCCTACGCGGATGAGCTGCTGGAGAGCCTCGACGAGCTGACTGGCTGGCCTGAACAGGTCAAGACCATGCAGCGCAACTGGATCGGCAAATCCCGCGGCATGGAAGTGCAGTTCCCGTACAACGTCGACTCCATCGGCGAAGCCGGCGCGCTGAAAGTCTTCACCACCCGTCCGGACACCCTGATGGGCGCCACTTACGTGGCCGTGGCCGCCGAGCATCCGTTGGCGACGCTGGCGGCACAAAACAACCCTGAACTGCAGGCGTTCATCGCCGAATGCAAAGGCGGCAGCGTGGCCGAAGCCGACGTCGCCACCCAGGAGAAAAAAGGCCTGCCGACCTCGCTGTTCGTCGAGCACCCGCTGACCGGTGAGAAACTCCCAGTGTGGGTCGCCAACTACGTGCTGATGCACTACGGCGATGGCGCGGTGATGGCTGTTCCGGCTCACGACGAACGGGATTTCGAGTTCGCCACCAAGTACGACCTGCCGATCAAGTCCGTAGTGCGCACCAGTGCCGGTGACACCAACCCTGCCCCATGGCAGGACGCTTACGGCGAGCACGGCACGCTGATCAACTCCGGTGAGTTCGACGGCCTGGACTTCCCAGGCGCGTTCGACGCCATCGAAGTTGCGCTGATCAAGAAAAACCTTGGCGCCTCGCGCACCCAGTTCCGCCTGCGCGACTGGGGCATCAGCCGTCAACGCTACTGGGGCTGCCCGATCCCGATCATCCACTGCAACGCTTGCGGTGACGTGCCGGTTCCGGAAGATCAACTGCCAGTGGTGCTGCCTGAAGACGTGGTACCGGATGGTGCAGGTTCGCCTCTGGCGCGCATGCCCGAGTTCTACGAGTGCGCTTGCCCGAAATGCGGCGCGCCGGCCAAGCGTGAAACCGACACCATGGACACCTTCGTCGAGTCGTCGTGGTACTACGCCCGCTACGCCTCGCCGCACTATGAAGGCGGCCTGGTGGAAAAATCCGCAGCTGACCACTGGTTGCCGGTGGATCAGTACATCGGCGGTATCGAACACGCGATTCTTCACCTGCTGTACGCGCGCTTCTTCCACAAGCTGATGCGCGACGAAGGCCTGGTGAGCTCCAATGAACCGTTCAAGAACCTGCTGACCCAGGGCATGGTGATCGCCGAGACTTACTATCGTCGCGAAGCCAATGGAGCCTACACCTGGTTCAACCCGGCAGACGTCGAACTCGAACGCGACAGCAAGGCCAAGGTCATCAGCGCCAAGCTGATCGCAGACGGCCTGCCGGTGGAAATCGGCGGCACCGAGAAGATGGCCAAGTCGAAGAACAACGGCGTCGACCCGCAGTCGATGATCGACCAGTTCGGTGCGGACACCTGCCGCCTGTTCATGATGTTCGCTTCGCCACCTGACATGAGCGCAGAGTGGTCCGACTCCGGCGTGGAAGGTTCGCACCGTTTCCTCAAGCGAGTCTGGCGCCTGGCTCAAGGCCACGTAACCCAAGGCTTGCCGGGTAAACTGGACGTTGCCGGCCTGAACGACGAGCAAAAAGCCATTCGCCGTTCGATCCATCTGGCCATCAAGCAAGCCAGCCACGACGTCGGGCAGAACCACAAATTCAACACCGCCATCGCCCAGGTGATGACGCTGATGAACGTGCTGGAAAAAGCCCCGCAAGTGAGCGAACAGGATCGTGCCCTGGTGCAGGAAGGTCTGGAAGCCGTGACACTGCTGCTGGCTCCGATTACTCCGCACATCAGCCACGAGGTGTGGCATCAACTCGGCCACGCTGGCCCAGTGATCGACGCTGGTTGGCCGGTAGTCGACGAATCCGCGCTGGTGCAGGACAGCCTGACGCTGGTCATCCAGGTCAACGGCAAGCTGCGCGGCCAGATCGAAATGCCCGCCAGCGCGACTCGCGAAGAAGTCGAAGCCGCTGCCCGTACCAACGAGAACGTGCTGCGTTTCGTTGACGGCCTGACTATTCGTAAAGTGATCGTAGTGCCCGGGAAACTGGTCAATATCGTCGCCAGCTAATTGGATCAGGCGCCAGGTGAGCCTGGCGCCGAGTAAAACCTTTCGGGTCGCACCGTCGGCCCACCTGGTTTCAAGGGGAACAACAAGATGATCAAACGCAATTTGCTGGTGATGGGCCTCGCGGTCCTGTTGAGCGCCTGCGGTTTCCAGCTGCGCGGCACCGGCACGACTGAACTGGCGATCAAGGAACTCGACCTGAGCGCACGCAACGCCTACGGTCCGACCGTGACCCAGATGCGCCAGGTGCTCGAAAGCAGCGGCGTCAAAGTTGCCGCCGGCGCGCCCTACAAGCTGGTCCTGACCAATGAGCAGGAAAGCCAGCGCATCCTCAGCTATGCAGGTGCCGGTCGCACTGGCGAGTATCAGCTGAACACAGTGCTCGAATACGACATCCGTGGCCAGCGTGATCGCGGTCTGCTGAGCGACAAGATCGAAGTGCAGAAAGTGTTCATCCACGACGGCAACAACCTTGCAGGTTCCGAGCAGGAAGCCGACGATGCCCGCAAGGAAATTCGCCGCGAACTGGTACAACGCATGATGCTGCGCCTGCAACAGCTGACCCCAGCGCAGCTGGATCAGATGCAGCAGACTGCTGACGCGAAGGCCCAGGCCGAGGCCGCGGCACTGGAAGCAGCGCAGAAAGCCGAGGCGGAGACGCCACGTCAGTCGCCTGTTGAACTGCCGCAGCAATAAGCCCTGTGGGGCGCCCAGGCGCCCCACTCGCCCTTTCCCATGAAACTCGCCCCCGCCCAACTCGCCAAACACCTGCAAGGCAACCTCGCGCCGGTCTATATCATCAGCGGCGACGACCCGCTGCTGTGCCAGGAAGCCGCCGATGCCATCCGCGCTGCGGCCCGCCAACAGGGTTTTGACGAACGCCAGGTATTCGCTGCCGACGCCAGTTTCGACTGGGGCACCTTGCTGCAAGCCGGTGCCAGCATGTCGTTGTTCGCTGAAAAGCGCCTGCTGGAATTGCGCCTGCCGTCCGGCAAACCCGGCGACAAGGGCGCTGCCGCGTTTATCGAATATTGCTCGCGGCCTGCCGAAGACACGGTGTTGCTGATCAGCTTGCCCAAGTTGGACGGCGGTGCGCAGAAAACCAAGTGGGGCAAGGCGCTGGTCGAAGGCCAGCACACCCAGTTCGTGCAGATCTGGCCGGTGGATGCCAACCAGTTGCCCAGCTGGATCCGCCAGCGCCTGTCCCAGGCCGGGCTTTCCGCCAGCCAGGACGCGGTCGAACTGATTGCCGCACGGGTCGAAGGCAACCTGCTGGCGGCCGCCCAGGAAATCGAAAAGCTCAAGCTGATGGCCGAGGGTGGCCAGATCACTGTGGAAACCGTACAGGCGGCAGTCGCCGACAGCGCACGTTTCGACGTGTTCGGCCTGACTGATGCGATCCTCAATGGCGAAGCGGCCCATGCCCTGCGAATGCTTGAAGGGCTGCGCGGTGAAGGCGTCGAGCCGCCGGTCATCCTCTGGGCCCTGGCCCGGGAGCTGCGCTTGCTGGCCAACCTGTCATTGCAATACAGCCAAGGCGTGCCACTGGACAAGGCGTTCAGCTCGGCCCGACCGCCGGTCTGGGACAAGCGCAAGCCGTTGATGAGCAAGGCCCTGCAACGCTACTCGGCGCAACGCTGGGCGCAGTTGCTGCTGGAAGCGCAACGCATAGACGCGCAGATCAAGGGCCAGGCTGCAGGTTCGCCCTGGATGAGCCTGAGTCGGTTGGCGCTGTTGATGGCTGGTCAGCGATTGATGTTGCCGGCTGAATAAATCAAAAGATCGCAGCCTTCGGCAACTCCTGCGCGCCTTACTTTCTGGCGGCCTGAAAGGCAACCTACCGCTCAACATGTTAAGGTCTGCACCTGATTCGTTTTTCCCTGGACCTGTGCATGCCCCTTAGTCTTTCCCGTCGTTGGCCCCTGCGCCAGCTGCTCGCTGCCTCCAGCCTCGTTCTGCTTGTCGCTTGCGCGGAAAAACCCACCGCAGCCGACGCTCAACCGCTTCAGACCCTGCCTGTCGCTACAGCCCCCGCGGTGATCCCGCCGGTGGTACCGACCGGTGAGAATCTCGATATTCAGCCCACGCAGACGTTTGCCGAATGGCAGGCCGGTTTCCGCAAGGAAGCACTCGCCGCCGGCATTCGCGCCGATCTATTCGATCGAGCCTTCGCCAACGTGAGCATCGACCCCAGCGTGATTCGCGCCGACCGCAGCCAACCGGAATTTTCCCGCCCGGTGTGGGAGTATCTCGACGGTGCGCTGTCGCCTCTGCGGGTGCGCAAGGGCCAGGCGCTGGTGAACCAGTATGCCGACGTGCTGCAAAGCATCGAACAGCGCTACGGGGTTGACCGTCAGGTACTGGTGTCGGTCTGGGGCATGGAAAGCAACTTCGGACAGTTCCAAGGCAGCAAGTCGGTCATCAACTCCCTGGCCACCCTCGCCTACGAAGGTCGCCGCCCGGGCTTTGCCCAGGCGCAGTTGATCGCTGCACTGCAGATCCTGCAACAGGGTGACATCGAACCCGAGAAGATGCTCGGCTCCTGGGCCGGGGCCATGGGCCAGACCCAGTTCATCCCGACCACCTACAACACCCACGCCGTGGATTTCGATGGCGACGGACGCCGGGACATCTGGGGCAGCTCCGCCGATGCGCTGGCTTCCACTGCGCACTACCTGCAGAGCTCGGGCTGGCAGAAAGGTCAGCCTTGGGGCTTTGAGGTGCAGCTGCCGAGCGGCTTCAACTACGTTCTGGCAGACGGCACGATTCGCAAGAGTGTCGCTGAATGGCGCCAGTTGGGCGTAACCCTGCCCAATGGCGGCCAGGTTCCAGCGGGCACAGAGCAGCTGTCGGCCGCCCTGCTGCTGCCGGCCGGCTACCGTGGCCCGGCCTTCCTGGTGCTCGATAACTTCCGGGCGATTCTCAAGTACAACAATTCTTCGTCCTACGCCCTGGCCGTGAGCTTGCTGTCCGAACGTTTCAGTGGCGGCGGCCTGATCAGTGGTACCTGGCCAAAGGATGACATGCCGCTGAGCCGTACCGAGCGTATCGAATTGCAAAGCCTGTTGAGCGCGCAGAATTATGATGCCGGCACAGCCGACGGCATTATCGGCGCCAACACGCGCAAGGCGATTCGCAGTGCCCAGCAGTCGTTTGGCTGGCCAGCGGATGGATATCCGACGCACAAGTTGTTGGAAGGCCTGAGAAACCGTTAAGAGCAAAAGATCGCAGCCTGCGGCAGCTCCTACCTAGGAATGCGTTCCCTTGTAGGAGCTGCCGCAGGCTGCGATCTTTTCGCATCACCTAGTTACTTGACCACCACATCCTGCTCCAACACCAACTCCTTGGCCCCCGCATCCAGCCTCACCAACGCCCCCATCGGCAGCGTCAGGTTTGGATCACAATGCCCACTGCGCCAACCGGTCATTACCGGAATGCGCAACGGCTCGAAAGTCTGCTTGAGCAAGCGATCCAACGCCGCCGTTTCGACTCCCGCCACATCGCCCACCAGCACCCCGCGCAACTGGCCCAGCGTGCCCGCCAGGCGAAGATGGGTCAGTAGCCGGTCTATGCGGTACAGCGGCTCATTGATGTCCTCGATAAACAGGATGACACCCTCGGCATCGATCGCGTAGGGCGTGCCCATGGTGGCGGCGATCATCGACAGGTTGCCGCCGAGCAAGCGCCCATGGGCTATTCCTGGCTCGATGGTGGTCAAGGGGTAGGCTACCGGGTGCGTCAGCACACTCCCCGCCTTCACCTGCCCCCTGAGCATGTTGAAAAACGAGGACTCGGTGGGCCGTTTCCTGTCGCCCAGCAGGTCGGCATTGAGCAGTGGCCCGTGAAAGGTCACAAAGCCGGCATAGCGGCTGATCGCCAAGTGCAGCGCGGTAATATCGCTATAGCCAACGAATGGCTTGGCGTTGTTGCGTAACAGGTCGAAATCAATGCGATCGAGCAACCGCGGGGTGCCGTAGCCACCGCGTAGGCAAATGATCGCATCGACTTGCGGGTCGGCAAACGCGGCATGCAGATCCCCCAACCGCCGGTCATCGCTACCGGCCAGGTAGCCATCCTTTTCATAGACCCCTGGGTAAATCCGCAGCGCATACCCGCGAGCACGCATCCAGGCGATGGCTTTTTCGGTGTCCAGCGGCGCCGGGCCTGCGGGGGCAATAACGCCGATCAGCCCTTCCGGCGGCAGCGCCGGGACGGGAACGTGCGGGCTGAGAATGTGGGTTGGTTTAACAGTCATCCTTGAATCTCCCTGCGTGAAAGCGTCTGGCACACAGTAGTCAGGAACGTGGACAAACAGAAGAGGGAGGATACCCCTCTGGCTGCAGGAAAAAGCCTAGCTTGCCGTAGGCCAGGCAAAAAACAGCCCGCAAGCCGGATAAGCCTTGCGGGCTGTTTTATCAGCCGTTGATCAGGACGACATCAGCTCGGCCTTGACCAGCTTGGCTTGCTCATCGGCATGGTACGAAGAGCGCACCAGCGGGCCGGATGCGACGTTCTTGAAGCCCATTTTGTAGCCTTCCTCGGCGAACCAGGCGAAGGTGTCCGGGTGCACAAAACGCTGGACCGGCAAGTGGCTGCGCGATGGTTGCAGGTACTGGCCCAGGGTCAGCATGTCGATGTCATGTTCGCGCATGCGCTTCATCACTTCGATGACTTCTTCATCGGTCTCGCCCAGACCCAGCATCAGGCCGGACTTGGTCGGAATGTGCGGCATCATCTGCTTGAAGCGTTGCAGCAGGGTGAGCGACCACTGGTAGTCCGAACCTGGACGCGCAGCCTTGTACAGGCGTGGCACGGTTTCCAGGTTGTGGTTGAACACATCAGGCGGCTCGGCTGCGGTGATTTCCAACGCAACATCCATGCGTCCACGGTAATCCGGGACCAGGGTTTCGAGTTGCACGTTCGGCGACAGTTTGCGGATCTCGCGGATGCAGTCGGCAAAGTGCTGGGCACCGCCGTCACGCAGGTCGTCGCGGTCAACCGAGGTGATGACGACGTACTTGAGTTTCAGGTCGGCAATGGCAATCGCCAGGCTTTCCGGCTCATTGACGTCCAGTGGCTTCGGACGACCGTGGCCGACGTCGCAGAACGGGCAACGACGAGTGCAGATGTCACCCATGATCATGAAGGTCGCGGTGCCGCCGGAGAAGCACTCGCCCAGGTTCGGGCAGGACGCCTCTTCACACACGCTGTGCAGCTTGTGCTTACGCAGCAGGGCCTTGATGCGATCGACCTCCGGGGAAACCGGGATGCGCACGCGGATCCAGTCGGGTTTCTTCGGCAGCTCGGTGGTCGGAATGATCTTTACCGGGATGCGTGCAACCTTCTCGGCGCCGCGCAGCTTGACGCCGGCTTCAACCTTGGCACGCGGGGCCGGACGCTCGGTAACATCCAGCGTCGGGATCATGGTTTGCACTGCATCAGTAGTCATATCAGTCGATTCCGCCCGTTAGGGTCGTCTGCTCAGCATAGTCGAGGTGTTTGACGAGCTGCGCGCGCAGCCGGGCACTTACCTCGGCAAATTTAATCGATCCTGCGTGATCGCTCAGCTGGGTCATCGCCAGCCCGGCGTAGCCGCAGGGATTAATCCGTCGAAACGGTTCCAGGTTCATGTCCACGTTCAGGGCCAGGCCATGAAAGGAACAGCCGTGGCGAATGCGCAAACCCAGGGAAGCAATTTTCGCCCCGTCGACATACACACCCGGTGCATCCGGCTTGGCCGCGGCGGTCACGCCGTAGCTTGCCAGCAACTCGATCAGGCAATGCTCCATGCGGGTGACCAGGTCCCGCACACCAAAACCGAGCTTGCGTACATCGAGCAGCAGGTAGGCCACCAATTGGCCAGGCCCGTGATAAGTCACCTGGCCACCGCGGTCGACCTGCACCACCGGGATATCTCCCGGCAGCAGCAGGTGTTCGGCCTTGCCGGCCTGGCCCTGGGTGAACACCGGAGGGTGCTCGACCAGCCAGATCTCGTCTGCGGCATCGCTGCCGCGTTCGTTGGTAAAGCGTTGCATGGCATGCCAGACCGGCTCGTAAGCCATCTGGCCGAGCTCGCGAAAGCCCAGCGTGCCAGACATCACAGCACCATGTGCACGAAACCGGTAGCGCGCAACTCGCTGTTGATGTCGTACAGCTGCTCTTGACCGGTAGCGATGATGTGCAGCTGGATAGTCGTGTACTTGCCGTTGGTACTCTGGCGTTCAGCGAACGTCTTGAGGTCAACGGTGGCGTGTTTTTCAAGGATCGCAATGATCTTGTCCTTGAAACCCACGCCGGTATCGCCGATTACCTTAATCGGGTAATCCGCGCAGGGGAATTCGATCTTTGGCGCCTTTACTTCGGTGTCGGTCATGGCGTAACGGCCTCGTGAGCGTAAGCCGTGGCAACGAACATGGCCCCGCGCCGATTTGGAACGGGGCCATGCAGGTCCACACTAAATCAGTTGAACAAGCCGTAGAAGAATAGACGGATGCTATCCCACATGCGACGGAAGATACCACCCTCCTCGACGCCATCCAGAGCGATCAGGTCAGCGCTGTGCACTACCTTGTCGTCCAGTTTGACTTCGACTTTACCGATTACGTCGCCTTTGGCGATTGGCGCAATCAGCTGCGGGTTCATGGTCATGCTGGCGGCGAGCTTTTTCAGCTGGCCTTTTGGCAGGGTCATGGTCAGGTCTTGAGCCAGGCCGGCCTTGACCTGGTTGGTAGTGCCTTTCCAGACAGGAGCCTGGGCCAACTCGGCGCCTTTCTGATAGAAGGTCTGGGTTTCGAAGAAACGGAAACCGTAAGTCAGCAGCTTCTGGGTCTCGGAAGCACGAGCCACTTCGCTGTTGGTGCCGAACACTACGGCGATCAGGCGCATGCCGTCACGTACAGCCGAAGACACCATGCAGTAGCCGGCTTCGTCGGTGTGACCGGTTTTCAGGCCATCAACCGTCTTGTCGCGCCACAGCAGCAGGTTGCGGTTCGGTTGCTTGATGCCGTTCCAGAAGAACTCTTTCTGCGAGTAGATCGCGTAGTGAGCCGGGTCTTCGTGGATGATCGCGCGGGCCAGCACTGCCATGTCGTGAGCCGACGAGTAGTGTTCCGGGTTCGGCAGGCCGGTCGGGTTCATGAAGTGGCTGTTGGTCATGCCAAGGTCAGCCACGGTTTTGTTCATCATGTCGGCGAAGGCATCTTCGCTGCCGGCGATGTGCTCGGAGAGCGCAACACTGGCGTCGTTACCCGACTGAATGATGATGCCGTGCAGCAGGTCACTGACAGTGACCTGGGAGCCGACCTTGATGAACATCCGCGAACCGCCGGTGCGCCAGGCGTTTTCGCTGACGGTCACCGGATCGTTTTCGCCGATCTGGCCACGACGAATTTCCAGGGTCGCGATGTACGCAGTCATCAGCTTGGTCAGGCTGGCCGGAGGCAGACGCTGGTCACCGTTGTTCTCTACCAGCACGTTGCCGCTGCTGGCGTCCATGAGCACATAGGATTTAGCCGCCAGTTGTGGTGGCGACGGCATCATCTCGACCGCGAAAGCGGCAGGCGAGATGAGCAGCGGGACTAGCAGGCAAAGGCGTTTGGCAAAGGTGGTGATGTTCATCCGTCTCTCGAAATCGCTAATGGAAACTGCCCGAAGGCAAAACTAATCAGATGACCTTCTAACGGGCCATCGCGTGTTCAGTTGTTCACTCATAACCCTTGCCGGGCTTTTGTTCTTCATCGAGCCAACAACCAAGTTCACCCCCCAAATCGCAAGTGAACCCTCAATCAAGTCCTACGTATTACTCGGCGGTGACCAGGCTCGGCGAACCGAGATTGGCCAGGCGCACGCTGTTCTGCACCTGCTGGATTTCACCCGGCGAGCCCATTGGCCCCAGGCGCACCCGATGCAGGGTTTGCTGATTGCGCACTATCGAACTGATGAACACCGGAGCGCTCACCATTCCGCTCAGCTTCGATCTCAGGAGTTCTGCAGCGTCCGGGTTGGCGAACGCGCCCACCTGCAGATACTGGCCAGAGGCTGGTACAGAAGCGTTTTTTTTTGCATCGATCTGCACGGGCACTACGGCCGCGGCGTGCTGCTGCGGCGGCGGAGTCCATTGCTCGACCGTGCCGGCCGAAGCAGTGATGACCGGCGCCTTGTTTTGCGCGATCTGCGGCTCGTTGAGCATCAACGGCGCCGGACGCCCCTTAGCAGCCCACCATTGTTGCGGATCGATGCCCTCAACCTTGACGCGCGCGGTGCCGGTTTCGGCATAACCGAGCTTCTTGGCCGCCGCATAGGACAGGTCGATGATTCGGTCGGAGTAGAACGGCCCACGATCGTTGACGCGCAGCACTACCGACTTGTTGTTGTCCAGATTGGTCACCCGAACGTAACTTGGCAGTGGCAAGGTCTTGTGGGCGGCACTCATGCCATACAGGTCATAGACTTCGCCATTGGCGGTGTTCTGACCGTGGAATTTGGTGCCGTACCAGGACGCCGTGCCCGATGCCACGTAGCTCTTCGATTCCTGGATCGGAAAGTAAGTCTTGCCCAGCACGGTGTAGGGGTTGGCTTTGTAAGGGCCGGTGTGCAGGGTCGGCGTCGCATCCGGGATGCGCGAAACATCGACATCCCACCATGGCGCGCCGTCTTTGTGAGCGCGGTTGATGTCCAGCCCGGGCATGGTGCGCACAGCCGTTGTAGCTGGCTTTTGCGTAGGTGCGCGGCTGGTCGAACAACTGGCGACCAGCACCGCCAAGGCACCGAATGCCATCAGCTTCAGGGGTTTATTCATAGGCAATGCCCGCATTACTTGACGCCCCGTGCTTGGACCAGCTGTTCAGACAGTTGATGTACGGCCATGGCATACATCACGCTGCGGTTATAACGCGTGATCGCGTAAAAATTCTTCAGGCCCATCCAGTATTCAGGACCTTTGTCACCTTCCAGGCGGAAAGCCGTGACCGGCATATCATCGCGCAGCGCATCATGACTCGACCAGCCCAACGCTCGCAACTCCCCGACGGTTTTAGTCGGCTCGATGCCCGTGGTCAAACCTTCGTCCACCTGGGGCCCACGCACATCTGCGCGACTGACCACCGGTTCTCCGGCTACCCAGCCGTGACGCTTGAAATAACTGGCGACACTGCCGATGGCATCGTCCGGGTTGGTCCATATATTAATGTGGCCGTCACCGTCGAAATCCACTGCATAAGCGCGAAAACTGCTGGGCATGAACTGCGGCAGTCCCATGGCCCCGGCGTACGAGCCCTTGAGGGTCAATGGATCGACCTGCTCTTCCCGCGCCAGCAGCAGGAATTCACGCAATTCCTTGCGGAAAAATTCGGCACGAGGAGGATAGTCGAAACCGAGGGTGGACAATGCATCGATCACCCGGAAATTACCGGTATTACGACCAAAAAAGGTCTCAACGCCGATAATCGACACAATCACCTGGGCCGGAACCCCGTACTCCTGCTCGGCACGCGCCAGTACGGCCTCGTGCTGACGCCAGAAGTCCACACCGCGGGCGATGCGCGCGTCGGTGATGAACATCGGGCGATATTCGTTCCACTGCTTGACCCGCTCGGCAGGTTTCGAGATCGCGTCCAGAATCGACTGCTTGCGCTCGGCTTCGCGGAACACGCCCATCAGCTGCTCGCCAGCAAAACCGTAGTCGCGGGTCATTTCACCGACGAATTCGGCAACCTGCGGTGTGCCTTCGTAATCGCCGGCCAGCGCTTGCTGCGCTGTGCCAAGGATGCTTACCAGGCCGACCCACGGCGCGTATCGAGTCGCCCAGCCACGCATTTCTTGCATTGAAATCTTCACCTTATTCAAACTTGCGCGATCCACTTACGATGGGTATGGATCGACATCAAAACCCCAAACGCTGACAGCAGCGTTACCAGCGAAGTTCCTCCGTAGCTAATGAACGGCAACGGCACCCCCACAACCGGCAACAGGCCACTGACCATACCGATGTTGACGAAAACGTAAACAAAAAACGTCATGGTCAGGGCGCCGGCGAGCAATTTTCCGAATAATGTCTGAGCCTGGGCAGTAATCACCAGGCCACGGCCGATCAGCAACAGGTAGATCAGCAACAGCGCACAGATGCCCACCAGGCCGAACTCTTCGCCCAGCACCGCAATAATGAAGTCGGTATGGCTTTCCGGAAGGAAATCCAGGTGCGACTGGGTGCCCAGCAGCCAGCCTTTGCCAAATACGCCACCGGAACCGATGGCGGCTTTCGACTGAATGATGTTCCAACCGGTGCCCAGCGGATCGCTTTCGGGGTCGAGGAAGGTCAGTACGCGTTGCTTCTGGTAATCGTGCATCACGAAGTACCACATGGCCACGGATACCGGCACGGCGGCCGCGAGCACGCTGAGGATCCAGCGCCAGCGCAGGCCACCCATGAACAGTACGAAGGCGCCCCCCGCCAGAATCAGCAATGAAGTGCCGAGGTCGGGCTGGCGCACGATCAGGATGAACGGCAGGCCAATCAGGAACAGGCTCACCCCCACATGCTTGAGCTGCGGCGGCAAGGTGCGCTTGGACAGGTACCAGGCGATGGTCGCCGGCATCAGGATCTTCATGAACTCCGAAGGCTGGAAGCGGATGACCCCGGGAATGTTGATCCAGCGTGTGGCGCCCATGGCGTTGTGACCCATGATGTCGACCACCACCAGCAACAGCACGCCCAGCACATAACCCACTGGCACCCAGCGGGCCATGAAACGCGGTTCGAACTGGGCGATGACCACCATCGACACCAGCCCGATGCCGAACGAGGTCGCCTGCTTGGCCAGCAAATCCCAGCTCTTGCCGCTGGCCGAATACAACACGAACAGGCTGCCGGCTGCGAGGGTCAGCAGCAGGATCAGCAAAGGGCCGTCGATGTGCATGCGTTGCAGCAGCGTCGCACGACGGCGCATCACATCTTCACTGGAGAGGATGCGATCGAAATTACTCTTCACGGGCCGTAGCCTCCGCACTGATAGGGCTGGCGTATTCGGCTTTCAGCCGGCCGTCCTGGCCAAGGAGCCAGGCGTCCATGATCTGACGGACCACAGGTGCAGCAACGCCGGAACCGGACTCGCCGTTCTCGACCATCACCGACACGACGATTTTCGGGTTATCGGCCGGCGCGAAGCCGACAAACAAGGCGTGGTCGCGGTGACGCTCCTGAACCTTGGAGCGGTCGTACTTCTCGCCCTGCTTGATCGCGACCACCTGGGCCGTACCACTTTTGCCGGCAATCCGGTATTGCGCACCGATGGCCGCCTTGCGCGCGGTGCCCCGGGCGCCGTGCATCACCTGCTGCATGCCGTGGTTGACCTTGGCCCAATCCGACGGATCACGCAGGACGATATCCGGCATCGGGTTTTCGTCCTTGGGTCTCTCGCCTTCGACTGTCTTGGCCAGGTGCGGCCGATTCCAGATCCCTTTGTTCGCCACCAATGCCGTGGCTTGCGCCAGTTGCAACGGTGTCGACTGCATGTACCCCTGGCCGATCCCGAGGATCAGTGTCTCGCCCGGGAACCAGGCCTGACGCCGGGTGGCGCGCTTCCACTCGCGGGAAGGCATCAGCCCTGGCGATTCCTCAAACATGTCCAGCGAGACCTTCTGGCCGATGCCGAACTTGCCCATGTACGCGGACAGTCGATCGATCCCCAGCTTGTGCGCCAGATCATAGAAATAGGTGTCGTTGGAACGCATGATCGCCGTATCCAGGTCGACGAAGCCGTCACCGGAACGGTTCCAGTTGCGGTATTTGTGGTCGTAGTTGGGCAACTGGTAGTAACCCGGATCGAAGACCCGGCTCGATGCGGTCACCACGCCCGAGTCCAGACCGGCAATAGCCACGGCCGGCTTGATGGTCGAACCTGGCGGGTACAAACCACGCAACACGCGGTTGAACAGCGGCCGATCGATGGAATCGCGCAACTCGGCGTAGGCCTTGAAACTGATGCCGGTGACGAACAGGTTAGGGTCAAAACTCGGCTGGCTGACCATCGCCAGGACTTCGCCGGTGGCCGGATCCAGGGCGACCACCGCGCCACGCCGGCCGCCGAGTGCCGCTTCGGCAGCCTCCTGCAACTTGATATCCAGGCTCAGGACGATGTCCTTGCCAGGAATCGGATCAGTACGCTTGAGCACCCGCAGTACCCGGCCTCGTGCGTTGGTTTCGACCTCTTCGTAACCCACCTGGCCGTGCAGCTCGGGTTCGTAGAAGCGTTCGATACCGGTCTTGCCGATATGATGGGTGCCGCTGTAATTGACCGGATCGAGCGACTTCAGCTCTTTCTCGTTGATCCGCCCCATGTAGCCCACCGAGTGCGCAAAATGCGCCCCCTGCGGGTAGTGACGCACCAGTTGCGCGACCACTTCCACCCCTGGCAGGCGGAACTGGTTCACTGCAATCCGGGCGATCTGTTCTTCCGAGAGCTCGAACAGGATCGGCACCGGCTCGAACGGCCGGCGCCCCTGCTTCATGCGCTTCTCGAAAATCACCCGATCTTCCGGCGTCAGCTCCAGCACTTCGACGATCACATCGAGCACCTGCTGCCAGTCGCCGGAACGCTCGCGGGTCATGCTCAGGCTGAAGCTGGGCCGGTTGTCGGCTACAACGACGCCATTGCGGTCAAAGATCAACCCACGAGTCGGAGGAATCGGCTGCACATGCACCCGGTTGTTCTCCGAAAGCGTCGAGTGATATTCGTACTGAATCACCTGCAGGAAATACAGACGCGCGATCAGCACACAAATCAGCGCCACCACCGCGATTGCCCCGAACACGACGCGGCCACGCACCAGACGGGCGTCTTTTTCGTGGTCCTTGATGCGGATCGGCTGGGACATGAGGGCAAAGCTACTTGTGGTAAGGGTGGCCGGACAGCACTGTCCAGGCACGATACAGCTGTTCGCCGATGAGGATCCGCACCAGTGGGTGCGGCAAGGTCAACGGCGAGAGCGACCAGCGCTGATCTGCCCGAGCGCAGACTTCCGGCGCCAGCCCTTCGGGGCCACCGACCATGAAGTTGACCGTGCGCGAGTCCAGCCGCCAGCGATCGAGCTCGACCGCCAGCTGCTCGGTACTCCAGGGCTTGCCGTGGACTTCGAGAGTGACGATCCGCTCGTTCGGGCCGACTTTGGCCAGCATGGCTTCGCCTTCCTGACGGATGAAGCGAGCCACGTCGGCGTTCTTGCCACGGGTATTGAGCGGTATTTCCACCAGTTCCAGCGCCAACTCGGATGGAAGACGCTTGGCATATTCATGCCAGCCTTCTTCCACCCATTTGGGCATGCGTGAACCGACGGCGATCAGTCGCAGTCGCACAGCGGGCCCTTATTATTGCTGGTCTTTGTTGAGCTTGGTGAAGTGCTCATGGGTGTTCTCTGGGCTGTGGTGCGCAGCACTGGCCGAACGGCTTTGTTCGGCACCGGCCCACAGGCGTTCCAGGTCATAGAACTGGCGTGCCGAGGCAGTCATCATGTGCACGATGACGTCGTCCATATCCAGCAACACCCAGTCGCTGTCGCCCTTGCCTTCTTCACCCAATGGCTTGACGCCCAGGGCTTTGACGGCTTCGCGGACCTTGTCCAGCATCGCGCCGATCTGGCGGTTCGAAGTACCAGTGGCGATGATCATGAAGTCGGTGATGCTTTGCTTTTCACGAACGTCGATGACCTGGATGTCCTGGCCCTTAACGTCTTCCAGGGCTGCAACGGCAACCTTGACCAGCTCTTCACCGCGCAGCTCCGGCCCGGTTGGAGCCTCTACTGGCAGGGGGGCGCTCTTGAATGTGCCTTTGCGCTTTACTTTAGCTACGTCTTTGTCAGTCATATAAAACTCGTTTTGCTCGTATGTTCGGGCGCTTCGCTACACGTGATCACGTGCCTTGAAGCGTGCCCTTTTTCAGTTCGACGCACGGTAGAGTCCGTGCGCATCGATGTAGGCCAGGACCGCGTCGGGCACCAGGAAACGTACCGACTTACCGCTGGCCAGCAGTTGACGGATCTGGGTGGCGGATACCGCGAGCGGTGTCTGCCAGACGAATGCAATCTGTCCGCTCGGCCCTTTGAGGGCCAGCGGGTCGCTCACCGAACGCGCTGCCAGCAGGTTGCGCAAGGCATCCGGCGGTTCGCTGTCGGCATCCGGGCGTTGCAGCACCAGGATGTGGCAATGCTGGAGTAACTCTTCCCAGCGATGCCAAGTGGGCAGGCCGCAAAATGCGTCCCAGCCCAAAAGTAGAAAAACCTGGTCCCGTGCGGCCAGTTCGGCGCGCATCAGCTCCAGGGTATCGATAGTGTAGGACGGTTTGTCCCGCTGCAATTCGCGAGCGTCCACCACCAACGGCGCCACACCGGCCACCGCGCATTCGACCATCGCCAGACGGTCCTTCGCCGACACCTGCGGCGTACCGCGATGAGGCGGTCGGGCGCTGGGCGTCAGGCGTAATTCATCCAGCGCCAGCGATTCGGCGACTTCCAGCCCACCGCGCAAGTGGCCGATGTGCACCGGATCGAACGTACCGCCCAACACGCCAATGCGTCGCGGGGCAGGCTCGTCGGGGGTGGCCGGCGCTGTCAGGTCGAGGTCGCCCAAGTCAGACCGACGCCTGGCCGCGCAGCTGGCCATCGCCGACCACGATGTACTTCTCGCAGGTCAAGCCTTCGAGCCCCACAGGTCCGCGGGCGTGCAGCTTATCAGTAGAAATGCCGATCTCGGCACCTAATCCATACTCGAATCCGTCAGCGAAGCAGGTCGGCGTGTTGATCATCACCGAGGCCGAATCCACTTCAGCAACAAAACGCCGAGTTTCGGCGAGGTTTTCGCTGACAATCGAGTCGGTGTGATGAGAGCCATGCTGGTTGATATGTTCGATGGCCTGGTCCAGCCCGTCGACTACGCGGATCGACAGGATCGGCGCCAGGTACTCGGTGTTCCAGTCGTCTTCGGTGGCCACGAGCGCATCGATGATTGCCCGGGTGCGCGCGCAACCGCGCAGTTCGACGCCTTTCTCGCGGAACTGGGCGGCCATGGACGGCAGGAAATCCTTGGCAACGCTTTCATCTACCAGCAGGGTTTCCATCGCACCGCAGATGCCATAACGGTAAGTCTTGGCATTGAACGCGATGCGCTGGGCTTTGGCCAGGTCGGCGTGGGCGCTGACATACACATGGCAGATTCCGTCCAGGTGCTTGATCACGGGCACGCGTGCATCGCGACTGACTCGTTCGATCAGGCCGCGGCCGCCACGTGGCACGATGACGTCGACGTATTCGGGCATGGTGATCAGCGCGCCGACGGCTGCACGATCAGTGGTTTCCACCACTTGCACTACGGCGGCAGGCAATTGGGCCTCGGCCAGTCCGCGCTGGATGCAGGCAGCGATGGCGCGATTGGAGTGAATAGCCTCGGAACCGCCGCGCAGAATGGTCGCATTGCCAGATTTCAGGCATAGGCTGGCGGCATCGATCGTCACATTGGGGCGGGATTCGTAGATGATCCCGATCACTCCCAGGGGCACACGCATCTTGCCGACCTGAATGCCGGAAGGGCGAAAGCTCATATCGCGAATGGCGCCGACCGGATCGGGCAAGGCGGCGACCTGGCGCAGGCCAACGATCATTGCGTCGATGCGCTCAGGCGTCAGGGCGAGGCGCTCCAGCAGCGCAGGCTCCAGGCCATTGGCACGACCGGCCGCCAGATCTTGCTCATTGGCAGCGGCAAGCTCGACGCGCGCCGCGTCCAGCGCATTGGCAGCAGCCTGCAGCGCACGGTTTTTCTGCGCGGTGCTGGCACGGCCGATGACGCGAGAAGCCTCGCGGGCAGCGCGACCCAGGCGGGTCATGTAGTCAAGAACGGACTCAGTCATGGTCTGGAGTGGTCTTTGCTAGGGCTTGGTAAAGAGTAAAGCGGCAGATTATAGCTGTCGCGACCCGCGACTAACAGCGGTGACGGGCGGATGGTCGAAATGGACCTCGATTTGCCGACGTTCAGCCGTAATTAAGGTGCTTATTGTTATCATCACGGCTCACTCAGCCCTGATAACGCTGTCGATCATGACCGAACTGACCGCCTCCTCCGCCGCCAACCTCAAGCCCCACGCGCTCCCGGACGCCTTTTTCGACCGTGACGCGCAAACGCTGGCGCGGGATCTGCTGGGCAAAGTCATTCGGCATCGGGTCGGTGACTTGTGGCTCAGTGCCAGGATCATCGAGACCGAAGCCTATTATTTTCAAGAAAAAGGCAGCCATGCCTCGCTCGGCTACACAGAAAAGCGTAAGGCTTTGTTTCTGGATGGCGGCCACATCTATATGTATTACGCCCGGGGCGGCGACTCGCTGAATTTCAGTGCCCAAGGGCCGGGTAATGCCGTATTGATCAAGTCCGCCTATCCCTGGGTCGATGAATTAAGCGGGCCGGCCAGCCTGGCGCAGATGCTGCTGAACAATCCAGATGCCCAAGGGCGGCCGCGCGCCTCACAGAAGTTGTGCGCCGGGCAGACCTTGCTGTGCAAGGCGCTGGGCTTGAAGGTGCCGGTCTGGGATGCCAGGCGTTTTGACCATGAGGCGCTGCTGGTGGAAGACGTGGGAGCAACACCTGGCCACCTGATCCAGACTACTCGCCTGGGGATCCCGCTCGGGCGGGATGAACACTTGATGTATCGCTTCGTGGATGCCGCGTATGCGCCGTACTGCACACGGAACCCGCTGCGACGCGGGCAGGTCGAAGGGCGGGATTATTTTTTGTTGGATTGGTGATGCCCGCTGTGGGAGCCATGTGGGAGCGGGCTTGCTCGCGAAAGCGGTGTATTAGTCGAAATTAGTCTCGCCTGACCCACCGCTTTCGCGAGCAAGCCCGCTCCCACAGGGTTTCAGTGGTGTTTTGAAAAGTGTGTTCGTCCACTGAGGGCGATTATAAAAATTCGATGGAGTTGTTTATATGGGCCCATGGCTCGATAGCGTGACCGGATGGCTCGCGGCAAACCCGCAGTGGTTGGCCGCAGCCGTATTCATCGTGGCCTTCGTCGAATGCCTGGCAATCGCAGGGCTGATCGTACCCGGTACAGTGTTGCTGTTCGCCGTGGCCGTGCTGGCCGGTAGCGGCGCATTATCGTTGAGCGAGACACTATTCCTGGGATTCATCGCCGGCATATCGGGCGATATCGTCTCCTACTTCATAGGGCGACATTTTCACCAGAACATCCGCCGCCTGCCCGGCTTGCGCCATCACCCGGAATGGATTGCCGGCGCGGAGTCGTATTTCCAACGTTATGGCATCGCCAGTCTGCTGGTAGGCCGTTTCATCGGCCCTCTGCGCCCCATGCTGCCCATGGTGGCGGGGATGTTCGACATGCCCTTCCCGCGCTTTGCCGCCGTGAGCCTGCTCGCCGCTGCGGGGTGGAGCGTCGCCTATCTCCTGCCCGGTTGGGCCACAGGCGCAGCCATTCGTCTGCCTCTGCCCGAAGGTTTCTGGCCGGAAGCAGGCATCGTCGCGGGCAGTATTGCGGTGATGGTCGGCCTGAGCATAACCAGCAGCATGCGCCGCCATCGCAAGGCGACAGTATTGATTTCCAGCATGAGCCTGCTGATTCTGGCCGGGCTGTTTATCGGCTACCCGCACCTCACCGCCCTCGACCAGGGGGTGATGACGCTGGTACAGGAACACCGCAGCCCGACGCTGGATGAAGTGGCGGTCACGCTGACGATCATTGGCGAATTCCGCAACATGCTGATGTTCAGCGCCCTGCTGGTGGTCCTGCTGCTGGTGATGCGGCAATGGCGCCAGGCGATCTTCGCCTGCGCAACACTATTGATTACTGCGCTGGCCAACACCGGGAGCAAAATGTTTTTTGCCCGGGTGCGCCCGGAAGTTCTCAGCGATCCACTCACCAGCTACAGCATGCCCAGCGGCCATGCTTCCGGGGCATTTGCATTGTTCCTGACCCTGGCGGTACTGGCCGGGCGCGGGCAACCTCCGCGCATGCGCCTGACCTGGCTGCTGGTGGGATGCCTGCCGGCACTGGCGATTGCGGTGTCGCGGGTCTATCTGGGAGCGCACTGGCCGACTGATATAACGGCAGGTGCAATGCTGGCGGCCTGCGTTTGTGCCGCGAGCCTGTGGACAACACAGCGCGGCGAAGAACTAAAGGCCATGCCGCCCAAAGTCTGGTGGCTCGTGTTGCCCGCAATGGTGGCACTGTTCAGCTTCTTCGCCCTGCGCCACCTGCCACACGCCATGCTGCGCTACGCCTATTAACCGGCTCGCAAGCGGCTGCCGAGTCAGCGACCAGGGACGCAGTCAGGCGAACAGCTCGCCTTGCAGTTCATCGAGCAGCGCCTGGATGGCATCCAGCCGCTGCTGCGGATCATCGAGTTGCAGCAAATCAATCTTGTCCACTTCGGCGAACGGCAACAGGTACGCCAGTTGATTGGCCAACGACTGTTGCCCGGTCGCTTCGGTGCCCATGTTCAACGCTTCGACCATCGGGTGCTCCGCCAGCGCCTTGAGCAAGGCCACCAGATCCGCGTCTTCGTCCTGTAGCGGCTGCTCCGGCTCGTCTTCCAGCCACTCGACCTCGGCAACCGTCAACTGATCTCGCTGGACCTCGGTGCGCAGCACATTAAAACGCCTGCCGCCCTGCACGCGAATGCCCAGCAAGCCATTGGCCTGCTGCTTGAAGTCGGTAATCAACGCTTCGCAGCCCACCAGCGCATACCCCTGCGGAGCAATGCCGACCTCTTCGCCGTCGAGAATGCACACCACGCCGAACCCGCCTCCCTGCTTCATGCAGCGACCGATCATGTCCAGGTAGCGCGCCTCGAAAATCTGCAGGTCGAGGATGCAGCCAGGAAACAGCACTGTGTTCAGTGGAAACAGCGGCAAGCTCATAGACATTTTCCTTACACCACCATCGACACCGCCAACGGCAGGAACACCGCCGTGGCCACGCCCATCAGACTCATTGCCAGCGCCGCGAAGGCACCGCACTCTTCACTTTCCTGCAAGGCAACCGAAGTGCCTACCGCATGGGCGGTCATGCCGAGCGCCATGCCACGAGCTTCCGGGCTGTGGACGCCAAGCCGATTTAACAGACCGGGCCCGAAAATCGCCCCGATCACGCCTGTGATGAGCACGAACACCGCCGCCAGCGCAGCCACTCCACCAATCTGCTCTGCGACCAGCATGGCAATCGGCGAAGTCACGGATTTCGGCGCCATGGTCATCAGAATCATGTGTTCGGCACCGAACGACCAGCCGAGCAACACCCCGAGGCCGGTAGCCACCACCCCGCCTATCACCAGCGTAGTAAATATCGGCCAGAACAACTGCCGAATCCGTCGCAGGTTCAGATAGAGCGGCACGGCCAGCGCCACAGTCGCCGGTCCCAGCAGGATGCTCAGGATCTCGGTGCTCTTGCGGTACTCGGCATAGGTGATGCCACAACCCACCAGCACGCCAATCACCAACAGCATGGAGACCAGCACCGGCTGCAAAAAGATCCAGCGGGTTTTCTCGAATGCCGCCAGCACCAGCTGGTAAGCACCCAGCGTGATGCCGATGCCGAATAACGGATGGTGGATCACTGACGTCCAGGCGCCCTGCCAATCGAAGGTCATTGGCTGTCCCCAGGCGGAGCATGGCGCTTGACCATGCGCTGCATCAACACGCCGGCGAACGCCATCGACAGCAGCAGCGAGAGCACCAGCGCGCCGACAATGGCCCAGAAATCTGCGGCGATATCCTTGGCGTACACCATGACCCCAACGGCCGGCGGCACCAGCAGCAGGGGCAGGTAGCGCAGCAGGCTGCTGGCCGCCAGGCTCAGTGGCTCACCCACCTGCCCACGACTGATCAGATACACCAGCAACAGCAGCAGGCCGACGATGGGCCCCGGCAGCACCGGTAGAAACAAATGATTAATCGCCGTGCCCAGCAATTGGAACAGCACCAGCCATGTCAAACCTCGTAACAACATCCTAGTCTCCCGCCAAACCCGTCACCCGCAATGGCGGGCCGAGCATTATAAGCATGCCTGCGCTATGGACCGGCATTCGCCAAAAGCATGGTCAGTTGACCGCAGTAAGCGGCCATGATGATCTAAAGTGGAAATTCGGGAGGTCTGAGCCCCCCACCTCAAAACTATAAAACCGATGAACCCAAGGAGAGTCTCAATGCCCTATGTTCCAGTTGCAGAGCTCAAAGATTATGTCGGCAAGGAACTTGGAAGTTCCGAATGGCTCACCATCGACCAGGAGCGCATCAACCTGTTCGCCGAAGCCACAGGAGACTACCAGTTCATCCACGTCGACCCGGTCAAAGCCGCGCAAACCCCATTCGGCAGCACCATTGCCCACGGTTTCCTGTCGCTGTCGCTGATTCCAAAACTGATGGAAGACATCCTCATCCTGCCTGAAGGCCTGAAGATGGTGGTCAATTACGGCCTCGACAGTGTGCGGTTCATTCAGCCGGTCAAGGTCAACTCCAAGGTGCGCCTCAAGGTCGACCTGACCGAAGTCACCGAGAAAAAGCCCGGCCAATGGCTGCTCAAAGCCACCGCCACGCTTGAAATCGAAGGTTCGGACAAACCGGCTTATATCGCTGAACCGCTGTCGCTCTGCTTCGTGTAAATGTTCCTGGATGCGAAGCAGCTCATGCTGTTTCGCGCCTTCTCCTGTTTTCCTGGCTATATAAGGTCATGGAGCTGCGGCATACTCGGTCGCCTAATTGCCCGGATCCCGCTATGCGCTCGATTGCCCTCCTCGCGTTGACCCTGTTGCTGACCGCTTGCGGAGACGGCGAATCGCTGCTGCCCCCTGACGCCCGACTGCCGGACGGTGGACGCTACCGTGGCGACGTGGTCGATGGATTGCTGCAAGGCCAGGGGCGCGTCGATTATCCGAACGGCAGCTGGTACGCCGGCGAGTTCGACAAAGGCCAGTGGCATGGCCAGGGCGAATGGCATGGCAGCAACGGCGAAGTCTATCGCGGGCAATTCAGTCAAGGCCTGTTCGATGGCCAGGGCACGCTGACCACCAATGGCAGCAGCTATACCGGTGGCTTCAAGGCTGGCCGCCGGGATGGCGAGGGCACCCTCAAAGAAAACGGCATGACTTACCGCGGTGAGTTCAAGGCCGATCAATATTCAGGACTGGGTCGCCTCGAGCTCGAGGACGGCAGTACCTATCAGGGCCAATTTGCCCATGGCAAACCCAACGGTGAAGGCCAGCGCGGCGATGCCAGCGGCAACCAGTTCACCGGCCATTTCGTCGACGGTCAGCTGGAAGGCAACGGGACCTTCAACAGTGCCGACGGCGATATCTATGTCGGCAGCTTCAAGAACAATCAGTTGCACGGCAAAGGCCGCTACGAAAACGCCGACGGCGACGTCTGGATCGGGCAATTCAAGGAAGGCTCACTGAACGGCAAAGGCGAACTGATTGGCGCCGATGGCAGCCATTATGTTGGCCAGTTCAGCGACTGGCGGTTCAGCGGGCCTGGGCGATTGAACCTTGCAGACGGCAGTTTCTACGTTGGCCAGTTCGACAACGACAGCTACTCGGGCCACGGCACACTGGTGTTGACTGACGGAACCGTGCAAAGCGGGACCTGGATCGCCGGCCAGAGAGTTCGCGACGCTGACGGCAAACTGCTTCCTGACAGCCTTGAACTTGGCCTGCTGGCCCAGGGCCGGTTACTGGACGACGCCCTGGCGAGCGTGCCAGCCTCGACGCCGGCGGTTGAGCTCTACACCCTGACGCTCGGAGGTGATGGCAAGCAGAGCGTGTTCCTGCGCGAATCCGATTACGTGAGCAATATGCTCAGCAGCCGCTTTGGCGCGTTTGGCCAGATCCGCCTGGTCAACCATCGCGACCATCTGGTGGATCGGCCGATGGCCACTCGGGAAAACCTGCGCCGCGCGGCCGCAACTCTCGCGGAGCGCAGCGGGCCGGAAGACCTGATCTTCATTTACCTGACCAGCCATGGCACCAGCGAGCACGAATTGGTACTGGATCAGCCGCGCATGGAGCTGTCGGACCTTCCCGCAGACGAGCTTGCTGCAGTGCTCGCACCGCTGAAAAACCGCGACAAGGTCATCGTGATTTCCGCGTGTTACTCCGGTGGTTTCATCCCCGCCCTCAAGGATGACCGCACTTTGATCATGACCGCCTCACGGGCTGATCGAGTGTCGTTCGGCTGCTCCGAGGAAGCCAACTTCACCTACTTCGGCGACGCGCTGTTCGCCCAGGCGCTGAACCAGACCGATGACCTGGAGCAAGCCTTCAAGCTGGCCAAGGCGACCGTGGCCGAGCGGGAACTGGCAGACAACTTCGAGGCCTCCGAACCGCAGATCTGGGCACCCAAAACCGTCCTGTCGCACTGGCAGTTGTTGCGCAAGCAGCAGGCACGCAAAGCACTGCAAAGTGTGTCTATCGGCGGCAAGGATGCAAAGAGCAACTAAGCTGAACAGTATCAAGGGAGAAACACTATGTACTTGACGCCTCAGCATGTATTGCTTGCCGGAGCTACCGGTTTAACCGGTGAACACTTGCTTGACCGCCTGCTAAATGAACCGACGATCACACGGGTATTGGCGCCTTCACGCCGGCCTTTGGCCGAGCACCCTCACCTGGAAAACCCTGTCGGCGACCCGGCAGTATTCCTGCCCCAACTCAACGGCCGAGTGGACATTGCCTACTGCTGCCTCGGCACCACCATCAAGCAGGCCGGCTCGGAACAAGCGTTCCGCGCCGTCGACCTGGATATGGTTGTGGCGTTCGCCAGGCGCGCGCGAGAAATGGGCGCGCGGCATCTGATCGTGATCAGTGCGCTGGGGGCCGACCCGAAATCCTCGGTGTTCTATAACCGGGTCAAAGGCGAGATGGAACAAGCCTTGCGAGCGCAGGACTGGCCACAATTGACCATCTGCCGGCCTTCCCTGCTGTTGGGTGACCGGGTTGAACCGCGCCTGGCGGAAAAAGTCGCGGGGCCGTTGTCTCGATTGATCCCGGGTAAATACCACGGCATCGAAGCCTGCCAGCTGGCCCGGGCGATGTGGCGCCTGGCGCTGGAAGAGCAGGATGGGGTTCGGGTGGTTGAATCGGATGAATTGCGCAAGTTAGGCAAGTAATCGGCGGCGCCCGGGATGACGCCATCGCGGGCAAGCCTTGCTCCCACAGGAAATGTAGCCCCTCAGGACCATGCGCGACCTGCAGAAGCAAGGCTTGACTCGCGACCTGTGGGGGGCAAGGCTGGACTCGCTACCTGTGGGAGCAAGGCTTGCCCGCGATAGAGTGCGAAGCGCTCTCCTACAATCCCCCAGTCGCCTGAAAACCCACGCCAATCACCGTCAACAACGACAGCGGCAATAACAGCGTATCCAGCAACGCACTCGCCGGCAGGTCCACCCCTGGGTAACTCGGCGCCTCCGCGCCAAAGCGATCCATGGCACAGCACCCACCGTTCAACGCATACAGATCCAGCCGAGTCCCCGAATAAACCACCGGCGCCCCTGGCTTGGCCGCATCCAGCGTGCGCGCCGTAGCGCAGCCGGCCAATTGCAGCGCGAGGACAACCACCAGCAGCTTATTCATCGCTGGTCAGGTGGTGCTCACCCCAACGCGGCAGCATGTCCTGGGGAATGTTCAGCAGATTGAGAATCCGCGCCACGACAAAATCGATAAGGTCATCGATCGTCTGCGGCTGATGATAGAAGCCCGGCGACGCTGGCAGGATGGTCACACCCATGTTCGACAGCTTGAGCATGTGCTCCAGATGAATGCTCGAATACGGTGCTTCACGGGGCACCAGGATGAGCTGGCGACGCTCTTTCAAAGTGACGTCGGCCGCGCGTTCGATCAGGTTATTGCAGGCTCCCGTGGCAATGGCCGACAAGGTGCCAGTGGAACAAGGCACCACCACCATCGCCGCCGGAGCGCCGGAGCCCGAGGCCACCGGCGACATCCAGTCTTCCTTGCCATACACGCGAATCTGCCCTGCGGCAGCGCCGGTATACTCAGTCAGAAACGCCTGCATCATCTGGGTTTTCGGCGGCAGCGAAACGTCAGTCTCGGTCGCCATCACCAGTTGCGCCGCCTTCGAGATCAGGAAGTGCACTTCACGGTCTTCGCGCACCAGGCAATCGAGCAGGCGCAAGCCGTATTGCGCGCCCGAAGCGCCGGTCATCGCCAGTGTGATGCGTTCCGGGCCGTTGTTCATTGCAGCGCCTCGGCGAGTTTGCCGTGCAGGCCGCCGAAGCCGCCGTTGCTCATGATGACGACGTGGGTGCCGGGCTGAGCCTGGCTTTTCACCCGCTCGATGATGCCTTCCAGGGAGTCGCTGACAATCGACGGCACCGTGCACAGCGCAGCAGTAGCGCCCAGGTCCCAACCAAGGTTGGCCGGTGCGTACCAGATCACCTGATCGGCATCGACCACGCTTTCCGGCAGGCCATCACGGTGCGCGCCAAGCTTCATGGAGTTGGAGCGCGGCTCGATAATCGCAATCAGCGGCGCGTCGCCGATCCGCTTGCGCAGGCCATCAAGCGTCGTGGCAATCGCGGTCGGGTGGTGAGCGAAATCGTCATAGATGGTGATGCCACGCACTTCGGCAACTTTTTCCATGCGCCGCTTCACGCTTTTGAACGCGCTCAGGGCGGCAATGCCCATGGACGGGACAACGCCGACATGCCGTGCCGCCGCCAGGGTCGCCAAGGCATTGGCAACGTTGTGCTGACCGGTCATGTCCCACTCGACCACGCCCTGCGCAGCACCTTCAAATATCACTTCAAACTTCGAGCCGTCTTCACTGAGCAGTTTGACCTGCCACTGGCCACCGGCTCCGGTGGTCTGGACAGGCGTCCAGCAACCCATGTCGATCACGCGCTGCAGCGCTGGCTCGGTGGTTGGATGAATCACCAGGCCTTCGCTCGGAATAGTACGCACCAGGTGGTGAAATTGCCGCTCAATCGCCGGCAGATCCGGGAAGATGTCCGCATGATCGAACTCAAGGTTGTTGAGGATCGCGGTCCGCGGACGGTAATGGACGAACTTCGAGCGCTTGTCGAAAAAGGCACTGTCGTACTCGTCTGCTTCGATGACGAAGAACGGCGTATCACCCAGTCGCGCCGACACCGAGAAGTTCTGCGGCACGCCGCCGATCAGGAATCCCGGGCTCATGCCCGCGTGTTCCAGCACCCAGGCGAGCATGCTGCTGGTGGTGGTTTTGCCATGGGTCCCGGCGACGGCCAGCACCCAGCGGCCTTGCAGAACGTGGTCGGCCAGCCACTGCGGGCCGGAGACGTAGGGCAGGCCTTTGTTCAGGACGTATTCGACAGCCGGGTTGCCGCGCGACATGGCATTGCCGATCACCACCAGATCGGGTGCCGGGTCCAGTTGCGCAGGATCGTAGCCCTGGGTCAATTCAATGCCCTGAGCCTCTAGCTGAGTGCTCATTGGCGGGTAGACATTGGCATCGGAGCCTGTCACGCGATGGCCCAGCTCTTTGGCCAGGACCGCCATCGAACCCATGAAAGTGCCGCAGATACCAAGAATATGAATGTGCATAGTCGACCTCGTAAAACATGGCCGCAGGTTAGCCTAGGGAGGCAAAAATCGCACCCTGTGTTTGAAGAGCAACGCCTACATGGATCGAGCTATGCCGTGCTTGCGCAACTTTCGATACAAGGTATTGCGGCTGACTCCCAGCTGCTCGGCCGTGTGAGTCATGTGCCAACGAGTCTGGTCGAGGGCATTGAGCAACGCCAGCCGTTCGGCGTCCTCCAGCGGATGCTCCGATGACTGCGCGGTGACAATGGTCTCTGGCCGAGCCTGGCGAATCATTGCCGGCAAATCCGCAAGACCAATCCGCCCGCCGTCACACAACGCCGCCAAAGTGCGCAGCACATTGCGCAACTGCCGCACGTTACCTGGCCAGGCAAACCCGAGCAGCGCCTGGCGCGCGGGTTCCTCGATTACCACAGCTTCCCCACCGGCTTCCTCGGCCAGCAAGAAATCCAGCAGCTGCGATTTGTCAGTGCGCTCGCGCAATGCGGGCAGCGCCACCTCCAGGCCATTGAGCCGGTAATACAAATCTTCGCGAAAACTGCCGTCCTGCACTCGCTCCAGCAAATTACGGTGAGTAGCACTGATGATTCGTACATTCACCGACTCCGGCTCCCCGCCGATCGGCACCACCTGGCGATCTTCCAGCACCCTGAGCAGGCGGGTCTGCATCGCCAGGGGCATGTCTCCGATCTCATCCAGGAACAACGTGCCGCCATCCGCCTGCTGCAACTTGCCACGCATGCCTTCCTTGCGCGCGCCAGTGAAACTGCCCCCGCGGTAACCGAACAATTCACTCTCGATCAAGCTTTCGGGGATGGCCGCGCAATTGAGTGCGACGAAGGCTTTTTCGCAGCGCTGGCTGGCGTTGTGCACTGCCTTGGCGAACGCCTCCTTGCCGGAGCCCGTCTCGCCGTTGATCAACAGCGGTACATCTCGTTCGAAGACTCGCAGGGACTTGCGAAAATCTTCCTGCAGCGACGCATCACCCAGGCAGATGCCAGCAGGGCGCGCTTGCTGCGGCGCTACCGGGCTCTGTACCACGGGTGTCGGAATACTGCGCGATTGCCCGCGCAACAGCGCGAACAGGCTACGCCCGTCACGGGTGCGCAGCGGCCAACTGGCGCTGGCGTTGACACTGGCACGACCGAGCAACTCATCCAGCGAACAATCGAAAAATGCCTCAACCGGCTTGCCCAGCAGCCCGCCGCGAACGTGACCCAACAGATTCAGGGCGCTCTGGTTGACGGCGCTGATCCGTCCTTCCGCGTCAAATGCCAGCAAGCCTTCGCTGAACAGCCCGACGGATTCGGCTTGCAGGTGAAAGCGCAGCAGCCACTGGTTATCAAAGTAGCGCAGGAAGTAGCAGCTCTCGATCATCTTTGCCGAGAGATTGACCAGGGCCATGGTATGGAACTGGCTCTGACGCGACACGTCATGGCGCGCCGAAGAGACGTCGAGCACCGCCAACAGCTCGCCATGCGGGTCGAATACCGGGCTAGCCGAGCAGGTCAGGCCGGTGTGCCGCCCACGAAAATGTTCGTCCTGATGAATAGTCAGCGACTGGCGCTCCACCAGGCAGGTGCCAATGCCGTTGGTGCCTTCACAGGCTTCGCTCCAGTCGGCGCCCAGCCAGAGGCCGGCGCGTTCGAAGATCTTGCGTTCGGCGGGCGCCGTGACACAGTTGAGAATCACCCCCCGCGCATCGGTCAGCAGCACGGCATGGCCGGCGCCGGACAATTGCTGGTGCAGGCTGGCCATTTCAGTTCCGGCAATATGCAGCACCTGCTGCAAGCGCTCGCGGCTTTCCAGCACACGACCGTGTTCCAGCACCGTGGGCGCCATCGTCAGGGAGGGATCGAGGTGATAGTCCTCAAGGCAACGCAACCACGAGCGGGCAATGGATGGATCGCTGCCAGGACCGTGCAGGTGGGATTTGCCCTGGGTGACGGTCATGACCTGTTGGGCATGGCGAGTCAGATGGTTGTCGTGCATTTTTATTGTTCTCCCCGCAGGATCCGGTGTAACAGCTGCCGCAGGCTGCGTTCGGCGGCGAAGCCGATTCCAGGCGAGCGCTGCGCACTCGAACGCAGCCTCCGGCAGCTGCTACAAGTGCATGGCTTTGCGTGGCACCGAGCATCCTCCAGCGAAGCGCGCATTGCAATGCTGGCAAGACCGCCCAGTCACACTGCGTGACAGATACGATACAAATTGTCACGCACCCTGTACCGATACCGTCACAGCGCCCGCCCATCCGTCCGACAAAAATAGCGCAAGCCCTTGATTCCCCTGCCCTGCAAGGCAGTGGCCCAACCTTTGCTCTACGCTTATAACAAGCGCACAAGCGCGCCTCCCCTATAAGTACAAAAGCCAAAGGAGAAACATCATGCGTTACGCTCACCCAGGTACTGAAGGCGCAATCGTTTCGTTCAAGAGCAAGTATGGAAATTACATCGGCGGCGAGTTCGTCGCGCCTGTCAAAGGTCAGTACTTCACCAATACTTCGCCAGTCAATGGCCAACCCATTGCCGAATTCCCGCGTTCCACCGCCGAAGACATCGACAAGGCCCTGGACGCTGCACACGCTGCGGCTGACGCTTGGGGCAGCACTTCTGCCCAGGCGCGCTCGCTGGTCCTGCTGAAAATCGCCGATCGTATCGAGCAGAATCTGGAAGTCCTGGCGATCACCGAATCCTGGGACAACGGCAAAGCCGTGCGCGAAACCCTGAATGCCGACATCCCGCTGGCGGCCGACCATTTCCGTTACTTCGCCGGCTGCCTGCGCGCCCAGGAAGGCAGCGCTGCCGAGATTGATGGCAATACCGTGGCCTATCACATCCATGAGCCGCTCGGCGTCGTCGGGCAGATCATCCCTTGGAACTTCCCGATCCTGATGGCGGCCTGGAAACTCGCCCCGGCGCTGGCCGCCGGTAACTGCGTGGTGCTCAAGCCTGCCGAGCAAACCCCGCTGGGCATTACCGTGCTGATGGAACTGATCGGCGACCTGCTACCACCCGGCGTGCTCAACGTAGTGCAAGGCTTCGGCAAGGAAGCCGGCGAAGCGCTCGCCACCAGCAAACGCATCGCCAAAATCGCCTTCACCGGCTCGACCCCGGTCGGCTCGCACATCATGAAATGCGCCGCTGAAAACATCATCCCGTCCACCGTGGAGCTGGGTGGCAAGTCGCCGAACATCTTCTTCGCCGACATCATGGACGCCGAAGAAACCTTCATCGAAAAAGCTGCTGAAGGCCTGGTCCTGGCGTTCTTCAACCAGGGCGAAGTCTGCACCTGCCCGTCCCGCGCGCTGGTACAAGAGTCGATCTACGACGACTTCATGAAAGTGGTCATGAAAAAAGTCCTGCAGATCAAACGTGGCGATCCACTGGACACCGACACCATGGTCGGCGCCCAGGCGTCCGAGCAGCAGTTCGACAAGATTCTTTCGTACCTGGAAATTGCCAAGGGCGAAGGCGCGGAGTTGCTGACCGGCGGCAAGGTGGAAAAACTCGAGGGCAACCTGGCGACCGGGTATTACATCCAGCCGACCTTGCTCAAGGGCACCAACAAAATGCGCGTGTTCCAGGAAGAAATCTTTGGCCCGGTGGTGAGCATCACCACGTTCAAGGACGAAGCCGAAGCCCTGGCCATCGCCAACGACACCGAGTTCGGCCTGGGCGCCGGCCTCTGGACCCGCGACATCAACCGCGCCTACCGCATGGGCCGCGCCATCAAGGCCGGTCGTGTGTGGACCAACTGCTACCACCTGTATCCGGCGCATGCCGCGTTCGGTGGTTACAAAAAGTCCGGCGTCGGCCGTGAAACCCACAAAATGATGCTTGATCACTATCAGCAGACCAAAAACCTGCTGGTGAGCTACGACATCAATCCGCTGGGCTTCTTCTAAAACTACCCTGCAACTCGCTCCTCCTCTGTAGGAGCGAGCCTGCTCGCGATGGCGGTCTTTCATTCAGCGCACCAGTTGTCTGGACCACCGCTATCGCGAGCAGGCTCACTCCTACAGGGCCCACCTAAAACAATAAGAATGGTGCAAATATGCCTAGCGAATCTCCGTCCGGTGCTCCGGCGACCGGCGCTTCCGTCGATTTCGAAAAAGTCGGCAGCGACTACTTTCAGCAACGTGAATTGAAGAAAGGCGCCGCTGGCTGGGTCCTGCTGGTCGGCCTCGGCGTGGCCTACGTCATTTCCGGTGATTACGCCGGATGGAACTTCGGCCTGGCCCAGGGTGGCTGGGGTGGCATGTTCCTCGCCACATTGCTGATGGCCACCATGTACCTGTGCATGTGTTTCTCCCTGGCCGAACTGTCTTCCATGATTCCTACTGCCGGTGGCGGTTATGGCTTTGCCCGCAGCGCTTTCGGCCCCTGGGGCGGGTTCCTGACCGGGACTGCGATTCTGATCGAGTACGCCATCGCCCCCGCAGCAATCGCTGTGTTCATCGGCGCCTATTGCGAGTCCCTGTTCGGCATTGGCGGCTGGATGATTTACCTGGCGTTTTACATCATCTTCATTGCTATCCACATCTTCGGCGTCGGCGAGGCGCTGAAGCTGATGTTTGTCATCACCGCCGTGGCCGCGCTGGCCCTGGGCGTGTTCCTGGTGGCGATGGTGCCGCACTTCGAGGTTGCCAACCTGCTGGACATTCCAGTGACGGACGCCAAGGGCGCGAGCAGCTTCTTGCCCTTTGGTTACGTGGGCGTGTGGGCGGCCATTCCCTACGCAATCTGGTTCTTC
The DNA here is from genome assembly GCF_026241895.1 of Pseudomonas sp. RIT-562. Lineage (GTDB taxonomy): Bacteria > Pseudomonadota > Gammaproteobacteria > Pseudomonadales > Pseudomonadaceae > Aquipseudomonas > Aquipseudomonas mandelii_F. The sequence continues at coordinate 100,882 of NZ_JAPJIV010000004.1, read as the reverse complement.
CTCGCGGTCGAAGGCGTTCCGTTGGCGGCAGAAGAAACCAAGAACCCGAAGCGCGACCTGCCCCGCGGCCTTATTGGCGCCATGCTGGTGCTGGTGAGCTTTGCCCTGCTGATCCTGGTGATCGGTCCCGGTGGTGCTGGCGCCAACGCCCTGCTGACATCGGGAAATCCGCTGGTCGAAGCCTTGAGCAAAGCCTATGGCGGCTCGACCTGGATGGGCAGCTTCGTCAACCTGGTCGGCCTGGCGGGCCTGATCGCCAGTTTCTTCTCGATCATCTACGCCTACTCGCGGCAGATTTTTGCCTTGTCCCGAGCTGGCTACCTGCCACGCAAACTGTCCGAGACCAATAAGAGCAAGGCGCCCGTGCTGGCGCTGATCATTCCCGGGATTATCGGCTTCGGCCTGTCGCTGACCGGCCAAGGTGACTTGCTGATCCTCGTGGCAGTGTTCGGCGCGACCATTTCCTACGTGCTGATGATGGCCGCGCACATCACGCTGCGCATTCGCCGCCCCAAAATGGATCGGCCATACCGCACCCCGGGCGGCATCTTCACCTCTGGTGTAGCCTTGGTATTGGCCTGCATCGCGGTAGTGGCGGGCTTCCTGGTTGACCCGCGGGTGGTCATCGGCGCAGCGATCATCTATGGAGTGTTAATTGCTTACTTTGCTTTCTACAGCCGGCATCACTTGGTAGCAGGCACGCCCGAAGAAGAATTCGCGGCGATTCAGGCCGCAGAAAAAGCCCTGCACTGACCGCTGCAAACTACGGCGCGGGCCCCGGCCTGCGCCGTCACGGAGAATTTGTATGGCTAGTTTTGCTCACACCGTCGGCGCCCAGGTCTATCGCTTCGAAAGCCTCAAGGACGTCATGGCCAAGGCCAGCCCGGCACGCTCGGGGGATTTCCTGGCCGGCGTTGCCGCGCTCAACGATGGCGAACGCGTGGCCGCGCAAATGGCGCTGGCCGACATCCCGCTTACGCACTTCCTGCAGGAAGTATTGATTCCTTACGAAGCCGATGAAGTCACCCGGCTAATCATCGACACCCATGACAAGCAGGCTTTTGCCGTGGTCAGCCACCTCACCGTCGGCGGTTTCCGCGACTGGTTGCTGAGCGACCATGCCGACGAACAAAGCCTGCGCGCCCTAGCGCCTGGCCTGACCCCGGAAATGGTCGCCGCCGTGTCCAAGATCATGCGCGTGCAGGACCTGGTGCTGGTCGCGCAGAAAATCCGCGTGGTCACCCGCTTTCGCGGCACGATGGGCTTGCGCGGTCGGCTGTCGACCCGCTTGCAGCCCAATCACCCTACCGACGAACCCGCCGGCATCGCCGCGAGCATTCTCGACGGCCTGCTGTATGGCAACGGCGATGCCATGATTGGCATCAACCCTGCCACCGACAGCATCGCCTCAATCTGCGCGATGCTGGAAATGCTCGATGCCATCATCCAGCGCTACGACATTCCGACTCAGGCGTGCGTGCTGACCCATGTCACCACGTCCATCGAGGCGGTCAATCGCGGAGTTCCGTTGGACCTGGTGTTTCAGTCCATCGCCGGCACCGAAGCGGCCAATGCCAGTTTCGGCATCAACCTGAATGTGCTGCAGGAAGGCTACGATGCCGGGCTAAGCCTGAATCGCGGCACTCTCGGGCAAAACCTGATGTATTTCGAAACCGGCCAGGGCAGTGCCTTGTCCGCCAACGCCCACCACGGGGTCGACCAGCAGACCTGTGAAACCCGGGCCTATGCCGTCGCGCGGCATTTCAAACCGTTTCTGGTGAACACGGTCGTCGGCTTTATCGGTCCGGAATACCTGTACAACGGCAAGCAGATCATCCGCGCCGGCCTCGAGGATCATTTCTGCGGCAAGCTGCTGGGCGTGCCCATGGGTTGCGACATCTGCTACACCAACCACGCCGAAGCCGATCAGGACGACATGGACACCCTGCTGACCCTGCTGGGCGTGGCGGGGATCAACTTCATCATGGGCATTCCCGGCTCCGACGACATCATGCTCAACTACCAGACCACCTCGTTCCACGACGCGCTCTACGCGCGGCAGACCCTGGGCCTGAAACCTGCGCCGGAATTCGAACAGTGGCTGGCCAGAATGGGCATCTTCACCCAGGCAGACGGCAAGGTACTCTTTGGCAACAACCTGCCACCGGCTTTCCGCCAGGCCCTGGCGCAATTGGGATGAGTGTTGAAATGGACAAACCACCTGTTGATCCACAAAACCCCTGGCTGGAACTGCGCCGCCTGACTCCGGCGCGGATCGCCCTCGGCCGCACCGGCACCAGCATGCCCACCAGTGCGCAGCTGGATTTCCAGCTGGCGCATGCCCAGGCGCGGGACGCGGTGCACCTGCCATTTGATCACGCCGGCCTCAGCACCCAACTCGAGCAACGCGGTCGGCAGAGCCTGCTGCTGCGCAGTGCCGCCACCGATCGCAACAGCTACTTGCAACGCCCCGACCTGGGCCGGAAATTGAGCGACGAATCAGCCCACACCCTGCGCGATTACGCGCAGTTCCATCCCGGAGGAGTGGATCTGGTTATCGTAGTGGCCGATGGCCTGTCCGCGTTGGCCGTGCATAAGCATACGATGCCTTTCCTGGAGCGTATGGAAGAGCAGGTCCAGGCTGAGGGCTGGTCAGTAGCGCCGGTGATCCTGGTCGAACAGGGGCGAGTCGCGGTGGGCGACGAAATCGGCGAACTGCTGGGCGCCAGGATGGTGGTCATCCTGATCGGCGAACGCCCCGGCCTCAGCTCACCGGACAGCCTGGGCCTGTACTTCACCTACAACCCCAAAGTCGGCCTGACCGATGCCTACCGCAACTGCATTTCCAATGTCCGCCTCGAGGGCCTGAGCTACGGCATGGCAGCTCACCGCTTGCTCTACCTGATGCGCGAGGCCTGTCGGCGGCAGCTGTCCGGGGTCAATCTGAAGGATGAAGCCCAGGTGCAGACCCTGGAAGCGGACCCGAACGTTGAAATGAAAGGCAACTTTCTGCTCAGCCCACCGGAAGCCTGAACCGTTTCCGCATTGCGTTAGGCCTGCGATTTCAGGCAGGATCGACGCACGGCTGCCCGAGTGAGAACCGTTCGCCGTCAGAGCACGTGAAGACAGCCACTTGAAGACGAGACCTATCGATGCGGATTATCCAAGCGACCCTCGAACACCTGGACCTGCTAACCCCGTTATTCGTCAAATACCGTGAGTTCTACGGCTCCCTGCCCTATCCAGACTCATCCCGGGCGTTCCTCGAAAAACGCCTGCGTCGCAAGGAGTCAGTGATTTACCTGGCCTTGTCCGATGACGACAGCAACAAGCTGATGGGCTTTTGCCAGCTGTACCCAAGCTTTTCTTCGCTTTCGCTCAAACGTGTGTGGATCCTCAACGACATTTATGTCGCCGAAGACGCCCGCCGCCAGCTGGTGGCCGATAACCTGATCCGCACCGCGAAGAAAATGGCCAAGGACACCAATGCCGTGCGCATGCGCGTGTCCACCAGCAGTGACAACGAAGTCGCGCAGAAAACCTACGAATCCATCGGATTCAAGGAAGACACCGAGTTCAAGAACTACGTGCTGCCCATCAGCGACGAGCTCTGACCGCCACCCAGAGAGCTCCCGTCTGTGGGAGCAAAGCTTGCTCGCGATAGCGGTGGCACATCCACCCACCGGTGTGATAGACACACCAGATCGCGAGCAAGCTCGCTCCTACAAAACGCTGCATATACACCGCCGGTCTCCCCGACATCCCCCGCTACAAACTCATCGGGCTTTTCAGTTGTCAGCTCGTATAATGCCGACCTTTTCGGCTCGTAAGAAAAACTACATTTCCCTGTAGGCTTTCGCGTAGTCATTCGCACAGGCCTGCCGAGTCGGGCCGTCACCACAGGTGCTTTCCATGGATTTCAACCCGCTCGACCTTATTCTGCATCTCGACGTCTACCTCGATTTGCTGGTCAACAACTACGGGCCATGGATCTACGCCATTCTGTTCCTGGTGATCTTTTGCGAGACCGGCCTGGTGGTAATGCCCTTCCTGCCGGGTGATTCGCTGCTGTTCATTGCGGGCGCGGTAGCTGCCGGCGGCGGCATGGACCCGGTATTGCTGGCCGGCCTGTTGATGCTGGCGGCCATCCTCGGCGACAGCACCAACTACGTGATCGGACGAACGGCGGGCGAACGCTTGTTCAGCAATCCCAACTCGAAAATCTTCCGCCGCGACTACCTGCAGCAGACCCACGACTTCTACGACAAACACGGCGGCAAGACGGTGACCCTGGCGCGCTTCCTGCCGATCATCCGTACCTTTGCACCGTTCGTCGCCGGCGTCGCCCGGATGCCCTACCCGCGCTTCTTCTTTTTCAGCGTTCTGGGCACGATCCTCTGGGTGGGCGGCCTGGTCACCTTGGGCTACTTCTTTGGCAATGTGCCGTTCATCAAGAGCAACCTGTCGTTGCTGGTGGTTGGCATCATCCTGCTGTCGCTGATCCCGATGATCATCGGCATCGTGCGCAGTCGCATCGGCGGCTCCAGCTCCAAAACCGCCTCGCGCTGATCGTCCATGTGGTCCCTGAGCGCCTGGCGGCGCCAGCGCATCCTGGCCAGGCACCCGATTGCCGACGACCTGTGGCAGCGGGTGCGCCATCATTTGAGTTTTCTCGACGGCATCAGCGCCGAGGAAGACCAGTGGCTGCGCGAAGCCAGCGTGCTGTTCCTCGACGATAAACATCTGACGGTCCTGCCCGGTGTCGAATTGCACCAGGAACAACGCCTGCTGCTGGCCGTCCAGGCACAATTGCCGCTGATGCACCTGGGCGACCTGAACTGGTATCAGGGTTTTCATGAAATCGTCCTGTACCCGGACGACTTTCTCAGCCCGCAGCGCCATCGCGACGCCAGCGGCGTCGAACACGAGTGGGACGGCGAACACAGTGGCGAAGCCTGGCAGCAAGGGCCAATCATCCTCGCCTGGCCCGGAGTGATGGCCAGCGGCGGTTGGGAAGGCTACAACCTGGTCATCCACGAACTTGCGCACAAACTCGACATGCTCAACGGCGACGCCAACGGCCTGCCGCCGCTGCATGGCGACATGCGGGTCAGCGATTGGGCCAGGGTCATGCAAGAAGCCTACGACGACCTCGACCGGCAACTTGACCGCGATCCCGACGCACAGACCGCCATTGATCCGTACGCCGCCGAGAATCCAGCGGAATTTTTCGCCGTCACCAGCGAGTACTTCTTCAGCGCCCCGGATTTGCTGCACGAGGCGTATCCTCAGGTATACGACCAGCTCAGGCTGTTTTACCGGCAGGACCCGCTGGCACGCCTGCGGCAACTTCAGGCCGAAGACCCGGTCTATCAGGCACACGACTAAGGTCTCTACGACCCTTGGTACGTGGCATCGACGGCGGAATATGCCTATAATCGCCGCCACTTTTTGGTCAATCCGGCCAAGTGTTTTTGGTCAACTAACGGGGGCACCGCCCAATGAGCTACAGCAAGATTCCGGCTGGCAAAGACCTGCCGAACGACATCTACGTCGCGATCGAGATTCCGGCCAACCACGCGCCGATCAAATACGAAATCGACAAAGACAGCGATTGCCTGTTCGTTGACCGTTTCATGGCCACCCCGATGTTCTACCCGGCCAACTACGGTTTCATCCCGAACACCCTGGCTGACGACGGTGACCCCCTCGACGTGCTGGTCGTGACCCCTTACCCGGTTGCTCCAGGCTCGGTTATCCGCGCTCGCCCAGTCGGCATCCTGCACATGACCGACGACGGCGGCGGCGATGCCAAAGTCATCGCAGTGCCACACGACAAGCTGTCCCAGCTGTACGTCGACGTGAAGGAATACACCGATCTGCCAGCCCTGCTGCTGGAACAGATCAAGCACTTCTTCGAGAACTACAAAGACCTCGAAAAAGGCAAATGGGTAAAAATCGAAGGTTGGGGCGACGCAGAAGCAGCCCGTACCGAGATCATGAAGTCGGTTGCGGCCTATAAAGGCTGAAACTGCAGCTTTTAGCGTCAAGCTATAAGCTTCAAGAAACCCCGGGAAACCGGGGTTTTTTATGGGCGTATGAAAATCCAATTAAACAGCCCGTTTAGCCACAGGCCGGATTGGTTTTTCTTTGTTTAATTTTCCCACAATGAGTCTTACATCCAGTGGTAAAAATCAGGCGATATTTGAACGGCTCGTTGATTCAAAGCCCTGGCCCGCGACATTAGACTCGCGTTTATGAAAAAGAATAAAACCTGCGGTAAACGATTCAAGGTCGCCCTCACGGAGGCGAAAATCACGACGACGGCATTCGCCGACTTCCTGAAGATCCCCCAGGCGCAAAATGTACATAACTGGTACACCCGAGGCGTGCCCGAATATCGGATGGAAGAAGTCGCCAGGATTCTATCCATCAACAGCCAGTGGCTGAAAACCGGCGAGGGCCCCAGAGACGCCAAGGAAATGCGCCTGGTCCCAGACACCAGCAACATCTTGGACGCCCACGCCATCCGCGGCACCTACCAGGTGGTCGAGCCGACAGATGTCGAGGTACCCTTCTACAAGGAGATGCCCCTGACACCCGGTTCCAGCAAAACCCACGTCGCCAAGGACCCGGAAAACTTCATCCGCCTGCCCCGCTGCGACCTCGACTCCTTGGAAATCAACCACACCGACGCCATCTGCGCACGCATGATCGGCAACAGCATGGCCGAGAAAATCGAAGACGGATCCCTGCTCGCCATCGACCGCGGCCTCACGCAAATCGTCGATGGCGAGATCTACGCCGTCGAACACGACGGCATGCTGCTGATCAAATACCTGCACCGCGTACCCGGTAACGCCATCCGCATGCGTAGCCACAACCACGCCCAATATCCCGACGAAGTCTTTCGCTCAGCGCAAATAGAAGAACAAAACATCCGGGTGCTGGGCTGGGTATTCTGGTGGTCCACTCTGAACAAACGTCGGCCGATCGTGCCGTTTTTATAAACTCGCCGCCCCGCCACCGCCCCCGTAGCAGCTGGCGCAGCCTGCGTTCGGCAGCTGCTACATAAACCGAAACGCTCTACCCCGCACATCACACTGGGAATCATCTAAAAAAATCAGTATGCTGCGCCCCACATTTGCGCATCGACCCTTCCAAGGCTCAGATCGCACCGACCTGGCAGATGATTTTCTCCCCAGGTCCCACAGCCGGACGCAAGATCCGGGTGTACGTTTTGAAGGCTGGCGCGGTTTACCAAAAATGAATCAAGCCAGTCCCCGAGAAGCCGGCCACAAGCCGGCTTTTTAATGCCCGAAAGAAAACTAACGAATTAATGAATCGATACCCGGCATACTTGCGCTTTTAGGTGCCGGCAGTCCGGAGCGGCCAATCTGCATTCGATTATTTTCTGCCGCTTGAGGACCTGAGGAACCCGTTTCTTCGATAGCGCAATCCAATCCTCGGAGATTCCGGAGCGCTGTAGCCCACGAGCATCATTTTTAGTGGTTCGTTCACGCTAAAAGTGGGCAGCAACCTGTTGACCAAATCACGGTATTACCCTCCTCACGGATAACTAAACCCCTTAACCAACGTCAACTCCCCCACCGCCCGCATCGGCACCAGAAAAGTCTCCATCTTCTCACTCGGCGTGCCCTCCTCCGTGATGACCGTGACCTGCGCCGTGGTCAGCGGCTGCACGGCATCCTCCTGCCCCTCGTCATCGCTGCGGTACCCACCGCCAAAATAATTTACGTAGACCAGATACTGCCCCTTGATCGGCGCCGGCATGGCGAAGATTTCCGGGCCGTAGCCGGTGGTGACGTCAACGTCGAGCGCTGCGCCGTTGGGGACGGCTCGGTCGCCGTACCAGATGTGGGCGCCGTCCGGGGTGATGAGGTGCAGGTCGAGGTCGGTGTTGTCGCTGTCCCATGCCAGCAGCACTCGCAGCTTGGCCGGGGTGGCGCCGCCGCTGGTGTTGAGGAACTGGGTGCGATGGCGTTGCTGGCCGTCTGGGCTGCGTACTTCGACGCTGTTGCTGCCGTTGGGGAATGAGAACGGGCGGTCGAAACGGCCCGCTTCGTCGATTTTCAGGGGCATGCTGACGCCGTTGACGATCAGGCGTCCGGGCTCGGCGGATTTGGGGGTGGCCTGGATTTGGCCGCTGATGCGGGCAGTGTTTGCCTGGCCGGCTGGGGTGTTGACTGATGATGCCGGGTAGTTGACGGTCTGGCGAAAGTTTTCGCCCTCGCCTTCGGGTGCACCGGTGCGCCAGCCGCCGACGGGGGTGTCGAGTTTCACGGCGCTCTGGGCCGTAACGATTGTCGGCAATATGCACAGGAACAGGATGATCGGTGAATAACGGAGTTTCATGGCCTATTCCAGCAAGAGGTGACGGGCGAGCCCTTCAATGTAGGTTTCGTCCTGGCCGTTGGGATGAGCTTCAAAGGCCAGGTGCAGGTATTCATGGGTCAGGTCGAGGCGATCCTGCAGTGACAGCACGCCGCGCACGTACAGGCGCTGGCGTTCGCGGTCGACGTAGGGCCGACCAAAAGCCAGGCGGCAGACGGCAAAAGTGCTGACTTCGTTGTAGCCGACCTCGCTTTCTAAACGCGCACGCCAACCTCGTCGCTGTTTTTGCAGCCAGTCCTGGGCAGCGGGCAGCGCTTCGCACGACGCCACAGGGTTGTCCCAGCGACTGAGGCTGGCGCGTGGGTAGGCGTGCAACAAAATGGCATCGTAGCGCTGGCCGGCGTTGGCTTGTTCGACGGCTTGTTGCCACGAGAGTTGGTCCGGCCCCGGTTGGTCGGAGTGGTAAGTGACGGTGCTGCCGGCCAGCACCAGGTCGCTGGTCCAGGCGGCGATGTGGCGCGATTCGGCGGTGGCCGGTCGTGGCGCTACCCGTTGTCGGCTGCTGCTGTCGTCAATGCTCAGGCAGGCGCCGTTGCGACTGGCGTTTTGCAGCAGATAGGTGCGAATGGCCACGGCCAGGGCTTTGGCGGCTTCGGCAGGTTGTGCCTTGGCTTCGCGCTGCAGGACGCGCGCGACATACTCTTCACGGTCGAGACGCGCGACCAGCCTGTCCTCGAGCAGGAACAGTTCGCCGTCGCTGTGGATATCGAGTTGATTGCCGTTGGTGAACTCGACTCGATAATCGCCCTGCAGCGGTCCTGAGGTGACTGCCCGATCGCCTGACATCACCCGCGCAACCGGATAACGGGAAAATAGTCCGACCTCGACGCAACGCCCTGCATCTGCAGGCCAATTGACCGGCAGCACGGACGCCAGGGCTGCGCCATGTTTGCGCAGAACCATCTGGCTGGTTCCGCGCCCACCCGCCCAGATCGGCGTGCCATCCACTGTCCACCCGGCAAAACCACCCTGGCGTGATGACGGATCCTGATCGCCCAGCCAGCTCCAGGTTTTCACTCGCAGCCGACCGCCCAGCTCGCCCACGGCATTGCCGTCTGCGGCATTCAATACGACATCGAGCAATACCTGGCGCGCCTGAGCCTGCGCCGGCATCAGCGCCAACACCTGAAGTAACTGCGCCACGGACACTCGCGTCGAAGGCTGCAATGACGAGAGCCCCAGCAACCACTGCGGAGCTTGCCGTGTTTGCCAATAAGTGCGCCAGTCGGATTCGGCGATGCCCAGCCGCGCCGGGTCGAAGTACAGGCCGCAGGATTTGACCAGGGCCTGATCCCGCTCGATCTTCCCGCCGGTACTGCAGCAGTAGACTTCCTCTTTGGATTGCCCGCGGCATTCATAGGGCGCTTCACGGGCGTCGGTATCCACCAGCCAGGCGTAGACAAACAGCTTCCACAGACTGCCCAGCGGCGCCTGCAGATCAGCTGGCAACGGCTGTCGGGCGATGAGTTGAGTGTCACTCAGCGACAGCAACTCGCCCTTGAAGGCCACGCGCAGTGGCTCGTCCAGCGCTGTCGCCAGCGCGGGGATCAAGCACAGCAGGCACCAGACCACCGCCCGCAGCATCTCAGTGAACCGTAACTTGGCCCAGGGCCGGCTTCTGCTGTTGAGCCTGATGCTGTGGCGCGTAGACCTGGATGAAGCGCACCGGAGGTAGATTGAACTGGCCCTTTTGCGAGAACCGCACCAGATGGCGCAAGCGCAACTCGCCGCTCAAGGCGTCGACCGGGACGGCGTATGCCATCTGTCCCGGTTCGAAACGCGCTTTCTCCAGCGCCGTTGGTTCGGTACCGGCCTTGCCCATCAGTTTGATGCCCCAGGTAGTACGCTCGACATCGGCTCCCGGCGGCAGCGGCACTTCCAGCATGCCGTAGCGCAATGGCTTCCCGGCCTTGCTGGTGACGATCACTTCATCCAGATACAGACTGTCGCTGGACAATGGCTTACCGGCCACCGACTCGAGCTTGAAGGTAAAGGCTTCGTCACCCGGCACCAGACGTGACAGACGGCGGGTGACCGTTACGCCTAGGGGCTCAGCAGGCGCTTGCCTGGTCTGGAAACTCAAGGCGGCTTTCAGCGGGCGCTCCTGAGTACCGGACACCGCCAGCACTGTCGGCACGGGGGATGCACCCTGCCACGTCCAGTACAGCTCACCGGTAGCACCATGTTGTTTCTTCCAGCCTTCACCCGGTGTCAGCGCGATGGTCGGTGAGGCCTGCTCAATGCTGCGCGCCAACCAGGTCAGGGCCAAGGCGCGTTCCAGGGTGGATTGTTGTGGTAACAGGCGTTGCAGCAAAGCTTGCGCCTGGGCCTGATCGAAGGGTTGCAGCGACAGGTTCAACGCTTCGACAAAGGGCTGTGAACTGACCTCCAGTTGCTGACGGGAGGCCGCCAGCTGACGGTTGAAAGCTTCCGGCTGGCTGACCTTCAACTGATTGGCCAGGGAAGCCGCCAGCACCCGGGCGGCCGCCAGGCCCAGCGCCGAATCCGGATCACCCATGACCAGGCTGTCTTGCCCGTCGTCGAGCACGTTCGCCGCATGCCCCTCACGCGCTTTTGCCAGGTCTTCCAGCAATCCGCTGAGCAAGGTGTTCACCGGCAATTGCATCTGCCGGGCAAAGGACAGAATCAGCGCGCGCTGCAACAGCGGGGTATTTTTTGCCTGCTTTGCATACACCTCCAGCACCCGCTGCCAATGTTCCGGCGGCAGGCTCAGCTCCAGGGCTTTGCTCGCATGCCAGTCGGCGTAATAGACGTAGGCCGTGAGAAACGCGTCCGGCTCGCCGTCCATGCCCCACCAGGTGAAGCTCGCCGACGGGCCGGCCATCTGCACCAGGCGCAGGCGGCTATTCTGCATAATCAGGCGCAAGCGATCGCGAATGGGCGGGCTCGACGCCAGAGCCGGATAAGCGATGCTCAAGGGCAGCAAACGGCTGGCGGTTTGTTCGACTCCGCCATAGGGGTAACCCAGCAGGTCGTCGAGCGCCGAGCGGAACACTGCCTTCGCGCTGTCGTCCAGGCGCAAGCGGATATCGGTGGCGTCCGCGGGCAGACTCAATGGCGTATCGCCGCTGGCCACGTCCAGGCTTTGGCTCTGAGTCACCTGCCAGCCTTCGCCGGTTGCGGTCAGGCGCACGGCCAGGGAATCAGCGGTCTTGCCGTCCTGCACCAGTTCGGCGGACCACTCTCCCGAAGCCAGAGCAAATGCCGGCAGCGCGAGGTAGTTGATCCCGTGATTCAAGGTCACCGGCATGCGCTGCTCGGTGCCGCCATAGTGAATCAGCAGCTCGGCCTGGACCGGTTTTTCCGCCTGGCTGAAGGCGAACACTCCCAAGTCCGGTTTGTCGCCATTGCGGAATCGGGTCGGGCCACTCCACTTCAGGTACAGCGGTTTGTCCGAGCGTACAAATTGCTTTTTCTGCCCCACCTGGCCGTCATCCGCGATGGCTCGGGCGGTGATGCGCCACCGGGTCAGGGAGTCCGGCATGGTGAAGGTGAACCGGGTCTTGCCATTGGCGTCGGTGACCAGTTCAGGCTGCCACGCAGCGGTATCGACGTCTTCACGACGCGGCCGTTCCAGCACTTTCACCCCACGTTCGCTGCGATTAGCCTTGCCCGGGGCGCCAGGGCTGCCAGGCAATGCGACGTCGTAGCTGATGAACGACAGGCTGGCACTGGTGCGCACATTGTTGCGCCGTGGGTGATAGAAGAACTGGTCGATGGTTGGCGCGACTTCAGGCTGCAGTGCATACACCATTTCATCCACGACGCTGACCGTCAGGTGCGCAGGAACCGGTTTGCCGGCGAACGCCGTGGTCAGATCGACCGAGACTGTGTCGCCCGGTTGATAGGTCTCTTTGTCAGTGACGATCGCCACGTCGATCTGCGGGGCAATGACCTTGATCCCGGCATTCTGGAAGCTGTACTGCCCTCCCTTGGTGTAGACCACCGAGAACGTAAGGTTGGGGGCAAAATGGTCTTTGACCGGAATGCGCGCGCGGTATTGGGTCTCGCTGAGTTTTTCCACTTTCAGCCAATCGCCGCCCCTGGACATCAACGCAGTCGCCTCGACCTTGTCCCGCTCCAGTGACAGCAGCGCATCGCTGACCGGCTCCGGGAAAGTGATCAGCGCCATGGCCTCGTCGCCCGCTTGGTACTCGGGTTTATCGAGGACGATTTCCACAGTGCCGGGTACGGCCTTCACGCCTTCACCCGTGACCGAATGGCCGGTGGCGCCGACTACCCGACCCTGGGCGTCCTTGAGCGTCAGGTTATAAGTACCCGGGCGTTCGAAGGCCAGGGTGAAGCCCTTGTCCGCCACGGCCAGCTTGCCTTCAGCGGTGCTCTGGTCTTCCAGGCGGACCCAGCTGTAAGTACTCGGCACCACGTTTTTGCCCTGTGCGCTGCCACCTTGTTCGACGTAGTTGAACTGCACTTTCTCCCCTACTGCACTGAAGCGTTGGGGGGCGCTCAGACTGAAGTTGGCGGCGCCACGGTCGATGAGGATTTCCTTGGTGGTCCTGACCCGATACGCCGCGCCGTCGCTGGCGAACACCGTCAGCATGTACCGACTCGGCTTGTCGGCGGCGGGCAGGTCGAGGGTGGCGTTGCCCTTGGCGTCCGTGGTCAATTCAGTGCTGGTCAATTCGACTGGAAACTGCCCCAGGTATTGCAGTTCGTTATCGACCATCGACAATTGTTGAGCGCGCAGGGTCAGGCTCAACCGGGCATTGGCCACGGGTTTACCATCCGGATACAGCAGCACCAGGCTGCCCTTCACTGGCTCGCCGGTGCGGTAATCCTGCTTTGCCAGGTTCAGCGAAATTTCGAAGTGTGGCTTGATGTACTCGGCCACGCGGAAGGCGCTGCTGTAGGCCTGGTCCTTGTAGCTGAAACGCAGTTCGTAACCACCGGCCACGGCGTTGTCCGGCAACTGGAAACGGCCCTGGGTACCGGCTTTGGAATCCAGCTTCAGCGCCAGCGACTGCAGCGCGGTGCCGGTGGCATCCAGCACGGTCACGTTGACGTCGGCGGCGGTTGGCGGCACAGAATCCCGGGCGTTCTTGAACTCACGCCCGACGATTTTCAGCGACACCCAATCCCCCGGCCGATACAGCGGCCGATCGGTGAAGGCGTAGAGTTTAGTGTCGTAGATTTCGCTGTCGTAATAGAAGTTCTCGGAGACAAACACCCCGCCCTCTTCATCCTCGCCGATCACGAACGAACGCTCGGGGCTGACGTGTTTCAGGCGCAACAAGCCATCGACATCGGTGGCGCCGCTGCTCATGACACCAAGGCCATCGGTCCATAGCACATTGACCTTCGGCACCGAGCTGCCTTCGTGTTTGCGCGCGGCCCACACGACCAGTTCATCGCCGGCAATCTTGCTCACGGCCACGGTATTGGAGACGAACACCATGGTGGTCGCGCGGTACTTGCCGATCAGCGCCTCTACCAGGTACAGGCCCGGCTTCAGGTGGCCCAGCGGAATGTAGACATTGCCCGGGGCGACGCTGACAAAGTCGCTGGAAGAGCCAGCCAGGTTCACACCGGCTGGTGGCTGGATCGGCTTGGCTTCCCACAGCGGGTAGCGGAACTGACTGACCACCGGCAGGCCCGGAATCAGGGCGAATTGCGGCTGGGCGTCGTAGGGAGTAGGCGCGACCATGGCGGCGCCCATCTTCAGTTCCGGTACTTCCTCGGTGACTTGTTTACGCGACTCGTAGGAAAACGCTCGCTGCATTACCCGACGAGACTTGCGATACCAGTTGTCCCACAGGTACGCGAGGGTATTCGACAAGCCTTCGCCCTTGAACTGACCGTCGCTGACCACCCGGTGCAGGTTCTTCTGGCGCTTGAGAAAGTCCAGCGGCTGGTCGATGCGATACACCCGGATGTCCGCGCCGCCATAAGGCTCCATGCGAAACCGGCGGTAGTCGCGGCCAGGGGCTTCGAGCCGAACCACCGCTTGTTCATCGCTGGCAAAACTACTGTCCGCCAGGAGGAAAAAGCTTTCCCCAGGCACCGGCGTATAGCCGCTGGGCTCGACGGTGTCTTCAGCGTGAACCGCAGAAAAAGGCAGGATCAGGACCAACAGCAAAGGCAAAAAACGCAACATGCGGGCACCGATCATTGGGAGAGAAAATTCAGTCGATAGACGCCGATGAAGTTGGGGTTGGCTGCGTCGGGTATCCATCGGGTGTCCTTCCATGTCATGAGTTGCTGCAGGCTCGCGGAGCGCATGCCATTGTCAGTCGGGGTGGTGGTGCCAGTGTGATAGGCGATGTTGCGGCCCATCCAGATCATCAAGTGTTGGTCGTCGCCCTGATCAAAAAACATCAGGTCGCCGGGGCGGGCCTGCGCCACGTCACGGCCGACCAGATGGCTATTGAACTGGATCAGCTTGATGGCGTTGACGTAGGGTCCGACCTTGCCGCCACCTTGCTGCCACTGCCGGGCCAGGCTGCGTTGCGCCTCACTCAGCTGCAGTTCCGGTGGCAGGTAGCGATTGGACAGGCCATTGCTGCGCAGCCATTTGTCGTCATGCACCTTGAGTGCTTCGTTGGCGGCAAACCGAACAAGGCCGGCACAGTCCTGCTGATACCAGCGCGGGCTCGGGCCCTGCACCAACTGTTCCTGGGCGATGCGCACGAACCAGGCGCGGAACACCTGGGATTGTTGTGGGTCGAGCGGGGCCGCTTCGCTGGCAAATACGCGACTGCCCAATAACATCGCCAGCAGGCCGAGGCTGCGGATGAGTACGGTCACAGTGCTTTCCACTGCAGCGGCAGCCACTGCCAATGGCCATCGGGCTCACTGCCTTCGGGCAAGGTCAGGGCGTATTTGCCATAGCCGCCCAGAGTACGCAATTTCGGGATCAGGTAGGTTTGCGCGGCGTTGTAGAAGACCGGTTCCATGTCCTGCGGCAGGCTGTCGAGGGTTTCCTGCTGCATCAACTGCGCCATCGAGTCCGGCCCGAAGTAGACCGGCATCAGCAGGTCTGCGGGCAGCACGTCGGCCATTGGCGGGAAACGCTTGTCGAGAGTGCCCAGGGCTTTGTCGACGAGCTTGTCGTCGAGGGAAAACAGCAGCGTCGAGCCATGCCGCGCCAGGCTCACGCGCATGAATGCTTTGCCGCTGATCGCATCGGGTTGCTCGGCCTCCCTGGCCGCGTAGGGACCAAAGTTGGAGCTGACCTGGCGCTGCCATTGACGGGTTTCGCCTTGCTGTTTTTCGATCACCGGGAAAGCGTGCTCATCGACCTTGGCTTCATAGGCACCGACCATCGAACCGAACAAGGTGCCGAGGTCGCCGTCAAGCCTGGCGCTGTCATCATCGTTCAGGCTCGCCACCAGTAACGGCGTATACAGCCGCGAATCGGCGTACCAGCACAGGCCGGCAGCGCCCGCCATATGCTCGGTCAGTGCCTGGGCCACCTCGTCGTCGGCGCCGAGCTTCACCAGCAAGGGTTTCTGCTGTTCGGCAGCCAATGGCAAGGCCACGCAAGCGCTGGCGCCCATGGGCATGGCTTGCCAGATCGGCTTGAAATCGAAGTCTGGCTGGTTCTCCAGTTCGTCCATGGCGAGGAAGCTGTGCCAACCCTTGTCGTCCATGTCAAAACGCAGCCCGGCAAAATTGGGGATGAAGCGCTGGTAACCCATGGCCAAAACGCTGGAATTCACCGCCAGCCGTTGCTTCACCTCGGGTGCACGGGGTTGCAGGCCGAACGCCTCGGGGAAGAGTTTTTCGCCGTTGAGCAATGCCGCGATGGCCTGGCTGGAAACGCTGCCCGGCTCTGGCGCTACGCCACTTTCGGGCTCTTGCAGACGGGTCGGATTGGACAGCACCACCAATTTGTCGCCGTGAGAAGCGAACAGCAATGCCTTGGTAGCGTTGTAGGTCAGTTGATACAGCGCGACGTCGTCGGTGCCGACCTTCACCTCAGCAATTTTGCTCAGCTGGGAGTCATCCAGTGCAACCTTGGCCAGCGGCTCCAGCACTTTGGCCAGGCCGCCGCGATCCATTACCAACAAGAAATCCTTCAGGCGACCATCCGCCCCGCGCCACAGCGCAACGTCCGCCGGCTGATCGAACAACTGCTCGATGAGGCTGTCCTGCAACTTCAGGTCATGCTCGTAAATGATCCGGCGCAGGCTGCCGATCAGGCCCAGGCGATCGGCATGGGTCTCGTAATAGAAGACGAAATCTTCGGTCAGGGTTTCCTTGAGGAACGGCACCGCCAGCAGGTCTTTGGGCAACTGACTCAGGGAATGGGTTTCGAGCAGGCCGTCCGGTCGGCTCATTCCCAGTTTGTCGCTGGCCAACAGGGCGATCGGCGCCTTGGGTTTGTGCATGAACCAACCCATGGCGCCAGCCACGCCGGCCACCACGCACAGGCCGATCAGCAGTGCCGGCCAGCGACGCGGGGGATTGGCTGACGCAGGTACAGTGTTATCACTCATATTCACGCTCATGTTCCCAAGGCTCAGCAGTTCATCCGTGGAGCGGGATGCTTAGTAGTTGAAAGTCTTGACCAGCAGCAAGTCGCCTATCGCGCGCAAGGGCACGATGAAGGTTTCGCGTTTTTCGTTGACGGTGTTCTCGTTCAGCACCAGGTTGATTTGCGAGGTGATGACCTCGTTCTGGTTGCTGGTCTCATCGAAGTTATAGCCGCCGCTACCAAAGTTGCCCCAATAGTTGACGTAAACCAGATAGGTGCCACGCATCGGCGCGGTCATGGTGAACATTTCCGGGCCGGGACCGTCCACGCCGTCAGGGTCCAGGCCGCCGCCGTTGGACATTGCCGGATGCGCCCAGAACGCATGCTGGCCATCGGGTGTAACGATGTGCAGGTCGAGCTCGGCTTTGGGGTCGTCCCAGCCCAGCACTACGCGAATCTGCGCCGGTGTACGCAGGTTGTTGGCTTCGTAGAACTGCACTCGCTTGAGCGACTGACCTTCGGTGCTGCGCACTTCGACACTGTTGGAGCCGGCGCCAAACGCATAAGGTCGAGCGAAACGACCCTGGTCGTCGGTGTACAAATTGAGGGGATTGCCATTGACCGCCAGGGTGTGCGGCCCGCGCCGGGTGCCGATCGCCTTGAGCTGGCCCTCGATCATGGTGCGATTGCGCTGCACGCCCCGGTCAATGGGCGGCGTTGGATAGGCGACTTGCGGGTATTCGCTGCGATCGAGCAGGCCGTTGTAGCGCCAGCCTCCAACCGGTTCGGACAATTGCGCCGACGGGTCGGCCAAGGCGGCAGTCACCCAGACCCACCCCAGCAGCACCAGAAGAAATGAACGCATGTAACGCCTCCTGCCATGCATAACGAAACCTGCGCCTGATCCTCGGCGCGTGACAGATCCAGATCCTGCGTTTCGTCAAAAAGACCCGTGAACATTGAGTCATCGATGGCGCGAGGTTAGACAGTCGGGCGGTTTTTAACAATCAGATCCGTCTGAATTTGCGGCAGGAATCACGGCGAAGCGGTGGACGGTGAGCCGAATAATCGTCATATTCGGCTCACTACATGAGCCGAATAGGATTTTTATCGGCTCATTTACCTTAAGAGGACCGAATCATGGCCACTCACTGGATCTGGCAGCAGCCGGATTGGCCCGACTTCAATTGGCAAGCCTCCCACCTTGCACCTTTGCTGCGCGAATGCGTTCACGCGCAGGGGCAATTGATGGGCATGTCCAGCTCGGTGAGTAACTCGTTGAGCGCGCAAAGCGAACTGGATGCCTTGCTGCAGAACATCGTCACCTCATCTGCCATTGAGGGTGAGCAGCTGAACGTCGGATCGGTACGTTCCTCGCTGGCGCGGCGCCTGGGGCTGGAGCTGAACGACGGCAATAACGTAAGCCAGCGCAGCGAAGGTTTGGCGCAACTGATGCTCGATGCCACCCGGCATTTTGCCGAGCCGCTGACATTGGCGCGCCTGTTTGATTGGCACGAGTGGTTATTTCCCGATCAGGACGCGACTTTTTCAGCCCGACCGATCCGTGTCGGCGCACTACGCGGCGATGACCCCATGCAGGTAGTGTCTGGGCGAATCGACAGGCCGACCGTGCACTTTGAAGCTCCTCCAAGGATAGGTCTCGAACAGCATCTGCAGACTTTCCTGGCATGGTTTGAAGCCAGTCGGACCCAAAAGAATCTTGATCCACTGCTGCGGGCCGGTATTGCGCACTTCTGGTTCGTCACACTGCATCCGTTCGACGACGGCAACGGCCGCCTGACGCGAACGATCACCGACCTGGCTCTGGCCCAGGGCGAGGCTCAAGCGATTCGCTTCTACGCCATGTCAGCCAGCATCCTCGACGATCGCTCCGGATACTACCGCGTACTGGAAAAAAGCCAGAAAGCCACTTTGGACATCACCGAATGGCTTGAATGGTTTCTGCAGACCTTGCTGCGTAGCTTGGAGCAGGCTATAGCGCGGATCAAATCAGTGCTCGGCAAGGCGCGGTTCTGGCAGGCGCATCGGGAGTCAAGCTTGTCGCCTGAACAAGCAAAGGTACTTAACCGTCTGCTCGACGGCGGGGAAGGCGGATTCGCGGACGGCATCAGCGCGGCTCAGTATCAGGCCGTGGCTAAGGTGTCGAAAGCTACTGCGACTCGTCATCTGGCGGAGTTGCTGGATAAAGGTTGTCTGCAACGGTTGCCTGGTGGCGGGCGCAGTACGCGTTATCAAATCAGCTATCCCGAGGACTCGACACATTGAGCTGAGACAACGCGCAGGAATTCCCTGCTCATTTGCCCATAACCCCCATGTCTGCTAGTGTCGCGCCGGTTTAACGTCAACCGGAAATAGCCGCCATGGCCCGCAAAAAAGCTGCACTGGATTTCGAACAATCCCTCGCTGACCTGCAAACGCTGGTGGAGCGGCTGGAAAACGGCGAATTGTCGCTGGAAGACTCGCTGACTGCTTTCGAGCAGGGCATCGGGCTGACCCGCGATTGCCAGGCGGCGCTGGCCCAGGCCGAGCAGAAGGTTCAGGTGCTGCTTGAGCGCGATGGCGAACTCGCCGAGGAACCCTTCGACGCGGACCAGCCAGAATGATTGCTGCGTATTCGGCAACTAGCCAGGCGCGCGTCAATGCTGCGCTGGAGTCCCTGTTCGTTGCTCCAGGCCCCGAGCTGGCGCGTTTGTACGAAGCCATGCGCTACAGCGTCATGAACGGCGGCAAGCGTGTTCGGCCGCTGTTGGCTTATGCCGCCTGCGAAGCGCTGGGCGGCGCGGCCGAACAGGCCAACGGCGCGGCTTGTGCGGTCGAGCTGATCCACGCCTACTCCCTGGTGCACGACGATCTGCCAGCGATGGACGATGACGATTTGCGTCGCGGCCAGCCAACCACCCATAAAAAATTCGACGAAGCCTGCGCAATTCTGGCCGGCGACGGCTTGCAGAGCCTCGCGTTTAGCGCCCTGCTCGATCCGCAGCTGAGCACCGTCGATGCTGAAATTCGCCTGCAGATGGTCAGCGCCCTGGCATTGGCGGCAGGCCCAGCGGGTATGGTCGGCGGCCAGGCCATCGACCTTGGCTCGGTCGGTTTGAAGCTGGACCAGAAGGCGCTCGAATACATGCACCGGCACAAGACCGGCGCGTTGATCGAAGCCAGCGTCAAGCTTGGCGCCCTGGCCAGTGGCCGCGCGCAAAAGGCTGAACTTACGTCGCTGCAGACTTATGCACAGGCCATCGGCCTGGCGTTCCAGGTACAGGACGATATTCTCGACGTCGAAAGCGATACCGCAACCCTGGGCAAACGCCAGGGCGCCGACATAGCTCGCGACAAACCGACCTACCCGGCCCTGCTCGGCCTCGACGCGGCCAAGGCCTACGCCCTGGAACTGCGCGATCAGGCCCTGTATGCACTGCGACCGTTTGACGCGGCAGCCGAGCCGCTGCGCGACCTTGCCCGCTATATCGTCGACCGCCGCAGCTGACGGTGTTACCACCAAGTTAAAACCAACGCGTGGGCAGGGGGCGATGCATCAGGTAAACTGCCGCATCTTTTATACCTATAACGATTCGCCTGATGCCCACGACGTTTCATGAGATTCCCCGCAAGCGCCCGACCACGCCCCTGCTCGACCGTGCCAACACGCCGGACGGCCTGCGCCGGTTAGGCGAAGCCGAGCTGGAAACCCTGGCCGATGAGTTGCGCCTGGAATTGCTCTATACGGTCGGACAGACCGGTGGGCATTTCGGTGCCGGCCTGGGCGTCATCGAGCTGACCATCGCGTTGCATTACGTATTCGACACCCCGGATGACCGGCTGGTGTGGGACGTGGGTCATCAGGCTTATCCGCACAAGATCCTCACCGGTCGACGCGAGCGCATGGCTACCCTGCGCCAGAAGGACGGTGTTGCTGCCTTCCCGCGGCGCTCCGAGAGCGAGTACGACACCTTTGGCGTCGGTCACTCCAGCACCTCGATCAGTGCCGCGCTGGGCATGGCCATTGCCGCCCGCCTGCAGAACAGTGATCGCAAGGCAATCGCGGTGATCGGCGACGGTGCCCTGACTGCCGGCATGGCGTTCGAAGCGCTGAACCACGCGCCGGAAGTCAACGCCGACATGCTGGTGATCCTCAACGACAACGACATGTCGATCTCGCGCAACGTCGGCGGCCTGTCGAATTACCTGGCGAAGATCCTCTCGAGCCGTACTTACGCGAGCATGCGTGAGGGCAGCAAGAAGGTCCTGTCGCGCCTGCCCGGCGCCTGGGAAATCGCCCGGCGCACCGAGGAATATGCCAAGGGCATGTTGGTCCCCGGCACACTGTTCGAAGAACTGGGCTGGAACTACATCGGCCCGATCGATGGCCACGACCTGCCGACCCTGATCGCCACCCTGCGCAACATGCGTGACCTCAAAGGTCCGCAGTTCCTGCACGTGGTCACCAAGAAAGGCAAAGGCTTCGCGCCGGCAGAAGTCGACCCGATCGGCTACCACGCGATCACCAAGCTCGAACCGGTCGACGCCCCTGCCGCCGCCCCGAAGAAGGCCGGCGGACCAAAGTATTCAGGCGTATTCGGCGAGTGGCTGTGCGA
The DNA here is from genome assembly GCF_026241895.1 of Pseudomonas sp. RIT-562. Taxonomy (GTDB): domain Bacteria; phylum Pseudomonadota; class Gammaproteobacteria; order Pseudomonadales; family Pseudomonadaceae; genus Aquipseudomonas; species Aquipseudomonas mandelii_F. The sequence goes on along the minus strand of NZ_JAPJIV010000004.1, from coordinate 79,393 downwards.
CATGGCTGCCGAAGACCCGCGCCTGGTCGGCATCACGCCGGCCATGAAGGAAGGCTCGGACCTGGTCGCCTTCAGCGAGCGGTTTCCGGAGCGATATTTTGACGTGGCGATTGCCGAACAACATGCCGTGACCCTGGCGGCAGGCATGGCTTGCGAAGGCTCCAAGCCGGTGGTGGCGATCTATTCGACCTTCCTGCAACGGGGCTACGACCAGCTCGTGCATGATGTGGCGGTGCAGAACCTCGACGTGCTGTTCGCCATCGACCGTGCCGGCCTGGTCGGCGAAGACGGTCCGACCCACGCGGGCAGCTTCGACCTGTCGTTCCTGCGCTGCATCCCCGGCATGCTGGTGATGACGCCGAGCGACGAAAACGAATTACGCAAGATGCTCACCACCGGCCACCTGTATAACGGGCCGGCAGCCGTGCGTTATCCACGGGGCAACGGCCCCAACGCGACGATTGAGAAAAACCTGCAGCCGATCGAAATCGGCAAGGGCATCGTGCGCCGTCAGGGCAGCAAGGTCGCCTTGCTGGTATTCGGCGTGCAACTGGCCGAAGCGCTGAAAGTCGCCGAGGCGCTGGATGCCACCGTGGTCGACATGCGTTTCGTCAAGCCGCTGGATGAAGCGCTGGTTCGTGAGATCGCCGCCAGCCACGATTTGCTGGTGACGGTCGAGGAGAACGCGATCATGGGCGGCGCCGGTGGCGCGGTCAGCGAGTTCCTCGCCCGGGAGAATATCCTCAAGTCGATGCTGCACCTGGGCCTGCCGGACACCTACGTCGAGCACGCCAAACCGGCACAGATGCTGGCTGAGTGCGGGCTGGATCAAGCAGGTATCGAGGCGTCGATTCGTCAACGCCTGACATTGCTCAATCTGTAACCGCCCCTCGTAGGAGCTGCCGAAGGCTGCGATCTTTGATCTTGCCTTCGGCAGCTCCGAATCTGCTAATAAAGAATCAAAAGATCGCAGCCTTCGGCAGCTCCTACAGGTAGTTGTGCCGCATCTGAATTCATCCCGGATCCTCCATGAAACTCTCCCCTCTCGCCCTGACGCTGACCCTCCTGCCGGCCGGCCAACTGCTGGCCGACACCTTCGAACGCGACCAGGCGCTCAAGCTCCCCGACGTACTGATCAGCGCCAATCGACAGGTCGAGGCCCGCAACGACAGTAGCGCCGCCAACACCGTGTTCACACGCGCCGACATCGACCGCCTGCAGCCGTCCAGTGTCACTGACCTGCTGCGTCGCGTGCCAGGGGTGCAGGTCGGACAAACCGGTGGGCGCGGCAGCCTGCCGGGGATTTATATTCGTGGCACCAAGTCGGCGCAGAGCCTGGTGCTGGTGGATGGCCAGCGCATTGGCAACTCCACCTCCGGCGACAGCAACCTGCAGCACATCAACATCGAGCAGGTCGAGCGCGCGGAAGTCCTGCGGGGCTCCCGCTCGGTGATTTATGGCAGCGATGCGATCGGCGGGGTGATCCAGATTTTCACCCGCCGTGGCGGCGACACAGGACTGCAGCCGCGCCTGCATGTCGGCTATGGCAGCAACCAGACCTGGGAGCGCAGCCTCGGGGTGTCTGGCGGTGACGAGAAAACCCGCTTCGATCTCGGGGCCAGCCTCGATGAGACGGCCGGAATTGATCGCACCCACCAGTCGTACCCCAGCGATGGCGACCACGATGAGTATCGCAACAAGTCGATCAGCATGAGCCTCAGCCATGCGTTGACCGATGACGTAGAAGTCGGTGCCAACCTGTTGGATAACCGCGGCAAAAGCGCGTTCGACAACCCGTTTGGCCGCTTCGACATGAACACCTTCGAGTCAGTCCAGCAGCAGCCCTACAGCGATTTCACCGTTAGCAGCTTCAGCAGCTACGTCGACGCCCGGGTCAACGACATCTGGAAAACCCGACTCGAACTGGGCCACAGCGAGAACCGCGAGAAGACGCTGGACAAGCTCAGCGACGAGCGCAGCGTCTTCAACACCTATCGCGACTCGGTGAATTGGCAGAACGACCTCAAGCTCAACGACCGCAACAGCCTGATCCTCGGCGGCGACTGGTACGAAGACCGGATCAACAGCAGCACGCCGTTCGATGAAGACAGTCGCTGGAACCGCGCCGCGTTCATTCAGCATCGCTACCAGGCGGACAGTTTTTCTACGGAGCTGGGCTTGCGCCGTGACCAGAACCAGCAGTTCGGCGGCCAAAACAGCTGGAGTGGCACCTTTACCCTGCCGCTGAACCCCGACAACGACCTGTTGCTCAGCTACAGCGAAGGTTTTCGCGCACCGACCTTCAACGACCTGTACTACCCGGACTTCAGCAACCCGGATCTCAAGCCCGAAACGTCGAAGAGCTACGAGCTGCAATGGCGCAGCCAGTTGAGCGAAACCAGTCGCCTGGAGGCGTCGCTGTATCGCACCGACCTCGAAGACGCGATCATCTTCGGCAGCAATTCTCGCCCGCAGAACGTCGCATCGGCGCGGATCAACGGGTTCGAAGCCGCCCTGAAACAGGAGCTGTTCGGCTGGCAAGGCAACCTGGGCGTCGCGATCATCGACCCGCAGGATCGCGACACCGGTCATACCCTGGCACGCCGCGCTCGACGCACCCTGAGCCTGGACCTGGACCGCCAGTTCGACCGCCTGGGACTCGGCGCCAGCTGGCAGGCGGTGAGCAGCAGTTATGACGACGAGACCAATCTGCAGCCGTTAGGCGGTTATGCGCTGCTGGGGTTACGCAGCAGCTGGGAGTTGAATCGCGAGATCAAGCTTGAGCTGAAGGTGGATAACCTGTTGGACAAGGGATACAGCCGGGCGCTGTACAGCCATGATGGCAGCCAGTATGGCTATCGTGAGGAGGGTCGGGCGTGGATGTTCGGGGTGAGCTGGACGCCGGAGCTCTGATCCTGAAACAGCGGTGTTTCGACTGGCCTCTTCGCGAGCAAGCCCGCTCCCACAAGGGTATAAAGTTCAAATGTGGGAGCGGGCTTGCTCGCGAAGGCCGCACCTCGGTCTACCGGTCCGGTGCAATCAATCGACACAATGCAGCCGTCGCCTCGATCATCTGCCCGCTAGGCCGCTCCAGTCCTTTATCCGCTACCTGCAACAACCGCCGCTGCGCCACGGCCGCGACCTGAGGCCAGGCTTTCCATGCCTCAAGCTGGGCCTGATCACCGGCTAGAATGACCTCGGGATTACGCTGCAGCACCGCCTCCACGCTCACCTGAGGGGCTGGCAGTTGCAGGTCGGCAAACACATTGCGCGCCCCACACACTTCAAGCGCATCACTGATAATCTGCCCCCCCCCGACGGTGTACAGCGGTCGATCCCAAACTTGATAGAACACCCGCAAGGGCTCTTCCCGGTGATACCGCAGGCGCAATTCAGCCAGGCGCTTGCGCAGGCTTGCAGCCAATGCCATGCCGCGCTCCGGTCGTCCGAGCTGTTGGGCTATCGTCTCGATCTGGGCCGTGAGTTGTTGCAGGTCATGGGGTTCGGCAACGAAGGTGGGGATGTTCAGGCGCTTGAGTTGTTCCCGCTGGGCCGGGCCGACGCTGCCAGGCCACAGCAACAGCAAATCGGGCTTGAGGCTGAGCAGGCGCTCCATATCCAGCTGGCCGTACCCGCCGACCGAAGCCAGATGTTGCAGCGCCGCCGGACGCTCGCCGGCATCCAGCACCCCGACGAGGAGATCTGCGGAATTCAGTTCGACGACAATTTCAGTCAGGGATGGCGCCAGGCTGACCACCCGCTGGACCGCCGCCGCCCCGCCGCTCCCGGCCAGCAGCAACACCGCCAGCCAATAACGCCACATCAACCGAGCTGACGCGGGATACGGTAGAGGTAGAACAGCACGGCGGTCGACAGCGCCAGCAGAAACAGCGGCACTGCCTCAAGCCCGACAAAGACCGCCACGGCGCCGATCCAGGCAGGCAAGGCGGCGACCAGGAACGCGCTGCGGCGCTTGGCGGCCAGGGCAATCCAGGCGGCGGGTTCTTCAGGGGTATCGAGGGCTTTTTGCGTGGCGATCAGCGCGTGCTTGTAGGCACCGAAGAACTTCAGGCTGACAAACATCGATGCGACGCCGGCAATGAACATGGGCATCGCCAGCACCGGCAGGATGGGCTCGCTTTGGCCAAACACGCCGTTGATCACGAACAACGGCACCAGCGCCAGCGCCAGGTATTGCCACCAGTTGACTGACAGTCGCCGCCGCACTTGACCGCGGGTCACGCCCGATCTACCTCGCCCTGATGCTCATTGCCCATCATGTGATCGAGCTTGCTGGCTTTGGTGGCCAGGTACAGTTTGTTATGCGGGTTGTGCCCGGTATGCAGCGGCACGCGCTCGGCAACCACGATGCCCATGTCGGTCAAGGCCTTGACCTTGCGTGGGTTGTTGGTCATCAGGCGCAGGGATTTCACCCCCAGATGTTCGAGCATTGGCAGGCACATGGCGTAGTCACGCTGGTCAGCGGCGAAGCCCAGACGCTCGTTGGCTTCGACGGTGTCAGCACCGCCATCCTGCAATTCATAGGCACGGATCTTGTTCAGCAGGCCGATGCCACGACCTTCCTGGCGCAAGTACAGCAATACGCCACGGCCTTCACGGGCGATGGCCTGCAAGGCTGCCTCGAGCTGCGAACCACAGTCGCAGCGCTGACTGAACAGGGCATCGCCGGTCAGGCATTCGGAGTGCAAGCGACCGAGCACCGGAGCACCATCATCGAACTCACCCAGGCTCAGGACAACGTGCTCGCGCCCGTTCTCTTCATCGAGGAAGCCGTGCATGGTGAATTGCGCAAAAGGCGTTGGCAGCTTGGAAGCGGCGACAAAAACGACAGGCACCGGTGTGCTCCTGATCTATAGGTACTGGAGATTCGCAGACGCGGCATTGTAACAGCAGGTTCCAACAGACGCTCAGGCTGAATTATGGGGCATAACGATCAAAAAGTTTGATCAAGAGCTCGCGCGATCGACCTTGTGGGAGCGGGCTTGCTCGCGAAAGCGGCGTGCCAGGCAACTTATATCAGGATGACAAACCGCATTCGCGAGCAAGCCAGCGCCCACAATTTGACCGCGTTCAGTCTGCGGCAAATGGGTACGGCTGCTTCCACTTTTCGAATATCGGCTTCAACTGGCCGTTCTTCACCAGCACCTCCATGCGCTGATCAAACAACGCCATCAGCCCGCGCGCCCTGGGGTTGTCGGCAAAGCACAGGTACAGCGGCAGCTCCGCGACATGGGTACGGCGAAATTGCGCAGGATCCTTGGCCCGGCTGACCACGTAGTCCACCTCGGTCAGGGCATCGATGTAATAGTCGGCGCGGTTGTGGGTCAGCATCGACAGGATGCCGGTGCGCCGGATCACTTCGTTATAGCGCCTGATATTGGGCAGGTAGAGCTGATACTGGTAACCACGCACCCAGGCCAGACGATAATTGGCCAGGGTATCGAGGGTCGGCGCAGGACTGCTGGCCAGTCCCAGGGCATAGACGTGATCGGTATCGTAATTCCACCGTGGATAAAGCAGATCGCTGACTTCATCGCGATAGCCGCCGACACAGGCATCCACTTCACCGCGCTGGGCCAGGCCGATCGAGCGCGTATAAGGCTCGGTACGGATGTCGAGCTTGACGCCTGCGGGCTCGAACACTTCACGCAACACGTCCCAGGCCAGGCCATGGCCATCGGCAGCGGTGTAGTCTTCCCACTCTTCGCTGGCCAGGTGAATCACCGACGGTGGCGCCAGGTCTGCTGCCTGGACCCATGAGCACCACATCGCCAGAATCATCACCGCCAAACTGCGCCGAGCCATTCCCTGTCCCCCTGGTCAGTCTTTCAAGCGAAAAGCCACACCAACCCTTGCATCGCCAGCCAGGCAAACACGCCAGCCAGTACATCATCCAGCATGATCCCGACGCCACCGTGCACGTGCCGGTCGATCCAGCGAATCGGCCACGGCTTGAGGATGTCGAAGAAGCGGAACACCAGGAATCCGGCGAGCAACCAGTACCAGCCTTCCGGCACCAGCCACAGGGTGATCCACATTCCGACCATCTCGTCCCAGACGATGCCTTCGTGGTCATGCACGCGCAAATCGTCGGCGACCTTGCCGCACAGCCAGAAGCCGAACAGCATGGTGATGCCCAGCATCAGCCAGTAACCCCAATCGGGCAACATCTGCCACAAAGGGATAAAGGGTAGTGCAACTAACGACCCCCAGGTGCCCGGAGCCTTTGGCAAGGTGCCCGAGCCAAAGCCGAACGCCAGGAAATGCCACGGATTGCGCCAGACCGACGGCGGTACGAATTCCGCCGGAACCTGCTTGGGATGATCTGTCACGTTGTCTCCCGAAAATGTTGGTAGCCCCGAGTTTGCGGGGTGATGTCTCGTCCGTCGGCATCCAGCAGGGTCACGCCCTGACCAGTGACTACACGTCCGACCACATGGATCGGCCAGCCGTCGGCCAACAGGCCGGGCAACTCGACGGACGGTAGGGTAAACGCCAGCACGTAGTCGTCGCCACCGCTCAAGGCCGCTTCTTCGGCGCCCGCCTGACCGAGGAAAGCTACCAGGGGCGCAGAGACAGGCAGCTTACTCCGCTTGACCTGAACGCCCACCTTCGAGGCGAGCGCTATGTGCCCGCAGTCCGCCAGCAGGCCGTCGGAGATATCCAGCGCCGAAGTCGCCTTGCCCCGGAGCGCTCGACCCAGGGCCAACTGCGGCTGCGGCGACCAGTAGTGTGCCAGCAGCGGGTCAGCGATCGAGGGTTCAGCCGTTCTCTGGCCGAGCACCAGCGGCAAGGCGCCAGCCGCGTTGCCCAACTCACCGCCCACACACAACAGGTCACCCGGCTGCGCGCCGCTGCGGACCAGCGCCTGACCGCCGGGCACCCGGCCAAATACGGTCATCGTCAGGCTCAGCGGCCCACGGGTGGTATCCCCACCGACTAGCGCCACACCGCAGCCCTGGGCCATGAGGTTCAAACCGCGGGCATAGGCTTGCAGCCAATCGGCAGTCACCGTCGGCAGGGTCAGGGCAAGGGTAAAGGCAACCGGCGTGGCGCCCATGGCGGCCAGATCGCTGACAGCCACCGCCAGCGAGCGCTGGCCGAGCAGAAAAGGGTCGCAAGGATCTGCGAAGTGCACACCGGCAACCAGGGTGTCGGTGGAAATTGCCAACTGCTCCCCGGGGGGAACAGCCAGCAAGGCGCAATCGTCGCCGATCCCCAGAGCAACGCCCTCGCCGCCCTGCGCACAAGGCGCGGCGGCGAAGAAATTGCGGATCAGCTCAAACTCGCCCATTAGGTTAGCGCTTGAACGCCTTCACTTCAGCTTCACGCAAACGCGGGGCCAGCTTGTCGAGTACACCGTTGACGAACTTGTGGCCGTCGGTGGAACCGAAGACTTTCGCCAGCTCGATACCTTCGTTGATCACAACGCGGTACGGCACGTCGACGCGCTCGAGCAGTTCCCAGGTGGACAGGCGCAGAACGGCCAGCTCAACCGGGTCCAGCTCTTCGATGGTGATGTCCAGGCATGGCGCCAGTGCGGCGTCGATGCGGTCTCTCTGAGCCGGAACCCCGTGCAGGATTTCACGGAAGTAGGCACCGTCGACATCGCTGAAATCGTTATCGACCCGGAACTGCGCTTCGATCTCGTTCAGCGATTGCCGAGCCATGTGCCATTGGTACAGCGCCTGGGTCGCGAGCTGACGGGCTTCGCGACGCTTGACGCTTTTCGATGGCTTGCCGGCATCCGCAGGCTTTGGATCGCGCGGGTTGAAACGATCGCTTTCGTCGCTAATCACTTGGCCTCCAACTGCGCCAGCAGGCTGACCATTTCCAGGGCGGACAGGGCAGCTTCAGCACCTTTGTTACCGGCCTTGGTGCCGGAACGTTCGATAGCTTGCTCGATGGAATCAACGGTCAGCACGCCAAATGCGACTGGAACGCCGAACTCCATGGATACCTGGGCCAGGCCCTTGGTGCATTCGCCTGCGACGTATTCGAAGTGCGGGGTACCGCCACGAATGACTGCGCCCAGGGCGATGATTGCCGCATATTCGCCCTTCTGAGCGACTTTCTGCGCAACCAGCGGGATTTCGAAGGCGCCAGGCGCACGGATGATGGTGATGTCGCTTTCGCTCACGCCATGGCGAACCAGGGCATCCACTGCACCGCCGACCAGGCTTTCAACGACGAAGCTGTTGAAACGGCCTACTACCAAAGCGTAGCGGCCTTTAGGGGCGATGAAGGTACCTTCGATGGTCTTCAGGGTCATTCGTTAGATCTCTTAAAGAGCCGGGACGCGCTTTCTACGCGTCCCTCAGTGATTTGTTAGCCACGAATCAAGGACAGGAAACGACCGGTCATTATTCGGAGGGCACGTATTCTACAACTTCCAGATCGAAACCGGATATCGCATTAAATTTCATCGGCGCACTCATCAAGCGCATTTTGCGTACGCCCAGGTCCCGGAGGATCTGCGAACCGGCACCGACGATGCTGTAGGTGGTCGGTTTTTTCACTGCTGCCTGGTCGGCTGTCTCGCGGATGTGCGCGAGTAATACGTCGCCATCCAGCGGGTGGCCGAGCAACAAGACAACGCCACTGCCGGCCTCGGCAACCGCAGCCATCGCGGCACGCAGGCTCCAGCGCCCCGGTTGCTTGACCATCAACAGGTCGCGCAGCGGGTCCATGTTGTGCACCCGGACCAGCGTCGGTTCGTCAGCGCACACGGTGCCCAGGGTCAGTGCCATGTGCACGTCGCCTTCCACGGAATCACGATAGGTCACCAAGTTGAATTGGCCCAGTTCGCTATCCAGCGGCTGCTCGGCAATCCGCTGAACGGTACGTTCGTGGATCATCCGGTAGTGGATCAGGTCGGCGATGGTACCGATCTTGATGTTGTGTTCGGCGGCAAAGGCTTCCAGCTCGGCGCGACGGGACATGGTGCCGTCGTCGTTCATCACTTCGCAGATCACTCCGCTCGGCTCGAAACCGGCCATGCGTGCCAGATCACACGCCGCTTCGGTGTGGCCAGCGCGGGCCAGAGTGCCGCCGGCTTGGGCCATCAGCGGAAAAATGTGCCCAGGGCTGACGATGTCTTCAGCCTTGGCGTCTTTCGCGGCAGCAGCTTGTACCGTGCGCGCACGGTCGGCAGCGGAAATGCCGGTGGTGACGCCGGTAGCGGCCTCGATGGACACGGTGAACTTGGTGCCGAAACCGGATCCGTTGCGCGGTGCCATCAATGGCAGCTTCAACAATTCGCAGCGCTCGCGGCTCATCGGCATGCAGATCAGGCCACGGGCGTGCTTGGCCATGAAGTTGATGTGCTCGGCCTGGCAGCACTCGGCGGCCATGATCAGGTCGCCTTCGTTCTCGCGGTCTTCGTCATCCATGAGGATGACCATCTTGCCTTGGCGGATGTCTTCAACCAGTTCTTCGATGCTATTGAGCGCCACAAGGCACCCCCCTTCTTTCGAAATTACAGCTCAGGATTTGAGGTAGCCGTTGGCGGCCAGAAAGCTTTCGGTAATGGTGCTGCCGGCAGTCGACTCTGCAGCCTTGTCGCCCAGCAGCAGGCGCTCCAGGTAACGGGCAAGCAAGTCGACTTCAAGGTTCACCCGGCGACCTGGCTGATAAGACGCCATGATGGTTTCGCTCAAGGTGTGCGGAATGATCGTCAGCATGAACTCGGCGCCATCGACTGCGTTCACGGTCAGGCTGGTGCCGTCGACGGTGATCGAGCCTTTATGGGCGATGTACTTGGCCAGCTCTTTCGGCGCACGGATGCGGAATTCCACGGCACGGGCATTCTCGGTGCGGGCAACCACTTCGCCAACGCCATCGACATGGCCGCTGACCAGATGCCCGCCGAGGCGAGTGGTCGGGGTCAGGGCTTTTTCCAGGTTGACCGGGCTGCCGCTTTTCAGGTCGTTCATCGCGGTGCAGTCGAGGGTTTCACGACTGACGTCCGCAGCAAAACCGTTACCTGGTAATTCAACGGCGGTCAGGCACACGCCGTTGACCGCGATGCTGTCGCCCAGTTTGACGTCACTCAGATCGAGCTTGCCGGTTTCTACGTGAACCCGCACATCCCCGCCTTTGGGGGTCAATGCACGAATACTGCCGATGGATTCGATGATGCCGGTAAACATGGAGTCCTCCTCGAGAACGGGCCAGCGCTGTGGCGATGGCCGAGAATTATACGCTCGCTGCCGGCACAGGAATGGCAGTGACCCGCCAGTCATCGCCAACCGCGCGAATTTCGGTGATTTTGAGTTCTGGCGCGTCTTTCATCTGCGCCAGCGGCCAGTCCAGCAGTGGGCGTGCCGAGGAACCAAGGAACTTGCCGGCGATGAAAATCTGGAACTCGTCCACCAGCCCTTGTTGTGCGAAAGCCCCGGCCAGACGCGGCCCCGCTTCGACCAGCACTTCGTTGACCCCACGGTTGGCCAGTTCAACCAGCAGCTTGCGCAGGTCGACCAGGCCATCCTCGCCCGCCACGATCAGGCACTCCGGCCCATTGGCATATTGCTCTTCGATCGCCATGCAGGTGGCCACCAGCGCCGGGCCGGCCTTGAAGAACGGCGCGTCCAGCGGCACTCGCAGACGGCCGTCGATCAGCACGCGCAACGGCGGCCGGCTCATGGCCAATGCGGTTTGTTCGGCATCCAGCCCCAACTCATCGGCACGCACGGTCAAGCGCGCGTTATCCGCCAGCACGGTGTCGGCACCGGTCAGCACTACACTGGCCTGGGCCCGCAGGCGTTGGACCGCCGAGCGCGCCGCTGGACCGGTGATCCACTGACTCTCGCCGCTTTCCATGGCCGTACGACCGTCGAGACTCATGGCCAGCTTGACCCGCACAAATGGCAAGCCGTGCTCCATGCGTTTCAGGAAGCCTTCATTGAGCTTGCGTGCCTCGCCTTCCAGCACGCCGCTTGCGATCGCAATGCCAGCCTGGGCCAGACGCTGCATGCCGCGACCGGCAACCGCCGGGTTCGGGTCCTGCATGGCCGCCACCACCCGCGCCAGACCGGCATGCACCAGCGCATCGGCACAGGGCGGCGTACGGCCGTGATGACTGCAAGGTTCCAGGGTCACGTAGGCGGTGGCGCCACGGGCCTTGTCGCCGGCCGCGCGCAGCGCATGAACCTCGGCGTGTGGCTCGCCGGTGCGCTCGTGCCAGCCTTCGCCGACAATCTGCCCGTCGCGCACGATCACACAGCCGACCCGCGGGTTGGGGTGGGTCGTGTAGTGACCTTTGCGCGCCAGTTCCAGGGCGCGGGCCATGTAGTGGGCGTCGAGGATGGCTTGCTCTGCGGATGTGCTCATTCTTTCACCGGCTCACGGGCCAGGCGATCGATCTCTTCGCGGAACTCGTTGAGGTCCTGGAAGCGTCGATACACGGAGGCAAAACGAATGTAGGCGACTTCGTCGAGCTTTTGCAGCTCGGCCATCACCAGTTCACCGACCACAAGAGATTTGACCTCACGCTCGCCGGTGGCTCGCAGTTTGTGCTTGATGTGCACCAGCGAAGATTCGAGGCGTTCGACACTCACCGGACGCTTCTCGAGCGCACGCTGCATGCCGGCACGGAGTTTTTCTTCATCGAACGGCTGACGACTGCCGTCGGTTTTGATCAGGCGCGGCAACACCAGTTCAGCCGTCTCGAACGTCGTGAAACGTTCGCCGCAGGCCAGGCATTCACGCCGGCGGCGCACCTGTTCGCCCTCGGCGACCAGACGCGAGTCGATGACCTTGGTGTCGTTGGCACCGCAGAAGGGACAGTGCATGGTGGCAGCAACAAAAAAAGGGAGGGCCATGGTAGCGCATCCCCGTGGCAAGACAAGCCATAGGGTTTGCGGTATACAGACTGGATGTATCGACCGACCCATGGATTTCACCTTGCTGGAGCCGCCAATGCCACTAAGACCGCTCGTTTTACTCAGCCTCTTCAGCCTGCTGGTGGCCTGCGGCACTGATGCGCCCAAGCCCCAGCCGCCAACCCCGGGCCCCGCGCCCCAGGCGGCGCAGAAAAAAGCCCGGGAGTCGGCCGACCTTGGCCCCCTGCCCGCTTATCAGCGTGAACTGAGCGGCACGCTGCAAGGCGTACCGGCCGGCGCCGAAGTCGAACTGGCGCTGCTGGTGATCGATGACAAGGACCGCCCGCAGCAGCTGCTGGCCAGTTCCAGCCTGATTGGGACCAATCAGATCCTGCCGTTCCACCTGCGTTTTAATCCGGAATCTTTCCCCGCAGGCCAGCGCGTTGAACTGCGTGGCCGCGCCAGCCAGTCGGGGCAGCTGATTCTGCATCTGCCATCGCAGGTCATTACGCAACCGACCACCCAGGCCATGGGTCAGCTGCAATTCGTCAAAGCGCCATGATTGCACCGCTCGACCTGCAATTGGCGCTGGGAGAATTACTGGGTGATGCGCAGCTGGTACCTGTCGCATTGCCCGGTACCGATCTGAAACTCTGGCTGATCGACGGCGACAACATGGACCGCGCCTTCAGCCCGGAAGAAACCCGGCGCATCCTCCATGAACCGCCGTACTGGAGTTTCTGCTGGGCCAGCGGCCTGGCGGTGGCGCGTTACCTCGCTGAACACCCGCATTGGGTCGTGGGCAAACGGGTGCTGGACTTCGGAGCCGGCTCCGGAGTGGCGGGCATTGCCGCCGTCAAGGCCGGAGCCCAGGAAGTGGTCGCCTGCGATCTAGACCCGCTGGCCATCGCCGCGTGTCGGGCGAATGCCGAGCTCAATGACGTGCAACTCTCCTACTCGACCGATTTTTTTGCCGAGGCTGATCGGTTCGATCTGATTCTGGTGGCTGACGTTCTGTACGACCGAGCGAATCTACCGTTACTCGACGAGTTTCTAAGTCGTGGCAAGGAAGCGTTGGTGGCGGATTCACGGGTGAGGGATTTCAGGCATCCGCTCTACCAACGCATCGAGATGCTGGAAGCCATGACCCTGCCGGATCTGGCGGAGCCGGAGGAGTTTCGGCATGTGAGCCTGTACCACGCGCGGCGCGGCTAAAAGCATCGCGAGCAAGCTCACTCCTACACTGGATCTGCGCCATACCGAAAATCCCGGTAGGAGTGAGCCTGCTCGCGATGGCAATGTATCCCGCGCCGCAGAACTTGAGCCCTCCCCGCTTCCGGCCGCCCCCCGTCAAGCCGTATAGTTGCCCCATTAACGCTTCCAAGAGATCCCCCATGAGTCAGGAAACGCCGTACATCTTCGACGCCACCACCGCCGATTTCGACCAGTCGGTGATCGAGAACTCATTCCACAAACCCGTCCTGGTGGATTTCTGGGCCGAATGGTGCGCGCCCTGCAAGGTGCTGATGCCGATGCTGCAGAACATCGCCGAGAGCTATCAGGGCGAGCTGCTGTTGGCCAAGGTCAACTGCGACTTGGAGCCGGACATCGTCGCCCGCTTTGGCATCCGCAGCCTGCCAACCGTGGTGCTGTTCAAGGACGGCCAGCCGGTGGACGGTTTTGCCGGTGCGCAGCCGGAGTCAGCCGTGCGCACCCTGCTCGAACCCCATGTGCAGATGCCGCCGCCGGCTGCCGCCGACCCGTTCGAACAGGCTCAGGCGTTGTTTGACGACAGCCGTTTCGCCGATGCCGAAGCCGTGCTCAAAGTGCTGCTTGGGGAGGACAACAGCAACGCCAAGGCGCTGATTCTCTACGCCCGCTGCCTGACTGAGCGCGGCGAGCTGGCTGATGCGCAATCGGTACTCGACTCGGTCCAGAGCGACGAGCATAAGGCTGCCCTGGCCGGTGCCAAGGCGCAGATCCAGTTCCTCGGCCAGGCCAAGGATTTGCCGGATGCTGCAGACTTGAAAGCGCGCCTGGCGAAAAACCCGCAGGACGACGAAGCCGTCTATCAGTTGGCCGTCCAGCAACTGGCCCGGCAGCAATACGATGCGGCGCTCGACGGTTTGCTCAAGCTGTTCATCCGCAATCGCAGCTATAGCGAAGGGTTGCCGCACAAGACCTTGCTGCAGGTGTTCGAGCTGCTGGGCAACGATCATCCGCTGGTGACCACTTACCGTCGCAAGTTGTTTGCTGCTCTTTATTGATTGCCATCTCTGTAGGAGCGAGCTCGCTCCTACAGCCAGCTGTAAATCGGCGTATCTGCGCCGCTGACCACTTTCACATCCGCACAATGGCGCAAGCGCACTAACAGGCGCTTGCCAGCTGCCGCGCTGCCGGTCAGGGCTTCCAGTTGCTCCAGCAAATCCGGCCCGCTCAACTGTCCGGCCTGGCGCAACAGATCCTTGGCGACCTGCCACAGTGCATCATCCTGAGTAACCGGTTTCGCCGCAGGCGCCGCGCTGGCTTCCACCGGAGCGACCTGCAATTGCGCGCCAAGCCGCGCCCAGTCAGCGTCGTCCATCTCCAACGTCAAATCCACCGGCCAGGCGCCGATGCTTCCGCGTATACGCAACATTGAATCTGCTCCCGCATTTTTCTTCTGTGCATGCTCCCACGGGACTTGTGCAACGCCAAGCAGCCAGTCAAACTCCACGGCGTTTCGTTATAAGATTACATAACATTTTATTTAACTTCCGCCCGGAGAATCCCATGCGTCGTCTATTGCTCGCTTTGCCGTTCGCCCTGTTGCCACTGGCCGACGCTCACGCCGCCGAAGCCCATGATCACGAGCATGAACACGGCAGCCTGGAGGCCCATGAGCATGGTGTCGGGCGCTTGAATGCGGCGCTGGACGGGCAGACGCTGGAACTGGAACTGGAAAGCCCGGCGATGAACCTGGTGGGTTTTGAACACCAGGCCGCCACCGACGCCGACAAAGCCAAGGTCGCCGCCGCACGTGCGCAGCTTGAGAAACCGCAGGCCCTGTTCAGCCTGCCGCAAGCTGCCGGCTGTGTGGTCGCCAGCCAGGAGCTGGAAAGCCCGTTGTTCGGTGACAAGCCGCACGCCGATCATGATCACGATGAGGCGGCCAAGGGCGAGCATCACCACGATCACAGTGAAATACACGCCCATTACCGCTTCACCTGCTCGACACCCGCAGCGCTGAAGTCCCTGGACCTGGCGAATATCTTCAATACCTTCCCGGCCACCCAGAAAATTCAGGTACAACTGATCGGCCCGAGCGGCCAGCAAGGGGTTGAAGTAACGGCGAAGGCTGCGGCCCTGAAATTCTGATCCACCACACAACCGATGTGGGAGCGGGCTTGCTCGCGAAAGTGGTATGTCAGGCAACATTAATATCGACTGACATACCCTCTTCGCGAGCGAGCCCGCTCCCACAGTGGCTCACCACCAACCTGACCGGTTTCACATGACCCAACCTCTCATCGAACTGTCCAACCTGGGCTTCAGCTGGCCCGGCCATCCGCCGCTGCTGGACATCCCGGCGTTTCGCCTGGAGCCCGGTGAAACCTTGTTCCTCAAAGGCCCCAGCGGCAGCGGCAAGACCACCCTGCTCGGCCTGCTCGGCGGCGTGCAGAAGCCCGATCGCGGCAGCATTCGCCTGCTGGGCCAGGAACTGACCGAGCTGTCCGCCGGTGCCCGCGATACGTTTCGCGTCGATCACACCGGCTACATCTTCCAGCAATTCAACCTGCTGCCGTTCCTCTCAGTGCGCGAGAACGTCGAGTTGCCCTGTCATTTCTCCAGGCTGCGCGCCGAACGGGCGAAACTGCGCCATGGCAGCGTCGACCAGGCTGCCGCCACCCTGCTTGCCCACCTTGGCCTGAAGGATCAGCACCTGTTGGGCCGTCGCGCCGATTCCCTTTCCATCGGTCAGCAGCAACGCGTAGCCGCCGCCCGCGCCCTGATCGGTCAGCCTGAACTGGTGATTGCCGACGAGCCAACCTCGGCGCTGGACTATGACGCTCGGGAGAATTTCATCCGACTGCTGTTCGCCGAATGCCGCGAAGCCGGTTCGAGCCTGCTGTTCGTCAGCCATGATCAGAGCCTGGCGCCGCTGTTCGATCGCCACCTGTCGCTGGCCGAACTCAACCGCGCCGCCACGTCCGAAGAGGTTTGAGATGTATCTGTTTCGTCTAGCCATGGCCAGCCTGGCTAACCGCCGCTTCACCGCGATCCTCACGGCGTTTGCCATCGCCCTGTCGGTATGCCTGCTGTTGGCAGTGGAAAGAGTGCGCACCGAGGCCAAGGCCAGTTTTGCCAGCACCATCAGCGGCACCGACCTGATCGTCGGCGCGCGCTCCGGCTCGGTGAATCTGTTGTTGTACTCGGTTTTTCGCATCGGCAACGCCACCAATAACATCCGCTGGGACAGCTTCGAACACTTCGCCAACAACCCGAAAGTGAAGTGGGCGATCCCGATGTCCCTGGGTGATTCCCATCGCGGTTATCGGGTGATGGGCACGACAGAGGCGTATTTCGAGCACTACCAGTACGGTCGCGCGCAACATCTGCAACTGGCCGACGGGCGCGCATTCGCCACCGATCCGTTTGAAGTGGTGCTCGGCGCCGAAGTGGCGGATGCGCTGCACTACAAGCTCGGTGACAAACTGGTCCTGGCCCACGGCGTCGCAGTGATCAGCCTGGTCAAGCACGAGGACAAGCCGTTCACCGTGGTCGGCATTCTTAAACGTACCGGCACCCCCGTGGACCGCACGTTGCACATCAGCCTGGGAGGCATGGAAGCGATTCACGTCGACTGGCACAACGGCGTCCCGGCCCAGGGCAAAGGGCGTATCAGTGCCGACCAGGCGCGCAACATGGACCTCACGCCGCAGGCGATCACCGCTTTTATGCTGGGGCTGAACAGCAAGATTTCCACCTTTGCCCTGCAGCGCGAGATCAATGAATTTCGCGGTGAGCCGCTGCTCTCGATTCTGCCCGGCGTCGCCCTGCAGGAGTTGTGGAGCCTGATGAGCACTGCGGAAAAAGCCTTGTTCGTGGTGTCGCTGTTCGTGGTGTTGACCGGCTTGATCGGCATGCTCACGGCGATTCTCACCAGCCTCAACGAGCGCCGGCGCGAGATGGCGATCCTGCGTTCGGTCGGTGCCCGACCCTGGCATATCGCCTCGTTGCTGGTGCTGGAGGCGTTCGCCTTGGCATTGTCCGGGGTGGTCGCCGGAGTGGCCCTGTTGTACCTGTGCATCGCCGCGGCCCAGGGTTACGTACAGGCCAATTACGGCCTGTATTTGCCGCTGGCGTGGCCTAGCGAATATGAATGGACGCTACTTGGTGGCATCCTCTGCGCAGCGTTGCTGATGGGCAGCGTTCCGGCCTGGCGTGCTTATCGCCAATCCCTTGCCGATGGCCTGTCGATCCGTTTATGAGGAAGTCGAAGATGCCCCGCGCCCTGCTCGCGCTGTTGATGCTGGTCGCCCTGCCCCTGTGGGCAGCGGTGCCCAAGGACCTGACCTGGTCGGAAATGATCCCGCCGGACGCGGCGCCGGAAGTGCCGAACATGACACCGCTGCACGACCTGTCACAGATGAGCGATGCCCTGTCGGCCGAGTCGGCGCCAGCCGCGAAGCAGGACATGCCGAATGCGCCAGTGGTGCAGGGACTCGACGGCCAGAACATTCGCCTGCCGGGCTACATCGTGCCGCTGGAAGTGAGTGAGGAAGGTCGCACGACCGAGTTTCTGCTGGTGCCGTACTTCGGCGCCTGCATCCACGTGCCGCCTCCGCCATCGAACCAGATAGTGCACGTGAAAAGCGAAGTGGGCGTGAAGCTGGACGAGCTGTATCAGCCGTACTGGATCGAGGGAGCGATGCAGGTGAAGGCGTCGACCAGCGAGTTGGCGGATGCGGGGTATCAGATGGAGGCGGACAAGATTTATGCGTATGAATTGCCGGAATGAAACTGGTGGTTCCATGTTGTTCGAAAGATTGCTATCGCGAGCAGGCTCACTCCTACATTGGATCTGCGCCGCCAATAATTGTAGGAGTGAGCCTGCTCGCGATGCGGCCCTCAAGGTTCCATAAAAACCATGCGTATCACCCTTTCATTGAGCTGCATCAACAGACCTGATCGTTAGCCGCCTTACCATTGGACATCGAAAACTTTTAACGTCCTTTGGAGCCCTCATGAACAAGTCCGCGCTCTGCGCTTCGCTGGTTGCCCTCGCGCTCGCAGCCCCGCTCGCCCACGCCCACGACGCTGGCGACATCATCGTTCGCGCCGGCGCGATCACCGTTAACCCGAAGGCCGACAGCTCCAGCGTCAAGGTTGACCAGGGTCCGTTGGCAGGTGCCGACCTGGGTGGCAAGGCGACCATGAGCAGCGACACGCAGCTGGGCTTGAACTTCGCCTACATGATCGACAACAACTGGGGTATCGAACTGCTCGCCGCCTCCCCGTTCGAGCATGACGTGAAGATCAAGGGCACTGCCCTGGGCGCGGCCAACGGTAAACTCGGTTCGCTCAAACACCTGCCGCCAACTCTGAGCGTGGTGTACTACCCGCTGGATCACAAGTCGGTATTCCAACCGTACGTGGGTGCCGGCATCAACTACACCTGGATCTACGATGAGCACGTCGGCAGTGAAGCCAGCGCCAACGGCTTCAGCAATTTCAAGGCGGAGAACTCCTGGGGCATGGCGTTCCAGGTCGGTGCCGACTACATGATCACCGACAACATCATGCTCAACGCACAGGTGCGGTACATCGACATCGACACCACCGCCACCGTGGAAAACAACGCAGTGGCGCCGGGTACCCGGGCCAAGGTCGACGTGGATGTGGACCCGTTCATCTACATGGTTGGCCTCGGTTATAAATTCTAAATCCCCATCGCGAGCAGGCTCACTCCTACAGGAGTACACACTCCCCTGTAGGAGTGAGCCTGCTCGCGATGACGTCAGCACAAACAACGAAATCCAGAAACAAAAAGGCGCCCCTGAGGGCGCCTTTTCATTGCAGCTAAAAGTCAGCGCCCCAACAACCGCGCCAACCCCACGCTCATCGGCGTCTGCTCAGGATAAGTAAACCGCTCCAGCAGCCGTCGATTATTCGCCCGCGAATGGCGGATATCACCCGAGCGCGCCGGCCCGTAGCTCACTGGCGGCAACTGACCCACTACCGCTTCCAGCGCCTGCAGCATCTGCTTGAGTGTGGTCGCCTGGTTCCAGCCGACATTGATCGCACCCACCTCGACCTGCGGCTTCTCGATCGCCTGCACCAGCAGGTCGACCAGGTCTTCGACGTAGACAAAATCCCGGGTCTGCTCGCCATCGCCAAACACAGTGATCGGCAGGCCTTTCTGCGCCCGCTCGCTGAAGATGCTGATTACTCCGGAGTATGGCGAGGACGGATCCTGGCGCGGGCCGAAGATGTTGAAGAAGCGGAAGATCACCGGTTCCAGGCCGTGCTGGCGTCGGTAGAAATCAAAATAATGCTCGCTGGCCAGCTTGTCCGAGGCATAGGGCGTCAATGGCGACTTGGGCGTGTCTTCGTCGATCGACTCGCCTTCACCGTTGTTGCCATAGACCGCCGCGCTGGAAGCAAACAATACGCGCTTGACCCCAGCCTGACGCATGGCTTCGCACACGTTCAGCGAACCAATGAAGTTACTCTGGTGAGTCCTCACCGGGTCATCCACCGAAGCCTGCACCGAAGCGACTGCCGCAAGGTGCGCCACAGCGCTGCAGCCGGCCATGGCCTGGGCCACCAGCGCGGCATCGGCGACATCACCGACGACCAACTCGACCTGGGGATTGTCCAGCGGCAGGTTGCTGCGCTTGCCGGTGGACAGGTCGTCGAGGATGCGCACCGAATGTCCCTTGGCGAGCAAGGCATCGGTCAAGTGCGAGCCGATGAAACCGGCACCGCCGGTGATTAGAACTGGGCCGTCAGCCATGGCGATAGAACCTGTCCAGTAGGCCCGGGAGCGCCGCGCGCCAGGCACGCGGCTTGATCCCGAACGTGTGCAGAATTTTCTTGCAGGCCAGCACCGCGTGTTGCGGCTCTTCGGCAGCGTCCGGGCGCGCGGCGTGAGCCTGCGCGGTGGGCGCTTCGATGGCCAGCGGGTGGAGGTTGCGCGCTTCAGTCAGGATAGCCTGCCCCAGTGCCAGCGGCGTAGTGGCCTCATGCCCGGCGTAATGATAGGTGCCCCACAGCGGCGCCGCGCAATCAAGTTGCTTGAGCACTGAAATAATCACCCGGGCGGCATCGTCGACCGGCGTCGGATTGCCCCGGCGGTCGTCGGCCATCAGCAATGCTTCAGGCTGCTCGGCGCGAGCCAGGAAACGCCCGAGAGTACCCTCGGCGCTGTCATCGAGCAGCCAGCCGAAGCGCAGCAGCACGTGCTGCGGGCAAGTAGCGCGCACGCTTTGCTCGATGCGCCACAAAGCCTGGCCACGCAAGCCCAAGGGCACAGGCTCGTCTTTTTCGCTGTAGGCAGTGGCGCGGGAGCCGTCGAACACACGATAGCTCGACGGCTGCATCAGGACGATGTTGTGGTGCTGGCACAATTCGGCGAGACGCTCGACTGCGCGTTCCTGCCCGGCCAGGCGCTGCTCGCTGACTGCTTCGGCCTGGAACCAGTCGAAGTAGTACGCAAGGTTGATCAGCGCGTCCGGGCGGGTGTCGTCGAGCAATTGCGTCAGGCTCGCGGCATCCCAGCCGTCTTGCGGCGGGCGGGGGGCGAGGAAGCCGATGTCTTCCTCCGCACCGAGGCGAATCAGCGCCTGCCCAAGGGCATTTCCGCCGCCCAGTAACATAAGGCGCATTCGCATAAGGTCAGCAGGCCCAGTCTGATTGGAACGATGGCTTTTAGACAGCACCCGCAGGTGAAGTCATTGATAATTGCCGGAATCGTTGCATTTTGCGGGTTTAGTACGCAACCGTCACCCGTAAAGTGTAAATTGCCTTATGAACCTGCCAATCCCTCCTGACGCGGCCCTGGCGGGCTTCCACCCCGCCGTCAGTGCCTGGTTCCGCAACACCTTCGCGACGGTGACTGCCGCCCAGGCACGGGCGTGGCCGTTGATTCGCCAGCGCCGCTCGACATTGATCGCGGCGCCCACCGGATCGGGTAAAACCCTGACTGCATTTCTCGCAGTGATCGATGACCTGGTACATCGGGGCCTGGAGTCCGCGGGCGGACTGCCTGATGCGACCCTGGTGGTTTATGTCTCGCCGCTAAAGGCGCTGTCCAACGATATCCGGATCAACCTGCAAAACCCCCTGGCCGGCATCACCGAACAGCTGCGGCTCATGGGTTTGCCGCCCTTGCAAATCACGACTGCCGTACGCACCGGCGACACTGCGCAAAAAGACCGGGCTGCGATGCGCAGGACCCCACCGCACATTCTGGTGACCACCCCGGAATCGCTTTATGTGCTGCTGGGTTCCGATTCCGGGCGGCAGATGCTCGGCACCACGCGCACGGTGATCGTCGATGAAATCCACGCCATCGCCGCCAGCAAACGCGGCAGTCACCTGGCCCTGAGCCTTGAGCGTCTGCAGGCGCTGTGTGCCGAACCGCTGACGCGCATCGGCCTGTCGGCCACACAAAAACCCATTGAAGCGGTGTCACGCTACCTGGCGGGGCGTGACCGTCCCTGCGAAATAATCGACATCGGCCATGCCCGTCCGCGAGACCTGGGCATTGAAGTACCTCCTGTGCCGTTGTCGGCGGTCATGGCCAATGACGTCTGGGAACTGGTCTATGACCGCCTCGCCGTCCTCGCCGGCGAGCACCGCACCACGCTGATTTTCGTCAACACCCGGCGCCTGGCGGAACGCCTCAGTCGTCACTTGAGCGAACGCCTGGGCAAGGACGCAGTAGCCGCCCACCATGGCAGCCTGGCCAAGGAATTTCGCCTGGATGCCGAGCAACGGCTCAAGCGCGGTGAGCTGCAGGTGCTGATTGCCACGGCCTCCCTGGAGTTGGGAATCGACATTGGCGAAGTCGACCTGGTGTGCCAGATATCCTCGCCGCGCTCGATCGCCGGATTCCTGCAAAGGGTCGGCCGCTCCGGGCACCAGGTCGGCGGCACGCCCAAGGGGCGCCTGTTCGCCACCACCCGCGATGACCTGATTGAATGCACCGCCCTGCTCGACTGCGTACGCCGCGGTGAACTCGACACCTTGCAAATTCCCAAGGCGCCGCTGGACGTGCTGGCACAACAGATCATCGCCGAGGTCAGTTGCCGGGAGTGGCAGGAACAGCCGCTGCTGGACATGTTTCGTAAAGCGTCGCCCTATGCCGAGCTCGATGAAAACCACTACCAGGCATTACTGCAGATGCTCGCCGAAGGCTACAACGGCAGTCAGGGAATCCGCAGCGCCTACCTGCACCGCGACGCGCTGACCCGCACGCTGCGCGGTCGCCGGGGCAGCAAGCTGACTGCGGTCACCAGCGGCGGGACGATTCCGGACAATGCCGACTACAGCGTGTTGCTCGAACCCCAGGCGCTGAACATCGGCAGCGTCAACGAAGACTTTGCGGTGGAAAGCATCGCCGGGGATGTGTTCCAGCTGGGCAATACATCCTATCGAATCCTGCGGGTCGAGGCCGGCAAGGTGCGGGTCGAAGACGCCCAGGGCCAGCCGCCGACCATCCCGTTCTGGCTCGGCGAGGCGCCTGGGCGCAGTGCCGAATTGTCCTTCGCGGTGGCGCGCCTGCAAGCCCGACTCGACGAGCTGCTGGCGGCCACTCCCGGCGATCTGCAACCGGCCCTCGACTGGCTGACCGACACCCTCGGCCTGAACCTTGCCAGCGCCGAACAACTGGTGGATTACCTGGCCCGGGCGCGCTTGACCCTGGGCGCCCTGCCGTCCCAGGACACGCTGCTGATGGAGCGGTTTTTCGACGAGTCCGGCGGCACCCAACTGATCATTCACACGCCCTTTGGCAGTCGCATCAACCGCGCCTGGGGCATGGCGCTGCGCAAGCGATTCTGCCGTACGTTCAACTTCGAGCTGCAGGCGGCGGCCAGCGAGGACGCCATCGTGCTCTCGTTGTCCAGCAGCCACAGTTTCGAACTCGACGAAGTCTGGCGTTACCTGCACAGCAACAGCGCCGAGCACTTGTTGATTCAAGCCGTCCTCGAGGCGCCGCTGTTCAACGTGCGCTGGCGCTGGAATGCCGGGGTCGCGCTGGCATTGCCGCGCTACACCGGCGGGCGCAAGGTCGCACCGCAGATCCAGCGGATGAAAAGCGAAGACCTGATCGCCAGCGTGTTCCCCGACCAGATTGCCTGCGTGGAAAATCTCGCCGGCGAGCGTGAAGTGCCCGCGCATCCGCTGGTGGAACAGACCCTCGACGACTGCCTGCACGAAGCCATGGACTGCGAAGGCTGGCTGAATCTGCTGCGGCGTATGGAGCGTGGCGAAGTGCGCCTGATCAGCCGTGATCTGCCCGCGCCCTCGCCGTTGGCGGCGGAAATCCTCAGCGCCCGGCCCTACAGTTTTCTCGACGATGCGCCACTGGAAGAGCGTCGCACCCAGGCGGTGCTCAATCGGCGCTGGACAGATCCGCAATCCACTGACGACCTTGGCGCCCTCGACGCCGAGGCGATTCAGGCGGTGCGCGAGGAAGCCTGGCCAGCGCCGACCAGCATCGATGAGATGCATGAGGCGCTGATGAGTCTTGCCTGTATCACCGAGGAGGAAGCCCAGGCCAACCCTCAATGGCCAGACTGGCTGGATGCGCTGGCCGAGGGCGGCCGGGCCAGCCGGATTGACAACTCGCGGTGGTTCGCCCTGGAGCGTCTGACCTGCCTGCAAGCGATTTATCCACAGGCGCCAGTGCAGCCGCCGATGACCGCTTTGCCCGGGTTCGATGAAGCCTGGGAGCGGGAGGAGGCCGTGCTGGAAGTGGTGCGCGCACGCCTGGGGGCGTTCGGCCCGCTGCCCTTGCCAGCAATTGCCGGCCCACTGGGTCTCCCTGCCGCTGACGTCACTCAGGCGCTGGCGCACCTGGAGCGCGAAGGTTACGTACTGCGCGGGCGTTTTTCCCTCGGCGCCAGCGCAGAAGAATGGTGCGAACGCCATCTTCTGGCGCGCATCCATCGCTACACGGTCAAGCGTCTACGCCGGGAAATCGAGCCCGTGGCCTTGCAGGATTTCATGCGCTTCCTGTTCGACTGGCAGCACTTGTCCAGCGCTGCTCAGGGTCAGGGCAGCGCGGTGTTGCCGGCGATTGTCGCGCAGTTCGAAGGCTACCCCGCCGCCGCTTCCGCCTGGGACAGCGACATCCTGCCCGCGCGTATCAAGGGCTATTCGGCGAGCTGGCTGGACGATCTCTGTCGCAGTGGCAAGCTGGTGTGGACGCGCCTGACGACTCACGGCAAAGGCGCCAGCACCGCATTGCGCAGCACGCCGATCCTGTTGCTGCCGCGTAATCAGGTCGGTTTGTGGAGCAGCCTGACCGAGCAGACTCCGGTCGAAGAGCTTTCAGCCAAGACGCGCAAGGTCTACGAAGCTCTCAGCCAGCATGGCGCGTTGTTTTTTGACGAGCTGATTCATGAGGCCCACCTGCTGCGCGCCGAGCTGGAAATCGCCCTGCAGGAACTGGTGGGCGCGGGCCTGGTGAATGCTGACAGTTTTGCCGGCCTGCGCGCGCTCATCACCCCGGCCAGCAAACGCCAGGCCCGCAGCAGCCGACGAGGGCGCGGGGCTTTTATCGGCGGGATGGACGATGCCGGGCGTTGGGCGTTGTTGAAGCGTGGGCCGGCTGCGCCGGCTGTGGACAACAAACGCCCGGCGCCAACGCCTGCAGAGACACTGGAACACATCGCCATGACCTTGCTGCGACGCTATGGCGTGGTGTTCTGGCGCTTACTGGAACGTGAGGCGGACTGGTTGCCGAGCTGGCGTGAGTTGCTGCGCACTTTTCATCGGCTGGAGGCCCGCGGGGAGATTCGTGGCGGGCGCTTTGTCAGCGGTCTGGCCGGTGAACAATTTGCCTTGCCCGAGGCGATCCCGTTGCTGCGCGAGGTGCGGCGACGGCCTCACGACGGGAGCCTGGTGGCGGTCTGCGGGGTGGATCCGCTGAACCTGGCAGGCACGCTGTTACCCGGCGCGAAGGTGCCGGCACTGGCGAGTAATCGGCTGGTGTATCGCGATGGCGTCCCGGCGGCGGCGGTGATTGCGGGCAAACAGCAGATCTGGCTGGAGCTGGATCCACAGGCGGGTGCTGAGGTGCGGAGCAGGTTGATTCAGCATTGATTGAGGTTGTCTGGACTGGCCCCATCGCGAGCAGGCTCACTCCTACAGGGGATCGAGTTGAAATGAGGTTCTCTGATCAACGATCCAATGTAGGAGTGAGCCTGCTCGCGATGAGGGCCTGAGTCACAGCGCCTGTCACTGCGAACGCGGTTGCTCCGGCAACAGCACCGCAGCATGCTCCGGCGCCTGCCCCTCCTCCTCAGCCTGACGCTTGGGCAACAAAACCTGCTGTGGATAAGTCTGCGCGAAATGCACCCACGGGCTGTTATCCACAAGCTTTTTCAAGCGCTGATTGAATGCCCGACTCACCGCATATTGCCCACCCGACACCGTGCGGAACTGTGCGGTCAGTACCACGCCGTTGAGGTCCATCTTGTCGACGCCAAACACATCCAGCGGCCCCTGCAGGTTGTACTTGAGAAACGCATCTTCGCGGATCGACTCTCCCGCTTCGCGGATCAGCTCGATGGCCTTGTCGACGTCGGTGTCGTAAGTGAACTGCACCGAGAAAAACGCATAGGCAAACTGCCGTGATTGGTTGGTCACGGCCTTGATCTGGCCGAACGGCACCGAATGCACAAAACCTTTGCCGTCCCGCAGGCGCAGGGTGCGGATGGTCAGGCCCTCGACCGTGCCGGCGTGACCCGAGTCGAGCACTACCCAGTCGCCGATCGATAGCGTGTCTTCAATGATGATGAACAGGCCGGTGATCACATCCTGCACCAGCTGCTGGGAACCAAAACCGATCGCCAGCCCGACCACCCCGGCACCGGCAAGCAGCGGCGCCACGTTGATCCCCAGATTGGCCATGGTGGTGATTGCGCAGATCACCACCAGGATGATTTTCATCGCATTGCGCAGCAGCGGCAGGATGGTTTTCACCCGCGTGCTGGGCTGCCGCGCCGAGCGCTTGTTGACGGGCGGCTTCAGGGCTTCCTGAATCGCCGTGTCGAGCACTACCCAGAACAGCCAGGTCACCAGGAAGATCAGGCCGATGCGGCTCAGCGAGTCACTGATCGCCCGCCCGATGGAGTTCTGCACGGCGAATTCGAATAGCGAGACACCCCAGATCCGTCCGAGAATTTCGATGAACGCCACCGCCATCACGATCCGCACCAGTGCGTGCAGCAGGCTGACAAAGCGCTCCTTGTAAGCGCTGCTGCGCTGCACTGCCTCAGCTTTACGCGACTTGAACAGGTGCTGGAATACTGTGCTGAGGAACACCGTGGCGATTAGCAGGATGGTGGTGAACAAGGCGCAGCGCAGAGCCTTTTGATTGTCTTCCCCCACCCCGATCAGATTGATCGCCGAGACCATGACCATCAGCAGGATCGGCCAGTACCAGAGCCCGGAGAAAATCCGCAGGGATTCCTGCAGCGACGGTTGTTTCAAGCGTTGCGCCAGCGGCCGGTTGCGGATCAGGTGCGCCACCGGGCGGCGCAGGCGGATCACCAGCAAGCCAAAGATGATCGAAGCGAAAAGACCGGTGAATACCGCAATGCTGCTGGTGATATTGCCACCCAGTTGGCGGGCGATCTGCGGGCTGGTCAGGGCATCACTCAACGCGGCGAGGAAGCCGATCAGGAACAGTGGTTTGGGACAGTAGTCGCGGATGATCTGCACCGCCGGCCGCTTGTGCCCGGTGTTGAACATGACGATCACACACAGCAACATTGAAGTGGAAAATATCCCGCTGCTGGTGGCGTAGGCAAAACACAGCGCCAGCGCCCGCCCTACCGAAGCCGGGAGGAAATGACTGACCGAGAGTGTCAGCGGCAGACAGATAATCGCAGGCAAGGTGTAGGGCAACACGTAACCGAGCAGATCCTGGCTGCGCTGCCGGGTGCTCAACCAGCGCCCCTGATTCAACCGCTTGGCCAACAGGCCACCGAGTACCGTGAGCAAGGCAAAAGCGCCCAACCAGACTCCGGACAGCAGCAGGAAGTCACCCACCACACTCATGGGTGACCGGGTCGAAGGCCGGTTCACCAGCTTGTCCACTTCATCCGCCGCCCGATCAGCCCGCAGGCGCCAGGCGTCCACCAGGTCTTCGTTGAGGTCGAGTTTGTCCTGCACATCGTCGATGCTGGAACTGATGGCGCCGAGCAGGCCTCCCTGGACCAGCGGTTCAGGCGCGGCCGGCTCTTCGGCAGCGGCTGGAACGCCTGGCAGTGCGGCGGCTTGCAACGCGTTGCTGGAAAAAATCAGCAACGCCCCCAGTAATATCGCGGTCTTGAACTTGAGCAAAACGCGGAGCTCCTCGAAAACGCCTCTGTGAGGAACTGATCGACAAATCCCGTGCAAGTTCGGTTTTGGCCGCGAGATAGCCGCCGTGTCCACCAACAAAACTCCATCCTGGCCGTTTATCCAGGGCCGATACCGTCCGTAGCCCGCTCGAAACTTTCTCTATCGCCGCGCAGTCAGCAAAAGAACGGGGCAATCCGAGGACCATTAGACGGGAGGCGACATGGCGGCGATTCACATCGGTATTTCAGGCTGGCGTTACTTGCCCTGGAGGGGGGATTTCTACCCAAAGGGTTTGACCCAGAAGCGCGAATTGCAATTCGCGTCGAGGGCGGTCAACAGTATCGAAATCAATGGATCGTTCTACGCCCTGCAACGTCCGGAACGGTATGCCGAGTGGTACGCCGAAACGCCGGAGGACTTCGTTTTCAGCGTCAAGGCACCAAGGTTCATCACCCACGTCAAACGCTTGCGGGACGTGCATGCACCGCTGGCCAATTTCTTTGCCTCCGGGGTGCTGGAACTCAAGGAAAAGCTGGGGCCGATCCTCTGGCAGTTTCCGCCCAACTTCAAATTCGATGCCGAGCTGTTCGAGCGCTTTCTCGAACAGCTTCCGCAAAACACTCAACAAGCTGCTGCCCTCGCCCGCCAGCATGATTCCCATGTGCCCGGGCATGCCAGCATCAAGGCCTACAAGAAGCGCGCGCTGCGCCATGCCGTGGAAATCCGCAATGAGAGCTTCGTCGACCCGGCGTTCGTGCGCCTGCTCAAGCGCTACAACGTGGCACTGGTGATCGCCGACACAGCCGGCAAGTGGCCCTATCGCGAAGACATCACCAGCAATTTTGTTTACTTGCGCCTGCACGGCGCCGAAGAGCTGTACGCCAGCGGCTACACCGCGCAAGCACTGCAACGCTGGGGTGACCGGATCGATGCGTGGAACCATGGGCAACAACCGTCGGACCCGCAGCTGATCGCCCCCCGACTCAAGCCCCAGGCGCGCAAGTCCCGCGAAGTGTTTTGCTATTTCGATAACGACATTAAGGTCCGTGCGCCCTTCGATGCACGGCGGCTGCTGGAGCGCTTCCACCTGGAAGACAGTCTGGCCACAACCCCCGGCGAACCTGCGGCCGAAGGAGTGCTGTCATGAGCATGTCTGAACAGCCCGACTCGCCCGAGCAACCGCAAACCCTCGCAGCGGTACGGCGCTTCACCGTACTGACGGTTAATACGCACAAGGGTTTCACCGCGCTCAATCGGCGTTTCATCCTGCCCGAGCTGCGCGAAGCGGTGCGTGCAGTGTCAGCCGACGTGGTGTTTCTGCAGGAAGTCCACGGCACCCATGAGCAGCATCCCCAGCGTTACGACAATTGGCCGACGATGCCGCAGTACGAGTTCCTCGCCGACAGCCTGTGGCCACAATTCGCCTATGGTCGCAACGCGGTCTACCCGGCGGGTGACCACGGCAATGCGCTGCTGTCGAAATTCCAGATCATCCGCCATGACAATCTCGACGTGTCCATCAGCGGCCATGAAAACCGCGGGATCCTGCACTGCGTATTGCGCCTGCCGGGTGACGGTCCGGAGGTGCATGCGATCTGCGTGCACCTGGGCTTGCACGAAACCCATCGCAACGAACAACTGCGCCTGCTGGCCCGGCGCCTCGAAGAACTGCCCAAGGATGCGCCGGTGATAGTCGCCGGCGACTTCAATGACTGGCGCCAGCGCGCCGATGCCCTGCTCAAGCCCTGCGGCTTGCGCGAAGTGTTCGCTGAACACCATGGCAAGCCTGCGCGCAGCTTTCCGGCGCGCCTGCCGGTACTGCGCCTGGACCGCATTTATGTACGCAACCTCAAGGCCAGCCGTCCGCAGGTATTGGCGGCTCGGCCCTGGTCCCACTTGTCCGACCACGCACCGCTATCGGTGGAGATCGAGCTATGAGCATTCCGTCGATGGAGAAAACCACATTGGATAGCGTTTCTGTACCGCCGGTGCGCGAGCCCGCAGCCGTTGATGTCGAGTACGGCTGGCAAGGCAATAATCGGGTGCAATTGCTGGAGAACGGCGAAGAGTATTTCCCCAGGGTGTTCGAGGCGATGCGCCAGGCCAAGACGGAAATCCTCCTGGAGACCTTCATCGTTTTTGAAGACAAAGTCGGCAACGAGCTGCAGGAAGTGCTGATCGACGCCGCCAAACGGGGGGTGCGCGTTACCGCCAGCCTCGATGGTTTCGGCTGCGGCGAGCTCACCACCGGCTATCTCACTGCGCTGAGCGAAGCGGGCGTGCACTTGCAGATGTTTGATCCGGCGCCCAAGCGCCTGGGCATTCGCACCAACTGGTTTCGCCGGTTGCACCGCAAGATTGTGGTGGTCGATGGCACGATCGCATTCATCGGCGGCATTAATTTTTCCGGTGACCACCTGCTCGATTTCGGCCCTGAAGCCAAGCAGGATTATTCCGTGGAGATCCAAGGGCCGGCAGTGGCGGACATTCATCACTTCGCCCTGCTGCAAAGTGGCCGTCCGGGCCGTGCCAAGTATTGGTGGCAACGGCGCCGGCAGCGCCGCTCGGAGCTGGCGTTCACTGATCACGACGGCCAGGTGCGCCTGGTGTATCGCGACAACGGGGACCACCGCACCGATATCGAAGAGGTCTATCGGCAGGTGCTGCGCAGTGCCCAGCGCCGCGTGGTGATCGCCAACGCCTATTTCTTCCCAGGCTATCGCCTGCTGCGCGAGATCCGCAACGCGGCTCGCCGTGGAGTGGAAGTTAAGCTGATCCTGCAAGGCCAGCCGGACATGCTGGTAGCCAAGCTGGCGGCACGTATGACCTACGATTATCTGCTCAAATCCGGCGTGCAGATTCACGAGTATTGCCAACGTCCACTGCACGGCAAAGTGGCCCTGGTGGATGAAGACTGGAGCACCGTTGGCTCGAGCAACCTCGATCCGCTGAGCCTGTCGATGAATCTTGAGGCCAATGTGCTGATTCGCGACCGCGCCTTCAATCGCGAACTGTACGAGCGCCTGGAAGACCTGAGTACCAATCATTGCAAGGCCATGTCTGCCGAAAAGTCTCCGCGCGGACGGGTCTGGCACATGACTGTGGGCTTTCTGGTGTTCCACTTCCTGCGCCACTTTCCAGCTTGGGCCGGGTGGTTACCGGCTCATAAACCGCGCCTGAAACTGTTTACCCATTCGACCGGGAGTGATCGCCATGAGCAGCGCTGAAACACAGTCGGCGCCCCACGCCGAAACCCCGGGCAAGTCCCGCTGGAGTCGTTGGAAGCGGCCGCTGACGATGCTGTTCTTCCTGGCGCTGATCGTGCTGTTTACCATGCTCGCCCGACGCATTGAATGGAATGAAGTGTTCGACACCCTGGCGGACTTCAAGGTGCGAACCTTGATCATCGCCTCGGGGCTGACCTTGGTGAGTTTTCTGGTGTACGCCTGCTTCGACCTGATCGGGCGCACGTATATACGCCAGGACCTGACCTGGAAGCAGATCCTCCCGGTGGGCATTATCAGCTACGCCTTCAACCTCAATCTCAGCGCCTGGGTCGGCGGTATCGCCATGCGTTATCGCCTGTATTCGCGTCTGGGCGTGAGCAAGGCGAACATCGCCAAGATCCTCGGCCTCAGCCTGGCGACCAACTGGTTCGGCTACATGGTGATTGCCGGCGCGGTATTCAGCAGTGGACTGGTGCGCATGCCACCGGGTTGGAAGTTGAGCAGCACAGCGCTGCAGGGCGTCGGGGTACTGCTGTTGCTGGTGAGCGCAGGGTATCTGGCGGCGTGTCAGTTTTCCAAACGTCGCGAGTGGTCGATCCGCGGGGTGGAAATCAACCTGCCGTCGTTGCGCATGGCGGTCCTGCAACTGGCATTGGGCGCGTTGAACTGGTCGCTGATGGCGGCGGTGATTTTCACCCTGCTGCCGAGCAAGCTGGATTATCCACTGGTGTTGGGTGTGCTGCTGATCAGCGCCATCGCCGGGGTGATCACGCACATTCCTGCGGGGCTCGGGGTGCTGGAAGCGGTGTTTGTCGCGCTGCTGCAACATGAAGCTTCGCGGGGGAGCCTGGTGGCAGGATTGCTGGCATATCGGGCGATTTACTTTATTTTGCCGCTGCTGATTACGGTGGTGATGTACCTGGTGGTGGAGGCGAAGGCCAAGTCGTTGCGGATTGCCAAAAAGCCGGGTTGATGGCGGCACCCTGTAGGAGTGAGCCTGCTCGCGATGACGCCGTTGAGAACAGCAAAAATCTCACTTCGACTGAATAATACTCAACCGCTCACCCACCACCATCTCGGTAATCCAGTCCACCAGGATCGAGGTATAGGCCTGCTGCGACACCGGCTCACTCAAGGCGTGATCAGCGCCATCGATGATCCGGTGAGTCAAGGAGTGAGTCTGCTGGCAGGCGGCGCGGTAGCTCATGATGGTCGCATGGGGGACGAAGTCGTCAGTCTCCGACTCCACCAGCAACACATCCCCGGTGAACTGCGAACACGCGTGCAGCGCCCGATTGCTATCGGCGCGGATCAGCGTACTGCGATAGTCGCGCAGATCAGTCTTGTCCAGTTCACGCTTGGGCGTGTGCCATTGCTCATCGCGGTACAGCGCTGGCACGCGTAGCGCCAGCCAGCGCACCGGGCGCAATGAAGTCAGGATCGAGGCCAGGTAACCACCGTAACTGGTGCCGACCACAGCGATCGCCGAAGTATCCAGGGCCGGATGGGCCAGCAGCCGATCATAGGCAGCCAGCAAGTCGCGCAAATTATCCTCGCGGGTTACCCGAGTCAGGGGAATCCCGGTGCCACCGGTATGCCCGCGCAAATCGAAGGTCAGGCACACGCAACCCAATCCGGCAATGCCCTTGGCCCGTTCCAGGTCGCGCTCCTGGCTACCGCCCCAGCCGTGCACGAAGAGTACGCCCGGCACTTTGGATTTCGGGCTGAGGAAGGTTCCGCTCATTTGTTCATCGTCGATGTCGATCTGAATGGTTTCGCTTCTAGCCGTCATAGGATTTGACCGTCACGTACTTGAGAAGAAAGTCACTGTTTTCCGCAGGTCCGCGGTACACCTCAATGGCGTCCGCAGGCAGCGGCTGATCGATATAGGTTTCCACCGACGACACTCGAATCGCGCGCATCCCCGGGTCGTTGACGAAAGACTGCAAGGCGGCCACTTCGGCGCTGCTGGCGCCGCCCATGCGCCAGGACTGCTCCAGCACGCCGCTGCGCATCTGCCCGGTACTGTCCAGGCCTTGAGCGATGTCGTAATTACGCCGCGAAGCGTAGAAACCAGGGTAGGCCTCGTCGGCCGCGCTATCGAAGACCTGGGCCTGGCGAATAGCCAGCCGTACGTCCTCGGCCAGCGGCAAGTCGAGCAGGTCTTCGTAATAACCCTGCACCACCAGCAAGTTTGAACCGCCGTAGACCTGCTCGCCGTGACCGTCCTCGGTCAGGTACTGATCGCCGCAATAGCTGAGGACCTTACCGCCAATAAAGCTCTGGCCGACGCTGTGGGTGATGACGTTTTGCAGATCCTGCTCCAGCACCACACCCTCGCTGAACAGGGCCTGGGCATCGGGTCTGGCGAGAATGGCGTCGAATTGCCGCAGGCTTTTGATTACCTCCTGGCCACGACCGGCGCAGGCGTGCACCGGCTTGAGCCGGATCGGACCATCTTGCAGCAGATGCTCCGCTGCGGGGCGGGCGTCTTCCAGGGAAAACACGCTCAGGCCGTCGAGCACCACTTTGCGCACCCGCTCGGAAAACAACGGCGACCAGCCTTGCGGCGCATACGCATCGCGACTGAACAAACCATGGCTGATGGCCTTGGTGCAGATGAAATCATAGTCGACGTACCCGCCCCACAAATCTTCCGGACCCTTTACGCCCAATTCACGAGCGGCCGCCACGCCCACCAGGGTCTGGGTCGGCAACAGATACAGTTCGCGACCGCCATGCATGCTCGCATCGTAACTGCCGCCGAATTTCAGCCCGAGAATCTGCGCCAGCCAACGAGCCAGCGCGCGGTTGGTTTCCACCTCATGCTGAGGTGCCTGGGCTCGCACGGAGTGCGCGACGACCAGTTTCTTGCGGTTTGTTGGGGTCATGCATCCCCCTTCAATCTGCGCTTGGTGGGTGTCGCAGGCCAGGGCTGCGGATCAAGCCAAATGCCACCTGCTGGATACCGTCAGTGAAGCTTGCGGTTAATCACTCCGACATTTCCCATGATCGAGCGTTCAACTCTGGCCAGCGCCCACGCCAAAGCGATTACGATAATCGCTCGGCGCTAGCCCGGTGATTTTCCTGAAGGTGGCGCGGAACGCACTTGGGTCTTGATACCCCACCGTCCAGGCAATGTGATCGATCGTGCCATTGGTGAACTCAAGCATTTCCCGGGCCTTTCCGACTCGCAGATGCTGGCAGTACTCGGTCGGTTTAAGCCCGGTGGCGGCGCGAAACCGACGCAGGAACGTGCGCTCTTCCAGCCCTGCGCGCGCAGCCATCGCCGCCAGGGACACCTCGGTCGCGCCGGTGCCTTGCAGCCAGTGCTGGACCTTGAGAATCGCCGAGTCACCATGATTGAGAATAGGTGAGAAGTTACTGCCGCACTCGCTGGCACTGTCGCTGTGCTCGACCACCAGGAATCGCGCGGTGCCGGTAGCGATGCTCGGCCCAAGCAGGCGGTCGACCAGGCGCAAGCCCAGCTCTGACCATGCCATCAACCCGGCCGTGGTGATCAAGTCACCATCATCGACAATCGGCGTGTCGGCCTTGAGCTTGATCGCAGGATATCGTTCGGCGAAACCCTTGGCCGAAGTCCAGTGCGTGGTGGCACTGCGGCCGTCGAGCAAACCGCTTTCGGCCAGCAAAATCGAACCCACGCAGACTCCACCCAGGGTCGCACCGCTGGCATGTTGCTCGCGCAGCCATTGGAACAATGACGGCGGAGCCTGCCCCTCGGTGAAACCGGCAATCGACGGCGGAATCAACACCG
Source organism: Pseudomonas sp. RIT-562 (assembly GCF_026241895.1). GTDB lineage: Bacteria > Pseudomonadota > Gammaproteobacteria > Pseudomonadales > Pseudomonadaceae > Aquipseudomonas > Aquipseudomonas mandelii_F. The sequence goes on along the minus strand of NZ_JAPJIV010000004.1, from coordinate 44,981 downwards.
CCACCAGGGAATTCTCGGGGGCTGGATGGCTGTCGTATACCCGGGTCGGTGGCAGGTCATCGCTGACCTGCCAGTGACTGACACGCAACAGCGGCAATTGTGCAGCCTGATGTTCGGCAGCAATCCGGTTGGCCACCCCGAACAAATCCGTCAACCCGTGCACCGCCGCCATCTGCGCGCCGGGGTAAATCAGCACACCCAGCTCTGCGACGGTCCTTTGCAGACTCATTGTCAGTTTTCCCCCTTCTATTGTCGGTGCGGCCAATCCTCGGCATGCCTGCCACCCCCGATACTCCATTCCACACCAACACACTGTTCGAGGAAATGACCATGGCCAAGCAAGCACTCATCGTAGTCGATATCCAAAACGACTACTTCCCCCAAGGCAAGTGGCCACTGGTGGGCGCCGACGCTGCAGCCGACAATGCCGTACGTCTGCTCCAGGCCTTTCGCGATGCCGGTGACTCGGTGGTGCATATTCGTCATGAGTTCACTTCCGACGAAGCGCCCTTCTTCACCCCGGGCTCCGAAGGCGCAAAACTGCACCCCAAAGTCCTCAACCGAGCTGATGAACCGGTGGTGCTCAAGCACTTCGTCAACTCGTTCCGTGAAACCGAACTGCAATCGATCCTTGACGAGCAAGACATCAGGGAGCTGGTCGTGGTCGGCAGCATGAGCCACATGTGCGTCGACGGCATTACCCGCGCCGCTGCCGACCTCGGTTACACCGTCACGGTGATTCACGACGCGTGCGCCAGCCGCGACCTGGAATTTAATGGCATCACCGTGCCCGCCGCCCAGGTACATGCAGCGTTCATGTCGGCATTGGGTTTTGCCTATGCGAGTGTGATCTCCACTGACGAATTCCTCGCCGCCCACCGCTAAGCTTGAAATGGGCCAGGCGGACTTGTTCGACTGGCCCATGCGTTACCGGCTAAAACAGCCCGACGGGGGAGACTTACCGTTGAAATGCCGGATAATGGCGGCCAAATCGACTAGCCCGCTACTCTGGTACCCCCCATGGAAATCAAGGTCAACTTTCTCGACAACCTTCGACTTGAAGCCAAGTTCGATGACTTCACGGTGGTGGCCGATCAACCTATCCGCTACAAGGGCGATGGCTCGGCGCCAGGCCCGTTCGACTACTTCCTGGCTTCGTCGGCGTTGTGTGCGGCGTACTTTGTAAAGTTGTACTGCAGCACCCGCAATATCCCCACCGACAACATCCGCCTGTCTCAGAACAATATTGTCGACCCGGAAAACCGCTACAACCAGATCTTCAAGATCCAGGTCGAGTTGCCAGCGGACATTTCCGACAAGGACCGCCAGGGCATCCTGCGCTCCATCGACCGTTGCACCGTGAAAAAAGTGGTGCAGGCCGGCCCTGAGTTTGTAATCGAAGAAGTCGACAACCTCGACGCCGATGCCCAGGCATTGCTGATGCCGGCTTCCAGCTCGCAGGCCAGCACTTATATTGCCGGCAAGGACCTGCCGCTGGAACAAACGATCGCCAACATGTCGGCGATCCTGGCGGACCTGGGCATGAAGATCGAAATCGCCTCGTGGCGCAATATCGTGCCCAACGTGTGGTCGCTGCATATCCGCGATGCGCACTCGCCAATGTGCTTCACCAACGGCAAGGGCGCGACCAAGGAAGCCGCCCTGGCGTCGGCGCTGGGCGAATTTATCGAGCGCCTCAACTGCAACTTCTTCTACAACGACCAGTTCTGGGGCGAAGACATCGCCAACGCCGCGTTTGTGCACTATCCGGACGAGCGCTGGTTCAAGCCCGGTCGCAAAGACGCGCTGCCGCCGGAGATTCTCGACGAGCACTGCCTGAAGATCTACAACCGCGACGGCGAGCTGCGCGGCTCCCACCTGATCGATACCAATTCGGGTAACGAAGAGCGTGGCATCTGCTCGCTGCCGTATGTGCGTCGTTCTGACGGTGAAGTGGTGTACTTCCCTTCAAACCTGATTGAAAACCTGTTCCTGAGCAACGGCATGAGCGCTGGCAACACGCTGGCCGAAGCCCAGGTGCAATGCCTGTCGGAGATCTTCGAACGCGCGGTCAAACGCGAAATCATCGAGGGCGAATTTGCCTTGCCGGATGTTCCGGCTGACGTGCTGGCGAAATACCCGAGCATCCTGGCCGGTATTCAGGCCCTGGAAGAACAAGGGTTCCCCGTGCTGGTCAAGGATGCATCCCTGGGTGGTGAATTCCCGGTGATGTGCGTCACCCTGATGAACCCGCGTACTGGCGGCGTATTTGCCTCCTTCGGTGCGCACCCGAGCCTGGAAGTCGCACTGGAACGCAGCCTGACCGAATTGCTTCAGGGTCGCAGCTTCGAAGGTCTCAACGATCTGCCTCAGCCAACTTTCGAAGGACATGCGGTGACCGAGCCGAACAACTTCGTCGAGCACTTCATCGACTCGAGCGGCGTGGTGTCGTGGCGCTTCTTCAGCTCGAAATCGGATTACGAGTTCGTCGAGTGGGACTTCTCCGGCCAGGGCGAAAACTCGAATGCCCAAGAAGCCGAAACCTTGTTCGGCATTCTCGATGGCATGGGCAAGCAGATGTACATGGCGGTCTACGAGCATATCGGCGCCAAGGCGTGCCGCATCCTGGTGCCGGACTACTCGGAAATCTATCCCGCAGACGACCTGATCTGGGACAACACCAACAAAGCGCTGTTCTTCCGCGCCGACATCCTCAACCTGCATCGCCTGGACGAAGAGGAACTGCAAGCCCTGGTTGAGCGCCTGGTGGAAAGTGAGCTGGACGACTACACCGACATCACTTCGTTGATCGGCATCGAATTTGATGACAACACCGCTTGGGGTCAGTTGACGATCCTGGAGTTGAAGCTGCTGATCTATCTCGCCTTGCAGCAGTATGAGGAGGCGAAAGAGGCGGTGGAGATGTTCCTGCAGTACAACGACAACACGGTTGAACGCGGCCTGTTCTACCAGGCGGTCAACGTAGTGCTGGAAATGAAGTTGGATGAAGACCTGGAGCTGGAAGACTACGAGGCCAACTTCCGCCGGATGTTTGGCAACGAGCGCACGGACGCGGCGATAGGCTCGGTGGATGGCACTGTGCGCTTCTTCGGCTTGACGCCGACCAGCATGAAGCTGGAAGGGCTGGACCGACATCTGCGGCTGATCGACAGCTACAAGAAACTGCACTCGGCGCGGGCCAGTGTGGGGGCTATTTCCCGTTAACCTTTAACGTCGCCCACAAAAAAGCGAAGCCATGTGGCTTCGCTTTTTTTGTTTACGGTTCTGAAGAAGCTGCGGATCAGAACGGGATATCGTCATCAAAGCTGTCGAAATCCGGAGCTGGCTGCGGTGCGGCCTGCTGAGGTGCCGGGCGCGACTGCTGCGGTGCCGATTGTTGCGGTGCCGATTGCGGGCGCGGAGCCTGCTGGCGTGGAGCCGGGGCGGACTGCTGGTAGTTGTTGCCCCCGCCTTGCTGATCGCCCTGTTGTGGACGGCCGCCCAGCAGTTGCATGGTGCCTTGCATGTCGACCACAATTTCAGTGGTGTAACGCTTGATACCGTCTTTTTCCCACTCACGGGTCTGCAGCTTGCCTTCGATGTACACCTGCGAACCTTTACGCAGGTATTCGCCGGCGATCTCGGCAACCTTGCCGAACATCGAAACACGGTGCCATTCGGTCTTCTCGACCTTCTGACCGGTTTGCTTGTCAGTCCACTGTTCGCTGGTCGCCAGACTCAGGTTGGTCACGGCGTTACCGTTAGGCAGGTAGCGAACTTCGGGATCCTGGCCGCAAGTGCCGACCAATATGACTTTGTTAACCCCACGGGCCATAACGTTCTCCTAGGCTTCGCACGCTGTCGGGGCCGGGTTGTTCACCAGGCGCTCGAGGGTGGTGCGATCCAATAGTTCGGTGTCCAATTTGATGTAAATGGCTGCTTCATCAGCAACCACGACTGCATCTGTTACCCCTACGACGGCCATCAGGCGCTCGACCAGACCCGCTTCGCGGATCGCCTCGGGCGACAGCGGCAAGCGCAGGCTCGTCACGTAGGGTGGTTCGCGCATGGTAACAGCAAAGGCCAACCAGAGGGCAGCCAGCCCGGCGCATCCAAGGAACACAGCCGACAAACCGCCATGCTGGAACATCCACCCGCCCATGATCCCGCCCAACGCCGAACCGAGGAACTGACTGGTGGAGTAAACCCCCATGGCCGTGCCCTTGCCGCCTGCCGGTGAAACCTTGCTGATCAGCGATGGCAACGAAGCTTCCAGCAAGTTGAACGCGGTGAAGAACACCACCGTGCCAATGACCAGAGCCCGCAAGCTATCGCCGAACTGCCAGAAGAATAGCTCAGTGAGCATCAGCGTCAGCACCGCGCCCAATAAAACTCGTTTCATTTTGCGTTTCTTCTCGCCGTAGATAATGAACGGGATCATGGCGAAGAAAGAAATCAGCAGCGCGGTCAGGTAGACCCACCAGTGTTGCTCCTTGGGCAGGCCGGCTTTTTCGACCAGGGCCAGGGGCAAGGCAACGAAGCTCGACATCAACATGGCGTGCAACACAAAAATGCCCAGGTCCAGGCGCAACAGATCCGGATGCTTGAGCGTCGGCAACAGCGCCTGCCGCGCCACGCCGGATTCGCGATGCTGCAGCGGCCCGGTGGCACGGGGCACCATGAACATCACGATGACAATGCCGAGCAGGGCCATACCACCCGTGGCGAGGAACAGCCCGGAAAGGCCAAAGGCACGCGTCAGCAGCGGGCCCACGACCATGGCAACGGCGAATGACAAGCCGATGGTCATGCCGATCATGGCCATGGCTTTGGTGCGGTGCTGCTCGCGGGTCAGGTCGGACAACAGCGCCATCACCGCCGCGGAAATCGCGCCTGCGCCCTGCAGGATGCGACCGGCAATCACGCCCCAGATCGAATCGGCATTGGCGGCCAAGACGCTACCCAGGGCGAAGATGATCAGCCCCAGGTAGATAACCGGGCGCCGTCCGATGCGGTCGGAAATGAAGCCAAAGGGAATCTGGAACAGCGCCTGGGTCAGGCCGTAAGCGCCAATCGCCAGGCCGATGAGGGCCGGGGTCGCTCCAGCCAGGTCCATGCCGTAGGTCGCCAACACCGGCAACACCATGAACATGCCAAGCATACGGAAGGCGAACACCAGGGCCAGACCGCTTGCTGCGCGGGTCTCACTGCCACTCATGCGTTCGCTGTGGGGATCGTGCATGGAAAAACCTCATGTGAACCGGCGGCGATTCTACCAGTCCCATCGATTGACAGGGTATATCGCGACGCTTTGCCGCGCTCACCTGACAGACTCTTCATGTAAGAGAATAACCCGCTCGTTTGATAGTGTGCATCCATCCAGTATTTGGCCGTATACTCCTACGTTTTCGACGCCCGCCAAGCGAGGCCACTTTGGACAAGATCCTGATTCGTGGGGCCCGAACCCACAACCTGAAGAACATCGACCTGACCCTGCCACGGGACAAACTGATCGTCATCACCGGCCTGTCCGGATCCGGCAAGTCTTCCCTGGCTTTCGACACCCTGTACGCCGAGGGTCAGCGCCGCTACGTCGAATCGCTGTCTGCCTATGCCCGGCAGTTCCTGTCGATGATGGAAAAACCGGACGTCGACACCATCGAAGGTTTGTCGCCGGCCATTTCCATCGAGCAGAAGTCGACCTCGCACAACCCGCGTTCGACAGTCGGCACCATCACCGAAATCTACGACTACCTGCGCCTGCTGTACGCCCGCGTCGGTATCCCGCGCTGCCCGGACCACGATATCCCGCTGGAAGCGCAAACCGTCAGCCAGATGGTCGACCTGGTCCTCGCACAGCCGGAAGGCAGCAAGTTGATGTTGCTGGCACCGGTGATCCGCGAGCGTAAAGGTGAACATCTTTCGGTCTTCGAAGAACTGCGCGCCCAGGGTTTCGTGCGCGCCCGGGTCAACGGCCGGCTGTGCGAGCTGGATGAACTGCCGAAGCTGGATAAACAGAAAAAACATTCGATCGACGTCGTGGTGGACCGCTTCAAGGTCCGCGCCGATCTGCAACAGCGCCTGGCCGAATCATTCGAGACCGCGCTGAAGCTGGCCGACGGCATCGCACTGGTCGCACCGATGGACGACGAACCCGGTGAAGAAATCATCTTCTCCGCGCGCTTCGCCTGTCCGATCTGCGGACATGCGATCAGCGAGCTGGAGCCCAAGCTGTTTTCCTTCAACAACCCGGCTGGCGCATGCCCGACCTGCGACGGCCTGGGGGTTAAGCAGTTTTTCGACATCAAGCGCCTGGTCAATGGCGAGCTGACGCTTGCAGAAGGCGCGATACGCGGCTGGGACCGGCGCAATGTGTACTACTTCCAGATGCTCGGCTCGTTGGCCTCGCACTACAAGTTCAGCCTTGAAGTGCCGTTCAACGATTTACCCGCCGACCAGCAGAAATTCATCCTGCATGGCAGTGGCTCGCAAAATGTCGACTTCAAATACCTGAACGACCGTGGCGATATCGTCAAACGTTCGCACCCGTTCGAAGGCATCGTGCCGAACCTGGAGCGTCGCTATCGCGAAACCGAGTCCGCCTCGGTGCGCGAAGAACTGGCCAAGTTCCTCAGCACCCAGCCTTGCCCGGATTGCCGTGGCACCCGCCTGCGTCGCGAAGCACGGCACGTCTGGGTCGGCGAGAAAACTTTGCCGGCTGTAACCAACTTGCCGATCGGCGATGCCTGTGAGTATTTCGGCGGGCTGAAGCTCACCGGTCGTCGCGGTGAAATTGCCGACAAGATCCTCAAGGAAATCCGCGAGCGCCTGCAGTTCCTGGTCAACGTGGGTCTCGATTATCTTTCCCTGGACCGCAGCGCCGACACGTTGTCTGGCGGTGAAGCTCAGCGAATTCGCTTGGCCAGTCAGATTGGCGCCGGCCTGGTGGGCGTGTTGTACATCCTCGATGAGCCGTCGATCGGTCTGCATCAACGCGATAACGATCGGTTGCTCGGCACGCTCAAGCACCTGCGCGACATCGGCAATACGGTGATCGTGGTCGAGCATGACGAAGATGCCATTCGCCTCGCCGATTATGTGGTCGATATTGGGCCAGGCGCAGGCGTTCACGGCGGACATATCGTTGCCGAAGGCACGCCGGCCGAGGTTATGGCGCACCCGGATTCATTGACCGGCAAGTATTTGTCCGGCCGCGTGAAGATCGCCGTGCCAGCCAAGCGCACTCCGCGCAACAAGAAGCTATCGTTGTCGCTCAAGGGCGCTCGAGGCAACAACCTGCGTAATGTCGACCTGGACATTCCGATCGGCCTGCTGACCTGTGTGACCGGCGTATCCGGCTCAGGCAAGTCGACGCTGATCAACAACACGCTGTTCCCCCTGAGCGCCACTGCGCTGAACGGCGCCACCACCCTCGAAGCTGCCGCCCACGACAGCATCAAGGGCCTGGAGCATCTGGACAAGGTCGTCGACATCGATCAGAGCCCGATCGGCAGGACCCCGCGCTCCAATCCGGCGACCTATACCGGACTGTTCACGCCGATCCGCGAACTGTTTGCTGGCGTGCCGGAATCCCGTTCCCGCGGTTACGGTCCGGGACGTTTCTCCTTCAACGTCAAGGGCGGTCGCTGCGAAGCGTGCCAGGGTGATGGCCTGATCAAGGTGGAGATGCACTTCCTGCCGGACATCTACGTCCCGTGCGACGTCTGCAAGAGCAAACGCTACAACCGCGAAACCCTGGAGATCAAATACAAGGGCAAGAGCATTCACGAAACCCTCGAGATGACCATCGAGGAAGCCCGGGTGTTCTTCGATGCGGTGCCAGCGCTGGCGCGCAAGCTGCAGACATTGATGGACGTGGGCCTGTCCTATATCAAGCTCGGACAGTCGGCGACGACCTTGTCCGGAGGCGAGGCCCAGCGGGTCAAGCTGTCCCGTGAACTCTCGAAACGCGACACCGGCAAGACTCTGTATATCCTCGATGAGCCGACCACCGGCCTGCACTTCGCGGATATCCAGCAACTGCTTGATGTGTTGCACCGTCTGCGCGACCACGGAAATACCGTGGTGGTGATCGAGCACAACCTGGATGTGATCAAGACTGCGGACTGGCTGGTAGATCTAGGTCCTGAAGGTGGTTCCAAAGGTGGGCAGATCATTGCCGTCGGTACACCTGAAGAAGTGTCGGAGATGAAGCAGTCTCACACCGGTTTTTATCTCAAGCCGCTGCTGGCTCGCGACCGGGACTGATTCGGCCCCATGAAAAAGCCCCTGTCACTTGGTCGGTGACAGGGGCTTTTTGTTGCAGATGAATCAGGCGTGAGACTGCAGGTAATTCTCCAGGCCAATCAACTTGATCAGACCCAACTGCTTCTCCAGCCAATAGGTGTGATCTTCTTCAGTATCGTTCAGCTGAATTCGCAGGATTTCTCGGCTGACGTAGTCCTTGTGCAGTTCGCACAGTTCAATGCCCTTGCACAGTGCTGCCCGGACCTTGTATTCAAGGCGCAAGTCGGCAGCCAACATGTCCGGCACGGTAGTGCCGACATCGAGGTCGTCAGGACGCATGCGCGGGGTGCCTTCGAGCATCAGAATTCGGCGCATCAAGGCATCAGCGTGCCCGGCTTCCTCTTCCATCTCGTGGTTGATACGTTCGTAGAGCTTGGTGAAACCCCAGTCCTCATACATCCGCGAGTGAACAAAATATTGGTCACGGGCGGCTAGTTCGCCGGTCAGCAACGTGTTGAGGTAATCGATAACGTCTGGGTGGCCTTGCATCGCCCTACATCTCCCTGCTTGAAAGTCTGTAGTTTGAACCAACATGACCGGAACGTCACTCGCCACACGCAATAAAAGCGAAGATATTCAGAGAAAACCAGCTTAAATGACGCAAAAACCGCCCAAATGAGGGCGGTTCTGCTTCTCGTTTAGACTTCGTTAATCTGTACGTTGAGTGCCCTTGCGATTGCTTCTCCATACGCCGGATCGGCTTTGAAGAAATGCTGCAACTGGCGATCAACTACATCGCTGGAAACTCCCGACATAGCTCCAGCAATGTTGCTCACCAGCAATTGCTTTTGCTGATCGCTCATCAACCGGAACAGCGCACCGGCGTGGCTGTAGTAGTCAGTGTCTTCGCGATGATCGTAGCGGTCTGCTGCACCGCTCAACTGCAGAGCTGGCTCGGCGTAACGAGGCGCCTGCTTGGGCGACTCCACGTAACTGTTCGGTTCGTAATTGGGTGCCGCACCACCATTGTTGCCAAACGCCATAGAGCCATCGCGCTGGTAGGTGTTCACTGGGCTGCGAGGGGCATTTACCGGCAACTGCTGATGGTTGGTGCCGATGCGGTAGCGGTGAGCATCAGCGTAGGCGAACACCCGGCCTTGGAGCATACGATCGGGCGACAGGCCAACGCCGGGCACCATGTTGCTTGGACCGAACGCCGCTTGCTCGACTTCGGCGAAGTAGTTCAGCGGATTACGGTTGAGCTCAAGCTGGCCCACTTCGATCAGCGGGAACTCCTTCTGCGACCAGGTCTTGGTCACGTCGAACGGATTTTCGTAATGAGCGGCAGCCTGGGCCTCACTCATGATCTGAATGCACACGCGCCATTTCGGGAAGTCACCGCGCTCGATCGCTTCGAACAGGTCGCGCTGGGCATAATCCGGGTCGGTACCGGCCAGGCGTGCAGCCTCTGCCGGTGCCAGGTTCTTGATCCCTTGCTGGGTCTTGTAATGCCATTTCACCCAGTGACGTTCGCCTTTGGCATTGAGCAAGCTGTAGGTGTGGCTGCCGAAGCCGTGCATGTGACGGTAGCCGTCAGGGATGCCCCGGTCCGAGAATAGGATGGTGACCTGGTGCAACGCCTCAGGCGAGTGCGACCAGAAGTCCCACATCATTTGTGCACTTTTGAGGTTGCTCTGCGGTAGACGTTTTTGCGTGTGGATAAAGTCCGGGAATTTCAGCGGATCACGAATGAAGAACACCGGAGTGTTGTTGCCGACGATGTCCCAGTTACCTTCCTCGGTGTAAAACTTGAGGGCAAAGCCACGAGGGTCGCGTTCGGTGTCGGCCGAACCGCGCTCACCACCTACGGTAGAAAATCGCAGGAAAGTCGGGGTTTGCTTGCCGACCGTTTCAAACAGCTTGGCGCTGGTGTATTCGGTGATATCGCGAGTCACGGTGAAGGTGCCGTAGGCACCCGAACCCTTGGCGTGGACGCGACGCTCAGGAATGTTTTCACGGTTGAAGTGGGCGAGCTTTTCGAGCAGGTGAAAATCGTCGAGCAGCAGCGGGCCGCGAGATCCGGCGGAACGGGAATTCTGGTTATCGGCGACAGGAGCGCCACTGGCGGTGGTTAACGTCTTGTTTTGGCTCATGCGGTGTTCTTCCTCTGTCAGGTCTGGATCTTGCCGGCTAATCGGCTTGGGACGAGTATCGCCACTGATCGGCTTATTCACAAATTCATTAATTTGCGCGGATCAATAGAAAAATACTAACAACGGTCCCGATCAAATAATGACCGCTATAGGCGCAAGGAAGCTTGTACGAACAGCGCATTTACAGCAGGCACAAAAAACCGGGCACTAGGCCCGGTTTTTTGTTTCAGACTGACGTCTTACTCAGCGGATACAGCTTCACCGCCAACTGGACGATCAACCAGCTCAACGTACGCCATAGGCGCGTTGTCACCAGTGCGGAAGCCGCACTTGAGGATGCGCAGGTAGCCACCCTCACGGGTAGCGTAACGCTTGCCCAGGTCGTTGAACAGCTTACCAACGATAGCTTTCGAACGAGTACGGTCGAAAGCCAGACGGCGGTTAGCCAGGCTGTCTGTCTTGGCCAAAGTGATCAGCGGCTCAGCAACGCGACGCAGTTCTTTAGCTTTTGGCAGTGTAGTTTTGATCAGCTCGTGCTCGAACAGCGACACCGCCATGTTTTGAAACATGGCCTTGCGGTGCGAGCTGGTGCGGCTCAGGTGACGACCACTTTTACGATGACGCATGGTTCATTCCTTACCAAACACAACGTTCGGTGATTACGACGATCAGGCAGTCGCCTTGTCGTCCTTCTTAAGACTTGCAGGCGGCCAGTTGTCGAGGCGCATGCCGAGGGACAGACCGCGGGAGGCCAGAACGTCCTTGATTTCAGTCAAGGATTTCTTGCCAAGGTTCGGAGTCTTCAACAGCTCTACTTCGGTACGCTGAATCAGGTCACCGATGTAGTAGATGTTTTCCGCCTTAAGGCAGTTAGCCGAACGTACAGTCAGTTCCAGATCGTCAACCGGGCGAAGCAGGATCGGATCGATCTCGTCTTCCTGCTCGACAACCACTGGCTCACTGTCACCTTTGAGATCGACGAACGCAGCCAACTGCTGTTGCAGGATGGTTGCAGCACGGCGGATAGCCTCTTCAGGATCCAGGGTACCGTTGGTTTCCAGATCAATAACCAGCTTGTCCAGGTTAGTACGCTGCTCGACACGGGCGTTTTCCACCACGTATGCGATACGGCGAACCGGGCTGAACGAAGAGTCAAGCTGCAAGCGACCAATGCTGCGGCTTTCGTCTTCATCGCTCTGACGCGAGTCTGCCGGTTCATAACCACGACCACGAGCTACGGTGAGCTTCATGTTCAGGGCGCCGTTAGACGCCAGGTTAGCGATTACGTGATCGGGGTTAACGATCTCGACATCATGATCCAGCTGAATATCGGCAGCGGTAACCACCCCCGAACCCTTCTTCGACAAGGTCAGCGTAACTTCGTCACGACCGTGCAGCTTGATAGCCAGACCTTTAAGGTTCAACAGGATTTCAATTACGTCTTCCTGTACGCCTTCGATGGCGCTGTACTCATGGAGTACACCGTCAATCTCGGCCTCGACTACTGCACAGCCGGGCATTGAGGACAACAGGATGCGGCGCAGCGCGTTGCCCAGGGTGTGGCCGAAACCACGCTCGAGAGGCTCGAGAGTGATCTTGGCGCGGGTTGGACTGACAACCTGCACATCAATATGGCGGGGTGTCAGGAACTCATTTACCGAAATCTGCATGGATGCACCTATTTTCTAGCCCTTACTTGGAGTAGAGCTCGACAATCAGGCTTTCGTTGATGTCGGCGGACAGATCACTGCGAGCTGGAACGTTCTTGAAAACGCCCGACTTCTTCTCAGTGTCTACTTCTACCCATTCTACGCGGCCACGTTGGGCACACAGATCGAGAGCTTGGACAATGCGAAGTTGGTTCTTTGCTTTCTCGCGAATCGCGACCACGTCACCAGCACGAACCTGGTACGACGGCACGTTTACGGTTTGACCGTTAACGCTTACGGATTTGTGCGATACCAGCTGACGGGATTCGGCACGAGTCGAACCAAAGCCCATACGGTATACAACGTTGTCCAGACGGCATTCGAGCAGTTGCAGCAGGTTTTCACCGGTTGCACCTTTCTTGCCAGCAGCTTCTTTGTAGTAGCCGCTGAATTGACGCTCGAGAACGCCGTAGATACGACGGACCTTCTGCTTTTCACGCAGTTGGGTGCCGTAATCGGACTGGCGACCGCGGCGTTGGCCGTGGATACCAGGTGCTGCTTCAATGTTGCACTTCGATTCGATCGCGCGCACGCCGCTCTTCAGGAAGAGATCGGTGCCTTCGCGACGAGCGAGTTTGCATTTTGGACCAATGTAACGAGCCATTCTTTACAATCTCCTGGATTACACGCGGCGCTTCTTCGGCGGACGGCACCCGTTGTGCGGGATTGGCGTCACGTCGGTGATGCTGGCGATCTTATAGCCACAGCCGTTCAAAGCACGGACAGCAGACTCACGACCTGGACCTGGACCTTTGACGTTAACGTCGAGGTTTTTCAGGCCATATTCCAGCGCAGCTTGACCAGCACGTTCAGCAGCTACTTGAGCAGCAAACGGGGTGGACTTGCGGGAACCGCGGAAACCCGAACCACCGGAGGTAGCCCAAGAAAGCGCGTTACCTTGACGGTCGGTGATGGTCACGATTGTGTTGTTAAAAGAAGCATGGATGTGGGCGATGCCATCAACCACTGTCTTTTTAACTTTTTTACGAGGACGAGCAGCAGGTTTTGCCATGATAATTTTCCTGTCGATTCGCTGGGGCGATTACTTGCGGATCGGCTTACGCGGACCTTTACGGGTACGCGCGTTAGTCTTGGTACGCTGACCGCGCACTGGAAGACCACGACGATGACGCAGACCGCGATAGCAACCGAGGTCCATCAAACGCTTGATTTTCATGTTGATTTCGCGACGCAGGTCACCTTCAGTGGTGAACTTCGCCACTTCGCCACGCAGCAATTCAATCTGCTCGTCGCTCAGATCCTTGATCTTAGCGGCTGGGTTTACCCCAGCAACTGCGCAAATTTTCTGCGCAGTAGTGCGACCAACACCATAGATGTAGGTCAGCGAGATAACAGTATGCTTGTTATCTGGAATGTTAACGCCTGCAATACGGGCCATTCAGTGGGACTCCAATTGACAGCTACCTACGCCCCGGAAGCCAAGAAATAGGGCGCGAGATAATATCGCTGTAATAACAAATAATCAACCCGGTAGCGCACTAGCTACCGGGCTTGAAGCACAATCACACTCAGCCTTGGCGCTGTTTGTGACGCGGTTCCGCGCTGCAAATTACTCGAACAACACCTTCGCGGCGAATAATCTTGCAGTTACGGCACAGCTTTTTCACCGATGCACGAACTTTCATCACCAACTCCTCGAACCTTATGGGTACTCAGCGCAACATTCCGCTGCCGTAACCCTTCAGGTTGGCTTTCTTCATCAGGGATTCGTACTGGTGCGAAACGAGGTGCGATTGTACTTGGGACATGAAGTCCATCACAACCACGACGACGATCAGCAACGAGGTCCCGCCAAGGTAGAACGGAACGTTTGCTGCAACCACCAGGAACTGGGGCAGCAAGCACACGGCCGTCATATATAGAGCACCGAACAGGGTCAAACGAGTCAGAACGCCATCAATGTAGCGCGCTGACTGCTCTCCTGGACGGATGCCCGGAATAAAGGCACCGGACTTCTTCAGGTTTTCCGCTACGTCTTTCGGATTGAACATCAACGCCGTATAGAAGAAGCAGAAGAAAATAATCCCTGCACTAAACAGCAGAATATTCAACGGCTGACCAGGAGCGATCGACTGCGAGATGTCCTGCAACCAGCCCATACCTTCAGACTGACCGAACCAGGTACCCAACGAAGCCGGGAACAGCAAAATGCTGCTCGCGAAAATAGCCGGAATAACGCCGGCCATGTTCACCTTCAGCGGCAAGTGGCTAGTCTGCGCAGCGAAGACCTTGCGGCCCTGCTGACGCTTGGCGTAGTGAACAGCAATACGACGCTGGCCACGCTCAATGAACACCACAAAACCGATAATCGCTACTGCCAGCAAACCGATGGCAACCAGGGCGAAAATATTGATATCACCCTGACGTGCAGACTCGAAAGACTGCCCGATCGCTCTCGGAAGACCGGCGACGATACCTGCGAAAATCAACATCGAGATACCGTTGCCAACACCACGCTCAGTAATCTGCTCACCCAGCCACATCATGAACATCGCACCAGCCACAAAAGTGGATACCGCGACGAAATGGAAGCCAAAGTCACCAGTGAACGATACGCCCTGCCCTGCCAGACCAATGGACATGCCAATAGCCTGAACGAGAGCGAGGACGACAGTGCCGTAGCGGGTGTACTGAGCAATCTTGCGACGCCCAGCTTCACCTTCCTTCTTCAACTGCTCCAGCTGCGGGCTGACGGCGGTCATCAATTGCATGATGATCGATGCCGAAATGTACGGCATGATCCCCAGTGCAAAGATGCTCATCCGTTCCAGCGCGCCGCCGGAAAACATGTTGAACAAGCTAAGAATGGTCCCCTCATTCTGTCGAAACAGGTCCGCGAGTCGGTCCGGGTTGATACCTGGAACCGGGATGTGTGCGCCTATTCGGTAGACGATAATCGCCAGGAACAGAAAACGCAGACGAGCCCAGAGTTCAGACATACCGCCTTTGCCGAGCGCAGAGAGAGCACCTTGCTTAGCCATTTATTCCTCGAACTTGCCGCCAGCTGCTTCGATAGCCGCACGCGCACCTTTGGTGGCGCCGATTCCCTTTCCGATGGTGACAGCGCGACTAACTTCGCCGGACAGCATAATTTTCACACGCTGAACGTTGACGTTGATCACGTTGGCATCTTTCAGGGACTGCACGGTGACGATGTCGCCTTCCACTTTAGCCAGCTCGGACAGACGCACTTCTGCGCGGTCCATGGCCTTCAGGGAAACGAAACCGAACTTCGGCAGGCGACGATGCAGCGGCTGTTGACCGCCTTCAAAGCCTGGAGCAATGGTGCCACCGGAGCGGGAGGACTGACCTTTGTGGCCACGGCCACCGGTCTTGCCCAAACCACTACCGATACCACGGCCCGGACGATGCTTTTCGCGACGGGAACCCGGCGCTGGACTCAGATCATTGAGTTTCATCGATTAACCCTCGACACGCAGCATGTAGTAAGCCTTGTTGATCATCCCGCGATTCTCGGGAGTATCAAGTACTTCTACAGTGTGACCGATGCGACGCAGACCCAGACCCTTAACGCACAGTTTGTGGTTAGGGATGCGGCCGGTCATGCTTTTGATCAGCGTTACTTTAACGGTAGCCATGATCAGAAGATCTCCTTGACGCTTTTGCCACGCTTGGCGGCAATGGATTCAGGAGATTGCATAGCTTTCAAACCTTTGAAAGTGGCGTGAACCACGTTTACCGGGTTAGTCGAGCCGTAGCACTTGGCCAGAACGTTCTGAACGCCAGCAACCTCGAGGACAGCACGCATAGCGCCGCCAGCGATGATACCGGTACCTTCAGAGGCAGGCTGCATGTACACCTTCGAAGCGCCGTGAGCGGACTTCATTGCGTACTGCAGAGTGGTGCCGTTCAGATCAACTTGGATCATGTTGCGGCGAGCAGCTTCCATTGCCTTCTGGATCGCAGCAGGCACTTCACGCGACTTGCCACGGCCGAAGCCAACGCGCCCTTTACCATCACCAACCACGGTCAACGCGGTGAAAGTGAAGATACGGCCGCCTTTAACGGTTTTGGCTACGCGGTTAACTTGAACCAGCTTCTCGATGTAGCCTTCGTCGCGCTTTTGGTCGTTATTTGACATAACTTAGAACTCCAGCCCAGCTTCACGAGCAGCATCAGCCAGCGCTTTAACGCGGCCGTGGTACTTGAAGCCAGAGCGGTCGAAAGCCACTTGCGAGACGCCAGCGGCCTTAGCACGCGTAGCGACCAGCTGGCCAACCTTAGTGGCCGCGTCGATGTTGCCAGTGGCACCATCACGCAGTTCTTTATCCAAAGTCGAGGCAGATGCCAGAACTTTGGCGCCGTCGGCCGAAATGACCTGGGCGTAGATGTGCTGCGACGAGCGGAACACGCAGAGACGCACGACTTCGAGTTCGTGCATTTTCAGGCGTGCTTTGCGAGCGCGACGCAGTCGAGTAACTTTTTTGTCGGTCATTTGCTATGCCCTACTTCTTCTTGGCTTCTTTACGACGGACGACTTCGTCCGCGTAGCGCACACCTTTGCCTTTGTACGGCTCTGGTGGACGGAAGTCGCGGATCTCGGCGGCCACTTGACCTACCAGCTGCTTGTCGATGCCCTTGATCAGGATATCGGTCTGGCTAGGAGTCTCAGCGGTGATGCCTTCCGGCAGTTCATAATCCACTGGGTGCGAGAAGCCAAGAGCCAGATTCAGCACTGTGCCTTTTGCTTGCGCTTTGTAACCAACACCGACCAGCTGGAGCTTGCGCTCGAAGCCTTGGCTTACGCCTTGGACCATGTTGTTTACCAACGCACGAGTGGTACCAGCCATTGCGCGAGTTTGTTGATCGCCATTGCGAGCAGCGAAACGCAGCTCACCAGCTTCTTCAACGATCTCAACGGACGAATGGATGTTCAGTTCGAGAGTGCCCTTGGCACCCTTCACCGAAAGCTGTTGGCCTGCGAATTTGACTTCGACACCGGCTGGCAGCTTAACGGGGTTCTTAGCGACGCGTGACATGCTTATCCCCCCTTAGAACACAGTGCAAAGAACTTCGCCGCCGACACCGGCAGCGCGCGCAGCACGATCCGTCATCACACCTTTGTTGGTGGAGACGATAGACACACCGAGACCGCCACGAACTTTCGGCAGATCATCGACGGACTTGTACTGACGCAGGCCTGGACGGCTAACGCGCTTCACTTCTTCGATGACCGGACGGCCTTCGAAATATTTCAGCTCGATAGACAGCAGTGGTTTTGTTTCGCTGCTGATCTGATAACCCGCGATGTAACCTTCGTCCTTCAGGACTTTAGCTACAGCCACCTTCAACGTGGAAGAAGGCATGCTTACGACGGACTTTTCAGCCATCTGGGCATTACGGATTCGAGTTAGCATGTCCGCTAACGGGTCCTGCATACTCATGGGCTAGACGCTCCTAATACAAAAAAATTAGCCTTGCGGCTACATATGTCGCCGAGAATCTCCGGGCCTAAAACACACGGGCTCAGGCGAGCCGCGTATTTTAGACATACTCCGGAAATGAAACAAGCCCCAAAAGGGGCTTGTTCCAGATTCAAGGTCACCGGCGGTCAGTATCTTGCGATTCTGGCCACCTGGACTTTGAAAGTGCTTACCAGCTGGCTTTAACCAGACCTGGTACGTCACCACGCATTGCCGCTTCACGCAGTTTGTTACGGCCGAGGCCGAACTTGCGGTAAACGCCGTGTGGACGACCGGTCAGGCGGCAGCGGTTACGCATGCGCGAAGCGCTTGCGTCACGTGGCTGCTTCTGCAGAGCTACTGTAGCTTCCCAACGTGCTTCTGGACTTGCGTTCAGATCAACGATGATAGCTTTCAGTGCTGCACGCTTTTTGGCGTACTTGGCAACCGTGAGCTGACGTTTCAGCTCGCGGTTTTTCATGCTCATCTTGGCCATTTTCCTACTCCAATCAGTTGCGGAACGGGAATTTGAAAGCACGCAACAGGGCGCGACCTTCATCATCGTTCTTGGCAGTGGTGGTCAGGGTAATGTCCAGACCGCGGAGAGCATCGATCTTGTCGTAGTCGATTTCCGGGAAGATGATCTGCTCTTTAACGCCCATGCTGTAGTTACCACGACCATCGAAGGACTTGGCATTCAGGCCGCGGAAGTCGCGAACCCGAGGCAGGGAGATCGACAGCAGACGATCCAGGAATTCGTACATACGCTCACGGCGCAGGGTCACTTTGACGCCGATCGGCCAACCTTCACGGACTTTAAAGCCAGCGATGGATTTCCGAGCGTAAGTCACAACGACTTTCTGACCGGTGATCTTTTCCAGGTCGGCAACAGCGTGCTCGATGACTTTTTTGTCACCTACTGCTTCGCCCAGACCCATGTTCAGGGTGATTTTTGTAACGCGTGGAACTTCCATCACGTTCGAAAGCTTAAGTTCTTCCTTAAGCTTCGGTGCGATTTCTTTCCAGTAAATCTCTTTTAGTCGTGCCATGGTCTCATCTACCTAGCAGTGTTCAAGCATCAACCGCTTTTTGGGTCGACTTGAAGACACGAATTTTCTTGCCGTCTTCTACTTTGAAACCAACGCGATCAGCCTTGTTGGTTTCGCCGTTGAAAATGGCGACGTTAGAAGCGTCCAGTGGAGCTTCTTTTTCGACGATACCGCCTTGCACGCCCGACATAGGGTTAGGCTTGGTATGACGCTTGACCAGGTTCAGACCACCAACAACCAGACGGTTGTTAGCGAGAACCTTAAGCACCTTACCGCGCTTACCTTTGTCTTTGCCGGCGATCACGATGATCTCGTCGTCACGACGAATCTTTTGCATGTCGGATCTCCTTACAGCACTTCTGGGGCGAGCGAGACGATCTTCATGAACTTCTCAGTACGAAGTTCACGGGTCACTGGCCCAAAGATACGGGTGCCGATCGGCTCTTGCTTGTTGTTCAGAAGAACAGCAGCGTTGCCATCAAAGCGGATAATGGAGCCATCAGCACGACGTACGCCGTGACGAGTGCGGACTACAACAGCAGTCATCACTTGGCCTTTTTTCACTTTACCGCGAGGAATTGCTTCCTTAACGGTAACTTTGATGATGTCACCGATACCAGCGTAACGACGATGGGAGCCACCCAGCACCTTGATGCACATAACGCGGCGTGCGCCGCTGTTATCGGCCACATCGAGCATGGATTGAGTCTGAATCATATAATTTCTCCGACCCCTAGTCCTTAGACTTCCACAGCGCGTTCGAGAACATCAACCAGCGCCCAAGACTTAGTCTTGGCCAAAGGACGAGTTTCACGAATAGTGACTTTGTCGCCGATGTGGCACTGATTGGTTTCGTCGTGCGCGTGCAGCTTAGTCGAACGCTTAACGTATTTACCGTAGATCGGGTGCTTTACGCGACGCTCGATCAGAACGGTGATGGTCTTGTCCATTTTGTCGCTGACAACACGGCCAGTCAGCGTACGGACGGTTTTTTCGGCTTCAGCCATGATTACTTACCTGCCTGCTGTTTGAGCACAGTCTTCACGCGAGCGATGTCACGCTTAACTTGCCGGAGCAGGTGAGACTGCCCCAACTGGCCAGTTGCTTTCTGCATGCGCAGATTGAACTGGTCGCGCAGCAGGCCGAGCAGTTGCTCGTTAAGCTGCGGCGCGTCTTTTTCACGAAGTTCGTTCGCTTTCATCACATCACCGTCCGTTTAACAAAAGCGGTGGCGAGCGGCAGCTTTGCAGCAGCCAGGGCAAAAGCCTCACGCGCCAGCTCTTCAGAAACACCCTCGATTTCATACAGGACTTTGCCTGGCTGAATCTGGGCAACCCAGTACTCGACGCTACCCTTACCTTTACCCATCCGAACTTCGAGGGGCTTTTTGGAGATAGGCTTGTCCGGGAATACACGGATCCAGATCTTGCCGCCACGTTTCACGTGACGGGTCAGTGCACGACGCGCTGACTCGATCTGACGAGCGGTGAGACGACCACGAGCTACAGACTTCAGCGCATATTCGCCGAAGCTGACTTTGCTACCGCGCTGAGCCAAGCCACGGTTGTGGCCAGTCATCTGCTTGCGGAACTTCGTACGCTTTGGTTGCAACATTTGGCGTACCCCTTACTTAGCAGCTTTTTTACGAGGCGCTGGTGCTTGTGGTTTCAGTTCTTCTTGGCGACCACCAATTACTTCGCCTTTGAAGATCCAAACCTTTACACCGATCACACCATAAGTGGTGTGAGCTTCGTAGTTGGCATAGTCGATGTCGGCACGCAGGGTGTGCAGTGGCACACGACCTTCGCGATACCATTCAGTACGTGCGATTTCAGCACCGCCGAGACGACCGCTCACTTGGATTTTGATGCCTTTGGCACCAATGCGCATGGCGTTCTGTACAGCGCGCTTCATAGCGCGACGGAACATTACGCGACGCTCCAGCTGCTGAGCTACGCTCTGCGCAACCAACATACCGTCGAGTTCCGGCTTGCGGATTTCTTCGATATTGATGTGCACAGGCACACCCATTTGCTTGGTCAGGTCCTGACGCAGTTTCTCAACATCTTCACCTTTCTTCCCGATAACGATACCTGGACGAGCGGTGTGGATGGTGATACGTGCTGTTTGAGCCGGACGATGGATATCGATACGGCTTACGGACGCGCTTTTTAGTTTGTCTTGGAGATACTCACGCACCTTCAGATCAGCGAACAAATAGTCCGCATAAGTCCGACCGTCTGCGTACCAGACGGAGGTGTGCTCCTTGACGATTCCCAGGCGAATGCCAATGGGATGTACTTTCTGACCCATCTCTTCGACTCCGTTACTTGTCAGCAACCTTGACAGTGATATGGCAAGACCGCTTGACGATGCGATCAGCACGGCCTTTGGCACGTGGCATGATTCGCTTCAGCGAACGCCCTTCGTTGACGAAAACGGTGCTGACTTTAAGGTCATCAACGTCTGCGCCTTCGTTATGCTCGGCGTTGGCTACGGCCGACTCCAGCACTTTCTTCATGATCTCGGCGGCTTTCTTACTGCTGAAAGCCAACAGGTTGAGCGCTTCGCCCACCTTCTTCCCGCGGATCTGGTCGGCGACCAAGCGGGCTTTCTGGGCGGAGATTCGAGCGCCCGACAACTTAGCGGCTACTTCCATCGTTCCTTACCCCTTAACGCTTGGCTTTCTTGTCTGCCACGTGCCCACGATATGTGCGGGTACCGGCAAACTCGCCTAGTTTGTGGCCGACCATGTCTTCGTTCACGAGAACTGGAACATGTTGACGACCGTTATGCACTGCAATGGTCAGACCGACCATTTGTGGCAGGATCATCGAACGACGCGACCAGGTTTTAACTGGTTTGCGATCGTTCTTTTCCGCCGCCACTTCGATCTTCTTCAGTAGGTGAAGATCAATAAAAGGACCTTTTTTCAGAGAACGTGGCACTGTCGTATCCCTCTATTTACTTGCGACGACGGACGATCATTTTGTCGGTACGCTTATTACCACGAGTCTTCGCGCCCTTAGTCGGGAAGCCCCATGGCGATACCGGATGACGACCACCAGAGGTACGACCTTCACCACCACCATGTGGGTGGTCAACCGGGTTCATGGCAACACCACGAACGGTTGGGCGAACGCCACGCCAGCGTTTGGCACCAGCTTTACCCAGCGAACGCAGGCTGTGCTCGGAGTTCGAGACTTCGCCCAGGGTCGCACGGCATTCAGCCAGGACTTTACGCATTTCACCGGAGCGCAGACGCAGGGTCACGTAGACACCTTCACGAGCGATCAGCTGAGCCGAAGCACCAGCGGAACGAGCGATTTGCGCGCCTTTACCTGGCTTCAATTCGATGCCGTGTACGGTGCTACCAACTGGAATGCTGCGCAGTTGCAACTGGTTGCCCGGCTTGATCGGAGCCAAAGCACCCGAAATCAGCTGGTCGCCAGCGTTCACGCCTTTAGGGGCGATGATGTAACGGCGTTCGCCGTCTGCGTACAGCATAAGAGCAATGTGAGCAGTACGGTTTGGATCGTATTCGATACGCTCGACAGTGGCTGGAATGCCATCTTTGTCGTTGCGACGGAAATCGACCAGACGATAATGCTGCTTATGGCCACCACCGATGTGACGAGTGGTAATACGACCATTGTTGTTACGACCACCAGACTTCGATTTCTTCTCGAGCAGCGGTGCGTGAGGAGCGCCTTTATGCAGCTCCTGGTTGACCACCTTGACCACATGACGGCGGCCAGGGGAAGTCGGTTTGCATTTAACGATTGCCATGATGCACCCCTTCCTTACTCAGCACTGCTGCTGAAATCGAGATCTTGGCCTGGCTGAAGGGAGATAACTGCCTTCTTCCAGTCATTACGCTTGCCCAGACCGCGAGCAGTGCGCTTGCTCTTACCCAGAACATTCAGGGTAGTAACACGCTCTACTTTCACGCTGAACAGGCTTTCGACGGCCTTCTTGATTTCCAGCTTGGTTGCATCAGTAGCAACCTTGAAAACGAACTGGCCTTTCTTGTCTGCCAGAACCGTAGCCTTCTCGGAAACGTGCGGGCCAAGCAGAACTTTAAATACGCGTTCCTGGTTCATCCCAGCAGCTCCTCGAATTTCTTCACGGCCGACACGGTGATCAACACCTTGTCGTATGCGATCAGACTAACTGGATCGGAACCTTGCACGTCACGTACATCTACGTGTGGCAGGTTGCGAGCAGCCAGGTACAGGTTCTGATCAACAGCGTCCGACACGATCAGAACGTCGGTCAGGCTCATGTTGTTCAGTTTGCCCAGCAGGTCTTTGGTTTTCGGCGAATCAACGGCGAAATCCTGAACCACGACCAGACGATCAGTACGCACCAGCTCAGCAAGGATGGAACGCATTGCTGCGCGATACATCTTCTTGTTCAGCTTCTGCGAGTGATCCTGAGGACGAGCTGCGAAAGTGGTACCGCCGCCACGCCAGATTGGGCTACGGATAGTACCGGCACGCGCACGGCCAGTACCTTTCTGACGCCATGGGCGCTTACCGCCACCACGAACGTCGGAACGGGTCTTTTGCTGCTTGGTACCTTGACGGCCGCCGGCCATGTAGGCCACGACTGCTTGGTGAACCAGCGTCTCGTTGAATTCGCCGCCAAATGTCAGTTCGGAAACTTCGATCGCTTGAGCGTCATTTACATTTAATTGCATGTCAGCTTCCCCTTAACCGCGAGCCTTGGCTGCTGGACGTACAACCAAGTTGCCGCCAGTAGCGCCAGGAACAGCGCCCTTGACCAACAACAGATTGCGTTCAGCGTCCACGCGCACTACTTCGAGGGACTGCACGGTCACGCGCTCAGCGCCCATATGACCGGACATTTTTTTGCCCTTGAATACACGACCAGGAGTCTGGCACTGGCCGATAGAGCCTGGAACGCGGTGGGACACGGAGTTACCGTGGGTATTATCTTGCCCGCGGAAGTTCCAACGCTTGATCGTACCCTGGAAGCCTTTACCTTTGGACTGACCGGTTACATCAACCAGTTGACCAGCAGCGAAGATTTCAGCGTTGATCAGATCGCCGGCCTGGTACTCGCCTTCTTCAAGGCGGAATTCCATTACGGTACGACCAGCGGCGACGTTCGCTTTAGCGAAGTGGCCAGCCTGAGCAGCTGTAACACGCGAAGCACGACGCTCGCCTACAGTGACTTGCACTGCACGATAGCCATCGGTCTCTTCAGTTTTGAACTGGGTGACGCGATTCGGCTCGATCTCAATGACCGTGACCGGAATGGAGACACCTTCTTCGGTGAAAATACGGGTCATACCGCATTTACGACCGACTACACCAATAGTCATGTTGTAAACCTCATGAGTGTACGGGGCTTTCACCCGCTATGGCCGCCCATTTCAGAGCGTTACACGACTAAGACCGAGTCTTAGCCGAGGCTGATCTGTACTTCCACACCGGCCGCAAGATCAAGCTTCATAAGCGCATCAACGGTTTTATCCGTTGGCTGGACGATGTCCAGAACGCGTTTATGAGTACGGATCTCGTACTGGTCACGCGCGTCTTTGTTGACGTGCGGGGAGACCAGAACGGTGAACCGCTCTTTACGGGTAGGCAGTGGAATTGGACCACGCACTTGAGCACCAGTACGTTTCGCGGTTTCCACGATTTCCTGGGTGGATTGGTCGATCAGGCGATGGTCAAAAGCCTTCAACCTGATACGGATTTGCTGATTTTGCATTGGATTTCAGACTCCGGCTGCTATTCCCACCGAGCGCAATACGCCCGTTAAAAGGAGGCGCAATTCTATAGACGGGCTACCACAGTGTCAACCCAATAAAAAAGCCCCCGCTAGGCGGGGGCTTTTTCAAGTCATCACTTATTAAGCGATGATTTTGGCTACGACGCCAGCGCCGACGGTACGACCGCCTTCACGAATAGCGAAACGCAGACCATCTTCCATTGCGATGGTTTTGATCAGGGTGACAACCATTTTGATGTTGTCGCCTGGCATTACCATTTCAACGCCTTCCGGCAGTTCGCAGTTACCGGTCACGTCAGTGGTCCGGAAGTAGAACTGTGGACGGTAGCCTTTGAAGAACGGAGTGTGACGACCGCCTTCTTCTTTGCTCAACACGTACACTTCAGCTTCGAAGGTAGTGTGCGGCTTAACCGAACCTGGCTTGACCAGAACCTGGCCACGCTCAACGTCGTCACGCTTGGTGCCGCGCAGCAGCACGCCGCAGTTCTCGCCAGCACGACCTTCGTCGAGCAGCTTACGGAACATTTCAACACCGGTGCAGGTGGTGACGGTAGTGTCACGCAGACCAACGATTTCCAGTGGATCCTGAACCTTGACGATACCGCGCTCGATACGGCCAGTTACAACAGTACCGCGACCGGAGATCGAGAATACGTCTTCGATTGGCATCAGGAACGGCTTGTCGATAACACGAACTGGATCTGGGATGTAGCTGTCCAGAGTCTCAACCAGTTTACGAACGGCAGTGGTGCCCATTTCGTTGTCGTCTTGGCCGTTCAGAGCCATCAGAGCCGAACCGATGATGATCGGAGTGTCGTCACCTGGGAAGTCGTAAGTGCTCAGCAGATCGCGCACTTCCATCTCAACCAGTTCCAGCAGCTCAGCGTCGTCTACCATGTCAGCCTTGTTCAGGAAGACAACGATGTACGGAACGCCAACCTGACGGGACAGCAGGATGTGCTCACGGGTTTGTGGCATCGGACCATCAGCGGCCGAGCAAACCAGGATAGCGCCGTCCATTTGAGCAGCACCGGTGATCATGTTCTTCACGTAGTCAGCGTGACCTGGGCAGTCAACGTGAGCGTAGTGACGGATCAGCGAGTTGTATTCAACGTGCGCGGTGTTGATGGTGATACCACGAGCCTTTTCTTCCGGAGCGCTGTCGATCTTGTCGAAAGCAACAACGGCCGAACCGAAAACTTCGGAGCAGACGCGAGTCAGAGCAGCAGTCAGCGTGGTTTTACCGTGGTCGACGTGACCGATGGTGCCAACGTTGACGTGCGGAAGGGAACGATCAAATTTTTCTTTAGCCACGACAATTAACTCCTAGCCTAAAGGGGCTGAATCAGCCTTGTTTTTTGGTAACGGTTTCGACGATGTGCGACGGAGCCGTATTGTATTTTTTGAATTCCATAGAGTAGCTTGCGCGACCTTGGGACATGGAGCGAACGTCGGTTGCGTAACCGAACATCTCACCCAACGGAACCTCGGCACGAATTACTTTGCCGGAAACCGTATCTTCCATACCCAGGATCATGCCGCGACGACGGTTAAGGTCGCCCATCACGTCACCCATATAGTCTTCAGGTGTAACAACCTCTACCGCCATGATCGGCTCAAGCAGCTCACCACCGCCCTTCTGGGCCAGTTGCTTGGTCGCCATGGAAGCAGCCACCTTAAACGCCATCTCGTTGGAGTCGACGTCGTGGTAGGAACCATCAAACACAGTAGCCTTCAGGCCGATCAGCGGATAGCCGGCAACAACGCCGTTCTTCATCTGCTCTTCGATACCCTTCTGGATAGCCGGGATGTATTCCTTAGGAACCACACCACCCACTACTTCGTTCACGAATTGCAGACCTTCCTGACCTTCGTCAGCAGGAGCAAAACGGATCCAGCAGTGGCCGAACTGACCACGACCGCCGGATTGACGAACGAACTTGCCTTCAATCTCACAGTTCTTCGTGATGCGCTCACGATACGAAACCTGAGGCTTACCGATGTTGGCTTCGACGTTGAACTCACGGCGCATCCGGTCAACCAGGATGTCCAAGTGCAATTCGCCCATGCCGGAGATGATCGTTTGACCAGTCTCTTCATCAGTCTTGACGCGGAAAGATGGATCTTCCTGAGCAAGTTTGCCCAGAGCGATACCCATTTTTTCCTGGTCATCCTTGGTCTTAGGCTCAACGGCAACCGAAATAACCGGCTCCGGGAAGTCCATGCGAACCAGGATGATTGGCTTGTCAGCGCTGCACAAGGTTTCGCCAGTGGTGACGTCCTTCATGCCGATCAAGGCCGCGATGTCACCAGCGCGTACTTCCTTGATTTCTTCACGGGCGTTTGCGTGCATTTGCACCATACGGCCCACGCGCTCTTTCTTGCCCTTGACCGAGTTGATCACGCCGTCGCCGGAGGCCAACACGCCCGAGTAAACTCGAACGAAAGTCAAGGTACCCACGAATGGGTCGGTAGCGATTTTGAAAGCCAGAGCCGAGAACGGCTCGCTGTCATCTGCATGACGTTCCATCTGCTTTTCCTCGTCATCAGGGTCAGTACCCTTGATGGCAGGAATGTCAGTTGGAGCAGGCAGGTAATCGATAACGGCGTCGAGAACCAGGGGAACGCCCTTGTTCTTGAAGGAAGAACCGCAAACAGCCAGGACGATTTCGCCAGCGATCGTACGCTGACGCAGAGCGGCCTTGATTTCCGCGTTGGTGAGTTCTTCACCTTCGAGGTACTTGTTCATCAGCTCTTCGCTGGCTTCGGCCGCAGCCTCAACCATGTTGCCGCGCCACTCGTCAGCCAGTTCCTGCAGTTCAGCAGGGATAGGCTTACGAACTGGAACCATGCCTTTGTCAGAGTCATTCCAGTAAACAGCTTCCATAGCCATCAGATCGATCTGACCCTGGAAGTTGTCTTCGGAACCGATAGCCAACTGGATTGGCACCGGAGTGTGACCCAGACGCTGCTTGATCTGACCGATCACGCGCAGGAAGTTCGCACCAGCACGGTCCATCTTGTTTACGTAAACAAGACGTGGAACGCCGTATTTGTTGGCTTGACGCCATACGGTTTCCGACTGAGGCTCAACACCCGAGGTGCCGCAGAACACAACGACCGCGCCGTCGAGAACACGCAGGGAACGTTCAACTTCAATGGTGAAGTCCACGTGACCCGGGGTGTCGATGACGTTGAAGCGGTATTGGTCCTTGTGCTGCTTCTCGGAACCCTGCCAGAAGGCGGTAATGGCAGCAGAAGTAATGGTAATACCACGCTCCTGCTCCTGAACCATCCAGTCTGTGGTCGCGGCGCCGTCATGCACCTCGCCCATTTTGTGACTTTTGCCAGTGTAAAAAAGGACGCGCTCGGTGGTGGTGGTCTTACCAGCATCCACGTGAGCAACGATACCAATGTTACGGTAGCGATTAATCGGTGTTGTACGAGCCATAAAGCCCTCGCAAAATTAGTGACGCTAAAATTAGAAGCGGTAGTGCGAGAAAGCTTTGTTAGCTTCAGCCATACGGTGCACGTCTTCACGCTTCTTAACTGCAGCACCTTTACCTTCGGCAGCGTCCAACAGTTCGCCAGCCAAACGCAGAGCCATAGACTTCTCGCCGCGCTTGCGGGCGAAGTCTACCAACCAGCGCATTGCCAGGGCGTTACGACGGGACGGACGAACTTCAACCGGAACCTGGTAAGTAGCACCGCCTACACGGCGCGACTTCACTTCGACCAGCGGAGCGATGGCGTCGAGAGCTTTCTCGAAGATTTCCAGGGGGTCGCTGTTCTTGCGTTCTTTAACCTTTTCCAGCGCGCCATAAACGATACGCTCGGCAACGGCTTTCTTGCCGCTTTCCATAACGTGGTTCATGAACTTGGCCAGGATTTGGCTTCCGTATTTTGGATCGTCAAGCACTTCGCGCTTGGCTGCTACGCGTCTTCTTGGCATGGATAAGCCCTCAAACGGTCTTCAGGTTCGCTCGGAATCGGTGCCCTTTCGGGACGCCTCCGACCTTACTCTTATCGACTCAGAAAAATAGAAAATCAGTTTTACAAAAAGCCGCTACTACTTAGGCTTCTTGGTACCGTACTTCGAACGACCCTGGTTACGACCTTTAACGCCGGAAGTATCCAGAGAGCCGCGTACGGTGTGGTAACGAACACCTGGCAAGTCTTTTACACGACCGCCGCGGATCAGTACCACGCTGTGCTCTTGCAGGTTGTGGCCTTCACCGCCGATGTACGAGGAAACCTCGAAACCGTTGGTCAGACGCACACGGCATACTTTACGCAGTGCCGAGTTAGGTTTTTTCGGCGTGGTGGTATACACACGGGTGCATACGCCACGACGTTGCGGGCAGTTCTGCAGCGCAGGCACGTCGGATTTCTCGACGATACGCTTACGCGGCTGACGTACCAGCTGGTTGATAGTTGCCATCTACTAGCTCCACTGTTGTCTTGCGACGCTATTGTCTTGCAAGAAAAGCAAAATGGCAGGAACGAATTCCCGCCAAATTTAGGGGTACAAGAGTCTAAAGAGGATCTTGTCCCCAGTCAAGGCAAGGCCCCGACCTCCCCGCTCATCCAATCTCGACAATTTGTCTCGATTCGACGAACGGAGCGACCAGGGCCTCACGCTCATTTATCGCAGAACTCAGTTACCGCTAGAGTTCAGCGCTTCGGTCAGTGCAGCTTCCACTTCACTGGCGCTTACGCGCAACGGTTTGTCTGCATCACGGCGACGTTTACGCTCGCTGTGGTAAGCCAGACCGGTACCAGCCGGGATCAGACGACCCACGACCACGTTTTCTTTCAGGCCGCGCAGGTAATCGCGCTTGCCGGTTACCGCCGCTTCGGTCAGTACGCGAGTGGTTTCCTGGAAGGAAGCCGCCGAGATGAACGATTCGGTGGACAACGACGCCTTGGTGATACCCAACAGCACGCGAGTGAACTTGGAAACGAATTTCTCGTCGCCAGCCAGACGCTCGTTCTCTACCAGAACGTGAGTCAATTCCATCTGGTCGCCCTTGATGAAACTGGAATCGCCAGATTCAGCGATTTCAACTTTACGCAGCATCTGACGCAAGATGGTCTCGATGTGCTTGTCGTTGATCTTCACGCCTTGCAGACGGTAAACGTCCTGAATCTCGTTCACGATGTACTTGGCCAGCGCACTCACACCCAGCAGACGCAGGATGTCGTGTGGATCGCTCGGGCCGTCGGAGATAACTTCGCCGCGGTTTACCTGTTCGCCTTCGAAGACGTTCAGGTGGCGCCACTTCGGAATCAGCTCTTCGTACGGATCGCTACCGTCGTTCGGGGTGATAACCAGACGGCGCTTGCCTTTGGTCTCTTTACCGAACGCGATGGTGCCGCTGACTTCAGCCAGAATCGAGGCTTCTTTCGGACGACGGGCTTCGAACAAGTCGGCAACACGCGGCAGACCACCGGTGATGTCACGGGTCTTCGAAGTCTCTTGCGGAATACGAGCGATAACATCACCGATCGCGATTTTCGCACCATCCGCTACACCGACCAGGGCGTTGGCTGGCAGGAAATACTGAGCGATTACGTCAGTGCCTGGCAGCAACAGATCCTTGCCGTTGTCATCGACCATCTTAACGGCAGGACGGATGTCTTTACCGGCAGCTGGACGATCTTTGGCGTCGAGTACTTCAATGTTGGTCATACCGGTCAATTCGTCAGTCTGACGCTTGATCGTGATGCCTTCTTCCATGCCCACGTAGGTCACGGTACCTTTCATTTCGGTAACGATTGGGTGAGTGTGCGGATCCCACTTGGCCACGATTGCGCCAGCGTCGACCTTGTCACCTTCTTTAACCGAAATCACAGCACCGTACGGCAGCTTGTAACGCTCGCGCTCACGACCGAAGTCATCAGCGATTGCCAGCTCACCGGAACGGGACACTGCTACCAGGCAGCCATCCACTCGCTCAACGTGTTTCAGGTTGTGCAGACGGACGGTACCGCCATTCTTCACCTGAACGCTGTCAGCAGCAGAGGTCCGGCTCGCCGCACCACCGATGTGGAACGTACGCATGGTCAGCTGGGTACCCGGCTCACCGATGGACTGGGCAGCGATAACGCCGACCGCTTCACCGATGTTCACCTGGTGACCACGAGCCAAGTCACGGCCGTAGCACTTGGCGCAAATGCCGTAGCGGGTTTCGCAGCTGATCGGCGAACGCACGATCACTTCATCGATGCTGTTCAGCTCGATGAACTCGACCCACTTCTCATCTACCAGGGTGCCGGCAGGAACGATAACTTCCTCGGTACCTGGCTTGAATACGTCACGAGCGATGACACGACCCAATACGCGCTCACCCAACGGCTCAACAACGTCACCGCCTTCAATGTGCGGAGTCATTACCAGGCCATGTTCGGTGCCGCAATCGATCTCGGTCACAACCAGATCCTGCGCCACGTCTACCAGACGACGAGTCAGGTAACCGGAGTTCGCAGTTTTCAACGCGGTATCCGCCAAACCTTTACGAGCACCGTGAGTAGAGATGAAGTACTGGAGTACGCTCAAACCTTCACGGAAGTTCGCAGTAATCGGCGTTTCAATGATGGAACCGTCCGGCTTGGCCATCAGGCCACGCATACCGGCGAGCTGACGGATCTGCGCAGCAGAACCCCGTGCGCCCGAGTCGGCCATCATGTACATCGAGTTGAAGGACTCTTGATCGACTTCGACGCCATGACGGTCGATGACTTTCTCTTTCGAGAGGTTGGCCATCATCGCCTTGGATACTTCGTCGTTCGCCTTGGACCAAAGGTCGATCACTTTGTTGTACTTCTCGCCCTGGGTTACCAGGCCGGAGGCGTACTGACTTTCGATCTCTTTCACTTCGTCGGTAGCAGCACCGATGATGCGGGCTTTTTCATCCGGGATAACGAAGTCGTTAACACCGATGGAAACGCCGGAAATGGTCGAATAGGCAAAACCGGTGTACATCAACTGGTCAGCGAAGATCACGGTCTCTTTCAAACCAACCACGCGGTAGCACTGGTTGATCAGCTTGGAGATCGCCTTTTTCTTCATCGGCTGGTTGACGACGTCGTACGACAGGCCTGGTGGAACAACCTGGAACAACAGCGCACGGCCGACAGTGGTGTCGACGATACGGGTGTTCTTGACGCTGCCACCATCACGATCGTTGACGGTTTCGTGGATGCGGACTTTGACTTTGGCGTGCAGTGCGGCTTCGCCGGCACGGAACACACGGTCAACTTCCTGCAGATCCGCGAACACACGACCTTCGCCCTTGGCGTTGATCGCTTCACGAGTCATGTAGTACAGACCCAATACAACGTCCTGCGACGGAACGATGATTGGCTCACCGTTGGCTGGCGACAGAATGTTGTTGGTCGACATCATCAACGCACGCGCTTCCAACTGGGCTTCCAGTGTCAGCGGTACGTGCACGGCCATTTGGTCGCCGTCGAAGTCGGCGTTGTACGCAGCACAGACCAGCGGGTGCAGCTGGATAGCCTTACCTTCGATCAGTACTGGTTCAAACGCCTGGATGCCCAGACGGTGAAGGGTCGGTGCACGGTTGAGGAGAACCGGGTGTTCACGGATCACTTCAGCGAGAACGTCCCAAACCTCTGGCAGTTCGCGCTCGACCATTTTCTTGGCCGCTTTAATGGTGGTCGCGAGACCACGCATTTCCAGCTTGCCGAAAATGAACGGTTTGAACAGCTCGAGAGCCATTTTCTTCGGCAGACCGCACTGGTGCAGACGCAGGGTCGGACCTACGGTAATTACCGAACGACCGGAGTAGTCAACACGCTTACCGAGCAAGTTCTGACGGAAACGACCTTGCTTACCCTTGATCATGTCAGCCAGGGATTTCAGAGGACGCTTGTTCGAACCGGTGATAGCGCGGCCACGACGACCGTTGTCGAGCAGTGCGTCGACGGCTTCCTGCAACATACGCTTTTCGTTGCGCACGATGATGTCCGGAGCGGACAGATCAAGCAGGCGCTTCAAGCGGTTGTTACGGTTGATCACTCGACGATACAGGTCGTTGAGGTCGGAAGTCGCGAAGCGACCGCCATCCAGCGGGACCAGTGGACGCAGATCTGGCGGCAGAACCGGCAGAACGGTCAGCACCATCCATTCTGGAAGGTTGCCGGAACCCTGGAAGGCTTCCATCAACTTCAGACGCTTGGACAGCTTCTTGATCTTGGTTTCGGAGTTGGTTTGCGGAATTTCTTCAC
The DNA here is from genome assembly GCF_026241895.1 of Pseudomonas sp. RIT-562. Classification (GTDB taxonomy): domain Bacteria; phylum Pseudomonadota; class Gammaproteobacteria; order Pseudomonadales; family Pseudomonadaceae; genus Aquipseudomonas; species Aquipseudomonas mandelii_F. Next base: position 12,363 of record NZ_JAPJIV010000004.1, on the reverse strand, counting down.
GCAGACGGCCAATCTCGTGTTCCAGGTCGATAGCGTGCAGCAGTTCACGGACAGCTTCGGCACCCATGCGGGCATCGAAATCGTCGCCGAACTCTTCCAGCGCTTCGAAGTACTGCTCGTCGTTCAGCAGCTGACCTTTCTCAAGGGTGGTCATGCCTGGATCGATAACGACATAGCTCTCGAAGTAGAGAACGCGTTCGATATCACGCAGGGTCATGTCCATCAGCAAACCGATACGCGACGGCAGCGATTTCAGGAACCAGATGTGGGCAACTGGCGAAGCCAGTTCGATGTGCGCCATGCGCTCACGACGAACCTTGGCCAGCGCGACTTCAACACCGCACTTCTCGCAGATCACACCACGGTGCTTCAAGCGCTTGTACTTACCGCACAGGCACTCGTAATCCTTTACCGGGCCAAAGATCTTGGCGCAGAACAGGCCGTCACGTTCTGGTTTGAACGTACGGTAGTTAATGGTTTCCGGCTTTTTAACTTCACCGAACGACCACGAACGGATCATCTCAGGCGATGCCAATCCAATACGGATGGCGTCGAACTCTTCGACTTGACCCTGGTTTTTCAGCAAATTCAGTAGGTCTTTCAAGGCCTTTCCTCCTGGCGGAGCAGAGAGCGGGCAATCCTGCCCCGCTCTCGATTCGCGTCACGTGTTATTCGGTTTCCAGATCGATATCGATGCCGAGGGAACGAATTTCCTTGATCAACACGTTGAAGGACTCGGGCATGCCCGGCTCCATACGGTGATCGCCATCCACGATGTTTTTGTACATCTTGGTACGGCCGTTCACATCGTCCGACTTCACTGTGAGCATTTCTTGCAGAGTGTAAGCAGCACCGTATGCTTCCAGTGCCCAGACCTCCATCTCCCCGAAACGCTGACCACCGAACTGTGCCTTACCACCCAGCGGCTGCTGGGTAACCAGGCTGTACGAACCGGTAGAACGAGCGTGCATCTTGTCGTCTACCAAGTGGTTCAGCTTCAGCATGTACATGTAGCCAACAGTAACCGGGCGCTCGAACTTGTTGCCGGTACGGCCGTCGGTCAGCTGCATCTGGCCGCTTTCTGGCAGGTCTGCCAGTTTCAGCATGGCCTTGATTTCGCTTTCCTTGGCGCCGTCGAACACTGGAGTGGCCATTGGAACGCCGCCGCGCAGGTTCTTCGCCAGATCCAGGATTTCCTGGTCGGAGAAGCTGTCCAGATCTTCGTTACGACCGCCGATCTGGTTGTAGATCTCGTCGAGGAAGGTGCGAAGTTCAGCAACTTTACGCTGCTCTTCGATCATCCGGTTGATCTTCTCGCCCAGACCTTTGGCCGCGAGGCCCAGGTGGGTTTCAAGGATCTGACCAACGTTCATACGCGAAGGTACGCCCAACGGGTTGAGGACGACGTCGACCGGGGTGCCATTGGCATCGTGCGGCATGTCTTCAACCGGCATGATCACGGAGACCACACCTTTGTTACCGTGACGACCGGCCATCTTGTCGCCCGGCTGGATGCGGCGACGGATTGCCAGGTAAACCTTGACGATTTTCAGCACGCCTGGAGCCAGGTCATCGCCCTGCTGCAGTTTGCGCTTCTTGTCTTCGAACTTGTCGTCCAGCAGACGGCGACGATCGACGATGTAGGCCTGGGCCTTCTCGAGCTGCTCGTTCAGAGCATCCTCAGCCATGCGCAGTTTGAACCACTGACCATGCTCAAGACCGTCGAGTACTTCGTCGGTGATGTCCTGACCTTTCTTCAGACCCGCGCCGCCTTCAGCCTTGTGGCCTACCAGTGCGGAGCGCAGACGTTCGAAAGTCGCGCCTTCAACGATACGGAACTCTTCGTTCAGGTCCTTGCGGATCTCGTCGAGTTGAGTCTTCTCGATGGACAGTGCACGAGCATCACGCTCAACGCCGTCACGAGTGAAGACCTGTACGTCGATGACGGTACCCTTGGTGCCGGTAGGCACACGCAGGGAGGTATCTTTAACGTCGCTGGCTTTTTCACCGAAGATGGCACGCAGCAGTTTTTCTTCCGGAGTCAGTTGGGTCTCGCCTTTCGGAGTGACCTTACCAACCAGGATGTCGCCTGCGCCTACTTCAGCACCTACGTAAACGATACCGGCTTCGTCCAGCTTGTTCAGTGCAGCTTCACCCACGTTCGGGATGTCTGCAGTGATCTCTTCAGGCCCAAGCTTGGTGTCACGCGCCACACAGGTCAGTTCCTGGATGTGGATCGTGGTGAAGCGGTCTTCCTGAACCACACGCTCGGACAGGCAGATGGAGTCTTCGAAGTTGAAGCCGTTCCATGCCATGAACGCGATGCGCATGTTCTGACCCAGAGCCAGCTCACCCATGTCGGTGGACGGACCGTCGGCCATGATGTCGCTACGCTGAACCCGATCACCTTTACGCACCAGCGGACGCTGGTTGATGCAGGTGTTCTGGTTGGAGCGGGTGTATTTGGTCAGGTTGTAGATGTCGACACCAGCTTCACCGGTTTCAACTTCGTCATCAGCAACACGAACCACGATACGGCTGGCGTCTACGGAATCGATAACGCCGCCACGACGAGCCACGACGCAAACGCCGGAGTCACGAGCTACGTTACGCTCCATGCCAGTACCGACCAGCGGCTTGTCAGCGCGCAGGGTTGGTACAGCTTGACGCTGCATGTTCGAACCCATCAACGCACGGTTGGCGTCATCGTGCTCGAGGAACGGGATCAGCGACGCTGCGACCGAAACTACCTGCTTCGGCGATACGTCCATCAAGGTGACGTCTTCTGGCGCCTTGACGGTGAACTCGTTCAAGTGACGAACAGCTACCAGCTCGTCGATCAGGACTTTCTTGTCGTTCATCGTGGCCGAGGCCTGAGCGATCACGTGATCAGCTTCTTCGATGGCGGACAGGAAAACGATCTCGTCGGTGACCAGAGCGTCTTTCACCACACGGTACGGGCTCTCGAGGAAGCCGTACTGGTTGGTGCGCGCATAGGCAGCCAGGGAGTTGATCAGACCGATGTTCGGACCTTCCGGCGTTTCAATCGGGCATACACGACCGTAGTGAGTCGGGTGTACGTCACGAACTTCAAAGCCAGCACGCTCACGAGTCAGACCGCCAGGGCCGAGTGCAGACACACGACGCTTGTGGGTGATCTCGGACAGCGGGTTGTTCTGGTCCATGAACTGGGAAAGCTGGCTGGAACCAAAGAACTCTTTCACCGCCGCAGCCACTGGCTTGGCGTTGATCAGGTCTTGCGGCATCAGGCCTTCGCTTTCAGCCATCGACAGACGCTCTTTGACCGCACGCTCAACACGTACCAGGCCAACGCGGAACTGGTTCTCGGCCATCTCGCCTACGCAGCGAACACGACGGTTACCCAGGTGGTCGATGTCATCGACGATGCCTTTACCGTTACGGATGTCGACCAGAGTCTTCAGTACCGCGACGATGTCTTCCTTGCACAACACGCCCGAACCTTCGATCTCGGTACGACCGATACGACGGTTGAACTTCATCCGGCCGACCGCAGACAGGTCGTAGCGCTCAGGGCTGAAGAACAGGTTGTTGAACAGAGTCTCGGCAGCGTCTTTGGTTGGCGGCTCGCCTGGACGCATCATGCGATAGATCTCGACCAGCGCTTCCAATTGGTTGCTGGTGGAGTCGATCTTCAGAGTGTCGGAGACGAACGGACCGCAGTCGATATCGTTGGTGTACAGAGTTTCGATGCGAACAACCTGGGCCTTGGCAATTTTTGCCAGGATCTCGGTGTTCAGCTCGGTGTTGCACTCTGCCAGGATTTCGCCGGTTGCCGGATGCACGATGGCCTTGGCGGTAGTGCGACCCAGGACGTAGTCCAGAGGCACTTCCAGGGTCTTGAGACCGGCTTTTTCGATCTGGTTGATGTGGCGCGCAGTAATACGGCGACCAGCCTCAACGATGACCTTGCCCTTCTCGTCCTGAATATCAAGAACAGCGATTTCACCACGCAGACGCGAAGCAATCAGTTCCAGACTGAGGGTTTCGCCGCTCAGGTGGAAAACGTTGGTGGTGTAGAACGCGTCGAGCACTTCTTCAGTGGTATAGCCGAGCGCGCGCAGCAGTACCGATGCAGGCAGCTTGCGACGACGGTCGATACGCACGAATACGCAGTCTTTCGGGTCGAACTCGAAGTCCAACCACGAACCGCGGTAAGGAATGATGCGCGCGGAGTACAGCAGTTTGCCGGAGCTATGCGTCTTGCCGCGGTCGTGGTCGAAGAACACGCCCGGGGAACGGTGCAGCTGGGAAACGATTACACGCTCGGTACCGTTGATTACGAAGGTACCGTTTTCAGTCATCAGGGGGATTTCACCCATGTAGACTTCTTGCTCTTTGATGTCCTTGATCGCTTTGTTCGACGATTCTTTGTCGAAAATGATCAGGCGCACTTTTACCCGCAAAGGTACGGCGTAAGTTACACCGCGCAATACGCATTCTTTGACATCAAATGCCGGTTCGCCCAGGCGATAACCGACGTACTCCAGCGCAGCATTGCCGGAGTAGCTGATGATCGGGAAAACGGATTTGAAGGCCGCATGCAGGCCCACGTCGCGGAACTGATCTTTAGTCGCTCCCGCCTGCAAGAATTCACGATACGAATCCAGCTGGATTGCCAGGAGATACGGCACATCCATGACGTCCGGCAACTTGCTAAAGTCCTTGCGGATACGTTTTTTCTCAGTATATGAGTAAGCCATCAGCGTTCCCCAGCTTGGTCACCTGCTTGTTTGGCCCCTCCCGACGGGAGCAGCCAGAAAATCGTGCAAACCCCATGGTTTGCGCCACCGCATCGGGTGGTTACAGCTCGTTATCAGCACCGACCCAGTCGGTTGCCAATAACGGAAAAAGGCCGGTGGCAAGAGCCACCAGCCATCAGCCTTTCGCTTAACGCTCGGGCTGGAGACGCAAGGTCGATGCTTACTTCAGCTCGACTTTAGCGCCTGCTTCTTCCAGAGTGGCTTTTGCTTTGTCAGCTGCGTCTTTCGAAACAGCTTCCAGAACGATGCCAGGAGCGCCGTCAACTACTGCCTTGGCTTCTTTCAGGCCCAGACCGGTCAGTTCACGTACTGCCTTGATCACGTTAACTTTCTTCTCGCCAGCTTCGGTCAGCATGACGTTGAATTCAGTTTGTTCTTCAACAACGGCAGCAACAGCAGCTGGGCCAGCGGAAGCAGCGGCAGCGGAAACGCCGAACTTCTCTTCCATGGCTTTGATCAGCTCAACGATTTCCAGAACGGATTTTTCGCCGATTGCTTCGATGATTTGGTCGTTAGTCAGAGACATGACTATAAATTCCTGTATTGGGGTGACAGCCTACGCGGCCATCGAAATAAACAATAAACGCTGAAAGGAGTCGCTTAGCCTTAGGCTGCAGCTGCTTCTTTCTGGTCGCGAAGTGCCGCCAGAGTACGAGCCAATTTGCTGGTTGCGCCTTGAATCACGCTCATCAGCTGAGAAATTGCTTCGTCACGGGTCGGCAGGCTTGCCAGTACGTCGATCTGATTAGCTGCGAGGAACTTGCCCTCGAACGCAGCTGCCTTGATCTCGAACTTGTCCTGACCTTTTGCGAATTCCTTGAAGATACGAGCAGCAGCGCCCGGATGATCTTTGGAGAATGCAATCAAGGTCGGGCCGGTGAACACGTCGTTGAGCACGTCATACTGAGTGCCAGCAACGGCGCGCTTGAGCAGGGTGTTACGTACAACACGTACGTAAACGCCAGCTTCACGAGCCTCTTTACGGAGTCCGGTCATAGCGCCAACTGTCACGCCGCGGGCATCAGCCACAACAGCAGACAGGGCAACATTGGCAGCCTCGTTGACTTCAGCGACGATGGCCTTCTTGTCTTCGAGTTTAATTGCCACGGGTAAAACTCCTGCTTGTTACCGTTTCATCCAACCGAGGCCGGATGTCGTTTTGGTGTCTGATTCGGTAAGGAACCGGGAGCACCATCTGCGTAGGCTTGAGGTTTAAGACTTGCGTCGCCTACGGTCTTGGATAGCCCCCGCCAGGCAGGGACCCCAATCTTTCAATTGGCGCAATCGCTTGCGCCAACCTGTGTCTTACGCGTCGAGCGAGCCTTGGTCGATGACCAGACCTGGACCCATGGTGGTGCTCAGGGTAACGCGCTTGACGTAAATACCTTTCGAGGAAGCTGGCTTGATACGCTTCAGATCAGCGATCAGGGCTTCAACGTTTTCCTTCAGCTTGACGGCATCGAAGCCGATCTTGCCAACGGAAGTGTGGATGATGCCGTTTTTGTCGGTGCGATAACGAACCTGACCAGCCTTGGCGTTTTTAACCGCGGTAGCTACGTCTGGAGTTACGGTGCCGACTTTAGGGTTAGGCATCAGACCACGTGGACCGAGGATCTGACCCAACTGACCCACAACGCGCATTGCATCCGGGGATGCGATAACTACGTCATAGTTCAGGTCGCCGCCTTTCATTTCGGCAGCCAGGTCGTCCATACCTACACGGTCAGCGCCGGCAGCCAGAGCGGCCTCAGCAGCTGGACCCTGGGTGAACACGGCAACGCGAACAGTCTTGCCAGTGCCGTGTGGCAGCACAGTAGCGCTACGTACAACCTGGTCAGATTTACGCGGGTCAACGCCCAGGTTCACAGCAATGTCGAACGACTCGCTGAACTTGACAGTCGACAGCTCAGCCAGCAGAGCAGCAGCGTCTACAAAGTTGTAGGACTTGCCTGCTTCGATTTTGCCGGCGATAGCCTTTTGACGCTTGGTCAACTTAGCCATTACACACCCTCCACGTTAAGGCCCATGCTACGAGCAGAACCGGCGATAGTACGCACGGCTGCTTCCATATCAGCTGCAGTCAGATCCGCGTTTTTGGTTTTCGCGATTTCTTCCAGCTGAGCACGGGTAACAGTGCCAACCTTAACGGTGTTCGGACGAGCAGAACCGCTAGTCAGACCAGCCGCCTTCTTCAGCAGAACCGAAGCAGGGGTGGATTTGGTTTCGAAAGTGAAGCTACGGTCGCTGTAGACAGTGATGATCACTGGAGTCGGCAGGCCTGGCTCAATACCCTGGGTACGGGCGTTGAAAGCTTTGCAGAATTCCATGATGTTCACGCCGTGCTGACCCAGAGCAGGACCAACAGGTGGGCTTGGGTTAGCCTGAGCGGCCTTCACTTGCAGCTTGATGTAAGCGGTAATCTTCTTGGCCATGAGGCACTCCAATTACGGGTTCAAACGCCTCGAAAGGCTCCCCGGTTACTTGCGCGTTTATCCCAGTGACGACAAAACCCCACAGCCTAAGGCTGCGGGGTTGGGATGCTTGCTCAGCTAGACCTTTTCGACCTGGCTGAACTCTAGCTCTACCGGAGTAGAGCGACCGAAAATGAGCACCGCCACTTGGATCCGGCTCTTTTCGTAGTTAACTTCTTCAACCGTGCCGGTAAAATCAGCAAACGGTCCGTCGTTGACCCGTACCGACTCACCTGGCTCGAACAACGTCTTCGGCTTCGGCTTGTCGCTACCATCAGCAACGCGACGCAGAATCGCTTCTGCCTCTTTATCTGTGATCGGTGCAGGCTTATCGGCAGTACCGCCAATGAAACCCATCACCCGAGGAGTATCCTTGACCAAGTGCCAAGTACCCTCGTTCATGTCCATCTGGACCAGCACGTAACCTGGGAAGAACTTACGCTCGCTTTTGCGTTTCTGGCCATTACGCATTTCAACCACTTCTTCAGTGGGAACCAGAATTTCGCCGAAGCCATCTTCCATGCCAGCCAGCTTTACGCGCTCTACCAACGAGCGCATGACATGCTTCTCGTAACCGGAGTAAGCATGCACAACGTACCAACGCTTAGCCACGGGACACCCTTAGCCGACAATCAAGGAAACAAGCCAGCCGAGCAGGGAATCAAGACCCCACAACAGCAACGCCATAACCAGAACAACAGCCACTACAATCAACGTGGTCTGCGTGGTTTCTTGGCGAGTTGGCCATACGACTTTACGAATCTCGGTGCGAGCTTCCTTAACCAGTACAAAGAAAGACTTGCCCTTGGCTGTCTGCAGGCCTACAAAGGCAGCTACAGCAGCAATGGCGAGCAATGCAAGTACGCGGTACAGGATCGGCGAAGCAGAGTAATACTGATTGCCAACAACGCCAACAACCACCAAAGCGACTACTACTAGCCACTTGAGCAGATCGAAGCGAGAGCCTTGAGCTTCAGCTTTAGGAGTCATCTATGAAGATCCTGTGAAAAGAAAGCCAAACCCACCAAGTGAATCTGGCAGGTCAGGAGGGAATCGAACCCCCAACCTACGGTTTTGGAGACCGTCGCTCTGCCAATTGAGCTACTGACCTAAAACAAAATCAGGCCGACCATTATGCCGGCCCGAAAAAGACATTACAACAACTTACTCGATGACTTTCGCTACGACGCCCGCGCCGACGGTACGACCGCCCTCACGAATTGCGAAACGAAGACCATCTTCCATCGCGATGGTTTTGATCAGGGTAACGGTCATTTGAACGTTATCACCCGGCATAACCATCTCAACACCTTCTGGCAGCTCGCAGTTACCAGTCACATCAGTTGTACGGAAGTAGAACTGCGGACGGTAGCCCTTGAAGAATGGCGTATGACGACCACCTTCTTCCTTGCTCAGAACATAGACTTCAGCAGTGAACTTGGTATGCGGCTTGACCGTGCCCGGCTTGACCAATACCTGGCCACGCTCGACATCGTCACGCTTGGTACCACGCAGCAACACGCCGCAGTTCTCACCTGCACGACCTTCGTCGAGCAGCTTGCGAAACATCTCAACACCAGTGCAGGTGGTCTTGACCGTGTCACGCAGACCAACGATCTCGACTTCTTCCTGAATGCGGACAATGCCACGCTCAACACGACCAGTCACAACAGTGCCGCGACCGGAGATCGAGAAAACATCCTCGATCGGCATCAGGAACGGCTTATCAATGGCGCGCTCAGGCTGCGGAATATAACTATCCAGGGTCTCGACCAGCTTCTTGACGGCAGTAGTGCCCATCTCGTTGTCGTCTTGACCGTTCAGCGCCATCAGCGCCGAACCGATGATGATTGGAGTGTCATCACCTGGGAAATCGTAGGTGCTCAACAGGTCGCGCACTTCCATCTCAACCAGCTCAAGCAGCTCCGCATCATCTACCATGTCAGCCTTGTTCAGGAAGACAACGATGTATGGAACGCCTACCTGGCGCGACAGGAGAATGTGCTCACGGGTTTGCGGCATCGGACCATCAGCGGCCGAGCAAACCAGAATCGCGCCATCCATCTGTGCAGCACCGGTGATCATGTTTTTTACGTAGTCGGCGTGACCAGGGCAGTCAACATGTGCGTAGTGACGCACGGCCGAATCGTATTCAACGTGAGCGGTGTTGATGGTAATACCACGAGCTTTTTCTTCTGGGGCGCTATCGATCTTGTCGAAGTCGACCTTTGCCGAACCGAAAACTTCGGAGCAGACACGGGTCAAGGCTGCAGTCAGAGTAGTTTTGCCGTGGTCGACGTGACCAATGGTGCCTACGTTGACGTGCGGCTTATTACGTTCGAACTTTTCCTTAGCCATCGAAATCACCCTCAGGAGAAGAATTGTACAAGTCAAACAAGCCATTAAAACAAAGGCAGATATTTTCATATCTGCCTTGTTATATGGAGCTCTTGAGCGGATTTGAACCGCTGACCTCACCCTTACCAAGGGTGTGCTCTACCAACTGAGCTACAAGAGCGTAACACTGTGCAAGATCCGTAAACGTGGAGCGGGTAGCGGGAATCGAACCCGCATCATCAGCTTGGAAGGCTGAGGTTCTACCACTAAACTATACCCGCGAGCTTACAACTCTCGCTAAAAATGGTGGAGGGGGAAGGATTCGAACCTTCGAAGTCGTAGACGTCAGATTTACAGTCTGATCCCTTTGGCCGCTCGGGAACCCCTCCTAAGCGAGGCAGCATTCTATATCATGCTACCCTTCTGTCAAGCATTTTCTCATTAAAAACCTGAGGTTAGCTGCGTTGACCTCGCTTCACCGCGTTGGCCTGTAAAGGTCTTCACTGCGAAGCGGGCGCCATTCTATTCAAACTAATCTGCCTGTGCAACCCCCTCGCACGGCATTATTTTATGTTTTAACTCATTGAATTCTCTGGAAAGGTTTTGCAACTGCAGATCATCCAGCCAGCGCCGGCTTTCAGGGGCGATACGCACCCAGTAACCAGAGGTATCTGGCAGATCACGTGGCAGGGCCTGGAACTTGATTTCCATGCCGGTCAACCTTCGCTCAATGGCCTGCGCCACTTCCTGCCGCGCATAACCCCCTATATACAGACATCCGGCATCAGGCTGGACAGCCTTCTTCTTGTCCCGCGCAGCATCCGTGGACTCGCTCAACAAACGGATGTCCTGCTGCGAACCGCGGTACAGGCTCAATGGCGTCACATCTTTCGCCCGCAAAGGCGCTTCTTGTTGATGCCAGATGTAATAGAAAACATTGAGGACTAGCAGTAGCAGGAACAACCAACGCATAAAAACCTCAACTCAAGGGGCACGCCATCGCCAGGCCTACGAACACCAGATCCGGAACCACACGCGCTTCAGGCACCACGCCCGAGACCAGACCGGCATCCCCTCCGGTGAGAAAGACCACAAAATCTTCACCCCAATAACTGCGCGCCATCGCCATCTGAGTCAAAACAAACCCCTGGAGCATCAATGAACAACCACGCTCAACCGCCTCGACGGTGGTCCGACCCGGAGAGAGACTTTCCAAGGCGCGCTCAGCCGCGATGTCGCCGTAACGGATTTTACGCGTATGAGTACGCAGCTGATTGCGCATCAGCGGCATCCCGGGGCAGATGAAGCCACCAAGGTGCTCGCCATCGCGATCTATAAAGTCAGCGGTGACGGCTGTACCGAAGTCGAGCACAAGACACGCGCCCGACGCCAGATGGAAGCCACCCAGCATCGCCAGCCAGCGATCAAGCCCCAAGCGCTCGTATTCCTCATAGCCATTACGCACACCGGACATTTCGCGAGAAGGCGCAGCACAGGCGACAGAGACGCCATAGGCGTTCGCAAGCATGGAAGTTAGAGCACCGGTCTCTTCCGTAGTCCTCACGCTTACCAATCGGCAATAGGTCAACGACAGGCGCTCGATTGCATTCAGACTCTCCAGCAACGCCAGGTCCGAGTCAACGACACCCTCTCCCACCGTCATACCGGCGCTAGCAGCCAGCACTCGCCATTTGATGAAACTGTTTCCGCAGTCGAGCTCAAGAATCATCACGCAACCTCAGGCTGAGCTCACCACCGCTAAAGACTTTTTCCACACCACCCACCTTCAAGCGCAAAGCACCTTGTTGATCGATACCCAGCACTTCGCCATCTATCTGGCTGACCCCGGCAATCAGCGATACGGCTCGCCCCTGCCATAGATGATTCTGCTCCCACTCTGGCTGGATGGCAGTAAACCCTTGCGCTTGATGACGGTGCAAGTAGGCCTGCAGCTTCTCACCCAGCGCAGCGACCAGATGGTTACGATCAAAAGCCTTGCCCGCCTCGAGGCGCATAGAAGTCCATTGCTGATCAACCTCTTCGGTCATCTGCATGTTCACATTGATCCCGACGCCTAGCACCACGTGACATACGTCAGCAGGGTCGCCGACCAGCTCCAGGAGGATACCGGCGATTTTCTTCTGCCCGACGAGTACATCGTTGGGCCATTTAAGGCCCGCAGTTGAAACGCCAAGCTCGCGCAAGGCCTGCATCACTGCGAGGCCGACCACCAGGCTGAGACCCTCCAGCTGGCGCATTCCACCCTCAATGCGTAACACGAGGCTGTAATAGACGTTTTCGGCAAAAGGACTGGCCCACTTGCGCCCACGCCGCCCACGCCCTGCAGTCTGCCTTTCGGCAACCACCAGGAATGGAGCGGCCTGCCCGCGCTCGATCGCGCGCAAGGCTTCGGCATTTGTAGAATCTATGGAGTCAAAGACCAGAATGGGCCATTCGCAGGAAGGAGCGGCCTCGCGAATGCTCACAGGATCAAGCAGGGTCAAAGGTACAGCCAGCTGATAGCCGCGACCGCGCACTTTGTGGATAGACAGGCCCAACTCAGCTTCCAGGAGCTGGAGCTGCTTCCAAACCGCACTACGACTGACACCCAGGGCGGCGCCCAGGGCCTGGCCAGAATGGAACCGGCCATCCTTAAGAAGATTCAACAACGTCAGCATGCAAGTCTCGCCTCACAATGAGGCCCGCATGATAGCCATGCACCGAGCGATTGCATAGAAACACCAGGACCGAAC
>NZ_JAPJIV010000039.1 GCF_026241895.1 Pseudomonas sp. RIT-562 | reverse complement strand
AGTCCGGTTCTGTAGTGTGGAGGGGTGGGGTGAGCTGTGGCGCCTTCGCGAGCAAGCCCGCTCCCACAGGGGGTGGTGGTGTGGCAGAAAGGTTCGGGTGTCTACGTAGAACTACGTAGGCGCTGCGTACGTAGTTCTGCGGATTTATTTGTGGACGGCATGCGCGGATATTGGGCCCGCTCCGCACAGCGGACACAATTATAAAAATTACCGCCGCAGCCATGCGCTGTCGGCAGGAGACGCATATGCCCCGTCTGGCTAAACACCTTGCCTGGTTTGCCGTGGCTGTCCTGGGTGCGTTCGCGCTGAGTGTCGTGGCCCTGCGCCGCGGCGAAGCCATCAACGCCCTGTGGATCGTAGTCGCAGCAGTCGCCATCTACCTCGTCGCTTATCGTTACTACAGCCTGTTCATCGCCAACAAGGTGATGCAGCTGGACCCCAATCGAGCCACGCCTGCCGTGCTCAACAACGATGGTCTGGACTACGTGCCGACCAACAAACACGTACTGTTCGGCCACCACTTCGCGGCCATTGCGGGCGCCGGGCCTTTGGTCGGTCCAGTCCTGGCGGCGCAGATGGGTTACCTGCCCGGCACGCTGTGGCTGATCGCCGGTGTGGTGCTGGCCGGTGCAGTGCAGGACTTCATGGTGCTGTTCCTGTCGACCCGGCGCAACGGCCGCTCCCTGGGCGACATGGTCCGCGAAGAGATGGGTCGCATCCCCGGGACCATCGCGCTGTTCGGCTGCTTCCTGATCATGATCATCATCCTCGCGGTGCTGGCGCTGATCGTGGTCAAGGCCCTGGCCGAGAGCCCGTGGGGCATGTTCACCGTGATGGCGACTGTGCCGATCGCGATGTTCATGGGCATTTACATGCGCTACATCCGCCCGGGCCGCATTGGCGAGATCTCGGTAGTGGGCGTGTTGCTGTTGCTGGGCTCGATCTGGCTGGGCGGGCAGATTGCGGCTGATCCGGTGTGGGCGAAGGCGTTTACTTTCACCGGGATCCAGATCACCTGGATGCTGATTGGCTATGGTTTTGTTGCGGCGGTGTTGCCGGTGTGGCTGATCCTGGCGCCTCGCGACTACCTGTCGACCTTCCTCAAAATCGGCACCATCGTGGCCCTGGCGATCGGCATTCTGGTGACCATGCCAGACCTGAAAATGCCAGCCCTGACCCAGTTCATCGACGGCACTGGGCCGGTGTGGAAAGGCGGTCTGTTTCCATTCCTGTTTATCACCATCGCCTGTGGTGCGGTGTCGGGTTTCCATGCGCTGATCGCGTCCGGCACCACGCCGAAATTGCTGGCCAGCGAAGGGCATGCCCGTTACATCGGTTACGGCGGCATGCTGATGGAATCCTTCGTGGCGATCATGGCGATGGTGGCCGCTTCGGTGATCGAGCCGGGCGTGTACTTCGCGATGAACAGCCCGGCGGCGATCGTCGGTTCCGATGCGGTGACGGTCGCGCAGACGGTCAGCAGCTGGGGCTTTGCGATCACGCCGGACGCGCTGGAAGCTGTGGCCCGGGATATTGGTGAGACCACCATCCTGGCTCGTGCCGGTGGTGCGCCGACCCTGGCGGTGGGCATCGCGCAGATCCTGCACCAACTGCTGCCAGGTGAAAACACCATGGCGTTCTGGTACCACTTCGCGATTCTGTTTGAAGCGTTGTTTATCCTGACGGCGGTGGACGCCGGTACTCGCGCCGGACGCTTCATGCTCCAGGATTTGCTCGGCTCGTTTGTCCCGGCGCTTAAACGCACCGAGTCCTGGGCCGCCAACCTGATTGCCACCGCTGGCTGCGTGGCGATGTGGGGGTATCTGCTGTACCAGGGCGTGATCGACCCGCTGGGTGGGATCAACACCTTGTGGCCGCTGTTTGGTATTTCCAACCAGATGCTCGCGGGTATCGCGCTGATGCTGGCGACGGTGGTGCTGATCAAGATGAAGCGTCAACGTTATGTGTGGGTGACCATGCTGCCTGCGGTGTGGTTGCTGATCTGCACCACGACCGCCGGCTTTATCAAGCTGTTTGATGCCAACCCGGCGATCGGCTTCCTCGCGCTGGCGAAGAAGTACAGCGACGCGCTGGCCAACGGGCAGATTCTCGCGCCGGCCAAGGACATCAATCAGATGCAGCATGTGATCTACAACGCCTACACCAACGCGACGCTGACGGCGCTGTTCCTGCTGGTGGTGTTCAGCATCCTGTTCTTTGCCCTGAAGGTCGGTATTGCCGCCTGGGGTAGCAAGGAACGCACGGACAAGGAAGCTCCGTACCAGGCGCTGCCAGAGGCCTGAGTGAGGAGGGCAGCATGTTTAATGACTTGAGTCGGCTGGGGAAGTATCTGGGGCAGGCTGCGCGGTTGATGGTGGGGATGCCTGACTATGACAACTATGTCGAGCACATGCAGACCAAGCACCCGGACCAGCCGATGATGGATTACGAGATGTTCTTTCGCGAGCGTCAGGAGGCGCGGTACGGGAGCAAGGCCGGGCCGAAGTGTTGTTGAACCGTTGAATGCTTGAGTAATAACTGTGGGAGCGAATTCGCTCCCACAGTTGTTTACGCAGTGACTGAATTGATATCAGCTACCGCCGCTGCCACCACTGCTGCTGCCACCACCAGCTTTATCCGCACCGCCAGCCTTGGCGCCCGCTGGAGCCGGACCATTGTCGGTGGTGTTGCCATCCGAACCTTTAGGCAACGAGGCGGCATCGGGGTTGGCATTGGTGGCTTCAGGCGCCGGATCGCGGGTTTGGCTGGTGCCATCCGACGAGGATGTACCACTGGTGGATTCGCCTGCTGCGTAGGCGTTGAGCGAGAAGGCCGACATGACACCTACAAGCGTGAGCACCGCAAATTTTCTGTTCATCATGTTGAATCTTCCTTGCGAGTGATTAACACAACATTGGAAGGATGCACGGACGATAGGTGCGAGCCAGCGGACGAACGGTCATTGTGTAGCAGCTGGCGAAGCCCGCGTTGGGGCGCGCAGCGGCCCCCAGCGTTCCAAGGCCAAACATAGCGCCTGCTGCGCAGACGAACGCAGCCTTCGGCAGCTGCTACAAAAAGCCCATCCCCCCCCAAGCCTTGTAGCAGCTGGCGAAGCCTGCGTCGGGGCGCGTAGCGGCCCCCGGATTTAACGGCGCAGACGAATCTTCTGCCAGTTATCGCCACTGGTGAGCGTTCCGGTATCGCCGCGCAGGGCGTACAGGGTGGCCCGATACAACGCCGTGACGCGCGAGCAGTGCAGGCCGCGAAGTTTGTGGTAGGCCCAGGTCCAGCCGTGCTTGGGTGTATTGCTCATACGTCCTCCTGCGTCCAGTTCTTCCGTGCCCTGAGGGTAGCAGGTAACCGGGCACCCAGGGGCGCATTGGATCCAAGCCCCGGGCCCTGGCATCAGTAGCGCATTTCCACCGCTACGTAGGCGCCGACACCGTCACCTGGATACAGTGAAGCGGTGTCCTGGCCTCTGGCGTCGTACAGCGGCTGCACTGCCGTGACGTATTTCTTGTTGGCCAGGTTCTTCAGGTCCAGCGAAACCTTCCAGTCCTTGTTCGGCGTTTCGTAGCCCACGTTCGCACCGAAGATGGTGTAGGACGGTGCGTAGAAACTGTTGGCGTAATCGACTGCCGTGCGCGAGGCCGACTGTACGTTGAACCCGGTGTAGAAGCCGCTCGGATGCTCGTACTGCACTTCGCCCTGGTACACGTGCTTGGGGATGCCCGGCAGTTGGTTGTCGCCGAAGGTCGGGTCATGGCGATAGTAGAAGTCGTTGTAGGTGTACACCTGGCGCAGGGAGACCTGCTCACCGCTGGCATTTTCCCACAGGCGAGTGTTTAAACCGGCTTCAACGCCCTGGTGAATCGTCGGCGTGGCGTTAAACGCGCCGGTGACGGCGGCTGCGGTGGGGGTGGCGCCGATCAACTGGACGTTGAGCAACTCATCCTTCACCCACGAGCGATACAGCGCCAGGCTGCCGTCGAAGATCCCTGCGGAACCCTTGATGCCGACTTCCACGGTGTTGGCTTTTTGTTCCACCAGCGGCCGAACATAAGGCGCGGTGGGGCCGGAACCGGAGTATTCCCAGGAGGCCGGTGGATCTACCGAGCGGCTGACGTTGGCGAACACCTGCAGGTTTGGATTGAACTGGTAGCGCACGCCGATCCGCGGCGCCAGGCTCCAGTTGTCGTAGGTCACGTCGGTGGGAAAGGCGGTGGTGTTGGCGACCAGCGACTCCTTGACGTTGGCGTGGCGGCGCACGTTGATCGCGGACACGCCAGTGGTCAGCCACAGGTCGTCGACCAGTTCCAGGTCGTTACCCAGGGAGAACACGTGGTCGAAGGACGAGCCGTAGTCCACCAGCTTGCGCGTCTGCTTGTTGGCGAAGGCGGAGTCGACTTCGCCTTTAAGGTGTTCGGTGGAAGTGAAGGCGATGCTGGAGCGGCTTTCGTGGCCGAACCATTGATCGGTGCGGTCGTAGTTGATCACCGCGCTGAGGTCGTGCCAGTTCCAGAAGCTTGGGTTGCTCGGGCTGTTGGGGCTGTTGTTGTGGGCGTACTCGTAGTAGGCCAGGCCCACGGACAACGTGGCGTCGTCATCGAAGGTGTAGGTGGTCTTGCTGCCGGCCCAGACGCTGCCCGGTCGACGGCTGCCGGCGCCGCTGGACGCTGCGGTGGCGCTGGCGCGATCACTGTGGTGCTTGACCTGGTCCAGGGTGGTGGCGCTTGGGTCGTTGTGGTACTCGTCGCGGTAGCGCAGCATCAGCTGGGTTTCGAGTTTGGGGCTGAATTTGTAGCCGAAGTTGGCGACCACGCCCTGGCTTTTCGACAGGCTGTAGTCGCGAAACCCGTCGCTGCGGTAGTTGTCGGCGTTGATGTAGTAATCGAAGTCGCCCTCGACTCCGCCGAAGCTGGCACTCTGTTTGTTGTAGCCGTAGCTGCCAGCCTCTGCCCGCAGGCGCAGGCCGGGGGCGGTGTAGCCGGTCTGGTTGACGAAGTTGATGGCGCCGCCCAGGCTCAAGGCGCCGTACTGGAAGGCGTTGGCGCCGCGCAGGATTTCGGTGTAGTTGACGCCGGAGCCGTTCAGAAACTCGTAGGGCGTGCCGCCGGGGCCGGTGATGGGTAGGCCGTTGAAGAGGAATTTGATGCCTTCGCGGAAGTAGCCCGGGGAGGTGTTGGCGCCTGAGCCGCGGATGGAGATTTTGGCTGCGTCGTTGCCGCCGGTGGATTGTACGAATACGCCGGGTTGGTAGGCGAGGGTGTCTTGCAGGGTGGCTGTTCTGCCTTTGGACACTTGTTCGCTGTCGACGACGCTGGTGCCGCCGGGTACTTGGTCGAGCTGTTGTTTTGCGGTTTCGGCTGGGGTGATTTGCTGGCCTTTTACGGTGACTGTTTGCAGTTGTGGCTCGGTTGAGTTGGCGGTGGGCTGTTCATCTGCTTGTGCGACGCCTGAAAGCAACAGGGCGGAGCCGAGTCCTACTGTTGTTAACCAGGTGGCTTGGCGGATGGCTTGCGGTAATTTTTGCAGCTCTCCCCGGAATACTGAATGCATCAAGTTCGTTCCCCAATGAATAGATAGATTTGTCTGGGCTTTCTATTCGTATAGTCATGCTTGTGGTGGACTAAGCAGTAAGTGTGCCAGTGCTTTTTTGGGCTCTTTGAGTGGGGTTTTGTTGTGAGTTTTGTTGTTGGGAGTTCTTTTGTTTGGATTGGTGTTGGTGGGGCAACACTTGAGTGTAGATATCCGTTTTGCGGTCACGGCTGCTTATGGTTCCGCCCTTACGGCGGGTTGCATTGATTTTCCCGTAGGAGCTGTCGAGTGGAACGAGGCTGCGATCTTTTGATCTTGCTTTGGGTGCATATTCGTTTCTGCGGTCACGGCTGCTTATGGTTCCGCCCCTACAGCGGGTTGCATTGATTTTCCTGTAGGAGCTGTCGAGTGAAACGAGGCTGCGATCTTTTGATCTTGCTTTGGGTGCATATCCGTTTCTGCGGTCACGGCTGCTTATGGTTCCGCCCTTACGGCGGGTTGCATTGATTTTCCTGTAGGAGCTGTCGAGTGAAACGAGGCTGCGATCTGTTGATCTTGCTTTGGGTACATATCCGTTTTTTCGGTTATGGCTGCTTATGGTTCCGCCCTTACGGCGGGTTACTTTGAAAGCGCAAAGTAACCAAACGCTTCTTGCCCCACCACTCGGCACCTCGCTTAGGCTCGGTGTGCCCTCACTCCGGCATTGCTCCGCAGGTCGCCGCGATGGGCCATCCCTGGCCCAGCGCGGCTAAACCGGCATCCTTGCCGGTTTCCCCGCTACGCAATGCCTGCGTTCGGCCAGCGTGGTTAACGGGGCGTCCGCGATCAACAACCGGGCCGTGGCGGCCTTCGGGCCGACCAAGGCATCAAGCCGGCGCGCTGCGCTGGTCTGGGTGTACACATCTCTCCTCTGTATGGGGCATTTAAACTGTTTGCAGCGCAACAGCAGTTGGGCAGTTTGCAAACTAAACGACAATTAATCTGCCAATAAATGCATATAGATATAATTGTTTGTTGATTATGGATCTGGTGCATTTAAGTCGTTGTTGTCGCTATCCCCTGTGTTGTAAGGCCGTCCGCAGTCCGCAACTAACGCCCGCTTGAGTTTCTTTATCACTGGCATGCTCAGTGCATACACCCACTCAAAGATTCAATTCCCAGGTAACCACTCCAAGGATGTGTCATTGAGAACGGTCTTCAAACTCTGCGGCATTATCGCGCTATATAGCGCGCTAACTGCCTGCTCACCCCCGTCATCACCTCAGCCCGGCGCACAGCATGCCGACGGGACGATGAGTAATGGCGTGGTGACTTATGCGGCGACGGATTTTCATGAGCCTGCGACCGGGCGCAACGGCGGCACCCTGAAAGTCTCTGCGGCTTCCGATGCCGGCAGTTTTGATATCCATGCGTTGTCCAACGGCAATATCCAGTGGCTGGGGCGCATTCTGTTTGATTGCCTGGTGTATCAGGACGAGGCGGGCAATATCAGTCCGTGGCTGGCGCGGTCCTGGGAGATTTCCGACGACGGCAAGACCTATACCTTTCACCTGCGGGACGACGTGACGTTCAGCGATGGCGAGAAATTTAATGCCGCGGCGCTGCAGACCAATCTGGAACACATGCGCGACCCAGCGACGAAGTCGCCGTTGGCGGCGGCTTATATTGCGCCGTATCTGGATGGCAAGGTCGTCGATGAATACACCTTTGAAGCCCACCTGCGTGAGCCCTATACGCCATTTCTCGACGTGCTGGCCCAGTCCTGGTTGGGGATGATCTCGCCCAAGCAGATTCGCGAAGCGCCGAAGAGCATCGCCACGCAACCGGTCGGCAGTGGGCCATTTGTGCTGCAAAGTTATTCCCGGGATCAGGGCGCGGTTTTTGTTAAGCGTGCGGGGTATCACTGGGCGCCTGCGGTCACGCGGCATGTGGGTGAGGCGTATCTGGATCGCATCGAACTCAGCTATGTGCCCGAAGCGATGATCCGTTTTACTTCTCTGGAGTCCGGGCAATCGGACTTTGCCCTGGATGCGCCAGCGCAAAATGCCGCGGCGATTCGCGCCAATCCGGGGCTGGTGATGCGCAGTCGGATTCGCAAGGGCAATCCGAGTCGCAGCATGACGTTCAACGTCGAGCAGGCACCGTTTGATGACGTGCTGGTTCGCCGCGCGGTGGCCAAGGCGATCGATCGTGAAGGCCTGGCGTGGATTTCCGGGTTCGGTGAATTTATCAGCAAGGCCGATCTGCTGGCGGCCAACACGCGTTTTTATCAACCCGACAGTGACGCTCTGGCCTATGACGTCAACGTCGCCAATGCGCTGCTGGACGAGGCGGGGTGGACCGGGCGCGATGCCCAGGGCTATCGCAGCAAAAACGGCCAGCGCCTGCAGGCCACCTTGCTGGCCTACGACAACCCGGCCTTTCCGGCCAGCGTGTCGGTGGCGATCCAGGCCGATCTGAAAAAGGTCGGCTTCGACATGCCAATTGAAATGCTGCCGCTGACCCGGGTCACGGAGAAGCGTTACGCCGGTAAATTCCAGGCCATCGCCTCTGGTTATTGGCACACCAATACCCCCGACGGTTTGTTCGTGCTGTATCACAGCCAGTCCATCAGCACCGCCAAACTGATTGGCCAGAATGCCGGGCGTTTTCGCGATGCCGAGCTGGATCGGCTGCTCAGTGCGGCGCGTCGTTCCAGGGACCCGCTGGAGTTGCAGGCGCTGTATCGCCAGGCGCAGCAACGCCTGGTCGAAACGGTGCCGGCGGTGCCTTCGGTGGAAAGCCAGGTGCTGACCGCGTATGGGCAGCAGGTCAAAGGAGTGATTTTCGACACGTCCCACAACGTTCCGTTTTTCACCAGTATCTGGCTGGACCGGGGGCAACCATGAGCCTGCTCAAGCGAGTTGCCCTGCGCCTGCTGGCCGGTATCGGCGTGTTATGGGGGGCGGCGACCCTGACGTTTCTGGCGGTGAATTTCAGCGGCGGCGACACTGCGCTGGCGATCCTCGGCGGCCCGGACGCCTTGCCCACCCCGGAATTGCTGGCCAGGGTGCGCGCCGAGTACGGGCTCGATCAGCCACTGATCGTGCAATACGGCGATTACCTGCTGCGCCTGGCTCACGGCGACCTGGGTGAGTCCTATCGCCTGCGCATCCCGGTGGCCCAGGCGATTGCTGAACAGATCGGCGCGACCCTGCAACTGTCGGTCAGCGCGGCAGTGCTGGCGGTGGTGCTGGCGCTGGTCTGCGCGATCCTGACGGCCAACCGTTCGCGCTGGGTGCGCTCCTTGGCCTCCGGCAGCGAACTGGTGATTTCCTCTGCGCCTTCATTTGTGATCGGCATCCTGCTGTTGCTGGTGTTCTCTTTTCACTGGCACTGGTTGCCACCGTCCGGCTCGGTCGGTTGGCGCTCGCTGATTTTGCCCTCGGTGGCCCTGGCGTTACCGGTGGCGGCGGTGCTCACGCAGCTGCTGCGCCAGTCCCTGGAAGACACCCTCGAACAACCCTTTATCGCCATGGCCCGTGCCCGTGGCCTGTCCGAAACCGCCGTGCGCCTGCGCCATGCCTTGCGGCATGCGCTGGTGCCCCTGGTGACGCTGGCCGGGTTCATTTTCGCCAGCCTGCTGGGCGGTGCGGTGGTGATCGAATTGCTGTTCGCCCGCCAAGGCCTCGGCCGCCTGATGCTTGATGCCACCAGCAACAAGGACGTGCCGATGGTGCTGGGGGTGACGCTGCTCGCCGCGGCGGTGTACGTGGTCGTCAACCTCGCTGTGGATTTGATCAACCGCTGGATCGACCCTCGGGCGGATCCAGCGTGAGTGCCTCTGAAAAAGGAAAAACCATGAATGCTTCGATTTCCCCGCAAGTGACTCCACAAGTGACTCCACCAGTGACCCTGCAAGTGACCGATGCACTGCTGCGCCAGCGATTCGCCGACGCATTTGCGCGCATCGCCGAGACCGCAGTTGCCCGCGAACAGCACCGGGAATTGGCCCATGAGGCACTGGGCTGGCTGCGCGCAGCGGGCTTCGGTGCATTGCGCGTGCCGGTGGCGCAAGGCGGCCTGGGGGCCAGTCTGCCGCAGCTGTTTCGCCTGTTGATTGACCTGGGTGAAGCCGACTCGAATCTGCCGCAGATCGTGCGGGCGCATTTCGGTTTTGTTGAAGGCCGGTTGTCCAGCCGCGACCGCGATTCCCAGGACTACTGGTTTGCCAAGGTGGTCGACGGCCAGCTGTGGGGCGCGGCCATGGCCGAGCGCAGCGACACCACGCGCAACTCGGTGACCCTGAGTGCGGTGGAGCCGGGCAACGACCAGGCAGGCTGGCTGCTTGACGGTGAGAAGTACTATTGCACCGGCACGCTGTACGCGAACTGGATTGCTGCGGTGGCACTGGACGGTGACGATTTTGTCAGCGTGGCGGTGCCGACGGATGCGCCGGGCGTGACGGTGGAGGACGACTGGGACGGTTTTGGCCAGCGCCTGACGGGCAGCGGCACCACGCGCTTCAGCGGGGTGAAAGTGCCGGCGGGGCACATCGTTCGGCGCTTCAAAAAAGACGAGTTGCGCGCCGAATCGTACCTGACCGCGTTCTACCAGCTGTTCCACCTCGCCACCCTGGCCGGCATTGCCAACGCGGTGCTGCGTGACGCCACAGAGTTCGTCCAGGGCCGCACCCGTGCCTTTGGCATTCCCGGGCAGTCCAGCCCCAAGGACGATCCGCTGGTGCAGCGGGTGATCGGACGGCTATCCAGCCTGGCCTATGCCGCTCGGACCCAGGTGCTGGCGGTGGCGCAAGTGCTGCAGGAGGTGCATGACGCCGAACAGGGCGGTTATGCCGCCGAGGCGCATTACACCGAGGCGGAAATTCGCGCTTATCAGGCGCAGCAGATTGTCCTCGAACAGGTGCTGGAGGCCACCACCTTGTTGTTTGAAGTGGGCGGCGCCTCCGCCACCAGCGAGTCGCGACGCCTTGATCGGCATTGGCGCAACGCGCGCACGCTGGCCTCGCACAACCCGGCGATCCTGCGCGAGCGCGCGCTGGGCAATTTTTACCTCAACCACATCAGCCCCAACGCCGCCTGGCGCCAGCTGCAGGCAGCCGATGCCGGGCAGCAGGCCGGTGGCGCCCGTGACGAAGCGAGTGCCGTATGAGCAAAGTATCGAGCAATTCCCGTGAAGGGCAGATGAGCCTGGGCATGAACATCCTCGGCTTCGGCGCGCATTCCGGCGCGTGGCGTGCGGCGGAAGTACCCGCCACGGCGTATCTGGATGTGGAGTACTACCGCAACATCGCGCGGATCTCCGAGCGCGGATGCCTGGATGCGATCTTCCTCGCCGACGGCCCTGCGCTGGGCGGCGATGTCGCCAGCCAGCCCGCCGGGCGTCTGGAACCGACGGTGTTGCTCACGGCCGTGGCGCTGGCGACCCAGCGCATCGGCGTGATTGCCACCGCCTCCAGCACCTACAACGACCCGTTCAACATCGCCCGGCGCTTTGCTTCGCTGGATCACATCAGCGGCGGGCGTGCGGCGTGGAATGTGGTGACCAACGCCGGTGATGCGGCGGCACAGAATTTCGGCCTCGCCGGTGCGCCATTGCACGTTGATCGCTACGCCCGCGCCGACGAATTCATCGACGTCACGGTCAAGCTGTGGGACAGCTGGGAGGACGACGCGATCATCGGCGATGCGCGCTCGGGGCGCTTTGCCGACCCTTCAAAAGTCCATGCCATCGACTTCGTCGGCCAGCACTTCAGCGTCAAGGGCCCCTTGAACGTGCCACGCTCGCCACAGGGGCGGCCGGTGCTGGTGCAGGCCGGTTCGTCCGAGGGGGGCAAGGCCCTGGGGTCGCGGTATGCCGATGCGATTTTCACCACCCAGACCACCCTCGAAGACGGGCAGTTTTTCTATCAGGAAATGAAAGAGCGCGCCCTCGGCTGGGGGCGTAATCCGCAGCACCTGAAGATCATGCCGGGCCTGTCGACCGTGATCGGCAGTACCGAGGCCGAGGCCCATGCGCGGTTCGATGAGCTCAACGCCTGGCACGGTGAACACGGGTTGCTGGAGCAGGTGGCCGGGCGGATCGGCATCGCTGCCAGCGAGCTGGACCCGGACGCGCCGCTGCCGTGGGAGCGCATTGGTGCGGTGGCCGATTTCGAGCGCGGCTCCCAGGGTTTTCTTGAAGCGCAGTTGAACCTGGCACGCCGGGAAAACCTGAGCATCCGCCAGCTGTCGCGGCGCATCCTGGTGGGGCATCGGTTGCTGGTCGGTACTCCCGAACAGGTCGCCGAGACCCTGGCCCACTGGTATCTGGCGCACGCCGCAGACGGCTTCAACATCATGCCGGACATGTTCCCTTCAGGCGTCGAGATCTTCGTCGACGAAGTGGTGCCGCTGCTGCAGAAGCGCGGCCTGTTCCGTCACGAATACACCGGCAGCACCTTGCGCGAGCACCTTGGCCTGCCGTTTCCGACCAATCAATACGCGCTGCGGGCCTGAGCCCCGGCGTTTCTCTTGCTTCAACAAAAGGATCAATCATGCGTTACCGTCAATTGGGCAACAGTGATCTGCAAGTCAGCGTGCTGGGCTTGGGCACCATGACCTGGGGCCACCAGAACACCGAAAACGATGCTCACGAGCAGATCGATCTAGCGCTGGCCGAAGGGATCAACTTCATCGACACCGCCGAGATGTACCCGACGCCGACCCAGGCCGAAACCTGGCGCACCACCGAGCGCTACATCGGCAACTGGCTGGCCCGCAGTGGCCGGCGCGGCGATGTCGTGCTAGCCAGTAAAATCGCCGGCCCGGCACGGGATCCCGCAGGGCAGAAGCATATTCGTGATGGCCTCAGCCGGCATGATCGGCGCAACATTGTCGAAGCCCTGGACGGCAGTCTCAAGCGCCTGAACACCGAGTACCTGGACCTGTATCAACTGCATTGGCCCGATCGCAAGACCAACTTTTTCGGCCAGCGTGAATACCCTTACCAAGAGGATGCCGAGAGCGTCGCCATCGAGGAAACCCTCGCGGTGCTGGCCGAGCAGGTCAAGGCCGGCAAGGTGCGCCACATTGGTGTGTCCAACGAAACGCCGTGGGGTGTGGCCGAGTTTCTTAAACAGAGCGAGCGCCTCGGGCTGCCACGCATCGTCAGCGTGCAAAATCCCTACAGCCTGCTCAATCGCCTGTACGAGGGCGGTCTGTCGGAGTTCAGTCATCGCGAGGGCGTCGGCCTGCTGGCGTATTCGCCGCTGGCGTTTGGCGCGCTCACCGGCAAATACCTGGGCGGCGCGCGGCCCGAAGGTTCGCGGCTGTCGTCGGTGTATCGCACCTTCAACCGGTATGACAGTGCTTCGGCGCAGGAGGCCATCGCCGGTTATGTGCAGCTCGCCCGTGAGCACGATCTGAGCCCGGCGCAGCTGGCACTGGCGTACGTCATCGACAAGCCCTTCGTGGCCAGCGCCCTGACCGGGCAGACCAGCCTCGCGCAGTTACGCGACAACCTCGGCGCGCTGGACGTCACGCTCAGCGACGAGGTGCGGGCGCAGGTCCAGGCTATCCACCAGCGTATTCCCAACCCCGCGCCCTGACGTGAGGCGCGCAGACTGACTCGGCTCAACAAAAGGAAAGGTGCATGGCGCAGACAATTGCGACGGTGATCGTGGGACCGGCGGCGGGCGAGGGCGGTTATCGTCCGTTGCGCCTGGCCAGGCTTGGCCAGTTGCGCCCGGGTTTGTGGCTGTCCGGGCTGTTCGTGTTGCTGTTGCTGCTGGCGGCGGCGATGCCTGGTGCGCTGGCGCCCTTTGATCCGCTGGACGCGTCGGCGCGGCTGGCGTTCCAGCCGCCCAGCAGCCTGCATTGGCTGGGCACCGATGAAAATGGTCGGGATGTGCTCAGCCGCTTGATTTACGGGGTGCGCTCCTCGTTGTTCATGGGCCTGGCCGCCACCGCGCTGGGCCTGGCGTGGGGCGCGTTGCTGGGGCTGCTGGCGGGCCTGGGGCCACGCTGGCTGGATGCGGCGCTGATGCGCGGGATTGACGTGCTGCTGGCATTTCCGGACCTGCTGCTGGCGCTGGTCATCATCACGTTTTTCGGCCAGGGCACGGCCAATCTGATCCTCGCGGTTGGCATTGCCGGGGTTCCCCGTTATGCGCGGCTGGTGCGCGCGCAGACGCTCAATGTGCGCAACGCTGGTTATGTCGAAGCGGCGGTGACCCTCGGCCAGTCGCAGCTGGCGGTGGTGCTGCGGCATATCCTGCCCAACGCGTTCAAACCGGTGCTGATCCTCGCCACCATTGGCATCGGCGGGACCATCACCGCCGGTGCCGCCTTGAGCTTCCTCGGCTTCGGCGCACCGCCGCCCGCGCCGGAGTGGGGCGCGATGATGGCGATCGGTCGCAGCTTCCTGGCGAACGCGCCATGGCTGGTCGCGTGGCCGGCACTGATCATCACCCTCACCGTTGTCTCCATCAGCGCCATCGGCCGCGAACTGCTGCGTCGCAGCGAAGGAAAACCTCTATGAATGCGAACATCCAGGCCCTTGGCCCGTTGGTTGATATCCGCGATCTGACGGTGCGCTTCGGCCACGCCGAGCCGGTGCTGCATGGGGTCAGTCTGCAGCTGCATCGCGGCGAGTGCCTGGCGTTGGTGGGCGAGTCGGGCTCCGGCAAGAGCGTGACCGCGCGGACCCTGGCCGGGCTCACCGGCAAGGGCGCGCAGGTGCACGCTGCCAAGCTGGCGTTCCAGGGCATCGACCTGCGATCGCTGCACGAGCGCGACTGGCAGCGTCTGCGCGGCGCGAGCATTGGCTTCGTCATGCAGGACGCGCTGGGCGCACTGGACCCGTTGCGTCGGGTCGGCGCGGAAATCGAAGAGCCGCTGTCTCTGCACACTTCATTAGATCTGCAGGCGCGGCGTTTGCGCGTGCTGGAATTACTGCGTGACGTCGGCGTGCCCGAACCGCAACTGCGCGCCAGCCAGTACCCCTGGCAGCTGTCCGGTGGGTTGCGGCAACGGGCGTTGATCGCCTCGGCCATCGCCTGCAATCCGCGGCTGATTATTGCCGACGAGCCCACCACGGCCCTGGATGCGACAGTGCAGGCCCAGGTGATTGCCCTGCTGGAGAGCCTGCGCGGGGAGGACAATGCGCTGTTGATGGTCAGCCACGATCTGTCTGTGGTCTCGCGCCTGGCGGATCGAGTGGCCGTGATGCGCCATGGGGTCATTGTCGAGCAGGGATCGACCGAACAGGTACTTCAGGACCCGCAGCACCCGTACACCCAATCACTGCTGCGGGCGGCCAGGGCGGTGCATTTCCAGCCGGTGCGCCGGCTGCTCGCGGTGGTCGAGCCAGAGGCTGAAGCCGTGGGTGAGGTGTTGCTCGAAGCCCGTGGTCTGACCAAGTCGTTTACCGGCCCGGACCAGCGTCGGCGCACGGTGCTGAACCAGGTGTCGTTGCAGTTGCGCCGTGGCGAGACGTTGGGAATCGTCGGGGAATCGGGTTCCGGCAAGACCACCTTGACCCGCTTGATCCTCGGGCTGGAAACCGCCGACGCTGGCGATGTGTGGCTCAGCGGGCAACGCTGGGCAGCACTGGATGCCACGCAGAAACGCCAGGCGCGGCGTGCAGTCCAGGTGGTGTTCCAGGACCCGCTGAACTCCTTCGATCCGCGTTATACCGTGCAGCGGGTGCTGTTCGAAGCCCTGGCAGTGGCGGGGCTGCCGCGTCGGGACTGGCGCGGCCGGGCGGTGGAGTTGCTCGACCTGGTGCGCCTGGATGCCAGGCTGTTGGCGCGTCGGCCCATTGAACTGTCCGGCGGACAGCGTCAGCGCATCGCGATCGCCCGGGCGTTGGCCTCGCAACCACAAATCCTGATCTGCGATGAACCGGTGTCGGCGCTGGATGTGTCGGTGCAGGCGCAGATTCTCGAATTGCTCGACGACCTCAAGCGTCGCCTGGGCCTGGCCTGCCTGTTTATTTCCCATGACCTGGGCGTGATCAATCATGTGAGCGAGCGAGTGCTGGTGATGAAGGATGGCGTGGTGGTGGAATCCGGCTCGGTACGCACGGTGTTCGACCGTCCGGCGCATGCCTATACCCGCGCGCTGATCGACGCGATCCCGACCCTGCAAGCCGAACGTGCGCCAGTGGAGGTCTATCTGCAGCTGGCGATTTGAGGCGCACTGTTGGGAGCTGCCGAAGGCTGCGTCCGCGTGCGTAGCAGGCGCTGTGTTTGGCTTTGGAATGCAGGGGGCCGCTTCGCGACCCGACGCAGGCTTCGCCAGCTGCTACAAGGGTTGTGGCGTAAGGGCTTTTTGTAGCAGCTGCCGAAGGCTGCGTTCGGTTCGGGCCGCGATCGGACCTAGCAGGCGCTGTGTTTGGCTTTGGAACGTTGGGGGCCGCTGCGCGACCCGACGCAGGCTGCGCCAGCTGCTACAAGGTTGGTGGTGGATGGGCTTTTTGTAGCAGCTGCCGAAGGCTGCGTTCGGTTCGGGCCGCGATCGGACGTAGCAGGCGCTGTGTTTGGCCGACGCAGGCTGCGCTAGCTGCTACATGAGTTGCATTGAACCCGCTGCAACTGTTGGCCTATCAACACCTGCTGGACACATTGTTCTTTCTGGCCTCGCGCAGACATCCGATCTGCACCGAAAACCCCCTGTTTACTGGCGAAAAAAACCCGGCATGCCTTGTGCAATAGCCCTGTTCCCGGACTATAGGCATCAGGACCCATGCGCATACTTGCCCCTTATCTGACACCTGACGGCAGCCGATCCAGCTCGGCGCTCAAGCATTTCCCCAGCCTTGGAATCGCTGCGCTGTGCAGCGTGTTGATCGGCTGCGGCCAGGGCGAATCCACAGTTGCGCGCAGCGCTCAGCCGGTCAGCGGCGGGACGCTGGTGTATGCCACTGACCGCGAACCCACCTGCCTCGATCCCCATGTGGGTGGAGACATGCCGCAAGTGTTCGTCGCACAGCAGTACCTCGATTCCCTGGTCTCGATGGACGAAGAAGGTCGCATCGGCCCCTGGTTGGCCACGCGCTGGGAAGTCTCCGCCGATGGCCTGGCGTACACCTTCCACCTGCGTGATGACGTGCACTTCACCGATGGCACGCCGTTCGATGCGGCGGCGGTCAAGGCCAACCTCGATCACATGGCCAACCCGAAGACCCAGTCGAGTACCGCCGGTGGCTACATTCGCCAGTACCGCAGCACCGATGTGGTCGATGCGCACACGGCGGTCGTGCACCTGGCGACGCCCTATGCCGCCTTCCTCGAAGTGCTGGCCCAGGGCTTTCTCGGCATCCAGTCGCCCACGGCGCTGACCCGGCCGCGTGATGTGAACTGCGAAAGCCCGGTCGGCAGCGGGCCGTTCAAGGTGGTGCGCTGGGACCGCCAGAGCCAGGTCGAGCTGGTGCGCAACCCCGATTACAACTGGGCGCCGCCCACCGCCAAACACCAGGGACCGGCCTGGCTTGAGCGCATCGTCTGGAAGTTCATTCAGGAGCCGTCGGTGCGCTTTGCTTCGCTGCAGGCCGGCGAGGTCGATGTGATCGAAGCGCTGCCGCCCGAATCCCACGAAGCGGCGCGGCGCAATCCGGACTTGGCGCTGATCATCGCCCAGCGCCCGGGCAACCCCACCAACGGCACGCTGAACATCACCCGTGCGCCATTCAATGACCTGAAAGTGCGCGAGGCGTTTGTGCGCAGCGCCGATGTCGAGGGGGCGTTGAAGAGCGTGTACTTCAATGAGTTTCCGCGTGCCGGTGGCCCGCTCAGTTCGGCCACGCGCTTCTACAGTCCGGACTTCCAGCATGCCCAGGATTATCAACCGGCTCGGGCCGCACGCCTGCTCGACGAAGCCGGCTGGACCACACGCGACGCCGAGGGCTACCGCACCCGCGACGGCAAGCGCCTGCAGGTTCGCGTGATCATGGGCAACCGCACCCCGCCCTCGGAATACACCCTGTGGGAGCAGGTGCAGGCCACCACGCGCCTGGCCGGTTTCGAGCTGATCGTCGAACAGATGAGTGACGTGCAGAGCACCAAACGTCAGGCCGACTGGGATTACGACATCCGCCTGGGCTACTGGAACACCAACACCGCCGACGTGCTGCGGATCATCTTCGGTGCGGATTTCATCAGCCCGGCCGGGGTGGGTGGCTATCACCAGAACACCGCCGGCTACACCGACCCGGTGTTCGAAGGGCTGGTGCAGGGTGCCTTGACCACCCAGGACGCCGAGCAACGTCGAGCCCTGTATTACCAGGCGCAGCAACTGGCTTCCAGTCAGTACCTGCAACTGACCACCTACCCGCAGAGCTCGCGCCTGGGCATCTACAAGACCACCCAGGGCGTGCGCCTGGAGCCTTCCCTGGCAGTGACCTACCTCTACGACGCATGGGTGAACAAATGACGAGTGAATCCTTGGCCAATGAACTGCCCAACCCGGCTCGCGAACGCTTGGTTCGCCTGGGCCGTCGCGCGCTGTGGCGTGTCCTGGGCGGCGTGCTGGTGCTGTGGGCGGTAGCGACGCTGACGTTCTTCGCCCTGCGCCTGATGCCGGGTGACCCGGTGCTGGCGATCCTCGGCGGACCGAGTGGCAATCCAACCGCAGAAACCATCGCCGAGGCCAAGCGCGAATATGGATTGGACCAGCCCCTGGCGGTGCAATACGTGCTGTATCTGGGCCGGCTGGTCCAGGGCGACCTGGGCGTGTCCTATTCCCAGCACCTGCCCGTGACGCGAGTGCTCGCCGAGCAGTCCTGGCCGACGCTGCAACTGACCATCACCGCGCTGGCGCTGGCGTGGATCCTGGTGCTGGCGCTGACCGTACTGACGGCGGGACGTCGGCGCTGGGTGTCGAACCTGGCGTCCCTGGCCGAAACGTTGTCGGCAGCGCTGCCGCACTTCTGGCTGGGCATCCTGCTGCTGGCGGTGTTCGCCTTCGGCCTGCGCCTGTTTCCGCCGGCCGGCAGTGATGGCTGGCGCACCTTGGTGCTGCCGGCGGTGGCGCTGGCGATTCCGTTGGCTGGGTTCATCGCGCAGGTCACCCGCGAGTCGCTGGAACTGACCCTCGATCAACCTTTCGTGCTCACCGCCCGTACTCGCGGCCTCAGCGACACCGCCGTACGTTTCCGGCACGCGCTGCGGCACGCGGTGTTGCCCGGCATCTCGTTGTCCGGCTGGGCCATCGGCGCGCTGATCAGTGGCGCGGTGGTGATTGAAGTGATCTTTTCCCGCAAGGGACTGGGCCGCCAGTTGTACCAGGCGGTGCAGGCTCAGGACCTGCCGCTGACCATCGGCATCAGCCTGGTGGTTGCGGCTGGGTATGTGCTGGCCAACATTCTCGTCGACCTGCTGTTCCTGTGGGTCGACCCTCGCCAACAGGAGCAGGCGCCATGAGTCAAATCACCCTCGATGCAGCGCTGCCTGGCATTCGCCTGCAGCGCACCGCGCGCAAATGGCGCATCGGTCCGTTGCTGGCCTTGAGCTTTCTCGCGTTCCTGATCGTCGCGGCGCTGCTGCCGCAGTTGTTCGCCCACAGCGATCCATTGGCGATCGTGCCGCACGATGCCTTCCATCCGCCCGGTTGGGCGCACTGGTTCGGCACCGATCAGTCCGGGCGCGACATTTTTTCCCGAGTGATCCACGGCACCCGGCAATCGCTGTTCATCGGTCTGGCTGCCACCGCGTTGGCGATGAGCATCGCCATCGTCCTCGGCCTGCTCGGCGGCCTGGGCGGCGCGTACCTGGATCGCGGAGTCGGCTGGTTGCTGGAAATCCTCTTCGCTTTCCCCAGCCTGATTCTCGCGCTGCTGTTCGTGGCGGTGTTCGGCAGTGGCATTGGCCCGCTGATCGTCGCCACCGGCCTGGGCGGTGCGCCCGGTTATGCGCGGATGGTGCGCGGCCAGGTGCTGGCGGTGCGCAATGCCGGTTACATCGAGGCGGCCAAGGCGCTCGGGCATCCGCCGCTGCGAATCATCACACGCCAGCTGCTGCCCAACGCGATGCGGCCGCTGATTGTGACGCTCACCATGGGCGTCGGCCAGGCCATCGTCTGGGCGTCCGCCTTGAGCTTCCTGGGCCTGGGCGCGCGCCCACCGGCGCCGGAGTGGGGAACGATGCTGTCGATGGGGCGCGACTTCATCGCCAATGCCTGGTGGCTGACGTTCTTCCCCGGGCTGTTCATCGTGCTGACCACGCTTTCCACCACGGTCGCTGGCCGTTACCTGCAACAACGCCTGGAGGGTCGTCTGACATGAGTGACAAACATCTGATCGTCGAAGGCCTGTGCATCGAGTTCGCCGGCCAGCCAGTGGTGCGCGATTTGTCGTTTACCTTGGCACCGGGCAAGACCCTGGCCCTGGTCGGTGAGTCCGGTTCCGGCAAGAGCGTCACCGCCCGCAGCCTGATTGGCCTGGCAGGGTCGGGGGCACGGGTTAGCGCACGCACCCTGAGTTACGGCGGCCAGGACCTGCTGGGTTTGTCCGAGCGCGGCTGGCGCGGGCTGCGCGGCAAGGGCATCGGTTTTGTCCTGCAGGACGCGCTGGTGTCGCTGGACCCGCTGCGCCCGGTGGGCAAGGAAATTCTCGAGGTGCTCAAGACGCATAACTGGGGTGATCGGCGCAGCCGCGCCGAGCGGGTGATCGAGCTGCTGGAAAAAGTCGGCGTGCCCGAACCGCAGCTGCGCGCGCGGCAGCGTCCTGATCAATTATCCGGCGGCCTGCGCCAACGCGCGCTGATCGCCAGTGCGCTGGCGCTGAGCCCCGGCCTGGTGATCGCCGACGAGCCGACCACGGCGCTGGACGCCACGGTGCAGGCGCAGATTCTGCAAGTGCTGCAAGAGATCAAGGCACGCGGCGATTCGCTGCTGATCATCAGTCACGACCTGGCAGTGGTCGCCCAACTGGCCGATGAGGTGCTGGTGTTGCGCCACGGCGAAGTGGTCGAGCAGGGGCCGATGGACCAGGTTCTGCGCAACCCGCGTCATCCGTATACGCGCACGTTGCTCGATGCAGTGCCGGCTGAGCATGCGCGGGGCACGCGGCTGTCACCGCAGCGCAGTACCGTGGTCGCAGCGCCCCGGCCAGGTACGGATTCAACCGTGGTGTTGCAAGCCACGCAATTGGGCAAACGTTATGTCGGGCCGGATCAGCAAGCGCGCCAGGTGGTTGATGGTGTGAGCTTCGAGCTGCGTGCCGGGCGCACCCTGGGGATCGTCGGCGAGTCCGGTTCCGGCAAGACCACCGTGGCCCGCATCGTCCTTGGTCTGCTGGAACCGGACGCGGGCCAGGTGCAGTTTCTCGGCCAGCCCTGGTCCGGAGTGGGCCAGCAGCGGGTCGAAGAACAGCAGCGACGCCTGTATCGACGGGACATCAGCGTGATCTACCAGGACCCGCTGAGCTCGTTCGACCCGCGCTGGAACGTCGGGCAAATCCTCGCCGATGCGCTGGATGTCGCCGGTATTGCCGGTGAGCAGCAGAGCGCGAGAATCACAGAGTTATTGACCCAGGTGCGCCTGCCCAGGGAGCTGGTCTCCCGTCGTCCGCTGCAACTGTCCGGCGGCCAGCGTCAGCGCGTGGCAATCGCCCGGGCGATTGCGAGTAACCCCAAAGTCATCATCTGCGACGAACCGGTCTCGGCGCTTGATGTGTCGGTCCAGGCCCAGGTGCTCGACCTGCTGGCGGACCTGCAAGCGTCTCTCGGCCTGGCGTATCTGTTCATCTCCCACGACCTTGGGGTGATCCGTCACGTCAGCGATGAAGTGCTGGTGATGCGCCACGGCAAGGTCGTCGAAAGCGCCGCGGTGGAGACGCTGTTTCATCGCCCGCAGCATGAGTACACCCAGCGCCTGTTGGGTGCGGTGCCGCGTCTTCCGGGCGCTGGCGTCACCCTGGTCGTACCGCCACTGGAACCGGAAAACCCGGGGTGGCTGTTCGACGAATCCCGGCTTTGGAAAATCGCCATTTAAGCTCGACTTGAACAAGGAATTGCCATGACTACGTTGACTGCCGTACCCAAGACTCCGGTTGCCTCGGTGCAGGAACTCAATGCCCGGGCCGACCAGTTGCTGCCACTGATTGCCGCCGGCGCGGCGCAGCGCGAGCGTGATCGGCAACTGCCGTACGAGGCCGTGGCGCAGATCGCCAAGGCGGGGCTGTTCACCACCCGCATCCCGACCCGGTTTGGCGGCGCTGCAGGCTCGGTCAAGGAGGTGATCGGCTTGCTGATCCGCATCGCCTCGGCCGACTCCAATGTCGCCCAGGCCTTGCGCCCCGGATTCGGCTTTATCGAGGGTTTGCTGGCCTCTGGCGCCCAGGGGGCGGAGGGCGAGCGCGAGCGCTGGTTCGAGCGCTACCTGCAAGGTGCCGTGGTCGGCAATGCCGGCTGGGAAGTCGGCGGCGCGAACGGTTCGATCAGCGCGCGCATCGTGCGTGACGGCGAGCATTACCGGGCCACCGGCAGCAAGTACTACAGCACCGGTTCGTTGTATGCCGATTGGGTCAGCGCCGTCGCCCTCGACGAAAACGAGCAGCCGGTTTCGTTCATTCTGCCGCGTGATCGCCAGGGGCTGGAGTTGCTCGACGACTTCGATGCCATGGGCCAGCGCCTTACCGCCAGTGGCACCACTCATCTGCATGATGTGCTGGTGCGCTCCGATGAAATCCGCACCCGCACCGTGGAGGAGGGCAAGCGCACCATCGTCACGCCATTCCTGCAGCTGTTTCTCGCGGCGGTGCAGGCCGGGATCGCGCGCAATGCGTTGAACGATGCGGTGGCCTTTGCCAACGAGCATGCGCGACCGATCAAGCACAGCACGGCCGCGCGGTCGGTGGACGACCCCTACGTCGAACTCAGTGTTGGCGACATCTCGGCCCGCGCATTCACGGCCGAAGCGGTGGTGCTGCGCGCAGCCGAGGCCATCGACCGGGCCTGGGCCAGTGACCTCGATCCCCAGGCCGTGGATGAGGCGGCCATCGAAGTCGCCCAGGCGCAATACATCGCGGCCGAGTCGGCGCTCAAGGCGGCAGAGCTGGTGTTCGACGTCGGCGGCGCTTCCACCACTGGCCGCGCGCACAACCTCGACCGCCACTGGCGTAATGCGCGGACCGTGGCCAATCACAATCCGCGGCACTGGAAAGCCGCTGCGGTGGGCGCCTGGCAGTTGAAAGGCACGCCGCCGCCGACTTCCGGACTGTTTTAAGCGTTGGCTGGACTCGCACCATTGAACCGGGCACCGCAGGTGCCCATTTTTGCCTGAAAGCTGCGCGGCCACAGGCGTCATTCAGGAATGCCATTGGTCATGACTTGGTCCTTTTCATCGCTCCCACCCACCGATCGCCGCAAACATCATTGGAATGTGCAGCACTTGCCTGCGACGCCCGGGGCGTTCGTGGGATTTTTCATTGGCAATTTCAAGGGCTGGTACGTGGCGATCCTGCTGCTGCAGATCGCCGCGGTGATTTGCAGCCTGTTGATTCCCTGGGGCCTGGGGCAGATCACCCGCACCGTCAGCAACGGCCTGGAAGCCGAGCGGGCATTTGAAGTGCTGCAGTGGCCGCTGACGATGTTCGGCGCACTGCTGGTGCTGGAGGTGCTGTTTACCCGGGCGGCGGCCGGCTGCCATATCCATGTGCTGCCGTTGCAGCGGCGCACGGTCACCCATGTGGTGTTCGCCTACCTGCAGAAGCACTCGCACCGATTCATCAGCAACGAGTTCGCCGGCGCCCTGGCGCACCGGGTTTCCGAGGTCGCGATGGGGGTCAACCAGACCCTGAGCATCCTGCTGTTCGACCTGATCCCGTTGCTGGTGACCCTGAGCCTGGCCACGGTGCTGCTGTGGACCGCATCGCCGCTGCTGGCGCTGTTCATGGCCGGCTGGTCGCTGCTGTTTATCGCCGTGTGCTACCTGCTGGCCCGGCGCAGCCATCCACTGGCGCAACAGTACTCGGCTGCGCGCAGTACCAGCTCGGGCAAGGTGGTGGATGCAGTCTCCAACCTGGCCAACATCCGCCTGTTTGCCCGGCACGCTTTTGAACACAGTTATCTAGGGCGCTTTCTCGACAAGGAAGTGGCGGCGGCCTATCGCTCCCTGGGCTACATGGAAAAGATCCGCTGGTTCCAGACCAGCTGCGGTGTACTGCTCAAACTGGGATTGTTGCTGTTGGCGCTGTACCTGTGGCGCAACCAGCGCATCGATATCGCCGCGTTTGTGATGTCCACCAGTCTGTCGCTGCTGATCATCAGTGACGTCGGCAACCTGTCTCGACGCTTTCTCGAGTTCTTCGAGGCCACTGGCAACATTGCCAATGGCGTGCGCACGCTGATTCGGCCCCATGAGGTGATCGACCGCCCCGGCGCAACGGCTTTGCAGGTCAAGCGCGGCGAAATCGAGTTTCGTGAAGTCGGCTTCAATTACGGCGCCGACCAACCGATTTTCCAGCGCCTGAACATCGTGATTCCGGCAGGGCAGAAGGTCGGTTTGGTGGGCGCATCGGGCTCGGGAAAATCCACGCTGCTCAATCTGCTGCTGCGTTTGTACGACGTGCAGCAGGGCGCGGTGCTGATCGACGGAGTCGATGTGCGCGACGCCACGCAGCATTCCCTGCACCAGCAAATCGGCCTGATTCCCCAGGAGCCCGGCCTGTTCCACCGCAGCATTCGCGAGAACATTCATTACGGACGCCTGGATGCTTCGATGGACGAAGTGGCCGAAGCGATCCATCGCGCCGGTGCCAGTGAGTTTATCGCCAGCATGGAGGACGGTTACGAGTCGCTGGTGGGGGAGCGTGGCGTCAAGTTGTCTGGCGGCCAGCGGCAGCGCATCGCGATCGCCCGGGTGCTGCTGAAAAACGCGCCGATCCTGGTGATGGACGAAGCGACTTCGAGCCTGGATTCGATCACCGAGCGCTTTATCCAGGACAAACTGGACGAAATCATGGAGGACAAAACGGTGCTGGTGGTGGCGCATCGTCTTTCGACCGTTGCCCACCTGGACCGCATTCTGGTGTTCGACAAGGGCCGGGTGATCGAGGACGGCAGCCACGACGAATTACTGCTTCAGGGTGGGCAGTATTTCCGCTTGTGGAGCCGGCAATTCAGTACCGAGTCGGATGCAGCGCTGGCCTGACTGTTGGGCGCGCAACAGTGCTTGGGCAATGTGTCCTGATCGATGCCGCTGCAGGTGCGTATTTACCTGTTTTTAATGGGTTTTAGCCTGGCACGAAGGCTGCAAAGTCCAACGTCGAGCGCGACTATACGAATAGATGCTCCAAACCATCATCAGGCCAGGGGTACCCATCAATGCAGCATAAATTCAAAGCGCGCGCGCGGCGGCTGGATTCGTTAACGGCGGCGTCCAGTCTGGGTCTTGTATGCCTGCTGTTCCAGGGCACTGCCGTCGCAGCGCCGAACGATCCGACGCTCGCTACCGTAGTCGTCAACGGCGCCCAGGCCACTGAAGTGCAGAAAGCCGAAAGGGAGCTGAAAAAAGTCGCCGGGCAAACGGCGGTGGTCGACAACCGCGAGATCGAGCGCGGCCGGGCGGCCAACGCCGAGGACGTGCTGGCGCTGCAACCTGGGGTCTTTGCCCAGGCTACCAGCGGCTCCGGCGCCAACAAGATTTCGATCCGCGGCTCGGGGCTCAATACCTTCTATCAGGGCTACGTGCTGGGGATCAAATTCCTCTACGACGGCTTGCCGTTGACCGG
This sequence comes from Pseudomonas sp. RIT-562, assembly GCF_026241895.1. Lineage (GTDB taxonomy): Bacteria > Pseudomonadota > Gammaproteobacteria > Pseudomonadales > Pseudomonadaceae > Aquipseudomonas > Aquipseudomonas mandelii_F. The sequence continues at coordinate 1,759 of NZ_JAPJIV010000039.1, read as the reverse complement.
GCCAGGTGGCACCCAGGAAGACATGCTCGACATGGCCTCGGTGGATCACACCGAGGTTTTGTACGGCGCCAACGCCTTCAATTATTCAGCCTTGTCCCTGGGCGGTGCGATCAACTTCGTCAGCAAGACCGGGCGCACCGACCCGGGCAACTACGCGCGGTTCGAAGTCGGCAGCTTTGGCTACCGCAAACAGCAGTTGAGCACCGGCGGGGTGGTGGACAACAGCGATTACTACGTGAGCGTGCTGCACAATGAGCGCGACGGTTATCAGGACAACACGCCCAACGAAGGGCAGGGCATCGTTGCCAACTTCGGCCACGTATTCAACCCCAAGCTGGAGACCCGATTCTTCCTGCGCTATCGCGAAGAAACCCTGACCCAGGGCAACACGCTGACCAAGTACCAGCTCAAGCACGACCCCAAAAGCAACAACGTGCCGACCGGTCGACGCAAGGACGGCTCGACCCTCCTGGGCAACAAGACCACCTACACCTTCGACGACAATTCCAGGCTGGAAGTGGGCCTTGGCTACAATAACTATCCCTTGTACAACGGCTGGCGCTACTCCGCCACGCCCCAGGACTGGCGCTCCAAGGACATCAGCCTGACCCTGCGCTACCTGCGCTCGGGTGATACTTTCCTCGGCCTGCCCAGCGACAGCACGCTGACCTTCAGCAACACCCGCGCGTACCTGGCGGATGTGAAATCCCATGCCAAGGGTACCGATATCAAGCTGCAGGAAACCAACTACACCGGCTCGCGCGATACCGTGTTTTCGCTCGGTAATGAGCTGCAATTGGGCGAGCGCACCTGGCTCTCCAGCGGCCTGTCGTTCATCGACATCAAGCGCAAGGCGCAGATCGAATACACCACCGGGACCAATACCAGCGAATTTCCCAACGGTGTCGAATACACCGAGCACGACATCGCCCCGCGCATCGGCCTGCGTTATCAGCTGACCCCGGAATTCGAGCTGTTCGGCAATGTCAGCCGTTCGATCGATCCACCGGTGACCTGGCAGCTGGGCAGCACCGGCACGCCTTACATCCGCGACGTCCGGCCGCAGAAGGGCAACACCGTGGAGTTCGGCATTCGTGGTGGGCACGGCGTATTCGATGGCAGCCTGACGGTGTATCGCTCGTGGATTCAGAAAGAGCTGTTGTCAGTTGTGGTGCGCCAGGCGACTGCCACCCAGGACCAACTGGTGGCGACGTCCAACGGCAGCAAGACGATTCACCAGGGCCTCGAAGCGGGGCTCAATGCGCTGCTGTGGGAGGGGCGCAACGGCGACTCGGTGACCCTGCGCCAGGCCTACACCTTCAACGACTTCCACTATCGCGACGACCCGACGTTCGGCGATAACCAGCTGCCGAGCCTGCCACGCCAGGTCTATCAGGCCGAGCTGCAATACCGCCAGGACAGCGGCTTCTACGCCCAGCTCAACGCCCGCGCCGCTTCCAGTTACTACGTCGACTTTGCCAATACCCTGAGCGCTCCGTCGTACACGGTATGGGGCGCGAAAGTGGGGTATGAGGCGCCCAGCAAGAAGTGGGAAGTGTTCCTCGACGCGCGCAACCTGACCAATGAGCGATATGCCACGGCGGCCAACACCGCGTATGACGCCAGGGGCAATGACTCGGCCAATTTCTATCCGGGGGATGCGATCAACGTGACGACGGGGGTGGCGTTTCGGTTTTAGCATTGAAGATGTGGGTCGGATTTGTGGCGTGGCGTAATCCTTCGAATACCTGCGCATTCT
>NZ_JAPJIV010000038.1 GCF_026241895.1 Pseudomonas sp. RIT-562 | reverse complement strand
AGACCGCCATCGCCGGCAAGCCGGGCTCCTACGGATTTGCGCCGAGCCGTTAGTCCGCGTACACCCGAATCACCCGTAGGAGCCTGGCTTGCCAGCGATGGCGTCCGCAAGATCGCCATCGCCGGCAAGCCGGGCTCCTACGGATTTTCGCCCAGCCGTTAGTCCGCGTACACCCGCATCACCCGTAGGAGCCTGGCTTGCCAGCGGTGACGTCCGCAAGATCGCCATCGCCGGCAAGCCGGGCTCCTACGGATTTGCGCTGAGCCGTTAGTCCGCGTACACCCGAATCACCCGTAGGAGCCTGGCTTGCCAGCGATGGCGTCCGCAAGACCGCCATCGCTGGCAAGCCGGGCTCCTACGGATTTGCGCCGAGCCGTTAGTCCGCGTACACCCGCATCACCCGTAGGAGCCTGGCTTGCCAGCGATGACGTCCTCATGATCGCCATCGCCGGCAAGCCGGGCTCCTACGGATTTGCGCCGAGCCGTTAGTCCGCGTACACCCGAATCACCCGTAGGAGCCTGGCTTGCCAGCGATGGCGTCCGCAAGACCGCCATCGCCGGCAAGCCGGGCTCCTACGGATTTGTGCCACTATCTGCGGCCGCTAAAACCGATACTCCGCCGGAACCTCGCGCTCGATGAACTGCTGCATGTGTTCCAGGAAGGCGATCTGCATTTTTGACGCCGGTCCCTGGATCGGCAGCAGCATGTTGAAGTCCATCTCTATCGCCGGCTCGAACGCGCGGAACACGATGCCGGTGCCTCGATACTCGACGGCGCTGATGGCGTCGACCAGCGCGACGCCCAGGCCTTGTTCGACGAATGCGCACATTGGCACCGACAGCTGCGTTTCCAGGCGCAACTCGCGTTCGACTCCGTGGGCGGCAAATATCGAATCGATGTGCTGCCGCGAACCGATGGATTGCGGATAGGAAATAAACGCTTCGCCTTGCAGGTCTTGCGGTTTGATCGTGGTCTGTTCCTGCAGGCGATGCCCGGCAGGCAGGGCGCACAACATCCGGGTCGCCAGGAGCTTTTCCGCGCGGGGGCTGGGGTAGGTGTTGGGCAGCACGATAATGCCCAGGTCGCAGCGCTGGCCCACTATCAGGTCCACTACCTCGCGCGACGACAGGATCACCAGGGTGATCTGCACCTGGTCATGCTCGGCCATGAAGGCGGCAATGGCCCGGGGCAGGAAGGACAGGCCCATCGCCGGCGCGCAGGCGATGTGCAGCGAACCACGCTTGAGGCTGAGAATATCCTGCGCGGTGCGGGCGATGCGCTCCACGCCAATCAGTGAGCGCTGCACTTCCTGGTACAGCGTCATCGCCTCGGGCGTAGGTTGCAGTCGGCCTTTGATGCGGTCGAACAGGCTGAAGCCGATATCTTCCTCAAGGCTGGAAATCAAACGCGTGGCGGCAGGCTGCGAGATGTGCAGCATCTCGGCGGCGCGGGTCACGGTCTGCCCCAGGATCACGGCGCGAAAGGCTTCCAGCTGGCGAAGGTTCATTGGCAGTTCCCCTGCGAAAACCCATAACAAAAAGACATGGGCTTGCCAAAATAAAGCATTTTTCAAGCGCTTGTCAGCTCTCTAGGATCTTCTTCAACGAGTTTTCAAGGCCGGGAGCCTGCGCTGAAGGCCCATGCTTCAGCGTCCGAAGAGTGATTGCAGACTCATGCATAAAGCTGATGTGGTGATCGTTGGAGGTGGTTTGGTCGGGCTGTCCGTTGCTTACGGGCTGGCCATGCTCGGTCGCCAGGTCAGCGTCCTTGATGAGGGCGACGACGCGATTCGTGCTGCGCGCGGCAACTTCGGTTTGTTGTGGGTGCAGGGCAAGGGCTACGGCATGAGTGCCTACGCACAATGGACCCGCGAATCGGTGGCGCTGTGGCCACGGTTCGCCGCCGCGTTGCACGCGGACACCGGCATCGACCTGCACCTGCGCCAATCCGGCGGCTTCCAGCTGTGCTTGAGTGACGACGAAATGGCCGAGGAGAGCCGGCGCCTGCACTGGCTGCGCGATGCCCTGGACGGTGATTATCCATTCGAACTGCTCGATTCGGCGCAACTGCGTAGCCGCCTGCCAGGTGTCGGCCCAACGGTAGTCGGTGCCTGTTTTTCGCCCATGGACGGTCACGTCAATCCGCTCAAGCTATTGCAGGCGCTGTACGCCGGTTGCCGCCAGCGCGGGGTCAGGATCATCAACGGTCATCGCGTCAACGCTATAGAACCGAGCAGCTCGGGCTTTGAACTGCGCGCCGGCGAGCACCGCTGGTGTGCCGGGCAGTTGGTGTTGGCCGCCGGGCTGGGCAATCGTGCGCTGGGTGCGGAGCTGGGCATGGACGTGCCCGTCAGCCCCAATCGTGGACAAATCCTGGTCACCGAGCGACTCAAGCCCTTCTTGCATTACCCCACCACCTACGTGCGCCAGACCGATGAAGGGACGGTGCAGTTGGGTGACTCCCACGAGTGCGCAGGATTCGACGACGGCACCGGCAGTGAAGTGATGGCAACCATCGCGCGTCGGGCCGTGCAGTGCTTTCCCCGCTTGGGCCAGGTGCGCCTGGTGCGGGCGTGGGGCGCATTGCGGGTGATGAGTGCGGACGGTTTTCCCATTTATGAGGCATCGAAGGCTTGTCCCGGCGCGTTTGTGCTCAGTTGTCACAGCGGCGTGACGCTGGCGGCGATCCACGCGCTGCGCCTGGCGCCGTGGCTCGCCGGTGAGTTCGACGACCCGTCGGTAGCGCCGTTTGGCCTGCAGCGCTTCAGTCGTAAACCGGAGGTGCACCATGCCAGCTGAGAGTTTGTTTCGGGGGCTGGGGCCTGCAGAAAACATCGTGCAAATCCAGTTTGAAGGCCAACCTTTGAACGTGCCGGCGGGGATTTCCCTCGCCGCCGCGTTACTGCTCTGCGGCATCACCCATACCCGCGAAAGCGCCGTCAGCGGCAGGCGCGGCGCACCTTTTTGCATGATGGGGGTGTGCTTCGAATGCCTGGTCGAGGTGGATGGGCAGGCCAATTGTCAGGCGTGCCTGCTGCCGGTTCGAGCGGGCATGCGGGTTTTCAGGCAACGGGGTGCTCGCGATCTGCAGGACGGTTTTGAAGAGGTCGCTGATGAGTGAGTTTGACTTGGTTGTGATCGGTGCCGGTCCGGCAGGCATGAGCGCAGCACTTGAGGCCAGGCGGCACGGCCTGACGGTGGCGGTGCTGGATGAGCAGGCCAGTCCCGGTGGACAGATTTATCGCAACGTCGGCAACGCGGATGCGCGCAGTCGCAACGTGCTGGGCGATGACTATGCAGCAGGCGCGGAATTGGTCGCGGCCTTTCTCGCCTGCGGCGCGCATTACCTGGCCAACGCCGCCATCTGGCAGGTGACGCCGCAGCGCCATGTGCACTACCTGATTGATGGTCGCGCCGAAATCCTGCAAGGCCGTCACCTGCTGATTGCGACCGGTGCGTTCGAACGATCGATGCCTGTTCCGGGCTGGACCTTGCCGGGGGTGATGACGGCCGGGGCAGGGCAGATCCTGCTGAAAAGTGCCGCCCTGGTACCGGTGGGGCCGGTGGTGCTGGCCGGCTGTGGGCCGCTGCTGTATTTGCTGGCGGTGCAGTACCTGCGAGCCGGCATTGCCCTCGCAGCGCTGGTGGATACCAGTGGCCCTGGCGATCTGTTGCGCAGCTGGCGCAAGGTTCCCGGTGCGCTGCGCGGTTGGCGTGACCTGCTCAAAGGTATGCATTTGCTGCGCGAATTGAAGCGCGCCGGGGTCAGGCATTTTCGCAATGCGCGAGATATTCGCATCGAAGGAGACAGCCAGGCTCGTGCCTTGAGTTTTGTTAGTGACGGTCGCCATTGGACGCTGCCTGCATCGTTGGTGCTGCTGCATCAGGGCGTGGTGCCCAACACTCAGGTCAGTTGGTCGCTGCGGCTGCAGCATGACTGGTGTGAACAACAGTTGTGCTGGATGGTGCGCCGCGACAGCGAGGGTGAAACCAGCCTGCCCGGGGTGTTCATCGCCGGTGACGGAGGAGCCATCGGTGGCGTTCACGCAGCCTTGCTGGAAGGTCGCCTTGTGGGCTTGGCGGTGGCTGCCCGTTCGGGGAAAGTCGATGCACAGCCATTACGCCAACGTGCCGAACCCTTGCTCACGTTACTGCAGCGCCAGCGTGCTGCGCGACCGCTGATCGATGCGCTGTATTGGCCGCAACAGCAAAACCGGATTCCCGCCGACGAGGTCATCGTCTGTCGTTGCGAAGAAGTCAGCGCCGGTGCGATTCGCCAGTACGTAGAGCTCGGTTGCCTGGGCCCGAATCAGACCAAGGCCTTCGGTCGCTGCGGCATGGGCCCTTGCCAGGGCCGGCTGTGCGGGCTGAGCGTCAGTGAAATCATCGCCGAGCAGCGCCAAGTGCCCGTAGCCCAGGTCGGCTACTACCGAATCCGCTCGCCACTCAAACCCATCACCCTGGCCCAATTGGCCACCGAGATTCCTCACCTTCAGGAGCATTCATGAGCAGTATTCAACGCATCGAAAGCAATCCCCGCTTGAGCCGCAGCGTGGTGCACAACGGCGTGGCCTGGCTCAGCGGCATCGTCGCCGCTGACTGCAGCCAGGACATTCGCGGACAGACCCGCCAGGTGCTGCAACGAGTCGATGAGCTGCTGGCGGCGTCCGGCAGCGACAAGAGCCGCCTGCTCAGCGTGCAGATCTGGATGAAGGACATGACTGCGGACTTTTCCGGCATGAACGAAACCTGGAGCGCTTGGGTCGATGCCGGGCAAACGCCGGCACGGGCCACCTGCCAGGTGATGTTCGACGACCCGCAGATCCTGCTGGAGCTGATCGTCACCGCCGCGGTCTGAATCAACTTGCTGGAACCGCTGCGCGGGCCGGTGCCTGGCGCAGCGATGGAGTAGATGACCCGCAGAGTCGCCACTCCCGCACGCTCACATTGCCGCTGCCATAACGGACGTCTTCGATCGCGGAGCGCCCGACATAAACAACATCGCATCTGGAGCTATGAATGAACGTAAAAAGCGTTTTCCTGAAAGCCGGTCTGATTTCGTTGCTGGCAGTGTGTGCCAGCCAGGCGGCAGAGCAACCGTTGCGCCTGGGCATCGAAGCGGCGTACCCGCCGTTCGCTTCGAAGACCTCGGACAATCAGATTGTCGGCTTTGACTACGACATCGGCCAGGCCCTGTGTGCCGAGATGAAAGTGCAATGCGTGTGGCAGGAACAGGAGTTCGACGGGCTGATTCCGGCGCTGAAGGTGAAAAAAGTCGATGCGATCATTTCGTCGATGTCGATGACCCCGGAGCGGATGAAATCGGTCGACTTCAGTAACCGCTACTACCGCATTCCGGCACGCCTGGTGTTCAAGAAGGGCAGCGGTATTACCGACATTCCTGCGCAACTCAAGGGCAAGCGGATCGGCGTGCAGCGCGCGACCAACTTCGATCGCTACGTGACCGAAAAATTCGCCCCGGCGGGTGCCGAAGTGATTCGCTACGGCTCGCAGAATGAAGTGTTCCTCGACCTGCTGGGTGGGCGCCTCGATGCAACCATGGCGAGCTCGGTGGTCGTCGAGGAAAGCCTGCTGAAACGCCCGGAAGGGCAGGACTATGAATTCGTCGGGCCAAGCTTCACCGAGGAGCAGTTCTTCGGTAGCGGCATCGGCATCGCGGTGCGCAAGAGCGATCCGCTGGCCGGACGTTTCAACCAGGCCTTGGCCAGCATCCGGGCCAACGGCACCTACGACAAAATCCGTCAGAAGTACTTCGACTTCGATATTTACGGCGAGTAGTGCCCAAGGAAGCGTCTCAGGACGGTTGGCTGGGCTACGGGGAACACATTCGGGATGGGTGACACATAAAAAAACCCGCCATTGGCGGGTTTTCAAAAATGGGGTGAATCAGGCACTGGCACCAGTCTTGGCATCTTTTATACTCTTGGCTTCTTCGAGCACCTTGCGTTGGCTGTCAATCGCAATCGACGAAGCCAAACTGTAAAGTGCCATTTTTTCAGCTTCAGAGCTGTTTCTAAAAAAGTGTGAGAGCGGACTAATGGCGGCCGTTGAATTCTTTTTCATGACCTATGCCTCGGTTAACATCTCATCTAGCTGATTGGCAGAGTATCCAATGGTAACCAAAGCGTCAATTACGGCCTCGTCTGCATTCAATTCGACGTGAAGATTGCCTCCATCGGTGTCCTTGATGATGACGTCGACGCGAATTGACAGACGATGGGCTCGTTTCAAGTCCAACACGGCCTGCTTGGCCGCAAACATCTGTCTGATGAACTCGGCCTTCGGGATGCTCCTGCCCTCGGTTAGCTCCCGTGCTTTAACGAACTCCCAGGCAAGCAGCGGTTGCTGATAAACATAAACGACGCCTACGAGACGATTGTGGTGCAACGATCGCTGTACGTTACGGCGACCCACGTCGACGTTTGACAGGGTCCCGTCAAGCAGGAATGACTGGCGTTGCGCAAGCACGAGATCGTGGAGTCGCTCGACGATGGTGTTCACTGCCCGTTGGAATAGTCGCGAATTATTTCCACGATATTCGGGAAAGAAGCTTCTCAGATCATCAGGATCGATCCGAAGCGCTTTGGCTCCCGCCTCATTCATCACGGAGGTTAGAGCCCTTGAAACCTCAGTCTTTCCTGCACCAGGCGACCCTGCCATGAATATGGAGACGGGTTGTTCCTCTCCTGGATAGCTGTGCAAACATGCCAGCTCTCGGGCAATTCGTGTCCTGTTCGCTTTGGCGAAGGCGATGGCACGCACTTCAATTGCCAATTCGTCATCAGTCATCATCACTTCCATTCGAGCGCAGATCCTAACCTGGAAGATCGGCCTAAAAATTCGGCTAATCGGCAGAGGAGGGGGAAGCGCCTGACCCGCATTGTTGTGACGAGCGGTAGCAGCCCAGGCACTCACTATTTTTTGACAGCAGCCGATAACTCCCTATAAGGCCGATTTGCCTCAACGAATAGCGTGACTATATGCCGAACGATCTACCTGCTGTCACCTGCGCTTCGTCCAATCGCTCAAGCGTGGCGCTGGCCCGTGGCTCGCTGTTGAAGTTTGTTGGCCTGCTGGCGGCGGTGTTTTTACTCGCCAGCGGCTCACTCATTTACCTGGCGCACGACCTGGACCGGACCGAGGGCGCCGAAAGTGCCTTCTACACCCGCAAGGCTGTGCAAGCGCTGGAAAAATCACTGCGCACAACGGTCAAGGACTACGCCTTTTGGGGCGATGCATACAAGCATCTGCATGCCAAAGTGGATCCGGACTGGGCCTTCGTGCGACAAAACGTCGGCCCGACGCTGTACGCGGATTTCGGCTTCCAGGGTTTGTTTGTCGTCGACGCCGCCGATCACACTGTGTATTCCGTTATCGAGGGTGAGCTGCAGGCCGTCGCGGCCAGCGATTGGTTGCAACAGTCCTTGCCAGGGATTCTGGACCAGGCCCGGGCAGGCGCGGAGTCGGAAACGACTGCGACGGCATTTATCAATATCGCCGGAGCGCCCGCCCTGGTTGCTGCCGCAGCCATCACGCCGGGCACTGATCCGACCGTGGTCCCTGATGGCAGGCAACCGTCGGTGTTGATCTTCGTGGACGTCTTTACCGATGCCAAGCTGACGAAGATGGGCGAAGAATTCGGGATCAACCAGCTACGAGTCGCCACCCCCGATGAAACGGACTCGGTGCTTGCGCTGGGCGACGATGGTTCGGCGGGCAGCCTGCATTGGCGTCCTGCCACACCCGGTGTGCGATTGCTGGGAGTGGGCTTGCCATTTATCGGTCTGGCGGCGCTGCTGGTGTGCCTGATGACCTGGGCCATCCTGCGGCGCACCACCGCCGGAGCACGGGTGCTGGATGCCAGTTTTGCGACGCTCAAAAGCAGTCAGGATGCGCTGGCCACCAGCGAAGCGCGGTTTCGCGATGTGGTAGAAGCCAGCTCGGATTGGGTGTGGGAAATAGACACTGGCTGGCGTTTCACCTATCTGTCGGATCGCTTTGAGGCAGTCACCGGCCTCTCTGGAAGTACCTGGATCGGTGAACCGATCAATGCGCTGCTCAGCACTGAATTAGGTACGCTGACCCAGTGGCTCAGCATCCCCAATCGCCGTCCGGACATCAGCATCCTGTGCTATTTCGTCGACAGCAAGGGACGCCAGCGCATCACTCGGCTGTCCGCCCGGGATATGGCGGGCAAGGGCTTTCGCGGTACTGCCACCGACGTCACCGAGGAGGTCGAAGCCCGACGCCGTATCGAGTTTCTCTCGCAGCATGACGCCTTGACCGGTTTGCCCAACCGGACGCGCCTGCGGGAGTTCCTCGACGGCAAGCTCAAGGCCGTGCCGACGGCGGCGCAACCGCTGGTGATGCTCAGCCTGGACCTGGATCGATTCAAACCGGTGAACGACTTGCTCGGGCATGCGGCAGGTGATTTTGTGCTTAATGAAGTATCGAGCCGCCTGGCGGATTGCATCCGCAACGGCGATCTGGTGGCTCGGGTGGGCGGTGACGAGTTCGTGCTGATCCTCACCGATGTCAGTTCCCAGGACGAAGTGGAAGCGCTCTGTCAGCGCCTTATCGAATCCATCGAAGGGCCGGTGGTGGTGGGTGAGCAGGAGGTGTTTGTCAGCGCCAGCATCGGCATCGCCATGGCGCCAAACGATGCGAGCGAGGCGGCTGAACTGCTGCGCTATGCGGATATCGCGCTGTATGAGGCCAAGGCGGCAGGCCGCAATACCTGGCGTTTTTACGCCGGTGACATGAACGCTCGGATCATCGAGCGTCGGCGCCTGGAAAATGACCTGCGGTTCGCGATCAAACACGGCGAGCTGAAGCTGCATTTTCAACCCCGCTACCGCATCGCCGACGGGCAGATGGTGGGGGCGGAAGCCTTGGTCCGCTGGCAGCATCCTGAGCGTGGGCTGGTGCCGCCGGACGTCTTTATTCCGATTGCCGAGGAGTCGGGGTTGATCCTGTCCCTGAGCAACTGGGTGCTCGGCACCGCCTGCGATTGTGCGGTGCAGTGGCCGGAGCATTTGTTCGTATCGGTCAACCTGTCACCTACCGAATTCAAGCGCGGCAATCTGGTGGAGCGCATCCAGAAGTCCCTCGATGATTCCGGCATCGACCCCGGCCGAGTGGAGCTGGAAATCACCGAAAGCGTGATGCTCGAAGATGCCCCTGGCGCACTGGACGTGATGCGCACGCTCAAGCGCCTTGGCGTGCGGATTTCCATGGACGATTTCGGTACGGGCTACTCTTCGCTGAGTTACCTGCGGGCATTCCCGTTCGATGGCCTGAAGATAGACCGCAGCTTCTTGAACCGGTTGGATGAAAGTGAGGATGACAAGGCGATTATCCGCGCGATCGTAGGCTTGGGGCGCGCCCTGTCGCTGACGGTGACGGCGGAGGGCATCGAGACGGCCGAGCACCTTGATTTGCTCAAGGCGGTGGCATGCGATGAAGGGCAGGGGTATTACCTGAGCCGACCGCTCGACGCCGATTCGTTTAATGATCTGGTGTCTGTCACCGCGTAGCCTGAAGCCTTTACTTGTACGAGTAAGAGCGTTCACTGATAGAATGCGACAAATTCTCATTTGTATCTATCCTATCCCGTGCACTCGACTTCATCGGCAAACCTCAACCGGCATCAGTCCATCGATCAGCTCTACGGCCACCACCACGGCTGGCTGCAGGGCTGGCTGCGCAAGCGCCTGGGCAATGCCGCGGATGCGGCGGATCTGGCCCAGGACACGTTTGTGCGGCTGCTCGGTAGTACGCCTGGCGAGCCGCTTAACTTCACGACGCCGCGCGCCTACCTGGCCACTATCGCCAATCGCTTGAGCATCAACCTCTACCGTCGCCGCTCTCTGGAGCAGGCCTACCTGGCCGCGCTGGCGCAGACGCCGGATGAGCTGGCGCCGTCGCTGGAACACCAGGCGTTGGTGCTCGAAGCCCTCGATGAGATCGACCAGGTGCTTGCCCTGTTGCCAGGCAAAACCCGCCAGGCCTTTCTGATGGCGCAGGTGGAGGGTTATACCCAGGAGGAAATCGCCAGCCGGCTCAATCTCAGCGTTCGTTCGGTGCAGCGCTACCTGGCGCGGGCTTTCGAAGAATGCATCGTGCTCGCCAGCCAAGGCGCGCTGCATGAGTAATACACCCATCGACCGGCGCATTGCCCGTGAAGCGGCTGGCTGGTTCGTGCGCTTGCAGAACGATGGCGCCAGCGCCGCCGAGCACGCCGCCGGCGCCGAGTGGCGGGCGCGGCATGTTGATCATGAGCGGGCTTGGCAGCTGGCCGAGCGCTTCAGCAGCCAGGCCCGGCAGCTTTGCGCAGGTGCCGGACGGGCAGCTCTGGAGCGCCCGCGCAGCCTGGAGCGTCGCAAGACGCTCAAGACCCTGGCGTTGTTGATCGTCGGCGTCCCGCTTGGTTTCACCGCACAGCGCTGTCTGCCATGGCGCGAGTGGCAGGCGGACGAGCGCACCGCCACGGGTGAACAGCGCACACTGCAGCTGCCGGATGGCGGACAGATTCGCCTGAACACCGGCAGCGCTGTCGATATCGCCTACGACGACAACGTTCGTCGAGTGCGTCTTATCGCCGGCGAGATGTTCGTCGAGGTTCCCCGCGAGCCCGCCAGTCGTCCGTTCATCATCGATACCGCCGAAGCGGAAATCGCCCTGCTGGGCAGCCGCTTTCTGGTCCGTCAGTACCCGCGCAGCACTTACCTCGCCGCGCTGGAGGGCGCGGCGCAAGTGCGTCCGCGATTGTCACGGGGTGACGACGGCCAGTTGCATCTGGCGGCCGGCCGGCAGACCCATATCTTCCCCCAGGCTGCGGAGCCCTCAATGGCACTGGCGCAGCATCGACTCGACTGGCTTGGCGGGGTGTTGCGTGCCGACAAGATGCGCCTCGATGACTTCATCAGCGAGCTGGGTCGCTATCGACCAGGCCTGTTGCGTTGTGATCCGGCAGTGGGCGCCTTGCGGATCTCCGGCGTCTTCCAGTTGCGTGACACCGAGCAGGTTCTCCACGCCCTGAGCCAGACTCTGCCGGTAAACATCAACTACCGAACGCCCTATTGGGTCACCCTCACCGCGCGCGCGAATACTTAATAAGAATCATTGTCGTGTTTTCCTCAGGTTGCGTGTCCCTGCTGTAACTACATCAATTTCACAGGGCAGGGACGAACACATGGCAACAAAGCTGGGCATGCAACCACTGGCGCGGGCTGTACATGCTGCCGCACTGGGTCTGATCATCGCAGGCGGCAGCCTTTGCGCTGCCTCCCAGGCCGCCGAGCAAGGCGCTCAACAAAACCGTACCTATCATGTGCCAGCCGGTGACCTGAGCAGTTCACTGTCCGAGTTCGCCAGCCAGGCGGATATCACCCTGCCTATCGAACCGGGTTTAGTGGAAGGGTTGCGCAGCCCGGGTCTGAACGCTGCCACCAGCGTGGCAGGTGGCTTGCAGCAACTGCTGCAGGGCACCGGCCTGCAAGCTTCACCGCAGGGTAGCGGGCTGTACCTACTGACGCCGCAGCAGGCCGGCAGCAGTCTGGAACTGGGGGCTACCAGCATTAACGGACAGCACCTGGCCGCGACTACCGAGAACAGCGGTTCCTACACCACCGGGACCATGCAGACTGCCACCAAGCTGCCCCTGACCTTGCGCGAAACGCCGCAGTCGGTCAGCGTGGTCACGCGCAAGCGCATGGACGACAAGGCTATGACCAGCATCAGCGATGTCGCCAAAAGTGCGCCGGGCATTTTCCTCAATAACTCCGGGGGGGTAGGGCGGCCAAATTTCAGCGCGCGCGGATTCGACATCGACAACATCATGTACGACGGTTTTCCGACCAGCTTCCTGACCTACCTGCCCAGCGGCGAAGCCAACCTGGCCATGTATGACCGGGTCGAAATCGTTCGTGGCGCCGCCGGGCTCGCCCAGGGCGCGGGCAACCCCGGTGGCGCCATCAACCTGGTGCGCAAGCGCCCGACCCATGTATTCCAGGCCACGCTCACCGGCAGTGCCGGGAGTTGGGACGATTATGCCGGCACGCTGGATATCGGCGGCCCACTCAATGAAAGCGGCACCCTGCGTGCGCGTACCGTGATATCGCGCCAAGACGCCAAAAGCTTCCGCGACTCGGTGGAAAGTGATGCGGACCTGTACTACGGCGTGGTCGACGCCGACCTGAGCGAAAGCACCACCCTGACCCTCGGTGCCTATCGGCAGAAGAACCATACCAACTACATCTGGGGCGGTTTGCCCATGGCCCGTGGCGGTGGACATCTGGGGCTGCCACGCGACACTTTCCTGGGGCATGACTGGGAGTACTCGGACAATCGCACCACCGGCTATTTCGCAACCCTGGAGCACGCCTTCGCCAACGACTGGACGCTGCGCGCGGCCGCCATGCAATCGAAGACCGACACCGATGTGCTGGCCTCTTCGGTGTGGGAATACAATCGGCACTATCTGTGGACCGAGGCCATGGAGCAGAAGGAAACCGGCTACGACCTGGCACTCAGCGGTCCCTTCCAGATGCTCGGTCAAGAGCATGACCTGACCCTGGGCGTGAGCAGGCGCGAGCTGGATTATCGTTCCGGTGACGCCTGGAGCAATTTCATCGACGCGGGCAGCAATCTATTCGAGTGGGACCCGCGTGGGCATGCCAAGCCGGATTACGTCACTGGCGATAACGGCCTCCCCGAGACCACCACTCAGGACAGCGTCTACGCCAGCACCCGCCTGCGTGTGACCGAGCCACTGTCGCTGATTCTCGGCGGCCGTCTGGACTGGTACGAATTCGATGACAGCGCAAACAGTGAGAGCAATTACAAGATCACGCGCAACCTGACCCGTTATGCCGGCGTGGTCTACGACCTGGACGATCATCACTCGGTCTATGTCAGCTACACCGATATCTTCAAGCCGCAAAGCAGCAAAGGCCTGGACCACAAAGTGATCGCCCCGGTGGTGGGTGAGAACTATGAACTGGGGATCAAGGGCGAATACTTTGATGGCGCACTAAACGCCAGCATGGCGGTTTTTCAGATCGATCAGAACAATCGTGCCCAGGAATTGCCTGAATCCAAAGGCTGCGGTTCCGGCGCCGCCAGCGCGTGTTATGAAGCCGCGGGCCTGGTGCGCAGCAAGGGCATTGACCTGGAAATCCAGGGCGCTGTGACCGACAACTGGCAACTGGCCGCCGGCTACACCTACACCCAGACCAAATACGTCAGCGACGCCAACGCCGCCCGCGAAGGCGAGGACTTTGACCGCGCCAAACCGCGACAGCTGTTCAAGCTGGCCACGATCTACAACCTGCCCGATGAACTTCAACGCTGGCGTATTGGCGGCGATATCTACCAGCAGAGCCGCATCCGCACTTCAGGAGGCTCCGGCGCCACTGCCTGGAAAAACCAGCAGGGCTCGTACACGGTGGTCGGTCTGGTGGCAGGCTTCAAGGCCAGCGAACAACTGGATCTGCAGCTCAACGTAAACAACCTGTTCGACCGCACCTACTACAGCAGCGTGGCCAATGGAGCCTATAGCCCGTACGACATCTATGGCGACCCACGCAACGTAAAACTCACCGCGCGCTACAGCTTCTAATGGGGGAGGATTTATTGTTAAGACTGGTTGTTTGGTAGTGTCGCGACTTTGCTGAACTCTCGGCAACACGGATGGGGAGGCTGAAGCTAGGGCGTAACGCCCTAGCGGATAGCAGGTATCACTTCTTCTTTTTCGCCGGTTTATCTGCCTTGTCGGATTTCTTGGCCTTGTCTGGCTTGCTATCGGCCTTCTTTGCCTTCTCTGGCTTGCTATCAGCTTTTTTGGCAGATTTCTTTGGTTCGGCATCTTTCTTCTTGTCTTTCTTATCGGAAGATTTCGAAAGAGCCGAGGCCGCCGCTGATTTCTTGGCCGGCGATGACTTTTTGTCTTTCAAGTCCTTGCTGGCTTTGGAAGCTTCATCTTTGCTTTTCTTCTCGTCTTTAGCCACGTCGAACACCTCTGGGAGTATGCCGGTATTGGCACTGTGCCTGTGCAATTGTTCACAAGCTGATCATTAGGCGAGCGCGTGCTAAAGCGGTTCAAATTTTTTTGCTGTGACGAGTCGCGCAGAGCAGCATCCGCAATGCAGCGCAGTGCTGCCTGACTGGGTGGTTGTCGGTCGAGTAGGCCCGGGGGCTAGAAGAGTTGGCCTGGCGGGCAGGTCATCACTGCGGCACATGGTCAACAGATGCTTCCTTCCAACTGTTGTCAGGATTAAAAAGCTTCATCGATTGCGCCATTTTGTCACCCTGCGGGCCCAGGTCTTTCTCGAACACTTGTCCTTCGTGGCTGATCATGAAACTCATCACTCCGGTGTCATCGTACTTTGCAGGCCACGCTACCAGAGCGAAACCGCGGCTCATCTTGTTCCCGATCAGATAGCTGTAGGCACCCCCTGGTGCGGAGGCGCCTTGTCCTTTGAGAATGCGAAAGTGGTAACCGTGCCAGTCCTCACCGACGGTCGCGTTGCCGAACAACGGGCCGAGTGGGCTGATCTGGCCAGTATTATCATCTGCCCAATAGAGCCCGTCGTGCGTCCCAGGCGTGCTGAAGATTTTCTGCGCATATTCAAGTGCACCGTCACCGTTACGATCCTGCGACGCATAGTCCATCTGGGCGTCGTGATAGGTCAGCACAGATTGGATCGTGGCAAGTTCGTCGCGGCCGATTCGACGAACACGTATTTCATCGCTGCCGGCCTTCATGTCGAACCGCCAAGTGTCTCCCACTTTGACGATCGGAATAGGTAGGGTCCAATGATCACTGCCGACCGACAGTATTGCCTTGCGATCAGTGAGTTTTTCGATGTGGTGCTGCTCGTGATATTGCTTTAAAAAAATATCAACGTCGCTGCGTTGCACCCCTTTGCGGGGAATGACGCTGCGCCAGTTTTCTCCCAGCAGCTTTGTCAGGCGCGCCGTGTCTGCGTGCTCCTTGCCAAGTGCCTTGACCAACTCTGCAGCTGCTTCTTCCGGACTTGCAAGTCCCTGCTGCGCCATCGCCACGCATGCCCATGAGAGGCCTATGAGGATCGACAGGGCAGCTGGGAGCACTTTCACCCGTAGGTTAACCCGGCCTCGGCTGTTCATCGACGTCCTCCCCTTGAACGCGCCGGGCTGGACGGCCGACTGATCTGATGGCCGGCAGATCGTGTGGCGCCCTGGCGCTGGGCCGAAGCCTGGCTGGCCCTGCCACGCGAGGCCTGCGCATCGGATCGGGTGGGTGAACCCACTCCAGCGAATGCGTTGTTACGGGCATTGCCGCGGCTGGAGACCGGTTGCTGGTGCGCTCCTTGGCGCGTTTTGGTCAGGTCCTCCCGGCGCTGATTCAATTGAGGGTCCTGTCTGCTGGATTGTGGCTTTTCGCGAATGTTCGGAGCATTACCCTGGCCTCTTTCAGCTTTTCCCGTTCTATCTGCGCCGGCCTGCATTCGATTGCCTGCCGCCATCCCGGGCTCAGCCTCGCGCATTTGGTCGCGGGCTTGCCTGTTGCTGGCAGCTGGTCTCTCGAAACCGCTTTTTTCCATGGAATTTCGAGCTTTCTCACGGGCCTGGACTCGCTGCGTATTGTCCCCTCGGTAGGCCTGACGCTGATCTGAACCGTTAAGTTGTCGGCCATAATCCTGGCGGCTTCGGTTATCTCTGTAGGGAACGCCATCGCGATGTACGGCGTTGTGCTGCCACTTGTTCTGGGTAGTGCTGATCTGATTGTTGCGATTGATGTTGTTGTAGCGATCGACGTCAATATCGATGTCGTTATTGTCCCAGTCACAGTCGCCCCATAACGAGCCAATGATCGCGACACCGGTACCGAATGCCAGCCCTGCGACCAATGCCGAACCAGGATAATAGGACGGTGGTGGGGGGTAATAGGTGGGCGGTGACGCCGGATAGGGCCAGGTGCCGTAAGTGGTTGTCGGATTGTAAGTGGGCACGTACACCACCTGCGGATCGGTGGGCTGGATGATGATGGTGGAGGACGAGCTGGCAGGAGGCAAGGACGCGGTTGTCGATGACGATACAGGCGCGGGTGCTGTCACGTTCTGCACAGTCACGTTCTGATGCTGGTTATTGGGCAGGTTGCCCGCGGCCTGTGCCTGATGCCGCAAGCGTTGCACGCTCTGCATAGTATCGTCGGGCTGCGCCAGGAAAGCGTCGCCAAGGCGCTGAACCCAAACATAGTCCTGCCCGAGAATCGCCAGCACCTGCGGGAAAGCGACCAGCGCCTGCACGCTAGGGTCCCAAGGCTGATTTGCTACTTGTTTGACTGCATCATCACCTTTGGCCTTGGGGTGCTGCTTGGACCAAGTGACGGCCTCGGACAATTCCCCCGGATAAGTGCTGGCCATGAGTATCTGGGCTAGCAGGGGGTCTGGATAAAGCGCAATGGGCGCCAGAATTTGATCCAACTGTTCCTGATTGAAGACCGCATCTTTGGCAGTCGTCGAGCTTGGTGCCTCCACTGGGGTGGCATCCACAGGCTGCGCCAGGCACCCAGGCCCATGGGAAAACAGTACGATTGATAACGCGCAGATCAATGGAATGCGCATTACGCCCTCCAAGTGGCCAGGCGGACTGGCATTAATCGGGTTCAGTCCTCATTGATAACTGATTCCCGGTGTCGGGATGCTCACGCGGGTGCCAGCCTTGCCCTGAACAATAGCTTCAATGTCCGACAACGAGCCGATTACGGCGATTTTTCCCGTCTGCCGGGCGAACTCATGAGCGGGGTTCTGCGCGTTTGAGGCGTTAGCAGCATCCCACCTGGACCGTCTTGGAATGGACTCGCGCCTGACCACAAGACCCACGGTCGGTATCTGATTGACTGTAGCTTTAAAAGACTAATGGATGGAGGAAAGCTTTCAGATTAACTGCTGATAGAACGTCCGATTGTCTGCTATTGGCCGACTGCGGCCAGTCTTGATAAAGACCATGGGCAAAGACGTTCAGTCGGCAAGATTAGTTATCTGCGCATCGGGCTGCGGAACATTCCCATTGAAGGCTACCAAGTTTTCAAGACTGGAATACCCACCATTACCTCTTATGCAGCTAGCTGCAGACGCGAGGCGGAGGTAAAGGGCCGCTCAAAGTCCTGGCGTCCCGCTGAAACTTGTGATGCTTGAGCGGGTTTTCCTTGTCCTATTCTAGCTACAAAAGGCTACCCTGCTCTGAACCTCACCGTCACTACAAACCGAGTACCGCTTTGAGGTCGATTTCTGGCGGTATCGCCGTGTTGAACTTGTACCCCTTGATCACCAGATTGTAGTGCGATGCTAAAAGGGCTTTAGCCGACTCTCCATCTTTACGCTCGAGGCAGTCGACTAGGCGGGAATGCTCATCTCGTAGCTGGCAGTAGTCGAACCCTGAACGGTACAAGGCATTTATAAGCGCTTCTTGGCGTCGAAGCTGGGTATGGATCTGGTTCAGGATGTCGTTCTGCAGGAACGATATAAGTAGCGAGTGAAACTGCCGGCCAAGCTGGTCGCCAAGATCGTGGTCGTGGGTTTCGAAGGCGACTCGCTCCTTAAGGGTATGAGCCCGTAGGGTTTCCAAATCCTTTTCACTGATGGTGCGGGTCAACTGGTCAATGACTCCGCTTTCCATGACTAGCAGCATTTGATAAAGCTGGTAGGCGTCATCGAAGGTGGGGCAGGCAACTGTTGAAGAACGTTTAGGCGAGACCACGACTAGCCGATCTTGTGACAAGCGAATCAACGCTTGCCTTACAACGGTGCGGCTAACGTCGAACAGCTCTGCAATGTCCCTCTCGTTCAGCTTGGTCCCTGGTGGTAGTCGGCGATGATAGATGGCGTCTGAAATAGCGGAAACAATTTTATGAGTAAGCATGGCACCAGCTATCGATGGATATTCGCAGCCGGGTAGCCTATCACACCGCCTTCTCCGGCGGGCTTGGCACCGTCTTGGGGAGCATCTGCAGAAAAATGGTCCGAAGAGGGGCATTTTGGTCGAAAAAGCCCGACCTGGATTAGCAGCGCAGCCCTCAAAAACCTGATCAACCAGACAGCTTTGAGATCTGGCATGAAGGATGCTTACGTACGATATGTACTGGTATACCAGAAACTCTATCTGGCTTTTCAGAGTGCTCTTCGACTACTAGCTCCTGCCGTTGCCATAACCAGGGAGCCCCACAGTGCAGGTCCGTATGAAGAACTTTCCATCCAGAAATAATGTGCGCTTCATTCCAATGCTCCTAATGGCATGCCAGCACGTCATGGTGATGTACGCAGGTGCCGTGGCGATTCCACTGGTGCTGGGTGCGGCGCTTGGGTTGTCTAAGGCCGACATCGCCTTTCTAATCAACGCCGACCTATTCGCGTGCGGGATCGTCACCATCATTCAGGCGCTCGGTGTAGGTCCTATAGGTATTCGCATGCCTGTAATGATGGGAGTAACGTTCACAGCTATCGGCCCCATGATTGCGATCGGTTCCGACCCTACAGTGGGCTTGTCGGGGATCTTTGGGGCTACCATCGCTGCTGGTTTGTTCGGCCTGGCTGTCGCGCCACTGGTGGGTAAGCTACTGCGTTTTTTTCCGCCCGTGGTGACGGGAACAGAGATCGTCGCGGTTGGACTTTCGCTGATGTCCGTAGCCGCCGCTTGGTCTGGCGGAGGCTTTGGAAATCCGGATTTTGGTCGTCCCCTCTATCTTGGTATCGCTGCTGCAGTGTTGGTCTGTATTCTGCTAATTGTGCGGTATGCCAAAGGCTTTCTGAATAACATCTCTGTACTTCTAGGGCTGGTATTCGGGTTCGCAGTGGCAGCGATGGCCGGTTTAGTAAGCCTGGAGGGGATTCAGGAAGCACCGGTGTTCGGGCTTATCAAACCCTTTCATTTCGGCGTACCGACCTTTCATATCTGGCCGATAGCAGCCATGTGCATCGTGATGCTGGTTACATTCATCGAGTCAACGGGAATGTTCATCGCCTTAGGCGAGATCGTTGAGAAACCAATGGACGAAAGAACGCTGGTCCGGGGTTTTCGTGCCGATGCTGCAGGCACCATGATTGGCGGCATATTCAACACGTTTCCTTATACCTCCTATGCGCAGAACATAGGCTTAGTCAGCATCACCGGGGTGCGCAGCCGTTGGGTTTGCGCCTGTGCCGGGATAATACTAATCGTGCTTGGATTATTTCCGAAGGTCGCGTATTTCGTCGCCTCCATACCTCCCTATGTGTTGGGTGGTGCGGGCATTGTAATGTTCGGCATGGTGACTGCCAGTGGGATGAAAGTCCTGGCTCGGGTAGATTTCAAGAAAGTAGGCAACCTGTATATCGTGGCAATCAGCCTTGCAATAGGTCTGCTGCCAGTAGTATCTCCGCACTTCTTCAGCAAGTTACCGTCTGCGTTAGGGCCTATTCTTGAAAGCCCTATTTTACTAACCGCTATCGTCGCCACCAGTCTAAATTTGTTCTTCAATGGACTAGGGGCAGCACCATCACGTCAAGGATCCGAGTCAGCTCCTGCTCAATCGCAAGTTCTGTAATAATGGATTCGAACTGATTCGTGCAGTAAGAAAGTATTGATTAACGTTTCAAAGAAATGAAGTGGTGCCTGCCTTAATGCTCCCAAGTCAGGATTGCGCTTAGCGACCGTTATCGGTCGCTTTTTTTTTACCTCTGAAACAGCCGATTATTATGGGGCGCGGGCGCACCATCAGGTTGCTTGAGAGATAAATATCCCGCACCGTAATACCCCGCCATTTAGTTATATGCTCTCGTACAGAGCAAAAACACTCTTTCATGTGTTGATTTTGCCTGTAAACTCTGCGCAATAGAACGTTTAACTGGCCCCATACTTGCTATATATAAATAGCTGATCACTCGGTCAGTTTTATATACTGGAGGTAGAATGGAAGTTCATAAATTAGTCGCTGCGGTAGGCGCTGCTGGGCTGCTGGGAATGGCATGTCTTCCATCATCTGCATTTGCAGGTATGAATTGGCATAGCGACAGCCTTACTTACCAATATGGCAAAGAATTCAAAGTTGATGCCCAGACTGTTCAGACCATAACCTATGAACATTTCAGCGATTGGTCGTGGGGCGACGTGTATTTTTTCATGGATAATAACTGGTATCCTGGAGGCGGGACCTATAATGACGGGCATCATTCTATCTACAGTGAGGCGGCCCCGCGTCTTTCACTTGGCAAAATATTCAACAGTAACCTTGCCTTCGGTCCGATCAAGGATGTGCTAATTGCAACAAGCATTGAATGGGATAAGAACGACCGGAATGGCGCACACGATCAGGTCAATTATCTGCTAGGCCCTGGGTTTGATCTCGCGCTTCCAGGCTTCGATTATTTCCAGATAAACTTCTATTACCGCAAACCAGATGGCGGCGCCGCCCCCGATGGCCAATGGCAGATTACTCCAAGCTGGGCTTATACAATTCCAATCGGACGCTCCGACCTTGTTATCGACGGTTATTTGGATTGGGTAGTCAACAATAAGGGGACCTACCATCGCAACCTGCTTTTCAATCCACAGGTGAAATACGACATTGGTAAATACCTAGGTTATGAAGCGAAGCACTTTTATGCTGGCATTGAGTACAATAATTGGTCTAACAAGTACGCTATCGAAAGCACGAAGGAATACAACACCGATCAGAATGTCACCAGTCTGATTGTGAAATATTATTTTTAACTATAGAGGGCGAACCAGGAGTTCGCCCTCCATAGTTCTGCAGACACAAAATAAAAAGGCCACCCGAAGGTGGCCTTTCTTTTGCGGTGCGTGATTATGCCGTGGCTTGGTTCACGCCGAACGTCTTGTCGAACATTGCAGCAATGTGCCCCCCTACCGTGATAGGTGCAGGGTAGGTTGTGTCAGGTTTGCGAAGTGACGGTACGACTTCAACTTCATAGTAGTAATCCAGATCGAAGAAAGTCGGGATCGAGTAACGGGCCGCGTCTTGTCGGGCGTTGAAGACCCGATGCATGGTGGAGTGATACAGGCCGTCCGTCAGCAACGGAACCATGTCTCCCAGATTCACTACGAAAGTACCATCAATGTAAGGTGCTTTCAGCCATTCACCATCGGCATTGCGAACCTCCAGACCACCTACTTCATCCTGCAGCAGCAGAGTGATTAGACCCCAGTCAGTATGCGCGCCGGCACCCAGCTGATTTTCACGCGCATCGGCCGGCTGACTTGGATAGTGAAGCATACGAGTGATAATCATCGGCTCCTTGAGACCTTCGTCAAAGAATTCCTCAGGAAGTTGCAACGATAACGCCAGCAAGCGAACCAGCTTGCGGCCGAGGAGATCCATGTAGCGCATGTAATCTTCGGTATGCTGGCGAAATCTTGGACTTCCTTCCGGCCACTGGTTGGGGCCATGGTAGGGAGTCCTGCGCATAACATGAGGATGCGCCTCGTTTAACTCTCGCCCCAGAAGGAAACCTTCCTTTAAATCGGGTGGAGACCCCTCGTCTAGGGTTTGTGCCGCAAGAGGCTCATAGCCACGCAGGCAACTCGAGTTCTTAGAGTTGATTCGCATTTTATCTTCAAGCGGGCTGCGGAAATAATCTTTGGCTACCGCAAATTGCGCCTGTTGCAGTTCTAATGGAACCCCGTGGTTTTTTATGTAAAAAAAACCGGTTTGTCGAGCCGCTTTATGAATTTCCCAAGCTACTGCCTTGCGCTTTTCGAGGTCGTGGGAAAAGCTGTCTAGCAAATCGATAACGGGAATGTTCTTTGCCACAGATGGCGGGGTGTAAATGACCATTTCCAAGCCTCATTCAGCCAAAGGTTATAGTAGCAAGGCAGTACTTACAGGTTGATCGGTTCAGCAAGTATTCTCAGGGCGCCGATGCTCCGCTCGACGCTTCCTCGTTGCCAATCCTGATTAGTGCGCTGTGTCTCCAGCAGGAAAAATTCCTGACATTACTGTAAATCCAGGAACGCGCTTAACTTCGTCCAACCACAAACGCACGGATGGATAATCTTGCAGGCATAATCCCGCTTCGTCCGCCATCGCGACATATGGAAAACAGGCGATGTCAGCAACCGTCGCATGTGCCATCGGGCATAGGTAAGTGAAGCCCCGTTGCCGCTGCATCCAAAGATGTTTATCCATGACATCCAAAAGATCGTAGGCGCGAGAACGGCAACTCTCGGCATCAAAGTCGTACATGAACAGTTCGTGCAACCGCGCTGCTGAAATGGAACCAGTTAGGTTGTCGGCAAATGCTAGCCAGATCTGGATATCTCCTAATACGTCGGGGCGATTGACCGGATACCATTGATGCGTCGAGTCATACATCGCAGCGAGATAAACCAAAATCGCCTGGGAATCACGAATGGTTTTTTCTCCATCCTCTAGCACCGGCAACTGCCCCAGCGGATTGATTTGCAAAAACGCTGGAGTTTTATGCTCCCGTCCTGGATAAAATTCTACGACCTCGGTCTCATAAACGAGACCGAGGATCGACATCATTAATCGGACTTTGAAGCAATTGCCGGACAACTCGAAATCATAAAGTTTCAACATGGGGCACCGATTAAATATTCAACACCAGCTTCTTAGAATTACAGCCTGATACACATGGCATTATTAATTTCCCACCTTCCTTCTCTTTAGCCGAAAGGTAGACATCTTCATGTTTCAAATCGCCACTGATAACAGAGGTAACACAAGCCCCGCAGACGCCTTGCTCACAGGAGTAATCTATTGTTATGCCGTGATCCAGACACGCCTTTAGAAGTGTTTGCCCCGGTTCAACGGTGAACTCCTGGC
This sequence comes from Pseudomonas sp. RIT-562, assembly GCF_026241895.1. Classification (GTDB taxonomy): domain Bacteria; phylum Pseudomonadota; class Gammaproteobacteria; order Pseudomonadales; family Pseudomonadaceae; genus Aquipseudomonas; species Aquipseudomonas mandelii_F. Next base: position 7,166 of record NZ_JAPJIV010000038.1, on the reverse strand, counting down.
CTGTGGAATTGATCGCAACCTGATACTGGGTCGTTGTTGTGACGGGTATTGAGCCAGTGGAAGGCGTCAAACCAAAGTATTCGAAGTGAATATGCTCTGGGGTAAAACCCGCTTGCTGAGCAACCGCAGCCACCAACTCGATCATCTGTTGCGGGCCGCAAACGTACACATCGTGCTTGTCGCTATCAACCGACTCCAGCAGTTCGGTAATCGTGCGTTGGGTCCCAGGGACATCCAACCCTAGATAAGGTGGACGGCCGCTCGCCAAGGTGGCGATTCGATCTGGGAAGGCGACATGTTGCTCGCCTCGAGCCAGATAATGAAAGCTATAGGGGCGCCCAACGTGCTGCAAATGTAAAGCCATCGCCAAGATCGGTGTGACCCCGATTCCCCCCGCGATCAGCAATGCTGTACGGCCAGGTGGCTGAAGGATGAACTGGTTTCGCGGCAGTGAAACCTGGACTCGAGTACCTACTTGCACGTCGGCGTGCATGCTGCGTGAGCCGCCCCGTGAGTTCACTTCGTGCTTGACTCCGATCACCAATACGTCCCGTTCCTCGGGGGTATTCACTAATGAATACTGGCGCAGGTGTCGGGATGGCGTGAGTACGCTGATATGCATCCCCGGCTCGAGATCGAGCTCTTGTGGTTCGTCAGGCGTAAGCCAGTAAGAGTCAATGTCCGGGGTTTCACTACGGCGCGACGTAACGGTGCACCAGAACTGCTGGCTTGCCGCGGGCTTGCTCGTTTCTGCCTGAGGTGTTGCATCAGAGGCAATCAGTCGGATAGGGAGAGCCGCAACACTGCTGGTGCTCTCTTTGGTAGGCAAGAACAGCTTTCCCAGGATCTCAATGAAAGTCCATTTACGCTGCAATGAGATAGGGCGGTTAGAGTAAAGACGGGCGTGTATTACTGCTCGTCCATCTGACTCCGGCTGCACGAACAGCCGCAGGCTGTCCAATAGCCCTGCGCACGTCAGATCGATTATCAGACCGGTCGCGAGTACTTGAATCTTATCGGCACTACCCCCCAACACAGGGGCAAATAATGCAGCTGCTTCTTGTAGCAAGCCAGCCGCTTCTATGGCGTTCAGGGATACAGTTTGGCTTCGTAGATTGCTCGCTACGCTCGCATCGATCGGTGCGGTGTTGTTCGGTTTGTGTCCAGATCCTGCGGCCTCAAGCCGAGCAAAAACCACACCGTCTACTTCCGCGCACTGGAACGTGCGAACGCATGCAGTGCTAGGTTTTGCACCGGGATGTGCCGGTACAAACGAGCACTGCCCCGAGCCGCTCTCGTATTTCCAGCCGTGGTATTGGCATTTGAGCTGGTCGCCGACATTCAAGCCCAGGCTTAAACGCACACCACGGTGGGGGCAGCGATTTTCCCATACGTTAACTTCACCGGCGTCGTCACGCCAGACGGCAAGCTCCTGCCCAAGCAGACGTGTCTGGTACACATGCCTGAACGGCAAATCTTCGGAGCTAGCAATCACGTGCCATTGTTGATTCAACGAAACCATATCTCATCACCTGCTAATAGAGCTCACCCACGGGTGGTGCCGAACGTCACGTTTCTGTCTTTAAGCCAGCGTCGATAGGCACTAGAGAGTGCATCCGCTCGCACGGGCGTTTCATGCCTTGGATCAAGGGGCAAGGCCTTGGGGACTTGGTTGATCAGGATCATGATGTCCTGCCCAAAAATGCGTTGCTGAAAGTCGCGTAGCTGTTTGTCGGTGTTGATGTCGTCCAGGTAGCACATGATCGTGTGAGCGATGCAGCTCTCCTGATCCACCGGCTGCACGAAAAGTCCAAGCACATCCAAGCGGTTGGCATCGATCACACATGTTTTGTAGAGGATGGCAATGAAAGGGCGAGCTATCCGGTAGACGTATTGCATCTCCACCGGCTCACTCGCAGCGGCTGATCCCTTGGGCTGCGGGAAACGGCAATTGACCGCTAGAATTTCATCAGCCGCTTCATCTATTTCTACATCGTAAGCGGCGACCTCAGTCAGGGGCTCCGCGCCAAGAATGTCGGTATGAACAAACGGAAAATGCGCCATGTCGAGAAAGTTCTCGATGACCCTCAGCCCTGACGTAGCCACTCGGATCGAACCGGCGCTGACTACTCTGCGGTCCGCTTCCGCGAACTCCGGTATTGCGATGACGTCCCTAGGGTTATCGCTCAGCGACACCCAAAGCAGACCATAAATGTTCTTGGACGCTAGCTTCGCCGTGTGATCTGCCAGCCCGGCGGATACAACGTCATCCGTAAGTTGGTACCAGATCGCCGTACCCAAAATTCGAGTGTGGTACTTCCGGCCGCTGACTGTCTCGGCCAGCGCCCCGACGGGATACCAGTCGTCGATTACAAAGCTGTTTTCTACGTGCATGGAAATGCCTTCTGCAGCCCGGCGCACTGTGGAATCACCGGGCCAGTCAGGGTTATTGAGCCCGGTACTGGGCAACGAATTCGGTAGGTGAAACAGCACTGCGGGCTTGATGGACAGCTGCACGCTCGGCATACAGCTCACGAACGAAGTTCGCGTAGGCGCAGCTGTCAGCGAACATGTTGTATTTCCAGCCTAAGCCGTAGGCGTTCAGATTGATGTTGTCGATGGTCATCAGCGACAGTGAGGTGTCGTCACTTTGCAGATACGCGTCGATGACTTTGCGGGTCACTTCTTTGGTGCAAGCCAACTTGTGCGCATGCCACATATCGGTGTGCCATTCCCCCTTGGCCGGACGCTCGAATGGGTACTGAATAGATCGACCTGGGCGGTCAATGCCTTTCGCATCCCAAGGGCCAGTCTCAAAGCCCCACCAATTCAATGGGCCGTTGGGTGCCGCTGGCCTCATCTGCGCCCAATGCACTAGGTTGCGGCTAAGCCATTGATCTGCGTAGCTGTCGGAATTGAACGGGTCGAGCATCGCGATGGCCTCGTTATCTCCGCGCATCTGTGAAACTGCGTGCTCGACCTCGTTTTCAATCTTGAAAATGCAGTGGCTGTAATCCATGGCCATGTTGAATGGCACACCGCGAGCCTCCACCATATCGGCTACTTCCAGCACCCGCCGGTAGTCTTCAGACCACATGTCGACGTGGTTTTCGAAGGTGATGATCACCCCAGATTTGGTAGCGTACTCATAGGCGTCGAGGTAGCAGGCAACCACTTCCTCATTGGTGACGTAGTGCCCGTCCTTGTGTTTGGCCCAAACCATGAAGTTGTGGTACTTGCCGCCTACTTCAACGGTGAGATCTAGGTTTTCCCTGATGAGTGCCTCATCGAGCCCCAAGGTGTAGCAGCCACTGCCTGACAGAACCGGCAGATCGTAGAGTTGGCTGCCCTTGATGTACTCGTCCAGCTCCTGACGGTTGTTCGGGATACGGTCGATAAAGTCCCAGACTTGCGCTTCCTTCACCAGCTTGAACTGCTCGAGGATGGGCAGTTCGACCAGGGAAACCGGTCGCTCCACGGACGACGCTTGAATGCCGAGGCCGGCACATCCCAGCTTGAACATCTTTTTCATGTGTTGATCCCCTATCGCGCAAGCCAGAGTCAAAAGCCATTGGCTGTCATTATCAGATTTTATGGCTTTCCAGACATTCAATCTGGTATACCAGTTGTACCGATGTCAAAGCACGTCCTGTGCCAATTCACTTGATTGGTACGGTCAGCCCTTTATTTGACTGCTCGGACAACTTTTTGATGAAAGGGTCCAAAGACGTTTGACTAGGCTCACAGCTCCAAAGAGGTGCGCTAATCTCCATTTGCGACTCAGATTGGTGCGCTGATAATTCGGATGTCTGCTTGGACAAGCGTGCTAACTCCAGTCTTTGCCCTAGCATCGCTTGGGCTGAAGATCTCTAAGCCCGCATAGTGATTTCAGGTATTACCAATGGCTCGCCGTTTAAAGTTTCACTCAGTTGCGGTCACCTACTTCGACATGGTCCGCCGCTGCGCGTCCATCCGCGAAGCCGCGCGGCGCTTGAATGTCGCCTCATCAGCGGTAAACCGTCAGATACTTAAGCTCGAAGATGACATTGGTGCGCCCCTGTTCGATCGGCTCAATTCCGGACTCCGATTGACGCCCGCCGGCGAATTATTCGCGCGTCACATTGGTGTGGTCCTGCATGACGTTGAAAGGCTGCGCGCAGAGTTTGACGCGATGGAGGGGCTGCGTGCTGGGCATGTAGAACTGGTAACGGTAGAGACGCTCGCGGTCGACCTCTTACCAACGGTGATGGAGATAATGCATCAGCGTTATCCGAGGGTGACCATTGGGGTTTCGCTATGCGGCGCCCAAGGCATTCCTGACGCTATCGTGACGGGAGACGCTGACCTTGGCTTGGCGTTTGCGCTGCCCAGACACGAAGAACTTCAGCAGCTCGCACTCGGGCATTTTCGACTTGGAGCAATCGTGCCCCCAGGGCATCCATTGGGCGCAAGAGTTCAAGTCAGTTTCGGTGCATGCGCCGATTATGATCTCATCCTTGGCAAACCTGAGTTATCGACTCGCCACCGATTGGCGGCCCTGCTGAAGGCAGCGAATATTCCAGGCAAAGCCCGGATAGAGTCTGGCTCACTCGAACTTGCTAAGCAGATGGTGCTCCGGGGCCGTGGCATCGCCTTTCAGACCAGATTTGGTATTGAGGCGCAATTGGAGGCGAAGCTGCTCAAGATGCTGCCGCTCACGGATGGCGGCGGGGTTTTTTGCGATCTTGGGTTGTATATGCGGGCAGGACGTTACATCCCGACTGCCGTTGACGCCTTTGCCAGAATTCTCGCAGATGAGATTTTGCTCCGCGAGCGCCAAGAGGCCCTTGATTACGGGGCTCTTGGCTAGTGCTGCCAAAAAAGCATCAGCTAGAGCGATATTCGATGCTTTTCGTATGCGGCTCAACCGATGACACTAAAAGTATTCAAGCAGGAGTTGCTCCCATGGCAAACGCTCAACTCGTACCAACAACCATTGAAATCTCCGATACTGCGGCATCGCTGCCGATCATCGATATGTCCGGGCTGCGCTCATCGAACCACGCGGTACGCGCCAAGGTTGGCCGGCAAATCGGTGAGGCTTGCCGCGATAAAGGGTTCTTCTATGTGACCGGTCACGAGATATCTTCGGACCTCCAGCAGCGAGTCATCGACCAAGCAGCGAAGCTGTTTGCACTGGCATCCGAAGAAAAAGCCAAGGTTGATAAGTCGCTCTCTCAAGCAAATCGAGGCTACGAGCCGCTACGCAATCAGGTGCTTGAGGCCGGGGCGCCTGCCGATGTCAAAGAGGGATTTTATATCGGGCAGGATAAACCACTGGACCACCCTGATGTGTTGAACGGTAAGTTCAACCAAGGTCCAAACCTCTGGCCAGAAGCCTTGCCTGAGTTTCGTGCGACGATGGAGCAGTACCAATGGGAGCTGGAGGCTGTAGCGCAACTGCTGATGCAAGGTGTCGCGTTGTCCCTGGGTCTTCCTGAGCAGCACTTTGCCGGCTTCTGCCACGACGCGATGACGACCTTGCGGTTGCTCCATTATCCGCCCCAGTCGCCTTCGGCAGCACCTGGTGAAAAAGGTTGCGGAGCACACACCGATTGGGGCGGCCTGACGCTACTGCTACAGGACGATAATTCGGGGTTGCAGGTTTGGGATCAGGAAAGTGACGGCTGGATTTGGGCAATGCCTGTGCCTGGTTCCTACGTGGTGAACATAGGCGACCTGATTGCACGCTGGACCAATGATCTGTACCGCTCAACCTTGCATCGGGTGGTCAATTTGTCAGGGAACGAGCGCTACTCAGTGCCCTATTTCTATTCTGGAAACGTTGATCACAAGATCGAATGTATCCAAGAATGCCTGGCTCCAGGAGAGTCGCCTAAGTACCCGATGATCACCGTCGAGGATCACTACAAAAACATGTTCCGCAAAACCTACGCCATGTAATGCGGTATGCACGGCCAGCGCGATCGCGCTGGCCCTGATCCAGCCCTTCTGACAATACCCCGCACGGAGCTTTTGGCGACGATGAAAACACTTGCGCTTAAAAAATGGCTACTGGGGATGGTCACTGGTATGGGCTTGACGGCAGCTTTTGCGAGCTACGCCGCGGACCCGCTGAAAGTGGGTTTCGTGTACACCGGCCCCGTTGGGGATCACGGTTGGACCTATCAGCATGAGCAGGCGAGGTTGCTACTCGAACAAACACTGGGAAACAAGATTCAGACAACGTTTGTGGAAAACGTCGCCGATGGAGCCGACTCAGAACGAGTCATCCGCAACATGGCGAAGAGTGGCTACGACCTGATATTCGGTACGTCCTTTGGGTACATGAATCCTATGGCGAGCGTTGCCAAGCAATTTCCAAAGGTTACGTTTGAGCATGCCACGGGATATAAGCGCGGCAAGAATCTCGGTACCTACCTCTCGACTTCGTATGAGGGACGCTACGTCGCAGGCTATCTTGCCGCGAAGATGACCAAGACGAAGACGATTGGTTATGTCGCATCGTTTCCAATCCCCGAAGTCCTACGCGATATAAACGCAGTTCAACTGGCCCTTAACAAGTACAACCCAGGGGCGCAGGTTAAGGTCATCTGGTTGAACGCATGGTTCGATCCTGGCAAGGAAGCAGATGCCACCAATGCACTGATCGATCAAGGCGCCGACGTGATCTTCCAGCACACCGCGAGCCCAGCACCGATTCAGACAGCAGAGCGAAGAGGTGTGTTTGCCGTGGGTTATGCCTCAGACATGGCCAAGTTTGGCCCGCATTCTGTGTTGACGTCGATTGTGTATGACTGGGCGCCATTCTATATACGTACCACCCAGTCGGTACTTGACGGCACCTGGAAGGAAGCGGACTACTGGGGCGGCCTCTCTGACGACGCACTGCATATGCCGGTCAGCGATCTGGTCCCTGCAGCCTACAAGGCTGAAGCTCAGGCAATTATCGCATCCATCAAGACTGGAGCCTTCCACCCCTTCGATGGACCACTGCTGGACCAGACGGGCCAAGTTCGAATTGCTGAAGGGGTAAAAGCCAGCAATGCCGATCTCGCCAGCATGAATTTTTACGTCCAAGGTATCACTGCAGATTTGCCGAATTAATCAAGGGTGAGGAGCGCAATGCACGTCTACCGTTAGCATCGTGAAACCATGAAAAAGCC
>NZ_JAPJIV010000037.1 GCF_026241895.1 Pseudomonas sp. RIT-562 | reverse complement strand
GCAGGCACGTACGCCGGGCCTGTGCGGGCGATTTTCGAGGGTTGGTATGGAAGTTGCCGAAACCCCTCTCAACTGACCCATCCCCCAGGGACAGGTCTCCAATAGAGGGAATACTCATGCACCCTTTACTGTCCAAAACGGCGGCCGCCCTGGTCGTCAGTGCTCTGGCTCAAGGCGTCGCCCAGGCGGCGCTGTTTGCGGTCGATCCCGGCCCCTATCTACCAGGCAACGGTGGCTTCGCCGCCTGGTACCAGGACACCCACGGTCGAACCCTCGACCTGTGTCTGTCCAAGGCGGTGAGTACTCGCGTTCCCGGCGCACCGGGCGCGCCGACCTACATGTGCAACCTGTTGCCCACCCCCGGGGTGTTTGACGATGCGCAGCCAATCGTCTTCCCCACCAACTTCCCGGATGAAGCATTCTGGTTCACCGCCGACGCCGCGATCGTCGATGCCGCGCGGGGCATTGACCTGTCATTTGGCACTGCCATCGAGGCCGCCTTCGCCGCCGAAGAACCGGTGGAAGGTGACCAGGTCAGCTTTGCCCGAGTGCGAATTCGCGTCGACGTGCCAACCGCCGGCACCTATGTGATCACCCACCCCTACGGCGTCGATGTGTTCAACATCGACACCCCCGGGAGACGGGCGATCAACATGACCCGGGACATCGGCATCGGTTCGCCGAAAACCTACGACGGCGCCCTCAAGGGTGATGTCGGGCCTTTCCTGCGTAGCGTCAATGGCCCCTATACCGAGACGAATCCACTGACCGGCAGTGCCGAACAGTTCGTCGGCGATCCCAACCTCACGGAGGCCGTTACCGGCAGCCCCTTCAACACCAACTTCGTGCGCATCGAAGGTCCCAACGGCCTGGACCTGCGCACCACGCTGTTTTCGATCTCGGGCAAATTATCGACCGTGGTGCGCCCGACTCCGTTGATTGCGCAGCGCAGCACCTACTCGCGCAAAGCGGGTGAAAGTGCGCCGGTGGCCCAGCAAGACGTATTCGTCATGGCGCCGCCCCCGCCGGCCGCCGTGACCCTGACCAGCAGCACCCCGGTGCTGACCCTGAGTGAAGCCGACACCACCGGCAACTGGTACGCGCAGTCGTCGGTCAACCCGACCTTGCCAACCACCTTGCAAGTGACCGCCGATAACCACCTGGCCATTCCAAGCAGCACGCCGACCACCCTGCCCATGGCACTGACCGACCTGGTGGTGATCCAGCGGGCCGAGTACAGCCTGAGTTCCGGGCAACTGACCCTCGTGGCCTCCACCAGCGACGAAACTTCGCCGCCAGTGCTCACGGCAACGTCAGGCAGCGGTGCCGCCATCGGCGCCCTCAGTGGCGAAGGCGCGGTGAAAACCCTGGCCACCGGTATCTCGCCGATTCCACCGTCCCGGGTTCGTGTGACGTCATCCAATGGCGGCAGCGACACCGAAGAAGTGGTCATCGTGCAATGAACGCCCACATGCCCAGATCCTCATCAGGAGGCATCATGAATAATTGGCCACGCCTGGCGCTCAACGCCCTGGGACTGACTCTATCGCTGTCCGGCAGCGCGTTCGCGCAACTCGCCGCCGTCGACCCGGGCCCTTACACATTTGCCACGGGGAAATTCCCCATGTGGTATCAGGACAACAATCAGCTTTCGATGGAACTGTGCCAGTCCCGGGCCGCGAGCTCTCGGGTACCGGCCTCGGTCCCGCCGGCCTACATGTGCACCCTGCTGCCCGAACCGGGTATCTATGACGACACCCAACCCATGGTGTTCCCGGACAACTGGCCACCTGAAGCCTTCTGGTTTCTCGCCGAAACGGCCATTCCCAATAACGGTGCAGGCTATGGTGTAGACGCCTACGTGGCCGGGATTGAAGCGGCATTCGCCTCGGAGAATCCGGTCGATGGCGACCAGCAGAGCTTTGCGCGGATTCGCATCCGGGTGAACATTCCCACTGCCGGCGTGTACACCATCACCCACCCGTACGGTGTGGAAACAGTCAACGTGACGGCTCCTGGCCGGCGGGCGATCAACATCACCCGCGACATCGGCATCGGCGCACCGGGTAACTTCACCGGTGCGGTCGGGGGCAACATCGGGCCATTCCTGCGCAGCATCAACGGCCCCTACACCGAGGTGAACCCGGACACCGGCGCCGTGGAAACCTTTGTCGGCGACCCGAACCTCACCGAGCAGGTCACCGGCAGCCCGAATGACACCAACTTCCTGCGGGTGTCCGGACCGGCCGGGGTCATTCAGACCAACCTCTTCACCGTGGCCGGCAAGGTGCTTGACGCCCGTGCGCAAACCCCGGTCGAAGTCGACCGCGCGACCTACCGGCGCACCACCTCGGGCGGCAACAGCAACGTGCGCGTCGAAGTGTTCGCCAAGGCCGGCAACGGCTCGTCCCTGTGCTTCCGCGAAAGCGTGGCGCTGGTTCCCGGCCCACCGCTGTCGCCCTGCCAGACCACGCTGCTGGGCGATAACACCGGGCAGTTTTTCGGCCAGCGCCAGGCCAATGGTCCGGTGCCTCCAGTGGTAGTGGTCACCGCCTCCAACCCGGCAGGCACCACCCGGCCGACGGCGGTCTCGCGCAAACTCACCGACGTGGTGAAAATCCAGACCGCTCGCTACAACTGGGCCAACCACAGCCTGTTGATCGAGGCCACCTCCACCGATGAAGTCGCCATTCCGGACATGGTTGCGCAAGGCTATGGACGCCTGTCGAAATCCGGCACCCTGCAGAAAATCACCATCGCCGACCTGACCCAGCCACCCGCCACCGTCACGGTGAAATCCGCAGCGGGGGGCAGTGACACCGAGCCAGTCGTGGTGGTTGGCAGCGCGCCGAACTCCGGCGAAAACCAGCCTCCGCTGGCCGTCGCCGACAGCGGCAGTACCAGCTTTGGCGTACCTATCACGCTCAACCTGCTGACCAACGACAGTGACCCCGATGGCGACACGCCGCTGAGCATCACCGCGCTGACTCAACCGGCGGCGAACCAGGGCACCGTGGCATTGAGCGGCGCGGCGGCGGTGATCTACACCCCACCTGCGGTGGTCAACGCTCCGCTGACCACCACCTTCACCTACAAGGCGCAAGACATCAAAGGCCTGGCCTCGACCGCTGCGGCGACCGTGACCATCACCGTGGCGCCTAACCAGGCACCGGTGGCCGTCAACGATGCCATTGCAACCCTGGGTGTGGCGGTACCGATCAGCGTGCTGGCCAACGATACCGATCCGGAAGGCAACCTGCCGCTGGCCGTCGCCAGCTTCAGCCAACCACCGGTAGGTCGCGGCAGTGTCAGCAGCAACGGCACGGTACTGACCTACACCCCACCGGCCACCGTCACCACGGCTTTCACCACGACCTTCACCTACTTCGCCCGGGACAGCTTCGGTGCTGTGTCAGCGGCCCCGGCGACGGTCACCGTGCAAGTCTCGCCACGGCCTGCTGCGGAGAACTTCGCGGTGACGGCGGCCACGGTGTCGGCACGCTCCAACAACCGCTTCACCTGGGACTTCGCCGGGACCAGTTCGGTGATCACCGGCAACACCATCACCGTTCAGGTCAGCACCCCGACGGGCCTGGTGACCCTGGGTACTACCACGGTTCCCGTCACCGGCCGCTGGCGGTTGACGGTCAGCAACAGCACCACGGTGATCCCGTCGGCGAACCCGACAGCCACCATCACTTCGTCCCAGGGCACCGTGCGTTCGGTGTCGGTAACGGCGAACTGAGCCCTCGCCCCGTCAACTCCTGGAGTTGACGGGGCCGGCCTCTTCTCACAGGACAACGCCATGAAAACGTCGACCGCCGCCCTGCTCTGCCTGCTTCTGCTCTGCAGCAGCGCAGGCGTGCGCGCAGACGACCTGATGGACAACGACGACCTGGCACCTGGCGCCGACCTCGGCGAGCTGCCACCGCCGATTGGCCAGCAGGCGCTGATTGACCAGAACGGCCAGGCCAACGTCGCGCTGCTGCAACAGAACGGCCAGTCGTTGCTCGGCAGCATCGTCCAGTCGGGCAGCAATCAGGAGGCGTTCATCCTTCAACAAGGCAACGACCTGATGGCACTGATCACCCAGCAAGGTTCGGGCAACAACGCCGGCATCACCCAGACCGGCAGCCACAACCGCGCGCAGATATCCCAGAACGGCAACAACAACGACGCGACCATCGACCAGGCCGGCGCGGGGCTCTCCAGCGCCGTCACCCAGTCGGGCAATGGCATGAGCGTTTCGGTCAAACAATATCGCTAAAGCACTGCACTACCCGGAGGTTTCATCATGTTCAAACTGACGCCCCTCACCGCCGCCATCCTGGTCATTGTCAGTGCCCAGGCCATGGCCGACGACAGTGTCTCGACCCAGCGCCAATTCGGTGATGCCAACATCGCCAACGTGAAGCAGTCGCAGGCCTCATTCAGCAGCTCGACCCAGCAGCAGTTCGGCCAGGGTAACGACGCGATGGCGGTGCAGGACACTGCCACCAGCACCATCGACCAGAACCAGGTCGGTGATTACAACGCCGGCTACGCCGAGCAACTGTTCGAGGACGGCAGCACCATCGTCCAACAACAGGTCGGTACGTTCAACGTCAGCCATGCCAGCCAGTCCATTGGCGTGAACGGCAACCAAGCGTTGCAGCAGCAACAAGGTGGCGGCAACTTCTCGTTCATCTACCAGGACAGTCAGCAAAGCTCCTCGGGCCATACCTTTCAAATGGGTGACGGCAACGAGGCCAACATCGAACAGATGGAGCCCGGCGACGGGAACATCGCTACCGTGACTCAGTACGGCACCATTAACTCCGGCACCGCCGAACAAGTCGGCCACTCGGGCGGGCAGATCGCGATCAACCAGAACGGCAGTGAGAACTATGCCTACGGCGATCAACGCAGTGGCGTCGGCGGCACCGTGACCATCAGCCAGTTCGGCGACATGAACGGCAGCGAAGTCTGGCAGTTCGGCCAAGCCGCCAGCCAGGTTATCGTCGATCAGTACGGGCAGGCCAACGAAAGCATCGTCGACCAGAGTTTTGGTCAAAACAACTATGCCCAGGTGCTGCAGGTCGGCGACCTCAACGCCCTCTATGCCGACCAGTTCGAATCCGTCGGCTCGACCCTGGCGCTTTACCAGCAAGGCACCAACAACATCCACTTCACCTACCAGAGCGGCGACAGCCACGTGCTCAATGCCAACTCGGTGGGTAACGAAAACAAGGTCTACGCCAGTAACTGGAAAGGCCCACAGTCCGGCGGCCAGTTCGGCACCAACCAGCGCGCCACGGTCAACCAAACCGGCAATGGCAACGTCGCCAACTTCACCCAGGACGGCGCCGGCCACATCATGACCACCAACCAGAGCGGCATGGGCAACAAGACCACCGTCAGCCAGGCCGAGTCCTACAACGAGTTGTACTTCGACCAGAACGGCAGCGACAACATTCTCATCGCCGACCAGCGCGGCACCACCAACCTGATCCAGGGCACGTCCAACGGCACCGGCAACAGTGCCGAGTTCGACCAGTCGGGCATTGGCAACCAGGCGTTTACCACGCAGATGTACGGCAGTGACAACCAGATCACCGTCAAACAGGCTGACACTATGAACGTCGCGTATGTGACCCAGGGCGGGACGGGGAACATTGCCAATGTCGACCAGAGTGGCGTGGCGCAGATGGCGAATGTGCAGCAGTTTGGGGGGGCTAACCAGGCGACTGTTTTGCAGCAGTGAGTGTGTCGGCGTAAAAAAACCGCGGCCCAAGGGTCGCGGTTTTTTTAGATGTTGCGCTTCTTTAGGGGCAAGCGAAACAGCTACTCCCTATATCAAGACTAGTGCGATCGATACTTCGGTGCGTGGCAGATCGCAACATACGAAATTATCATTGTCGCGGTCGCCCTCTTATAGACGACGAATTTTCTTCCAACGCACTTAGCAGTACATTTGCATGCTGGACGTTCAATTTCCGCAGATAAACTGCCGCGCCCATAACGTCTGCGGATGGCGCACCAAGCTTGTGACTAAGATTGCGCCGGACCATTTCATTGTGCATACCCAGACTTTGCGTACCTTCGATACCTATATCCAGTTTTTTAAAAGCAGAAGAACCGACGCCTTGTATACTGTACCTAATTTCACTTATTGTTCCATCCGGATTTGCATGACTGGAATTAGCTTCAGGATAACTGGTGTACCCAGGAACCCCATCAGCATTTCGCTTATGCCGGTTTATAAAACTCTTCAAATTCGATTCTGAGGCCAACACCGAGTGCTCATTCAGCTGGCGCGAGGTCTTTGCCAAGCTATCCATATCCGATTGATCGAGAAATTTAGCGATGTTCGAAAACGAATCGTAATCGAGACCTTCAAGCGAGTTTACCGGCGGAATATTTTTCTCTATAGGAGAAAGAAAATGTCTTAACGTTCGAAAAAATTTAACGTGCCCCCCTGGATCCACAAAGTTAACTGGATCGCCTGAACAGTACACATACGAATTCAAACCTCCTTGCCCGAACGGGCTCAAATTGTCCGGACTGTTAAAACGCATCAACACTGGATTAAACGCCCGATATCCATTACCCAGTAAATAATGCCCGGTCACAGGATCGGGGCGCTCACCTGCAAACCCTAATAGACTGAATAAACCACTTCCCTGAGGACGATGACCGTAGGGCGAGTAGGCGATGGATTGATTAGGTGATTCTTTATCTAGCGAACTGAGTATCGAGCGCTGCTGGTCGGTTGCCAGTAGCGTGTTATCGAGTACTTCACCCTCACGCCGTTGCTGCGCCAGTAACTGGTCGCCGTGCTGAACGATGGAATGCTGCATGGCCCCCTGAATTTCAGTGGCCAGACGGCTTTTGCAGTAAAAGCGCTGAAGCGTGGGTGTATCCAGCAGGGTGTGATTGATCAGACGATCCAGCGGATCATAGCGATAGTGGCAGAGTAAAGCAGGTGGCTGATTAGACATTGGGGTGGTCTGAGCTTTCAAGGTCTGAGAGTTTGAGTATCTGCCGAGAGACAGGCGGTGTGAACTAGCAGAACTGCTAGGTTTCTTGGGGGTATCGACCACTGTGGAGGTGAAATACCTGTGGGAGCGCGGCTTGCCCGCGAAGGTCTTCCAGTTGACGAATTGTTTGGCTGACACTCCGCCATCGCTGGCAAGCCAGCTCCTACAGTTGACCGGCCTGGTGCACAAGTTTTGTGTGCGCTGCAGATCCCTGTAGGAGTGAGCCTGCTCGCGATGGTCTTTCAGCTGGAGAATTGGTTGGCTGACACTCCGCCATCGCGAGCAGTCTTAATCGTATAACATTCCCGGGAATCATTATCTCAGCGCTGCTAAGAGGCGCCTCGCATAAAGAGCGTTAAGTTCACCCTCATTTTCGGCGGTACCGTCAGCGTTTTTAGGTAGATCAGACTTTACTTTCCCTCTCACCGACTGAACATGTTCATTCAAAGTACGAGATCCGTCTACCCTGGAGCTCAACTTCTTGAAAGCGTGGCTGCCTACCCCATTTAAAGGATTAACAGTAACAGCTTCAGGCCCCACCGCCGATTGCACATGAACCGTCAATGTTCGCGAAGAAGAAAGTTGATCTTTTACTGGATTGCGCGTGATTACTTTGAAATTTAAGTATTGCTTCAAGTTACTCACCCCTGCATCCAGGGAGTTCTTGTTGAGTTGCCTGGAAGTTAATGCCAAATTATCCATGTCGACACGACTGAGGTATCGGGTGACCTCCTGAAATGCGTCGAAGTTCAGCCCTTCGAGACTGTTCTTCACAGGTACATTTCGTGGCACACCTACCAGAAACCCCTTGACTCTCTTAAATAACCACTCACCAAAGTGACCCGAAGCGTCCGTGAAGTTCACTGGATCGCCCGAACAATAAACGTATGGATTGATGCCGCCCGTTGCGAACGGGCTCAGACTGTCAGGGCTATTGAACCTCATTATCACGGGACTAAATGTTCGATATCCGTTCCCAAGCAAATAATGTCCGGTTATCGAGTCACGTCGTTCGCCATTGAAACCCAACAGACTTAACAACCCGTTTTCTGTAGGCAGATGGCCGTAAGGAGAATACGCGAGAGGGTTACTTCGATTGACGTCCAGGATACTCAATACCGAGCGTTGTTGATCTGTGGCAACCAGCTTGGCGTCGCTTCCATCACCGCCGCTTTGCTGCGCCAATAGCTGTTTACCGCACTGGAAGACTGAGCAGCTCAATGCGCCCGTGATTTCGGTTGCCAACCGACTTTTACAATAAAAGCGCTGAAGATGCGGCGCGTCCACTGTGGATTGGTTGATAAGACGGTCGAGTGCATCGTAGCGATAGTGCCCGAGCAGGCGTTGCTGTGGGGATGTCATGGATGCTCCGAGCGAATTTGTAGATGCGCTGGAGTATCCATGGATGTGCCAAATTGGGGTACTGGCAGAACTGCTAGTCTCGTACAGTTAAATTTCGTGGAGCATCGGAGTCGTGTGCACTTAAGCCACCTGTGGGTGCGCGGCTTGCCCGCGAAGGTCTTTCAGTTGACGAATCTGGCGGCTGACACAGCGCTTTCGCAGGCAAGCCAGCTCCTACAGTTGACCTGAGTCGTGCACAAAAGCTGTGTTCGCAGCAGATCCCTGTAGGAGTGAGCCTGCTCGCGATGGTCTTTCAGCTGGAGAATGGGTTGGCTGACACTCTGCCATCGCGGGCAAGCCTTGCCCCACAGCCCCGCTCATTCCTCCTCACCCTCTGGCACCACGCGATTCTGCGACAGGTAGCGCTCCATGGTTTCATTCTGTGGCGGTGTCGAGTTGTCACCGGCGACCTGCCACATCTTGCGTTCTATGCCCTGGGACAACAGGTGGCCGACCGCCGATTCAATGGCCGACAGCACGCACAGCTGCGCCGGTTCGTTGGTGGTGTAGCCGACTTCGGCCTCGAGCAGTTTCTTGAACTCAATGAACTTGAACACCCCGGCGCTGCGGCCTACGGAATAAATGGTCTTGCTGGTCATCACGTTGGCCAGCACCTGGCCGCTGCGTACGTCCACCGCGCGCAGGTTCACGGTGACCTGGTCGACCCGGTACTCGCGGGAGATGTCGATGCCCAGGTAGCGCGCCCCTTCCCCGCCGCTGCGCACGTTGGTGTCGTAGGCGATGATGCCGCCTTCGAGCATCATATTCGCCGCCTGCAGCGGTGGCAGCTCGGCCTGGATGTTCATCGGCGTGTTGGGCTTTTTCTGCGAAGCGCGAATGATCTTGCGCTCGGTCAGCAGATTCTGCAGCCCTTCACGTTCCAGCACCACGAACCAGCCGCTGGCTTGCATGGCGTCCATCAGCATGCTCGCCGCGCCTTGGGTCACGCTGGTGGAAAAGGAGCTGGCCGGGGTCGGTTTGTACTGGCCGGTCTGGTCGCGGAAGCCGTACACCACCGCCATCAAGCGGCCCTTGGGGCGCGGCAGCTTGAGCAAGTCGTAGTAGGTTGACGCCCTGGGGGTCAGGGTCGGGGTTTCGGTGTCCTGCTCGGCCGACATCGGCTCGCGCAGGCTGCAACCCTGTAAGGTCGCCAACAGCATCCCTAGCAAAATTATTTTTTTCATGTCCGTTACTCCCCATCGTTCCTTGGCTCAAGGAGCCAGGCCGTTCACCAGGATTTCCGAAATTTCACCGGTCGCCCGGTCCGTCACTTCAATCGTCAGCGCGCCCGAATCGTCGATGACGTTGACGATGAAAGCGTCGGTGGACAGGCTCCCCGTATTGCCGGTGGAGATGTTGTCCAGCAACTGCCCCAGCAGGCGCGATTGCAACTGGCTGCTGAAGCGTTCGAGGGCCGAGGTGCCGGCGATCGAGGTGCGATCCTTCAGGTCGGGGTCGTCGTAGTCGTTCTGCGCCTGAGCGTTGTTGAGCAGCCAGGTGCCGTTCAACGGGTTGCCACCGAACGATGGATTGATCGGCGTGTACACCAGCTCCGTGGCTTGCACCAGGCCGCAGCCGGTAAACCCGAGCAACCACATGCCGGCCAGCGACAGCGCGGTGCGCTGCGAAAACAATTTCGTATTCATAATTCGTCCCTCTCAAGGTCCGTGGTGTCTTGCAACAAGTTTTCCAGCTTGCGCTGGACAATCTGCCCGCGAACCCAGTCGGCGGCGTCATAAGCCTCGTCCTTGAGCTCCACGGTGTTCGGCGCCAGGAAGCGCCGGTAAACCAGGCGTTGTTGATATTCCACGGTCACCAGGCTGCCCCAGCGTGCCGAAGGTCGTTCGCGGACCACCAGGTTGAAATCCATCGGGCTGGTGGCACGCAGGCGTTCACTGAACGAGTAGTAAAAGTCGTGGCCGATGTGCGAGATCGTGTCATCGACGATGAAGCCCATCATTTCGTCCTCTTCCCCGGCCGAAGCCAAAGGCAGCACCAGTGCCAGGGCCATGGCGGCCAGCCATTGGCGGATCATGGCTGCAGCGCCTGGGGCGCGGTGGACTGTCCCTTGGCCGGGCCGGAAGCGCCGTCGAGGAAGGCTTTTTCGGCAACGAACTGCCAGTCCTTGTAGCTGGCCATGCCGGTGAAGTCCGACCATTGGCTTGGGAAGTCCACCTGCTTGAGCGGCTTGTCGGTGGACGGGCTGCTGAGGCCGGTGATGCGGCCATCGAAGCCCCGTTGCAGGCTCCACTCACCGCCGCCGATCGGGTCAGGATAGAGCTGGCGAATATGGTGCTTGGGCGTTGGAAAACGCTGGTCGTCCAACAGGTCTTCGAGCTCCTTGGGGTACTGCGCCAGGCCTGGCGAGCTGCGGTAGTAGCTGCGCAGTGCCTGGGCATACTGGGTGCCGACCCACAGCAGCTGCTTCTCGCGATCCCGCCGCGAAGCGGTCGACCACAGCTCGCCGGCACTGGCCAGGCCCATGCCCATGACCATGATCAGGAACAGCACGCCCAGGTAGGTGAAACCGCCCTCGCCGGACGGCCTACCACTCGGAATATAGGCTGCCATCACGCGCCCTCCCTGTGGCTCCGCTCTTGATGTCGGCCACGCCGCCGGCCACACCTTCCGGTGGCGCGACCATGACCCAGGCGTCCTTGCGTTCGGTGATCGGGTCCATCGGCGGGTTGCGCAGGTAACGTTGTTCGACCAATTGTTCGATGGAATCCGGATAGCGCCCGGTGTCGCCGTAGTAGTGATCCAGCGCCTCGCGCATCGACGACAGGCTCTGGCGCAGGGTGGTCTCCCTGGACGTTTCCAGGCTGTTGAAATAACGCGGCAGGGCAATGGTCATCAGGGTTGCGATGATTGCCATGACCACCATCAATTCCAGCAGGGTAAAACCCTTTTGCCGACGCATGATCTCACCACTCCCTATAGGCGACGCCGTTGAGCCCCTTGCCGCGAGCCTGGGAATAAACGTCGAAGACGTCCTCCCCCTCACGCGGGTTCTGGGCCGAACTGTCATAGGCGCGCAGGCCCCAACCACCCTCGTCGTCACGCTTGACCGCGGCCAGCGGGTCGTGAGGAATGCGCCGTAAAAAGTAGAACTTGGCCCCCTTGGCACTGCGCACATCACGCACGCCGTCCACCAGCACTTGCAGGTTCGGCGGGTAGCCGCTGCTGTTCAGCGACTTCTCGATATAACCGGCATCGAACGCGCGCTTGTAGGCGTCGATGGCATCGCGAATCTGGTACAGCGCGGTGCGCAGGTCCTGCTCCTTGCCCCGGCGCACCACGGTCTCGGTCAGCGGCGCGGCCATGCCGGCCAGCAGGCCGATCAGGGCCAGCGTCACCACGACTTCGATCAGGGTAAAACCGCGTTGCGAGGCGTTCATGATCAAGGCTTCTCGACGACGACACGGGTGGCGGCAACCACCGGCGTGCCCATGGTTTCGGTGCGGATCGCGGTGTCCATCGAGCGGTCCGGGGCCTGGATGTGCATGCTGGTTTCGGTACCGGTCGGGAACTCCATGTCCGACGGGCTCTGGTACGGCAGGTTGCGTACGATGCGTGGGGTGATCGACAGCACCAGTTCCGATTTGCTGACGTCGTCGCGGTTACTGCCGAACAGCCGGCCTATGCCGGGGATGTCGCCCAGGCCGGGAATCTTGTTGCCGTTGCTGCCATGATCGTTGCGCATCAGCCCGGCGAGGATCTGCGTTTCGCCGTCGTGCAGGCGCAAGGTGGTCTGGGCATTACGGGTGTCGACCTGGACCGGAATGGTGCCCTGGCGGGTCGGTTCCAGCGGGGTCGCGTTGCTGACTTCGAGGGCGATCTTGATCGCCACTTCGTTGTTCAAATGCACGATTGGCTGCACTTCGAGTTTCAGACCGACATCCAGGTAAGTCACGCTTTCGGTGATCACCGGGCCTTGGGTCGAAGGCACCGAGGTGGCGCTGATGATCGGCACGCGCTGGCCGATGTGGATGCGCGCCTGCTCGCGGTTGCTCACCCGGATCACCGGGCTGGCCAAGGTGTTGATGTCCTTGTCCTGGGCGTTGATCTTGGCTTGCGGCGAAGGCGAGATCGAGATGCGGCTGGAGTTGATGCCGCGCAGTTGATCGAGCACCGATACCGGCTGACCGTCACTGGTGAGTACACCAAAGGTGTTTGGCCATTGCAGACCGAGGTCGAGAATGCGCTGGCGGGCAACTTCCATCACTTCGACTTCCAGCACCACTTCCGGGTTGGACTGGTCCTGGGACTGCAGGAGTTTTTCCGCCATGCGAATCGCGTCTTCGCTGTCACGCATGGTCAGGGTGTTGAGGCGTTCGTCGACGAACACGTCGCGGGTCTTGAGCATGGTCTTGATCATGTTCAGCGCGGTGTTGGCGTCGATGCTGGTCAGGTAGAACGTGCGCATCACCAGCTCTTGATAGTCCTTGAGCTTCTGTGGCGAATCCGGGTAGATCAGCAGGGTGTTTTCGTTCACCACTTTCTGGTGCAACTGGTTCTGTTGCAGCAGTAGGGCCACGGCGTCTTCGATGCGCACGTCACGCACGAAGATGGTGGCTTTCATGTCCGGGCGCAGGTCCTTGTCGAAGATGAAATTCAGGCCAGCGACCTGGGACAGCACTTCGAAGATGGTCTTGAGGTTGGCGTCGCGAAACTCCAGGGTCACTGGCCGATCCAGACGAGTGCGCAGCTGTGGGTACTGCACGACGTTGCGGCTCTGCACCAGGCGAATGTTGCTTTGCAGGTCCAGGGCGCCTTCGTTCTTGGGGTCCAGTTCGAGGATCTGCTTGACCTGGCGGTCGGCGGCGTAGATGTCACCACGGCGCAGGTCGCCACGGGCCAGCTCGAGTTTTTCGTCCTGGCTGCGCATATGTTCGAGTTGGCTCAGGGATTCCTGGGCCCGCCGGTTGTTCGGCTCGATGGTCAACACTCGGCCATAGCCCATGCGGGCCGAGGCAAAATCACGCTGGGCGCGATCCATGTCGGCCTGGGTCAGCAAGGCGGTGACTGCCCGGGCGCGGCTGCTGTTCAAGGCCAGGTGCAGCTCGGTATCGCGCGGGTTTTCGCGCAGGCCTTCCTCGATTCGGGCCAGGCCGGCTTCGTACTGTCCCGACTCAATCAGGTCGGACGCCTCTTGTTTGGCAACCTGCGCGGAACTGCACGCGGCCAATCCTGCACACAGGCAGACAAGGCTTATCAGCATACGGGATCGGTTCATTGCGTGCTCCCCACAGACAGCGTCTGAGACAAATGCAAAGGCAGGTAGACAAAGCTCAGTTCCACATCGGAAATGCCCTCGATCCGCCACGTTTCGTCGATCACATCCCCTTTGCGCACGACGTATATTTTTTCGCCGTTCTGCAAAAACACCTGCAGATCGGTACGGTCATCCAGCCTGCCGACGAACTGGAAAGGC
This sequence comes from Pseudomonas sp. RIT-562, assembly GCF_026241895.1. Lineage (GTDB taxonomy): Bacteria > Pseudomonadota > Gammaproteobacteria > Pseudomonadales > Pseudomonadaceae > Aquipseudomonas > Aquipseudomonas mandelii_F. The sequence continues at coordinate 19,470 of NZ_JAPJIV010000037.1, read as the reverse complement.
ATGGGCGGTGCGCTAGGGGCTTGCACCACCGGGGTGACATTGACGGGTTGTTCGGTGACCACGGCCAGGGTCGGCGCCGCTTTCCAGCTGCGGGCGGCGAACAGGTCGCCGGCCGGGCTCAGGTCCTTGATCGGCGCTGGTTTACCAGCGGCGGGAGCGGCCGGCAAGGCGCCGCGAATCTTGCTTTTGCCCGGATTGGCCACCACGGCCACGGCCTCTTCGCCCTCGTCTGCCGCCTGGAAGAATTCGCTGCCCCAGGTCAGGGCGGCGGCAACCCCGAGGAACGCCAGCCAGCCCACTACGCGTTGGCTTTTCATCACGACCTCGACAGGTAAAGGGTCATGCGGATCCGTCCGGTCAGGTCGGTGTCGGCGATCTTCTTGCGCTGGAACTCCACGTCCTCCACCACCACCGCCGGCAGCTGGCCGAGCAAGGCGTGCAGGAAGCGCCGCAGTTGCGGATAGCTGCCGCGCACCGGCAGCAGGATCTGATACCGCGCCAGGTGGGTCTTGGGATCAATGCCCAGGGAGTATTCACCCCGCGCCAGGGTGATGCGTTCCTGGGCGGCCAGCGCGTAGATCTTGTCGATGGCCACGGTCGCCTGGGGCTGGGACGGCAACTTGCTGCGGAAGTCGTCGAGCTGGCGCTGCGGCACCACTGGCGCGGCGACGCTGCCCTCTTCAACCTTGGCCAGGTATTCACCGGCTTCCCGGGTCTGCTGGCTGAGCTGTTGCAGCGACTGCCAATCGGGCAGCAGGCCGGCCAGGCCGTACACCAGCGCCAGCACCACCAGGGCGATTCCGGCAAGCCCGGGCACGCCCAGGCCTTGCAGGTATTCGTGGACGATCAATCTAGGGATTTGCATCGCCGATCTCCCAGGTAGCCGATAGGTTGAATTGCACCGGATGCTCCGGCACGTTGGCGACGATTTCGTGGCTCAGCAGCGACACGTCCGACAGCTCGTCGCTGGCTTCGAGGCGTCGATGGAAATCGAGCATGGCTTCCAGGTCCCGGGCTTCGGCGCTGATCCGCACCTGGCCCTTGCGGGCGTCGGGGGTCAGGGTCAACAGGGCGATGTTGTCCCGGGGCATGCTTTCGAGGGTGGCGAACAGGTGCTCCCAGGGGCGGCGCAACTGCTGCGACACCTTGCGCATCTCGGCCAGGTTCTGCGCCTGTTCGCGGATTTGCGCCGGGGTCAGGCTGGACTTGGTGCCGGTGTCGCCAGTGAGTACACGCTGGGCCGTTTGCAGGTGACCTTGTTGCTGGCTGGATTGAGCGCTGAGGTGCTGGCCGACCGCTACGCACGTCAGCGCCAGCACGACGCCTGCGGCCAGCAGGCTCCAGCCCAGGGGACCGCAGCGACGACGTGGCTGGAAGTCGAGCATCAGGGCGCGCATCTCAGGCCACCGCCCGGGACATGACGTACAGGCTGTCACGTACGGCTGTCCGGTCCTCTTCAAGAGTGCGCAAGTGCACACCTGGCACTTGCGGGTGCGAATCGATGCGTGCGGGCGCATGCAGGTACACATTCAGCGGGCGCTCGCTGGTAGAGGCTTGCAGCTGGCTTTCGCGACCGATCAGCGCCGCCAAGGCGGCATCGCTGTCGCTGCTGCCCACCGAGCGCACCGAAGCCCAGCGCCCTTCCCGCGCCACCAGCAACACGCTGCGCACCGGCTCGGCGACCACGAACAGGAAGTCGCCGGCCTCCAAGCTCGAATCAAAGTGATTGAAGGCGGCCATCAGGTAAGGCTGTACCGACCGCAGTTTCAGGCCCCGGGCGCTGACCAGGGTGCGCAGGCGCTCAAGCAGATCCTGCGGCAGCGCGGCGGCAATCCGGTCGTAACCCGCAGGCTCGGCTGACAGCACCAGGTTCCAGGGCTGGGTCGGCGCGCCGTAGAGGTCTTCGAAGCACAGTTGGGCAAAACCACGCAGCTCCTCGGGGCTGTTGATCTGGTCACTCCAGGGCACCAGGCAAAAGCGGCTGAAGTGCCCCGATACGACCACGCTCAACTGCGCACCGGCGGCGGCGTGTTCGCCCAGCAGGCGGTCGAGGGTTTCCAGGGCGACGGCCCAGGCATGGAAGCCTTCGTCGATGAAACCGACGCTGCCCAGCCACAGGGTTTCGCTGCCCTGGCGCCGGCCCAGGCCGACACCGCTGGCGCCGAGCACGGCGACAAAACTATCACGAGACAAAAGTGACACGATTGATCTCCTCGAGCGTGGTCCGCCCTTCCTGCACCAGTTCCAGGGCCGACTCGCGCAGCAGGCGCAAGCCACGTTTGCAGGCGTGGGCCTTGATTTTCGAAATCGGCTGACGCTCGACGATCATCTGCCGCAGCTCGTCGTCCAGGTGCAGCAGCTCGGCGATTGCGGTGCGGCCGCGATACCCGGTGCCGCGGCAATGACCGCAGCCCTTGCCATGCACGAAGCGGAAATCGCTCACCTGTTGCGGGTCGAGCCCCGAGAGGTGCAGCTCGTCGTCAGTCGGAAAATGCGGCGCGCTGCAGCTGGCGCAGACCAGGCGGATCAGCCGCTGGGCCAGCACCGCGTTGAGCGCCGAGACCAGGCTGTAGGGGTCGATTTCCATCTGGGTGAAGCGGCCGATCACGTCGAACACGTTGTTGGCGTGAATGGTGGTGAACACCAGGTGCCCGGTGAGGGCCGACTGCACGGCGATCTGCGCGGTGTCGGGGTCACGGATTTCACCGACCATGATCTTGTCCGGGTCGTGGCGCAGGATCGAGCGCAAGCCCCGGGCAAAGGTCAGGCCCTTCTTTTCGTTCACGGGAATCTGCAGCACGCCGGGCAGTTGATATTCCACCGGGTCTTCGATGGTGATGATCTTGTCCACGCCGTGGTTGATCTCGGTGATCATCGCGTAGAGCGTGGTGGTCTTGCCGCTGCCGGTGGGGCCGGTGACCAGCACCATGCCGTAGGGTTCGGCTGCCAGGCGGCGCAGCTGGCGCAGGGTTTCGTCTTCAAAGCCCAGGGCCTGCAACTGCACGCCGCTGACCTTGTCGGCCAGGTCCTGTTTGTCCAGCACCCGCAGCACTGCGTCTTCGCCAAAGATGCTGGGCATGATCGAGACCCGGAAGTCGATCTGCCGGCCGCTGATGCCAATCTTGAAACGGCCATCCTGCGGTACGCGTTTTTCGCCGATGTCCAGTTCGGCCATGACCTTGACCCGGGAAATCACCTGCTCGGCGAACTCGGTGCCCTGGATCTTGCTGATGTTGTTGAGCACGCCGTCGATCCGGTACTTGATCACCAGGCCGCTGCCGGTGGTGCCCAGGTGGATGTCGCTGGCGTGCATCTTCAGCGCATCGTAGAGGGTCGAGTTGACCAGCTTGACCACCACGCTGGCGTCCTCGCTGATGCTGGTCAGGGACAGGCTTTGCAGCTTGTCGATTTCCACCCCGGAGTCGGCCTGGGCGTTGAGCGATTCGACCGCGTGGAAGCTTTCTTCATGGCGGGCCAGGTAGGCCTTGAGGTCGTCGGCGTGCACCAGGTACAGCGGCGCGCCGTGCAGGCAATCGTCGATCCAGGCCAGGCGCGCAGTATCGAAGGGGTCGGCAAACACACCAATGACCACCTCTTCGTGTCGCAGCAGGATGAATTCGCGCTTGAGGCATTGGGCCAGGGTGACCCGGTCGAATACCGGAGTGGCCTTGAACAGCGTGTCGGTGTCGAGCACCGGATAATGCAGGGTGGTGCCGAGGCATTCGATGAAGGGCATGGGGGCCAGTTCACACAACACCCCAAGTGCTTCCAGTACCCGTTCGCCGGAAGTGGCCGCGCGGGAGCGGGCCTGGGCCAGTTGTTCACTGGAAAAACGCGACGGTACGGTGTCCAACAACGCCGGTTCTACGGCTAGGGATAGACGGTCCATGGCATGCTCTCCAACGCCGGGGGCTTTGAGCCCTGTCGACGCGGCGAGCAGTTACGGGGGACCGGAACGACTTGTCGCGTCATTACTCCCCGGTGAGCAATTGTTCGTCGTCTGGTGCCATGGAGTTCGAGTTTCTTCGGCGATCCACCAGCACCCAACTACCGTCGTACAACTGCAGCGGGAAACTTTCAGTCCTGCTCTGGCGTCGTTCGACAAATCCTTCAGCGGCTTTCGCTTCGCGCTTGATCCCCAGCAGGTCACAGACGGCTCGTGCCAGTTCCGCCAACGGAAACGGCTTGAACAGGATGTGACTGACTCCAAGTTGCCGGGCCCGCTCACAGACTTCAGCGGTTGGGTGCCCTGTAATCAGTACGTAATGACAATTCCTGTTCTGGCGGACTTCTTCGAGTACCTGAAAACCTTCCATATCGGGCAAGCGGTAGTCGAACACCATCACATCGGGGGCAAAATCAGCGGCTTCGCCGATGGCTTTGGCACCTTCGTGTGCTATCCGGACTTCCAGCCCTTGCGCCTGCAGGTAATCCTGGAGGTTATGTGCAAGGAGCTGTTCGTCTTCAACAACCAGTACTTTGTTTAACAAGGTGGACTCCTTGTAACCGCAGGCCCGAATTTCAAACCTGGCAGAGTGCCGCCTTAATGAGGCTAACGCACACTTCATGCCAGACTGAGCACCGGTATTTTCACCACTGCATGTAGTTGATATTCATGAGATATCTATTCCGTTCGAGCACACCACCGCCGAACGCCCCCCAAAGCCGGGGGAAGCGCACGGATTCGCCCTGAAGCTTTCCCCCACTATTGGGGAACAAACTTCAATCGTCGTCAATCCGTTCGATTCGATTGCGCGACCGCAACTGCGCAAGCACTTCCCCTCGTATAGCAACCTGTTCCTGGCGGGCAAGATAAGCCCTGACCATTTCCAGTCCCTGCTCCTCTGAGACATCTGCCGCCTCGCTGCGGTTCTGTAAATAAATCAGATGCCAGCCCACCGGAGTGCGCACCGGCTCACTGAGATCACCTGGTGCCATGGCAAAGGCTGTCACTTCAAATTCAGGAAACATGCGGCCCCGGGGGAAATATCCCAGGTCCCCGCCACTGCTGGCGGAAGCATCTTCTGAAGCGCTTTTGGCGATACTGGCAAAATCGGCACCGTTAACGATTTTCAACCGCATGTCCGCTAAGCGTAGTCGTGCTGCTTCAATTGTCGCGGCATCCGCGCCTTCAGGGACTTTTACCAGGATATGCCGCGCCTGGACCTCCTCTGGCCGGCCCATTTCGCTGCGGTGCTCTTGATAAAAAGCTCGGACCTTTTGCTCGTCGGGCCCGGTAACCTTGGTCAGCTCGGCAAACACCTGCTGCGCCGCCATGTCACGGCGGGTGTACTCGACAAAACTGGCTTCATCAAAACCAGCATCGTTCAAACGCCGGGCAAACACTTCAGCACCGCCGATGGCCTGGCGCGCCTGGTCGACCTGGCCCTGCACCTGTGCATCGCTGATCACCACGCCGCGCTTGACGGCTTCCTGCCACAGCAGTTCCTTGTCGATCAAGGCATCCAGGGCCTTCTGCCGCAGCTGCTTGTAGGCCGTGGGGTTGCGGATGCTGCCTAACGCCCGCCCCTGGTCCTCGAGGAACTCGGCGAAATAACGTTCCAGGCGAAACTCGGAGATTTCCTCGCCATTGACCCGCGCCGCGATCGGGCCGTTGCTGGCGTAACTTGCCGGTACCCACAGGGCCAGCAGGAGCAACCAAGTACTGAGTTTCATGATGGGCCTCCGGTCAGGGCATCGCTGCAATCGGTCTATAGGGCGCTACCAGATAGAAGCGCTGGTCGGGCAGATCCACCGTCACCACATGGGCGCCGCTCAGGCCCAGGCGGCGGCCGGGGCCGAAGCTGATCAAGGGAGTCAGCCCGGTGTCGAAATCGTGCAAGCCTTCGAGTGCGTTGATCAGCTTCTCGCGGCTGGTGTCGCGCCCGGAATGTTTCAGGCCTTCGCTGAGCAACAGCAGCGAGCTGTAGGCGCCGACTTGCAGCACCGCATGCTGGCCGCCCAGGCCCTGATTGGCGCGCACTTGAGTCAAGGCCAGGCGTCCGGCCACCGTCCAGTCACTGGGCACGAATGGATAGGCGAGGAACACCCGCCGGGAAAAACCGCTGGGCACTTGCAGCAGATCCCCCGCCACCTGGTTCGACGTGGCGAACAGATACGGCACCTGCCCGGCAACTTGCAGGCGCTCGGCCAGGCGACTGAAACCGGCACCGCTGCCCAGGTAGAACACTGAACGCGAGCCCAGCGGCAGTTCTTCCTGTGTCGGGTCGTAGGCTTGCAGGTGCACTTTCTGCCAGGCGTGATCCTGCAGGTACTGGCCCAGGTTTTGTGCCGCGAGGCGCTGGCCAGGTTCGTCCGGATAGGTGATCAGGGTCGGCCCTTGCAGGACTTTGAGCTGCTCGGTGGCGTAGTCGGCCAGGGCGATCAGTTGCTCGCGCAGGCCTGGCAACGGCTCGAAAATCTGCCGGCTGGCCTGGGCCGGTCCCAGCAGCGACAACGGACCGATCAGCGGCACGCCGGCTTTCTCCAGGCGAGGCCCCAGCTCCGCGTCCAGGGCGGGGGCTAGCGGCGCGATCAGGGCGAACACCTGTTCGGTGTCGATCAAACGGTCGAGCGCCTGCTCGGCACTGACGCGGTCCGGTCCTGGGTCGAGAATGGTCAGGCGCAACTGCCGGCCGTGGATGCCGCCGGCTTGATTGATGCGCGCCACGCTCCCCTTGAGCACGGCCGCCACGGTGGCGCCCTCCTCGCTCAAGGGCCCGGAACCGGGGAGTAACGTCCCCAGGTGCACGGTGCCAGGATCGAGGCCGGGGTCACGGTCTTCGGCCACACGCTTGAGATAGGCGCTGAGATTGCGCTGATCGTTCATCGACAGGACAAATCTGGGCATCGCCGGGTCAAGGCGATTGTCGGCTGGGTCGCGACCTTCCTGAATCGCTTTTGCCAGGCTGGCATCGGTATAGGCCGGGTAGTCGCGGCCGTTGACCTGTTGCTGGCCATAGGTGCTGCTCAGCCGTGACCAGCTCAGGTCTGGCGGGCGCACCCCGCCCTCGGGCCGTCCGACGCCATCGTCGCCATGGCAGTTGGCGCACGGCAGGCTGGTGGCGGGCAACAGCATGCCCGCCGCACCGACCCGCGCCATGATCGGCTCGCCACTGGCCGACACCCCCTCGCGATAGAGCCGTTTACCGGCACTTTCGCTCGGGGTCAGCGCGAGCGCCTGGGCGCCGAGGGGCAGACCGCAGAGGAGCAGCAAACCGAGGACCAGGGACGTCTTCATGGCGCGCGCTCAACGGCCGACCACGGGCATTGTCAGCAACTGCAAGCGCTGGGCAATGGCGGCGGCAGGGGCATCGGGGCGGATCTTGCTCCAGCGTTTGTTGGCCACGTCACCCACGATCAGTTGCGTGGAATGCTGTTCCGGGGTGAGCACGATCTGGCCGATGCGCCCCAGGACCAGGTCCATCTGGGCTTTGTCGCCCGTCAGAAAAAGCCAGTGGGGGTCTTCTACCCCTTGTTTCAAGGTGTAAGCCTTGAGTACCGCCGGGGTGTCCCGCAGCGGATCACTGGTAAGGGAGATAAAGGTGATGCCGTCGGCCTTGTCGCCCAGCACTTCACGAACTTCCTTGAGCTTTTGGGTGATTAGCGGACAGGCATCATTGCAACTGGTGAAAATCACGTTGAGCAGCACCACGCGGTTTTGCAGCGCATCGCTGTAGAACCGCAGGGTCTCGCCATTCTGGTCCTGCAAGGGCGTGTCGGTGAACCAGGTCTTGGCATCACGCGTGCCACCGGCCGGCTGCGCGGCGGGCGCTGCAGGTGCTGCAGCTGCGGGTTCCTGGTGGCCTTCATGGGCCAGCGCCAGCGAACTGAAAAGGCCCAGGCACAGGCTCAAGGCGATCCGGTCGAAAGTCCTCATGGGTGCTGCTCCATGGCAATGGCGGTGTGTTTGGCGTGGGCATTGCGTTGGCCGCTGAGTTTCTCCACTTCACGGGTGAGCACGTCCGGGTCAGTGAAACCGTAGTAGCGGGTCCAGTTCCGGCTGTTGCCGTCGCCCACCAGAATCAACGGCGCATGGCTTTTGAAATCGCCGTTGAAAGTGCCCAGGCCCTTGAGGGTTTCGTTGACCGACTGGGTGGAACCCGTCAGCCAGCTCCAGCCAGGCCCATTCTGGAACGAGCGGGCGTAATCGTTCAGGCGCTTGGGATCGTCGCGCTGCGGGTCGATGCTGATCGACACCAACTGCACCTCGGTTCCGACCCGCGCGCCGAGCTGTTTCTGCACCTTGCCCATGATCGACGACACCACCGGGCAGACCGTGGTGCAACTGGTGTAGATGAAACTCATGACCACGATCTTGTTGCTCACCAGGTCTTTTTCCAGGCGCACCGCTTTGCCCGTCTGGTCCACCAGGGCCACGTCGGCGAATTGCACCTGCGCGCTCTCGGAGGTGGCACTTTTGGCGGGCATGTCATGGCCGGCGTGTTCATCCGCCGAATGGGCCAGGGCCTGGCCAATACCGGCGGCCAACAGGCACAGGGTCAGCATTCCACAAGGTAGGAGTCGGTTCATGTCCATATCCTCTTCAGTGTGCCGCGCCCGGGACCACCCGGACGCTGGCAAAGGTCTTGTCGTCGAAGCTCGCGCCTAGGGACGCCGCACGCACGTGCAGGTACCAGGCACCGTTCTGGTCGAGCGTCACCGGGGCTTCGTACACGCCGCTGCTCACTTCCCGCGCGGCAACCGTGCGGGTCTGCGATGACGGCGCGCGGAAGTAGCGCACTTTCACGTCCTTGACCCCGCTGCGCTCAGCCTTCTGCTGGCCCTGGACGATGCGAAAGCGCACGACGTAGGGGTTGCCGAGGTCGGCGATGGATTTGTCGAGCATGAATTCCACCTTGGGCACGCCGGCATTCAGGGCGGCGTTGCTGCCGGGTTCCACCAGCGCGGTGAAGCAGTGAATGATGTTCGGCTGGTTGAGCAGGAACGCCACGTCAAAACGCCCCGCCACCGGCAGTTTGACCCGGGCGCTGTAGAGCCCCGGCTCGACTTCGCGCAGGCTGCGGTCGATCACCAGCGCAGCACGCGCCACTTGCCCGCGATTGGGGTAGCCGGACATCGGCGCGTTCATGCCTTCGGCGTAGAAGTAGGTGGTGTTGTCCACCGGGTTGACCACGAACACCGCGTTGTCGTCGCGCGATACCGCCAGGCTCGATGCCAGTGGCAGGTCGCCCGCCAGGCGTGGCGCCTGAGGGCCGGCCTCGAAGCCTTGGGTGATCGGCTTGCGGCCCTCGCCCAGGGACGCCAGGTTGATCATGGTGACCTTGGCCGAGGCCAGGCCGCGGATATAGGCATAGGCCTTGGTAAACACTACCTGGAAGGGTTCGGCGGAAACGTCCAGGTCATGGATCAGCGCATTGGTCGCGGCGTCGATCACCGAGGCCTGGTTCTCCAGGGTATTGAGCACGATGGCGAAGCGTCCGTCGGCGCTGAAACTCATCGGGCCGAGGCCCTGCTTGAGCTTGATCACCCGACGCACCTCCAGGCTGGCGGTGTCGATGACCGTGACCGTGCCGTCCTTGCCGTCAGCCACGTACACCGCCTGGGACAGCGGCGAGTAAGCCACGGACAGCGGGTGCGAGCCGGTCTTGAGCTGCTTGCTCACGGTCAGGCTGGCGATGTCGATGATGCTGACGGTGCCGTCGTCGCGGTTGCTGACGAACGCCTGCCGGCTGTCTTTGCTGAAGGCGATTTCGTGGTGTCCGGCGCCAGTGGCCAGGTGCTTGAGCGGCTTGAGGCTGCGTGCATCGATCACCGTCACGCCGGACTCTGCGGCGCTTTTGGCGTTGTTGCCGACCCACAACAGGCGTTCATCCGGCTGCAGCGCCACGCGCACCGGGTTGTTGCCGGCGGCGACCGAGTCGATCAGCTTGAATTGCTCGCTGTCGATCACCGCAATTTCCCCGGCGGCGGGCATTGAAACGAACACCCGTTTGTTGTCTCTCGGGGTGGTCCAGTCCATCGGCGGTTGCTTGATATCGATGCGCGTCATGGTGCTGGTGATGCCGCCCACCGAGACCGAGGGATCGACCACCGAGACGCTGGCATCGCGGTTCATCACCAGCAGGAAGTAGCTGTTGAGGTCGAGCATGGGCCGTGCACCGATGCTCGATTTGAGGAACACCCCGACCCGGGATTTGCAGCTTTGCTCGCGGCCCTGGGCCTTGTCGGCCGCCACGGTTTCCGGGTCGAGCCAGGCACCCGGCGCAACGCCTGCCAGGGGTTGGCCGGAGGCCGAGTCGGTGAGCCGAAACTGCACGTCGGCAAACTCACCTTCGCGCAGCACGCCGTCGGCGGCCAGGGGGCGTACTTGCAGGGCGACTGACACGCCGTCGCGTTCGAGGACCTGGTTGGCGCCCGCCGCCACCGGCGCCTGGCTGGCAGGTTGAGCGGCCTTGGCAGGCGAGCTGGCGTTGGCAGTCCAGGTGTCCGGCAGCGCGATTTCGCTGAGCATGTCCGATGGCAGGGTCTTCAATACCCCCAGCCCGATCAGTGCCACGCCGACAACCAGTGCACCGGTGGTGACTTTGATGTTCCAGTTCATTCCCTTCTCCCCTTACAGATCTGTGCCTGCCTTCGCACTGTTGCTCTTGCTTCTGCTTTTTGCTTTTGCTGTTGCCCTGTGGGAGCAAAGCTTGCTCGCGATGGTTTCACCTCGGTATTGAAGGTGTTGCCTATGGCGCTATCGCGAGCAAGCTTTGCTCCTACAATGGGGCCCACCCAGGTATGGAGGGTGTGCCCCATGGCCCCATCGCTTCTACGGTGCTGGTGCCGGCTCCGGTTCGTTGGTCACCCGCAGCAGTCCCCACAACCCGGAGGTATTGCCGTAGGCGCCGTAGTCGCGATACAGGTAATCCCCCGGTATGGCGTTGCTACCCCCGGCGCTCGGGTGCATGAAGCTGAAGTGCGCCGCCGGCAGGATGCTTTCCCGGGCGCCGATGTACATCGACATCGGGTTGTAGCCGAACCGCACCGACCCCACCCCCGGCGTACCCAGCGGATAACCACCGGTATCGCTCTTCTCCGACTGGAACGGGTTGACCGACCACACGTGACCGTCCAACTGGAAGGTCGAGCCACGGCTGCCACCGGTTGGCAACAGGATGTGGGTGCGGAACGGTTGCCCCGGTTTTACATAGAGCACTGGCGTCTGTGGATCGCCGCCAATTAGCGCATTGCTGTAGGCCATGTGCGCATTAGGCACGTCGCCGTAGCCGGCACCCCCGGCGTGACCGAAGGGTGCGTCCGGCGCCAGGCCGAAGCGGAACCACAGCGGCTCGGACTTGTAGTTGATGGCCATGCTCGAATTGTCCTGCGGATCGGTCGGCACGCCCGCCCCTTCGGCGGCAATCCCTTCCACCGGCCGGCCGTTGGCCCAGCGCATGTTCAAGGCTTTCTGCCAGACCATCGCAAAGTCGCGATACACCGCCTGCCCTGGCGCCGTGACCGTGGCGTTGGCCTTGCGGGCGTCCTCGACCCAGGTCGCGCCGACCGGCAGGATGCTCATGGCACCTCCCAGGCCTTTCTGCCCCTGCTTGATCACGTCCGCCGGGGTGATGCTCAGCCCGCCGAATTCCACCGCCGTGGCGTTGATGTTGTCGACACTGCGGCCCAGTTGCGTGACGGGTTTGCCCTCACGCTCCAGGTGCCCGGCGTAGTACTGGTAGGTACGCGTCGGGTAGGCGCCACTGTTGCCGACCCGTGGTGGCACGGTCTGGGCCGGGTTGGCGCCAACGTTGACACCGTCGGACTTGGTGATGTCGTAGGACAGCAGCTGCGCATGCAGGCCGACATGGCTGGAAGGCCGGATCAGGTTGTTGGTGAAGATGGTCGAACCCTGCCCGCTGTTGCGATCACGCTTGACCAGGCCTTGCATCACGGCAGTCTGGGTCAGGTCGGGCATGACCAGCGGCAGGCGGTTTTCCAGGGTGACGTTGATGCAATCACCCGCCGCAGCGCGCAGTACCAGTGGCTCTACCGGCACACCAGGTTTCAACTTGCCGGTGGTTGGGTCGAGGTCGGATTTGCGCACATACAGGATCGCGGTCGGATCATGCAGCGGCCCGCTCTGCCCGCCAATGGTGATGGTTTCGCCATCCTCCGGATCGACCACAGTGACCTGCGGAATATTCACCGTCCGCGAGTTGAACACCAGGGTGCCGCCCGCTGGATTCAACGGCCCGCCGACGTGCTGGCCGAGGCCGGCAGGGTCGCCGATGGTCAGGTTCAACGGGTTACGCAGGATGTCGTTGGCCAGCGCCGCGACCACCTCATAGTTGCGTTGCACGGTCGGCCGGGTGCCGATGCCATTGGGGTTGGCGCTGATCCGTGGGCAGGAACCTTCATAGGCCACGGTGTTGCGCATGCCCGCCGGTTTCGGATTGTTCGGCAAGGCGAACAGGTCGCTGCGTTGGGCCGTGTAGTTACGCATCACGCCCCAGATACCGTTCCAGTAGCCTTCAATCGAAGCGTCCATCGAGTACAGGTAGTCACCCGTGGTCGCGGCCGAACTGGAGAGCATCGAGACCGGTGCGTTGAAGCCCATCTGCTCGGAGATGCCGACCATTTGCGAGGCGCGCCAGCCGGAGTTGGAGCTGTTGCCGAAGCCCGAACCGCTCTGCAGCCATTTCACTCCGTGCAGGGTCACGTTGTGCTCCTCCTCGTGGCCGCCGGCATGCAGGCGCAGCCGCACGTTGTCACCGGTGTAGGTGCGCAGCATCGGGGTGAACGGGTCGCCAGCTTCGGCGCCGCCACGGTTGATGTGCGGTGGGAACAGCGTGGTGCCGCCGGTTGGACCGGTCGCCGAGGTGACCAGGTTAGGCGCCAGGTTCATCGCCGCGATGGCACGGTCGGTACGGCTTTGCATGGCGTATGCGAGGTCGCCGGCCAGGCCGTCCGCCTGCATCCCGCGCTTGCCGTCCGGGCCGATTTTGTTCGGGTCATAGACCCGCAGCGCCAACGGCTCGTTGCGGTAGTTGACGACGAACATACCCGGGTCATCCACCGAGATCGCCTGTGGGCAAGGCCGGCTTGGGCAGCCCGGAACCATGCCGCCCTGTACTTCGATGATGCCGTCCAGCAAGTTGCTGGCGTTGTTGCGCACAGGTGGGTTGATGGCGTAGCGGAAGCTGTCCGCAGTGGCCGGGAAGGCCGTCGGGTTAGGCACCCCATTTGGCCCTGCGCCAACGTACACACCGGCTTCATAAGCATGCTGGAAGTCGCTGTACTCGAGGAAGAACTCGCGGAAGCTGTCGTTCTTGCCGTCGCCGTCCAGATCGCCGGTGGACACCACCGCTTGCCACGAAGTCGGCCCGCCGTCCTGCCGCGCGCCGCTGTACAGCTGCTCGCCGGTTTCGGCGTGGAACCAGGTGGAACCGGCAGGTTCAGCCAGTACGGTGGCGTACAGGCCAATCTGTTGGTGAGTCGATGGGCCGAGGTGGTCGTGGGTAAAGATGGTGCCCAGGCCACGGTCGACGCCTTTGGCGTTGACCACCGGATCGACGAACCAGCGCTGCATCGCCGTGCGCGCCCCGACCCAGTCCGCCCGGCCATATTGACCGAAGAACGGATGGTTCTTGGCTTTCGGACAGGCCGGAGTGCCGTCACGCGGATCGGCGCCCAGGCACTGGTTGAACTCGCGGATCGCGTGGATACGCTCCTGCACGGCGCCCGGGGAAAGCACGCCATCCTCGTAGTTCCAGCCGTTGGCCGAGCCGTCGGCCGCGGTCAGGTCCCATTTCGGCAGGTGGATATGCTGGCCGATCACGTCGGTTGGGGTGCGCACCTGATAGTCGTCCATCTCATAGGTGGCCGGCACCAGGTTGGTTTGCTGGTATTGCACGCAGTCGAAAGTGTTCATGCGCATCACCAGCGGCTCTGGTGGGCGCTGCTTGGTGATGACCGGCCAGGCGTCTTCCCACAGCGCCAGGATGCGCGCTTGCGGGAAGTGGTAACCGACCTTGTTGTACACCGCGTCGAACTGGATATTCGCGGCTTTGTAGACCCGCGGACGGTCGGCGGTGAACGTCGACGAACCGGTGTAGGACATGCCATCGACCCGTTCGCCGCTGTTGAACTCGCCGGTGCCGGCGCTGCTGGTCAGGCGTTTTTGCCGATCGTCCATGCACGGTTCGTAGTACGGCGCGCCAGCAATGGGCAAGGCGCCGTTGGTGCGGAAGGCCTTCGCCACGATCTGGTTGCCCGGCAACAAGGCGTAGCTTGGATGGTCTTTCTTGGCGTGGAAGGCCATCGCAGCCTGTTCCACCTCGGTGCCCTCTTCCGGCATGTAGATCGGTTTGGCGCGGGTCACTTCCTTGGAGAAGTCCAGCGAGGTGGTGATGGTGTTGGCTTCACCACCGGCGGAGAAACCGTCCAGCGAGTGCCGGCCCAGGCCGCCATCCCAGCCACCGGATTGCGCCGGGTCAAGGTTGGCCCACAGCGAGTTGCCGCTGGTTTTCAAGGCCTGGGCCTTGGCTGCATCGAGCATGTCCAGGGGTGGAGTCGGTGGGCGTTGGCCGACCGACGTTTCCATGCCGCCGATCCAGAATGGGTAGCCAGGGTTTTTCAGGCTGCCATCGGCATTGCGGTTGGCTTCGCTGCGATCCACCAGGGCCAGCGAACCGATGGCCTGGACGCCGCCGTTGCCGCCGTGATGTTCGCCATCATCGTCGTCTTCATCATCGTCATCGTCGTGGCCGGCCACCAGGGTTTCGCCGATTTTCGGTACGACCGCGACCTTGCCTGGCATCGGTGCCATGGCTTTGCCGGGCAGCGGCACGACCGCTGGAATCGGCGTGCCGGCGATGATTTCGCCATCGGGCAAGGCCCGGGCTCCCGAAGCCGGTTTGCCGCTGCGCAGGGCAAAAGGTTCACTGTGGTAACCGTCGTCGCCTTGCTGCGAGACTTCGAGTTTGGTGCCTTCTTCAAACACGTCGTGCACCCGCCACATGGCCCACATGCCCTGGGCAAAGTGCGGATAGAAGTGGCAGTGATAGATCGCATCGCCCGCCACGCGGTTGCGGTTGCCGGAACCACCGTTGGCGATTTCGTAGGTGTAGCCGGCGCCCGGGCCGATGCCCTGGGCATCCACGTAGTCGGAGTTATCGTCGTTGGGGTTGAACAGCCACTGGTGCCCGTGCAGGTGGAAGATGTGCTGCTCGTGACCGTTGTGGGTGTTGCGGAATTTCACGAAGTCGCCGATGTAGCTGTGGTTGACGTTGGACGGCTCCGACGGGTAGAGCGCCATGGTGGCCTTGACACCGATCTGGTCGGCGCGCGGGGTTTCACCAGGGCGAATGTTTTCCAGCCCGGCGTTGGCCGGCACATCCACCAGCATCGCCACGTCGCCGACGGTGTGCGAGCTGAGGAAGAACTCTTCATAGGCACAAGACAGGCAATCGTGCATCGGCCCGACGCCCAGGCGGTTGGCGACCACTTCGGCGCCCATGCCGCCGGAGCCATAGTTGATCATGAACGAATCGCGAGTCGGTTCGAGCACGTGGGCCATCACCGGGTCTGCCCAATAGGCCGGAAATGCCTGGGTCGCAGCGGTTTCATCCTGGAACTGCGAGGCAAAATCGCGGAACGGTTCAAGCCGATTGGGGAGCGCCGGGTTGCGTTTGCCAATGGCTTCCAGCGGATAAGTCGAAGGCGGGAAGCTGCCGTCGGCGTTGCTGCCCATGACGATCGCGTCACTCTCGCTGGAGATGATTTCGTTGCCGTCGACCATGTTGATGATCGGCGTACCGGCCTTGCCTTCACGGATCCACGGCTCGCGTTGTGGGTAGCGCGCCTGGTAATCGACGATCGGCTGACCGGTCGGGGTCCGCCCGGTGCTGGCCAGGCGCATTTCTTCTTCAGTCACGGTGTTGCGATAGGTGCGGCCGCCCCTGGGCACTACCACCACTTCGCCGAACAGGCCGTTGGCGACGTTACCTGCAGCACCTTCACCACCAAAGGTGGCGCCACGGCTGCTGGCGGCAAAGGCGCCTTCGCGTTCGGCGTACAAGGTATAGGAGCGGCTCGCGCCGGGGGCAATCAGGGTGTTGGCGTTGCGGCCGGTGTAGGCGGAAATATCGTCGATGCTGTTGACCGCCTGCATGCCGTTGACCTGGAAGCCGACATGGCGGTCAGTGACTTGCTCGTCGACCTTGAAGTCGTCGACTGCACCGATCTCCACTTCACCTTCGATCTCGCCTTCCTCCTCCTCGCCGCTGTCATGGCTGCCGGGGTTGGCTTGGTAGGCCAGGAGGTTCTGCAGGTTGATGGTCAGGCAATCGCCGGCCGCGACACGCAGTACCAGGGGACGCGGACGCTTGTCGGGCCGCAACGAGACCTTGCCCGGCACCGCCGTGCCACCCTGGGCCAGCGACCTGTTGTGATCGTCGACCACATCGCGGCGCAAGGCGAACATCATCCCGTTGACGTTCTGTGCGCCGAGCCGGTTGAACATCAGCGGCTGATCCAGCGCCACGACGTTTGCGACCAGATTGCGCTCACAGCGCAGGGCCGCCTGGGCCACTTCCAGGCCGAACATCGGCACCAGAAACAGCAGCAGATTAAGCAGGTGATGAGCGTTGGGTTTGCCGGTCATGATCACGGGCCTCGATTTGGGTGCTCATTGGAAATACGTCTCGACAAAAGTCACTGGAGCAATCGCCATGCCATAAAAAATTTACTTGTATTTCAATTGGTTATTCGAGCTAGTTGATAAGTCGGGGGAAATCCCCCACCCATTCCCCGGTTTGCGGGTTAACGAAAAGAACTGTGCTGTTGGCGCTGTGGGAGCAAGGCTTGCCCGCGATGGCGGAGTGCAAGGCACCCTGCATGTCGAATGACACACCGCCATCGCGGGCAAGCCTTGCTCCCACAGTTAATCGGCTGCTACGCAAAGCGTGTTGCCCCACAATTGGGGGCTCCCCCAATCACAGCGGAGCGTCCACGGCCAGCCCCTGCAGGCGCCGGTATTGGCGCAGGACACTGGGCACATAACGCTGGGTTTCGGCGAACGGCGGGATCACTCCGCCACGGCTGATCACCGCCTGGGGCCCGGCGTTGTACGCCGCCACGGCGAGGGCGATGTCGTTGTCGAACAGGGTCATCAGGCGCTTGAGGTATTTGGCCCCGCCCTGGATGTTGGCCTTCGGATCGTAAACATCCTTGACCCCCAGTTCCCGCGCGGTATCGGGCATCAACTGCATCAGTCCACCCGCGCCTTTGGGCGAGGTGGCGCCGGAGTTGTAGCTGGACTCGGCCTGGATCACCGCGTGCAGCAGCGCCGCCGGCAACTGGTTGGCCGTGGCCGCTGCCGACACCAACTCGGCGTAGGGCCGCGCGGCAATCATCTGCGGCTGCTGGTCAAGGCTGACCTGAGCCACCTCGGGCTCCTGGATCACCCGTTCATAGTGGCGGCCAGGACGGTGGACATTGGACAGGACATAGCTGCCCTTGGCATCGACGGATACGAACACATCGGCCTGCGCGACCCCGGCCAGCAGCAGCCCGCCGAGCAGTCCCGCAGTGAATGACTTGAGCATTGGTGCCTCCCCTGACCTGCCCCGGAAAATGGGGGTAATGCCCCAATGACAAGTCGTGAAACAGCCGTACGCAAGCACCGTGCCGTAACTGCGAGGGCCCGTGAAACAAGGGTTGCAGAGCAAAGAGCAGGCCTGTGCATGGCATTTGCATAAGGCTTGTGCGCGACCCTTCTGCCTATGTGTGAGGTCATCATGAATCAGCGTCAGTGCTGTATCCCGCAAGCTCAACGCGGCTTCACCCTGCTCGAATTGCTGGTGGTGCTGGTGGTGCTCGGCCTGTTGGCCGGCATCGTCGCGCCGAAGTACTTTGCCCAGCTCGGCCGCTCCGAAGTGAAAGTGGCCAAGGCGCAAATCGAAGGCCTGGGCAAGGCGCTGGATTTGTACCGCCTGGAGGTCGGCCATTACCCCTCGACCGAACAAGGCCTGCAGGCGCTGGTGACCGCGCCCAGCGATGAAACCCGCTGGACCGGTCCTTATCTGCAGAAAAAACTGCCCCAGGATCCGTGGGGCCGTAATTACAACTACCGCTACCCCGGGGAAAACGGCGAGTACGACCTGCTGTCCATGGGCAAGGATGGCCAACCCGGCGGCGAAGGCGAAAACGCCGAAGTCACCAGCTGGCAATGACGGGAGTGGCGACCATGCGGTTTCACCTCAAGGCAGTGGGCAAGGCCGGCGTGGTCTCGGTGACCGTCGAGGCCCAGGGCGATAGCGAAGCGCGGCGCATGGTCGAGGACCAGGGTTTGCGTGTGGTCAGCCTGCAAGCCGACCGGCGCTGGCAAGCGCTGCGCCTGCAAAAGCGCGAGACCTTCAACCTGGTGCTGTTCAGCCAGGAGCTGACCACCCTGCTCAATGCCGGCCTGCCGTTGATCGATGCGCTGGAAAGCCTGGCGGAAAAAGAAAACGCCCCCCAGGCGCGCAAGACTTTGAGTGAGCTGGTGCGCCTGCTGTACGAGGGAAAATCGTTCTCCCAGGCGCTCGGCCAGTTGTCGGCAGTGTTCCCGCCGCTCTATGTGGCGCTGGTGCAATCGAGTGAGAAAACCGGCGCCGTGGGTGATGCCCTCGGTCGCTACGTCAGCTATCGCCAGCGCATGGATGAGGTTCGCCAGAAGATCGTCAGCGCTTCGATCTACCCCTTGCTGTTGCTGGTGGTGGGCGGTGGCGTGGTGCTGTTCCTGATGGGCTATGTGGTGCCGCGCTTCAGCCTGGTGTTCGAGGGACTGGGGTCGAATCTGCCGTGGTTGTCCCAAGTGCTGATGAGTTGCGGGATGTTCCTGCATGCCCACCAGGGAGAATTTTTCGGTGGGTTGGTGGCGATCGTCGTCGCCCTAGGCTTCCTCCAGCGCCAGCCGGCTTTTCGCCGTGGCGTCGATCGGCTGATCGAAAGACTGCCGGCGGTTCACCAACGGATTTTCATGTATGAACTGGCGCGTTTTTACCGCTCCCTGGGCATCCTGCTGCAGGGCGGCATCCCGCTGGTGACGGCCATGGGCATGGTCCGCGGCCTGCTCACGGTGCCCTCGCGCGTACGCCTGGACCAGGCCTGCGAACGGGTGCGCGAGGGGCAATCACTGTCAGCCGCGCTGGAGCTCAATCACCTGGTCACTCCCGTGTCCCTGCGCTTGCTGCGAGCTGGCGAGCAGTCGGGCAATCTGGGGCAGATGATGGAACGCAGCGCCGACTTCTACGACGAAGAAATCAGCCGCTGGATCGAATGGTTTGTGCGCTTGTTCGAACCGTTATTAATGACGTTCATCGGCTTGTTGATCGGGGTGATCGTGATCCTGATGTACATTCCCATCTTCGAACTGGCTTCGAGTATTCACTGATACACCCACAATAAGACGGAGATCGATATGCACATGAAGAAGCTTTTGCTCGCAGTGGCTATTGGCGCAGTTCTGTCGGCATCGAC
>NZ_JAPJIV010000036.1 GCF_026241895.1 Pseudomonas sp. RIT-562 | reverse complement strand
CGCAGGAAAATCTGCTCGATAAAACTCCCCGACGACCAGCATTGGAAACTCCTCCAGGGTTGTGCCTTACTCCAGACATTGTTCATGGAGCACGCACGATGCGACGCAGAGGCCCCAAATACTGGTTATGGATCAATCGGCGGCTGCCGCTGTACACCCACGAAGAAGTTCTCGGCGATGGAGTGCAGATTGAGGTCCAGGCGCGGGTCAGTCTCGAAGGCATTACCCAGGTATTCATTGGTGTCTACGACACGGAGGGCTGGGTTGTCTGCGAAGAGTTTCACGATCGGCAAGGCGCTGAGCACGGCTGCCTGGCATTAAAATGGGGGGCGCAACGGGCGCGGGAGATAGTGATCGACTCGCGTAAGTTCGTCGCGCCCCACAAGGCACAGTTGTCCTTGAGTACGGTCATAACCGATGAGTCAGTCAGGGCTCTTCGCCGGATGGAAATAAATGAGCGTGATGCCTTGCGGCTCAAGTCCAGCGATGCCTGGTCGGAGTACATGGCAGCCAAGGCCGCCATGCTCGAGTTGATGCGTTCAACCAAGGTTGACGCCAAGGAGTGGGCCGAGCACAAGGAGCGACTCAAGCAGGCCATAGATCGTCGCGTCT
Source organism: Pseudomonas sp. RIT-562 (assembly GCF_026241895.1). Lineage (GTDB taxonomy): Bacteria > Pseudomonadota > Gammaproteobacteria > Pseudomonadales > Pseudomonadaceae > Aquipseudomonas > Aquipseudomonas mandelii_F. The sequence continues at coordinate 41,288 of NZ_JAPJIV010000036.1, read as the reverse complement.
GCGTGCAGCGGGCCTACCTGCGTTAGCGGCATTAATTCAGATGCGTCGCAACCCTTCGATGGTTTCAATCAGCTCATCATAGGACACGGGTTTGCCGATGTGCTGGTTGAACCCTGATTGTCGGGACTTCTGGACGTCGTTCTGGGCTCCATAACCCGTCAATGCAATGGCCGGCACGTCCTTGACCAGCGGCAGCTGACGCAGGGCGCTGATCAACTCCTGGCCGTTCATTACCGGCATGCCCAGATCCGAAATCATCAGGTCGAAGACCGTGCTTCGAGCCGCGTCCAGCGCCGCCACTGGATGATTAAAAGCGATAACCTGCGCATCCTCCATCTCCAGCAGCATCTTCAAGGTGTCGAGCACGTCAGGAGAGTCGTCGACCAGCAGGATGGTCAAACCACTCAGTCGCCCGTTCTCTTTCTCGGTTTCCTGCGGCAAGTCCAGTTCCTGCTCGTTCTCCAGCCGCGGCAGGTACACGGTAAAGGTGCACCCGGTACCCAATCCGCCAGAATGCACTTCAACCGTTCCGCGTTGTGCCTCGGCCAACTGACGCACCAGTGACAAACCGATTCCCAGCCCTTCCCGGTTGTGAGTGGCATGCTGCTTCTCGGCCTGGCCGAACAAATCGAACACATGCTCCAGGTTTTCCGCGGCAATCCCGGCGCCGTTATCCTTGATGTCCAGGCGCGCCATTTTCCCGGCCTCACTGGCGATCAACTGCACTCGACCCTTGGGCGGGGTGAACTTCAAGGCGTTGTTCACCAGGTTCCAGATGATCTGCTCCAGACGAGTAGGATCAGCCTGGATGAACAGCGCTGAGGTCGGTATCAGCAGTTCTACCGTCACATCATGCTGTTCGTTAAGCACCACGGTGTAGATATCACGCAGGACCTTGCACAAGTCTACGGCGACGGGTTTGAGCCTGAGCTTGCCGGTCCTGACTCGTGCCACATCCAGCAGATCGTCGATGATCCGCGCCTGACTGGTGACCGCTTCACAAATGGTATTGATCGCCTTCGCGGCAGGAGGAGCGGTGCGAGTGATCGGCAGGCGACGCAACAATTCGGCGTTGAGCTGGATCAGGTTCAGCGGATGCTTGAGCTCATGGGACATGACTGCGAAGAACTCATCCTTGAGGTAATTGGTATTGCGCGTCTTCGCCAGTTCCTGGCTCTGTGCCTCCGTCTGGCGTTTGTGACCGGTGAGGTCCCTGGCGATCTTGACGAAGCCTTTAAGGATATCGCCCTTGAGCAGCGTGACTTCGCCGCTGCAGTAGAAACGGCTGCCGTCCTTGCGCTGATGCCAGCGCTCGTCTTCGCAGCGCCCAAGAGTACGGGCGGCCAATAGCTCGTTTGCAGGCACGCCGGCGGCACGGTCTTCATCCGGGAAGATAAAGTCGTAATAGGCACCCTCAGTCTCGGCTTTACCATAGCCGAAGATCAGCTCGGCGCCCTTGTTCCAGCTGGTGATCACGCCGAGTTCGTCCAGCGTGATGATGGCGTAGTCGCGAGTACTTTCAGCGACCAGTCGCATCCTTTCTTCGCCCAGGCGCAGTTCTTCTTCGGCGGCACGGCGTTTGGTGATATCGATGAATGTCAGCACGGTGCCGTCGATATGATCTTCGCTGGAGCGGTAGGGCAGCAGCCGGGCGATATACCAGCGCCCCTCGGAGCTGACAACCTCGCGCTCGATCATGTTCAGCGACTCGAACACCAAGGCTGCATCGCCGGCGAGATTTTCGTAATCGAGTCGATGAGTGATGTCGAGCAGGGAGCGTCCGGTGTCTACCGGCAGCATGCTGAAAATCTCGGTGGCGCGTGGGGTAAACCATTTGATGCGCATGCTGCGGTCGACAAACACCGTGGCGATATCGGTCGAGGCGATCAGGTTGGTCAGGTAATCGTTGATCTTGTCGGTTTCTTCGACTTTGGTTTTCAGCTCGAAGTTGACCGTCAGCAGCTCTTCGTTGATCGACTGCAGTTCTTCCTTGCTGGTTTCCAGCTCTTCGGTGGCCGAGCGCAGTTCTTCGTTGATCGCCTGCATTTCCTCATTCGAGGCCTTGAGCTCTTCGCTGGAGACTTCCGATTGCTCAATGGTGTCCTGCAAGTGCAGCTTGGTTCGTTGCAGTTCGCGCTCAAGGTTGGACAGCACCTGGCTTTCCGTCTGCAGCACAGTGGTGGCAGCCAACTCCATAGGGTCGACTTCCACTTCTTCGAAGATCACCAGGACATACTCGCCGTCGGAGTCTTCTTCCTTATAGGGATGCGCCACAAGGTCGATGAAGTATCGCCGATCATCGCGGGTGATCGGTACTTCTCGGGATTTCACCGACAGGCCACTCTGTTGAACCTGGAACAGCGTCGTGCGGATCTCCAGGCGCAGCTCGGGCAAGATCAGCGTCAACAGATTGCGCGATAACTCACCGCCCACATGACGCAGGAAACGCCCGGCGCTCTCGCTCATGTGCAGGATGTCGGCATTGGCATCGACGATCACGCTCGGTGGAGCCGACTGCTCGAGCGCGCGTTGGTGGATGTCGGCGAAAGACGATTTGCGCTGCACACTGCTCTGCGGTGCCTCGCGTGACACGTTGCTGCGCACATAGCCGCCGCGAGGCATCGTTGGCGTCCGCCGGCTGTTGGCGGTGCCGGTCTTGGCGCGGAAAATCCGGTTGCGCTTATCCACCGGGACAAACAGCTCATTGCAGGCGTCCGCGCTCTCCGAGGAGCCGAGAAACAGGAAGCCACCGGGGCGCAGGGCGAAGTGGAACATCTGCAGGATTTCACGCTGCACTTCGCGATCGAGATAGATCAGCAGGTTACGGCAGACTATCAAGTCGATCTGCGAAAACGGCGGGTCGGACAGCAGGCTGTGCTTGGCGAACAATACTTTCTCGCGAATTTCCTTGCGGATCCGGTAGTGGTCATCTTCCTTGGCAAAATAGTGCCGCAAGCGTGCTGGCGGCACGTCGGTGATGATGGCTTGCGGATATAGACCCGCCCGGCCAACGCTGATGGCTCGTTCATCGATATCGGTGGCAAACAGTTGCAGGGACGCGGTGCTGGCATCGACCTGCAGTTGATCGGTGAGCAGCATGGCCAGGCTGTAGACTTCTTCGCCGGTGGAGCAGCCGGCGGACCAGATGCGAATTTCCTCTTTTTCCGGGCGGGCAGAGGATACGGCGCTCACCAGTTGCGGCACCACCTCGCGTTCGAGTGCTTCGAAGGCTTCGCGATCGCGAAAGAAGTTGGTCACACCGATCAGCATGTCCGCCAGCAGGGCCGTGGTTTCTTCCGGATTGTTTTGCAGATAGTGGTAATAACCGGCCAGGTCCGGCTGCCCGGTGACCTGCATCCTGCGCTCAATTCGGCGCAACACGGTAGCGCGCTTGTAGTGCTTGAAGTCGTGGCCGGTGCCCGTGCGCAATTGGATCAGGATGTCGAACAGCAGTTGCTCGGCCACCAGTGCATCACGTTCAGATATGCAAGCAATGGCTTGCAATTGCGGGTCGTTAGTCGAGGGTAAGCGAATCTCTCGGGAGTTGCGCCACAGTTCCAGCAGCTTTTGCGGCATCTCCACTACCGGCAGCACCAGGTCGACCATCCGTGTATCGATGGCGGCGCGGGGCATGCCGTCGAACTCGGCGTCTTCCGGCGCCTGGGCCAGGGTGACTCCGCCCTGTTCCTTGATGCGCGACAGGCCCACCGCGCCGTCGGTGCCGGTGCCCGAAAGGACGAGGCAAAAGGCACGCTCGCGGTGTACATCGGCGAGGTCACGAAAGAACAGGTCGATGGGCGAATGGCGGCCTTCCTGCGGGTCTGCGGCACTGACTTCCAGCAGGCCGTCGTTCATGGCCAGGCGTTGGCCCGGCGCGATCACGTAGACCTGGTTCTTCTCGATGGGCACGGTTTGCGTCACCTGCAGGACCGGCATCTTGGTCGATTCCTGGATGATCTTGTCGGCGATGCTCTGATGGTCCGGCGACAAGTGCAGCACGATCACAAACGCCATGCCGTTGTCCTGGGGCATGTTTTCGAAAAACAGCTTGATGGCCTGCAAACCGCCCGCCGAGGCACCGATCCCCACCACTGGAAAATCCAGGGTGCTGGGACTCAACGCCCTGCGCGCAGGCGCGTTGGTGGCTGAGTGCTCGGGATTGGAGGTCATGTCTTCTGCCTTAGGCGGTGTTCGGTGGCCGCCGAGTGACTGTTGGCTGGAAAGCGGATGTCAGAGATTCAGGATAATCCTGTTTTTTTTGATTGCACCGCTTATTTTTTACCGCGCACACGAGCATCGCGCCTCTCAAGAGAACTGCACTTGTGGCCGATAACCCGAACGGCCTATGTCATTTTCTCAAACTGCCTGGAAATCCTCGATGCTGTCGTATCACCAAAAGCGTTTCCTGATCGTCGATGATTTTTCGGATTTCCGCAGTTCAGTCCGCTCGATGCTTCGGGAACTGGGAATCAAGGACGTGGATACCGCCGATACCGGCGAGCAGGCGCTGCGCATGTGTTCGCAGAAGGCCTACGATTTTATCCTGCAGGACTTCCACCTGGGCGACGGCAAGAAAAACGGTCAACAGGTGCTCGAAGACCTGATGGTCGAGAAGTTGATCAGCCATGAAAGCGTGTTCGTGATGGTGACTGCCGAAACCAGCCAGGCCATGGTGTTGAGCGCCCTGGAGCATGAGCCCGATGCTTACCTGACCAAGCCTTTCAACCGATCCGGCCTGGCCCAGCGCCTGGAGCGACTGGTACAGCGCAAGACCTTGCTCAAGCCGATCCTGCAGGCCCTCGATCGCGGTAAACCGCTGGAAGTGCTCAACGCCTGCATTGCCTTGTGCAAGCAGGACATCCGCTACTCGCCGCTGTGCCTGCGTTACCGAGCTGATGCGCTGCGCGACTTGAATCAGAACGAGGCGCTGGAGCGTCTCTACGACAGCATCATCGCCGATCGGCCGTTGCCCTGGGCGTTCGCCGGCCTGGGCAAGTTGTTGTTCAAGCGCGGGCAGATCACCCAGGCCAAGGGCGTGTACGAAAAGGCCCTGAAAGCATTTCCGATGATGCCTGCGCTCTACGACGGCATGGCCGATGTGCTGGTGGCCGAAGGCAATACCCAAGGCGCCCAGCGGGTACTGGAAGATGCTATCCGCCTGTCGCCCCTGGCGGTGCGTCGCCAGGCGCAACTGGGCAAGCTGGCGATGGTCAACGAGGATTTCGAGACGGCTTCCAAGGCGTATCGCCAGGCGGTGGCACAAGGGGCCCAATCACGTTTCAAGGATGCCGAGAGCAATCTCGGCCTGGCCCATGCCTTGATCAGCAAAGGCAGCGACAAGGGCCTGGATACTCGCACCCGGCTGGAGATCAACACGACGCTGAGCGCCGTGGCCAAGGACAACCCATCCGATCCTGGCCTGCAGATCCGCGCACGCCTGATGAAGGCCACCAGCCTGCTGCTCAACGATGCCGAAACCGCCGAAAAACTCACCGAACAAGCCATGCAGCGGCTCGATGGCATGGAACAGTTCATGAGCGCCGAGGCGGCGTTGCTGGTGGCCAAGCAGCTGCAGATGCTCGGACAGCCCGACGCAGGCGCTTCGATGCTGAAAAACTGTGCGGAAATCTATGGCGACGATCCGACGGTGATGAAGGGTATCGCCAAGCTGACCGATGATCCGGCCATTCTCAATTCGGGCAACCTGGCCGCCGACCTCAATCGCCAGGGCGTGCGGGTGTACAAGACCGGCAACCTGGTGGAAGCCCGGGCAGTGTTTCGCAAGGCCCTGGGGCTGCAGCCGAAGAACATCAGCATTGCGCTGAACATGGCGCAGTCGTTGCTGCACGGCACCGATACCAGTGTGCCTTCAGTTGAACTCGTCGAGTGCCAGACCTGCCTGAAAATGGTCGGCCTGATGCCCGACTCCGATCCGCGCTTCCCGCGCTACCAGAAACTGAAAATCAAGGCGTTCGGCGCATGAACCAGAACGAACCGGCACTGGACTTTTCCACGGTAATTGCTTCCACCGTGCACGACATGAAGAACTCCCTGGCCATGCTGATGCAGGCGCACAGCCAATGGCTTGCACGTTTGCCCGAGCCTGCGCGGCAGGCACCGGAGCAGGGCGTGATCGAATTCGAATTCGCCCACCTTAATGGCATGCTGGTGCAGCTGTTGGGGCTGTACAAGCTGGGCATCAACCAGCTGCCGTTGCAGCCGGCCTACCATGAGCTGGACGATTTCATCGAGGCGCAGCTGGCCTGTCATCAGGATGTGTTCGCCAGCCGCGGCATCATGGCGACCTTCGAAGTCGACCCGTTGAGCCCCCTGGGCTTCTTCGACCGCGAGCTGATTGCCTCGGTGCTGGGTAATTGCATCAACAACGCCATCCGTTACGCTCGCCACGCGGTGCTGATCAGCGTCAGTGATGCGGCCGGGCAGCTGGTGATCACGGTCAATGACGATGGCGAGGGGTACTCGCCGCAGATGATCGAGCGTCAGGCCGATTACATGCAGGGAATCAACCACTCCACCGGCAGTACCGGATTGGGCCTGTACTTCGCCGGGCGGATCGCTGCGCTGCATCAGCGTAATGGCGTGCAAGGGCGTACCGAGATCGGCAATGGCGGTTCATTGGGCGGCGGTTTGTTCAGCCTTTATCTGCCCTGAAATTCTTTTTGCCTGACGCTGCTTGATATTCCGAACACGCGGAGCCTATTTTGTACGGGTTGCCCTTGCGGCTCGCACAATAACAAGGATTGCGTCATGACAACCGATGGCCAGCGCTCACTCGCTCAGCGACTGACGGGCATTGATGAGATCGAATGTGTCACTCCGGATTTGAACGGTGTGCCACGTGGCAAGGTGATGACCGCCGAGGGATTCCTCGAAGGTCGCCGCCTGCAACTGGCGCGGGGAGTGATGCTGCAATGCATCATGGGCGGGTATCCGCCTGCGCGCTTCTACGGCAGCGATGACGGCGACCTGGCGCTGGTTCCGGATCCTGCGCAAATCCATCGCCTGCCCTGGAGCAAGCACCCTCGTGCGCTGGCGATTTGTGATGCCGATGAGCTCAGTGGTGAAAGCTCGAACCTGTCGACCCGTGGCCAGCTCAAGGCGGTTATCGCCCGTTATGCGTCCCTCGGCCTGGCACCTGTGGTGGCGACCGAGCTGGAGTTTTTCGTGTTCGCGCCCAACCCAGACCCGACGCTGGGGTTCCAGCCACCGTTGGGCCTGGACGGTCGCCGCGAAGACGGCCAATCCGCGTTCAGTATCAGCTCCAACAATGGCTTGCGGCCCTTCTTCAGTGAAGTCTACGAATGCATGGCCGCGCTTGGCCTGCCCCGCGATACCTTCATGCACGAAATGGGCGTGAGCCAGTTCGAAATCAATCTGCTGCATGGCGATCCCTTGCTGCTGGCCGACCAGACGTTCCTGTTCAAGCACCTGCTCAAGGAAGTGGCGCTCAAACATGGCTTGATCGTGGTATGCATGGCTAAACCGCTGGCACACACACCCGGCAGCTCGATGCATATCCATCAAAGCATCGTCGAGATCGGCACCAGCAACAATGTCTTCAGCGACCCGGCGGGGGAGCCAACTGCGCTGTTCCGTCACTTTATCGCGGGGCAGCAGGCGGGCATGGCGGACTTCACCGCGTTATTTGCGCCGAATGTGAACTCCTATCAGCGCTTGTGCCATCCGTTTGCTTCGCCGAACAATGCCTGCTGGTCCCACGACAATCGCTCGGCCGGCTTGCGCATTCCTGCCAGTTCGCCGCTCGCCCGACGGGTCGAGAACCGCTTGCCGGGAGCGGATGCCAACCCTTATCTGGCGATTGCCGCGAGCCTCGCTGCCGGGCTGCATGGCATCGAAAATCAACTGGAACCGAGCGAGCCTATCCAGGGTGAGTTCGAGGTGCCGGATAATCTTTCGTTGCCCTGTACCTTGCATGCCGCTCTCGAGCGTCTGAAACGTAGTCAATTGGCGAAGGAACTGTTTGGCAAGGAGTTCATCGAAGGCTACGTCGCTTCGAAGACCCTTGAGTTGACCAGCTTCTTTGACGAAATTACTCCCTGGGAGCGTCGTGTCCTGGCCGCCCAGGCCTGACGAATCAGCGCCATCGGGCTATCTTTTCGGATAGCCCGACACTTACTGCAAGGAGCCGCTCGGAACGCCGATGCGCCAAATCTGGAAATCCTTTCGAGCGCTTTATTTCGCCTCGCTGATGATGTTGATCGGCTCGGGCTTGTTGAGTACCTATCTGGGCCTGCGCCTGGCCGCCGACAATGTCGATAGCCTGTGGGTCGGTGCCTTGATGGCGGCCAACTATTTCGGCCTGGTGCTGGGTGGCAAAATCGGCCACCGGTTGATCGCCCGGGTCGGGCATATCCGCGCTTATGCTGCCTGTGCCGGGATCGTCGGCGCAGCGGTGCTCGGCCATGGCCTGATCGACTGGCTGCCCGCCTGGCTGTTCCTGCGGGTGATTGTCGGCCTGGGCATGATGTGCCAATACATGGTCATCGAGAGCTGGCTGAATGAGCAAGCCGAAGCCAAGCAGCGCGGCCTGGTGTTCAGCGGCTACATGATTGCCTCTTACCTGGGGCTGGTGCTGGGTCAGTTGATTCTGGTCATGCACCCGGCGCTGGGCCTGGAGCTGCTGATGCTGGTGGCCCTGTGTTTCGCCCTGTGCCTGGTGCCGGTGGCCCTGACCCGACGGATTCACCCGGCGCCGCTGCATCCGGCGCCGATGGAGCCGCGATTCTTCATCAAGCGGGTGCCGCAGTCATTGAGCACGGTGCTGGGCGCGGGCCTGATCGTCGGCTCGTTCTACGGCCTGGCGCCGCTCTATGCCTCCCAGCAGGGGCTGTCCACCGAGCAGGTCGGCCTGTTCATGGGTAGCTGCATTTTTGCCGGCCTGCTGGTGCAGTGGCCGCTGGGCTGGCTGTCTGATCGTTATGACCGGGCGTTGTTGATCCGCTGCTTTGCGTTCACCCTGGCGGTGACCGCGTTGCCGCTGGCGATCCTCAAGCAAGTACCCTTGGAGGTGCTGTTCATCGCCGGCTTCTTCTGCTCGCTGGTGCAGTTCTGCCTTTATCCGCTGGCCGTGGCCTTCTCCAATGACCACGTTGAAGGTGATCGGCGGGTTTCGCTGACCGCGATGCTGCTGGTGACCTATGGCGTTGGCGCCAGCATCGGGCCATTAGTGGCAGGCGTGTTGATGAAGCTGTTCGGCAGTCAGATGCTGTATGCGTTCTTCAGCTTCTTCGCGTTGGTGCTGGTGTGGCGGATCCGCCCGAAAGCGGTGACCAACCTGCATCAGGTGGACGACGCTCCGCTGCACCACGTGGCGATGCCGGACAGTATGTCGAGCTCGCCATTGGTCGCGGCGCTCGATCCGCGGGTGGATGAGCAGGTGGTGCAGGACCAGATGCAGAATCCGGTTCCACCGGAGCCTGAGCCTGAGCCTGAGCCGGAACCTGATCCTAAGCCCGAAACCGATGAATCTTCACCCGACGACCCGGATGAAGGGCGTGAACAAAGCTTCACCGAGGCGCGTCCCTAAAATGGGCGCATAAAAAAACGGGCAGTGACCGCAAGGGACTGCCCGTTTTTTATTGCCGCCGGTATCAGAGGTCGTCTTTATCGAATCGCCGGGCTTCACGCTGAAGCTGATAGACGAAACGCTCGACCTGGCGCTGAACCAGGCCGCTCATATTGTGAAAACGCACCCCGGCAAAGGTGGTGGAGATTTTCTCTTCGAAATGCAGGTAACGCAGCTCGACGGGGGCGGTCATTTTGCCAAAGGGCAGGGCAGCCGCGAACCGGTCATAGACCTGGCCCAGTTGCAGGCTGGCGGTGATGTCGCCGTCAAAACGCAATTTGCAGCCGGTGGCGGAGATGTCCAGCAATTTGCCCTTGATTGGTGCCTTGAGCTTTTCACCGTCCAGGTCGACATCCACCAGTTGCGCCAGCTTCAATGCGGCGCGGAAGGCGTTGCGGCGCTGGTGATACACCACTTCATCCGGCAGGGGGCCGTGATAGCAGCGGCTGCCACCGGACTCGTCGATGGTCAGCGCGCCGTTGCTTTCCCAGGCGATTCGCACGCCGTCGTGAAAGCCTTCGACCTTGAACGGTTCGCCGGCCAGCAGGAAACGTTCGCCATCACGGGGGATCATTTCGTCCAGGGACATGCTGCCGTTTTCACGGTCGATACCCACCAGATAGCTCTGGAAGCGCTGGGTGCGCTCGTGAAACGTGATGATCAGCGGGTCGTGGCTGTCCTGCAGCTGACGTAGGGTGCCGGAGATCTCAAGGGGCGTAGTGAGCACCTTGGGTGGCTGCGGAGCATCTTCCGCGCTTGAGGCATTGAACACGGTTCATCAATCTCCAGACAAAATTTGACAGCGGCTAGCCAGCATTCTGCCAGCATGTTTCTCGTCTTGATAGTGCGGGATATTGCGGGCTCGTCACCAGGTTCAGGCCTGGCTGAGGGGGCCTCGTTTCGCCAGGGTGGAGGTTGAACCGCGCGCATCGTAAAGCGCTGGTGTGTCGCCGCCATGGAGGATTTTCAGCTGGGTGGCTGTGGCGGCCTGTTGCATCATGATGGACCTGCCATTGTGTACATTGGCGTCCTGACACTGGGCCAGGAGGTCGGTCAGCACATCACTTTGCGATAACAACCGATCGCCAACGCTCGATTGGCTGGCCAGTTGCTCCAGCCCCTGGCGGTTAAGCGGCAGGTTGAGGCTGGCAAGGATTTCGCTGCGCTTGCGGCCATGCTGTTCCAGCAAGATGATCAGTGCCTGCTTTTGCGCCAGAATGTCTTCGAGCAGCCGCATGTCGCGACCATGCAAGGCGAGGGACTCGGTTTGCAATAACTCGAGCAATTGTTGCGCTGGCGCAAAGTCGTCGATGATCAGTTGCAGTAAATTTGTATCGTGCATGGCTGGCCTTGGGTTTTAAGCGTCCAAAAGCCTGGCGCAGGCCGGGGCCTAGCGCTGGGCTTCGAAGTTGAGCAGTTTGCTGGCTACGCGGTTGCTGTCGACTTTATAGCTGCCATCGGCAATCGCTGCTTTCAACTCGGCCACACGGGCTTTGTCGACTTCAGGCTGATCGCGCAGCTTGTCAGTGACCTTCTGCAACTGCTGGGCCTCATTACTGAGATGTACCGATTCCCCGCTTTTAACGGTGGTGGCTTCCGGTGCCGGGGTATTCAGCGGCGCAGCTTTGGCGTTTTCGGCCGCTTCCTTGCTGGCGCTGGTACGTGTACTGCCCGTAAGTGACGGAGAGCTATTTAATCGGTTGAAATCGATGACCATGATAAAAAACCTCTGGGTATTTGGACGCTTGCCATGTTTTCGGCCATACCCAAGAAAACTTTAGGCCCATTTATCAATGAGCTTGCGCGCGTCAGCGCTGGCCCCTGCACGCTCTAGTTTAGGGAACAGTCGCAGGGTGCGCCATCTCTTCAGAGGCTGCTTCAGCGGCCGGGCGTCCTACATGGCGACTTCCACCTGGCCGGGCGCGATCACTTGCGCCTTGATGACTCGCTGGGAGTTGAGGTTTTTCACGCGGATCTGATCGCGCAGTCCGCCATTGGACAGGGCCTCGCCCGGCATCCGTACGCTTAGCGTACCGCTGCGGGCGGTGATCACCACCTGGTCGCCCTTGCTGATAACTTCAGCCTGTTCGATGTTCACCAGGGTGACCAGTTGATCGGCGACCATTGGTCGGGTCAGCTTCTGCCCGATCGCCTGGTCGAGGGAAGTCAGATAGCCCTGGCTGATCAAGCTGATGTCGCGCTCGCGCAGCATCACGTCTTCCGGTTCGATCACCCCCAGGCGGCGCAACGGGCGGGTGGCGGTGACCACCTCACGAAACAGGCGGACCTGAGCCGGTACGAACACTGTCCACGGCGCTGCGCCTTCGCAACGAACCTTGACCGTCACGCGTCCCAGGGGGCGGGCGGGGCTTTCGAGGCTGGCTGTCAATTCCCTGTCGCACATCGGCATGCGCAGGCGTGGGTCGAGTTGATTGACTTCGATTTCATATCGACCCTCGGTTTGACTGGTCGCCAGATAGTCTTCAACGGTGAATTCAAGAAACCCCTGGGTCACGCCGATAAGCATGTCAGGCAAGGTAACCGTGTCAGCAAGGGCAGGGCTGCCAGCGTTGAACAGGCAGGCGGCCGCCGTCGCGCCCAGCAATGTGCGCAAATGTACGGTCAGGCGTCGGAAAAATGTCGGTTCTGTGCTCATAAGAGTTAAAAAGCAAGCGCCGTGCCGTTTAGCAATGAATGTGCGTCGCAACACACTTAAGCGTTGGTGTTAGGGAGTCTGGGCATGGCTGGAGTAATGGATTCGGTAAACCAGCGCACGCAACTGGTAGGGCAGAATCGCCTGGAGCTGTTGTTGTTCCGTCTCGACGGCCCGCAGCTCTATGGGATCAACGTATTCAAGGTTCGCGAGGTGCTGCAATGCCCCAAGCTGACCCTGATGCCCAAATCCAATCCTGTCGTGTGCGGTGTAGCGAGTATTCGGGGGGCAACCATTCCGATTCTCGATCTGGCAATGGCGACCGGTGCCGGTCGGTTGCTGGATCAAAGCAATCCCTTTGTGATCATCACGGAGTACAACACCAAGACCCAGGGTTTCCTGGTGCGCTCGGTGGAGCGCATCGTCAACATGAACTGGGAGGAGATCCATCCGCCACCCAAGGGCACAGGCCGCGATCACTACCTGACGGCTGTGACCCGGGTCGACAATCAGTTGGTCGAAATTATCGACGTGGAGAAGATCCTGGCGGAAGTGGCACCCACGCCGGAAGCGATTTCCGTCGGAGTGGTGGACGTCGAGACCCAGCACAAGGCGCTGTCGCTGCGGGTACTGACGGTCGATGACTCGTCGGTGGCACGCAAGCAGGTTTCCCGTTGTCTACAAACGGTCGGCGTCGAAGTGGTGGCGTTGAACGACGGTCGCCAGGCCCTGAATTACCTGCGCAAGCTGGTCGATGAAGGGAAAAAGCCCGAAGAAGAGTTCCTGATGATGATTTCCGACATCGAGATGCCGGAAATGGACGGGTATACCCTGACCGCCGAGATCCGCAACGACCCACGCATGCAAAAGCTTCATATCATCCTGCATACTTCGTTGTCGGGTGTGTTCAATCAGGCGATGGTCAAGAAAGTCGGTGCCGATGACTTCCTGGCCAAATTCCGACCTGATGACCTGGCATCCCGGGTAGTCGACCGGATCAAAGCAGCAGATATCAGCTAGGGGCGTTTTGCTCCTGGTGATCAATACGAGTTAAGAGGCGGCACCATTGTCTACGGGTAATTTGGATTTCGAACAGTTCCGGGTATTCCTGGAAAAAGCCTGTGGCATTCTGCTGGGTGAAAACAAGCAGTACCTGGTGTCCAGCCGCCTCAACAAACTGATGGAGCTGCAAGGCATCAAGTCCCTGGGTGAGCTGGTCCAGCGCATCCAGACCCAGCCGCGCAGTGGTTTGCGCGAGATGGTGGTGGATGCCATGACGACCAACGAAACCTTGTGGTTTCGTGACACTTATCCGTTTGAAGTGCTGAAGAACAAGGTGCTGCCTGAAGCGATCAAGGCGGCTCCTGGACAGCGCCTGAGGATCTGGTCGGCAGCCTGCTCGTCCGGGCAGGAACCGTACTCGTTGTCGATGTCGATCGATGAGTTCGAGCGGGTCAACCTGGGGCAACTGAAGATGGGCGTGCAGATTGTTGCCACCGACCTTTCCGGCACCATGTTGACCAACTGCAAGACTGGCGAGTACGACAGCCTGGCAATCGGCCGCGGCCTGTCGCCGGAACGCCTGCAGCGCTATTTTGATCCGAAAGGGCCGGGACGCTGGGCAATCAAGGCGCCGATCAAGAGCCGCGTGGAGTTCCGCTCGTTCAACCTGCTGGATAGCTACGCGGCGCTGGGCAAGTTCGACATCGTGTTTTGTCGCAATGTGTTGATCTACTTTTCCGCGGAGGTGAAGAAGGACATTTTGCTGCGGATTCACAGTACGTTGAAGCCGGGTGGGTATTTGTTCCTGGGTGCTTCCGAGGCGCTGAATGGATTGCCGGATCATTACAAGATGGTTCAGTGCAGCCCAGGGATTATTTATCAGGCGAAGTGATGCAACGCGCCGGTCTAAAAAACGGGAGTCCTCAGGGACTCCCGTTTTTTTATGCCGGCTGCTTTGCATCACGTAGGGGGAATAAGCGGCAGAAAAGCGGCAGACAGCGGAAACCCATTGCCGCTTTTCTGTCGTTGCCGCGGTGCCTGTACCGCGCAAAGCCCCGGTTTACGGGCTTTCTGCGATTGGCACGGCGCTTGCTAAGTTCAAGGTACGAAAAATCAGGTCACCCAAAGGTTTCCCGACATGAGCATCAGCTTCGATAAAGCGCTCGGCATCCACGAACAGGCGTTGAATTTCCGCGCCCAGCGTGCCGAAGTCCTGGCCAACAACATCGCCAACGCCGACACCCCGAACTACAAGGCGCGAGACCTGGACTTTTCCAAAGTGCTGGCCGAGCAGAGCGAAAAAACCAAGGGTGGCGGGTTTGCGCTGAACATGACCAACAGCCGGCACATCGAGGCTCAGGGGCTGGGCAATGGCGACGAGTCGCTGTTGTACCGCACGCCGATGCAGCCATCGATTGATCAGAACACCGTGGACGCCCAGCTCGAACAGTCGAACTACGCGCAAAACTCGGTCAACTTCCAGGCCAGTTTCACGCTGCTCAACAGCAAATTCAAAGGGCTGATTTCAGCCTTGCGTGGAGAATAAATCATGTCCCTGTCCAGTGTGTTCAACATTGCCGGTAGCGGCATGAGTGCCCAGACCACTCGCCTCAACACCGTCGCCAGTAACATCGCCAACGCCGAGACCGTGTCCTCGAGCCTTGACCAGACTTACCGCGCACGCCACCCGGTATTTGCCACCATGTTTCAGGGTGCGCAGAGCGGCGGCAGTGGCGGTTCCTTGTTCGAAAACCAGGACGCGGCCGGCCAGGGTGTACAGGTACTGGGGGTGGTCGAGGACCAGAGCAACCTCGAAGCTCGCTATGAACCCAACCATCCGGCTGCTGACGCCAAGGGCTACGTCTACTACCCGAACGTCAACGTCGTGGAGGAAATGGCTGACATGA
The DNA here is from genome assembly GCF_026241895.1 of Pseudomonas sp. RIT-562. Lineage (GTDB taxonomy): Bacteria > Pseudomonadota > Gammaproteobacteria > Pseudomonadales > Pseudomonadaceae > Aquipseudomonas > Aquipseudomonas mandelii_F. The sequence continues at coordinate 26,119 of NZ_JAPJIV010000036.1, read as the reverse complement.
TTTCCGCGAGTCGGTCGTTTCAGACCAACGCCGAAATGATGAACACCGCCAAAACCATGATGCAGAAGGTCCTGACGCTCGGTCAGTGATAAGGGGCGACTCAGATGAGTGTTACCGATACGACAAGCAGCTTGAGCCTCAACGACATTCTGGCCAACTCCTCCGTCAAGAACACCGCCACCACTAACGATGGCCTGGCCTCGGCGGCCGGCAGTGCCGCTGGCAAGAAGGCTTTGGGCAAAGATGCGTTTCTGCAATTGCTGGTCACCCAGCTGAAGAACCAGAACCCGCTGGAGCCCCAGGACAACGGTGAGTTCGTCGCCCAGTTGGCGCAGTTCAGCAGTCTGGAAGGCATTACCACGCTCAACGACACCGTGAGCGGCATCGCCGGCAACTACAACTCGTCGCAGGCACTGCAGGCCTCTTCGCTGGTGGGCCGTTCGGTGATTGCCCCGGGCGACAAGGCCGTGGTCGATACCTCCAAGAGCATGACGGGCACCGTGGTCATTCCGACATCCGTGCCGGCCGCCTCATTGAAGATCACCGACAAAGACGGCACGGTCGTGCGCACCATCGACATGGGTAGCCAGGTCGCCGGCAATGCGAGCTTTATCTGGGATGGCAAGGACAACTCCGGCAAGACGGTAGAGTCGGGCACGTACACCTTCGCAGCGACTACCACCATCGACAGCCAGGCGGTTTCACTGGTCACCAACCTGCCGGCCACGGTCAACAGTGTGACCATCAGCCAGACCGGCGGCGAGCTGATGCTCAACCTGGCGGGCCTGGGCAGCATCGCGCTGTCCAAAGTACAAACTATTGGTATGTAAAGCCGACTAACCCGGCATAAAGGAGTGAAACATGTCTTTCAATATCGGCCTTAGCGGTCTCTTTGCAGCCAACAAACAACTGGACGTGACCGGCAACAACATCGCCAACGTCGCGACCACAGGTTTCAAGTCCTCCCGCGCGGAATTCGAAGACGTCTACTCGGCGACCAAGCTGGGTTCCGGGAGCAAGACCGTAGGCAGTGGCGTGCGCCTGGCCAACGTGTCCCAGCAATTTACCCAGGGTGATATCACCAATACCGGCAACGTGCTGGACATGGGCATCAATGGCTCCGGGTTCTTTGTGCTGAACGACAGCGGTTCGCTGTCCTACACCCGCGCCGGTACATTCAAGGTCGACAGCGAAGGCTACGTCACCAACACCGACGGCACTGCGCGCCTGCAGGGCTATGGTGTGGATGCCAATGGCAAGATCCAGAACGGCATGTTGACCGACCTGCGCATCGACACTTCCAACCTGGCGCCGAAGACCACCGACTCGGTGTCGTCGACAATCAACCTGAACTCCACCGATAAGGTGATCGACCAGACGATCGCCACGAACAAGTTCGATCCGAGCAAGACTGAGACCTACAGCAAGAAATTCAACACGCCGATCTACGACAGTCAGGGCAACATGCACACCATGGAGCAATTCATGGTCAAAACCGGCCCTAACACCTGGGACAACTACACCCTGATCGATGGCCGCAACATGGATGGCAGCCTATCCACTCCGGTGCCGTCGACCCTGAGTTTTGACTCAGCGGGCAAGCTGACCCAAATCAGCACCCCAGTGACTCCGCCGACCACACCGCCGACTGCGACCATCAGCAATGACCTGAAGGTGACCAACTGGATTCCGGGTACCGTCACCGATGGCGTCTGGACGGCGAACGGCGCTGCAGCCAACCCGGATGGCATTACCATCGGGATGGGCGTCACCACGCAATACAACGCCGATACTGCACGGTCGATTCCGGTGCAGAACGGCTACGCCACCGGCCAGATCACCAACCTGACTATCGACGGTAGCGGCGTATTGCTGGCTAACTTCAGCAACTACCAGACCAAGCCGATTGGCCAGATTTCGCTGGCCTCTTTCGCCAACGAGCAAGGCTTGCAGGCGGTAGGCGGCACCAGTTGGAAAGAGACCTACTCCTCGGGTATCCCGGGCTATGATTCGCCGGAAACCGGCAGCCTGGGGACGATCCGCTCAAACTCGCTGGAAGAGTCCAACGTCAACGTGACCAATGAACTGGTCGACCTGATCAAGGCGCAGAGCAACTATCAGGCGAACGCCAAAACGATCTCGACTCAGAGCACTTTGATGCAGACCATTATTCAGATGACTTGATGGTTGTAGTGCTCCATATGAGCCCCTCTTATTAGAGGGGTTTTTTTATACCCTTTGTAGGAGCGAGCTTGCTCGCGATGAATGGGAGGGCGCCGCAGGTGGCCAGGTGGCCAGAGCCATCGTTGACGACCATCGCGAGCGAGCTCGCTCCTACAGGCAAAAGAAAACCCCCGACAATCCAGAGGACTGATCGGGGGTTTCAGGTAAGCGCCTTTCAGCGCTCACGGGCTCAGCTTATTGGCAAGCTTCGCAATCCGGCTCGTCGATGGCGCAAGCCTTCGGCACTGGAGCAGGGCCGGCTGGCGCTGCCAGGACCGAGTCGTCACCGTGGTTGCCGCCGCTGGAAACAGCGTTCAGCTTACCGGTGTTGATGGTCGACTTCTCGGTGCTGGTCGCGGCCAGGGCACGGAGGTAGTAAGTGGTTTTCAGACCACGGTACCAGGCCATGCGGTAGGTCACGTCCAGCTTCTTGCCCGAAGCGCCAGCGATGTACAGGTTCAGCGACTGAGCCTGGTCGATCCACTTCTGACGACGGCTTGCCGCGTCAACAATCCACTTGGTGTCCACTTCGAAGGCAGTCGCGTAGAGCTCTTTGAGTTCTTGCGGGATGCGCTCGATCTGTTGAACCGAACCGTCGTAGTACTTCAGGTCGTTGATCATGACCGAGTCCCACAGACCACGAGCCTTCAGGTCGCGAACCAGGTACGGGTTGATCACGGTGAATTCGCCCGACAGGTTCGATTTCACATAGAGGTTCTGATAGGTCGGTTCGATCGACTGCGATACGCCAGTGATGTTGGCGATGGTTGCGGTCGGTGCGATGGCCATGATGTTGGAGTTACGAATGCCTTTCTGTACACGGGCGCGAACCGGTGCCCAATCCAGGGATTCGTTCAGGTCAACGTCGATGTACTTCTGGCCACGTTGTTCGATCAGGATCTGTTGCGAGTCCAGCGGCAGGATGCCTTTGGACCACAGCGAACCCTGGAACGTCTCGTAGGCGCCGCGCTCGTCGGCCAGGTCGCAGGAAGCCTGGATCGCGTAGTAGCTGACCGCTTCCATGGACTTGTCGGCGAACTCGACGGCAGCGTCGGAACCGTAAGGAATGTGCTGCAGGTACAGCGCATCCTGGAAGCCCATGATGCCCAGGCCAACCGGACGGTGCTTGAAGTTGGAGTTCTTCGCTTGTGGCACCGAGTAGTAGTTGATGTCGATCACGTTATCGAGCATGCGCACGGCGGTGTTCACTGTGCGTTCCAGCTTGGCGGTGTCCAGCTTGCCGTTGACGATGTGGTTCGGCAGGTTGATCGAGCCCAGGTTGCAGACGGCGATCTCGTCCTTGTTGGTGTTCAAGGTGATCTCGGTGCACAGGTTGGAACTGTGGACCACGCCGACGTGCTGCTGCGGGCTGCGCAGGTTGCACGGGTCCTTGAAGGTCAGCCATGGGTGGCCGGTTTCAAACAGCATGGACAGCATTTTGCGCCACAGGTCTTTGGCCTGGATGGTCTTGAACAGCTTGACCTTGCCCGGGTACTCGGTCAGGGCTTCGTAGTACTCGTAACGCTCTTCGAAGGCCTTGCCGGTCAGGTCGTGCAGGTCTGGTACTTCGGACGGCGAGAACAGGGTCCACTTGCCGTCATCGAAGACACGCTTCATGAACAGGTCAGGGATCCAGTTGGCGGTGTTCATGTCGTGGGTACGACGACGATCATCACCGGTGTTCTTGCGCAGCTCGATGAACTCTTCGATGTCCATGTGCCAGGTTTCCAGGTAGGCACAGACAGCGCCTTTGCGCTTGCCACCCTGGTTAACGGCAACGGCGGTGTCGTTCACCACTTTCAGGAACGGAACCACGCCCTGGGACTTGCCGTTGGTGCCCTTGATGTAAGAACCCAAGGCACGTACCGGGGTCCAGTCGTTGCCCAGGCCGCCAGCGAATTTGGACAACATGGCGTTGTCGTGGATCGCGTGGTAGATGCCGGACAGGTCATCCGGCACGGTGGTCAGGTAGCAGCTGGACAGCTGTGGACGCAGGGTGCCGGCGTTGAACAGCGTCGGGGTCGACGACATGTAGTCGAAGGACGACAGCAGGTTGTAGAACTCGATCGCACGATCTTCCTTGTTCTTCTCTTCGATCGCCAGGCCCATGGCCACGCGCATGAAGAAGATCTGCGGCAGTTCGAAACGGATACCGTCCTTGTGGATGAAGTAACGGTCGTACAGGGTTTGCAGGCCCAGGTACGTGAACTGCTGGTCGCGCTCGTGGTTGATCGCCTTGCCGAGTTTTTCCAGGTCGAAAGTGGCCAGGATCGGGTTCAGCAATTCGAATTCGATGCCCTTGGCGATGTAGGCAGGCAGGGCCTTGGCGTACAGGTCGACCATTTCGTGGTGGGTCGCGCTTTCGGCGACACCCAGGAAGCCCAGGCCTTCGGCACGCAGGGTGTCCATCAGCAGGCGGGCGGTCACGAACGAGTAGTTCGGCTCACGCTCGACCAGGGTACGGGCGGTCATTACCAGCGCGGTGTTGACGTCGGTCAGGGCCACGCCGTCGTACAGGTTCTTCAGGGTTTCACGCTGGATCAGGTCGCCGTCGACTTCTTCCAGGCCTTCGCACGCTTCGGTGACGATGGTGTTCAGGCGACCCATGTCCAGAGGTGCAAAGGTGCCATCGGCGCGGGTGATGCGGATCGACGGGTGAGCGTTGACCGCTTCCTCGGCCGGTGCGTGGGCGGCGCGTTCTTTCGAACGACCGTCGCGGTAGATCACGTAGTCGCGCGCCACTTTCTGCTCGCCGGCACGCATCAGGGCCAGTTCAACCTGGTCCTGGATTTCTTCGATGTGGATGGTGCCGCCCGATGGCATGCGGCGCTTGAAAGTCGCAGTGACCTGTTCGGTCAGGCGCGCAACGGTGTCATGGATTCGCGACGAAGCGGCAGCGGTGCCGCCTTCAACTGCGAGAAACGCTTTGGTGATCGCGACGGTGATCTTGTCGTCGGTGTAAGGAACGACAGTGCCGTTACGCTTGATCACGCGCAGCTGGCCAGGCGCGGTGGCGGACAGATCCGAAGTCGAATCAGCAGCCTGCGGCAAGGAGCCTTGCGGGTTCTCGCGAGTTGTGTCGGTTTGCATGGGGGGTTGTCTCCACATTCTCTATGTTTGTTTGGGCACCATGACGGTGCCCACCGTTCTGTCCTGAAGCACTACAACCGGCGAGGCGCCGGGTATACAACTTCGGGACAGATCAGGAAGGGGGCTATTGGGGCGCCGCTTCCATGCCGAAGTCTTGGTTCCGGCCTTTAGCCTGAATCCGCATTCCATTTGGGTGACAGTTGAGGACTGCAACACCCGTACCGCTTTCGCCGTTTTCTGCGCAAAAACAGTAGCCATCCGCTTGCACGGTCTGGTCTTTCATAAATACGTAAAAATCAACCAGACAGAGGCGATAAAAGCGCTTGAATTTGATGTCCGGTTTGTGTTTGGTTTTTTCTGCAAAACCCTACATGTAGGGTTTTTTTTGCGTCGGGCTACAAGATAGTGCGTTTTGGAGGGTGTTGCAACGTACTACCTGTGGATAAACCTGTGTGTATATTGTGCGTGAAACCTGGAACCAGCGTGTAGCCCGCGACCCTGCTGGATCGGACCGTTTGTCACGGTTTTTTACCGGCGAAAAACTGCCCCGTGGTTTTTTAAGGGCGCGAACCCTACCACAAAAAATGGTCATATCCGAACGCATTTGCCGGCTTGTGTTCTCGGTGTGCGCCGTTTATACAATCGGCCTGTACACACGCATTATTATCCACCCCATTCATTACAAAAAAACGGGCGGATCCTTCCTTATAGCGTTTCGGCAAGTAGAGGTCACCGTGGAGCAAGAAGCCTGGCAGGTATTGATTGTGGAGGACGACCAGCGACTGGCCGAACTGACCCGCGATTACCTGGAAGCCAACGGCCTGCGCGTTTCGATCGAAGGCGATGGTGCCTTGGCCGCAGCGCGGATACTCAAGGATCAGCCGGACCTGGTAATCCTTGACCTGATGCTCCCCGGCGAGGATGGCTTGAGCATTTGTCGCAAGGTCCGCGACCGCTACGACGGACCGATCCTGATGCTGACCGCCCGTACCGACGACACCGATCAGATCCTGGGCCTGGACCTTGGGGCCGATGACTATGTGTGCAAACCGGTTCGCCCGCGTCTGTTGCTGGCACGTATCCAGGCGTTGTTGCGGCGCAGCGAAGGTCCTGAAATTCCCCCGGAAAAACAGCGCCGCCTGCAGTTTGGTCCGCTGATTGTGGACAACGCCTTGCGTGAAGCCTGGCTGCGTGATGCCAGCATCGAACTGACCAGTGCCGAATTCGATCTGCTGTGGCTGCTGGTAGACAATGCCGGTCGCATTCTTTCGCGGGAAGAAATTTTCACCGCATTGCGCGGTATTGGTTATGACGGCCAGGACCGCTCCATCGACGTGCGCATCTCGCGTATCCGCCCGAAAATCGGCGACGACCCGGACCATCCACGCTTGATCAAAACCATCCGGAGCAAGGGTTATCTGTTCGTGCCGGAAGCCTGCACCCTGTGAACTCGATTTTCCTGCGAATCTACGGCGGGATGTGCGCCGCACTGATCCTCGTGGCTGTGCTCGGCGTGCTTGCCCTGCACCTCCTTAACGAGGTGCGTAGCGAGCAATACCGTGAGCGCCTGGCCCATGGCACGTTCTCGCTGATGGCCGACAACCTGCAACCGATGAACCAGACCGAGCGCCATCGTGCGCTGCTGGTTTGGGAGCGCCTGCTGGGCATTCCGCTATCGTTGAAGACGTTCGCCCAGACTGATCTGGACCTCACCCAGCGAACTCGCGTGCTGCGCGGCCAGGCCCTGGTGGAGCAGACCGGGCCGCACGCGGCGATGGTCTACCGCTTGGTCAGCGACAAGGAACAGCTGATGTTGACCGGAGAGGTGCAGCAGATCAGCGAGCAGTTGGCCCGGGCGACTATCTACCTGTTGGCTGACGAGCTGGTGCGCGTTCCGGTGGCTGAGCAACCCAAGCGCCTCGCCCAGTTGAAGAAAGACAAGGGTTTTGGTTTCGACCTGCGACTGGTCACCGTCGATCAAGCCGACATGGATGAGGACCAGAGTCGCCGGGTGTCCGAGGGCGACACGGTGATGGCGCTGGGCAAGGGCGGGGATTCAATCCGGGTATTTGCCGGCATGGTCGGTACGCCGTGGGTGCTGGAGATCGGTCCGCTGTACCAGATGAACCCATACCCTCCAGAGTGGCTGGTATTGATCGCGGCCCTCGGTTTGAGCCTCATCGGCCTGATCGTGTATTTGCTGGTGCGCCAGCTGGAGCGCCGCTTGCGTGGTCTGGAGGCCGCTGCTACTCGCATCGCCAAGGGCAGCCTGGAAACCCGCGTGCCGACCCGTGGTGCAGACTCGGTAGGGCGCCTGGCGTCGGCCTTCAATGGCATGGCCGAGCACTTGCAGCAGTTGCTGGCAATTCAGCGAGAACTGGTCCGTGCGGTGTCCCATGAGCTGCGCACGCCGGTAGCGCGACTGCGGTTTGGCCTGGAAATGATCGGCTCCGCCACGACTCCCCAGGCATTGCAAAAGTATTGTGAAGGCATGGACCACGACATCGAGGACCTCGATAAGCTGGTGGACGAAATGCTCACTTATGCGCGCCTCGAACAGGGCTCGCCGGCCTTGAACTTCCAGCGAATCGATCTGGATGCGCTGGTGAATCAGGTTATCGAGGAATTGGCGCCGCTACGGGCCGAAGTCACGGTGCAACGAGGCCTGTGCCTGTCTGCCGCCGATTGCGATGACGCGTGGGTCGAGGCCGAGCCGCGTTACCTGCACCGGGCTTTGCAGAATCTGGTGAGCAATGCCATGCGCCATGCAACGTCCAGGGTCACTGTCAGCTATCAGGTGGGACAACAGCGCTGCAGGATAGACGTCGAGGATGACGGGCCGGGCGTCCCGGAAATCGCCTGGGAGCGAATTTTCACTCCGTTCCTACGCTTGGACGACAGTCGCACTCGAGCGTCGGGCGGGCATGGGTTGGGCTTGTCGATCGTCCGGCGGATCATTCATTGGCACGACGGTCGCGCGCTGATCGGCAAGAGCAAGAGCCTGGGGGGAGCCTGTTTCAGCCTGAGCTGGCCACGCAATCAGGAAAAGCGCTGACAATCACGCCGCGACGCTGACCAGGCTCAGCAACTGCCCGTCCATCACTGCAAATTGCGCGTCCAGTTGTGAACCGTTGCGCCATTCGCTGGACAGATCTGTCAGCAAGCGCAGGCGAACTTCACCACGCTCGCTCCACTCGAGCACTTCGGCATGCTCGAAGTAAAAACGCTGCTGCACGATTGGATACAGTGCCTTGAACAGGCTTTCCTTTACCGAAAACGTCAGGGTCACCAGCAGCGCCAGATCCTCGCGCCGACCAGCCGCCATGCGCTTCAACTCCGCTGCAGTCAGTATTTCCCCCGCCAGCCGCTCGGCGCGTTCCGGGTTGAGGATATTTTCCAGGTCCATGCCCAGGCCACGCCAGTGCGCCTTGTTCGCGACGATCGCAGCAGCGCGCCCGGTGCTATGGGTGATGGACCCGCTGATGTGCGCCGGCCATACCGGTGCCCGGTCTTCGCCTATCGCCGGGATGAAATCGAGGCCCTCCAGCTGCTGCAGTGCCGCCCGGGCACACACTCGCCCGGCGAGAAATTCGGCCTGGCGCTTGGCGACAGAGCGCTGGATGCTTGCAGGGGGGGCAACGGCACTGCGTTCAAAGTCGTTGTGAGCCAGCAGGGTACTGTCGAAGTGAGTGCTCAGCAGGACAGTCTCGGGCAGCACAAACGGCAGCGGCCAATGAGCGTCGAGCGGCGTACAGCAGGCGGGCAGGGCAGTTGGATGGTTCATGTCTGGCATTTTGCCGGGTTGCCTCCTGGCTGGGTAGAGTCGAAGAACCTTTTGGCTGCCTCGTGACGAGCCAGCGGGCTCGCCACAGAGGCCTTGCTCAGCCTTGGTTCAAGAAAAGATCTTCTTCAGGAACGCCTGCATGTCCGCCCAGGACTTTTCATCTGCGGCCTTGTTGTAACCGATATCCGGCCCACCATGATCGCCATGGCCCAGGCGGTCGGCATCAGGATTGCTGAAGCCATGCTTGGCGCCTTCAAGGCTGACGAACTGATAGTCCGCGCCGGCCTTGTCCATTTCCGCCTTGAACGCCGCGACATTATCCGCAGTGACCATGCTGTCCAATGCGCCGTGCTCCACCAGGATCTTCGCCTTGACCTTGCCTGGAGTGGCCGGCGTCTGCGTCGCCAGCGCGCCGTGGAAGCTCACCACTCCCGCCAGCGGTACTCCCTGGCGGGCCGCGTTGAGCACCACCGCGCCGCCGAAGCAGTAACCGATGGCCGCAAGTTTTTGTGGGTCGGTCTGCGGTTGTTGTTTCAACAGATCCAGTCCCGCCTGAAAGCGCGCACTCGCCGCCGAGCTGTCCTTCAGGGCCGCCTGCATAAACGCCATTGCGTCTTTCGGGTGCTCGGTGTTCTTGCCATCGCCATACATGTCGATGGCCAAGGCACTGTAGCCCAGGGCCGCCAGATCGCGGGCGCGGCGCTTGGCGTAGTCATTGAGGCCCCACCATTCATGCACCACTACTACCCCCGGGCGCGGGCCCTTTATCGAGTCGTCGTAGGCGTAATAGCCGATGAGCCGGGTGCCGTCCGCGCTCTGGTAGGGGATTTCCTGGGCCTTGATGGCCGCCTGGCTAAGCCCGCTCAAGGCAATTAATACGAGGGCCAGAAACATACGCATGATTGCATCTCCCGCAAGTCAGTTATTGAAAAGAGTCTGTTCCATCTGGTTCAGCCCAGGTTCAGAAGGTGTTCAGGGGGAGTTCAGGGCGAGCTGAGTAATCTTCTCCCATACCCAACAAGCACATAACAACACAAGGAAACACCCAATGACTGGATTCAAAAAACTGCTGCTGGCGATCACCGTTATGGGCGCAAGTACCGCTGCCATGGCCAATGACAACTTCGCCAGCTTTACTCTTGGACAGACCAGCGACAAGATCAAAAATCCCATGCCCTGAACGATAACCTTGGCCACCCGAACGCCAACGGCGCTATCGACAAGAGCGGCACTTGGGGTGTTCGCCTGGGACAGCAGAGTAACCAGGCTCGTTACTATGGCACCTATGAAAATGTATCGGGCTCGCACAACGGCATCAAGCTGCGTCAGGAAAACCTGCTGGGCAGCTTTGATCTCTTTCACCCACTGGGCGACTCCACCAAACTGTTCGGCGGTGCGACTGCAGGCTTGACCAAACTGACCCAGGAGTCCGGTGGTTTCAGTCGCGACAGCAATATCGGCTATGCCTTGGGCGGACAAGTGGGAGTTCTGCAACAAGTTTCGAAAAATACGTCGCTCGAACTGGGGTATCGTTATCTGCGAAGCAATGCCAGTACCGAGATGAACGAACGTAACGGCAGCAAGCAGGGCTCGCTGAATCTGACCAGCAGCGCCCAGACGTATCTGGCCGCCAACTACGCTTTCTAATATGCGTTCAAAGACGGGCCTGCGTTGATCCTTTCATAAGGTTTATACCAGGCCCGTTAGCCCTCGAGGTGCACCGCAGTGCCCCTGGAGATTTTCGTTTTCTAGGGAGTCTGCAATGAAGTTGCTGGTTGTCGAAGATGAAGCGCTGTTGCGTCATCACTTGCAAACCCGCCTCACGGACAATGGTCATGTGGTGCAGTCGGTGGCCAACGCCGAAGAGGCCCTGTATCAGGCCGAGCAATTTAATTACGACCTGGCGATTATCGACCTCGGTCTGCCTGGCATGGGCGGACTCGATCTGATCCGCCAGTTGCGTTCGCAGGGTAAGGTCTTTCCTATCCTGATCCTGACTGCCCGCGGCAATTGGCAGGACAAAGTCGAAGGGCTGGCCGCTGGTGCCGACGATTACGTGGTCAAGCCGTTTCAGTTCGAAGAACTGGACGCCCGACTTAATGCATTGTTGCGCCGTTCCAGTGGCTTTACCCAGTCAACAATTGTGGCTGGGCCACTGCTGCTTGATCTCAATCGCAAACAGGCGACCCTGGACGAGCAACCGCTGGCACTGACCGCCTACGAGTATCGGATTCTCGAGTATCTGATGCGTCACCATCAGCAGGTGGTACCCAAGGATCGCTTGATGGAGCAGCTCTACCCCGATGACGACGAGCGCGATCCGAATGTCATTGAAGTACTGGTGGGAAGACTGCGTCGCAAACTTGAGGGGCCGGCAGGCTTTAAGCCGATAGATACCGTGCGTGGCCTCGGTTACCTGTTTACCGAGCGCTGCACTTGATTCGTTCGCTACGTGTTCGTCTGATGCTCGCTGCCACGATACTGGCAGTGTTGTTCATGCTGGCGTTACTGCCGGCGATGCAGGGCGCCTTCAGTCTGGCATTGCAGGATTCCATCGAGCAGCGCCTTGCGTCGGACGTGACTACGTTGATTTCTGCCGCTCGTGTGGAAGACAACAGCTTGCGGATGCCGGCGCAACTGCCCGACGAGCGATTTAACCTGACTGACGGCCGATTGCTGGGTTACATCTATGATCGCGATGGCCACCTGGTCTGGCGTTCGAATGGAACCCAGGAAGAACACATCAATTACACACCCCGCTACGACGGGCGCGGCAACGAGTTCGCCAGGATTCGTGAAGCCAATGGGCAGGAATTCTTCGTCTATGACGTCGAGGTCAAATTACTCGGCGGTAAAAGCGCAGCGTTCAGCATCGTCGCCCTGCAGCCGGTACGTGAGTATGAGGTTACCCTCGAAGGGTTGCGGGAGAATCTCTACCTGGGGTTCGGCGCCGCATTGCTGGTCCTGCTGGCGCTGCTGTGGATTGGCCTGACCTGGGGCTTGCGCGCGTTGCGTCGGCTGAGCCAGGAACTGGACGAAATCGAAGGCGGAACCCGTGAAAGCCTCAGCGAGCAGCACCCGCGCGAGCTGCTGCGCCTGACTGGCTCGCTTAACCGTTTGCTGCACAGTGAACGTGAGCAGCGCAGTCGCTACCGCGATTCCCTCGATGACCTGGCTCACAGCCTGAAAACGCCGTTGACCGTTCTGCAAGGGGTGAGCGAAGACCTGGCGCAACGCTCTGAAAATCGCGATCAGGCTCGGGTGTTGCAAACCCAGATCGAGCGCATGAGCCAGCAGATCGGCTACCAGCTGCAACGCGCCAGCCTGCGTAAAAGTGGCCTGGTCCGCCATCAGGTGCGCTTGCGACCAGTATTGCAGAGCCTCTGTGACACGTTGGACAAGGTCTATCGCGACAAGCGTGTGCAGGTGACTTTTGACCTGCCCGAACCCTGCTATGTGCCAATCGAGCAGGGGGCGCTGCTGGAGATGTTGGGCAACCTGCTGGAGAACGCGTATCGCCTATGCCTGGGTGAAGTGCGAGTCAGCCTGCGCGACTCCGAAGGTGGCATTGAACTATGCGTCGAGGATGACGGCCCAGGTGTGCCTGCAGATCAACGCGCGCGGATTCTCCAGCGTGGTGAACGCCTGGATCGTCAGCATCCGGGCCAGGGCATTGGCCTGGCAGTGGTCAAGGACATCATCGAAAGCTACAGCGCCAAATTGACTCTCGACGATTCACCCATGGGCGGGGCGGCGTTCCGCATTCATTTTTCGGTGGTCTAGAGCACTCAATTTTCCTGTGCTCGATAGGCACCCGGCGTCAACCCGGTCCACTTTTTGAACGCCCGGTGAAACGCCGACGGCTCGGAGAACCCCAGTTGCTCGGCGATCTGTTGCAACGACAGGTCTGTGCGGCTCAAGTGATAAATCGCGATGTCCCGGCGCAGCTGATCCTTCAATCCCTGAAAGCTCGAGCCTTCCTCTCGCAAGTGTCGACGCAGCGTCTGCGGGCTGATGCTCAGGTGCGCGGCCACTGCTTCCAGGTCGGGCCAGCGCGAACTGTCATGGCTAAGCAAGCGTCTTAATCTGCTGCTCAGGCTGTCGCCATCGTCGGGGCGGGCCAGCAGGTCGGCAGGCGAGCGCTGCAGGAAATGCTTGAGGGTCCGCTCGTCCTGCAGCAACGGCATGGCCAGGTAACGGCTGTGGAAAACCAGGCTGCTGCGCTCGGCGGAAAATTCCAGGGGGCAGGAGAACAGCAGATCATATTCAGCACCGTGGTCGGGACGCGGATAGCTGAATGTCGCCTGTTCCAGCCGGATGCGCTGGCCAATCAACCAACTGCCCAATCGATGCCAGACCATCAGCTGGCTTTCGCTGAGGAAGTGATCCGGGTCACAGAACTGCGAATCGTCCAGGCTCAGGCGAATCATTTCGTCCTCGCGGCTGATGGTCAGGCGCGGGCCGTCGGGGAATAGGCTATAAAACAATAAGCCGCGGTGCAGAGCCTTATCCAGATTGCGGCAGTGGATCAGGGCGTGACACATCATCGCGAAGCTGCCGGGCCGGCTGACTGTTCGCCCGAAACCCAGGAACTCGTCGTCCAGCGCCACCCACAAGCCCTGAAGCAGGCGGGTGAACTGTTCCGGAGCGATCCGCGCTCTGGGCTCTTCAAGCAGCTCTGGGCTGATGCCCAGTTCCTGGAGCAGGGCTGAATAATCGTACCCGCGTCGCCGCGCACCACCAAGGGCGGCACGGGCGAAATGGCTGGCGATAGTGCGTTCGCGCATGGAGAGAGGTCCGTCCGTTGAGCGGCGGATAGTAGCCACGGATTGGTTTCGCAACAAGGCGGATATCCGCCAATTTACCGCACGGTGTCGTGGAGATGGGCGGGAATCCGCCACCTCAAGGTAACCGCTCGGTGACACTGGAAAACTTGCAAGGCTTGGTAGCCAACGGCTTCCTGGCAGTTTGGTGAAGGTGGCACGGGCCTTGCGATGTAACCAACAGATGTCTGCCACCGCGCAGCTCGAAAAAACAAATCCCTCCAGTGCAGGAGGGTTCGCAATTCAGGTGTCATGGACAACAGATGGATGTTGTCAGCGGGCACTCTTGAGGAACTTTGCAATGACGACTCGTCAGCCAATCTACAAATCCCTGTATTTCCAGGTGATCGTTGCCATCGCCATCGGCATCCTGCTCGGTCACTTCTATCCGCAGACCGGCGTTGCCCTCAAGCCGCTGGGTGACGGGTTCATCAAACTGATCAAGATGATCATTGCTCCTATCATTTTCTGCACCGTCGTCAGCGGTATCGCGGGCATGCAGAACATGAAGTCGGTCGGCAAGACCGGCGGTTACGCGCTGCTTTATTTCGAAATCGTCTCGACCATCGCCCTGCTGGTTGGCCTGGTGGTGGTAAATATCGTGCAGCCAGGCAACGGCATGCACATCGATGTCAGCACTCTGGATGCTTCCAAAGTCGCCCAGTATGTGGCGGCCGGTGCTGATCAAAGCGTCGTTGGCTTCCTGCTGAATGTGATCCCGTCCACCATCGTTGGCGCGTTCGCTACCGGTGACATCCTGCAAGTGCTGATGTTCTCGGTGATCTTCGGTTTCGCCCTGCATCGCCTGGGCGCCTATGGCAAGCCGCTGCTGGACTTCATCGATCGCTTCGCCCATGTCATGTTCAACATCATCAACATGATCATGAAGCTGGCGCCCATCGGTGCCTTCGGTGCGATGGCGTTCACCATCGGTGCCTATGGCGTAGGCTCGCTGGTGCAACTGGGCCAACTCATGGCGTGCTTCTACATCACCTGCCTGCTGTTCATTCTGATTGTGCTGGGCGGTATCGCTCGCGCCCACGGCTTCAGCGTGCTGAAGGTGATTCGCTACATCCGTGAAGAATTGCTGATCGTGCTGGGTACTTCTTCTTCGGAATCGGTGCTGCCGCGCATGCTGATCAAGATGGAACGCCTGGGCGCGAAGAAATCCGTGGTAGGCCTGGTGATCCCGACCGGCTACTCGTTCAACCTCGACGGTACTGCCATCTACCTGACCATGGCCGCGGTGTTCATTGCCCAGGCTACCGACACCCACATGGACATCACTCACCAGATCACCCTGCTGGTGGTATTGCTGTTGTCCTCCAAAGGTGCCGCTGGCGTGACCGGTAGTGGCTTCATCGTGCTGGCCGCCACCCTGTCTGCCGTTGGCCACCTGCCAGTTGCCGGTTTGGCCCTGATCCTCGGTATCGACCGCTTCATGTCCGAAGCTCGCGCCCTGACCAACCTGGTGGGCAACGCCGTTGCGACCCTGGTCGTGGCCAAGTGGGTCAAGGAACTGGACGTCGATGTGCTGCAGGCGGAACTGGCTTCCGGCGGCCGTGGTATCGCCGACGAGCGTGAAGAAGACGACCTGGGCGTAGCCGAAGGTCCGGCTCCAAGCAACGTCAAGTAAGGCTCATGCAATGAGAAAACCCGCTTCGGCGGGTTTTTTCTTGGGCGCGATTTGAGCGCAACGGTCAGTGCAACTGATGCATCCGGTAATTGCTGCATTGCCATCGTCTGCCTAGGCTTGGGGGAACGCACTGGAGATTACTCATGCTCGGGCCACTGGCTTCACTGAAGATCCTCGACTTTTCGACGCTATTACCGGGGCCGTTTGCCTCGCTGTTGCTGGCGGACATGGGCGCGCAGGTGTTACGTATCGAGTCGCCGACTCGCATGGACCTGCTGCGAGTGCTGCCACCCCACGACCAGGGTGTGTCGGCGAGCCACGCCTACCTCAATCGCAACAAGCGCAGCCTGGCGCTGGATCTCAAGCAGCCCGAAGCACTGGAGGTCATCAGGCAGTTGCTGCAAGACCACGACATCTTGCTCGAACAGTTTCGCCCCGGCGTCATGGAGCGACTGGGACTGGGTTATGAAGCCCTGAGGGCGATCAACCCGAAGCTGATCTATGTGTCGATCACCGGATATGGCCAGACCGGCCCGTACAAGGACCGCGCCGGCCACGATATCAATTACCTGGCGCTGGCGGGGCTGGCTAGCCATACCGGCCGGGCCGACAGTGGGCCATTGCCGTTGGGTATGCAGGTGGCTGATATCGCGGGAGGCTCGCTGCATGGCGTGATCGGCCTGTTGGCTGCGGTCATTGCGCGACAACAGACGGGGCAGGGGCAATACCTGGATATCAGCATGACCGATTGCGCTTTCACCCTGAATGCGATGTCGGGTGCAGGGTTCCTGGCCTGCGGTGAGGAGCCAGCACGGGAAAATCAGGTACTCAATGGTGGCAGCTTCTACGATTACTACAGGTCTCGTGACGGGCGTTGGTTGTCGGTCGGCAGCCTGGAGCCGGCCTTCATGAAGCAGCTGTGCACGGCGCTGGGGCTGGAGGAAATGGCCAAACTGGGATTGTCCGCGCAACCGGAACATCAGAAAAAGCTCAAGGACGCGTTGAAGATCGAGTTCGAAAAACACGACTTCGCTGAACTGAGCGCCCTGTTTGCCGAGCTCGATGCGTGCGTTGAGCCAGTGTTGAGCCTGGGGGAGGCGGTGCGCCATCCACAGCTGCAGGCACGCGAGGTAGTGGCGCAAGTACCCCGCGGAGATGGATCGACCCAAGCGCAGATGGCGTGCCCGCTGAAGTTTTCCGAAGGCCTGCCTGAGCCCAGGCATATCGGTGCGCAGCTAGGGGCGCATACCGATGAGGTGTTGCGGGAGTTGGGGTTCAGTGTGCAGCGGATCGAAGAACTGCGGCGTGCCAAGGTGGTTGTGTAGCGGCCTTGAGCACGCTATCGGCGCGAGCAAGCTTTGCTCCCACGGGACTGTTGCTCCAAGACAGAACTACTCGACCCGCATCTCCCCACTGAACACCAAGGTGCTCCGGCACCGGCGGCACAAATACCGACGCCCCTGCCTTACCAGCCCATGACGCTGCGCCGAGAACGGGAAGTCACTGTCGACGCAAGGGCATTTGTAGATATAGCGGGTCACACTGCGGCGTTTGACGTCATAGGTGTGGCAACGGTTCGGCGGCAATTCGTACACACCGCGCATGATCAACTGCCACTCTTCACCATGGGGCTGGATACGGTCGCCGAACAGTTGATGGGCAATCAGGTGCGCGACCTCATGAGCAACGGTCTGCTTGAGGAAGTCTTCGGTGTTTTCCCGGTACAGCTGCGGGTTGAAGCGCAGCAGGTTCTCGTGCAGATGCGCGACACCGGCTTTCTGACCGCGCAGCTTGAGACTCACCACGGGGCGTTTGAATGGACGTTTGAAAAAGGATTCAGCGAGTAGGTAACAATCTTCGACGCGGGAATTGAGTTGCTCGGGCATGCTTGATGGGTCTCCAGAGACGTCGAGTATGCCGCAACCCCGGGTGCTTGCGAATCGTCCGGGCGCCGAATGGTCGTCGCAAATCAAACTGCGCACATTAAGAGGCCGCCTCACGGCGGCCTGTATTGGCAGATATTTTTTTATGCGAAGTCAGTTGGTATAGACGGGCCCCACGCCCAGTCCCCAGACAATCACCGTGAATGCCATGATGGCCACCAGCACCACCAATCCTACGGCCAATACCGAACTCGAAAACAGGAAACCCTCGTCCGATGGAATGTTCATGAAAGTCGGCAGGCCGACATATAACAGGTACACGGTGTAGCAAATGGCAGCGGTGCCGACGATCATCCCCAGCCACATATGTGGATACAACGCCGCCAGGCCGCCAATGAACAGCGGAGTGGCGGTATAGGTCGCAAATGCAACACAACGGGCCAGACTTGGATTGGCGTCATACGTACGAGCCATCCAGTGCACGAAGGCGCCCATCACGGCCACGCCGCCGAGCATCGCCAGGTACGACATGATCGTCATCCACAGCGCGCTTTCCTGGGTCAGCATCACCGGAGCCCGGTTGCCGATGACCCAGCCCACCTGGGTCGTGCCGATAAATGCCGACACGGCCGGAATGGCCGCGAGAATCAGGGTGTGCGTGAGATACATGTGGCTGATGCTTTCCTCCTGGTCGCCACGAATCTCCTTCCATTCTTGGTCAGGGTGGGTGAAGAGCCCCACTACGTGATGGATCATGCCAGTCACTCCTCTTGTTTTTACCATCGCCCCCCGGTGGAGCGCCTACGGGCCAAGGTGGCCAAGTAAGGGATAGGTCTGGATAGTCATGCGACCTTATGTCGCAGTATAGAAAGGACTTAACCGCACAGGTGGTGGGACTTAGAGCAAATTGCGCTGTAAATGTGTCGGCTAATCGCATTATGTTTCGCAGCAAAACCGGGGTATTACGTGGTGACCGGGTTTTTGCGTAAAATGCCCGCCTTTCGTCACACCTCACGGATTTCGCGTCATGGGCACACTCACGGTCAACCAGAACAAACTGCAGAAGCGTCTTCGCCGCCAGGCGGGGGAGGCTGTCGCCGATTTCAACATGATCGAAGACGGCGACAAGGTGATGGTTTGCCTGTCCGGCGGCAAGGACAGCTACACCATGCTCGATGTGCTGCTGCATTTGCAGAAGGTCGCGCCGATCAAATTCGAGATCGTTGCCGTGAACATGGACCAGAAGCAACCGGGTTTTCCTGAGCATGTCCTGCCGGCTTACCTGAAAGAACTGGGTGTCGAATACCACATCGTCGAAAAGGACACCTATTCGGTGGTCAAGGAGCTGATACCGGAAGGCAAGACCACTTGCTCGCTGTGCTCGCGTTTGCGCCGTGGCACGCTCTACACCTTTGCCGACGAAATTGGCGCGACCAAGATGGCCCTCGGTCATCACCGCGACGACATTGTCGAAACATTTTTCCTGAACATGTTCTTCAATGGTTCGCTCAAGGCCATGCCCCCTAAATTGCGCGCCGATGATGGGCGCAACGTGGTGATTCGCCCGCTGGCGTATTGCAACGAAAAGGACATCCAGGCTTATTCGGACTTCAAGCAATTCCCGATCATTCCGTGCAACCTCTGTGGCTCCCAGGAAAATCTGCAGCGCCAGGTGGTCAAGGACATGCTGCAGGAGTGGGAGCGCAAGACCCCGGGGCGCACCGAAAGCATTTTTCGCAGCCTGCAGAATGTGATCCCCTCCCAGCTGGCGGATCGCACCTTGTTTGATTTCACCAGTCTCAAGATCGATGAAACCGCTGCCTCGCGGTTCGTCAACGTCGTCAACCTCTGACCAGAACACAGGTTTTTCTTTTTAATCCTCAGGAGAGGGCATGCGCGATTACAAGTGGCTGCACGAATACTGCCTGAACCGCTTCGGTTCGGCAGCTGAACTGGAAGCCCATCTGCCCGTTCCCAAGTCCCCCGCGCAGTTGCGCAAGATCAGCGATGATCGTTATCTCTCCACCATGGCCCTGCGCGTATTCCGCGCCGGGCTCAAGCACAGTCTGGTGGATGCGAAATGGCCGGCCTTCGAGGAAGTGTTCTTCAAGTTCGACCCGGAAAAAGTCGTGCTTATGAGTGCCGAACATCTGGAGCGCCTGATGCAGGATGCGCGGATCATCCGGCACCTGGGCAAACTCAAGAGCGTGCCGCGTAATGCGCAGTTCATCCTCGATGTCACCCACGAGCATGGCAGTTTTGGTCAGTTGATCGCCGATTGGCCAGTGACGGACATCGTCGGGTTATGGACCTTCCTGAAGAAACGCGGGCATCAGTTGGGCGGGTTGTCGGCCCCACGATTCCTGCGAATGGTCGGCAAGGACACATTTGTGCCGAGCTATGACGTGGTGGCGGGGTTGAATGCGCAAAAGATCGTCGACAAGGTCCCGACCAGTCAACGCGATCTGGCTCTGGTGCAGGATGTGTTCAACCAGTGGCATGAACAGAGTGGTGGGCGGGCGATGAGCCAGATATCGATGATGCTGGCTTATACGGTGAATCATTGAGCCCGAGTTGAACCCTTCACGAGCAAGCCCGCTCCCACAGGGGGGCGGATCGCCTGTGGGAGCGGGTTTGCTCGCGAAGGCGGTGCATCAGGCGACAGAGATTTCGCCTTCACCCGCCAACTTGCGATTCAACTGAAATCGCCACCGTACAAACATCAACGCCGAGCAGAATACCGCCAGGCTCGCACCCATCTCCAACAGGCCAAACAGCTGCCGGTTCGGGTCATACGCCGCCAATGCGCCCTTGATGAAGTACAGGTTCACCACAAAACACATCCACGAATGCCCGCGAGGGCTGCCCAGGATCATTCCCGGTGCCAGCAGCAACAGCGGCACCAGCTCGATCAGCAGGATCACCCACGGCCGCGCGCCATGCAGGTCGGCAATCAGCAGGTAATAAACACACAGCAGGCCGACCAGCCCCAGATAGCACAACAGGCTGATGACTCGCATGGCCCGAACCCGTGGTTCCAGCCACTCAATGGACGGCAACACCTTCGGCTTTTTCGCCACGTCAGTTCCCCAGCTTTTGCGCGGTCTTGGCCAAGCGCAGGCCCAATGCCCTGCACAGTGCCACTTCGTGTTCATTCAGGCCGCTTTTGCCATCGGCGCCGGCATGGTGACTGGCGCCATAAGGCGTACCGCCACCGCGGGTTTCCAGCAGCGCCGACTCGCTGTACGGCAGGCCGGTGATCAGCATGCCGTGATGCAGCAACGGCAACATCATCGACAGCAGCGTGGTTTCCTGACCGCCATGCAGACTGGCGGTGGAGGTGAATACTCCCGCAGGTTTGCCGACCAGAGCGCCGGTCAGCCACAGGTTGCTGGTGCCATCGAGAAAGTATTTGAGCGGTGCGGCCATGTTGCCAAAGCGCGTCGGGCTGCCCAAGGCCAGGCCGGCGCAGTTTTTCAGGTCATCGAGACTTGCATACAGCGCGCCCTCGTCCGGAATATCCGGCGACACGGCTTCGCATTCGGCGGAGATCGCCGGGACCGTGCGCAAGCGAGCCTCCATCCCTGACTGCTCGACGCCACGGGCTATCTGCCGGGCCATTTCATTGGTCGAGCCACTGCGGCTGTAATACAGCACCAGAATGTACGGCGCGCTCACGGCAGCAACTCCAGCACGTTCTCCGGCGGACGGCCGATCACGGCTTTGTCGCCGACTTCGAGAATCGGCCGCTCCATCAGTTTCGGGTGGCCAGCGATGGCGGCGATCAGTTGCGCCTCGCTGAGGCTGGCGTCGGCCAGGTTGAGGGTCTTGTATTCATCCTCACCAGTGCGCAGCAGTTGCCGCGCGCCGATGCCAAGCTTCTTCAGCAGGCTCTGGATTTGCGTGGCGTCCAGAGGTGTTTCCAGGTAGCGCACGACCTCAGGTGTCAGGCCGCGGGCCTGGAGCAGTTCGAGCGCACCGCGGGATTTCGAGCAGCGCGGGTTGTGATAAAGCGTCAGATCGGTCATGTGCGGGTCGCATCTTGCGTAAGGTGGCGGCTATTCTAACTGTGCAGCGCGCATTCCAGAACCTCGGGAGGCAATGGGTCGCGGCAGTATTCTTTTTCGACAAGGATCACGACATGAACAGACGACTGGCAGCGACACTGTTGATCATCGGCACTTTATTGCTGGGGGGATGTGGCAACGATTACGGGATCGACCAGAACGGCCAGAAAGTGGCTGCCGAGCGTCTGGACAAACAATGGCTGGTACTCAATTACTGGGCCGAGTGGTGCGGACCTTGCCGTACCGAGATTCCGGAGCTGAATGCCTTGGCCGAGCAGCTCAAGGGCAGGAACATCGGCGTGTTCGGGGTGAACTTCGATAATGTGCAGGGCGAAGAGCTGAAGAGCGCCAGCGAGAAACTGGGCATCGGGTTCACGGTGCTGGCCCAGGACCCGGCGGAACTGTTTGAGGTGCCGCGCAGTGAGGCGTTGCCGGTCACTTACATCATTGATGACAAGGGCAAGGTGCGTGAGCAATTGCTGGGTGAGCAGACGGCGGCGGGGGTGTTGGCGAAGCTGGAGGCGTTGCAGGCCAAGAATTGAGAGGTCTCTAAGAAAAGATCGCAGCTTTGGGCAGCTCCTACGGTGTTCAGCGGCCTCTGTAGGAGCTGCCGAAGGCTGCGATCTTTTTAGGATTTAACCCTCTTCAAGCCACCAGCGCAGTGGTTTGCCTTGCGCTGGCCAGAAGCGCATCTGGTCGATCGGCGACACATCCCAGCGCTGGACGTTTTCCAGGGCCTGGAGGAAACGCGTTTCCTGCTCCATCAACGCCGGGCCGCAGAGTTTGCGTGTGCTGCCGATCTTGCCGAAGCTCAGCTTGTCGCCTTCCAGGGTGTAGGGAGCAAACCAGTGGTTGCAGCCGCCGTTGCCATAGGCGCGACCGTCTTCACCCAGGGTGATGGTCAGGTGGCTGTAATCCATCAAGGGACGTTCGCCGATCCACTCCAGAATGTAGCTGCGATTCTGTTGCAGTTGCACCGGTTGCGCGGAGCAGCCCAGCAGGCCGGCGCCAACCAATGCTGTCAGGGCGAGGCGTTTCATCACGCAGGCTCCTGGCATTTCGGGCACAGGTGTTTTTCCCCAACCGTGCTCCAGCCCAACTCGGCGATCCGTGCAGTGGCAGCCGGCTTTTGCGCCTTGTTGCCCAGCTTGGCGTCCACCGCAAACTCGAAACTCAGCTCTTTGGCGCAGCTGTCGCAGTTGACCTTCCAAGTGTGGATCGCCAGTTCGCCGAACACCGGACCACTGGCCACCGCCACCCATTGGCCGGGCGGGTTGATCAGGTGGCGAACCGTTTCGACGGTCAGGCGCATGGCCAGGTCTTTACTGCCTTTGAGCGTCACCACCAGCACGTCGTTGTTGCGAATCGAGCCACCGTTGCCAGTGACCTGATAACGGCCAGGCACCAGGGCGCGGCACTCGGTGAGGGTGTGTTGCGGGTTCATCAGGGTGTAGCGGAAATCGTGTTCGACCATGGGTCCTCCAAATATGCGCGGCATGCTAGCACGGACATCCGCCGATCATGTGGTGGGCCTTTGACCTTCGATCCGGTTCAACCGGCATCCACCTGGTTTTGCGGGGTTCCGCCAGCCCACGCGGCAATATTCTGCAAAGTAGTGGCGGCAATTGCGCCCAATGCTTCGCGAGTCAGGAAGGCTTGGTGGGCGGTGATGATCACGTTCGGAAAGGTCAACAACCGCGCCAGCACATCGTCCTGCAGCGGCAGGTCGGAGCGGTCCTCGAAAAACAGCTGCGCCTCTTCTTCATAGACATCCAGGCCCAGGTAACCCAGTTGCCCGTCTTTGAGTGCATCGATCAATGCCGGCGTGTCCACCAGGCCTCCACGCCCGGTGTTGATCAGCATGGCGCCGGGTTGCATGTGCGCCAGTGATTCGCGGTTGATCAGGTGTTTGCTGTGTTCGTTGAGCGGGCAGTGCAGGCTGATGATCTGCGACTCGGCGAGCAATTGCGGCAAGCTCAGGTAGCGCGCGCCGAGGGCTTCGACCTGCGGGTTGGGGTAGGGGTCGTACGCCAGCAACTGGCAGCCAAACCCGTGCATGATTTTCGCGAAAGTCGCACCGATCTGCCCGGTGCCGACGACGCCGACGGTCTTGCCCACCAGGTCGAAGCCGGTCAGGCCGTGCAGGCTGAAGTCCCCTTCGCGGGTACGGTTGTAGGCGCGATGCAGGCGCCGATTGAGCGCCAGGATCAGCGCCACCGCGTGCTCGGCCACGGCATGCGGCGAGTAGGCGGGGACGCGCACGACGGGCAGCCCCAGACGCTTGGCGGCAGCCAGGTCGACATGGTTGTAGCCCGCCGAGCGCAGGGCGATCAGGCGCGTGCCGCCGGCAGCGAGGCGTTCGAGCACGGGGGCGCTCAGGTCATCATTGATGAAGGCGCAGACCACCTCGTGATCTTCAGCCAGGGCGACCGTATCGATACTCAGGCGCGCGGGTTGAAACTGCAGCTCGATGCCGGCGGGGAGCTCGGCGGCGAGAAAGCTGTCGCGGTCGTAGGTCTGGCTGCTGAATAGAATGGTGCGCATGCAATCCTCCTGTTGATCTGCGTTGGGTCAGGCGTTGATGCGGGCCTGGGCAGCCAGCCGATTGATCGCCCGGTCGAGTTCTTCAAGGGCGCTGTAGGCGCGCGGATCTTGCTGCTTGAGCAGGGTTTCGCTGCGCTGGCAGGCGGCGCGCAATTGCGGCACGCCACAGTAGCGGGTCGCGCCATGCAGCCGGTGGACTCGCTCGATCAGTGCATTATGGTCGTCGATGTCCCGGGCGAAACGAATGGCTTCGCGGTCCGCTTCCAGGGACGCCAGCAACATGGCCAGCATATCTGCCGCCAGGTCCGCCTTGCCGGCCGCCAGGCGCAAGCCTTCCTCGTGATCGAGCACCTGCAGTTCCGGTGCCCCGGCCAGTCGATCGCCCGCGCGTTCCGGGCCCTGATTGCGCAGGGCCAGGCCACTCCACTTCAACACCACCTGCGCCAGTTGCCGTTCACTGATCGGCTTGGTCAGGTAGTCATCCATGCCGCTTTGCAACAGGGCACGTTTCTCGTTGGCCATGGCATGGGCCGTCAGTGCGACGATCGGCAATGGCGTACAGTGCCGTTCGCTTTCCCACTGACGGATCGCCTCGGTGCTCTGGCGTCCGTCCATTCCGGGCATCTGCACGTCCATCAGCACCAGGTCGAACGTCTCGTTCTGCACTGCCTTGATGGCAGCAAAACCGCTTTCCACGGCGAGCACCTTGGCACCCATGTCTTCGAGCAGTGTCTGCACCAGCAGCAGATTGGCCGGGTTGTCGTCGACGCACAGCACTTTAGGGGCACGGCTCGACAATGGCTCGCCCGGCTCGCTGCGCATCTGGCGCGGATTGACCAGGTCGGACAAGGCCCGGCGCAGCTTGCGCGTGCAGGCCGGTTTGGCCTGAAGCTGGCTGTGGGGGTTGGGAACGGACAGGTGGAACAGCGTCTGTTCGGTGGTCGGGCACAGCACCAGCACTTTGCAGCCCAGGTGCTCGAGGTCCCAGATATGCTGGTTGAGGCGTTCGGGCGGCATGTCTTTGCTGGTGATGCCCAGCACTGCCAGGTCGATCGCTTGCTCAGTCTGGTGCACTCCGGTCACGCCATTGGTCAGGCTTTCCAGGGTATTGAACGGCGTCACCGCGAGGCCGCAGTCTTCCAGTTGGTGCTGCAGGGCCTGGCGCGCCAGTTCATGGTTCTCCAGTACTGCAACACGGCGCCCCAGCAATGGCGGGCCGGGCAGATCCTCAGCGTCGTCGCGGGTTTTGGGCAGGCTCAGGCTGATCCAGAATTCCGAGCCTTCCCCCGGGGTGCTGTCGACGCCGATCTCGCCGCCCATCTGCTCGATCAGGCGCTTGGAAATCACCAAGCCCAGGCCGGTCCCGCCGGGTTGTCTCGACAGCGAGTTGTCCGCCTGGCTGAAGGCCTGGAACAAGGCGCGCACGTCCTGGCTCGACAGGCCGATGCCGGTGTCCTGAATGCTGATGCGCAGCTGCACGCTGTCTTCATGCTCGTCTTCGAGCATGGCGCGGGCGACGATGGTGCCTTCGCGGGTGAACTTGATGGCATTGCTCACCAGATTGGTGAGGATCTGCTTGAGTCGCAGCGGGTCGCCTACCAGCGACAACGGCGTATCGCGGTAAACCAGGCTGACCAGCTCCAGCTGCTTGGCGTGGGCAGCGGGGGCGAGGATGGTCAGGGTGTCCTGCAACAGATCGCGCAGGTTGAACGGAATATGGTCGAGCACCAGTTTGCCGGCTTCGATCTTCGAAAAGTCGAGAATTTCGTTGATGATGCCCAGCAGGCTGTCGGCGGATTTTTCGATGGTGCCCAGGTAGTCGAGTTGCCGCGGGGTTAATTCGCTTTTTTGCAGCAGATGGGTGAACCCGAGGATGCCGTTGAGTGGAGTGCGGATTTCATGGCTCATGTTGGCCAGGAATTCGGACTTGATTCGGCTCGCTTCCAGGGCTTCCTTGCGCGCCAGGTCCAGCTCGATGTTCTGGATCTCAATGGTCTCCAGGTTTTGCCGCACGTCTTCGGTGGCCTGGTCGACGCTGTGCTGCAGTTCTTCCTGGGCGTTTTGCAGGG
>NZ_JAPJIV010000035.1 GCF_026241895.1 Pseudomonas sp. RIT-562 | reverse complement strand
AGCACGTGTCCGATGCAGTATTTGTCGGTTGACACGCGGTAGTCCCAATGATTCCGAAGTCAAAAATTTGAACCGAGTAAAACTACGCGATCACCGGTCAATAGATTGAGCCGTGTTCTCTTCACAGCGGACATACGGTTATCAGTTTAACAAGGGCGAACCCACGTTCGTCGCGAATTTTGACAAAACGCCAAAGAGATTCCGTTTCGCAATACCCGCTCGCTTCTGCCGATTGAGTAAAAAACACTACTCGCGCGATTGGCGATCGTTTGAAGGATCCCGCCATGCCAAAGCTCAAAATCGGCGTCCATCCGAAGCCGGCGAACTCCACAAGGTCACGGTTTGCTCACCCGGTCTGGCCCACCAGCGGCTGACTCCGGGCAACTGCAACGAATTGCTGTTTGATGACGTCCTCTGGGTCGCTCAGGCCAAGCGCGATCATTTCGACTTTGTGACCAAAATGCGCGAACGCAACATCGACGTGCTCGAGATGCATAACCTGCTGAACGAGCTCGTTGCAGATACTAATCTTGGAGAGGTTGCACACTTCGGAGCTATCGACGGGACAGGCATCGATTCGGTTTCGCTTCCAGCGAGAATCGTCTTTTGAGACTCTTTGAACCAGCATTGGACTTACTGCCAAGGATCAAGGCAGGATATCAGAGGCGAGGAAGTGCTTGATCAAGATCCTCAGATTGCGTGTGCCGAAGAGCAGGTTCGTGATTTCCTATCGCCGTTTCCATCATCAAGTGGTCAACGACTTGTGAAAGAGCCTCACTGACATCACCTCCCTGGCTTAGGGCCTCCTCGTAGACACACCGTTGTCGCTCTGCACTGGTGCCGTGACGCAAAATGCGGCGAGCCTGCGAAAAAACATTCTCTACACCCAATTCTCGGGCAGTGTCACCCAGGATCTGTTCCGCCATGAAAAGCCACTGTTCAATCGAAAATGACCGATCGTAACCCTCGATTAGAAACGCTGCGTGGATTCCAAATCGTTTAGCTCTCCATCGATTTTCCATCAGGATCCAGCGAGTTTTCGGCGAGTAGTTCGATCCTGGATGAGGCTGACTGAGTGCATGCCCGATCATCAATCGGAAAAAAGAGGCAATACACAATGCATCATCCAAGCGAGGGCATGCATCTGTCATCCGCAACTCCAACGTAGGGTAATTCGCAGACGGTCGCACTCCCCACCAGCATTCGCCTGGATGCTTGATCGAGCCGGTTGAGATCAAAAATGCGATGTACGCGTCATAAGCGTATTGATCCTCGAGGAACTCGGGAATACCCATTCGGGGCCACTCATCACAGGCTGTTTGGCGATAGCTAAAAACCTTGTCCCGTGAAACGGGTGTAGAAATTACTGACGAGCAAGGAAGAATCTTAAGTAAAAAGCATGCGGCTGCGTATGAGGCCCTCAAAAGCCAAAATAACGGCACTCCCAGGTTCAGTCGAGCTACTAAATACGCTCACCCACGAAAATATACAGTGGTGCATCGCAACCAGTGGTGGTGTTTCTACAGCCAAGATCAATTTAAAGGCGCTGGGTTTAGACATCAACGACATTAATATAATCACCCGCGACGATGTCAAATATGGAAAGCCTGATCCAGATCTTTTCCTTGCCGCAGCGCAAAAGCTCAAGAGACCCATTGAGGACTGCTTAGTGGTTGGAGACGCCATATGGGACATGCTTGCAGCAAGGCGGTGCAAAGCGACAGATGTGGGCTTGCTCTCCGGCGGCTACGATATTAGCGAGCTAGAAAGAGCGGGAGCCCTGAGGGTGTACGAGGATCCTCAAGACCTATTGCAGCATTTTGAGGAAATAGCATCCCGACCTTGATTTTCGATAATCACCGTCAGGGCTTTTTATCAGCAGATTCATGCGTTTCGCCGATAACATTTCGATGCTTTGGGAGAGTGCAGCCCCCAGCGCCGTACTGAAACTCACTTCACTTGCGCAGGCGTTAAAGTAGGCTCGACAACGGTAACCAGTAGCCCTTCAGAACTTTGGATGCAGGGCAGGAAACCTTCAGTTCGCCGCGTATCTAGCCAGCCCCTGACTTTAAGCACATCGAAAATCTGCCCTTGATCCATCAACGCGAGAATCAGCTCGTCTGATATTCGATACCGACCGCACACCGGACAGTCACGCTCTTCCCACGGGCCGTCGCACATGACGCGTTGTGCAGCTCCCACACAAATCAGGCAATTCATCTCGATCACCATTTATTGTTGTAGTTATCTCTGGCCCAGGATGTTCACTCCTACCTGGGCCGCCTAGCTGCCCTACTTATTCTCGTCAGACTTTCCTTCCTGCATTTGGACAGAAGACTTGGTGCCACTGGAATTGTCTTTCGTGGCGTTATCCGCGTTGTCAAAGCATCCATGAAGCATGAATACACTGCATAGACATAAGCACATAGATAGCTTTTTCATGATCATTCTCCTGCTAGCTGTTGAATCTTTTCTACTGAAGAGGCCGGCCCAAAGGGAGCCGGCGAAACCGGAGGTTGGCGTTTAAGCTGCTGGCTTGAGTACAACCTTCGTCCAGCCATCGTCACGTGCGTCGAAGTGCTTATAGGCATCTGGGCCCTCGGCAAGCTTGAGGCGGTGGGAGATGATCTGAGAAGGTTTTGCTCGGCCATGGTGGATTAGCTCAGCCAGGCGACGGTTGTAGACTTTGACGTTGGCTTGGCCCGTTCGAATCTGCTGCCCCTTGAACCAGAAAGCGCCGAAATCGAAAGCCATCTTGCCTTCCTTAGCCAGCTCATTTTTGGCTCCTGGGTCTTGCGGTACGAACACACCTACGACGCCGATGCCTCCGGTCGCTTTGGTCGAAGCGACAAGGTTGTTCATGGTCAGGTGATTAGCTTCATGACCATGGCGGTCGCAGCACTGATAACCCACGCACTCGCAACCGCGATCAGTGCCCTTGCCATGGGTCAAGTTCAAGATCTGATCCACCGCCTCTTTCTCAAGCGAGTTGATGGGCGTAGCGCCCATTTGAGCAGCAAGCTTCAAGCGGTCAGGATGATTATCGACTACGAACACCTGAGAGGCACCCTTGATCATGGCCGAGTGGGCAGCCATCAAACCAACTGGGCCGGCGCCGTAGATGGCAATACTTTCCCCGGGAAGGAGGCCTGCCAACTCGGTTGCATGCCAACCAGTCGGGAAGATGTCGGAGAGCATGACGTAATCTTCTTCACGTTCTTGCGCGTCCTCGGGCAACACCAGGCAGTTGAAGTCTGCATAAGGCACTCGAAGTAGTTCAGCCTGCCCCCCCTGATACGGGCCCATGTCAGCGAACCCATAGGCCGCACCCGCGCTGCCGGGGTTAGCGGTCAGGCAAAACCCCGTCAGGCCTTTTTCACAGTTTTCGCAAAAGCCGCAGCCGATGTTGAATGGCAGGCATACCAGATCTCCTACCTTGACCCGATCTACGCCGGAGCCTACTTCGATGACCTCGCCCAGATTCTCATGGCCAAACACTCTGCCCGTTTCAAAAGAAGTACGGCCTTCGTACATGTGCAGATCAGATCCGCAGATGTTTGTGGCAGTCACTCGCACCAGAGCGTCGGTAGGTTTTTCGATTTTGGCGTCCGGCACATTTTGCACACTAACGTCACGAGGGCCGTTGTAAACGATGGCTTTCATTGCATTCTCCCAGAAGCAAGACGAAAGGGAATTTTCGTCAGCACATGTTTAATCTGTCCGAGGGAGCACGTATGTTCAAGAAATTCGATCCATGTCTGACGAACGGTACATTCCAAATGGCGCCCAAAAAATCTGAATTATTCGCCATTGAATCTCTCTCTTTTAAATCGATAAGAGATTGAGGGGTTGACTTGAGTTATCTGGATTGGGTGCAGTGGCCAGCTATGGCAGTGACGGTTATCGCCGCGTGGCTTATTGGCTCTCAACGTCCCGCGAGAAGAATGGCGGGGTTCTTCTGTTTCATTTTCAGTAATGTTCTGTGGGTCATTTGGGGTGCTTACGCCGGGGCCTATGCATTGATCGTACTGCAGATCTGCCTCTGTTCGATGAACTTGCGCGGTTGTAAAAAGAACTTTAGGCTCTGTACGTAAACCCAAGAAATACGATTTTCTGTAAAATACACCGCCATTAAAGCCAGGAGGCCAAGATGGCAAAGCGGTATGAACTCCCCGACGCAGCCTGGGATCTGGTTGCAGATATCTTCACCAAAAATCAGCGCACCGGGCGCCCTCGGGCCGATGATCGCCTGATGCTAAACGGTATTCTCTGGGTGCTTTGCTCTGGCGCAGCCTGGCGAGACATGCCCGAACGATTCGGCCCTTGGTCAACGATCTATCAACGGTTCCGGGGATGGCGTGATTGCGGAGCTTTTGATCAGATGCTCAAGCGTCTTCATATCCGATTGAATGAGCAGGGTTTGATTGACTTGGAAACATGGATGATCGACTCCACTGCCGTACGAGCAACCCGGGCCTCATCAGGTGCCGGGAAAAAAGGGGATTTGAAGAACCGCAAGACCACGCGCTCGGGCGCAGCCGGGGTGGCCTGACGACCAAGATTCACATGCTGTGCGACGCCAATGGTGTGCCTCTGCGTTTCCTGTTGTCAGGCGGACAAGCCAGCGATATAGCCTATGCCCAACCGCTACTCGATCAGGCTTGCATACCCAGCCTGCGCGGTCGCCCACGCAAGCGTTGCCGCTGGTTGCTGGCTGACAAGGGTTACGACGCTGAAGCGCTGCGCCAGTATTGTGATCGTTATCGCATGCAGCCAGTCATTCCGTTGCGAAGCATGAAGCGCAAAACCAAGCCAGGATTGCCTCGACTTTTTGATCGCCCCAAATATCGGCAGCGCAACATCATCGAACGCATGTTTGGCTGGCTGAAGGAGAACCGTCGCATCGTGACGCGCTTCGACAAGCTCGCAACAAGTTTTGCGGCGATGGTCTCATAGGCCTGCGCTATGCGGTGCTTGCGACAATACTTTACGTACAGAGCCTAACGCCTCGATAATTCCGACACTTTAATGGCGGAGAATAATGCCTGCTTCCATGGGTGGAGCACTATAACGAATGAAATGCAGATCGGTACCACAAATGGCTGAGGCGGTAATTCTGACATGGAATCTGTCGGGGACTGGATTGCTGGATCAGGGACATCGTCGAGCCAACTGTCACCTACACCATCCGCTAGCATTTGATGGGTCTTTATCTTGCAAATTGAACCTCCCGCGCCCCACATCGGTCGGCTATGGAAAGGGTACAGACCTGTGCGAATATGCGTAGCTGCGAGAGAAGAACATGCAGGAAAGGTACTGATAGGTTGATCGAAAGTGAAGGAAGAAAAATGCCTAAGAAAATTTTCGTGAAAAGCACCACCGTGCTCACGAATGTCGGGATGCCATTCGGATATGGCAGTATCTCGGGAAAAAAAACTATCTCCCTTCATAATGTGCTGCAAACCGCAACTTGGCTCAATGCATACTCACCCGCCGAAATCCTGCCGGTGGTTGTGCCAACTATCCTTTGGCCTTCACCACAAGGATCTATTCAGCAACGAAAAACAGCGGACGGCATCGCTTTGACGCATGCTTTTTCGACGAGTAAACGTAAGGACTGATGCTTTGGAAAAATTACAAAAGAAATCACCAAGTCCAAACAGAGCATCACAGGCCGAAGATTACGGCAATTCCCTACGCTCGTTCGTTTTGCCAGTAAGCATATTACTGACAGGGATAGCGCTTTCCATATCCCTTGGATCCTTGGATGTACGTGAGGAATCTCATCAAGCTAAGGCCCAGGTGATTTCAAAATTGGCGAATATGCGGGCGCATCTTGAGAGCGAAATCCGATCTACTTTCGATGTGACAGAAGGCATTGTACAACTGCTGAGATTGGATGGCCGCATTACTTCCGAGCATTTCAATGGAATGGCAAAGCAAGCGATCGCATCACAACCTCAAATTCGCCACATAGCACTTGCTCCCAAAGACGTGGTTTACAACGTTTTCCCATTGGAGGGCAATGAGGGGGTTTTAGGCTTGGACTATCGTAAGATACCCAATCAATATGGAGTACTTTTGCGGTCTCGCGAACAAAAAACTTCTTTATTAGCCGGCCCCGTTGAGCTGGTGCAAGGAGGGAAAGGATTCATCCATAGACGCCCGGTCTTTGTTAGCGGATCAGGCGGTGAAGATTTGTATTGGGGAAATGTCTCAGTCGTCGCAGATGTGAACCGTCTGCTCAATGCTAGCGGCTTAAGTAAGGAAACCAGCCTGCAGATAGTGCTACGCGGAGCGGACGGGTTGGGTGCCCAAGGCAATATAATATTTGGTGAGCCTACGGTCTCTCAAAAAGATGCAATTACTACTTCGGTAGATGTGCCAGGGGGAAGTTGGGAACTCGCCGCTTTGCCTAAAGATGGATGGCCGACAGGCTTCATCTTCAAGTCTCCTCTCTTCATTGTCGCGCTCACCTGTACAGCTTTCTTCACCTATTTCGCCGCACAGCTCAGTAAGAGTCATAAGCTTATTCGACTCCGCCACGCTGAGCTTGCTAAAGAAGTCAAAGACCGCCAGGCCGTCGAACAATCATTGATACAAAGTGAAGCTCGCTTTCGTGCCCTGTTCGAACGCTCACCCGATCCCATCTGGATCCTGCGCGCAAGCGGCGTGTGCATTGATGCGAATTCAGCTGCGCTAAGCGTCTTTGGGTTTGAAGACCTGACGAAGCTTTACAGGATTAAGGCAACCGACATTGCACCACCGATGCAGAGTGATGGTCAGTCAACCGAACTGAAAGCGCAAACCATGCTAAAAACGGCGTTAGCAACTGGCGTCCATCGATTTGAGTGGCTTCACAAACGAGCTGACGGAACGATTTTTCCTGCGGAAGTTACACTTTGTACTGTGACGCTCTCAGGAGAGCCGATGCTCTACGCCGTGGTGCGCGACATTTCCGAGCGCATACAAGCTAAGGAAGCGTTGCTTACTCAGAAAGCGTTACTGCAGGACATCGTGGATAATGCCCCGTCGTTGATATATGTCTATGACACTGAAGGAAAGCTTCGACTCTGCAATCGAATGTTCGAACAAGCGGCCGGATACACATTCGAAGAGATGGAAGGAAAAACGAGGGAAAGTTACTTGGCGACGGACGAGGCTAGGATTCTTCGGAAAAATGACATAGAAGTTCTTTCGTACGGCGGCATTCTTTGTTTTGAAGATCAGTTAAAACAATTTGGACAAAAGCGAATTTATCTGACAACAAAGTGCGTGTTACGGCGCACTGACGGACTACCTACGGGTGTTTTGGGAATTTCCACTGATATTACAGACACAAAGCAAAAAACAGATCAACTGCATCTCGCTGGCATTGTATTAGACCATACCGCTGATGGAGTTATTATTACGAACGCCCGCGGCAACATATTATCCGTCAACAGGGCATACACCATAATCACAGGATTCACTGCCGAAGAGTCTATAGGAATAAAACCAGGCATTCTAATCTCGGAAAAACAAAATAATGCATTTTACCGAGACATCCTGAGCAGCCTTAAGTCTTCTGGTTTCTGGCGCGGCGAACTCTGGAACCGGCGAAAAGATGGAGAGTTGTATCCTGAATGGATGACTATCAATGCTGTATACAATGACGTGGGAAAACTGATTAATTACGTAGCCGTATTTTCAGATATTTCAGCCATCAATCGATCCCAGTCTGATCTTGAGCGAATGTCGCATTACGATCCGATAACGGCGTTACCAAACAGAGCACTTTTCCATGAACGGTTACAGCATTCGCTTGATTTGTCGTTGAGCTATAACCGGCTCTTGGCGGTTATTGTTTTAGACCTAGATGGCTTCAAAACGGTGAACGATAGTTTGGGTCATTCTATGGGAGATCTGCTGCTGCAGCAAGCTGCGGCTCGGTTCGTGTCCTGTATACAGTCGGAGGATATTGTTTGCCGCTTAGGTGGCGACGAGTTTGCTTTTATTCTGGGCAATCTTACATACCCCACGGACACCATTATCATTGCTAGGAAGCTCCTAGCGTCGCTACAGGAACCCTTCGATTTGAAAGGTTCGTCTACGTTGTTGACTGCCAGTATAGGAATTTCAGTTGCCCCCCGTGACTCTGAAACCGCTGAGCAACTTCTAAGGCAGGCCGACACCGCTATGTATGGGGCCAAGGAAGGTGGACGTAATGACTATCGCTTTTACCAACCTGAGATGACCTTGCGGGCTCAAGAAAAAATGAACAGCGAGCGGCTCTTAAGACGAGCGGTGCTAAATCATGAATTCGAAGTATGGTACCAGCCCAAGGTCAACCTTTTAAACGATAAAATAGCGGGAGCGGAAGCGCTCGTTCGCTGGCGCGATCCGATTCATGGCCTGGTTTCGCCGGCAGATTTCATTCCTTTAGCGGAAAATACCGGGCTGATCATCCAGATTGGAGAACAGGTCATTGACCTCGTTTGCGGCGATATCAGGCGATGGACTGACAATTGTATTTCGCACGGTGTTATCGCGATAAACGTGGCTGCCTTACAAATAGAAAGAAGCAATTATGTAGAAACGATACAAAGCGCATTAGAACAATATGATTTACCGGCTAATGTTTTAGAGGTCGAGGTAACTGAAAGTCTGATGATGGCGAGTCCCGAACACTCAAAAGCAATCTTAAGCACATTGCAAAGCTTAGGAATTTCCACCTCTATCGACGATTTCGGCACTGGATACTCTTCCTTGGCATATCTTAAATTATTACCTATAGATAGTTTAAAAATCGATCGCACTTTTATTTCAGATCTACCTCACGACAAAAGCGATGTAGCGATTACTAAAACCATTGTAGAGCTAGGTCACGCTCTTGGCTTCAGGATCATTGCGGAAGGCGTTGAAACTGAAGAACAAAATGCATTTCTTAAGGAGATAGGCTGCGATCAAGGTCAAGGCTATCTTTATGGACGTCCAATGCCTGCAGCAGATTTCGAAAATTGGCTTAATCAAAGATGCAGCGATCAAGGCAGTTCGTTAGTAGAATGAAAGGAGCCGGCCTGTGAATAAACCACGAACAAGACGCCTGTTTTTTGATATGTGTTTATCCATCCTCGTGGCCAAAGAACTTTGGATCAAGTACTAACTCACGTAATGGCTTTAGCCGTTTTTCAGCAATGTTAGCCTGCCGAGTACACTCGGTAGCGTCACCAGAAGCTCCTACAGCCTCTGCTTTTTTGGCCATTTGGCGCAGCAGTAGAATCCGTTCTTCCACCGCTCTCAACGTATCCCACAGTCCAGCGTCTATCGCGTCATTAACTTCACTGATTAGCGATTTCATCGAAAACGCATGCCCAGTATGACAGCGGAATCTGACGATGGAACCTTCCTCTATCTGCACAAGAACGCCGTGACAATCAGGACATGTAAATTTGGAGACCTTACCCAATTCCATGACGCCGGCTTCAAGGCCATTTCCCTTCAAAGAGATAAGATTTTCGATAATATGACGCGCCTTTACCTCATGCAGAGTCGGATCTTCAATGCGGCTCCCAATCATTTTAGTGAGCTCTTTAGCTAACATGACGATTGTGCCAATAAAATCGATATTTACATGCTCAATCGCGCTTTCGGGCATAGAGCTCAGCATCGCCTCTGCGGGATCCTGCACGCAAGCCAAGCCACCCCGGTCTTTGACGGCCCACAGACCGGCAGTTCCATCATCCAGAGCGCCCGACAAAATGATGCCGATCACTCTTGAGCCATAGTTGACGGCAGCCGACCGGAATAGCACGTCCACGGCAGGACGCATTCGACATTCTTTAGGCCCACGTGTCAGTCGTATACCTGCCTCCGTCAGCATTAGGTGTCGATCAGCAATGGCGACATAGACTGTACCCGCTTTCAGTGTCTGCCCGTCTTGAGCAGCCACTACCCGCATGCTCGTTACTCTCGACAGAATGCTATGTAGAACGCTGGGTTGATGGGCTGGAATATGCAGTACCACCAGAAAGATAGCCGGCAGGTCGGCTGGCAGCTTTTCAAATAACTCGATTAACGCTTGAAAGCCGCCCGCGGAGGTGCCAATGACGACGATGTTTCGCGTGTTTTCGTCGAGTTCTTCCTTCACGCGCGTCTCCAGAGTCAATGAGCCATTCCACTGACTTTAGACCCATACCCATAGGGTGTACCTACGATGCTGGTGTATCTGGTCTGTTTTCTGCGATTTTCAGTGATGAAAAGACTGGGCTGTACGCTGGCCTCCTGGATACTCCTATTCACAAATAGGGTCATCCCAGCATGAGCTGAAGTTCTAGGCCCAACCCCTGCAGTTTGCGAACGTGTTCTCCCCACAAGCTCCGAAGGCATCGATGAGCTAGGGGAGGATCGCATAACATATGCCAATCACACAGGTAAGCCAGATGAGAGTCAGGCCGATATGAATTGCTGCGAAAAGTTTGTTGGCCAATCGAGGCTCATTGACAATGAATTGAGAATGATGGACTCACGCAGGAGAGAGCCGTTCCTTTTTATGGTAAGAACGCTCTCGAGGTTGAATACATCATCACAGTTTATGAAAAGCCGGGTGTAGCAGCGGCTTGCAGACCGGAGAGTTGATTAGGAGAAATGCGTGTGCGTCCGGACAACGATACCGATGCTCAGACACACGTTTTCCAGCTATCGGGATTTACGTGGACACTCCAACAGCGGAGTTCATTCCCACGTGCAACCCCCCAAACCTTCATTCCAAATCATCGTCAACTGTCGAGCCTACGTATTGATTCGCCTTCAACTCTGCTCGAGGGAGTACCTCTGACTTTTAGGTGTTCCGCCATTCTGAAACGTGGGTAACCCTGTAACGTCAGGTTGCCACCTGGCGTTCCACCACTTACCGCATGACAGGGAAGGACGCTTCTGATTTTCAACCGAGAGGAATTGGCTTAAGAAAAAACCCTAACAAGGCATCGAAATGCGCCTGCGGTGCCGCTTCACGTTACTGTCTAACACCACATCCTGAATTTGGGACACAAACATCTCCTATCTTTCCTCTCGATTGGACATACACTCAGATTTAGACCTAACGGCGTCGGCTCAGTAGCCCGGCTAAGGATTGATGAGTGAAGATTGACTGGGAAGGGATATTGCCAATTCACGGAGAGGTTATCGTCGTGGAAGACGATCCGACCTTACGCTTGCTAATGGGTGATATCGTAGAGGAAATAGGCGCACAGGCTACGGCCTTCGAAACTGCTGATGAGGCGTTGATTTACCTTTTGCAGGCCCACGACCAATGCCGCCTTGTAATCGCTGACCACGGCGTACCAGGACAGATTCAAGGCATCGAATTCATCGAAATGGTGCGGAGTAGATGGCCCACCATTTCGACGATTTTGACATCAGGATACGAGATAAACACGGAGTCAATTCCGGCGGACACTCTCTACCTGCATAAACCTTGGGCACTCTACGATCTGGTAACCGCAGTGACGTCACTCCTTCAGCCAGATTCACCCATTAATAAACCTTAGACCTCGGTCACCAGTGCTTGGAGGCTTGGGAGATTCCTGCCTCTAGAGTACAAAGATTTGGACTCTTTCTATTTCGTCTACAGCTCCGTGTCGATGCTCAGGCTTCGCCCAGTTCCAATAGCGATCGGACATCAACCCTTCTACGGCATGGGCGCACAACTGATCACTGCCGATGCCTTGACGACAGGCGGCTGCTGCTACAGCTAGCAAAGCTCGTTCACCGCTTGCGCACGATTTCAAGCATCCGCAATTCCCTGCTTGTGGATCAAGAGGCGATGATCAGATGGCGGAACTTGTTATGACGACTATCATTGATGGTGAAAGATCGGGTAGCGATGGGTAGCCCCGTTTCGCCACCTATTCACTAATGAGCTATGGGAGGAAATTGACAATGGAAGAGCAACAAATTAGGGAAGCTGCATATCGGCTTTGGGAGAAAGAAGGCAAGCCCCAAGGACAAGACCTGAATCGCCCCGGATTCTCTAGACACCTTGCAAGCTCATTGCGTAACGCTTTTCAAACTCTACCGGTGACAGTTGATTGTTGAAACCATGCCGGCGTTTTACGTTGTAGAACATCTCGATGTAATCGAACACATCACTACGAGCATCTTCGCGCGAGGAATAGATTTTCCGCTTGATCCGTTCCCGCTTTAGAAGCTGGAAAAAGCTCTCGGCCACGGCGTTGTCATGACAGTTGCCTCGGCGACTCATGCTGGCAACCAAATTGTTCGCTTTCAAAAAACTGCGCCAATCGGAGCTGCTGTACTGGCTGCCCTGGTCGGAGTGAACCATCACCTCCTGTTTCGGTTTTCGCCTCCAAACCGCCATCAATAACGCATCAATGGCCAAATCACTGGTCATCTGCGATTTCATTGACCAGCCGACGACCTGACGAGAAAACAGATCCAGCACGACCGCCAAATACAGCCAGCCTTCATACGTGCGAATGTAGGTGATGTCGGTGACCCAAACTTTGTTGGGTTCTACGACATCGAACTGGCGCTTCAGCAAATTGGGTGAGGCGACCGCTGGCTTACCGCCGTACTTGCCAGGGCGGCGTCGATACCCTGTCTGAGAGCGCAGACCTTCAAGACGCATCAGCCTCGCCACACGATGCCGACCACAATCCTCACCGACTTCGCGCAGATCGTCATGGACTTTGCGATAGCCATAAACGCCACCGCTCTCCAGCCAGGAATGCTTGATCAAACCCAGCAGTCGCTGGTCGTCTTTGGCGCGTACAGATTGCGGCTCAGACAGCCAGGCGTAATAACCGCTGGGATGGACTTTCAGCGTCAGGCAAAGCCGTCGAATCGAATAGTCGCCCGCTCGCTGCTTGATAAAGGCGTACTTCAACCGCACTCCTTGGCAAAGTACGCGGCGGCCTTTTTTAAGATGTCTCGCTCTTCGGTGACCCGCTTGAGTTCGGCTCGCAGACGACGCAGTTCAGCGTGCTGATCATCGTCTTGCTGCCGTTCTGCCTGAGGTTTGCTGTAGCGCTTTATCCAGGCATAGAGGCTATGCGTCGACACGCCAAGACGCGCCGCCACATCAGCGACAGGCAACTTCTTCTCGGTCACTTGATTGACCGCTTGGATTTTGAATTCTTCGGGATAACGTGGGTTGCTCATGGCACCTCCTGATTGGCCTCAGTTTAAGGCATGGAGGTGTCTACGGGAGCGGGGGCGATTCAACCTGGAGCACTGGTTCACTGCTGAAAAATCAGTAGACGTGGGTTACGACAGCTCGACCTCCAACTCCAAAATTGGCAATGAAAATGCTCCGTCTCAAGCTGACTTTGCAGCCGAGCCAGAAAACAAGAATAACGATGGTCGTTAAAGCTTGAGACGAAGATGACGATCAACGACTGGCAGGTACCCATCGATAGCGTGCACTTTCGAATGCGCGCTATCGATTACGGGTTCTGCCATGGGCCCTTTAATGAGAAGTATTCTAGCCGTTGACCAACCAAGGCGCACTCGATCGCAAATGACTTGTGATAGGTGCATTGTCCGGTTCAAAAGCGCGAGCGGACGCTTGGAGTGAAATCTGCATTACCGTTGAAGGCCTCCGGATGGAGCCGTGAGATGAGCTGCAACGAACGAATACTTAACCACAGGATGGTTTGCTCGGCTGGTTCAAAATAGTTCGGTATGCCAGCTTGCTCGCCCTTCGTTTTGCGGCTTCTACTGCCCCAACCCAATTGGTTAGCCCTTGGGTTTTCTTGGGTTAGCGACCGTTCCTCTTGAAAAAGTCCCCTCCTCCGCATGAATCTTGAACGATGCATGTTTGCTCAATTTGCTCTCTAACCAGCCCAAATTTCGGACTGCATAGAGGCAAATTTCGACTATTTGTGAGTCAGTGCCCAACCCGATGTAATAGTAGCCCATTCCGATCTTAAGGCATCCTCGCACTTTTACATTGGGTAGACCGGTTGCTCTCTCCCCTCTCAGCGAGTTGAAAAAGTCACACTCAAATATCTGAAGGGCTTCTTACAGACCTTCTAGTCATTTGGATGGAACATTGTGGGCAGCTCACCCTCTATCGCAACACCAGCGAAGCAGAGGATGTGACCATGATCGATTCATCTACCGGTATGAAGCAAGGAGAACGGTACGTCGTTGAAAAGCTCGAAAATGCGCAAGATTTTGCCGGCTTTTTTCTCGACGGAAAGTACTTTTTGGGCCCCGAATTAACGACCTCCGTAGGGTGGTTGGAAGGTCAGCAATTTTTGTATGACAAGCTTGATTCTGCAGGCGAACCGGTATTTCCAGACCGAGTAGCTGGCACCATCGAAGACCTGACGCTGACCCTGATTGATGGTGCACGCCTGAAACTGAACAAGATGCAATACAACGACCGAGTAGGTTTACCCTCATCAGAAGTTATAGAGCATTCTGATGGGTATAAAAAAAACCGGACTAGCGCTCTTAACAACATATTAGTAGTCATCACCGGTGCATCAGGCGGCATAGGTCGAGCGGCTGCTCATGCGTTCGCGCGCAAAGGTTCTCGCTTGGTTCTGGGAGCACGAGACGAAGTCGCGCTCGCTGAAGTCGTCGAAGAATGTGCTGCACGCGGTGCTACGGCTTTGGCAGTCCAAACCGATGTCACCAGCAGCGAGCAGATGCGTGCTTTGGCGGAGAAAGCTGCCGCGTTTGGCAGCGGCTGTATCGACATCTGGATCAACAATGCAGGTGTCGGTGCAGTCGGCAGCTTCGAGGAAACGCCTCTTGAAGCCCACGAGCAAGTAGTGCAAACGGATTTGCTCGGTTACCTGCGCGGTGCCTATGTGGCATGGCCTTACTTCAAGGCGCAAAAACGTGGAACATTGATCAACACCTTGTCATTGGGGAGCTGGGTAGCACAGCCCTATGCAGCTGCTTACTCGGCTAGCAAATATGGCCTGCGCGGTTTAAGCGAAGCGTTGCGCGGCGAACTGAACGGGTATCCCCATATCCATGTATGTGACATCTATCCAGCTGTAATGGATACACCGGGGTTTCGTGATGCAGGGAACTTCACCGGTCATGCGCTTAAGCCACCGCCGCCGCTCTATGATCCACATCTTGTCGCCCAAGCAATGGTAGCGTGTGCGTTACGTCCCAGACCCAGCACTACTGTGGGAGGCGCGGCCACGATGGCCCGTCTGGCGCATTTTCTGGTACCCGGTTTTCCTCTCCTATCAGGATGGTTAGCTCGCTTCGGTATACAACGCAGTCCACAGTCCGAATCGTCACCAGGTAATTTGTTTAAGTCGCCAAGTGGAGATCGCCGCATTGAAGGTAAGTGGCGTGCAGCCAAGCACAGACCGTCCCTCTTGGCTGCTTCAGGCGCGGCATTGTTAATTGGCGGATGCCTATACGCGCTTATTCGTCATGGAAGGCAAGAGCGTCATCCTTAGCAAATTCATTTGCTTCAGTACGAGGGAAACTGCCGTGCGTCGCTGAACGTGAAAAGGGCCCTGAGAGCCCTTTTTTATTCAAACTAGCCTCACTTTGCGAGCCACGACTCCACGGTGTCAGAACCGTATTTCGCTTTCCATTCCTTAAGAATTTTGTGGTTACCACCTTTCGTTTCTACTACTTCGCCAGACTTTGGATTTTTATAGACCTTTACTTGGCGTGGCTTGCGATTGCTAGTTTTGGATCCAGCCGCAGGAGTACGGCGACCGGTTTGTGGGTCAAGCAAATTGACGATGTCCCTCAAGCTATAGCCATACTTGGCAAGCAAGGCTCGGAGCTTCGTTTCAAATTCAATTTCCTGCTTTTAGGCCAGCATCACCCTTCAAATCTTCAAGCGCTTGAAGCTGCTCGGCCAAGTGTTTTTCGAGCTGGCGAAATTCTGCGAGTTTGGACATGGGAAATCTCTTCGGGATTGTTTGTCCTAACTTTACACTAAAAACTCATTTTGAAAAATTGGCTGGTTTGTACGACTCAAGCTACGGCACTCGGAAGCGTTTCCGACATGAATCAAGCGACACTAGATGATCGCCGTAGCCTCCGCGCTCTTGGGTATTGCAGAAACAATAGCGAATTAACAATCGTGAGCCGGTATAAAGTACATCCGAAATTTTTAATCGCTACAGCTCCACA
This sequence comes from Pseudomonas sp. RIT-562, assembly GCF_026241895.1. Classification (GTDB taxonomy): domain Bacteria; phylum Pseudomonadota; class Gammaproteobacteria; order Pseudomonadales; family Pseudomonadaceae; genus Aquipseudomonas; species Aquipseudomonas mandelii_F. The sequence continues at coordinate 28,437 of NZ_JAPJIV010000035.1, read as the reverse complement.
GGTGCTCGGTATCCATTACAGGAAACCCAGCTCGGTACTTACTAAGAAACCGTTAAATATTGGGACACGTCGCAAGACGAAGCCCTTCACAACGAAAGACCATCGCCCAAACGTCGCAAAGCTTCTGGCAGCAGAAGCCTTAACATTTTTGCTGCGCTTGCACGGGCCAATATCTCCTGTCATGAGTGAATTTGAGTTCTTCCTTGAGTTCATTTATGAGCTGGTCTATCGCATGGTCTCCAACGAGGTGAGATAAAGAAATGCCCGTAACAAGAAGCTCGACTCGCTTGGATATCGGCTCGATGATCTGTATTTGAAGTGATCCTGAAGGCTCGACTCTACAGTCGCATGAGAGGGGCAGAAAAGCTGATTCAAAGACGTGGCACAGCTCAAGAGTGGATAACATAGCGGCTCCGTGGCATGCGCGGTCAGGGCTATCAGCTTGATAGAACGGAAGCTTATATCCCAAGTTCAAACCCACCTTTTAAGTCCTTGGCGAAGCAGTGGCAATTTTAGGCTACGCCCCATCTGCGCACTGCGTTATACCCATTGGGAGCAAACACATGCCAATTTTTCCTGCCATATACCCTTTATCGACAGGCACGAATCGAGCAAAAGCGGTTTCCTACCGATATCACCTCATCCGCTCCTAAAATTTCCAAGACTGAAATGTTCTTGCTGCGAATCCAGCCAATGGCTTACGCCTTGCATTTGCAGTGAGACGAGCGAAATCGCGAAACGAGATAATCCCTGTCGTTGGATGCAGTCACCCTTTCGATGGCTGTATCAGCCGCGCATGCGATAGAGCTGGTTACCACGTCGGCAACGATGACGGTGAGGGGCATTTACAAGCCGGTATGAGAAGTTTAAAAAAACCCTCAGTCGCCGTGCAGAAATGTTATTCATTTGTTTTTTAAGGGGATTGTGGTTGCTCTAAAATCAAAAACTAGCTGCGACTGCGTCGCAAATCAAACGACCTGCGCTTGCGAAGCACAGCTAGCCTCCTTCCCTTCCCTTCCCTTCCCTTCCCTTCCCTTCCCTTCCCTTCCCTGCCATTGACTCACTTCCGATTTACCAAAGGAAAAGGCAAGGGGCAAAAACAACGGTGAGGCAATCGAGTCTATTGCCCTAAAGCCTGCGGCACTCCGAAAAAATGCGATGCGAAGGAGATCCAGCTTTTGTTTGGTATCAAATATAACAACTCCGTCCCGTTTTTTAATTTTCAAGGGGGGGGGGCAAAATATTTTTTTGCCAGGTCGTCCCGAAACCGCTTTATTTGCCCTCGATTGGGCCAAATTGGTACCAGAATGAGGGTGGTAGGGCTTAGAAAAAGGAGCCGGGGTGGGCTGTCATAAATTATCTCAGCTAATCCTTGCATAGGCCTTTAAATCATCGTGCCTTGGCGGTACTTGTAGGACACCTTTCGTTAGCTGGGAGCGCACCATGGAATCCAGGTTCAGAGTGATTGAAACCACCAGACTGGAGGATGGCGGTAAGCGATATAGGGTTGTCGATCTGGTGGAGGGTGGCTCGGCGAGCAAATACGGCGTGTTCGAGGTTAGAGTTGAGGCAGAGGCTGTTTGCGACACATTGAACGCTGAGCATCCAGGACAGAAAGAGATACGGATGTGCGGAACCGCACCTGCTCACTGAGCTAACGACTTTCCGAACACGCTTTCCAAATCTAATGCCTCGAGCGCAGACAAACGTCTCCAAAGGCTCGGAGAGCTTGTGGCCACGTTCAACAATATGACGCTTGCAGCGCATATGGCGGCCAAGTGATCTGCTAAAACGGTTCGGAAGAAGCTATGGCCTGCGCAATTGATCGTAATAAATCGTGCTCGTCAAAATATGGCGGCTTGCGAATCCCGTCCAGCCTTTGCGTTGAACTCCACCGCAAATGCTTCGTCTAGCGCATAAGGGCTGCTACCTAGGCCCACTCCTGGTACGTTCAAAGGACATCACTATGAATCCTATCGCTACACGCATGAATTACATGCGTGACACCTTGCTTGGGCCCATCTCGAAAAGCGCTGAATGCAATGTCGTCATTACGCCTATCACGCCGGGAGCTTTCCAAGTGCAAGTGCTATCTCCGGTGCCAGATGACCTACACAAGGCACATTCCTTGACCATTTTTATTTCATCAAATGATCACCTTACCGGTACGATCGCTCACACGCGCAATTTAGATAACGGCGAGTTGGAGTTGCAGATCGACGTATGACAGTCCATTTTAAATTTGACTGATGTATCTGGTAGGAGGCCGACATCAACGGGGATTCACCCCGCTCACACTTTCGTGAGCGTCTGTACGATGTGATACCTTTGGTATCGATTCCCTTGGAACAGTCGAATTTTCAGCTCGTCTAAGATTCCCTAGCTTGTGGATTTCTACAAGTTTGTACACGGCAACCCTCGAAGAATTTTTGTGTGCCGCTTTGCTGTTTCAATCTGTCACATATAGCCATACGCTACCTTCATCACGCCTCACCACCATTAAATTGAATCATGCTGATGGCATCCGGTCATTTACTAGGAGAGCAAGTAGTAGAAAAGCAGTGGAGGAATGTATGAGCCTAACATTGACTATCTTGAGCATGATCGCCGCTTGGATGGCGGTAGCCCTAGCTATGCTGTGGGGTATGCTGTGGGGTATGCTGCGAATCGCGCGACCGCACCAATCATATGCTAAGGACATATTTGTCCCCGATGTCACAAGGAAGCGATCGCCAATACATCGTTCCATGTCGCTTAGCGCATCATCAAGCTGATGTCGAATTAGAGCCCCCCTCCTGAGAGAACGGCAGGAGAATTCGAGCTGGGGCGCTGCCCCCTCTTGGAAGCTTAAGAGATGTATGCGACGACACAAAAGCGACTTACGCCATTGCCTTGATCGGCTTACCCATCACCCTTTGAAGAAGACAGCGATCTTTTTTTCCTGTTGGTCGTGCAGAAAGGCGACGTAGAAGTAAACGGTGTGGGCCTGTCGGATACCTGCCTCACCGTCATCCGTCCCGTCGCTAGCAACCCCAGCAACGTGCCCCGTATTTTACCATCGCCTTGGAGCCAGCTCGCACTGCCGGCATCAATCCATTGCCTGGCGTTGCCGGTTGACCGTCAAAAGATCGGACAATGTGAATGCATCCTGGGCCAATTGGACATCTCCGCTATCCCGGGAAGCAAAAAAATAGAAGTGCCTTTCCGATTGATCTGTTTCTAAGCCTAGCGACTAAAATACGGCGACGTAGAATCGCACGGAAGCTTCGACATCGGTGGCGCCTATGAGCCAATTGTGAGCATGGAATCCTCCTAGAGAGAGCACCGATGGTAAAGGAAAGTCGCTGTTCCCCGCATTCACCTGATTGAAAAAAGCTTGTAAACGGCCCATTGCTCATCGTCCAACTTGCCAACTGTGGAATTCCCTTATGTGGTAGCCATCAATCGGCCAATATAAGCACTCGATTTACCCCCCGGTATAAGCTGAGGAGCGATTCGTCAAACGATGCAATTCAGAGAACTTCACGGGTTTAAAGGTCGATTCAATGCTTCTCCATCGTCAGAGATTAACTGTTTTGACCATTACTCTGCGCTAGATAATCCGCTATCATTTCCAGCCGATCATTGCCCCAGAACAGCTTCGAATCTGCGATGACGGTAGGCGCACCGAAAACACCTAGCTGCACCGCTTTTTCGTTGTTAGATTCCAATGCCAGCTTGAATCGCGCATCGGAAGCAGCCTGTATAGTTACACTTCGGTTCAGGCCTGCTCCTACCGCCAAATCGCCGAGGATCTCGAGGTCGCTGATATCCCGGTTTTCACTCCAGTAAGCCCGCATTACGTTGAAGATGAACTCGGCTCCCTTCCCCATCTCTATTGCATAAAGGCTGCACCGCAAAGCTCGGGAAGGTCGCAATGGAAACTGAGGGTGGTAACTTAGCGTCATGCGTCTCAGTCGCGCCCAATCCTGCAAATCCTGCTGAAACCACCGCACAAATGCTGGTGATGCTTCCAGTGGCCGTCGCCCCCCTATATGGTTGATCAGGTTGGCCAAGTGTATGGGCCGCCAATCAATCTCTCGGCCATGGGTAGCGGCGATTTCTCGCAAGCGCGGCATAGCCAGGTAGCACCAAGGACTGTGAAAATCGAAAAAAAACTCAATGGGCTCGCCGGCGCTGATTGTTTGCGGCATGGAGAAGCGGCTGAGGTCAACTATCACTCGTTCGTGGTGGCCGCGCATCACTAACCGTCCTTGTTGGCTCGCGCTCACCGCGAAACTCAACGTGCGGCCGCTGGTCGACTCCAGCACGGATTCGCATTGCACCTCGATGCCCGGCCAAGCCGGACTCAAATGCGCAATGTCCACTTTAGTGCCAACAGTGCCCCATCCCGAATCGCAGAAAGCCTGAACCCCACTGCCCGCCGTTTCCTCCAGCAGAGCAATAAGTGCCGGCGTAGATACTACCTGCACCCCGGCATTGCCGATGGCGGCTGCCGTTTGCTCAAGCCCTGGTACGAACGCGCAGTGATGTCGATGCCCGAGGATCGGTGTTCGCATCACAACTCCTCCAATTGCATTGCAATGGCTTGGGCTTTTAGCTCGCGCTTAAGTATTTTCCCGCTGGACGTCATGGGCCATTGGCTGACCTTAAATATCCTAGACGGATGCTTGAACCCAGCGATTTTGCCGGAACAAGCCTGCTTGACCTCCGCAACGGAGAGAGTCCCGCCAAATTCGATCGCCGCGGCGACGACCTCTCCATAGAAAGCATCCGGCATGGCAAATACAGCGATTTCAGTGATCCCCGGGTGGGCGCGTAGCAGGTTCTCCACCTCGACCGGATAGATGTTCTCTCCTCCGCGGATGATCATGTCGCGTAATCGTCCTCCCACAAGCTCCACTCGGCCGTCGACAGTAATGCGTCCGAGATCCCCCGTCTGCATCCAACCATCGAGGTCGATACAGCGAGCCGTCTCCAGCGCGTCACGATGATAGCCGAGCATCACCATGGGGCCGCGCACGTGAACCTGCCCGGTCTCACCGCGAGCAAGCACCTCTCCGTCGTCCGGATCACACACGCGCACCTCCATGCCAGGCAATGGCGTGCCCGCGGTGGTAAATCGCTGCGCACTCTCGCAACTGTCCAAGGCGATAAGAGTGCTGGCTTCGGTCTGGCCGTACACCTGCACCAGTCCTGGAATCGGGAACGCAGAAGCGCACCGTTCGAGCAAAGCCGGATCACAATCGGCGCCACCGCAGGTGCCCGCCCGCAACGAAGAAAGGTCATATTCTGTTCGTCGCGGGTGCTCCAGCATCGCCAGATAAGAGGTAGGAACGCCCGTCAGCAGCGTACAGCGCTCGGCCTCCACGAGGCGCAACATTCGCTCGGCATCGAAGGCACTGATCCCCACATACGTGGCCCCTGCGGCCAATGCTGCTAGCACATTCATAATGCAGCCCGCGCAGTGGAATAGCGGAATGATGGAAGTCCATCGATCCTCGGCATTAACCGCCAGCCGCGCGACTGTGCCCCGCGCATTCATCAACATTCCTTCGAAGCACAGTTCAGCGCCCTTTGGCCGCCCAGTGGTGCCGGAGGTGTACTGAATGCTCGCCAACTCGCGGGGCGACCAGGGCCACGCCTGAAATGGTAACTCCGGCTCTTCGCTCATCAGTGCCGCGTAACTCCAGCAATTCTCAGCGTGAAGCTCAGTATCGTCGAAGCAAATCACGTCGCGCAGAATGGGTAACCGGTTGCGAGTGTCCAGTGTCATGGTCAAATAGTCACTGGAGCGAAATCGTGCGGAAAGCAAGATCGCCACCGACTGACTATGGTCTAGCACATGCAGGAGGTCGTCCTCGCGGAAGTGCGTATTAACCGGCACAAGCACCGCACCAATTGCAGAAATGGCGACCTGTGCGATTGGCCACTCGGTTCTATTTTCCGCCCACAATGCCACCGAGCTGCCGGGTTGAATCCCGCGCCGCCGCAAGGCACAGGCCAGTGTCTGGGAAGCCAGCAACCATTGGCTAAACGTCAGCCGCTGAGATGTCGAGTCAAATATAAGCGCATCCTTGTCCGGCCAACGATTCGCACAGTGCAACAGCATTGCGTAAGGGTCGCCGGGCAAGTTTTCGGCTGCGAAGTGAAGTTCATCCGGTGTCATGAAGAGATTACCTGAGAGTGGAGTAAGGGCTAATTGCATCGGCATTCCAGTTAGACTTTGCTGTCGACAACAGGCGCAAGGGAAGTTGACACGCTGGCGCCCCTTCGCCGGCTTACCAGGCAGTAAAGAGCTCCGGTACCTAGCAGGCCGACCATCCACGAAACGTCTGCATCGTTCAGCGCACGGGCAATCGATCCAGTGTAGAAACTGCTGGAAATGAACGGCAGCTCCATCAGCACTCCGCAGCAGTAGGCGGCAATAACAGGCCAGTTCCAACGGCCATAGCGCCCAGTGGGATCGTTGAGAGCCGCCAAGTCATAACGCGTACCGTTGACGAAGAACACGTCAGCCAGGCTGATAGCGCTCCATGGCGTGATGAACGCCAGTAGAAAAATGAGGAAGGAAGAAAACGCTCTGATAAAGCTGTGAGAACCGGCTAAGGCAATCAGTACTGCGACGGACACCATCCCCAACACATAGATGAAGCGATGGGTCAGAGACACTTTGCTGAACCCGTAGAACGCGCTGACAATGGTGGCGCTGGACATGTAGCTGCTGTAGGCGTTGAGGGTCATCATGGTGATTTTGCCGAAGCCGACCACCAGATACAGGATCATCGCCAACATACCCGTCGAGCCCAAGCCGACAACAAACTCGACTTCATGGCCCGAGAACGCTGATCCGGCAAGGGCCGCGGAAAATACGCCGAAGGTCATGGCTGCCTGTGATCCCAGTACCGTGCCCAGAGATGCAGCCAGAAAGATCTTCAATTTGGAAGTTTTACTGGGCAAGTATCGTGAATAGTCTGCCACGTACGGCCCATACGAAATCTGCCAAGCCGCAGCCAAAGATATGGAAAAAACGAAATTGGCAATGACAAAATGACGGTTTTCGAGCAGCGCATGGATATCGTGCTTGGCCAGCAACGCACCGAACATGTAGATAAAGGCAATGACGCCCACCACACTGGCCACTTTGGCAATGGAGTGGATGGCGCGATATCCAAGGGTAGCCAAAAACAGTGTTACCAGACCGAACAGAACAATGCCTTGCCAATCCGCGATCGATAGCACTTTTGCCACGGATTGACCGGCCAGCAGCGTGCCGCCCGCTGAGAACCCTACGTACAACAAGCTCACCAGTACAAGCGGGATTACCGCACCATATACACCGAACTGCACGCGACTGCGGATCATCTGCGGCAGGCCAATCGCCGGCCCTTGGGCGGCTTGCAAGCCCATGACGATGCTACCGAGCACCTGACCAATGAGAAGGCCGATCAACGACCAGAAAACATCGCCTCCCAAGACCACCGCCAAAGCCCCGGTGACAATGGCGGTGATGTTCAAGTTCACACCCAGCCATAGCGTGAATTGACCGAATGCGCTGCCATGACGCTCGTTTTCCGGTATGTAATCGATGGAGCGGGTTTCAATCACCGGCCTGGGTGCAACAGGCGCATGAGAACGAGTCATGGGCGAATCCTCGATATTGTTGTTGCAGCATAAGCGCCGGATCAGCGCGGCTTTTGGAAGGACACAAGCTGTGGATGGACTGAGGTTAAGCGGTGGGGTATATAATTAAAAATATGCACTTTTGATTCGGCGAATTAAAAATAATGATTCACTTCAGCCTGCGGCAGATCGAATATTTTGTAGCAGCGGCCCAATGCCGAAGTACCGTCAATGCGGCAAAGTCGCTAAGTGTGTCCCAGCCCTCGATCTCAAATGCGATTGCGGAGCTGGAAGCCCTATGGGATGAGCGCTTGTTCGTGAGGATTCCAGGCAAAGGAGTCGAACTTAGCTCCGCCGGAGCGCGCCGTTATCAGCAAGCTCGACAGTTACTGCAAAGTGCCGCGCAGCTCTCTGCCAAGGAAACCGATAGCGTGGTTGGCGACCTTTCGGTTGGCTGCTTTGCAACATTGGGCGCGCGACACGTCCCCACCATGGTCGAGCGATTCAAGCAGCGCTTTCCTGAGGTACGAGTCGCCATTATCGAAGGTGACACCGAGGAACTGATCGAACGGGTGGAGCGCGGAACACTAGACTTAGCGCTGATCTATGACATGAACCTGGCTCGCAAAGTCAAGCTACAGGCTGTGGGACTGCAATCACCTTATGTCCTGCTGCCCGAAGGACATCATCTGGCAGCAAAAACCAACTTATTCATTCTGGATTTGCAAACCGAGCCTTTCATCCTTCTAGACCTGCCTCATAGCCGCGACTATTTCCTGTCACTGTTCCGCTCGGCTGGTATAGAGCCCAATGTCATTATGGAGTTGCGTTCGGTGGAAATGGTGCGCTCACTCGTCGCACATGGGCACGGAGTATCGATTCTCGTCACTCGACCAGCCGGAGATTTGAGCTACGATGGGCGCCCCATCGCGTGTCGCCCGTTTGACTCTAGCATTCCACCGCAACGAGTCGTGATTGCCTCGTCGCAAACCCAGAAGCCGTCCCGTCCGGCTGAAGCTTTTGTGGTAGTGATGCACGAATTGTTTAATGAAACCGATACGCTTGAAACCTCAACGATTTGATGAGGTTTTACGGAGCATCTTTCCGCTGGTGAACGACAGCTAGGGGTCGATCTCTGCCGGTCATGCCGCATGCATTGTTGCCCCAAACAATGCATTTTGCTGATAACAATAGAGGCCAAGCCGCAGGCAATTCTCAAGTGGCAAAGAAATCGCTTGCTCGCGTGCGCACCTAGCTTCTTGCTGTGCAAAAGGTTCCATCACGAAATGGGGAAGCGCTAGATGCACCAGCAGGCCGAGGAGCCTTTCAGCCATCCCCGCAGGGATCGAATTTTCCCCATATCTAGCGCGTAAGGCGCGATTGCGTTCGATCCGCTTAATCCAGGGATCGGAGTCCTCGGGCAATGCGGCGAGCTCAGCGCTGATGATCATCTGCACCGCTTCATCACGCATTAATCAGGTGGTCAGCTCGCGGTATTCGTCAAGCGTAACCACACCATAATCGGCGTGATTGTCTTTCGCGTAGAGGTCGGTCATTCCTACCCGCATATGGCCATACTTTTTTACGTCGTCGGGCAGGTATCCTCAAGGCCGAGGTATCCCATATCGAACTCCTGGCTAAGAATGTATTCCCTGAGTAGCACTGCCTGTTCACCCCGCAATGCTCAAAGACTCCACCGATAGCATGCATCATTATTGAGGTCGTCCCTTCGCGCCAGCGCCTACAACAGCCAGCCAACAGCAGCCGGTTAGGTGTGCATAGTAGGTTAGGCAGAGACCCAACCGTTGTGAGAATCCACCTTGAATACCCCCCTACGCATATGTCGATTTCTATACCTTGATCAACGCCCCAGAATTTACCGCTGATTCAATTGAGAAACGAGCTCCGGGTGAGTTGGGGAACCATTGAGTCGACTGCTGGACGCTGCTTCGAGCACCGCTTTGACGTCACACGGCGAATCACCAAAGAGCTCGCTCTCGGCACCTTCAAGCTCGTCCGCAAGGCTTTAATGTGAGCTCCGCGAACTCAAGCATCTCAATCAAGGACATGCTTTCGATTTGCGCATTTAGGTCATAACTCTCGATAAGCTCACCCCCTAATTTGTTCCAGTAAGTGCTCACAAAACCGATAGTGGTGGGATTCCTGATCTTCGGTTTGCCATTTACTCATGAAATCCCGGATCCCAAGTGTCTCCGAAACCGCCTGCGGAATGAAAAAGGACAGAATAGCTCGCTGGTTGCATCAAGCCCGTCCTCATTCGCCCCCCTCGAAAAATACAGGCTACGCTGACGAAGTCAGATTCCGACGCTGTTTTTGGCCAATCACGGCGCACAGGTCGAAAAAGGATAGGACGTTCGTAGCCAGTACCTTGAATTTTCTTATAGTGCTGCTTCACCTCGCCGACCATACCAAATTCAACTACATTGGGAGAAACGTTCACGGCTTCCAATGAGAACGAAATATTTTCTGATTTTTCACGCCATCAATAGATAATATCTATCGTGGCAACCTAGAAAAATTTAGCTCTTTGCTTTACACTGAAATAGCAAATATACATAACAGGAGGCTAGGCTATGCATATCACAGAAATTGGTTCTCAAGAATAAAATGTAAGTGACATGAAAAGGCCCGTTTAGGGCCTTTTTTTAATTTTAAGAACGGAAGCTGAAATGTTTAAAAAACTTTCATTTTTTCAAGGCGTGTTTCTAACAGCCAGCATATTTGTACTGGCTGTATCGGTATTCAGAAATCACTCACTAATTTACGACGCACTATTGACGCAAAAACTTGACGAGTGGTTATATTTTGGCGTTTTCGCATTTTCTTCGCTGTTTCTACTTGTGACACTTTACAAGGAAATATCGGAGAGATTCATAGAAACAAAAAAAGGCATAAAATATATAGCAATTACTTTTTTCTTCGTATTCATAACTACATACCTCGTTTTTAGATATCAAGGAGATACTGATTACCAAACATCCTTAGCGTTATTTGTTAGCTCCTCACTGTTGGGCGCTGGATGGTGGATTCAAGCAACAATAAACTCAGCTGCCGCGCGAAAATCTCATACAATCAACACCGTAATGACTCAACGATATAGCGAACTATTTTTCAAAAGAAGTGATAACTTTCTACAGCATTTTCCGGTTGGCAAGTCTATACATATGGAATTGGTTGAAGCTGCATTCTCTTCAAATGACAAAAAATATAAAACTTCCAATTTTCCAGTCGAACTTCTTGACTCCGCAAAAGATTTAAACTATGTAATGAATTTCTATGAATTTGTTGCTGTAGGCGTACTCAATGGCGATTTCGATGAAAAACTAATTCGCGAATGTTATGAAGGTATAATACTAGGCCTTGAAAAGCGGGGTTACTATCTGATTCAGTATATGAGAAAAAGCCAAGGGCCAAAAGTCTTTTGTAGCTTGATAAGTTTGATAGACAAGTGGACTGACAATAATTCACTAAATACAAAATATAAAAATGGAATCTACAACCTAGAACTCGGCGAACTTAGCCCTGTACAGGAAGACATAGACAAAATGCTCCAAGGTACATATATAAAAAGCTCCCTTGGTTGAAATATGCGGTACTAAGATAGGCTCGTGCTTTTACCGCCGATTTCGGGCACAGAGCAATGATGTTGACTGAAGAAACCAGAGACACGCCAGATTCCTCCGAAGGCAAACAAATGGGGCGGTCATGTTAGGAGATGGAAAGTACGCCACAATAGTTGCGAGGAAATAACTCCATTGCCATCCATGCGAGCTACATCCGGTCGGCCGAATTCAGCATAAGAGTACACAGCGGAACGAACGAAAAGGTAAGTGTGGCGTTTTCCGCTTTACCGACTGAGATGTCGGTGCTGCGATATACCTAGGAACGTATTCGCCGCTTAAGCGATTCAAGCTCACTTGGCACCTCAGCTAAATCTGGAAAGGCCTTATCGATGTAAAGTAAATATTGTCAGCTACGGACATGCTCTCCAAAGGGATGTCCACAGAACAACATCTATTTCAGTTGATCTTGCCGTATGCCGATAGCTATCAGTGCCAAATGAATTAGGAGCCGACCTACACACTCTACGGAGCTCCACCTGATTGAGAGAAATCAGGCGCGCCCTAATGTTTCATATCTTTATTTTTTGCTTTATAAGTTTCAGATTGCTGTCAAATTTCGCTTTAACTGCTAACGTTGATTTGTCGTATATCCAAAATTGAACGCCAGACAAGAGCAATGTTCGGTCAGTATACTTTTCGACATTGTCGCTACGAATCTCCATACTCCCCCAGCTCATTACGATCGGGTCAACCACACTGCCTACCACTGCGATGGAAACCGAATTTTTTAGCGACTGAGCCTTATCTATGGAAACAGGCAACGAAAGACTGATGTCACCGTAACTTTTCTTATTTGAATTGAAACCTACACGATAATTTATACGTTCATAAACTGGGAGCCCATACATTTTTTCACCATTTACTGATTCATTCGCAACTGACAAAGCAAAGGGAAATTTTTTTGAAGTATTATACGAAATTAGGCCATCAAAATTGCTATGGGATATCAGATTTACTTTAAATTCCTCTGCATCTGCATCATATGTAATGCTTTGTTCGTCTGGCACAAAAAAGATAAGACTCGACTTGCCCTCAAATTTATTTACCAATGAAACAAAATCAGCTTTTCGAGCACTAAAGGCTTCCGTTTTTTCGAACTCCTTCTTTTTGCCTAGCTCTAAAGCATCTGCCTTGTTAATCAGAGCTTTCAAATCATTCCGGATGAATACTTCCTCCAGAGACTGATCAGCATAGACCAGGGGTTTATACGTAACTTTTGGTGGCGCTGGCTGCACCTTGACGACTTCTTTTTTTTGATCGGGAGTATTAGCCGGCACGTGATTATCGTCGTTAACTTTGTCACAAGCGGACACCATTAAGCAAGAAGTTAAAAGCAGCGGGCAAAGGTTGATCAATTTCATGTATGATAATCCTAAGAGGCCTAGTTTGATGGGTGAAGAGCCGCAAACTTGGCTACGGCAACCTATATTTTGTATTTCAACTTCTAAAACGCCAGCGGTGGCCAGCAACATAGGGCTGAATATATTTTTGAGTGGAACTGCCCTTGCTTCACAGGAGCGAAGAACAGTTCGCACCATCAGGTGAACAATATCTGGTGACTTGGATTGGTATCCAGGGCAAGGCATTCCTTGACTTGATCCTCGGTCAAGAATTTAGTGAGGCGCTTTCCATCGCGAACCATTAGCAAAACATACGCGCTCTTAGCTTCTGCACTAGCGACATGACTGGGAAGACCGGAATGCCGGCCCGTTCTTCCCCTTTTATCAATAAAGGGCAGCACGGTTACCAGGTTTCGCTGCTTAACCAATCGGTAGATTAATCGAACCACTTCTGCCAAAAATGCTTCGGGAAATCAGCACTTCGTTCTATTACTTTGCCATTTTTTATAACAAACGATATTTTCAGATTCTCGTCTTGCAACCCCAGTAACCAATACGTCATAGGACGCTCGTAGGATATGCGATACAGTCCGTCTTTATAAATGGCCATTTTGCCGTGAATATCCTCCCATATTTTAGAGTCGCGCATTTCCAATGAGAATTTAGCGTCTGCGCTGTAAGATATGTGTGTGGGGCCTTTTGTAGTTATCCCGCCGATAGTTGTACTCTCTGAAATAAACTTACCATTGCTATCAATGGGGTAGAAGTACGCACTATCAGGAGCACCCAACTTATAAGCCACATCAAACGGAGGCTGTGTCGCAACCAACTGAGCCACATCATCACGCGACATCGGTTTAATTTCAGCCATACGTATGTCTTTTGGAGAATGTTTCTCAATTGCCGCAAGCGTTAGCTTCGCTTCCGCCGGAGACTGCTTGAGACATCCAATCCAGCCGACATCAGCAAGCCCCTCGCCGCTGTCCTTTTTCAGTTGCTGGTCAATCTTACGGCACACCTGTTCCGTCGTATCACCACATCCAGACAGCAATAAAGCTACCGAGGCTACAGCTACAAGCTTTTTCAAAGTTGTCCCCTAACAATTGATAAGCGGTTTCCCAAACCACCCCTATGATGTCAGAGCGACATTATCCGTGTCCATTCGCCCCGCCGCCCGAGACATTGTACTCATCGTCAAATCTGCCGTTTTTGGCGTTAACACCTCAGGTTGAAGCGTTCTCACCGAATCCAGCTTATCCATCTCAGCCCAAGCCCTGAAAACAGTGGCTCATAGCTCCTGGGTCTAGTCGTGCACTTAGTTATAACCGACGATAGAAGCTTTGTTTCCGTAGGATTTTTCCCTATTTATCTCTGGTTATCCCTGAGGGCATGGCTGCGCTATGAACTAAACTTCATAACCCTGACTCTCACCGTTTCCACTACAGGAGAGAACCCACCTCATGAGCACAAAAGCGTTTTTGGCAATGCTCGTAATCACTGCCCTCATCTGGCTAGTGACAGTGTGGACTGTCATCGGCTGGTATACATCCGACGCGGTGGATTCATCACAATCAGAGGCCAGCAGCACGCTGGAGCAGGAAGCATCGTGAACGCGAATGAACTGATGTGTTTCATGGTGGGACTGGGGATATGCTGGATGCTTCTGATTTGGCAAGCGAGCACCATGTTTGCCGGGTGAATTAGCGTTTCTTGTAGCCGTGTATTTGGTGAGCCTCAGCGTGTGTACGGCAATTCCACCACACCACTCGTGTACTTCGCTTCCTCGGGATCGAACATGCCCGTGTGAAATGCTCATCTAAATCTTCTTGCACAGCGACTGCTACGCCAGGGGCAACTCCGTGGCTCGCATCATGTAAGTTGCGATAGCTTCTTTGATCGGGCTATCTCGATCGGACGTTTGCCGAACATCCGACTGCGGCAAATCTCCTGCTTCGCGGATCTGAGGATCCAGGTAGATTACAACCACTCACTGAGTAGACGCGGGATCGACGTGGGAACCATCAGTCCGTGGCACGGCACTTCGTAGGTAGCAGCTCTCCGCGCCTTACAGATGATGTCTTCGTAACAGGCAACAACATCTTCCCCCCCCTTCTGATCCAGAGACGATCACCTGCAGTACACAGTCCATAACTGATCGACGCGCGTTGTGAAACTCTGACTCATCATCTCGCGCCGCATGCCCCAATCAGGATTGGTTGGCACACTCGCCAAGCGCAGTGTTCCCCTACCCCACCGTTCATTGATGGAATCCAACACGCCCATCACTTTCTCTGTCGCCTCCGGCTGGGTGACCGAAAAGAGATCTTCGGTGTACTCACCTTTCCGGCATAGATTGACTAGGAGTACCTCGGCTTTGCTGTATTTGAAGCCAGGTCGGAAGATCATATTTACCGCGTCCACCGCAGCTTTTGTCATCAACCGAACGTCATCTGTTGGATAGGGCAATTCCACCAGAACACCGTTGGCGTACTTGGCCTCCGCCGGATTGAACATACCGGTGCGGATAGACACGCGTATTTTTTTGCACAGTGAATGCTGGGCTCGGAGTTTTTCTGTGGCGCGCATCATGTAGGTCGCCACGGCCTCTTTGATCGGTGCAATCTCGGTGAGGCGCTTGCCGAAGATGCGGCTGCAGCAGATCTCCTGCTTCGGTGGGTCAGGCTCATCGAGCTCAAGGCACGGTGTACCGGCCAACTCACGAGCCGTCTTCTCGATCACCACGCTAAATTTTTTACGCAACATCCAGGGATCGGTTTTGGAGAGTTCCCAAGCCGTCTTGATTCCCATGCCTTCGAGGTGAAGCGTCATCTTGCGTCCGACGCCCCAGACATCCGAAACCGAACATTTTTTCAGCACCCAGTCGCGCTTGGCTTGATCACGTAGGTCGACGACTCCACCACTCTGCGCTTGCCACTTTTTGGCGGCGTGATTGGCAAGCTTGCTGAGTGTTTTCGTGCCGGCAATACCTACCCCTACCGGGATACCAGTGCTCCTGTAAACCTGGGCACGGATCCGACGTCCTAGCGCCTCCAAATCACCTGGAACGCCAGCTAAATCAGCAAAGGCCTCATCAATGCTATAGACCTCGACGGCGGGCACTAGCGACTCGATCACACTCATCACCCGCTCGCTCATATCACCGTAAAGTCCGTAATTCGATGAGAAGGCCACGATGCCGTGTTGCTTGAGCTTGTGTTTGATCTGAAAGTACGGCTCGCCCATTTTTACGAAGGGCTTGCTGTCCGCGCTGCGAGCGATCACGCAACCATCGTTGTTCGAAAGCACCACGATCGGTGTTCTGGCCAAGTCGGGGCGGAAGACTCGCTCACAGCTCGCATAGAAAGAATTGCAATCGATCAACGCGAAGACGGGCTCAGGATTTTGGATCATGAGCACGCACACTAAAAGTCACCACGCCCCAGATGATTAGTTCATCGCCTTCCAGGATATAGCGCGGCGGATAACCTACGTTCTCGGACATTAGGATGATGTCGGAGCCTCGCTTGCACAGGCGCTTGCACACCGGCTCGCAGTTCACTGCCGCGATCACTATGTGGCCGTGTTCAGCGGTGATCGAGCGATCGACTACGGCCATATCGCCATCGAAGATCCCAGCGCCTTCCATGCTGTGGCCTTCAATGCGCACCAGATAGATATGCGGGGCTCGAATGTCCAACAGCTCGTCGATGGAGATGTGTTGTTCAAGGTGATCAGCCGCAGGGGATGGGAAGCCGGCTGGGACTTTGAACGAGTAGAACGGGAGCTGAACTCCCCCTCCTCCTAACGGGCAGATGATTGTGACGCTCATGGTGGATGCCTTAACCAAAACTGTACATGCATACAGTAAACGTCGAAGGCGATTGACGGTCAATGTCGAGCGAGAAAAATAGACCAAAGGGAATGACGCCCCCATCAGCGGATGGCACGGCTCTGGTCGTGATAGGTACCCTAATTTTATTTGCTGATTGCGCGGCTAGGCTTTGTTGCCAAAAAAACCGCAGTCCATAGCTGTTCCGCCAACCACTGAGCCTCACTTCGGCTGAGTCTCCAACCAACCCACCCAAAACACATTAAGACGTATTGGCCTTCTAGTCTGATCTGAAAGTCATAGATAGGCTCTTCACCGTCCTTAAATTCCACCATCGGCTCAGGATCCAGGAGAGCTCCTTCAATGAGGAAACGTGTACCAGTCATCACAACTTGGAGTAAATCAGGTGTTTTCTTTGATCCAAACAGCTCATGGCGCTCAATGAGAACAGCCCAATGATCATGGGTCGTTTGGATATTAGACTTATCCGATTTTGGGTGATTGTGATCAAGCGAGTTGAGTACTGCTTTGATTAGGCCAGACGCGATCTCATAAGCTTGCCGTGCGGTGAAGCATGCTTTGAAGTCGTGTAGCGTTACCCGTATGAGTCGAGACGGGGTGAGTTTGACCGTCGCACGATAACGCTCGTCTGATCCCGAAAAGGTGAAAATTTCGGTGGCCTTGAAGGTGAGGCGGGATTTCAAACGGTCGTGGTTGCTCATGGCATTCTCGAAAGATTGGCTTACTAAATCAAATTCGGCTCAATCCCGAAGAATTTTAACAATGTAAAAA
This sequence comes from Pseudomonas sp. RIT-562, assembly GCF_026241895.1. Classification (GTDB taxonomy): domain Bacteria; phylum Pseudomonadota; class Gammaproteobacteria; order Pseudomonadales; family Pseudomonadaceae; genus Aquipseudomonas; species Aquipseudomonas mandelii_F. Next base: position 11,209 of record NZ_JAPJIV010000035.1, on the reverse strand, counting down.
ATTTATTTAGTGGGTTAGCCTTCGGCGTAACCCGCCGCCCAGACTGGTATAGATGCTTAAAAGCGTCGTAACGCTCTGGCTCCATCATCTCCTGACGCATTCCGCAATCTGGATTGGTCGGCACACTGGCCAAGCGCAGTGTCCCCTACTCCTTCTGAGTGGCGACCGGCTCCGAGATCGAGGGAAGGTCTTCGGTGCACTCGCTTTTTTGACAGAGGGTAACGAAGAGAACTTCAGCTTTGCTGTAATTAAAAATCAGGTCGGAAACGCGATACACCGCCTCCACAGCAGCTTTTGTCATCAGCCGGACATCGTCGGTTGGGTTGCTGTCCGCTGCCTCTCCCTATACGTTCACCGATTTGAGTATCTGCTCGAGTGCATGGCGCTCCGAATCAGTAAGGAGTTGTTGGCGCTGATGGGGCATTTGCTTTATTCACTGCCAGCGGAGCGGTTACTAGAAGCGCTGAGGCCCTTGCGTTTGGAATTGGAAGTCTGAAGGCAGTCAGTCATCTGACCAAGGATCGAATTTATCCCCGTACTTGGCGCGTAAGGCTCGATGGCGGTTGATCCGCCAGATCCATGGATCGTAGTCCTTGGGCAATGCGGCCAATTTGTCGCTGATGATCATTTGCACCGCATCATCGCGCAAAAGCTGACTAGTCATCTCCCGGTATTCGCCAAGCGTAGTCAAACCATAAATGGCGTGATTTTCTTTCACGTAAAGGTCGGTCATACCCACGCGCATATGGCCGTAGTCGGCTACGTCGCCGGGATAGATATCCTCCAAGCTGAGATGTCCCATATCGAGCCCCAAGGCAGAATTTGCCCGCTGGAAAGTAATGTTTGCGCTGTACATTTTCATTGTGCCGCCGGAAGAAAAGCAATCGCTATTCCGCGCGAGCGGCTACCAAAATGAGGCTCTGGCCGAGGCCCTGAATACGATAAAGCGCGAGAAATAGAGAACAGGGAAGCCGTAAAGGCCTACAACGAAGACGTAGAAACTCACAGCGTTTTCAGCGACAACATACGGAGCTTCTGAAGCCTATCTCTCGCTAAGTGGCTGTTTTTCAGCCTGCAACAACGGGCCTCAGATGAATATCGAGGGTTTCATCTCTCCCCACGTGACACGGGGGCTCGGACGAATATCGGTAGATTCATCTCCCACCTAGAGAGGCGTGCCGACTAGCTGGCTGATACGAATTTGGAGGGTTTTATCTCTCACCTCTCCAAGGCCGTTTGACCCAACAAACGAGGGTCTCAGGCGAATATCAGGAGATTCATCTCCCACTGTCTGGAGCGGGCCGAATCAGCTCGCCGAGACGAATACCGAGCGTTTCATCTCTCGGCTCTCCATCGCAGTTTGAGCCAGGAAACGCGGGCCTCAGATGAATATCAGGAGCTTCATCTTCCGCTAGCTGGTGCGGGATTAATCAGATGGCTGAGGCGAATATGGAGTTTCATCTTTCAGCTCCCCCATGGCCGTTTGAGCCAGAAAACGCAGGTCTCAGACGAATATCAGCAGATTCATCTCCCGCCTGGGAGCGGCCCGAATTAGGTAGTTCATACGAATACAGAGGGTTTTATCTCTTGGAGGCGAGCCAGTTGTCAGCAATACAAAAGCCAGTTACAGGCGGTTTATTAAACGCATGATAGTTCCGAACCTACAGTGATCTAACAATTGACCCATTGTAACGTTGCTGAATTTATCCCTCAGCAACGCTCACCTGATCGAAGCAAATCGCAAAAGCTACGCCGCCCAAAGCCTCGTAGGAAACTGCCAAGGACGTAGTTGCCATTTTGAGTTTCAAGAAGCCAGTAACCTCCCTCTTTCCATGCCCTCCGAATTTTCCCTGTTCGAATGAGGCCGCCATCTGCCGGGCGAAAAGCATCACCTAGCCCAACGTGATCGAAAGAAACGCCAAGGCATGTGTCATTTGCGATGAAGGCGTCACTGATAAACGCAGTGATCGGAACCGAGTATTTTCCGATGCTCGCTCCCCCGAGTCGACACAACTGAAAGTCACTCAGCTCCTTACTATAAAATTCGACTTCGATGATTTCAGTCATTCAACCAATGCTCCAAACGACTCCAAAATAAATTACCGCTTACCCGGCCGACATCGAAAAAGCAGCTCCCACAGTTGCTTCTTTTCGCTGGCCTGGGCCCCAGAGGAGGTAGACGGTATTGTTGGTTTCAAACATACAGCTGTAGATGAATTGCACTCCGAAGTTGCTACGCACCCACATTTTTGGTTGGAAGCGGCCTTTACTGTCTAGGACTATTTCGTGAGCGAATAGCGTCATGGGTAGTAGAGTGAGGTTCGTGAGCTTTTCTTTTTCATCCGGTGTAACGATGAGGTCGATCAAAATCCACTTCCGCACCACACAAAAAGCTTTGCCGGGGAACACCTTTCCCGCTAAGGAAATTAAATCCGCTCGGGAACCAGTCCAACCCGAAGTCTCCCCTTCGGTACCATAGAGGAGCTGAGAGATTTCATCTAAGGTCACCATAGTGGTATCTCAAATTGGATTAGGTTGAGGAGCGCTTGTATAGGTCTGCCCTGCCATGGTTACGAATTCGTAGATTGGTGGTTGCTTGTCAGAACTTTGCAGTCTGATTTCGGCAAGCGGTTCCATTAGACGTTCATTTTGCCGGTTCATCCAGGGTGGGGAGATGAGGTATACCTTGGTAACAGTAAAAAATTCAGAATCTCCTGAACTGCACATTGCTTGAACCGATTCCGCATCACTGACGAGGCGCACGCTTGGCCCAAAAGTCCCATCGAAAAATCCTACTCCTTCTACTAAGAAAGAATATTGGTTGTGACAAATATTAACGCTTTTCCATAACAGGAGATTTTCATCAGGCATTTTGAATCTGCCTTGCAGCTGACTCTCGTTTGTTCTGAACACAATACAGTTCCTGACTGACAATTTATCTCTTTAGCGCCCATCTGATTCAGATAGTAAGTATTAGATCACTTACAAAACCAGTCTCTTCGAAGGGGTAGCCCCTTGGATTGGACGCACAGCGAATGCCTTCTATTGTTTTCTCATAGCCGACGTGCGTATGCCCATGTAACCAGATGTCTATATTGCATCCTGAAAACTCCTTCCAGTCATTGACATAAGCTGCAGCCAAATGGCCCATCTCATACTTGATTCCAGGCGTACATTCCGGAAAAGGTGCGTGATGGGTAACCACCACTGTTTGTCCTTGAAACTCAGTTGATAATTTAGCCAGCAACCACTTTTTCGCAAATTGCGACTTTTGCTGAGTTTCGATTGGCTTCACGCGACGATACTGAGTTCCAGCTCTGATCTGCCTGTAATCATTCATAGATGCCTGAGCGCTATTAAGTGCAGAAGCGACGTCCCCGGTCGAGTAAAAATCAGTCCAAGCGGTTGTACCAAGGAACCGCACCCCATTGATGACGACTTGCTCGTTTTCTAGAACGTGAACATGCGAGAGGGCCTTAGCACGCATTTTGTCCAAAGTCCTGTCGATGTGGCCTTTATAGAACTCATGATTTCCTGCGACATAGATCACTGGGCAGCAAAAGGTTCTGTTCGCCCCCTCCACTCCTCTAGCCAAAAGATCAATGTCACCGGCCAGCACAACAACATCCGCATCGGAGACGACAGGAGAAAATTCCTGAAATTCGATATGGACGTCAGAGAGCAAGTGTATTTTCAAAATCTCAACCCTTTAAGGCCCATCCACACTGTCAATTTATGGCTAATATTTCACGAAGATATCCAAGAGTGAAAATGCGCCTTTTAGAAATTTACAGCCAAAACCTTCAGGATGGTGGTGAATGACTCATGCATTACTAACGCACGTATAGAAGAAATGATCCGTCATTCCGCGGTTTCTGAGGTGTTGCTTGACCCTCAGTTAAGCTCACAAGAATCCCCATTTCGGAATTATATTTCATGGCGTGGAATTGTTCAATATGGCCTTATCCTCTCTTTTGAGGATTCGCCATGGTCATGAGGGAATCGCTGGCGGCAGTACTTCGATTGGTGCGTTCTTCCCGCGGCCTTTCGAAGGAGGATCTTCAAGGCCAGGTTGAAACTAGGCATCTATACAATCTCGAGAACGCAAAGACGGGCGTTACCCTCGATATGCTGAATACGATCTCCTCGGCATTGGATGTCGATCCATTGGCGCTACTTGTGGTCGCATCGTGCTTTGAGAAGAAATTATCTCCCGAAGAATCTCTCGAGAGACTGTCTGAAGAAGTAAAGCGCCTCGTTGCCTCGGGTGTAGTAAACGGGTTGTCCGGGCAATTCGCTAACGGCACGCTTAAGCCCATCAAGGGTGGCCCACGCTCATCTCCCGATAAAATTGAAGCCGTGCTTCGTTGCCGATCTCAGGGAATGACGCAGAAAGAAGCTTCTGAGGCGCTTGGAATTCCCACATCAACGGTCAACCGAATTTGGCGAATGGCGAAATAGGCAGGCATCGAATGGCAGCGAGGGTGGATAACGCTCATTTCGGCTTTTACGAACATGAATGTCAGGCTTGATCGGCCAACGGATATGGGTTCCATCCGCCAGGCCGGGCATCAACTCGAGCTAACGGGGCATCAGCGAGCCGTCGATGGGGCTTCCGGCATACGTTTACGCCTGAGGGAAAAATGCACCTGTTTCATCCATGCGTAAGAAACTGAATGTTTACATTTTCGGCGTAATTTACGCGGAAAATAGAGGTTTACATTTTTTGACAACTGCCCCAAAAAAAATGCCGCCTAATCGGCGGCATTCCTTGGTTTTTCAGGGCATAACGCCCACCAACCCCCTTACTCGTCACGTATACCTAAAATCGACGTGAACATTAAGTAGATCGATACATACAGGCTGATCGTGGCCATGATGTAGTTGCGCTCGCCGCCGTGAATGATGGCGCTGGTCTGGAACAGAATGCAGACCGAGGAGAACAGCACAAAACCAGCGCTAATCGCCAGCTGCAGGCCGCTGATCTGGAAGAAGAAGCTGGCAACCACTGCACCCAGCAACACGAAGAAACCTGCTGTGATGAAACCGCTTAGGAAACTCATGTCCTTGCGCGAGATCAGCACATAGGCCGACAGGCCGCCAAATACCAGAGCGGTCATGGCGAAAGCCGAGCTAACCACTTCCGCGCCGCCCTGCATGCCCAGGTAGCGGTTAAGGATCGGGCCGAGCAGGAAACCCATAAAACCGGTCAGGGCAAACGCCGACACCAGGCCCCACGCGGAGTCACGGAGTTTGTTGGTCAGGAAGAAAAGGCCGTAGAAACCGATCAGCACCACGAAGATATTCGGGTAGCCAACACGCATCTGTTGAGCGACATACGCCATCACGCCGCTGAATGCGAGGGTGAGAGCGAGTAGGCCGTAAGTGTTGCGCAGGACGCGGCTAACCTCTAGCTGCTCAGCCTGCACGCTGTTATTAACTGCGTAATCCTGTTCGCGCATGGCGACACTCCTGTTGGTTTGAAACGTTCAGTCGCAAAGATCATAACAGACGCCCTGCAACTAGCTACTCAGAGAGTTTGACAGTGCGTTTCATTCAGGTATTATGGCGCCCGCAACGCAAACGGAGGTGTGGCCGAGTGGTTTAAGGCAACGGTCTTGAAAACCGTCGACTGTAACAGGTCCATGAGTTCGAATCCCATCGCCTCCGCCATATTTGTACCGACAAAGCCCTGATTTTTCAGGGCTTTGTCGTTTCTGGCTTTCGCGAAAATCCTCTCTGGTCCGCACGCGTTTTATAACTATTGTGGACGCGTTCCATAACTCCCCCGTTCCAAGCCCCGGCGGCCTGCCGACCACTTGAAATTTCCAAATGTGCCACCGCATTTCCGCGGCTACGCTCACCTCCTTATGGAGCATTACTCATGCCCGGCTCAGAACTGCTCCCATTCCTTCTTTGCAAAATCAACGAAAGCATTCGGCCAATAGCTGCCTCCAGGCCTCCAGAGCAGCTGTATTGCGACTAGCTTTATCTCGAACACTAAAATCTAAGTCCACAGCTCAACCAGATTAAGGTTCGTTATGATTAAAAAAATCGATCTGACGATCACCCACGATTACCTCAATCCGTTTGCCTCGCCAGACAATCCCAAGCTAAGCCCCGAGCTGGTGGACTACCTATCAGATAGCGCCTGGTACCATCCCGAACTGTGTCTGGACATTCGCTGCCCGGAAGATGAGCGAGAACGCCTGCAGCAAGCCATCAGCAATACCGTTGCGCAAAAGAGCGAAAACCGACTTTTTCAACTGATGACCCATTGCAACCTTCGCGACAGGCAGCAACCGGCCAAAAGCAGTCGTTCACGGGAGGCAGCTATCGACCCACAGCAGTAATCTGAACCGCATTGATCTAAAGCAATGCCTCCTGCCCATCCTAAAATCGTGATGGCAGTTCATTTCCGGCCTGGGCATCTGAAAAGACCTCATCTGGATCTGCCTGACACCAATATCTGAAAAGTAGGCGAGGCTCGATATTTCCGAAATATTGATCCACGATGCTCTCGGGGCGCACGACCAATTTAGGTTCTGGCCATTGCTGGGCTAAAACACCTAATGGTTTGCCAGATGAATAAACAACCCAAGTGGCCTTGCCTCCACTGATACGAGGTAGGTAGTCCATATCTTGTATCACTTCGATCAAGGTGCGCAGTGTTGCTGATTGATCGAGTGTGATCGATGTTGCATGACTTTCCAGATCATCTCCCGCATGAACGCTATCTCGATCAATGGCAACTACCAACATGACTGCTCCTTTTAGTGGTGTGCTTTCACCAGATCGATCAGCGTAGAGACATCAGCGGCTAACTGTCGAGTGCGCTTCTAGCCGAAACCTGCCGTACCAGGCTACCGCTTTCGGCCAGAAGCGGTCATTCTTTATCGGCCGGGCTGTGAAGAGCCGTAGTCTCCAATCAACAATGTGATTTCTGGTGTGCGAACATATCTAAAAAGGCCTGTCGCACCGAGCCCGAAAGCCGTGGTAACTGGCTAATGGCTGCAGCTATTGAGATCGCATCAGGTCGGCCATACGTTTCTGTAGATCCGATAACGCCAGAAGCGCCGCACGAGATAGTTGGCGATGCGGAGCTACGCAAATGGAAAGAACTGGATGGCTGACGTGGATGCCGTCAAGAGGGACGAAGGCAATGGTTTGCGCTTCTACTTCGCTTGCGACATCCAACCAGGACAGAATCCCGACACCCACCCCGGCGCGGATTAACGATCGCATCATGCGCAGATCGTTGCACGCTACGCGCTGCCGAACATCAAGCCTCAGATGATCGTGAAGCGCATGTATGTGCTTTTGTACGACCAGAGGAGCTGCTGGGAAGATCACTGTTTCATCTTGCGTGTCGCTCAGCCGTAGGCTCTTCCTACCTGCCAAGGTATGAGTAGTAGGCATGGCAACTCCCATCTTGATCACCGTGCTAGCAGTCACCAATAGCTCAGCGCCCGGTATAGCATCTAATACGAAGCCAAAGTCGACCTCCGCGGAGGCGATCATTCTTGCGACTTTCTGGCTGTCTGCAACCTTCATCCCGAATGTAAGGCCCGGATACTGCTGCATCAGCGCCGATACGGCTTCAGCCACCATTCCTTCGCTAAGCGCATCGATCAATCCAATGTCGATATGACCGCGGCGCAGGCCTTGCATCTCGTCAATCTGCTCACGAGTGCGAGCGTAATCTTTCTGCCACTGGCGGGCATTAGCCAATACCAGCTCGCCCGCGGACGTAAGCCTCAAACCGCTTGGGAGACGTTCAAATAAAGGTACCCCAAGCTCTTCCTCGACCTTGAGAATCTGCCGATCTATAGCCGAGGCAGAAACGTGCAGAACTTCAGCCGCTCGGCGAATGCTGCGGTGTTGAGTGACCTCGAGAAAGTATCGGGTGAATCGTGAGAATGGGAACATGTGTTGTATTTTTTGCAACGCGATGATGAGAAATCGATGTTTGAGTTCATCACGCCATGCTCTTAAAGTCCATATCGAAGCGCCTTAGAGCGCACTTTCAGACTGTGATGGCAGCTTACGAGGCTCACTTCCCATGATCAAAGACCGTACTCTTCCACTCAATTGCACCTTTGTTGAAAGTGACTGGCGCATTCTCGCCTCACACTGGTACCCAATTGCTGAGTCGATCACCGTGGGCGAGGAGCCGATCAAAGCGATGCTTCTCGACGAGCCGCTAGTGATTTACCGGATAGGCGAGGAGCTGGTCGTGGCGCGAGACGTATGCCCGCATCGTGGCGTTCCGCTGAGTATGGGGAAAAGCGACGGCCAAGGCGTAGTTTGCCCGTACCACGGCTTGCGCTTCGGTCACGGAGGCAAGTGCAACAAAGTTCCGGCAAGCCCCAATGGATCCATCCCAAGCCGTATGCAGCTTTATACGTATCCTGCGGTTGAGCGTTATGGGTTGATATGGACGTGCCTCGATCCGCAGAACGGCCAAGTCGATATACCGAAAATGCCTCATTGGGAAGATGTTGGATTTCAGCAGATTGTTTGCCCGGCTTTCGACGTTAAGGCATTTGCGGGGCGTCAGCTTGAAGGCTTCCTCGATGTGGCTCATTTTGGCTTCGTTCATACGGACACTTTTGGCAATCCGAACAACGTTGAGGTACCTGCCTATCGCCCCGAAGAAACACCTCATGGTTTTGAAGTTCGCTATCTCAGCTCGGTCGCAAACTACCCGATCGGTGTAGAGGCTGACGTCCCTGCTGACTTCACCTGGTTGAGACATTTCGAGGTACATCTGCCGTTCACGGCTACCCTGACAGTGCACTTTCCGAACGACGGTCGGCTGGTCATCATGAACGCCGCTTCCCCCGTGTCTGCTAAATACACGCGAATGTTTGCCCCGATCGCGCGTAATTTTGACAAGCATATTTCTGTAGAGGACGTTCATAGTTTCAACTTCCAGGTATTTGAAGAGGATCGCCTGATCGTCGAAGCTCAAAAACCGGAGCGTCTGCCACTCGATCCCTCCCTGGAAGTACACATTCCGGCGGACATGAGTTCTATCGCTTACCGCAAAGGGCTGCGTAGCCAAGGACTGAGCCAGTTTTTCCTGAGCTAAGAACGCAACTGGTTTAACAACAAGACAGCCGTGGGGAGCATGCGTGGCTTCCTCCCACACATTTTAAGGCGCGAACCACTAACCAGTCTGGTGAAGGGTCTCTCAATTCATACACAGGCGAATACCCTGGGGCATCCTGCCTAAGCGATCTCTTCATCTCTCCATCTTTGGTACGTTCGCAATGACTCTTACTGTTTCTAACTCAAGATCCTTAGATATCGTCATCATCGGTGCAGGCATCGGTGGCCTCACAGCCGGTATCGCCCTGCAACGTCATGGGCATCGCGTACGCCTGTTCGACAGGGTTGCAGAGCTGACACCTGCAGGCGCAGCGATCTCGGTCTGGCCCAACGGCGTAAAAGTCCTAGAAAAGCTTGGTCTGGGGGATGAGATCAAGAGCGTTAGCGGCACTATGGATACTATGAGTTACAGCACCCATACAGGTACCCTGCTAACTCGCTTCGGCCTCGGACCGCTATACGAGTCCGTAGAGCAGCGCGCTTGCCCCATCGCCCGTACGGCCTTGCAAAAAGTTCTGCTGAATGCCTGCGGCGCTGATAACGTCACCCTAGGCGTGAGCTGCGATAGCGTCGAGTCTCACGAGAACGGAGTGCTAGTAACGCTCTCCGATGGCCAGCGCATCCAGGCCGACCTTGTGGTGGCTGCTGACGGCACCCACTCGCGGCTGCGCAACTATGTGGCCGGCTGCGAAGTAGCGCGTGACTACTGCGGCTACGTCAACTGGAATGGTCGCGTGGACGCTAGCGACGATCTGGCTTTCGCAACCGAGTGGACCCAGTTCGTCGGTGATCACAAACGCGTATCTCTGATGCCTATGGGCAACGGCCAGTTTTACTTTTTCTTCGATGTACCACTTCCCGCGGGAACCGCCAATGTGCGCGACAGCTACCGCGAAGAGCTGCACAGCCATTTCGAAGGCTGGGCTCCTCCGGTACAAGCCCTCATTGAGCGTTTGGATACCGCTATCGTCAGCCGCGTAGAAATCCACGATATAGCGCCAATCACCAGCTTCGTCAAAGGCAGGGTAGTTCTGCTTGGCGATGCGGCGCACCCCATGGCGCCTGACCTCGGCCAAGGCGGCTGTCAAGCTATGGAGGATGCCTGGGTACTTGCCAAGTGCCTGGAGCTAAGAGGCACCGATGTCGCAGCCGCGCTCGACCTTTACAACAACGCTCGTGTCGATCGCACCGCGCAGATCATGCTGCGCGCCCGTAGTCGGTCAGAGGTGACCCACGGGGGTAGTCCGGCGCAGACACAAGCTTGGTATCAGGAACTTGCGCAGGAGACTGGGGAGCGGGTGATTGCGGGAATCGTCAAGACTTCGCTAGGGGGCGGGGAAATGTTACTCGGCTGATCTGGAAGTGGCCGATTCTGCCTGCGCAATTTGGCGCTACACAGGTAATTGCTTGGACTCGACCACCTATTCGCATACCAGTAGCGCCTCGAGAATGCCAGCTATGGCAAAAAGCTTACACGCGCTCGGGTAAATCTGCCCTATACGCCGTGATAGCGAAGTAGCAATCTAAAGCCATCAACCGCAGCGCAGGGAGCGCTTCGGAAGGTTACGGATGACCACCAGAGCTTGGATGCTGCCGACAGGATGTTGGGCTGGCTTTGATGAGAAAAACGACCCGCTTCGGCGGGTTTTTTTTGGGCGGTATTTTGTTGCTGATTGGGGCGGCATGCAAAATTTCAGGAACCTTTTAGGTGAATGTAGCTAACGCTCAATACGTTATTTTTTCCCATAAACTGGCCTTCTAAGAGTCCGGGTTAGTCACCTCCTGGAACGGCGTTTGGAGGTGGATCTATCCGGATACTTCAGGATAGCCATGTGCCGAGCCTGTATTAGCCTCAGTTATCTTCAAAAGGAAAGGCGTCCTGGCACACCGAAAAGATGCAATTTTCTCAGGCAGCCAGGTACCGGATCATAGCGTCCCACGCTTGCGCCTTATGCAGCGCAAGCGGATGTGTGCCAGCCACCCAGAGGACGCAAAGTGATGAGGTGACTTTCGCTGGACGCTTACTACAATTAGGCAGCTGTCAGCGGTCTCTCATGAAAAAGCCTCGTGCAACTATAGCTGCACGAGGCTTTTT
>NZ_JAPJIV010000034.1 GCF_026241895.1 Pseudomonas sp. RIT-562 | reverse complement strand
TAGTCGAAGGCACCAGGTTTTCAAAGTTACCGCCAGTAGCGCCAGTAATAGTAGTGCTGACGGTACTGCCGTTTACATAAACGTCATTAGCAGGCGTTGGCACATTTACGGTGCCAGTGGTCTGGCCAGCGCCGATGGTGATGACCGAGCCATTGCTCAAGGTCACGGTAACCGGTGTCTGGGCCGGGTTGGTCAATGTCGCGGTGTAGGTGATCTGGCCGCCTTCAACAACAGTCGGGCCTGCGGTCAGGGTGACAGTTGTGGTGTCGACGGTGTCCGTCACCTGGGTCACGGCAGGGGTGGTCGGCGGTGTAACGGTGATTCCGCCACCGGTAGTGCCGGTGACTGTTACTTCGATCTGGCTCGGGTCGTTATAAACAGTGTCGTTCGGTGCCAGTGGCACGTTGACGGTGCCAGTGGTCTGGCCCGCAGGAACCACGATGACCGCGCCATTGGACAGGGTGATGGTCAGGTCGCTCAGAGGCGCTTGGCTCAGGTTCGCGGTGTAGACCAGTACACCGCCGGCCTCGGTGATGGTGGGCGTCGCGCCCAGGCTCAGCGTCGAGGTGAGAGGAGCATCGACCTCAGCGGTGTTGTTGGTGTTCAGGTTGTTAACAGTTTCCAGCGTGGTCAGCGGCACAGCGCCGAAGCCAGCGGTTGGAAAACCAACGGTCGGGTCGACCCGGCCAGCGGTTGCATCAAGCATTACAAAGCTGTGACCACCTCCCGCTGCGCCGCCATTGCTTGCGGCTGTTGGGCCCGCTGCGGTGGCTTCCAGGTCTTTGGTCGGGTCGGCGCCGGCAACGATGGCTTGTTGCAGCTCTTCAACCGATGGTGCGGCTTGTGCGGTGGCTTCGGCCAGGTCGGTGCTGGAGTCCGGCGCGCTGCCGCTCCATTGCGTCTCGCGACCCAGGTCCAGGGTGCGGCCGTCGGCCAGCTCCAGCGTGACCGCGCCGGACAGGCCGGTGTCTACCTGGTCGCCGACGAACAGGCGATCGCCTTCAACAAGCACGCGCCGGATGCCCTCTGGGGACACCACGAAAACTTGACCAACAATGCTTTTGACGATGGCAACAACACTGCTCATTGAAGACTCTCCGGGTGTCACGTTCAGTAGACTTCCATGGACCTGACGGCACTGTTGCCTAATCAGTCTGGACGCTCTTTCCTACAATAATAGTTACAACTTTGACGCTTTTTTGCGTCAATATTCTGGCTATATTTTTTCGATATAAACTATATGCCAAACTATTGACCTTATGGGTGCCATCCTAAACAATCGCCCGGGTAATGTCACATTGATATTCGTGCGTCGAGCGATGCCGAACCGTGTGATCCAGTACCCATTTTGAGCTTTCCGACAAACGGTCGTCCGTTGGCGTGAGATCCGCTGGAACTGCAGGTTTTGCACTGATTCAGGACAACAAATTATCGAATATCCATAGAGCAAATTTGCCATCGATGCGATCCCGAGCTTTTCTCGGGTTTGCTCGTTTTACATCGACTTGCCCGATTGTGGACACAGGCGAAATTGAGTCGTACCGCACGAAGTTCAGCAGTGTAGTAATTTGCTGTAGGCGGTTTCTGCGACGTGCCTCGCAGCCGCGCGTCAACAATCCGTGTTCAGTGCGCGTCAGACACATTCAGTTATTTACTCAATACCCAATCAAGGCGACCATGGGCAAGTTGCTCAAGAGCCAGGGAGTGGTCGCACCGTTGGCATCCGTTGTGCAAAACGACGTGAAGCCAAGGTCCAACTGCCCGGCACGGATTGAGCAGAACCTTAATCGTTCATTTGTTAGCCAAGAGTGCCGAGCGTGGAATCAGAAGTCAGTCGAGTTCATCTCATCCATGATCCACGCGCGTTGCATGACGATCCGTTACTGGACGGTCTGCTAGCCCTTTGCACGTTGCATCAGAAACCCGCCAGCGCCGCAATGCTGACCACCGGCCTGCCACTGCCGAAGCAGCGCCTTAGCGTCGAGTTGCTGCCGCGCGCAGCGGCTCGCGCCGGCCTGCAAGGGCGAGTGCTGGTGCGCAAGCTGGAGCAGATCCCGGAAATCGCAATGCCGGCGCTGCTGCTGCTCAAGGACGGTCGAAGCGCCGTACTGCTTGGGTGGCAGGGCGAGGACCAGGCCCGCCTGCTGTTGAGCGAAAGCGATGGCGGCGAAAGCCTGGTTGCTCGTGAACTGCTGGCCGACGATTACATCGGCAAAGTGTTCTTCGCCCAACCTCAGCATAAATTCGACGTCAATCACGGCACGCTGATCCCCCGCGCGCGGTCGTGGTTTCGCGACACCCTCAAGCGTTCACGCTGGCTGTATGCCGATGCGATTGCCGCCAGTTTCCTGATCAACATCATCGCTATGGCCGCGCCGTTGTTCGTGATGAACGTGTACGACCGCGTGGTGCCGAACCAGGCCGAGTCGACCCTCTGGGTCCTGGCTATCGGTATCTGCGGTGCCTACATGTTCGACCTGATTCTCAAGAGCCTGCGCAGCCTGTGCCTGGACCTTGCAGGTAAGAAAACCGATTTGATCATCTCGGCGACGCTGTTTGAGCGCATCGTCGGCATGTCCATGAAGTTTCGGCCAGCGCGGGTCGGCAGCTTCGCGCAGAACATTCATGAGTTTCAGAGCCTGCGCGACTTTCTCGCTTCGCTGACCCTCACCAGCCTGATCGACCTGCCGTTCACACTCCTGATCTTCATGGTCATCGCGATCCTTGGCGGACACCTGGTGTGGATCCCGGTGCTGGCCTTCCCGATTGCGCTGCTGATCGGATATGCGCTGCAGAAGCCGCTGGTCGCAACCATGGAGCGCACCATGGCCCTTGGCGCTGAGCGTCAGTCGAGCCTGATCGAGACCCTCGCGGGCCTGGATGCGGTGAAGGTCAACAACGCCGAAAGCGAACGCCAGTACCAGTGGGAGCAAACCATCGGCACCCTCAGCCGCCTTGAGTTGCGGGTGAAAATGCTGTCTGGCCTGGCGATGAACATCACCTTGCTGATCCAGCAGCTCGCCGGGGTGATCATGATCGTGTTCGGTGTGTACCAGATCATCGCCGGCAACTTGAGCATGGGCGGCCTCATCGCCTGCTACATGCTCAGTGGCCGCGCGCTCAGCCCGTTGGCTTCGCTGTCCGGCCTGCTGACCCGCTATCAACAGGCGCGGGTCACCATGACATCGGTCGATCAGATGATGGAGTTGCCGCAGGAGCGTAATTTCGAAGAGCGTCCGCTGAGCCGCAAGGTGCTGCAGGGTGGCATCGAATGCCGTCAGCTGAATTTCACCTACCCGCACCAACAGAACCCGGCGCTGAAAAACATCAACCTGGTCATCAAGCCGGGCGAGAAGATTGGCATCATCGGTCGCAGCGGCTCGGGCAAGAGCTCGCTGGCCAAGCTGATCGTCGGCCTGTATCAACCGGACGACGGTGCATTGCTGGTGGACGGCGTCGACATTCGTCAGATCGACGTCAGTGAGCTGCGCCACAGCATTGGCTACGTGGCCCAGGATATCCAGCTGCTATCTGGAACACTGCGCGACAACCTGGTCTCCGGCGCGCGTTATGTGGAAGACGAAATGGTCCTGCAAGCCGCCGAACTGGCCGGCGTGCACGAGTTTGCCCGCCTTCACCCTCAGGGGTATGAGTTGCAGGTGGGTGAGCGGGGGCAAAACCTGTCTGGCGGCCAGCGGCAGAACGTGGCCCTGGCCCGAGCCCTGCTGCTCAACCCGCCGATCCTGTTGCTCGATGAGCCGACCAGCGCCATGGATAACACCGGTGAAGAACGCCTCAAGCAACGCCTCGCAGCGGTGATTGAAAACAAGACCGTGGTGCTGGTAACGCACCGTGCTTCGCTGTTGTCGCTGGTTGATCGCCTGATCGTCATCGACCGCGGGCAGATACTCGCCGATGGGCCGAAAGCCGTGGTGATGGAAGCGTTGAAAAAGGGGCAGATCAGTGTTGCTTAAGTCCGGGATCAAAGGTTCTATCCGCCGCTATTTCAAAGGCTCCGATTCACTGCACGGGCAGCCGCTTCCCGAGGTCAACAAGGCCCTTATCGAAGATGCTCCGCGCGTGGTGCGGCTGACCATCTGGGGCATCATTGGCTTTTTCCTGTTCCTCCTGATCTGGGCCAATTTCGCGGTGATCGACGAGGTCACCAAGGGCGACGGCAAGGCGATTCCTTCGTCGAAGATCCAGAAAATCCAGAACCTCGAGGGCGGTATCGTTGCCGAGCTGTTTGTCTCGGAAGGGCAGATCGTCGAGGCCGGTGCGCCGTTGATCCGCCTGGACGATACGCGCTTCGCCTCCAACGTCGGCGAAACCGAAGCCGATCGCCTGGCGATGCTGCTTCGTGTGGAGCGCCTGAGTGCGGAAGTCGATGATCGTCCGCTGAAATTTCCGGCTGACGTGCTGAAGGCCGTTCCGGGTCAGGCCGCCAGCGAAGAGTCGCTGTACATCAGCCGTCGCCAGCAATTGCACGATGAGATCGGCGGCCTGCAGGAACAGTTGATCCAGCGCCAGCAGGAGTTGCGCGAATTCACCTCCAAACAGTCCCAGTACCGAAACGGCCTGGCCTTGCAGCGTCAGGAAATCAACATGTCCGAGCCGCTGGTAGCTCAGGGCGCAGTCTCGCCAGTCGAAGTACTGCGGCTCAAGCGCGCCGAGGTTGAAACCCGTGGCCAGCTTGATGCCATGACCCTGGCTATCCCGCGCGCCGAGTCGGCGATCAAGGAAGTCGCACGCAAGATTGACGAGACCCGCGGCAAATTCCGCAGCGAAGCCCTGACTCAGCTCAACGAAGCACGCACCGACCTGAACAAAGCCCAGGCTACCGGCAAGGCGCTGGAAGACCGGGTCAGCCGGACCCTGGTCACATCGCCGGTACGCGGTATCGTCAACAAGCTGCTGGTGAACACCATCGGTGGCGTGATCCAGCCGGGCAGCGATCTGATCGAGATCGTGCCGCTGGATGACACCTTGCTGGTGGAAGCGAAGATTCGCCCGCAGGACATTGCGTTTCTGCATCCAGGGCAGGAAGCGACGGTGAAGTTCACCGCCTACGACTACACCATCTACGGCGGTCTCAAAGCCAAGCTGGAGCAGATCGGTGCGGACACCATCACCGATGAAGACAAGAAAACCACCTACTACATCATCAAGTTGCGCACTGATAAGAGCCACCTGGGCACGGATGAGAAGCCGTTGCTGATCATTCCCGGGATGGTGGCTTCGGTGGATATCATCACCGGCAAGAAGACGGTGCTGAGCTATCTGCTCAAGCCGATTATTCGGGCGCGGGCTGAGGCGTTGCACGAGCGGTAGATCTCGAGCGCAGCTGGTGGCCGCATCGCGAGCAGGCTCACTCCTACACGGATTCATGTCGTTCACGCGATCCACTGTAGGAGCGAGCCTGCTCGCGATAGCTGTATCCAATAGCGCCACGCATAAAGCCATATCGTTATTCACTAACGGTATTTAAATTTCGATTCTTATATCTATAAAGTCACTCCCCTGCGTACCTGCCGACCAATCGGCGCGCCGCACGACACGAACCAACACGGGACCTCCGTGAGTTTCTTGATCGACGCGCGCGCCTTTGAGCGTGCCGTGCGTGGGAGTGATTTTTATGTCCGCCGTATCCGCCTCCAGCAGCATCGCGCCACAAACCTTCGACATTCGCCCGTTCACTGGCGCTGTCGGTGCAGAAATAATCGGACTGGACTTGTCTCGCCCGATCAATGATCAGGACTTCGGCCGAATCCACCGGGCGCACCTGGATCATCACGTTGTGGTGTTCCGCGACCAACGCATCACCCCCGAACAACAGATCGATTTCAGCCGCCGGTTTGGCGTGCTGCAAATTCATGTCCTCAAGCAGTTCCTGCTCACCGGTCACCCGGAAATTCTCATCGTTTCCAACATCATCGAAAACGGCCAATCCATCGGCCTCGGTGACGCTGGCAAGTTCTGGCACTCCGACCTTTCCTATAAAGAACTGCCAAGCCTGGGCTCGATGCTGCATGCCCAGGAGCTGCCGTCCGAAGGCGGCGATACGCTGTTCGCCGATATGCACAAAGCCTGGGACAACCTGCCGGACGCGCTACGCAAAGCCGTCGAAGGGCGCTCGGCTGCGCATTCGTACACAGCGCGCTATAGCGAGACCAAATTCGAAGGCAACTGGCGTCCGACCCTGACGCCGGAGCAGCTCGCCCAGGTTGCCGAAGTTGTGCATCCGATCGTCCGCACTCATCCGGAAAACGGGCGCAAGGCATTGTTCGTCAGTGAAGGCTTCACCACGCGCATCGTCGGCCTGCCGGAAGACGAGAGCAAGCAGCTGCTGGCCGAGCTGTACGCCCACAGCGTGCTTGAGCAGAACATCTATCGCCATCAATGGCACTCCCACGACCTGGTCTTCTGGGACAACCGCTCGCTGATCCACCTTGCCGCCGGATGCCCAAGTCATCTGCGCCGCAAGCTGTATCGCACCACCATCCAGGGCGACGCGCCTTTCTGATTTGCCGGAGAAACACCATGTCCAGACGTCTTCCATTTGCACCCCTGGCCGCCGCCATTGGCCTGGGTTTCAGTTTGATCACCGGTAGCCTGGTGGCGCCGAGTGCGGCCCATGCCGAGGGCGAAATCCGCATTGCTGAACAGTTCGGCATCGTTTACCTGCTGCTCAACGTGGTCCGCGATCAGGGCCTGATCGAGAAACATGGCAAGGAGCAGGGTGTTGATATCAAGGTCGACTGGACTCAGTTGTCCGGAGGCGCGGCGGTCAACGATGCATTACTCTCCGGCTCCATCGACATTGCCGGGGCCGGTGTCGGGCCGTTGCTGACCATCTGGGATCGCACCCACGGCAAGCAGAACGTCAAGGCTGTGGCCTCCCTGGGCAACTTCCCGTACTACCTGGTGAGCAACAATCCCAAGGTCAAGACCATCGCGGATTTCACCGAAAAGGACCGCATAGCGGTGCCGGCGGTGGGCGTGTCGGTGCAGTCGCGTTTTCTGCAATACGCGGCGGCCAAGCAATGGGGAGACAAGGAATTCAATCGCCTCGACAAGTACACCATTGCGCTGCCCCATCCAGACGCCACGGCCGCGCTGATCGCCGGTGGTACGGAGCTGAGCGGGCATTTCTCCAATCCGCCGTTCCAGGATCAGGCCCTGGAAAATCCCAACGTGCACGTGGTGCTCAATACCTACGACCTGCTGGGCCCGAACTCGCCGACCGTGCTATTCGCCACCGAGAAATTCCGCGACGAGAACCCCAAGACCTACAAGGCCTTTGTCGACGCGTTGACCGAAGCGGCGCAGTTTGCCCAGAACGACAAAGGGGCAGCGGCTGATACCTACATCCGCGTGACCAAGGCAAAAATCGACCGGGCCGCTTTGCTGAAAATCATCGATAACCCGCAGTACGAATTCAGCGTCACGCCGAAAAATACCTATCCACTCGCCGAGTTCCTCTACCGCGTCGGCGCGATCAAAAACAAACCGGACTCCTGGAAGGACTATTTCTTCCAGGATGCCAAACCGCTGCAGGGGAGCTGATCGAGATGAATGCCCCTTTGCAAGGCCACACGGTCAGCAAGCCTAACGCAGCAACCGAGGCGTTGCTGTCGGTCGATAAAGTCAGCCTCGAGTACCGCACGCCGCAGCGCGTGGTTCGAGCGACCCACCAAGTGAGTTTCGAGATCGATCCGGCCGACCGCTTCGTGCTCCTTGGTCCCTCAGGTTGCGGCAAGTCCACCCTGCTCAAGGCCGTCGCCGGGTTCATTCAGCCTTGCGAAGGCGAGATCCGCCTGCAAGGGCAGACGGTGCATGCGCCGGGCCCGGACCGCATCGTGGTGTTCCAGGAGTTCGACCAGCTACCGCCCTGGAAGACCGTGAAGCAGAACGTCATGTTTCCACTGCTGGCGTCTCAAACCCTCAAGCGCAAAGAGGCTGAAGAGCGAGCGCTGCACTACCTCGACAAGGTCGGTCTGGGTGCGTTCGCCGATGCCTATCCGCATACCCTGTCCGGTGGCATGAAAGCACGAGTCGCCATCGCCCGCGCCTTGGCCATGCAACCAAAAATCCTGCTCATGGACGAGCCCTTCGCCGCCCTCGATGCCCTGACCCGACGCAAAATGCAGGAAGAGCTGCTGTTGCTGTGGGAAGAGGTGCGCTTCACCTTGCTGTTCGTCACTCACTCCATCGAAGAGGCATTGGTGGTGGGCAATCGCATCCTGCTGTTATCGCCCCATCCGGGCCGGGTGCGGGCCGAAGTTCACAGCCATCAGTACGATTTGCACAGCCTCGGCGGATTGGAATTCCAGGCGTCGGCGCGACGAATTCATCGGTTGCTGTTCGATGAGGGTCAGTCGCCGGAAGCCGAGCGCGAGCTGGATTTTTCCGATATCCGCATCGCTTATTGAGCCATTGAGAGGAGTGCCCGATGAGCCTTTTATCATCTGCGCGTGAAGAGTTTGAAACTGACCTGCAGCCACTGTTAAGTGTGCCGGTGGAGCGTGAATTGCCCTTGCGGCAACGCCTTTGGCAGCAAGGCTGGCTGCGCAAAAGCCTGATCCTGATACTGCTCGCAGTACTGTGGGAAGTGATTGCGCGAATCCAGAACAACGACCTGTTGCTGCCCAGCTTCGTGCAAACCGCCAACGCCTTGTATGGCGGCCTGCTCAGCGGCGAATTGCTGGGCAAGGTGTGGATCTCGTTAGTGGTGCTGCTCAAGGGCTACCTGATCGGTATCGTCCTGGCATTCGGCTTGACCACCCTGGCGGTCTCGACCCAGTTCGGTCGCGACCTGCTCAGCACCCTGACCTCGATGTTCAACCCGTTGCCGGCGATAGCCCTGCTGCCACTGGCGCTGTTGTGGTTCGGCCTGGGGCAGAACAGCCTGATTTTCGTGCTGGTGCATTCGGTGCTGTGGGCATTGGCGCTGAACACCTACGCCGGCTTTCTCGGAGTCTCGGAAACCCTGCGCATGGCCGGGCGCAACTATGGCCTCAAGGGCATGCGCTTCGTGCTGTTCATCCTCATCCCGGCAGCGCTGCCGTCGATCCTCGCCGGATTAAAAATCGGCTGGGCGTTTGCCTGGCGCACGTTGATCGCTGCCGAGTTGGTGTTTGGTGCGACCAGTGGCAAGGGCGGCTTGGGGTGGTACATCTTTCAGAATCGCAATGAGTTGTACACCGACAAGGTGTTTGCCGGGTTGGCAGTGGTGATTCTGATTGGGTTGCTGGTGGAGAATCTGGTGTTTGATTCGTTGGAAAGGGTGACGGTGAAGCGGTGGGGGATGGTGCGGTAAGCCTTCACCTCTCTTAACCTGTGGGAGCAAGCCTGCTCGCGATTACCGTAACGCTGTTTAACTGATCAACGCGTCATCGTTCATCGCGAGCAAGCTTTGCTCCTACAGGGTGCGTCTTCACTGTAGGATTGCGGTTGAGTCAATCCTGATCGTTTACGAGTGCTCAGTATGCAACTGCCGGACATGAACCTCTTGGTCGCCCTCGACGCCCTGCTCGACGAAGGCAGCGTGGTTGGTGCTGCGCGGCGGATGAACCTCAGCCCGGCGGCCATGAGCCGGACGTTGACGCGTATCCGCGAGGCCATTGGCGACCCGATCCTGGTGCGCGCGGGGCGTGGCCTGGTGCCGACCCCCAAGGCGCTGGAGTTGCGCGAACAGGTGCGGGATGTAGTGGAGCAGGCGTCGTTGCTGTTTCGCTCGGCGGATGATGTGGACCTGGCGAGTCTGCGCCGACGCTTCAGTATTCGCGCCAATGACTTTTTTGTCGGGGTGTATGGCGGCAAGCTGTTCGACACCATGGAGCGCCAGGCCCCGCATTGTGAGCTGCGCTTTGTACCCGAGGGTGACGGTGATGACGAGGCCTTGCGCGAGGGGCGGATCGACTTGAGCGTCAGCAACAATCGCCCGCTGATGCCGGAAGTGAAGGTGCAGAATCTTTTCGCCACGCACTTCGTCGGGCTGGTGCGTGAGGATCATCCATTGTTCGATGAAGAGATCACCGCCGAGCGATACGCCGGGTTTTCCCATATCAGCATGTCCCGTCGCGGCATTGCCCGTGGGCCGATAGATACCGCGTTAAATGCATTGGGCCTGGAGCGACGGGTGGCAGTGATTGCGCCGAGTTTCCATGCGGCAATGTTTGCGCTGCCGGACTCCGATTTGATCCTGCCAGTGCCCAAGGAGGCACTGCTGAGCATCCGGCGTCTGGGCCTTAAGCTGCGCTCGTTCACCCTGCCGATTCCGCTGCCGACCATTATGCTGACCCAGGCCTGGCACCCACGGTTTGACAAGGATCCGGCGCATCGCTGGCTGCGCGAGACGTTGAAGTCCTGTTGCGATGAGACCTGGCTGGCTGCGCAGCCGGGCTGAGGGTAACCCCCCTGTAGGAGTGAGCCTGCTCGCGATGGTGGATCAGGTACATGAGTGCCGGCTGACACACCATCGCGAGCAGGCTCACCCCTACAGGGACCCAATACAACCGTCTATTGCTGCACCACGCGCACTTATAACCTGCCAATAAGTTGATTTTCGTCAGCTACGACCCTCCCTAAGATATCCGGGTACTCAAATCCCCGGAGCCTGCTGTACATGACTTCCCTCACGGTCCCGGCACCTGTCGCCACGACCGCTGCTTCGCCCCCGGTATTCGGTCCGCGAATCATCATCGGCCTCGTCGGCGTGCTGATTGCCGTGCTGGTGTCTGGCCTGAACGAGATGGTCACCAAGGTGGCCCTCGCCGACATCCGCGGCGCATTGGCCATTGGTTACGACGAAGGCACCTGGCTGGTTGCCAGCTACACGGCCACTTCGGTGGCGGCCATGGCCTTCGCACCCTGGTGCTCGGTGACATTCTCCCTGCGCCGGTTCACGCTCTGGGCTATCAGCGTGTTCACTGTGCTTGGGGTGCTCTGCCCGTTTGCCCCGAACTACGAAAGCTTGCTGGTGATGCGCACCTTGCAAGGACTGGCGGGGGGAGCGCTGCCGCCGATGCTGATGACCGTCGCCCTGCGGTTTCTGCCGGCCAACGTGAAACTGTATGGCCTGGCGGGTTATGCACTGACCGCCACCTTCGGTCCCGGCCTTGGCACTCCGCTGGCCGGACTGTGGACCGAGTATGTCGGCTGGCAATGGACCTTCTGGCAAATCGTCGCGCCGTGCCTGATCGCCATGGCCGCCGTGGCATACGGCTTGCCCCAGGACCCATTGCGCCTGGAGCGCTTCAAACAGTTCAACTGGCGCGGCCTGCTGCTGGGGTTTCCGGCGATCTGCATGCTGGTGATCGGCATCCTGCAAGGCAATCGCCTGGACTGGTTCGAGTCGAGTCTGATCTGCACGTTGCTCGGCGGCGGGTTGCTGTTGCTGGTGCTGTTCCTGATCAACGAATGGTCGCAACCCATGCCGTTTTTCAAGATGCAGATGCTTGGCATCCGCAACCTGGCCTTCGCCTTGATGACCTTGGCCGGGGTGCTGATCGTGCTGCTGGCGGTGGTCATCATTCCGTCGAGCTACCTGGCGCAGGTCCAGGGATATCGCCCGATACAAACCGCGCCGATCACGTTGCTGGCAGCACTGCCACAGTTGATCGCGCTGCCGCTGGTAGCGGCGCTGTGCAACCTGCGTTGGGTCGATTGCCGGTGGGTACTGGGCGTCGGCCTGAGCATGTTGGTGCTGTCCTGTATCGGCGGTTCGCACCTGACGTCGGAGTGGATTCGCGACGATTTCTACGTGCTGCAACTGCTGCAGATTTTCGGCCAGCCCATGTCCGTTCTGCCGTTGCTGATGCTGTCCACCGGCAGCATCAGCCCGATGGAAGGGCCGTTCGCCTCGGCCTGGTTCAACACCGTCAAGGGCCTGTCGGCGGTGATCGCGACCGGCGTGATCGAGGCGCTGACTACGGCCAGACAACACTTCCACTCGACCATGCTGGTCGACCGGCTCGGCAATTCGCCCCTGGCTGACGGTGACAGCGCCGGCCTTGCTCACCGGTTGCACCAGCAGGTGGTCGTGCTCACTGCAGCGGATCTTTATCTGTGCATGGCCGGTGTCGCGCTGGCGCTGATCCTGCTGATTTTTTGGCTGCCGACGCGGATTTATCCGCCCCGGGCCCCGACTTGAACGCTCCACGAAACAGAAGGTTTTTATGACGACTCTCTCCAGGAAAAAAGTGGCCGTCGGCATCACTGCGGTGGCCGCGCTCGGCGTGTTGATTTACCTGCTGGCGCCCGGGCTGTTCGGCAAACGTACGCACCAGACCACCAACGATGCTTTCGTGTCTGCGGACTTCACCCTGGTAGTCCCGCGCGTGGCCGGGTTCATCAAGGAAGTGCTGGTGGAAGACAACCAGCAGGTCAAGGCAGGGCAATTGCTGGCGCTAATCGATGACCGCGATCTGCGCGCTGCGGCACAAGCCGCCGACGCTGAAACCCTGGTCGCCAGGGCTCAATTGCAGAATGTGCGGGCAACTCTGGAACGCCAGGCGTCGGTGATCGCCCAGGCGCAAGCGGGCTTGGTATCAGCCAAGGCGGAGAGGGCTTTCGCCGAACATGAACTTAACCGTTACAACCACCTTGCCGGCGTTGGAGCCGGCACGGTACAGAACGCCCAACAGGCGCGGACCCGTATCGATCAGGCTTCGGCAAAGCTGGCAAATGTCACGGCGGTATTGGCTGCGGAGCGCAAGCAGGTGGACATCCTCATCGCCCAGCGTGATGCGGCTGAAGGTGGCCTCAAACGTGCACAAGCGGCACTGGAAATCGCCAGCTACGAACTCTCCTATACCCGCATTGTTGCGCCTCAGGATGGCATGGTCGGTGAGCGGGCCGTGCGAGTCGGTGCGTACGTCACGCCAGGCAGCAAGATCCTCGCGGTGGTACCGCTGGCGCAGGCTTATGTAGTGGCCAACTTTCAGGAAACTCAATTGACCGATGTGCAACCCGGGCAGCAGGTTCAGGTGCGCGTTGACAGTCTGGACGGCCAGGCGCTGACGGGACGCGTCGAAAGCATCGCACCGGCCACCGGGGTGACGTTCGCCTCGATCAAGCCGGACAACGCCACGGGTAACTTCACCAAGGTTGTCCAGCGGATTCCGGTGAAGATTGTGCTTGATCCGGGCCAGCCGTTGGCCGAGCGGTTGCGGGTGGGGATGTCGGTTGAGGCGAGTATCGACACCGCCGCGGCGCAGAAGCATGAGGTGGCACAACGATGAAGATGTTTGTTGATTGGGCCGACACCTTCGCGAGCAAGCCCGCTCCCACAGTTGATCTGTGTCCAAGCACAGCTCGGGGGAACGACTCAGGTCCCCTGTGTGAGCGGGCTTGCCCGCGAAGAGGGCGCATGCCACAACTCACTCTCTGTGCCTTACTGGTAATGGGCCTGTCAGCCTGCACAGTCGGGCCTGATTTTCAGAAACCGCAGTCACAGCAAATTGCCGACTGGGCGCAACCCACCAAGGCAGCCGCCAGCCAGGCAGTCGCCGAAAACATGGACGAGCGCTGGTGGCAAGTTTTCAACGACCCCAAGCTGTCAGCACTCACCCAGCGCGCCCTGACCGATAACCTGGACCTCAAGCTTGCCAGCAGTCGCCTGCAGCAAAGCCGCGCCGCCCGCCAGGTCATCACCGCCGACCGTTACCCCAACTCCGCTGCCACCGGCAGCTATGCACGTAAACGCAACAGTGGTAAGGGGCTGAACGATCCCTCTGGCAATAACGGCGACTCGGCCTTCAACTTGTGGGATGGGGGCTTCTCGGCGTCCTGGGAGCTGGACTTCTGGGGCCGGGTGCGACGCGAGACCGAAGCTGCCGATGCCACCCTCGAAGTCGCGGAAAATGATCGTCGTGGAGTGCTGCTGTCGGTCCTCGCGGAAACCGCCCGGGACTACATCCAGTTGCGCGGAGTGCAAGGCACCCGAGCCGTCACCGAACAGAACCTCGAAGTCGCCCGGCACAGCCTCAAGCTTTCACAACTGCGCCTGGCTGACGGCGTCGCCACGGACCTGGATGTCGCCGAGGCAGCTGCGCAAGTTGCCGCTATCGAGTCGCGCCTGCCAGCGCTGGAGCAACGCCAGTCGCAGCTGATCAACGCGCTGAGCCTGTTAATGGGTGAACCGCCACATGCGCTATCGGCGCAGTTGTCCGCCGATGCGCCCGTGCCGCAATCCCCAAGCCAGATCGCGATCGGCTTGCCCTCGCAACTGGCCGAGCGACGTCCGGACATTCGTCAGGCCGAAGCACGCCTGCACGCTGCTACCGCGAACATCGGCGTGGCCAAGGGCGATTTTTACCCCCGCATTACCCTGTCGGGGAACATCGGCTCGCAAGCGATGCAATTGAGTGATTTCGGTAGCTGGGGTTCTCGCGCATTCGGCATTGGCCCGCAGTTTAGCCTGCCGCTATTCGACGGTGGCCGCCTGCGCGGCGTGCTTAACCTGCGCGAAGCTCAGCAACAGGAAGCGGCCGTGGCGTACCAGCAGACAGTCCTGCGCGCCTGGCACGAGATCGATGATCAGCTGAGCGCCTACAACACCAGCCAACGCCGTCGCGACAGCCTGGCCGAAGCCGTGCGCCAGAACCAGATCGCGCTGACCACCGCACAACGTCAGTACGTCGAAGGCGTCGTCGATTTCGTCAACGTGCTCACCGTCCAGGGCGAGTTGCTGGCAACTCAGGAGCAATGGGTGGAGAGTTCGACCGGGGTGTCGTTGGCGATGGTGGGTTTGTACAAGGCATTGGGTGGGGGGTGGGAATCGGTGTATCCGCTTGAGGCAGCCACAGTCAGCCGTTAATCAACACTCTTTTGCCAGTTGCTGCGTAAAGTGTAATGATAATTGCTATCAATCACACGCGTAGACCACCCATGGACGCAGCAACTGACGGCAACGACTCTCTCCATCGTCTTTACCGCGATAACCATGGCTGGTTGCAAGGCTGGCTGCGTAAGCGCCTGGGTGATCGTGAGCATGCGGCGGATGTGGCGCAGGATACGTTTTTGCGCCTGCTGGTGTCCGGGCGTTTGCCCGGCCCGCTGGAGAGCCGCAGTTATCTGACGCAGATTGCCCGTAACCTGGTGATCGACCAGTGGCGGCGGCTGCGGATAGAGCGCGCCTATCTGGAAAGCATCGCGCATCTGCCGGAGCCGGAATCCCCTTCGCTCGAAACCCGCGCCATGATTCTCGAAACCCTCACCCAGATTGACGCGATGCTCGACCGCATGCCGGATAACGTGCGCCAGGCATTCCTGCTGTCGCAATTCGAGGGGCTGAGCTACGCGCAGATTGCCGAGCGGCTCGGGGTCACGGTGAGTTCGGTGCAGAAGTACATGACCCGGGCGATCCTGGCCTGCTACCAGCTGGTTTACGAATCATGAGCCGGGCGCCTGATGCACCGATCGATAGCACGATCGTCGAGCAGGCCAGTGAATGGTTGATGCTGCATTGGGGCGGTGAAATGAATGCTGAGCAGCGTCAGGCATTCACTGCCTGGCAGCGCGCTCACCCTGAGCATCGGCGCGCCTGGCAACGATTACAGCAGCTACAGGAAACCTTCGGTGCGGTGCCAGCAGGGTGCGCGCGGGCGGTGCTGCGTGACAGTCCCGACCCGCAGCGGCGCGCAGCGTTGAAAATGCTCGGCCTGTTGCTGGTCGCCGGTGGCAGTGGTTATCTGCTGCAGAGCCAGGTGTCCTGGCGTTCCGCCTTCGCCGAGCATCGCACGGCAACGGGTGAAATTCGCCACATGACTTTGAGCGATGGCACTCGACTCGACCTCAACAGCAACAGCGCAATCGACGTGCGTTTCACGCCGCAGGAGCGCCGCATCCGCCTGCTCAGCGGTGAGATCCTGCTCACCAGCGGGAACGATCCGGTGCGTCCGTTGATAGTGGAAACCCCCAGTGGCGATGTCCAGGCGTTGGGCACCCGTTTCTCCGTGCGAGAAATGGACGATGGCGCACGTGTCGAGTTGTACGAGGGGCAACTGCTCATCAGCCCGCGGCATGGCGCATCGGTGCATATGAATGCCGGTGACAGCCTGTGGTTCAGCGCCGGCGGTGCAGGCCAGAGACAACTGGCGAATCCGGATGACAGCAGCTGGAGTCAGGGCCGGCTAGTGGCCGAACGACAACCGTTGGGGCGTTTCCTGGCCGAATTGGCGCGTTATCGGCCGGGCTGGATTCGTTGCGACGAGGCAGTCTCGCAACTGCTGTTGACCGGGGTCTTCCCCCTCGACAACACCGATTCCGTACTGGCCGCGCTCGAACGCACCCTGCCGGTGCAGGTCGAGTCCGTGACCCGTTACTGGGTGACGGTGAAACGTCGCGCCTGACGCCAAAAAATTAATTGCAAAAGTGCTTGTCGGTTTTCTTGCCCCGTTCGGGATACCTCTTGAAAGCAAATCAAGAAGCATTCTCATGGGGAGCTCCGGAATGCCACACCACCCGACACAGAAGATTTTTCCTTTGAATGGCGTATTGCGTCGCGGCGTGTTCGCCACCTTGCTGGCGACCACACCGATGCTGCCGAACCTGGCCTGGGCTGAAGACTCCAACGTCAGCCAGGCTCGTCAATACAGCATCGGCGCGGGTAATCTCGATCAGGTGCTCAATCGTTTTGCCAGTGAGGCGGGGATTCTGCTGTCGGTGGACGCTCAGCTCACCTCGGGCAAACGTAGCGCCGGGTTACAGGGGCGTTACGATGTGGCGCAAGGGCTTGAACGGGTGTTGGCGGGCAGTGATTTACAGGCCGTTTATGCCCAGGGTGGCTGGTCGTTGCAGCCTGTCGCGCAGGGCGGCCCGCTGCAATTGGGCGCTACCCGGGTGAACGCCACCGAGGCACTCGAAAATGCCTGGGGCCCGGTCGATGGCATCGTTGCCAAGCGCAGCGCAACCGGGACCAAGACCGATGCGGCGCTGGTGGAAATTCCGCAAACCATCAACGTCGTCACCGCCGCCGAGATCAATTCGCGTAGCGCGCAGAGCGTCACTGAAGCCCTGCGTTATACGCCGGGCATCACCGGTGGCGGCTTCTCCGACCGGGTGAAGATATTCGATGAGCCGACCTCGCGCGGCTTCTCGCCCACGCCTTTGTACCTTGATGGCTTGCACCTGCCCTACGGCGGCGGCAGTACCGGTGGGGCGCTGCAGATCGAGCCGTATTCACTGGAACGCATCGAGGTGCTCAAAGGCCCGGCGTCGGTGCTGTACGGACAGAATCAGCCAGGCGGTATCGTCAATCTGGTTAGCAAACGTCCGACCGAGACACCGTTGCATCAGATCAAATTCGAGGCCGGCAGCTACGACCATAAAAGTGCGGCCATTGACCTCGGTGGCCCGCTTGATGATCAAGGCAAGTTCCTCTATCGCCTGACCGCCCTGGCCAACGACAGCAACGATGAAATCGATTACGTCGAAGAGCGGCGCCAGTTCATTGCGCCCAGTTTCACCTGGCGTCCAAGCGAAGACACCAGCCTGACGCTGTTCGCCCAGTACCAGAAAGACAAAGGCGTGCCCGAGGCCCAGGGACTTCCTGCCGTAGGTACGCTGTTCGACAACCCCAACGGCAAGATCGACCGCGACCTGTTCCTCGGAGAACCCGGCGTCAACGACTATCACCGCGAGCAGTACGCCTTCGGTTATGAGTTTTCCCACCGTCTGAACGACGTCTGGACTCTGAAGCAGAATGCCCGTTACGCCCGGGTCAATGATCACTACACCGCGCCCCTGCACGGTTACCGATTCGTCACCAATCCGATCACCGGGCAGAACGATCAGCGTTACCAGACCCGCTACGGTGTGGATTGGCAACAGGACAACAAAGTCTTCGGTGTGGATAACATCGCCCAAGCCGAATTCGACACCGGTGCATTCAGCCATACCGCCATCGTCGGCCTGGATTACTACCACTTCAATTCGAAATTCGACGGCCTGTACGACTACAACCCGCCGATCATCGACCTGTTCACGCCGACCTACGGCCAGCCGCTGAATTTCGGCAACAACTATCGCTGGGACAACACCATCACCCAGACTGGTTTATATGCCCAGGATCAGATCAAGCTCGATCAGTGGGTCTTTGTCCTTGGCGGTCGTTATGACTGGGCCGAGACCGACAACAAACAACCACTCAGCGGCGCTCATACCAGCAGCAAGGATGAAAAATTCACCGGACGCGGCGGCATCGTTTACCTGTTCGATAACGGCCTGGCGCCTTTCGTCAGCTATTCGGAATCGTTCCTGCCACTCAGTGGCACCAACGTCCAGGGCAAGGCGTTCGACCCGTCCACCGGCAAGCAGTACGAAGCAGGTGTGAAATACCAACCGCCGGGGCAGAACAGCTTCGTGCAGATCTCCGCCTATGAACTGGAACAGGAAAACATCCTGACCACCGACCTCGGCAACCCAGGGTTCAGCAACCAGAGTGGCGCCATACGCTCCAAAGGCATCGAGTTTGAAGCCAAGGCAGAGTTGACCGAGGCCTTCCACGTGATCGCCTCGGCATCGCGCAACGACATCAAGTACACCAAGGACAACGACGGCCGCAAAGGACGCCATCCAGCCGGCAATCCGCCACTGACTGCCGCGCTCTGGCTCAATTACACCCTGCTCGGTGACACCCCCCTGTCGGGCCTGGGGGCCGGAGTGGGCGCGCGTTATGCCCGGGGCAACTACGGCGATGACTACGAAGGCGCATTCCAGATTCCGTCCTACACCGTGTATGACGCCAGCTTGACCTACGACCTGGGCACTTCGGCATTGCGCCTCAAGGGCGTGAAGCTGGCGCTGAACGTGAAAAACCTGACGGACAAGGAATACGTTGCCAGTTGCCGGAGCCAGTGGGATTGCTACTACGGCGATGGTCGGACGGTGGTGTCGAGCCTGACTTACGACTGGTGAGGATCATTGCAAAACTCTGTTTAGCCGGCCTGGGGGGCTTGCAAGCGAACCACCCAAATTAAACAGCCCCCACAGATCCCTGTGGGAGCGGGCTTGCTCGCGAAAGCGGGGTGTCATCCTCCGCAAACAGCGCCGCACACACCGCCTTCGCGAGCAAGCCCGCTCCCACACTGCTTGCGTTAACAACACGAAATATATGGTTCAGCCCTTCCCCGACAAATCCGCCATCCCCTTCAGCAACTCAATCGGCAGGGGAAACACAATCGTCGAACTCTTGTCCCCGGCAATCGAGCTCAACGTCTGCATATACCGCAACTGCATCGCCCCAGGCTGACGGCCGAGCATCTCCGCGGCCTGCATAAGTTTTTCCGATGCCTGCAGTTCCCCCTCGGCGTGGATGACTTTGGCCCGGCGCTCGCGTTCGGCTTCAGCTTGTTTGGCGATGGCGCGGACCATTGATTCGTTGAGGTCAACGTGCTTGATCTCGACGTTGGCAACCTTGATGCCCCAGGCGTCGGTCTGGGCGTCCAGTACTTGCTGGATGTCGATATTCAGGCGCTCACGCTCGGCCAGCAGTTCGTCGAGTTCGTGTTTGCCAAGGACGGCGCGCAAGGTGGTTTGCGCCAGTTGGCTGGTGGCCATCAGGAAGTCTTCGACCTGAATGATCGCCTTCTGCGGATCAAGGACGCGGAAGTACAGCACGGCGTTGACCTTGACTGAAACGTTGTCACGGGTGATCACGTCCTGGGGCGGGACATCGAGGACCACTGTGCGCAGATCGACCCGTACCATCTGCTGGACCACAGGAATTAGCAGGATCAGGCCCGGTCCCTTGACTTGCCAGAAGCGGCCGAGCTGGAACACCACTCCGCGCTCGTATTCGCGCAGTATGCGAAAGGTCGATCCGGCCAGCGCAATCAGCAACAGCAGGAGCGCGGCAAAACCCAGTTGCAGGCCCATGGTTATTCTCCAGGCGGCGACGCATCAGCCGCAGCGACTTGCAGCAGTAATCCCTTGCGCGCCACCACCCGCACTCGCTGCCCGGGTTGCAGTGGCGTGGCGCTATGGACTTGCCACTGTTCTCCTTGCAGGTGCACCCAGCCGGTCAAGGTGTTGCCGGACTGCAAGGCGGTGATCGCAGTCACGCTGCCAACCAGCCCGGCATCACCACTGACAGTGTGCCGCGGTCGGGTTTTCAGGGCGTGTACCAGCAGGAAGACCAGCAGCAACCCACTGACCACGCCGAGGCCGATCATCATCGGCACCGGAACCTCGGTATTGGTCAGGATCACCGCACCAATGACGAACATTACGATGCCGCCAAGGCCTATGACCCCGTAGTTAGGCAGGGCCGCTTCGGCGATCAGGAAACCGAGGCCAAGGATGATCAGCCAGATGCCGATCGGGTTGGCTACCAGCACGATCGTGTCGGCCGCAAATGCCGATCCGCTCAGCGCCAGGAGTAATGCAGCCGCACAACGACGGGTGATCACGTGACCCTCCGGGAGAGTCAGTCAAAGGCTCTGTATTGAGTCTAGTCGAGGGCTCGGCTGGATGAATTTTGATCTATTTACACGCCGGCCCCGATGGGCGGATTTCCCGCGCGATTGCCCTGACGGGCCTAGACTTTTGTAATGGAACTAGCAGGTCTAACCATCGTCCGCAGGTCATCCATGCGGACACCGAGGTGCATCATGCGTATGGCAAGAACCGTGCAGAGCAGCCTGGAAAAGGCCAACTGCGAATTTGACATCGTCAGCCACCCTCACTCGGCGAGCAGCCTGGAAACCGCGCGTGTAGCCGGGATTCCAGCCGAACGGGTGGCCAAGTCGGTGATCCTGGATGATCACCATGGTCGTTACCTGATGGCCGTGTTGCCGGCCAGCCGCCACCTGGACTTGAGCAAGGTTCGCAGCAGCGGCGAGTGGCAGATCACCCGGGAAAGCAACCTGGCGCATCTGTTCAGTGATTGCGAGCGCGGGGCGGTGCCGGCGCTGGGTGAGTCTTATGGGTTGGACATGGTCATTGACCCACTGCTGACCCGGCAGAAAGATATCTATCTGGAAGCGGGTAACCACAACAATCTGCTGCACATGAGCGTGCCGCAGTTTCTGAAAATGGTGCCGCACGCGCAGGTGGTCGAGTTGAGTGATTGAATTCTGCGGCGGCAACAACAACTTTTTGCGAGCAGGCTCGCTCCCACAGGGGAAATGCGCTCAACTGTGGGAGCGAGCCTGCTCGCGATTATTTTTTGTTCATCACAGGAGCCAACAATGGAATCTCCAACACATAGCCTGCCATCTCTGTTCAAACAGCTGGGGCTGGCCGACGATCCAGTCAGCATCGACCAGTTCATCGCCACCCACTCGCCGCTCAAGCCGGAACTGCACTTGGCGGATGCGTTCTTCTGGAACAAGGCTCAGGCGGACTTCCTGCGGGACGAAATTCTGGATGACGCGGATTGGGCGGAGGTGGTTGATCAGTTGAATGTGTTGTTGCGGAAGGGGCGGGGAAGTATCTAGCGTTCTGTAGGCGGCCACTGTCGTGAGGTATGCACCAGGGCAAGTATCCAGACGGCATCCGAATCAAGCTGGTAGACCACGCGGTAGTTTTGATGGGGAATCAGCTCGCGAGTGCCAGAGATGATTCCGGCGGGCCCAATCTCGGGGAAGTCCCGAAGGCGAACAATGGCGTCGGCAAAGCGGTTGTCCATTTCTACTGCGGCTGTTGGATTCAAGTCGTGCAGGTAGTCCCAGATGTCTGCACGGTCCTGTGCGGCTGCGGGCGTCCATATTATCTTCATCCTTGGTCAGCTACCTGTGCACGCCTGGCTGCGAATTGCGCCTCTACCTCATCATTGCTC
Organism: Pseudomonas sp. RIT-562; assembly: GCF_026241895.1. Classification (GTDB taxonomy): domain Bacteria; phylum Pseudomonadota; class Gammaproteobacteria; order Pseudomonadales; family Pseudomonadaceae; genus Aquipseudomonas; species Aquipseudomonas mandelii_F. The sequence goes on along the minus strand of NZ_JAPJIV010000034.1, from coordinate 26,435 downwards.
ATGCCAACGCCAGCGCGCATGTCAACACGGGCGATGTCGACTTTGCGTTGCATGAAGGCTTCGTACTCGCGCGTTTCTTTTTGACGCTGTACGAACTGGCGCATCATTTCACGAACAATTTGCGATGCTGGACGGTGAGAGGCCTCCGCCTCGGCCATGAACTCTTCCCGGAGTTCATGTTCCAGTTTCATCGTGAAAACAGCTTGTTTGGACATGTCAGCATCCTCAGTGGCGTATCTACAAAGTATATACGTTTTTAGTACCGATCACGCTTCGCCCGACGAGCGCAGTCAGCAGCGCCTCGGCAAATTGTTTCAAAACTTGACCCGCATTCCCCGCAAATGCGATATTGATAGTTAGCAAACTAACAGTGTGTGCATTGTCTCGTGCCAAAAAACCTCGACGCCCTCCAGATGAACATCAGCAGTGCCATGGTGGTAGCCGCCAGGCACTGGCGGAAAATCTGCCAGACCACGCTGGTCAATTATGGAATTTCCGAAGCCTGCGCCGTCCCGCTCTTGATGATCGGGCGTTTGGGTGAGGGCGTGCGTCAGGTGACTGTGGCGCAGGCGGCAGGGATGGAAAGCCCTTCACTGGTGCGCTTGCTCGATCAGCTTTGCCATTCCGGTTATGTGCGCCGTACCGAAGATGCCCATGATCGCCGGGCCAAATGCCTGAGCCTGACTGAAACCGGGCGAGAGTTGGTGCAAGCGGTTGAAGCCGAGTTGGTGCGCCTGCGCCATGAGGTACTCGAAGGCATCGACCAGAGTGATCTGGAAGCTACGCTGCGGGTTCTGCGCGCATTCGAAGCGGCCAATGCGCCGTCGGTGATCGGCTCGTGAGTGGATTTTTCACCGGCATGCCCCCTGCGCGGGACTGGTTCTACGGAGTGCGCACGTTCGCCGCTTCGATGATTGCGCTTTACATCGCCATGCTGATGCAGATGCCTCGTCCGTATTGGGCGATGGCCACGGTATACATCGTCTCCAGCCCCTTTGTCGGCCCCACCAGTTCCAAGGCGCTGTACCGTGCGGTCGGGACTTTTCTGGGGGCCATGGCAGCGGTGTTTTTCGTACCGATGTTCGTGCAGAGCCCCTATGTGCTGGTGGTCGTGATCGCGCTATGGACCGGCACCTTGCTGTTTCTGTCCCTGCACCTGCGTACCGCCAATAGCTATGCCTTGATGCTCGCTGGCTACACCTTGCCGCTGATCGCCTTGCCGGTGGTGGATAATCCGTTGGCCGTATGGGATGTGGCGGAGGCGCGCACCGAGGAGATCTTCCTGGGCATCGCCGTTGCGGCAGTGGTGGGTGCGATGTTCTGGCCGCGGCGGCTGGCGCCGGTGTTCAACGACTCGGTGAGCAAATGGTTCGCCGACGCTTCGACCTACAGCCTGCGCTTTCTCAATCGCCAAGTGCAGCCCGATGAAGTCAGCGCGCTGCGTGCCTCGATGGTCGCGACCTTCAACACCCTGGAACTGATGATCGGTCAATTGCCCCACGAGGGCTCCCGGCCGCAAACAGTGCGCAACACCAAGGAGCTGCGTGGGCGGATGATTCACCTGCTGCCGGTGATCGATGCCTTGGACGACGCGCTATATGCCCTGGAGCGACGAACTCCCGAGCTGGTGGAGAAATTTGCTCCGCTGCTGGCGGCAACCACCCAATGGCTCGAACACAAGGATGCCGACCTGAATCGCTGGCAGGCCTTGAAAAATCAGCTCGAAGCCCTGCAACCGAGTGCAGAGGCGCTGGACGATCGCCGGCAACTGTTGTTCTCCAATGCCATCTACCGCCTCGGCGAATGGATCGACCTGTGGCAGGACTGCCGCAGCCTGCAGCATGCCATCCAGTGTGAAAGCCAGGACAGCTGGCGCGCGGTGTATCGGCACTGGCGCCTGGGGCGGCTCTCGCCGTTCCTGGATCGCGGGCTGATGTTGTATTCGGCAGCGTCGACGGTCACGGCGATCATCGTGGCGTCGGTGCTGTGGATCCTGCTCGGCTGGACTGACGGCGGTGCCGCCGTGATTCTCGCGGCCGTGGCCTGCAGTTTTTTTGCTTCGATGGACGACCCGGCGCCGCAGATTTATCGATTTTTCTTTTGGACGGCGATGTCGGTGGTATTCGCCAGCCTGTACCTGTTTCTGGTGCTGCCCAACCTGCATGACTTTCCGATGCTGGTACTGGCGTTCGCGGTCCCGTTCATTTGCATCGGCACCCTCACGGTCAAACCGCAGTTCTACCTGGGCATGTTGCTGACCCTGGTCAACACCTCGTCCTTCATCAGTATCCAAGGCGCCTACGACGCAGACTTCCTGAGCTTCGCCAACTCCAACCTGGCCGGCCCGGTGGGGCTGCTGTTTGCCTTCGTCTGGACCCTGATTGCCCGGCCATTTGGCGCGGAGCTGGCGGCCAAGCGCCTGACTCGATTCAGCTGGCGCGACATTGTCAGCCTCACCGAACCGGCGACTCTTTCCGAACATCGGCACCTGGGCGTGCAAATGCTCGATCGCCTGATGCAGCACCTGCCGCGCCTGGCCATGACCGGCCAGGACACCGGCATTGCCCTGCGCGAAGTGCGCGTGGCGTTGAATCTGCTCGACTTGCTGGCGTACACCCCGCGTGTCACTGGCGTCCCGCAGGCGCTGCTGCATCAGGTGGTGGCCGAAGTTGGCGGGTACTTCAAGGCCTGCCTCAAGGCAGACGAGCGGCTGCCGGCGCCGACTGCCCTGCAGATGACGCTTGATCGCACGCGCCGCGCCCTCACCATCGAGTGTGATGAAGGCGCACGCCTGCACTTGCTGCACGCCTTGAGTGGGCTGCGCCTGGCGCTGCTGCCAGGGGTTGAATTTGTCGGCAGCGGCGAACTCGAAGAACCGCTTCCCCATGGCATCGATGGAGCGCCTTTATGATTGGTGATCTGGATATCAGTGGGGTTTTCCTGCCCACGCTGCTGGTGCTGATGGGCATTACCTATGTGATTTTCCTGCTGGTGCACGGGCTGCTGACGCGTCTGCACTTTTACCGTCTGGTCTGGCACCGGGCATTGTTCAACGTGGCTCTCTACGCCTTGCTGCTTGGCGCCGTGGACTCACTCAGTCGATACCTGATGACATGAAAAAACCTTTTTTGACCCTCGGTCGCGTGGTGCTGACCCTGCTGATCGTGACCTTTGCCGTCGTCGTCGTGTGGCGCATGGTGATGTATTACATGTTCGCCCCATGGACCCGTGACGGGCACATCCGTGCCGACATCGTGCAGATCGCGCCGGACGTGTCCGGTCTGATCCAGGCCGTTGAAGTGCGCGACAACCAATTGGTCAAGCGCGGCCAGGTGCTGTTCAGCATCGACCAGGACCGCTTCAAGCTGGCCTTGCGCCAGGCCAAGGCCGCCGTGGCGGATCGTCAGGAAACCCTGGCGCAGGCGCAACGCGAGCACAAGCGCAACCGTGGCCTGGGCAACCTGGTTCCCGGTGAGCAACTGGAGGAAAGCCAGTCCCGCGTTGCCCGCGCCGAAGTCGCGTTGATGGAAGCCCAGGTGGCGGTGGACAGTGCCCAGCTCAATCTGGACCGTTCGACCATCCGCAGCCCGGTGGACGGCTACGTGAACGACCGCGCACCACGCAATCAGGAATTCGTGACCGCCGGACGTCCGGTGTTGTCGGTGGTGGATAGCAACTCGTTCCACATTGACGGCTATTTCGAAGAAACCAAACTGGACGGCATTCACGTCGGCCAGAGCGTCGATATCCGTGTGGTGGGCGACCGCGCCCGGCTGCGCGGGCATGTCGAAAGCATCGTCGCCGGTATCGAAGACCGCGATCGCAGCAGCGGCAGTAACCTGCTGCCTAACGTCAACCCGGCGTTCAGCTGGGTACGGTTGGCCCAGCGGATTCCGGTGCGGATTGCCTTCGATGAAGTGCCAGCGGACTTTCGCATGATCGCCGGGCGTACCGCGACCGTGTCGATCATCGACGACCAGCCACAGGAGCCCGCGCAATGAGCAAGGCTGCGGGTATTGCGGCGATCAGCCTGGGCATGTTGCTGTCGGCGTGCCAGGTGGTCGGGCCGGACTACCACCTGCCGGACGAAGCCGCCGTGCACCGTGACGATTTTCAGGGTGAGTTGGCGGTGAACGACAAAAACGTGGTTTCCGCACCCGTGCCCGGCGATTGGTGGCGGCTGTACCAGGATCCGCGCCTGGATCAGCTGGTGCGGCAGGCCATGGCCACCAACACCGATCTGCGCGTGGCGGCAGCGAATATTTCCCGGGCGCGGGCGCAGGTCGACGAAGCGCAGGCCGCGGGCGGCTGGAGCGGCGGAGTGAAAATTGGCGCCCAGCGTTTGCAGGAGTCCGGAGAAGCGTTCCTGCTGCCGGACAAAGTGCCAGTGGCCAACGTGGGCGATATTGGCATCACCACCTCCTATCAATTCGATTTGTTCGGCACGTTGCAGCGCGGTATCGAGGCGGCGAAAGCCAATGCCGACGCCACTCAAGCGGCGGCGGATACGGCTCGCATCACCCTGGTCGCCGATGTGGTGCGCGCCTACACCCAGGTATGTGCTGCCAACGAAGAGCAGGAAATTGCCCAGCACTCCCTCGATCTGCAAGCGCAGGGCACTACGCTGGTGCAGCGCTTGCGCGACGCCGGGCGCGGCGATGAAACCCAGGTGACCCGATCACAAACCCAGTTCAAATCGTTGCGCGCCGAGATGCCGCGCTACGAAGCGGCGCGTCAGGCGGCTTTGTTTCGCCTGTCGATGTTGCTCGCTCAGCCGGTAGACCAGCTGCCAGCCGGGACTGCGACTTGCGCCGAACTGCCAAAAATTGCCCAGTTGTTGCCAGTGGGTGACGGTGCCACGTTGCTCAAGCGCCGACCCGACGTGCGGCAAGCCGAGCGGCGCCTTGCTGCCTCCACGGCTGGCATCGGCATTGCCACGGGCGAGCTATACCCCGACATCAGCATCGGTGCGAGCGTTGGTACGGTCGGTATCCTGGAAAATCTCGGCAAGCCGGCGACCAATCGCTGGGGTTTCGGCCCTTTGCTGAGCTGGACCGTGCCTTCCAACGGCTCGCGAGCGCGGATTCGCGAGGCCGAAGCGACGACCCAGGGCGCCCTGGCGCATTTTGACGGGGTAGTGCTCAACGCGATCCGCGAAACCCAGACCGGCCTGGCCCAGTACTCCGCATTGCTGCAACGGCGCGATGCCCTGGCCGAGGCGGAACAGTCGGCGCAACAGGCTGCAGACCAGACCCACCGCTTCTTCCAGGCTGGCCGGGCGTCGTTTCTCGCGGACCTGCAAGCCACCCGCACCTACACCGACGTACGGGCACAACTGGCCGCAGCCAATACCCAGGTTGCCATGAGCCAGATCGATTTGTTCCTGGCGCTGGGCGGTGGCTGGGAAAGCGGACGAACGCAAGGTTCGAACTCCAGCAAACCCTGAGGCCGTTGCTATGCTTTGATTTGTTGGGCTGACGCGCCACGAGCCACGCCAGTCCACTGATCAAGGCTCGCGTTGGTCATGGGGACTAAAATAATGAAAAACCCTTATGCTCCCGGCTTCTGGTGCGCTATCGCGGCACTGGTCCTGCTGTCAGCCACCTATTTCTACGGCATCATGCTGGCGCATCAGATCGACAAGGCCCTGATCTTTCTCGACAGTGCCTCGGCGCTGATCGCCGTGCTGTCGATCGTTGTGGTCGCCTGGGCTTCGGTGCAGGGCACTCGCATCAAGAAAAGACACCTCGAACAAGGCAAGACCCTGGTGCTCATCTGGGACACCAAGGTGGCTTTGCGTCGGGTTGAAACCGTGTTCGACCGGTATTTCTGGGGCAGCTACTGGCAACCCGGCCGGACCTTTCAGGAGGTCATGGGCGAGCTGACCGGCACTCCGCTGGAAAAAAGCCTGGAAACCTTGAAGAAGCAGTGCCTGGCGCTGGACAAACAGGTCTCTGACGAGGGCCGGCACTGGCTCAACAACGCTCGCGAACTCTCCGACGTCGCCACGGCGATGGCCCGGGAGCGTTACCAACTAGACTTCTGCGACCCGCGCGCGGAAGTGACGGGCGGAGCGGTGATCAATCGGGATTTCGAGGTGCTGGTGTACACCTGGACGGCACGGCTAAAAAGTTTTGATCATCAGCTGGATGAGATTGAGGTGCAGTATTCCTGATTCGGTGTCGGCCGGGCCGACGCTATCGCGAGCAGGCTCACTCCTACATTGGAATGCATACCCCCCTGTAGGAGTGAGCCTGCTCGCGATAGCGATTTACTGTGCGCCGAAACTCTGAACCGCCTGCACAGTCCCATGGACACTCTTTAACCTTTAAACATTGGGCCACTTCGCGCGCCCGGTGCTAATCTCCATCGCACTTTCAGCGCAGTCGTGTCCGTAACCCGTCATGGGTTCAGGGAAGACGACCACCTTCAAACAACGGACTTGATCGGGTAATTCATGAATAAATCAGCAGGCGTGCTTCTGGGTATTGTCGTGGCAATCGGTGCAATTAGTGCAGGCGGTGCCTGGTACACCGGCACCAAGCTTGAAGGAGTGCTCAATAGCTCGATCGCCGATGCCAACAAGGAGCTGCAAGCTGCGCTGGTGGGTTCCAATGGCACCGCATCGCTGGAGCTGGTGTCCCTGGAACGCAACATATTCAGCAGTACCGCGCATTACCGCCTCAAGGGTGAAGGCGAGATGTTCGGTGAAGCCCCGGTGGAGCTGCTGTTCGTCGACCACATCGAACACGGCCCGCTGCCATTCTCGCGCCTGGTGTCGCTGAAGTGGCTGCCCGTGATGGCCACCAGTCATTACGAACTGGAAAAAACCCCGCTCACCGCCAAGTGGTTTGCCGCGGCCAAGGACAAGTCCCCGCTCACCGGCGTGGTCAACATCGGCTATGACAAATCCACCAACGGTAACCTGCAGCTGGTGCCGCTGGACGTCGCCCTGGACGACAAGTCCCAGCTGAAGTTTTCCGGTCTGAATCTCGACGTCGATGCCAGCGCCCAGGCGCAAAAGGTCAAGGCCAACGGTTACATGGACAGCCTGACCCTGACGACCGTGGCTGAAGACCTGACGCCGGTTAAAGTGGAACTCAGCGGCCTGACTTTCGCCAGCAATCTGACCAAGAGCACTTATGGCTATTACGTCGGCGAAAACACCGTCGAGCTGACCGACAACAAGACCACTTTCGGCGCCGGCCAGTCGGTCCTGGGCCTGAAGAAGTTTGAGATGAAGAACCAAACCGAAGAATCGGGTACCAGCGCCTCGGGCCGTGCCGATTACAAGGTGGGCGAGGTGACGCTGAACGGCAAGACCATCGGTTCCGCGCAGATGGCCATGAGCCTGAAAAACCTGGATATTCCGGCAACCATGTCGTTGATGCAGGTGTACCAGACCAAGCTGCAGCCATACGAGAAGGCGGCGGCTGAAGCGGCGGCAGCGGGTCAGCCAGCCCCTGAGCTGGTGCTGACGCCTGCCGAAGAGGCCCAGGTGAAAACCGGCCTGGAAAAACTGCTGGCCGCCGGGCCGCAGCTCGCGCTGGAAAACCTCTCGATGAAAACCGCCAACGGCGAAAGCAAGGCGAGCATGGTGCTCGACCTGACCAAGCCGAAATCCATGGACCTGCCGCCGGACCAGTTGACTCAACAGCTGATCGCCCTGCTGGACCTCAACGTGCAGGTGTCCAAGCCGATGCTGGTTGACCTGTTCACCGTGCAGTCGCAAATCGATGGCCAAACCGATGCCAAGCTGATTGCCGACCAGGCGACTGCCACTGCAGACATGTTCGGCGGTATGGCGGTAGGCAGTGAGTTTGCAAAGCTGGATGGCAACAACATCGTCACCAAGCTGCATTACGCCAACAACCAGGTGGAATTCAACGGCCAGAAGATGACCGTTGAGGAATTTGTCGGCTTCATCATGAGCAAAATCGGTGGTGTCGGCCCCGTCGAATAAGGCCATCCGCTACCCGCAAACGCCCGGCCTCTGCCCTCGGATGCCGGGCGTTTTGCTGTCCGGGATTTGTCGAACCGAGGAGGGCAGGGCAAATCTTCCTCGAATCTGAACAATTATTGCGTTGCGTTTAGTCAGCTGTTCTTGCGTGCAAACTGCGTCGCCCCAACCGGTCGGCTCCCTCGGGGCCGACTGTTTCCATGCCGAGTGGGCACGGGCATTGCGACCCAACTGGCCTTGTAAGGATGCTGACGAATGCCGCGTATTGATGGTTCTGTTTTACATCGTGGTTTACGCCCTTTATTTCGTGTAGCGCTGTGTAGCCAATTGCTGTGGCCGGCGTTGGCATTTGCCGAAACCCCTTATGACCAGCTGGTACTCGATGCCCGGGCGGGCAACCACGCGCCGGCGCTCAACGTGCTGCGCCAGGTGCCCGTGGCAATGGCCACCCCTGGGCAGGTCAGCGACCACATCCTGATCGCCAGTTGGGCCGGCCTGGACGCCGAAGTGGTCAAGGTCTACGAGACCCAGGGGCGCAATCTCAACCTGTCGGTCCAGGCCTTGTCCGTCACCGCGCGGGCCTATCGCAACCTCAAGCAATGGGAATCGGCGATCCAGGTCTACAACAAGGCGCTGGCGCTTGAACCGGCTAATGCCGATCTGCAGCTGGGCCTGGCCTTGACCCAGGCCGACTCCGGCAAGCCGGATCAGGCGGTGGCCCGGGCCAAGGCGCTGGTGGCGGCCAAACCGGACGACGCTACCCGTCGAATGGCGCTGGGCTATGCCTACAGCCGTGCCGGCAATAGTTATGACTCACTCTTCGAATACGACCAGGCGTTCAATCGCGCCGGCAGCAAGCCCGAAGTCATTCGCGAATACATCAACGCCTTGCAGCGCGCCCGTCTGCCGGAACCGGCGTTGCGCCTGGCGCGCCTGCGCCCGGGTGTGGTCGATGCGGTCACGATCCGCCGTCTCGAAGGCGACCTCGCAGCCGAGCGGGTGCGCCTGGCCGAGCTGGCCACCCGTACCGAGCAGGAGCGCTACGTGATCGCGGATCGCGCCCTGGCTGATTACGACAAACTGATTGCCACTTGGTCGGCAGACCCCAAGGCCCACGATGAAGTGACGCGGTGGCGCATCGACCGCATGGGCGCACTCAAGGCTCGTGCGCGCACCACCGAGGTCATCGGCGAATACCAGAAACTGATCTCTGAAGGCGTGAAGATTCCAACCTACGCCATGCGCTGGGTCGCTTCGTCCTATCTCGATCAGCGCCAGCCGGAAATTGCCGTCGACCTGTACCGCCAGGTGCTGGCCGCCCCGGATGCCGATGTCGGTGACCGTCTGGAAGACAGCACCGCGCTCTACTATGCGTTGCTCGAAAGCGACAGGGGCGAGGAGGCGCGCAAGGTGGCCGAAGACGCAGCCAAGAGCCAGCGGCCACGCATCGAACTGCGCGGCCTGCCGGTGGGCAACCCGAACGACGAGTGGATGGACGCCCAACAACTGGCGGCCCAGGCCGGTACCTACGGGGCCGATTTGCCGCACGGTGAAGAACGCCTGCAGACATTGGTCGAACAGGCGCCCGGCAACATTGGCCTGCGCCTGGCCCAGGCCGATCTGTACCTGGCGCGAGGTTGGCCACGGCGCGCAGAGAACCAGCTCAAGGAAACCGAGAGCATGGCGCCGCGAGCGGTCGGGCTGGAAGTCGCCCAGGCGCACACGGCCACTGATCTGCAGGAGTGGCGGCAGGTCGATGCCCTGACCGACGACGTAGTCGCGCGCTACCCCGACAACCGCCAAGTGCAGCGCCTGGCCCGTCAGCGCGAAGTGCATGACATGGCCGAATTGCGCGTCGAATCCTACGGCGGCAAAAGTTATGGCGGCGACAGCGGTGACACCGGGGCGGTCAACGGCAGTCGTGATTTCGGTATCGAAAGCACGCTGTACAGCCCGCCCATCGATGAAGACTGGCGCCTGTTCGCCGGGGCCGGTTACGCCACTGGCGACTTTCAGGAAGGCACCGGCCACCACCGCTTTCAGCGACTCGGCCTGGAACGCCGGACCCGCGACATGACCCTGGAAGTGGAAGTGTCCAATCACTCCTACGGCTTCGGTGACAAGCAGGGCGCACGGCTGGCGATTGCCCGTGACATCAACGATCAATGGCAATACGGCGGCAGCCTCGAGTACTTCTCGGCGCAGACGCCATTACGCGCATTGAACAGCGACATCACGGCCAACGGTGGCAGCGGCTTCATCCGCTGGCGCGCCGACGAAAGTCGCGAGTGGAAACTGGCCGTCAGCCCATCGCACTTCAGCGACGGCAACAACCGCGTCGAAACCCTGCTCACCGGGCGCGAAGGCGTCTATAGCAAGCCGGGGATGCAGGTCGACCTGGGCCTGGAAGTCGCCGCCAGTCACAACAGCAAGTCCGAAGACGTGCCGTACTTCAACCCGAAAACAGATTTCAGCGTTATGCCGACGGTCACCGTCAATCACGTGCTTTATCACCGCTACGAAACCAATTGGTCCCAGCAATTCCTCGCCGGTGCGGGCTCCTACAGCCAGCGCGATCACGGCACTGGCGCCATGGGCCTGCTGGGCTACGGCCAGCGATACAGCTGGAACGATGTGGTCGAGGTGGGCGGCATGCTGAGTGTGATCAACCGGCCTTATGACGGCGACCGCGAAAGCGATCTACGCCTGCTCGTCGACCTTACTTTCCGCTTCTAGAAGAGTTTGAAAATGCCTTTGATTACGCGTTTCATCCTTTTGCTGGGAGCGCTGTTCATCAGCGCTTGCGCCCAGCAAGCCCCGGCTTTCACGCCGCCGTCACAACGTCCGGTGGATGCCAACGAAGCCCCGTGGCCAAAAAACCACGTGCTCGGCATTGCCTACCACGATGTCGAGGACCGCGACCCGGACCAGGCTGTCGTGGCCGTGCGCACCGAGCGCATGATCGAGCAACTGGCGTGGCTGCGCGAGAACAACTACAAACCGGTAACCGTCGACCAGATACTGGCGGCCCGCAATGGCGGTCCTGAGCTGCCGCCGAAGGCGATCCTGCTGAGTTTCGATGACGGCTACTCGAGTTTCTACACTCGAGTACTGCCGGTGCTGCGTGCCTACAACTGGCACGCGCTGCTGGCGCCGGTGGGCAGCTGGATCGATACGCCGCTTGATCAACCGGTGGATTTCGCCGGCACTCCTCGCAAGCGCAGCGACTTCCTGACCTGGGATCAGGTGCGTGAAATCTCGCAGTCGGGCCTGGTGGAAATCGCCGCGCACACGGACGCCAACCACAAGGGCGTGCTGGCCAACCCCCAGGGCAACCTGGAACCGGCCGCGGCGACCCGGCGCTACGATGCAGTCGCCAAGCGCTACGAAACCGAAGCCCAATTCCAGGCGCGGCAACGGGCAGACGTCGCAGCGATTTCAGAAAAGATCCGCAAGGTCACCGGGAAAAAGCCGCGAGTGTGGGTCTGGCCTTACGGCGCCGCCGACGGCACGACATTGCAAGTGGTCAACGAGCAGGGCTACGAAATGGCCCTGACCCTGGACGACGGCCTCGACACCCTCGGCAATCTGATGAGCAGCCCGCGCTTCCTCGTGGCCTCGGATCCGGATGGCATCCACTTCGCCAACGCTATCGTCGGCGCGCAGTCCCAGACGCCGATGCGCGTGGTGCATGTGGACCTGGACAACGTCTACGATGCCGACCCGGCCCAACAGGAAATCAACCTCGGCAAACTGATCCAGCGCATGGCCGACATGGGCGCCAACACGGTGTTCCTGCAAGCCTTTGCCGATCCCAAAGGCGATGGCCTGGTGCACTCGCTGTACTTCCCCAACCGTCACCTGCCGGTGGCTGCCGATATCTTCGACCGAGTTGCCTGGCAGCTGCGGACCCGGGCTCACGTCAAGGTCTACGCCTGGATGCCGGTGCTGAGTTTTGCCCTCGACCCGAAGCTGCCGCGTGTGACTCGCTGGGACCCGCAAACGGGCACCACATCGGTTGACCCCGACCAGTACAAACGCTTGTCGCCTTTCGACCCGAACGTGCGGCGCATCATCGGTGAAATCTACGAAGACGTGGCACGCCTGGCCTCGGTCGACGGCGTTCTGTACCACGATGACGCGGTGCTCTCGGACTTCGAAGACGCCGGCCCCGACGCGTTGAAGGTCTACGCCGCCAATGGCTTGCCAGGTTCCATCGCGGCATTGCGCGCGGACCCTGCGACCCTGCAGCGCTGGACCCGCTTCAAGAGCCGTTACCTGATCGATTTCACCAAGGAACTGACGGCCAAGGTCCAGGCGATTCGCGGGCCGCAGGTACAGACCGCACGCAATATCTTCGCCGAGCCGATGCTTAATCCCGAGAGCGAAACGTGGTACGCGCAGAACCTCGATGACTTCCTCGGCGCTTACGACTGGACGGCGCCGATGGCCATGCCGCTGATGGAAAAACAAACCGCCAAGGATTCTGGCCCATGGCTGGAAAAACTGGTGGCCACGGTCAAGGCCCGCCCGGGAGCGCTGGATCGCACAGTGTTCGAACTGCAGGCCAAGGACTGGACGAAAAAAACCGACTCCGACATCAAGGCCTCGCAGCTCGCGGACTGGATGAGCACCCTCAAGCGTCAGGGCGCCACCAGCTTCGGCTACTACCCCGATAATTTCCTCGAGAACCAGCCGGACCTGAAAACCGTGCGGCCCGCGCTCTCCAACAAGTGGAACCCTTAACATGCTGGATAGACTTCTGGCCCTGTTTGTTCTGGCGATCGTCCTCGGGATTCCCCTGGGATTGATCTTCCTGCTGACCGGGCAATTCCTGATGGACTTCGTGTTCTTCTATCCACTGTTCATGTCGGCATTGTGGATCGCCGGTGGCCTGTATTTCTGGCTGCACTGGGAGCGCCACTGGCCGTGGCAGGAAGACACCCTGCCGCCGCCATTGGCCGGTGAGCCGCTGATTTCGATCCTGATTCCTTGCTTCAACGAAGGGGAGAACGTCGCCGACACCATCCACGCGGCGCTCGCCCAGCACTATCCGAACATCGAAGTCATCGCGATCAACGATGGCTCCAAGGACAACACCGGCGCCGTGCTCGACGCCCTGTCCGCACAGGACCCACGCTTGCGCGTGCTGCATCTGGCGGAGAACCAGGGCAAGGCGGTCGCCCTGCGTATGGGTGCCATCGCCGCGCGCAGTGAGTATCTGGTGTGCATCGACGGTGATGCGCTGCTGGCGCCGAATACCGCCGCCTACCTGGTGGCGCCGATGCTCGACAACGCCCGCCTGGGCGCCGTCACCGGCAACCCGCGAATCCGCACTCGCTCAACCTTGGTTGGTCGTGTGCAGGTCGGCGAGTTCTCCTCGATCATCGGGTTGATCAAACGCACGCAGCGGGTGTTCGGCCGCATCTTCACGGTCTCCGGCGTGATCGTCGCGTTCCGTCGGACGGCCCTGAACCGGGTCGACTACTGGAGCCCGGAGATGATCACCGAAGACATCGACATCAGCTGGAAGCTGCAGCTCGATCACTGGAGCATCTTCTACGAGCCGCGCGCGCTGTGCTGGATCCTCATGCCCGAGACCCTCGGCGGCCTGTGGAAACAGCGCCTGCGCTGGGCCCAGGGTGGTGCCGAAGTCCTGTTCAAAAACATCCGGGGCATCTGGCAGTACCGCCATCGCTACCTCTGGCCACTGCTGTTCGAGTACTGCCTGTCTACCGGCTGGGCGTTCACCTTCCTGCTGTCGGTGATCTTCTGGGCTTTGGGCAAATTCATCCATATGCCGGCCGCCATCGCGGTGGATAACCTGATGCCTCCTGCGTTCACCGGGTTGTTGCTCGCGGTGGTCTGCCTCATGCAGTTCGCCATCAGCATCCTGATCGATCGCCGCTACGAAAAGGGCCTGTGGAAAACCATGTTCTGGGTGGTCTGGTACCCGTTGGTGTTCTGGCTGATCAGCCTGTTCACCACCTTGGTCAGCTTCCCGAAAGTGCTGTTCCGACAACATCAGAAACGTGCGCGCTGGGTTAGCCCGGACCGTGGCATCAAGCCACTGAATGACGAAGAGGAAGTTATTCGATGAAAATCATCAGAACCCGACAGCGTCCGTTCCTGGTAGTGATCGACGTGTTCTTCACTGTCCTGGCCTGGATCGGTCTGCTGTACCTGCTGGTGACGGGGCTCTGGCCGCTGATCAGCACCCACAGTGGACCGCGGCTCGACGCTGAGTTTTTCGACGCGCTGGGCACCCTGCAAATCTACCTGTGGGTGGCACTGGTCAACGCGCTGATCCTGATTTCCTGGGCGCGATACCAGCAACGTAAAAGCCGCAGCTACGCCCAGCGTCGCTTGCCTGCGCCGGTAGTGAACGATCAAGGACTGCGCAAAAGTTTCGGCCTGACCGGCGACCGCCTGGAAACCCTGCGCATGCCGGGCTCGATGACCATCCACAACGACGATGACGGACAAATCAGTCAGGTGGTGCCACACTTTTTCCGCATCGCTGCTGATCAGAAAGCTATACCGCTGGCGAGCCGTTTGCCGGCGGAAGATGAGCGGTTGAAGCAGCTCTGATCTAGTGCGATGTGCCGAGTGTCGACCACCCTGTAGGAGCCCGGCTTGCCGGCGATGGCGTCCCCAAGATCACCATCGCCGGCAAGCCGGGCTCCTACAGGGATGGCATAACGCAATGTTTATTGCTCATCCCTGATCAACCGCCACGCTTCGTCCACCGACAATGGCTGTTTCATCCTTTCCGCCAGCATCGCCATTGAGCGTTCTTCATCGCAAGCCACCGCAGCCGCAACCACTCCATTTTTACCAAACAACCCAATAAACGGCGGATGGTAAGGGTCGCCTTTGAACTCGACTTCGTCCCACGTTTCGGCATGCCCCAGATAGTCGTAATTCTTGCCGAAATGCCAGGTCCAGAAGTACGGTACGTCGAGGTAGCGTTCATCGCCGCCGAGCATGTTAGCGGCGGCGATGCGCGCTTGTTGCTGGGCCAGGCGCCAATGTTCGATGCGGTGTGGCAGGCCGTTGAGCGGGAAGGTTGCGATGTCACCGGCGGCCCAAAGACCTTCGCTTACGCGCATGCCGCCATCGACTTTCAGGGACTGATCTTTTTCCTTGGGCAGGCCTGTAAAGGCCTCGGTCGCCGGGGTGACCCCAATGCCTGCCAGGACCAGGTCTGCGGGCAAGCGCTGGCCATTGTCCAAGAACACGGCTTCGACCTTTTCACTGCCTTCAATTCGAGCGGCTTCGCCCTGCGTATGAAAGCGCACGCCGTGGCTCTCATGTCGGGCACGAATGGCTTTGCCTACGGATTCGCCGAACTGTTTGGCGAAGGGCACCGCATGACGAGCCAGTATCGTTACGTCCAAACCGTATTCTCGTAGCGCGCCTGCGCATTCAAGAGCGATGAAGCTGTCGCCAATGATCACCGCTTTTTGTCCGGGTTTAGCCGTCTGCATGATTTCTTGCGCATGGTTTCTGGAGCGCAGGACAAAGACCTGTGGCAAATCGGCACCGGGTATTTTTAGCGGATTGGGCGTGCCGCCGGTCGCGAGCAGTGCGGCGTCGTAGGCAAGGGATTGGCCGTTTGTGAGTTCCAGGAACTGGTTATCGGCATCCAGGCGCGCCACTTCGCCGGTTACCCGTTCAATGCGTTGCTCCCGATAAAATTGCTCGTCGCGCAGCGGCGGGACTTCTTGCGGCGACATCTGGGCTGCCAGGACAAATTTGCTCAAGACTGTTCGGTCGTAACCCGCTTCAGCTTCTCGATCGACCAGTTGAATCCTGCCGCCAAAGCCTTTCTCCCTGAGTGCCGCCGCGGCCGCGGTACCTGCAGCGCCCGCGCCGATTATCACGAATGTTCGCTCATCGTCGGCGGGCGGAGTATGGGCGTCCGGTAGCGGCTGATCGTCTACCCAGACCTCGTCCTCGCGTATCTCCAGCGGGTAGCGCTTGAGACTATCGAGGGCAGGAGGTTCGCACAGCGCGCCATCTTCCATCCGGTACGCGGCCTTGTGCCACGGGCAAATCAGCCGCCCATTGCACAGCGCGCCCTCCGCCAGCGGAGCTCCGGCATGCGGACATTCGCCCTGATAGGCACGCAATTGGTCGCCGACCCGCAGCAAGACGATTTTCGTCCCTGCCACCTCGACTTCCAGACCGCGGTGTTCCGGCACATCGGCGAATCGGGCGACGCGTTGCAGGGCCATGATCGCTCTCCAGACGGGCGTTTCCTTTAAGACTGAACGGATGATCACGAGGTTCAGCCAAATCCCTCTGCCACAGCACGAACGGTACGGCTATAGTTCGCAGGCCGACGACGGCCCCACCCCGCACAAGGTGCTCCGGAATGACACGATCGACCTCTCTGACCCCTTGGCTGGCGGCCCTCGCAGTTGCCTTTTGCGTGCAACTGCCGGCTCAGGCCCAGGAGCGTTTCACCGTAAACATCCCGGGCGTGTCAGATGACCGGCTGTTCACCGCAGCGGCCGCCAGTGACGCCGAAGGCTGCGGCGGCCACAACGTTTCCCCGGCACTGAGCTGGAACGCCGGCCCGGCTGGAACCTTGAGCTACGCGATCGTCATGCACGACCCCGACGGGCAAAAAGGCCAGGGCGTCGACCATTGGCTGCATTACGGCATCAAGGCCTCCACTCACCAGGTTGCCGAAGGCGCAGGCACCAAGTCGACGCTCGACGGCGTTGGTGGCTTGAACAGCAAGGGCACCAAGACCTACGTCGGCCCTTGCCCGCCAGTCGGTGACAGTGCCCACCACTACATCATCCAGCTCTACGCCCTGGACCTGGCGCCGGACGCGTTGCCCGCCGGCCTGACACGTACGCAACTGCTGGAAAAAATCAAAGGCCATGTGCTGAAGAACAGCAGTGTGGTGCGGCGTTATCACCGCTGAAAATTTCTTTCACGTGAGTTAACCCGAATCTATCGGGCTGCCCGTCTCAGAGGATGAATGGATCATCTTCCTTGAGGTCAGCCCCATGTCCCTCCCTCTGCATTTCCTCCGCCCGGCCGCCCAGGGTTTCGCCGCTGGCCTGCTGCTGGCGATGGCCGGTTGCGGTGCCTCGCCCTCGCCGGACGCCACTTCCGTAGTGACTCCCGCTCCAGCACCTGCGCAGTCCGAGTTGAAGACCGAAGCCTTGGGCCTTGGCGATACCTCAATGGCCAAACGCGCTGTACGTGCGGCACCGCTGGCGACTTTTGCGCCGATGCCCGAATCCCCCGCTGGCTATCAGGAGGAGCAGCGCGAGCACTATCAGGCGCTGGCCGATAATCCGATCCACAGCGTGGCTGAAACTCCCGTCTCGACCTTCAGTGCCGACGTCGACACCGGCGCTTACGCCAATGTTCGCCGCTTGCTCAACCAGGGCCGTCTGCCGCCTGAAGGTGCGGTGCGCCTGGAAGAAATGGTCAATTACTTCCCCTACGATTACGCCTTGCCCAGAGACGGCTCGCCATTTGGCGTGACCACAGAGTTGGCGCCTTCTCCCTGGAACCCGCATACGCGCCTGCTGCGCATTGGCATCAAGGCGTCGGACCGCGCGGTGGCCGAACTGCCCCCGGCGAACCTGGTGTTCCTGGTGGACGTCTCCGGGTCAATGGACCGCCGTGAGGGCCTGCCGCTGGTCAAGAGCACCCTGAAACTGCTGGTCGATCAACTGCGCGATCAGGATCGCGTATCCCTGTTGGTATACGCCGGTGAGTCCCGCGTGGTCCTGGAGCCTACTTCCGGGAAGGATAAAGCGAAGATTCGTACGGCTATCGATCAGCTCTCGGCCGGCGGTTCGACCGCAGGTGCGTCGGGTATCGAACTGGCCTATCAGATGGCCCGGCAGGCGTACATCCGCAATGGTATCAACCGCATCCTGCTGGCCACGGACGGCGACTTCAATGTCGGCATCAGCGACTTCGACAGTCTCAAGCAAATGGCCGCAGACAAGCGCAAATCGGGCGTGTCCCTGACGACCTTGGGTTTCGGCGTGGATAACTACAATGAACACCTGATGGAGCAACTGGCCGACGCGGGCGATGGCAATTACGCCTACATCGACAACCTGCGCGAGGCGCGCAAAGTGTTGGTGGACCAGCTCGGTTCGACCCTCGCCGTCGTGGCGAAGAACGTGAAGCTGCAAGTAGAGTTCAATCCGGCGCAGGTCAGCGAGTATCGCCTGCTGGGCTATGAGAATCGCGCGTTGAAACGTGAGGATTTCAGCAATGACAAAGTCGATGCCGGAGAAATCGGCGCAGGCCATACGGTGACGGCACTGTACGAAATTGTTCCGAAGGGGGAGAAGGGCTGGCTGGAGCCGTTGCGATATGGCCAGTCCACCGCCGTTAATGCCGGGAGCTCTGGAGAGTTGGCGATGCTGCGTGTGCGATATCAGCTACCTGAAGGTGGGAATAGTCGCTTGATCGAGCGGCCGATTGTTTCGAGCCTGGAGGGTAAAACCTCCGACGACCTGCGATTCGCTGCTGCCGTGGCAGCTTTCTCCCAACAGCTGAAGGACGGGCGCTACACCGGCAGTTTCAGCCTGCAAGACACTGAAGCTTTGGCCCGTGGTGCCAGGGGCGAGGACCGGTTTGGCCTGCGGGCGGAGTTCGTGCAGTTGGTCGAACTGGCGCGAAGCCTGCAAACCAGCGAGCATCAGGCATTGATAGGAGAGACCCACTGAGATGTCTGCCCCGCCCCCCAGCTCAGCCACCAGCAGCGACGAATCGCTGCTGGCCCGCTATCACGCAGGCGACGGCCCGGCGTTCGAGATCCTGTACGCCCGCCACCGCCAGGGACTGTATCGATTCCTGCTCGGCCTCAGCGGCAAGGCCGAGCTGGCCGAGGAGGTATACCAGGAGACCTGGCTTAGCCTGATTCGCAGCACCAGTCAGCCACAAGGGCGGGCGAATTTTCGTACATGGCTGTACCAGATCGCGCGCAACCGTCTGATTGACCACTGGCGCAAACACGGAATACGAAACCCATTGCATGACAGCTATGACGAGCAGGTCCACGCCCTGCCAGACGACGCCGCCGATCCCGCGCAATTGCTGAGCCTGAGCCGCGACACCCAGCGCCTGGAGACCGCCCTGCAAACCTTGCCGGCCGACCAGCGCGAAGTTTTCCTGCTGCGCGCCCACGGCGATCTCGACCTGCCGCAGATCGCCTCCCTCACCGAAACACCGCTGGAGACCGTCAAGAGCCGCTTGCGTTACGCCCAGCAAAAACTGCGTCGGCTGCTGGCCGAGGAGGTACTGACATGACTGACGCCCGTCCTACACCTGAAGACGAAGTGGTGAAGCACTTTCGTGAACAGTCTAATGACCAGCCACCGGCACACCTGGATGCCTTCATCCTTGCCGCAGCTCACCGAGAAACCCCGGCACCCAAAGTCAGCATGTGGCAGCGCTGGTCGCAAGCCTGCCAAAAACCCCGCTGGCAAGTCGCGTTTGCCAGCCTGGTGGGCGTCGCGTTGATGCTGGCGTTGGTGCAACGCAGCCCCGAGCAGGAGCCGGCATACGACTTCGCACCAGCCTCCAAAGCCTCGGCTCCGGTCGCCAAACAGGAAGCTGAAGCAGCGCCACCAGCGCTCGCGCGTTCCCTGCAGGCCCCGGTCGGCGCGCTCTCCGCACCTGCTCCTGCGGCGCCAATGGCAGAGTCGGCGGCCCCAGCGCAAGACCAATCCTTCAGTGCCGACATGGCGGACGAAGCCAAAGCCAGCAAGCGTGCCGTGTCCCCGTTGAAATCCCTGGATGAGCAACTGCGTGAAGTGCTTCGCCTGCAAAAAACCGGGCGCAAACAAGCCGCCGATAAACTAATGGCTGACCTGCACAAACATTTTCCCGACGAAAACCTCAGCGCCCGACTCAAGGAACTGCAGAAAAACTGACCGGCACAACGCTCGACAATTTGGCATCAGGGCCCGAAAGCGCGCACTATCGGGACATAGTCGATGCATTGGAGGATGCCGTGACAAAAAAAATCGACCGCATCGCCCAAATGCTCAACTGCCCGGAAAAGGGCGAGGATTTACGGCGGGCAATTACCGAGAGCCGTAAGGATTTTCTGTTGAACCAGCCGGAAGCTGACGAGGCTGAGGTGGAAGACGTGCTTGAAGAGGAAGAGTTCGAGGACGATGAGGATGATGAATACGACGAGTTTGACTGGACGACAGAATGAAAAAACCGCTTCGGCGGTTTTTTCATGTGGGGCGCCACCGAACCCTATTAGTCTGGACGCCTCGCGGCAAGGCCCGTCGCATCATCTCTTTGAGGAAAGCCAATGAACGCGAACAAACCCTATACCGACGCCGTCAGGGTTGATCCAGACGATGCACCGGAACTCACCGATACCTTCTTTGAGCGCGCCGACGAATTCAAAAGCAATCGACTCGTTCGGCGCGACTGGCTAAAAACGTACACGCCCAGCGAACTGAAGGCGTAACCACGGGTGCGCCTGCCCTTCAGCGTGAGCAGTAACGCGGCGGCAGCCAGGTCGTCAGCTCATAAAAAAGTGATGCACTCGCGAAGTCCTGAGCACGACATCCACAAAAAAGCCCCAGACCCTAAGGCCTGAGGCTTTTTCGTTTCTACTATGGTGCACCAGGCGGGATTCGAACCCACGACCCCTGCCTTCGGAGGGCAGTACTCTATCCAGCTGAGCTACTGGTGCAAGCGGGCGCCATGATACTCATAAGCGCTGCGGGCGTCCATGCTGCTGAATAGCCTGTGTTTTTTTGGTGCCGAACGGGTGTTTGTCACGTTGATCCGAAAAAATGGGCAAATGAGCAGTTTTCGTTCTTTTTTTCGAACAGGCTATTGTCCTTTACCCCCTTTGATCCTAGGATTCGTTTGAGATTTCAAACGCTCTTGTCTGGGTGCTGAACCGCGCGAGTCCAATCCGTGCGCTATTTATGTGCTTCAGCCCGGTGAATGATTTCCCTGACGGCAGCCTATAAGGCGCCTTTCTACAATTCTAATTTGCTCCGCGCCTGGCGCGGTGCTGTTAAGGAAAGCCGACATGCAGCTTAAAGACACCCAGTTGTTCCGCCAGCAAGCCTTTATCGATGGCGCTTGGGTCGATGCGGACAATGGTCAGACGATCAAGGTCAACAACCCGGCAACGGGCGAAATTCTGGGCACTGTGCCGAAAATGGGCGCTGCCGAAACCCGCCGTGCGATCGAAGCTGCTGACAAGGCGCTGCCGGCCTGGCGTGCACTGACCGCCAAGGACCGTGCGAACAAGCTGCGTCGCTGGTTCGAACTGATCATCGAAAACCAGGACGACCTGGCTCGCCTGATGACCCTGGAACAGGGCAAGCCACTGGCCGAAGCCAAGGGCGAAATCGTCTATGCCGCGTCCTTTATCGAGTGGTTCGCCGAAGAAGCCAAGCGCGTCTACGGTGACGTGATTCCTGGCCACCAGCCCGACAAGCGCCTGATCGTGATCAAGCAGCCAATCGGCGTGACCGCGGCAATTACCCCGTGGAACTTCCCGGCTGCGATGATCACCCGTAAAGCCGGCCCGGCCCTGGCCGCCGGCTGCACCATGGTGCTCAAGCCTGCTTCGCAAACCCCATTCTCCGCGTTCGCGTTGGCTGAACTGGCCCAGCGGGCCGGCATTCCTGCTGGCGTGTTCAGCGTGGTATCCGGCAGTGCCGGCGACATCGGCAGCGAGCTGACCAGCAACCCGATCGTGCGCAAATTGTCCTTCACTGGCTCGACCGAAATCGGTCGTCAGCTGATGGCTGAATGCGCCAAGGACATCAAGAAAGTGTCCCTGGAACTGGGCGGCAACGCGCCGTTCATCGTGTTCGACGACGCGGACCTGGATAAGGCCGTAGAAGGCGCGATCATTTCCAAGTACCGCAACAATGGCCAGACCTGCGTCTGCGCCAACCGCCTGTACATTCAGGATTCGGTCTACGACGCGTTCGCCGAGAAGCTGAAAGTGGCTGTGTCCAAACTCAAGATCGGCAACGGTCTGGAAGACGGCACCACCACTGGCCCGCTGATCGATGAAAAAGCCGTGGCCAAGGTGCAAGAGCACATCGCTGATGCCGTCAGCAAAGGCGCAACCGTGCTGTCCGGTGGCAAGAGCATCGAAGGCAACTTCTTCGAGCCGACCATCCTGACCAACGTGCCGAACAACGCAGCCGTGGCCAAGGAAGAAACTTTCGGTCCATTGGCGCCACTGTTCCGTTTCAAAGACGAAGCCGAAGTGATCGCGATGTCGAACGACACCGAGTTCGGTCTGGCTTCGTACTTCTATGCCCGCGACCTGGGTCGTGTGTTCCGTGTGGCTGAAGCCCTGGAATACGGTATGGTCGGCGTCAACACCGGGTTGATCTCCAACGAAGTCGCGCCGTTTGGTGGGATCAAGGCGTCGGGCCTGGGCCGTGAAGGCTCCAAGTACGGCATCGAAGATTACCTGGAAATCAAATACCTCTGCCTGGGCATCTAAGCTCGGCAGACGGGAATGCAATAAGCGCAAAGGGCACGAGAGCGCTGACCCTTTGCGCGCTTCAACCGGAATTTTCTCTGTGGCCGGGAACGTTGTGGCAGTCGATCATCGCATGCTGTCGCAGTTGCCTCCCCGCCACATTTTCCTTGAGCCACGCCGCCCGATGAGCGGCGAATGAGGACTTTATGAGCAAGACTAACGCTTCCCTGATGAAACGCCGCGAAGCCGCTGTACCCCGCGGTGTTGGCCAGATTCACCCGATCTTCGCCGAATCCGCGAAGAACGCTACGGTTACCGACGTTGAAGGTCGTGAGTTCATCGACTTCGCCGGTGGTATCGCGGTACTCAACACCGGTCACGTGCACCCGAAAATCATTGCCGCAGTGACCGAGCAGCTGAACAAACTGACCCACACCTGCTTCCAGGTACTGGCCTACGAACCGTACGTAGAGCTGTGCGAAAAAATCAACGCCAAGGTGCCAGGTGATTTCGCCAAGAAAACCCTGCTGGTCACCACGGGTTCCGAAGCCGTAGAAAACGCCGTGAAAATCGCCCGTGCAGCGACTGGCCGCGCCGGCGTGATCGCGTTCACTGGCGCTTACCACGGTCGCACCATGATGACCCTGGGCCTGACCGGTAAAGTCGTGCCTTACTCGGCCGGCATGGGCCTGATGCCAGGCGGCATCTTCCGCGCGCTGTACCCGAACGAACTGCACGGTGTGAGCGTCGACGACTCGATCGCCAGCATCGAACGCATCTTCAAGAACGACGCCGAGCCGCGTGATATCGCTGCGATCATCATCGAGCCGGTCCAGGGTGAAGGCGGTTTCTACGTCGCGCCTAAAGAGTTCATGAAGCGCCTGCGCGCCCTGTGTGACCAGCACGGCATCCTGCTGATCGCTGACGAAGTACAGACTGGCGCTGGCCGGACCGGCACCTTCTTCGCCATGGAACAGATGGGCGTGTCCGCCGACCTGACCACCTTCGCCAAATCCATCGCTGGCGGCTTCCCGCTGGCCGGTGTGTGTGGCAAGGCTGAATACATGGACGCCATTGCTCCAGGCGGCCTGGGCGGCACCTACGCTGGTAGCCCGATTGCTTGCGCCGCGGCCCTGGCCGTGATGGAAGTGTTCGAAGAAGAGCACCTGCTGGACCGCTGCAAGGCAGTCGGCGAGCGTCTGGTCACTGGCCTGAAAGCCATCCAGTCGAAATACCCGGTGATCGGTGAAGTGCGTGCCCTGGGCGCAATGATCGCAGTCGAGCTGTTCGTCGACGGCGACAGCCACAAGCCTAACGCACCAGCGGTCGCCGCAGTTGTGGCCAAGGCTCGCGACAAAGGCCTGATCCTGCTGTCTTGCGGCACCTACGGCAACGTTCTGCGCGTCCTGGTACCGCTGACTTCGCCGGACGAGCAACTGGACAAAGGTCTGGCGATCATCGAAGAGTGCTTCTCCGAGCTCTGATCACCGAGTGTGACCTGATCGACAAAAAACCCGCTTCGGCGGGTTTTTTCATGGGCGCGAAACACATCGGGTTGTATCGAATGGCCAGCATTGACTAAGGTGCATGCATTGCCTTCGGAGCCTTCAGATGACTGCTGTTGTTTTGCCTGCGGTGCCGCGAGTGTTGATCGCGGAAGCAGATCCCTGGTCCCGCGACCTGCTCAAGCAGGTGTTGTTGAATGTGCGCTGTGATGCGCGGCTGGACGTGTGCGCCGACGGTCAGGAAGCGTTGCACTTGTTGTCGCAGAATCCTTACGACCTGGTGATCGCAGACTGGGAGCTGCCCGGGGTCGATGGGCTGAACGTGCTGCGCAGTGTTCGCCAGCGCAAACGCAATCCGCCGTTGCCGTTCATTCTGATGAGCAGCCGCAACGACAGTGTCAGCGTGCGCGAGGCCCTGCCATTGGCGCCTGCGGCCTATCTGACCAAACCGCTGAACATGGAAAGCCTGACGCGACGCTTGCAGGCGTTGCTGTTGAATTCCGGTGAAGAAGTATTTTGCGAGGTGCCGTCCCTGGCGCCTGGAATGACCTTGGCGGTGTATCTGGAGCGTCGGCGCGAGCAGGCCGATGGTGCGCCGTTGATGACCGATGTGCAGTTGGCGGTGCGCCGCAGTCTCAATCCCGACGGCCTAGACCTGACGGTACTGCATGATGAAGTCCGCACCGACCCGCAAGTCACCGCAGTGCTGATTGCGGCCGCCAACAGCGCCGCCCGTCACCATGGGGCTGCCGTGCAAACCCTGTCCCAGGCCCTGCATCGCCTGGGCACCGGGCAGAGCATGAACCTGATCCTGGGGCTCACCCTAAAGCGCAGTGCGCGGCTCAGCGATCCGTATCTGGCGGACTACGCCGAGCGTTACTGGGACCTGTCGCTACATACCGCCGAATACGCACGGACCCTGGCGCGTCTTCTCGACCTGGACCAGGAGCGCTGCTATTGCGCGGGCATGCTGCATCGGCTGGGTGACCTGGCCCTGCTGCGGTGTTTGCAGGAGTGGAAGCAGGCCGGCGGAGTGTTGGATGAACAGGAGGAGGTCGGTGAAGCGCTGGCCGGGTTCGGTGCTGCCTACGGTTCGGCGCTGCGTACCCGTTGGCGGCTGCCGCTGGAACTGCGAGAGCTGATCGCCGCCGTGTATCAACTCGGTGGCGGGGTTTACTCCCGCGAGGCGCTGGTGATGCACATGGCCGCCCAAATGGCGCGCTTGAGTGAGCATGAAGGGCTGGAAGCGCTGGCCAGGAGTCGGACGGCGCGATTGCTCAAGATTGGTTTGCCGGAGTTGATGCGGTTGCGCAAAAAATAGCTGCGCGTTTTTCGCGTAGGAGCTGCCGAAGGCTGCGATTTTTTGATTTTGCTTTTATCTCCGGCTAGCCCCGAATCAAATCAAAAGATCGCAGCCTTGTTTCTCTCGGCAGCTCCTACAGGGGGGCAGTGCCGTATTGATCAGCCGGGAATTATGCGGTTCTTGCCCTGGCGCTTGGCTTCGTACATCGCTGCATCCGCCCTGGAAAACAGGCTGTCGATGCTCTCATCTTCAGGCAAAAGGCTGGTCAGGCCCTGGCTGATGGTGATGCCGAAAGTGCGGTCGTCATGGCTGAAACTCAGCCGCTGGATCTCCCGTTGCAGCCGCTCGGCCACCTGCATGGCCACCCCAGGCTCGCAGCCGGGAAACACCGCCGCAAACTCTTCCCCGCCAATGCGCCCGAACACGTCACCCCGACGCAATGCCGCGCGCCCGCATTCAGCAATGCGTTGCAGTACGTTGTCACCTTCAAGATGGCCATAGGTGTCGTTGACCGCCTTGAAGTCATCGATGTCCAGCATCAGGAACGACAGTGGGGTGCCCTGGGTTCGAGCCCGTTCGAACTCGTGGTTGGCGCATTCGAAAAAGTGCCGGCGATTGCTGCTCTCGGTCAGTTCGTCGGTGGTCGCCAGGCGTTGCAGTTCGGTTTCCAAGTGCTTCTTGTCGGTGATGTCTTCGGCAATGCCAACGATGATCAGTGGCTGCCCAGGCTCGGCCTGACGGTTGATGAAGCACTTGTCACTCAGCCAGCGTACCTGGCCGTCGGCGGTAATGATCCGATACTCGCGGTCTTCGACTGAGCCTTTTTCCAGTACGGCGGCCAGGCTACGCTCGGCTTCTTCCAGGTCGTCCGGGTAGACGCTGTCACGCCACTGCTTGTAGTCGACGAGCAACAGGTCGGTGGAGCGGCCGAAAATCCGCTCGTAAGCTGGGCTGACATAGAGCACCTGGCGGGTTTCCCAGTTGAAGGCCCATAGCACCGCATTAACGCTCACCAGAAGCGAGCTCAGCAGCTGTTCACGTTCGCTTAAGCGTGCGACCTCGCCTTGGGCCTGCATCAGAGCCATCAGGGTTTGCGCAGCCTCTGGCCATTGTGGCGGGTCCTGCAGGTTTTTATTGACCATCGACACAAATCTCAAAGAGCGTGCCGCGAGTTCGGCAACGGCTGCA
>NZ_JAPJIV010000033.1 GCF_026241895.1 Pseudomonas sp. RIT-562 | reverse complement strand
TTGCTAGAAATATTAATGATTTCTTTTAAATTATTTGTTCTAAGTTTTTCTAGTGACGACTTGAGATATTCTGACTCGGATAAATTTGTTTGCCTGATTACTTCAAGCTGATTCTTGATTGCGTCTGCTGCATGCTTCTGATCATTTTCAATTTTACTAAGGGCTGTTATTGCTTTTTCGGGATTTTCTGTGCTTAAAGCACTTTCGACATTTTCAGAGTTTATAAAGCTTAATGAACCGATCGCAACCACTGTGTTGATTAGTGACTGGTCATCTTCCCTTAACCAGTTCCTGACTTTTTCGATCACTACAATGGCAGCTTCTCTTTTTCCTAATTCGTCTTTAGAAATGCTCACGACCCCCTGTTGCAATTTTATAATTTCGTCTACAGCCGTGTAATTACTATAAAAGGTTTTAGATACATCCCTCAACAACTTTACATCAGCAGTTACCATCTCCACCTGCAACTTAAGCCTTTCTTCCTCTTTCGCTCTTGCTTGTTCAGATGCCTGACGTGCTTGCTCTGCCCGCTCTTGGTCTCTTTTTCTTCCATGCTCACCCAATGTCAGCACATCTGCGCTAGAATCAACTATCTTTCCCCAAGTTTCGCCCAAATTGAAAGCAGAAACGTCTGAACTAACTAGGACGAGAGAAAATATAAAACTGAACGTCATAACAGATTTATTGTTCATGAGATTCACTTTACTTAGACCCTAAGGTCAGTAAAGTGCAGTCCATCCATATTAAAATGTCAAATTGACATTATCGACAATCGACGAATGGTATTTGCGTCAGTTAACTTTCTGCGTGCATATATATCTCATTGCTATTCACATTATTCTAAAAATGTTAACCATCGCTTAGCGTTGCCGGCGGCAACGAATTTCCACATTTTTTTCGTTGTTCGTGGATCCGGTGGTGGACGGGTTGACTGGTCCCTCCACGACAATATCACCAGTCATGAGCACGACAAATCCCTACAACTACCCGCTACACATTAATGGGCAATGCGCCGTAACTTACTAAGCCGAGCTACACCACACCCAGCCTCTCGTGCCCATGCCCTCCTCCTCTAAGTTTCAACCCTCTGGATTACTGGCACTTTCCGACTTACCACCCTCGACGACCTGGGACGATCAAGCAGCCGCTGTATTGCCTTTGTGAGCTTACGTTCCCGTCCTCAGTACAAAGAATCTGAGAGCTGTCCAGCTCTTGCTTGGTCATACGAAGCTTGAAAACACCGTCAGATCCCTGAGAATCGACGCCGATGAAGTACTCGAAATGGCGGAGCAAACGGAAGTCTGACCATCCACAGCGAGGCGATGCTAGACCGTCGTTGGCCCGACCCAAAGCGACCCGTCGCGCATGACAGCTAGAGTTTTGGGAATTATTCACGCACCGATAAACGAAGACCTGGACCTGCGGCGTCAGGTGCGACCCGCTGCAAGCGGCTTGTCTGCGCAAGACGGTGATCCGGTTCACGCGATCAGCGGAAGGTTCAAAGCTAAGTTCAGATGCCTGCGTAAGCTACGAAGCGTCTATCGACATGCACCGGGCGTGCTGAGATGATCGCTGGTGAGGGGTTGTCGGTGCACTGAGCCCGGCTAACAGAGGTCGTCGGGCGGGGAAAGGACATGTCTGAAATAACACTGGAGCATTTTCTGCGTGCGGCAGCTGATATCGGAGCGCACGGAGACAACGACACACTGCCTTTCGATGTCGACACGAATTTTGTTTCAGCTAAGCAAAATGAGCTAGCAGAGGTCGCTTTCTGTTTTTCGGAGGAGCTGCGTAAAGATAGTGTGTCCAACAGCAAACACAAAATTGCAGCATTAACTGTATTCAGCGAGCGCCTTTTGGTCGCAACCGGTGCATCAGGATTCAGGGTGACTACAAAGCTTCACCCGTTTTGGAGCATTTATTTCAACGGACTCGGCGTAGCTATCGCCGATCAGTTAGAGCCAAGACGTGATCAGCGAACCTTCTCATACAGGTTCCAGTCGGAAGGCGGATCTGAGCTATTCGACCGGGGTTCATCCTGGAGAGTGTTTAGAGAGACTACGTCGAAAGAGGCAGCGGTCGCTCCCAAGGGGGCAGTAGTCGTCCAAACCGACATTTCAAGCTTTTACGAACACATCTCGCATCATTACTTAGAAAACCTCATCGATGACCTGTTCCCGGATGGCAGGGTAGGTAACCAAATCACCGCACTGTTATCAAAGTTTTCAGCAGGACGTTCCTTCGGACTACCTGTCGGGGGACAGTGCTCGCGGATTCTGGCGGAGCTGTTTTTGAACTCTGTCGACCATCGAATGACACATGACGGCTTACGTTGGTACAGGTATGTAGACGACTATGTGCTCATTGCAGATTCGAATTCCGCCGCTTACGCAGGGCTAGCATTTCTATCACACGCTCTCGCGGACTATGGGATCACGCTAAATAAATCGAAAACTATAATGATGACGGCTAAGCATTATGACGAATACGTTACTACTCAGCTTGGTGGCGACGATACCAACGCCGGAATCTTGAGACATATCGACCTACATTATGATCCTTACTCTGATAACCCAGAAGGGGATTATGAGTCGCTGAAAATGACTGTCGAAAATCTAGACGTCCAGAAATTGCTCGGCAACGAATTGCAAAAGTCGCTTCCTGATAATTTCTTGATAACCCAAATAGGTAGGACCCTGAAGTTCCACAGCCCAATCGTAGCCCTGCAACTCGCGTCGACGCTACTAGAACAGAATAACTTGCATGCGTTTCGCGCTTCGTGGTCAACCATCATGCGAGGTGTGGCCAATCTCAGAGCGGGCGCGGGATATGAGGAAATTCACTCCGATCTGGATGCGGTGATAGATAGAGTGGCTGTCCACTCTGCTCATTTATTGCAAGCTGAAGCGAGCTTGCTGCACTACCTTAGGGTGCTGAAGTTTGCGCAAACGCCAGCCCGAGCTGCTTTTGTCCAAAGTACCTATAAATACAGCTCGTCCCACACAGTCAAAAGGGCGTGCATAGACTGCTGGCGTCTATGGAAAGATAGGTCCGGTTTCAGCTCTGTCTCAAGCCGGTGGAGCGAAATCAACGCTGAATGTCAGCGATTGACATGGCTCGCGGCAGAGTCCTTTGGAGACCAAGGAGATGGCCTGCGCCGTCAGATTGGGCCAAGCTTGGAGCAATCATGGAGGCTCGGAATAGAGCGTCAGGACCGCCCGACCTTCGCTGGTCTCTATCGGAGCTGGTGTGATGTCATCTAGAGCTGGCCGTGACCCTAGAACGATTGCTCGAAATATTCCCGGCATACTGAATGCTATTTTCCCAGGGCTAACGCCTGGCATCGTGTCCTTTTACAACAAATTAGCTATCGGTTGTCCTGTGATCGTCGTGCCGGTAAAAGCCATCCAGGCAAGTGAACTGCAAAAATCTCTGCTATTCGAGCTGGCCTTTGCCGTAGGTGAGCAGCTCGTGCTTGGTAACAATCCGACGTGGGGAGAATGCGTTGCCATCGCTACAGACAGGCAAAGCAGGTTCTTCGATGCCATCAGCCCATCGGAAATTTCTGAGAATGATCAACGTATCGCCCTGCGCGTTGCGGACAACCTAGTGGCTATGGTGAAGCAGGTAGCTACTGATTATAACTCGGCCTATGGCGCGGCGCCGGTGATACCCGGCTTTCGCTGGATCGCCTCAGGAACCGGCGATTTTTTTGCCGGATCGACAATAATCGAGGTGAAATGCATAGCCGGTAATTTCACCGCTGCCGATTATAGGCAAGTCGCAATGTACTGGCTGTTGAGCTATGCGGCCGCTGTAGAGACGGGCAATGATGAGTGGAGGTCGTGCGTCTTGATGAATCCGAGAACAGGCAAGCTCGTGAACATCGATTTTGATGAGTTCATCCACCTCACCGGTGGCGGCCGAAGCAAGGTTGAGATTCTCCAGGCGTTTGCTGCGACCCTCACAGATATCCAGAAATTCTAGTTCTATCGGCCCTTCACTGACATGACCGACGAGCAAAATTCCGCCCCGCTGGTTATACCCCGCGACAGCGGCGGCTGTTTACAATCGGGCTGGCAGTCGGTTCAGGTTGCGGCAGGGTGCGTGACGCGCGGATCCTTAGACAAGCGCGCCCAGACCTATCTGCGAAGCAAGACTACTAATGCACTCGGGTGGTCATCCCAGCGAGTGGAAGTCTAGGGAGGACGTGGCATACAGCCAAATGCTCACAAACGTCCCTTATAGATGTGCAATTCCACACTTTCGCCTTGATCGAAACATCCTCAGGGACGGTAGGAGTGGCTATCCGCATCCCCCCGCCGGACCAATGGCTCGATTACGTCGTTACGTCCACCTGCCAACGGAGTACGATTAGGAAAAAGTGCGAATCGAGGTGATGTCTGTGGAAAAAGACGAGCTCCGGAGCAGAATTCACACCAGGGAGCGGAAAATGCTCATTCAAGCCAAGAACGAAATTTTAGGATGCGGCGATTTCCTACCTGTTAATCGTCTTGCACAGTATTTCAATATTTGCGCTGAAACACTTACTCCGGTTTTGGCTGAGTGGGAGTCAGAAAATCGAATTTTCTCGATAGAACATTATGACAGTAGTCTATTCCCCTGTTATGCGTTTTCCGCTCAAAATAGTTTCACCCCTCATCCACAATTAAAAGAAATACTCTTACTTCTAACTCCTACCAAAGATAGTTGGTCAGTGGCATTTTGGTTTTTTTCGCCTAATGGAATGCTTGGAGGCAAACGTCCTCGAGACTTGCTTTCTACTGATGCCATCCGCGTGGTCATAGCCGCACAAGACGAGGCTGATGGTATCCTTCATGGCTAGATGAGCCGTTGCTCAATGGATTCCTCCACTTCGAGGATTAGCGGCAGGATCAAGTTCACTATCTACTGACCGCCGCTGCCCTTGCCCCCTTCGTTGGTAGCAGCAATAGGCCATTCAACGACGTCCAACAAGCAACGTCTCTAAATAGGTAAAATAGATATTAAGATCGCCTTACCTATTGATTAAGTGATCCTCCGCCGCAGCTTTATGGCAGCCCGGCCGACCCATTCAAATCAGTTGTCGGGAGAGAACGTTGCGCGGTGGGTCGATATCGCTCGACATAAAGGACTATGAGCAACTTTTTCAACTCTAGCATTGATAAGTGCTGTGCGATCCTTCGCCGAGTGTGGCCGTCATCCCAGCGAATCTTATTGGCATGTAGCACTGACCCTCCTAATGGAAGATGGCCAACTGCCTGGTCGTTGCAACGTTGTACCGTTCGAACGGTTGGTCGCGGGTTGAGTTGACCAGGGCATCGGGCATGCTCCAACCACCACAAGCGGCCTACCGATTGCTGGCAGGAGGTTCAGCACTGCAAGCGAGTTTAATGCACTCACGGCTACGGCACTGGCATTTTGACTGGATACCGGGCATTTTTGACATACCAGCCAACTGTGAGATGTGCTTCCTGTTGAAAAAATAGCGAAAGATGGTACGGTCAATATCACGTAGGACAGCTTTAATATATTAACATCACTATTTAACAAGGCTCTAAACGCGGAATTATCACATGAAGATTTTCACTCCATTGCCAGGAGAGTATGTCGCGTCGGCACTAAACAGAGGTAACGAGTTGCTCGGAATTAAGTCCATTAGATTCGAGGACTTTCGTATAAAGCCGATACCCAGAGAAGGATATGTATTTAGTTGCGGAGGTAAGGCGGAATCTAGAGATCATGCGATATTTAAGTTCCCTGATTTTTTTATCGAGAAAAATATTTCCGAAGAAGTTCTCCATAGCCATACTTTATATCCCCTCACAGCGGCACTAGGAAGGTGTCGATCTAATACCATAGTCACTCCTAGAAAATGGAAAAAAATTTGTACTGATTGTGTGGTCGAAGATTTTGAAACTCATGGAACCGCATACATACATCGTAGAAATGTGCAAACCTCTGTGCGATTTTGCAGCGTACATGGATCGGAACTGGTCGATGTGTGCCCAGCCTGCTCAGTACCCATCAGCAGACATCACATAACGAAACTGGGTCTATGCAGTCGAAAATATAAGAAACCGACATATCAGCTGAATTCGTCGAGCCACTTGTATTCAAAATTTATAGCTGAAATTTTGAACTACAATGGAAACATGCTCAAACGGCATATAGTTGATTGGCGAATATATGGTAGTCTAATCATAAGATATAGAAAGGAATACATACAAGACGAGGACTTAACTGAGATCATAAGACGTGAGTTTGGTGAGCAAGTAAAATATACATATCGAGATTCATCCGATCATACGGTCGCGATACTTGCCTTCTTAGCTTGCGAAACTGCGGAAGCATATCTTGATCTAATGACAAACGAAACATCCACCGACTGGTTAACAAAGGAAGTAGACGTAATTCGCCGAGCACGGCGATACGTTGCTACCAGCTAAGCTTAGTAGTGGACAAAATGTTGAGTATTTCGGTTTCAGTCACATGCGGCTTTCTGATTCCGGAATACCTAAGCACGACACTTGTAGCACATCGTTCAGATAGCAAAAAATTCTTAACGGCCCACCTAACTTTACGAATTTGATGATCATGATCAGATTCTAGCAGACCGTTCATCAGGCTAATACTTTTTGGGAATTTAGAAGGTCTTCTCAGGAAATCATGGCTTTGGTCTATCTGCCTGACTAACAAAGATCGCGTGATCTTTTGAGGCTTGCCACTTGTGGACATTATCTTCTCGTTTGCGATTAGCAAGTTGTAAGTAAGCGCTGTGTCCCTAGCTTCCCAGTCGATCAGGCTTTTGCGTGACCTCATAAACGGGTGGGAAATTACATATTCCTTTAACCATTCTCTATCATGACGGTACAGCCAATGATAGTGAGGCTTATCGTGACATTTGGAGTTGGAATCGCTTAAAAATGCTGATCGGTGCGCCTCTAAGTCAGCATCATGAAGAGTCTTGTTCATATTGTTGCGTCGAGGCACATATGCGTTGCCAACTTCCGCCGGTGGATGGAAGGACTGGAGCTCGCTTAATCTCGCCTCAAGCAGCCAACAGAGAAGGTAAAACTTCAGCGGTTGCACAATTAATCCGCGCGGATGCAACATCCGCAAAACCCAATCGCAGGAGTGAGTGACCTCCTGAAACTCATTTATGTTTGGGCAGTGTTTGAGCCTCTCAATCAAAAAGGGCCTCAATATTTTCTCGCTGATTCGACCTGATTTAATAAAACCTAATTCAGCCAAGCGGTGCCTCAAGAAGTCTCCGTTCAAAAGCCCCCTTACACTCGAAGGGTGTTCGAGTCCCCAGAGCTGCATTTCTGCAACGGTGCCAGCGGCCTTATCACCATAGGACTCCATCACTGGAGTTCCACCTGACTCACCCGGTAGCAGCATGCAACGCCAGTCTGAACCGTGTGGGAAGGTCAGAGAGCAAAGAACCTCGTCGTGATGTGGGCAGACGCAAGTGCCAGGAGACAGATGAATACGATGCCAATACGCGACTCCAAACCTCTCACTATCCTCGTGAAGGCAGCTCTCGCAGTACCTGAAAGATGCGTGTTTGAGGAACCGCGAGGCAGTAATTCCCAAGCTCATCTTTAAGCCTGTGCCACGGTTGCCAGCCATGGTGACCTTGGCGCTTTCATACGCCGCATCATCAAGAAAGGGTTGATAGAGCGGTAAAAGCGTGGAGCGGTCGATCAGTTCTGCTACCGAATAGAGCCCTGCTAATCGCTTGGACAGTGCGTCCAAACAGCAGGGCAATATCGAGCCACAAGTTCTCGAATACGTGCCGAAAAGTTCCTGGCTCGTAAGGCGATAGCTGTCATTGGCCATCATCCTGTGGTAGCGGACTGTTAGGCTATATAGCGATTCATCGGGAAATGGCTGGGGAAAAACCAGCAAGCGCTCCATTAACCTAGCCTCCCATGAACCTCACCACGCAGAGTCCTTATCGACCCAGCCACGCTGCTCGAGTTGAGTCTGCACGTCCTCGCCCTTGGAAAAATGGACACTTGGTGCAGACTCGCCGGCGACCGGAATAACCGGCCTACTAATAATCTCCTTGGCTGGCTTTACGGCAGGTACAGCAGGGGCGATCGCAGCCTGAGTAATCATTGAAAGATGTGTCCGATCGGCTGGACGTGCCAAATCGTAATTCATCATCTGAGCGATCTGGTCCTTTGTAGGCATCATGTCCTCAAAATCTGCTATCTGCAGAGAATCACCGCTTCGTAGAGCCTCAATGGGCTTGTGCAGAAGTCTCATCTGATTGTCATAAACTTGCTCCAGAACCTCAGGCGTGACCGAGTCCATGCCTTCCCAAATCGCGTGCCTTTGAGCGAGCATTAGAAGCTTGGCCAGGAAATCTGTATTGCCTTGGGTGAGATCGTAGATTTTGGAAAGAAGTTCGTCCGTTAACTGAGCATGGGACTTTGTCCAGTCATAGGCCCAAAGCTGCAGCACCAGATGCGCCCAAAATGGATCATCTTCGGTGAACCTGTCAAAAGTGATCGGTCCCATTCCAGCCGCTCGCCGGGCATTTCGCAAAACACCAGAAAACAGCGGAAGCATCGCATTTGTGCCGACATAGACCAATGGGACGCCGGCGTCATTTGATAGCGTCACGAAAAAATTGAGCAGCTTTTCGCGGTCTTGCCCGCCTCGGGACGAGCAAAGATGTTGCATCTCATCAATGATGAGAGCGCCAATGAAGTAGGTTTTGCACAACTGACTGATGTGTTGCAGCATCACACTGATGCTGCGACCCGTAGCACCTCTGCCCGAGTACTTATCGATACCTAACGCAGCATCCAATGCTGAGAAAAAAGCCGCGCAAAAACCTCGTAGGGAACCATCGTGCGGACACTCTATCTTGAGCCAGACCACCTGCGTCTCGATGAGGATCTGCTGCTTGTATTTACTATGGCTGATAACCTGTGGATAAAGCTTGACGATGGAGTTAAGTGCGGTCGTTTTGCCCATACCACTTAACCCAATCAGCGTCATCGTCTCAGCTGTGGACATGAACCCCAGGCCCTTTATCTCAGCAGAGGAAGGCAGGCGGTGCCTGACTGATGCCGCCAGCAACGGATTGCGTCCGGTATATCCATATCGGATCAGTTGGCTGAACACATCCTCAAGCCGCAGATGGATTTCAAAGGGTACGACTACGTCCTTCAGCCTGTTGATACCATGTCCACGAAGCTTAGGATCCAAGGCCCGCTCTGCCTCGTCGGGCCTTGTTGGAAGGTTTCCAATGCGCCTGACAACATCAACGTCCGACAGTATTTTGGGGAGGCACTCAATCAGGGGATTGCCGTCGTATTGAGGCATCCCGGTCGGGAGGTAATCAGCAGGAGCAAAGCTGAAGTCACTCATGGATTGGTCTCTTTACCTGCGTTGACGACCAGTTTCAGGAAGGCAGCGCTTCTAGTAGAACCGGATTTCTCGGTGATTGCTTTAGGAGTTTCCATCGCAACAGGAGGGTTATCCACAACGCGGAGCTGATTTAGATCAGCGGTATGCTGGTCGCGCTCATTTTGAGCTTCAGTCGCACGCTTTGAGCGCTTGTCCCGTTTGAATTCAGCGTTCGATTTCGGATCACCTTGGCCCTCGCGTTTGGTCTTTGCCCGATCCAGGATCTCCTCTTGGCGGCCTTTGAGTACCGCCGCCGAATTGTCGTTCTTATACCGCGCGTCAGGCGAAACTTGATTCAAGATTTTGATCATATCGAGGACCTCCTCCATGCGAAGTCCACCATATTTATGGCATTGTTGCGGTACTATGGTGAGAGACTCGAATCCCGCATCAGATTTTATCCAGCAATTCTCTATAGAGTTCGGATCGTAAAAGACTCTAACGTACTTTGTTTGAAGACTATGAGATCGCTCCAACCACTCCCCACGAACTGCTGTTTGACAAGTGTACTGTACGCCTTGAAAGTTTATTCCACCTCGGCTGATACGGCATTCCTGAGAGGGCAGCAAAGCAATTTTTAGTTCTGCGGGAGATACAATCTTCGTGTTCAAAAGATTGTTCGCCATAGACCAATTCCAAATGCCTAGCGGAGTTGGCTCGACTGCTGCGGCAATCATCTCGCGACTCAGAAGATGAGGCACTCGAAGGCTTTTGTTGTGAGCCAGAACTCCCAGAATCACCATTTCGGTAAATTCGTCGATATCAAGGATCGCATCAAGCTGGTAGTCACGATCTCCACGTTCCATTTTCCGAGCGTCCACTCCGCCTGGAACAAATTTCAAGTCCAGGTTTTCATTGATCAGACGAAAACGGCTCTCAATGATGCTTTTCCAGTCTGGCCGAAAAGGTGGCAAAATCTTCACAGCGGTACCCAGAGTATTTGTCATCGTTTCGCCTGCCTCGCTGAGAAGCTCGGCGCGATCTGCGACTAGCTCGATCGGCAGATGAGAGCATGGCCAGTCAGCCTCATCAATATCAATGTTGTAGCGCTTGCAGAAATCTTTTTTGGATGTATAAGCATTATAGATAGCGTGTCTAGCACCATTCCAACTTGGCCCTTCAAGGCCAACATGAATTCCCACAATCATTCTGGTAAACGTATCCACCACAACGTAGAGTACCGGCCGCCCGATCAACCATAGCCTATTAACACGGTGTACCAGATAGACATCCGCAATTGTCGAATCTATTTCGTACCTATGGCCCGCAGCGACTAAACCTTGAGATGCGAACCCGACTAGCGCACGATGGTCTTTGTTGTAGCGAATAGCACCGCCACGCTTCTTTAGCTTATAGAGGTTATCGAAAAATAATTTCCCATGATGCCTCAGTTGATTAATTGATGGATAACTGCTTCGTACAACGTTCCCCTTTGAACCATCAGGCTTCGTTTCCCTGTAGAATTTATTTAGCATCCATTTATGAGCATCCTTCAGCTTGCCGCACTTACCGCTGGCAACACGCCCGTATGCCAAGCGAATATGGGCCATGTGACGCTTTTCGAGCATAATTGCGCCGTCGTCACTAACAACGACGCCAAGATATTTAGCTGGCCGACCGGGAATAATTCCAGAAGCACGACTTTTTTCCTTTCCTCGGCCGCCACATGCGCTGGTATTCCACAGAAACGCGTTACGAGTCTGCCCCATACTCCAATATCGGTAAAGAAGTCGATAAATTTGCTTCCGATCAACTCCCATCTCCATCGCATGATTCGCAACTAGAGTGCCGAAATTTGAAGTCAATATGTCTAGGGGATCCTGATTCTCTACTAAACTACGTACAAGGTTCCAATTTTTTTCTCGGCTATTTTTTTCATTCTCGCTTAACTCATTGTCACTACGAAGCAGGTGCATGGGCACCATTTCCGGACTGATAATCGCTACACCGGAATCTATTTCTTCGGTCAAAAAAGACTTCTCTAGCCTCCATGGCTTAGTCGGGTTTGTGCCAAGTTCAATGACTAAAACGAAATTATCTTTTATGGCCAAAACCCTGACAGGTTTTTCCAATATTTCAGAACCTTCAACTGGAGAAACAATACTGTTAACTCTTAGGCTAAGCATGGCGAGGTACCTCGACTGGTGCTGTAATGGCCAAGGATGACTCACTAACCCAAACATGCAAAGGTTCAGATAAACTGATCACCCTAGAGCTGAGGTCCGCCTCCAACCGGCCTATCCATAGAAGATGGTGAAACAGACGTTTAACGTCCATATAATCGATAAATATTACTCTGGACGCTTTCTCTAATAGCGCTTTAAGTGGGATTTTATTAGTTTTACATCCCTCTATAAAATCGAGCAATCTATGTATATTTTTGTCTGTTGGCAAAGATGGATGGATAATCGCATAAGTTCTAAGGATGACAAGATTTGCAATTTTGTTTACTGGCAGATTTTCGTGAAAAACTAACTTCCACTCGACCTTCCTTATTGCCCAATATTTTTCTTCGATAGCGAGCTTTTCCACGATTCGATTTTGCTCATCGATGTCAGCTTCTTCAAACTCTTTCCGATATTTAACAGATCGCGCAGCCAGCCGCTCTTCGCCTTTCGGGTCTATGAAAGTTATTAGAAAGTCAGTTGTCATGACAACTGGAATTTGAGTGCCCGGGTACACAGGGTGAAAAATATTCAGGCTCGATGCTATAGCCTGTGTCTCCGCTTGTGTGAAAAGTGGAAACTGCTCCCGAATATCAATAATGCAAGGATCCTGTTCAAGGATCATGTGGTAGTCGCGCTCAGCATTGGACAACAGGTGATGGGTACGTGGGAATTTCACTCCTGGCACGAGGTGAGATACACCCTTAGATTTGATATCCCAAATCTTGATCCAAGGCTCATAGGATTCTCTCACCCCATTTCCGCGGCCTGATTTGATTTTTCTATCAATCTTCTGCTGAGTCATCAGCTTGGAGGGAGCAGGCATAGCCGATGTAGCGGGAACAAATGTCATTTTACCAGTCGCTAATCGTTGGGCAACCCACTCCGATCGGAACGGCACAGCATGTACATGGAGTGGGAAATGTCAGGAGCGGGCTCTGCCCGGAGAAAAGTCACAGCGGTGCATAAGGGATTGTGATCCTTAAGTTCAGGATCCGCTTCCGCCCCGATGTACGGTCGGGGCAGAGCCTTGTGACAACCTTTATCAGCCTGTGACATTCTTTATTATTTTGTGACAACCTTTATTGTTCGTAAACATCAACTGGTGCCCAACATCATAGTTTGACACACGGAAACCAATAAAATCAGTCGTTTACGGAACCTGCCGCGATGCCATTTTTACAACATAGATTGACACAACGCATAACGATATCCGAATGACGGGATGAGTTTATAACAACATAGTTTGACACTACCCGCGGGAGCCTTTTTAAAGTCGAGATTGCAGCCGAACAAAATATTGTGACACCACCGGCTCAGTGAACTCAGGGGTAAACGGCTTAACGGAGCATGCCAGCTGAATGAATATTTTGACAAAAATGCCCTTGGGGGCGCGTACCCAATTGTGATGGTTCTACTTAGCTGCGGTTA
The DNA here is from genome assembly GCF_026241895.1 of Pseudomonas sp. RIT-562. Taxonomy (GTDB): domain Bacteria; phylum Pseudomonadota; class Gammaproteobacteria; order Pseudomonadales; family Pseudomonadaceae; genus Aquipseudomonas; species Aquipseudomonas mandelii_F. Next base: position 37,172 of record NZ_JAPJIV010000033.1, on the reverse strand, counting down.
GATCGAAATGACATGCCCTCATTTACCTCAATCAGCATTTGTTCGACCCGATGTGTGCCGTGAGTTGTAGTGAGCATCGCTGTTGGACTTTTACCCGAAAACCGGGATTTCGGTTTGGAAAGCCATTGTTTGGCCTTCTCTGCGTCCCCGAAGATCACATCGGCCATGGCGGTAATATGTGCAAAGCGGAACAGGCGATCACTCTCATCCACCGTTAAAAGCTGATTGCTGACCAATTTTGTTTTGAGCATTTTGAGTGGAATAATTCTGTCGCGTTCTTCCGGACTTATAGTTCCAACGTCGCAAAGCGACTGGATCAGGCTGGCCGAGAAGCCAGCTACGATAATGTCGTGAATGTCCTGGTCAGAGGCGTTTGAGGGGATATTAAGAGACGCCTCCAGCCGGATGCGGTAGGCATGATAAGCTTCATCAAGCAGGACTCCAGCAAACACGGGCTGCACTGATGTTGTTCCATGCGTAGGCTTCAGCACTATTGCGCCGTCCGCTACCGTAATCGTCAGATCGTCCCCCACACCTACTCCCATTTTGGCAAGCAGTTCTGGGGGTAAATCAACGATGACATCACCGCTACCATCCTCAGTATCCTGGCATTTGACTATCCAGCGCTCGCTCCCACTCATGATCGTCCGGTTCTCATTTCGTAATTAGAGAAGACGCATCATTATGCTCGCGCGCAGAGCAGATCCAGTCACTGGATAACCGTGCATAGAGGCCATTCCTGCCGGTTATTGCGACGAGCGGCTGCACTCTCCGGCGCATCGGCAAAGATGTCAGCTAAAAGCTCGACTACACGCCCGCTGTTTCACGTTCGAGCACCACATCGGACGGAAATGGGTCAACGGCAGCCATTGGTCTGGTCAGAAAGATATTCGCCAAAGGGAAGGAAAAGAAGCCCAACAGAGACCGGCCTCAACTTCGTCGCATCTCGACTGCTCGCGACTCAAAACGAGGCGTACATTTTTCTGACCTGCAGATTTAGTGATAATGGTCGGCTCGACAAGCGCGCCGGCCACTTTCACCACCGCTGTTTCACTTTTGAATGGACACAATCGTAGCTCTACCACCCTCTATCAGGAAGGAAAAAGATACACGGTCTCCGGCCGTCAGCCCTGTCAACTTATCTTGCGTTACGGAAAAGACCATGGTCATCGGCGGCCATCGCACGGCAGGCACAGCGCCGTGAGAGATAGTCACCGTATGCTTCACAGTATCGATAGCCTTGATCGTTCCATCGGCATTCGCGACTGGAGCCTGCTTTGTTTCCTCAGTCATCTGCTTGCTCTCCATACCGTCCATCTTCATACCCGGCATGTCCTCTGCCAGGGCAGAAAAAGACAACGCTACTACGGTGCTGGCAACTGCAATCAGGGTCAGTTTCATACGACACTTCCTTCAGGTTTGACGGTTTCAACGGAGAGGTGCCGGCGACGCATCAGGCGATAGGCTGCCGGAATGACAAACAGGGAAAGCAAGGGTGCCGTGACCATGCCGCCTACCATGGGCGCAGCAATGCGGCTCATCACCTCGCTGCCGGTCCCGCTGCCCAGCAAGATGGGTAACAAGCCGGCAATGATGACGGCCACGGTCATGGCCTTGGGTCGAACACGCTGCACGGCGCCTTCACGAATCGCCGCAACCAGACCGAGCTCAGTGCTGTCGCCGAGGTCTTCACGTTCGGCCCAGGCGTTCTTCAGGTAGAGCAACATGATCACGCCAAACTCGGCGGAAACACCGGCCAAGGCGATAAAGCCGACCCCGGTGGCGACTGACAGGTTGAACCCCAACAGATAGAGGAACCATGCCCCGCCCGTGAGAGCGAATGGCAGAGTGGCCATGATCAGCAAGGCCTCATCGAAGCGGGCAAAAGTCAGGTAGAGCAGCACGAAGATGATCAACAGCGTGGCAGGCACCACCAGTTTGAGTCGTGCGTTGGCCCTTTCGAGAAACTCGAACTGCCCTGAGTAGCTCAGGCTCATGCCGGGCTGCAACTTGACCTGCTCATTGACGACCCGTCGTAGATCAGCGACCACCGACGCAATGTCCCTCCCCCGCACATCGACGTACACCCAGCCCGAAGGTCGTGCGTTCTCGCTCTTGAGCATCGGTGGACCGTCCGTGACTTTGACCTTCGCCACTGTGCCGAGGGTGATCTGGCTACCTAGCGGGGTATAGATCGGCAATTGCTCCAGGGCGCCGAGCGAGTCACGCCACTCCCGTGGATAGCGCACGTTGATCGGGAAGCGTGCGAGCCCTTCAATGGTCTCGCCGACGTTTTCACCGCCGATAGCGCCGGCCACGATGGACTGCACATCGGCGATATTCAGTCCGTAGCGGGCGGCGGCTTTGCGGTCGATATCCACATCGATATAGCGACCACCGGTCAGACGCTCGGCCAGAGCCGAACTGACGCCGGGCACGTCCTTGGCCACTCGCTCAACCGCCTGAGTCGCGGCATCGATCTCCGTCAGGTTGGTGCCGGCAACTTTCACTCCGATGGGACTCTTGATCCCCGTAGCCAGCATGTCGATACGGTTACGAATCGGTGGTATCCAGATATTCGTCAGCCCAGGGACTCGTACCACTCGATCCAGTTCTTCCACCAACTTTTCCTGGGTCATGCCTGGACGCCATTGCTCGTGCGGCTTGAACTGGATCGTGGTTTCGAACATCTCCAGCGGTGCGGGGTCGGTGGCGGTTTCAGCGCGCCCCGCCTTACCGAAGACGTGTTCGACTTCAGGCACGGTCTTGATCAGACGGTCAGTCTGTTGCAGCAGTTGTGCCGCTTTCTGCGCTGACAATCCCGGCAGAGCTGAAGGCATATAGAGCAGGTCGCCCTCGTCCAACGGGGGGAGAAACTCGCCACCCAAGCGAGACATTGGCCATAGCGCACTGACAAAAACCAATAGTGCCACCAGCAGCGTGATCTTTGGTCGACGCAAGACTGCGTCCAGGGCTGGCTGATAGATCCGAATCAACCACCGGTTCAACGGGTTCTGATGTTCACTGGGAATTCGTCCACGAATCCAGTAGCCCATCAGCACCGGCACCAAGGTCACTGACAATCCCGCCGCTGCGGCCATGGCGTAGGTCTTGGTGAAAGCCAAAGGACCGAACAGCCGTCCTTCCTGAGCTTCCAGGGTGAACACCGGAATGAAAGACAGAGTGATGATCAACAAACAGAAGAACAGCGCCGGGCCTACCTCTGCCGCCGCTTCGGTCATTACATGCCAATGACGTTCACCCTTCAGTTCTTCCCCCGGATTGGCCGCGTGCCATGCCTCGATCTTCTTGTGGGCGTTCTCGATCATCACCACGGCGGCATCGACCATGGCGCCGATGGCGATGGCTATCCCGCCCAAGGACATGATGTTGGCGTTGATGCCCTGGTAGCGCATGACGATGAAGGCAATCAGCACCCCCACCGGCAGCGAAATGATCGCCACCAGAGATGAGCGCAGGTGCCAGAGGAAGATCCCACACACCAACGCGACAACGATGAACTCTTCGATGAGCTTGTGGCTGAGGTTTTCCACGGCGCGGTCGATCAGCTTACTGCGGTCGTAGGTGGTGACGATATCCACCCCGGCCGGCAGACTGCTTTTCAGTTCGTCGAGTTTGGTCTTGACCGCGGCAATGGTCTCGCGAGCATTCTTGCCGCTGCGCAAAATCACCACGCCGCCGACGGTCTCGCCTTCGCCGTCGAGTTCAGTAATGCCACGCCGCATTTCCGGTCCCAACTGGATCGTGGCGACATCGCCAAGGGTTACTGGCACTCCTCCCGAAGCCAGCTTGAGCGGGATCGCCCGAAAGTCATTGAGCGTCTTCAGGTAGCCGGAAGCACGCACGATGAACTCGGTCTCTGCCATCTCCAGCACCGCGCCACCGGTTTCCTGGTTGGCCTTGCCGATGGCTTCGGTCACCTCAGCCTGAGTAATACCGAGGCTGGCCAGTTTGAGCGGATCAAGCTGGACCTGGTACTGCTTGACCATGCCACCCACGGTGGCTACTTCTGCAACGTTGGGCAGGGTCTTGAGTTCGAACTTGAGGAACCAGTCCTGAAGTGCGCGTAGCTGCGCCAGATCGTGTCCTCCACTGCGATCCACCAGTGCGTACTGATAGATCCAGCCCACCCCCGTCGCATCCGGTCCCAACGCCGGCTTGGCGCTGGCCGGCAACCGACTTTGTATTTGGCTCAGATACTCCAACACCCGCGAGCGCGCCCAGTACAAGTCAGTGCCGTCTTCGAACAGCACGTAAACGAAGCTGTCACCGAAGAAGGAATAGCCACGCACCGTCTTGGCACCCGGCACCGAGAGCATGGTGGTGGCCAACGGATAGGTCACCTGGTTCTCGACAATCTGCGGCGCTTGTCCCGGAAAAGGGGTGCGGATGATCACCTGAACATCCGAGAGATCTGGCAGTGCATCGATGGGCGTGCTCTGCACCGACCAAATGCCCCACGCCGTGACAAACAGCGTCGCCAGTAGCACCAGGAATCGGTTGGCCACTGACCAACGAATCAGGGCAGCGATCATGGCTGGCTCCCCGATTTTTCCAGGCGCTCAACACGCAGGCCATCGTCGGTCTGACTCACCGCAACCCGAACCTTGTCACCCGTTTTGAAGCCCTGCATCAGCGCCGGGTTGGCGAGTGGGAACGTCATCGTCATGCCAGGCATACCCAGCGTTTTGAAAGGACCATGGGCGAGCGTGACTTCTTTGTCGTTGATCTCAACGATCTGCCCATCCGCTTCATGAAAGCTGGAGGCTGCTGCGCTGGGTGGTGACTCTTCCTCCGAGCTTGCAACGATGCCCTTAAGACTGGCCTCCGAGTCGAGCAGGAACTGGCCAGAGGTAACCACTTTCTGGCCTTCTTCCAGACCTTTCAATATCGCCGTCTTGCCATCGCTTTCCTGCCCGAGTTGCACCGCCACGGGACGGTAGCGGCCGGCGTCTGCGGCGAGCATCACCAAGGCACGTCGGCCCGTGCGAATCACCGCTTCGCTCGGCACCCACAACACACTTTGCTCGGTCGAACGATTCAGGTGTACCTGCGCTGTCAAACCCGGTCTGAGGCGTCCGTCCGGATTGGGTAACTCGACACGTACGCGAAGAGTGCGGCTGTCCGGATTGGTCTCGGGCAAAATCGCGCTGACCCTGCCGTTGAGTATTGTCCCTGGGAAAGCTGGCAGGCGCGCTTCGACCGCCTGCCCCACGGTGATTGATCCGGCATCCGATTCTGGAACGGCCACGGCTAGCCAGACACTGCTCAAGCCATTGACGCGTGCCAGAGTATCGCCAGTCGCCACGGTCATTCCCGCACGTACGTTCAATTCTTGCAGTACACCGGCAATGGGGCTGGTCAGCGTCAGGTAGGGCTGAACCTTACCGCCACGCTCTACATCGGTAATCAGTGCTGCCGGCATCCCTGTGAGCCGCAGTCGTTGTCGGGCCGCATCCAACAGGGCAGCATCCCCGTTGCGTTTCAGGGCAAGGAACTCTGTCTGGGCAGCGGCCCACTCAGGCACCAGAACATCCGCCAGCGCCGCGTTGGCTTTGAGTACATCGCCGGGAGCATGGGCATAGACCCGCTCCACAAAGCCAGGGGTGCGCGCCTGAATCACAGCGACATCACGTTCGTTGAATCCCAACACACCTGTCACGTCGAGGCTGGAATCAAAGATCGCACGGCTGACTGTCGCAAAACGCAGGCCGAGATTTTGGGTCAGACTTGGATCGATACTGACGGTCGCTCGGTCCCCTGCGCTGCTGGTGTACTGCGGGACCAGTTGCATGTCCATGAAGGGAGACTTACCCGGCTTATCGAACTTTTGTTGCGGGTACATGGGGTCGTACCAATAAAGTGCTTTGCGTTCGCCCGGTGAATTGAGGCTCTGCTCTTGTGTGGTATTTGGTAGTCCACTCATACGCTGATGCGCCAACCAGTAACCACCGGCAACACCTAAGGCCAGCGAGATGCCAACCAGCAATGCCCCGTTCCCTTTTTTAAGGCTCATTGGCTGGACTCCCCATAAGCAAAATACAACCGCGCACTGGTCAGCGCTCGCTGCTCTTCCACGTCGATCTGTTTGAGGCGGGCCTCGATGAGTTCACGTCGGGCAGCAACAACGGCGTTTAAATCGCCTTTGCCCGAGCGATAACTGGCCATGCTGAGTTCGACCTTTTCCTTGGCCAGCGGCAACAGGCTTTCCTGGTTTCGGCGCACGGCACGATTCAGGCGCTCATAGTCGGCCAGTTCGCTCTCTAGTTGCTGAGTGTGCTCGCGTGACAGAGCTTCGCGCTCGGCCTCAAGCTGACTGAGTTCAGCCTGTTTGGCTGCGATTTTGGGGTTTTGGCGCGAGTCAGGAAACAGCGGCAGCTCCCAGGAAAATTGCACGCTGACCATATCGCCAAACTCACGGCCGCGACGCTGATAATCCAGCTCCCAGCTCCAGTCCGACTGCTTCTCCGACACGGCTTCACGAACCTTGGCTTGCGCTTCGCGGGTCATCGGCGCAAACGCTGCCAACTCGGGGTGGTGTTGCAGTTTATGGGCGTAGCCGGAGGTATCGACGGGCCAATGCGGCAAGCTGCCCACAGGCTTGTCGTTGGCGGCGGAGCCAATCCAGCGTTTGAGGGCTGCTCGGGCCTGCGCTCTCTGGAGAATCAGATCGTCCTGTTGCTCCGCCAGTTGAGCCGCTTCTTGCTTAGGCGTCACCGCATCGGCGGGTTGAGCGCGGCCACCGGCAATCTGGGCCCTGACGGTATCGGTCAACAGGCGGTTTTCTTTGTAGAAGTCCTGGAACAGCGCATCTTTGCGCTCAACCGAGTAGCTATTGATCCAGGCCAACGCCGTGGACTGGCGTACTTTCAGACGTTCGACTCGACGCTCCGCAGCGGCGCGATCAATGGCCGCATCGGCCACTTCTATGCGCGCTTTGCGCTTGTCGCTGTTGGGCATTTCTTGCCTGACCCCGACCACTTGCATGGTCATGAAGTCCTGATCGATGCTCCAGCGATCCGGACCGCCAATGGGGTAGTTCTGCACACCCAACAGTAGCCTGGGGTCAGGTAGTTCACCGGCTGGAATAGCCGCGCTGCTGGCAGCTTGAATTTTGGCGTCTTGTGCGGTCAGCGACGGTGCATTGTTTTCGGCCAGCCGCAACGCTTCATCGAGTGTCAATGCGGCAGCGAAGCTCGGCAATGCCAGTACGCTTGCCGCCAGACCGGCCACGAGGGACCAGCCTGTGCAATAGCACTTGGAGTTCATGTTTACGATTCCTGTGATCATCCACTGCACGCGTCAAAAGACATGCGCGCAGCTAGTCCATCCCGCTAACGCGGAATGAGGCTCAATGTGGGACAGGAATCAAACGCGAGGCGGTCGCCATACCCCGGACGGGGTCTGTACGGGTAGGGAATCGCTGAAGAAGTAAAGCACTACGGGGCTGAATACGGTTACAGGAGGCTTGAGGATCGAGACTTGCAGCATGCCGCCTGTCTTGCATTCCTGGCCCGGCTTACAAGGTTTGCCGTGCTCGGAAGGGCTTTTCATATCGTTGCAGCAGTCCATCCCCATGTCGTCCATTATCGCCATGCCCATCGTCTTCATTGGGCATGGTTCTGTCGGTGCCTGAACGCCCGCCATCCCGCTGAGGGGAAGCGCCAAGCTAATCATGAAGACGATGCAAAACCGCAGATAGCGTTTCATGGACTGGAGTGTAGACGGTGCAAATGGCCCTTACAATTGGATGCAGGGCATAAACGGCCTGCCGAGAGGCCTAAGTCAGGTGATAACACCGGAGCTGGTTTATAAATCTGAGTCAATTTTTATCTGGCCACATCTCATCTTTTACCTGAGTTTGTGGACAGATTGCAGCCAAAAATAGGCGAATAGGAGACCTCAAATCAAGTTTTTGAACCCTCTTCTGCCTTCCGAGGATTAGGTGATGTCCATGGAGGACCAAGCTATCCGCACACGAAAGCAGCTTCAAATAACTTCATTGGGCGCTTGACCCTGTAGTAGGTACAGGCTGTTGAATGGTGAAATTATCCCAAGCGGTAGAAGCACCATGAACCAGGAAAACAAGCTCAAGCCGGTCCTCCGTCTTCACGTACAGAAGAAAGAAGAGTGTTGCGGATCTGACCATCAACATGGGTCTGTTAATGCTGCTGAACCCAAGCATCACAAAGAACATGGTCACGACCATGAGCATGAGCATGAGCATGCTCACGATCATGCCGATGCGTGCTGTGCTCATGGCACGCAAGCTACTGATGGTGTTGCGATTACTAAGAGTAGCCCTGCCCCGAAAGGGACCAGTAGAGTTCGCTACCGCATCGATAAAATGGATTGCCCTACAGAGGAGCGCTTGATCCGCAACCGACTGGAGCCGATGGCCGGAATTGTTCGGCTCGACTTCAACCTCCTGAATCGTGAGTTGACCGTGCATCACCGCTTGGATGATCCGCAGCCAATCGTCACCGCATTAGTCGCGTTGGACATGGGGCCGAGCCTGATCGAAGCCGGTGCCGCGCCATCGGCGGTTCCCCCGGCCCTGAGCGCAAAACTAAAAGGATTGCTGGCCATCAGTGGCCTGGCTGCTATCGCCGCTGAAGTCATCGCGTGGACAACCGGACAAGAAGGTTCTTGGCCGGTTATGGTGCTTGCGGCTCTTTCCATTCTGAGCGCTGGTTTGCCCACCCTCAAAAAGGGTTGGATTGCAGTTAAGAACCTCACTCTGAACATCTATTTTCTGATGTCGTTGGCTGTCGTTGGTGCTCTCATCATCGGTAAATGGCCCGAAGCCGCGATGGTGGTTTTCCTTTTCGCCGTTGCTGAGGCTATCGAAGCACTTTCTCTGGAGCGCGCGCGGAACGCGATCAAGTCGCTGACCGCGTTGGCGCCAGAAACCGCTGAAGTCATGACTGATGGCGGCTGGAAAGACCATCCGGTGGCGAGTGTATTACTTGGTAGTCGTATTCGGGTTCGCACGGGTTCGCGAGTACCCTTGGATGCCCGCATAGACTCAGGTCGCGCCGCACTGGACCAAGCTCCAATTACCGGCGAAAGCCTACCTGTTGATAAGCAGGTCGGGGACCCACTTTACGCTGGCAGTATCGTTACCGACGGCGTGGTTGAAGCGACTGTGACGGCCGTAGCAGGAGAAAGTACTCTTGCTCGTATCGCGGCAGCCATACAAGACGCGCAGTCTCAACGAGCCCCTACTCAGCGATTTGTAGATGAGTTTGCACGTTATTACACCCCGGCTGTAGTGGTTCTTGCCCTCTTGGTCGCTGTCTTGGGCCCTGTACTGATCGGTGGAACCTGGGGCGATTGGCTTTATCAGGCCCTGGTCCTGTTAGTGATCGCCTGCCCATGTGCCTTGGTGGTTTCAACGCCAATTACCGTCGTCAGTGGGCTAGCCGCGGCTGCCAAGCATGGCATTTTGATTAAAGGCGGTGCATACCTTGAAAGCGGCCGACTACTTAAGGTTGTGGCGCTCGACAAGACCGGCACCTTGACCCAAGGCAAGCCGGTACTGACCGATAACGAGCCGTTTGGTGATCTGCCCATCGAGATGGCTTTGCAGATCGCAGCTAGCCTCGACGAACACAGTACACACCCAGTGGCGAAGGCCTTGGTCAGCGGATGGAAATTACAGCAACCGGATGCGGCGACTCTGCCGGTTGAGGACTTCGGCGTACTCAACGGTCGTGGCGTCAAAGGCAATATCGACGGTCAATCGTGGCACCTGGGTAACCACCGCTTGGTTGAAGAGTTGGGCGTATGCTCGCCGGCCCTTGAGGCCCGATTGTCGCTACTGGAAAACGCAGGAAAAACTGTAATCGTGCTCTGCGCGGCCAGCGGTCCAGTAGCGATTTTTGCTGTGGCTGACACCGTAAGGCCTGAAAGCTTTGCTGCCGTAACTGCTCTGAAAGCGTTGAATGTCGTACCGGTGATGCTCACGGGTGACAACCCTGCAACCGCCAAGTCCATCGCCGCTCAGCTCGGCATACAGGATGCACGCGGAAACCTCATGCCGGAGGATAAACAAGCCGCCGTCGCTGAACTCAAACGCCGCTTTGGTACTGTTGGCATGGTGGGCGATGGTGTGAACGATGCTCCAGCATTGGCGCAAGCCGACATTGGATTTGCGATGGGGGCCGCAGGGACTGCCACAGCCCTTGAAACGGCTGATGTCGCCATCATGGATGACGACCCACGCAAGATTGCTGATTTTATTAGCCTGAGTCGTCGATGTGCCTCTGTTTTGAAGCAAAACATCGGACTGGCCTTGGGTATCAAAGTTGTATTTTTGGCGCTTGCATTGTCCGGCCACGCTACGTTGTGGATGGCTGTTTTCGCCGATATGGGAGCGAGCCTGCTGGTCGTATTCAACGGACTGCGGCTACTGCGTCGGTGATACGAAAGCTGCGACTTCGTGTTCAATTACATGCCCACACAAGGAAATCAAATCATGCAATGTCCGATCTGCAAAGATACTGCCCTCGTAATGACTGAGCGCCAAAGCATCGAAATTGATTATTGCCCTCAATGCCGTGGCGTTTGGCTCGACCGAGGTGAACTCGACAAGATCATCGAGCGCAGCCAACAACAGGAGGCCGTTAGGTTTCTTCCACAGAACCCAATTCCACCCGTACAGAATGCTCCTCCAGCAGTACAACCCGGTTACAGCCAGCATGGAGATAGCCAAGCTCATGGAGATCAGCGAGGAAGTCACGGTGGCGGTTGGAGAGAAGGTGGCCACCAGAGCGGCCATCAAAGTCATGGTGGACATCAAAACCAGAGTGGGCATCAGGGGCAACAGTCGTACCGCAAAAAATCATTTTTGCAGGAGATGTTCGATTAAGGCTGCGATTTCGCGCTTTGATCGGGATATACCTCGAACCAGCACCAATTCTGAAATAGGGTGTTTCATGAGATGGAACGGTTTTGGGTATTAGCTGGTCTTTATATCCTGCAATCGACTCGTAGCAAGGGTGCTACCTGGGTGGTTGGAGTTTCAGCGAGCGGCGTTTGAGGAAAAGGTTATGAGTTCAGGACACAGTCACGGCCAAGTACGCGCCGGTCACGAAAAGTTGCTGTGGATCGCACTCACCCTGACGACAAGCTTTATGGTCGCGGAGGTCATTGGAGCTTTTGTCACCGGCAGCCTGGCCTTATTATCCGACGCGGCCCACATGCTGACGGACGTTGCGGCTTTGGCGATATCCTTGGTCGCTATTCATATAGCCAAACGCTCTGCGGATAGGAAGCGGACCTTCGGGTACGCACGATTTGAAATACTTGCAGCCACCTTCAATGCGGTCTTGCTGTTTTTAGTCGCTATGTACATCGTTTATGAAGCGTATCTGCGACTTAAAGTCCCGGCGGAAATCCAGTCGACTGGCATGTTGGTCATTGCGGTGTTCGGGCTCATCGTCAACCTTGTTTCAATGCGCCTACTGAGTGCTGCCAGTGGGGAAAGCCTCAATGTGAAGGGCGCTTATTTAGAGGTCTGGAGCGATATGGTGGGGTCTATTGGCGTCATCATCGCAGCTCTTTTGATCCGTTTCACCGGCTGGACTTGGGTTGATTCACTTGTCGCGGCTGGCATCGGGTTCTGGGTGCTGCCCAGGACTTGGTCATTGCTCAAGGAAAGCATGAACATATTGCTGCAAGGGGTTCCAGAGGGCATCGATATTGAGAAGGTAGAGGCAACGCTTTATGGCATTGAGGGGGTCAAGAATATCCACGATTTGCATATCTGGGCTTTGACCAGTGGTAAAAGTGTTATGAGCGTCCATCTTGTCGCTGACTCGGCTTCCCGCAGCGAGCAAGCTATCTTGGCTGAAGTAACCAGCCTTATGAGTGATAAGTTCCACATCAGCCATACTACCGTCCAAATGGAAGGATCTGATTTTCACGATCAACTGGCTGACGATCATGAGGGTATGGTCCACTAACTGAGTCGTGGTATTTATTTAAGCTGGATGAACGTTTATACGTCGTGATACAGATCAAAAGGGTCGATTAAAATGGTCAGAAATATTTTAAGTTATTCTGGGCTGGCTTTGTTTTTGGCTTTTGTTGCGCAGCCAGCTTTTTCAACACCTGCTAATCCAGAAAGGGTATACGGGTGGATTGAGGAAGGAATACTTTTACCAGAAAATATTGCTGTGAAAGTAAAGTTAGATACAGGGGCTCTTACATCCTCGATGGATGCGAAAGACTTAGAACGATTCCGTAAAAATGGAGAGGAATGGGTTCGTTTCAACGTTAAAGTAAAAGACACAAAAACTAAGAAGGTGAGTAACGCACTCTTCGAGCGACGCGTCGAAAGAAATGTAAAGGTTCGAGGCGCCGGTGGCGCTGAACATCGTCCAGTAGTCATGATGACGATGTGCATAGGTGATAAAATTTATAAGGAAGAGTTTTCACTGAAGGATCGAGGCGACATGAACTACCCCGTGTTGATTGGTCGCAAAACTTTGGGGGTCTTGGGCGCGGTCGATGTTTCACGCACATTCACTAACGAACCAAACTGTAATTAAACACCTGAATTATACATTTTATCTATACGTGCAGGGTGAATGTATTGAGAAAATAGCTCGGCAGAATTTTGCAGCTTTTTTGATGCTTGATGTGGCTGACTAAATAGTCTTAAAAAAAGCTCACCCGGATGCCGATTTTTAGGAAGAGTTAGAAGTGGCGCCATGCAACGATTAGTATTTAGTTGCATGGCTTCTAATCAAAGTATGCTCATACTATAGGGTCATTTTAGATCTTTCTCGCAGCTCCACTTATTTCGGTGTTTTCATTGATTGACGCTCAAATGTCTGCGCGAGCTTTAACGGTGTTGACGCTTTGGACTGGCAGGTACTGAACAGATCAAGCTCTGGGCGATATGCTGTAGTTTGAATACCCATCAACCCCAATATAGAATGGAATAAGTTGTCATGGGACAGTGATACGTCTCGCTGATCCTTCAAACATTGGGAGTCGAGGGTTTGACGCGACTGCATGTTTTTGGAGATCCAGATTACCATGGGGATACTAGTCTGCTCGCTGGGAGCCATGGCATAAGGAAGTCCGTGCAAGTAAAGCCCATTCTCGCCGAGGGACTCACCGTGATCAGAGACATAAAGCATCGCCGTATCAAAACGCTCAGCGTTACGCTTTAGCAGGTCGATCGTTTGCCCAAGTACATAGTCCGTATAACCGAGGCTGTTATCATAGGCACTGACAATGCTTTCGCGCGTACAACGTTCAAGTTGATTATTATCGCAAACGGGACCGAATCGTTCGAACGCCGGTGGATAGCGCTTGGAATAGGATGGGCCGTGACTGCCTTTCATGTGTAGCACCACGATTGAATCCCGCTGCTGTTGATCCAAGTAGGCTTGTAAATCTTGCAATAAGACTTCGTCGTAACACTCGTCAGCTCTACATAATCCCGTCGATTTCTGATTGTTCAATTTTTCATTTGGTACTCGGTCGCAAATGCCTTTGCAACCCGAATTATTGTCTCTCCACAGGACCGATACGCCGGCCCGCTGCAACACGTCTAATAGTCCTTCTCTGCGCAACGCCATACCGTCTTTGTAGCCTTCTTTACCCACATCCAGAAACATGCAGGGTAAGGAAACGGCCGTAGCTGTTCCACATGAGCTGACATTGGTAAAACTTAAGACACCACGACTGGCCAATTCCGGATTGGTATCCCGGGAATAGCCATTGAGGGAGAAATTCGCGGACCTGGCGGTTTCACCCACCATCAGTACCGTTAGCCGTGGTTTGCGTACACCAGCAGTAGCTTCTTCACGGCGGGCATCAGCACCAATGGTTTTTAATTCGGCGGGAACTGCTAGCTGGCGACGCGTGTACCCATGAATTGCCGAAACCACATTCGACGGAACCAACATCAACCTGAGTTCGCGATGATTACGCATCAGCGATGCATAGGATTGATAAAGCGTAAATACGACGATCGCCAAGCAGGTGAGCGCTACCGCCACCCCCATGAATCGATGAGCAAGTGCGCGGGACCACGATCTTTGAATCAAACGGACTCGAGTGATAACCAGCACCGGCATAACACCAAAGCCCAGCATCCACAGCAGTAGATCCGAGTTCAACAGCTCCGTGGCTTCGGAGCTGTCCGTCTGCATCACATTCGTTAGCATGCTGTAATCAATTACTATGCCATAGCTATTCATAAAGTAACTCGTTGCTGCCGCAACCAGCAACACGATAGCTAGCACAGGTTTTATCAATCGTCCCCAAGCCATCACGCTGAGTAATACGTAGAGCCAAATCAACACGAACCAAGGCAGGCTAAGCACGAATATGGTGTTTCCGTCTTGTAGGCCTCCCACGCCTTGCCAGACAGCACGCCAAAATGGCCAGTTACTAAACAATAGAAGCCAAGTCGAAACTGCAAGAATTAACTGATTGCTGCCGAGTGTGATTTCCCAACTGCGAATTGGTACTTTGTTATTCATGGGTACTCCGGAAAATCTCGACGTATCCAGGCGCGAACTGCCACTGGAGTGTCACTACATTTTAGGTAAGAAAAAATCGCCAATAGCGCGGTGCAACTCGTGGATGCACCAGTGACCCTGAACGTTCTCGTCAGCTAGTTGGCGATCTGCGACTAGCCAAACCGCCAGACACCCCACGCTGATGAAAATCTTTTTCATGAGGTAGCACCCCAAGTAAGTGACGTGGCTGTAGATCCGCTCGATTCGTCCTTGAACGCCAGTAGTTGTGCTGAAGCGAGGTATTGGATACGGGTGCGCGGAGGGCCCAGAACACCCGTAAACTTGCGGTTGGATATTTCAAAGAAATTAGTGTTGGAGTCCTTGGCGCTTCGTGCGGCGGGAAGGATCACTTGACTGAAGAACTTCTTTTCTCTGTGGGCCATCGAGCGCTTGTCTACAGCAAGATGGATTTCGTACCGCAGGCGCGGTTCGGCGACGTTGTGCATATCACGAGACTGATAGGTGCGGCTAGCCTCCGACGAAATGCTTTTTAGTTTGCGGCCGAAAAACAAAATCGGCGTTGAAGCGCCCACCAGGTTCAACCGCTTCCGGATGCTGGTCATCGTTCCGCCAGACAGTGCGAACTCTGAGCTGAAATCAGACCTTGCTGTGCAAGCATGACGCCGTAAAAAACTTCGATCATCGGGGCGCAAGTCATTACGGCAGTGTTTAGACTCCAGCGCCACTATGCCTTTACTCTTAGATGCGACCTCAATCCATGCGTGACTTTTGCGGCACCTTTTCGGTGTCCGGCGGAGCTTAACGTTGGTAGTGTTCGAATTTTCGCGGAAGGCTTGGGCATCTATTATTAGTACTGGATTGGGGATCAAATCAGTCTGTTGCTGCCCGGCTTGGGCAGTTTGGATTTCCCACTGTGCATCTGCGAGGCTTGGGTTATTGGTCAATGCTATTTGAGGTTTGGTCACAGCCTCGGCGTGGGTTGCCCGAAGCAACGCCGTCATCAACGACGAAACACGAGACGGTGGGCCAGCCGCCCACAACATTTTTCTAATGCGAGATGGCATAACGAGATTTACGCCCCCAAAGTGCGCAGTTTCTTTGTTAACTCATAAATATTTGATGGTCTAAAAGACTTCTGATCGATTTCTGCCGGCTGAATTCGATCAGAAGTCGACACGACCGCAGGATCCTATGACGCATAGATTTTTTGCAGGCTCAATGTACTGCTGAACAGTTATCAGAAGGGTGACAGAAGAATTACAAATTTGTTATCCCCCCTCTGCCGCGGACAATTAGTCTAAGATCTACTTAGTGTGTAGGTTTGTATGTTTGTATGTTTGTATATTTGTATATTTGTATATTTGTATATTTGTATGTTTGTATGTTTGACGTCGATAACATAACGGAGCCACAACAGCGCGCAATAGCTCCTTACTGACTAAAATCGTACAACGCAAATATGTTGAAGTTTATCGGTAAATAAAATTTTCTATACGTGTGTAAGGATGATTTATTATTTAGTGTCGAGACTTTATGAAAAATGCGTATTTTGATAATAGAAGACGAGCCGAAAACTGCCCATTATTTGCACCAGGGGCTGACCGAAAGCGGATTTATCGTTGATTGCGTCGCCAGCGGAATCGATGGCTTACGCTTGGTCTGCCAACAGGCTTATGATCTTGTAGTGCTTGACGCAAACCTACCGCAACGTGACGATTGGGGCCTACTTGTAAGTATTCGCAAGGTCACTATTTCGCCCATCATGATACTTACCGTTAAAGGTAGTCTGGAGGAAAAAATCAAGGGTTTCGACCTAGGCGCGGACGATTACATGGTCAAACCAATTGAGTTTCCAGAGCTGCTGGCCCGAGTACGCACTCTGATGCGTCGCGCTGTATTGTCGGCATTGCCCGACGTGCTGTGTGTCGGGGACCTGGAACTCGATCTTGGTAGACACCGGACCTTCCGAGGCGAGCAGCGGATTGAGCTGACCACCAAGGAGTTCGCCCTGCTATACCTCTTGATGCGCCAGACTGGTACGGCGCTGTCGCGCACGCAAATCATGTCCTCTGTCTGGGGGCGGAGTGCTGATTGCGACACCAATGTTGTTGAAGTGTCGATGAGAAGGCTTCGGGCCAAGATTGATGATCCTTTCAACAACAAGCTAATCCATACCTTGCGCGGTGTTGGATATGTTCTCGAAAAGCGTGATCAATGAGCCCTCTTAATCCCTCGAATTTTGAAGTTATGTGAAATAATCGGCAACAACTTTATAAACAGAACACACAAATGCCACTCTAAAATCACAGTTCTATTAGATTACGAAAATCGTCTTCGGGGTGGGGAAGCACTGTGCTTGGCTGATTATGTTACTTCACTGAGCTTGTGAGGATAACGGTTGGAAATTACAAATAAGTAATTCTCATTAGACAATTAATAAAGATTTACCTCGTTAACGTACTTAAGTTTAACAGCTTTGTAACTACTTCAAAGAGACTCTGCTATGAGTCTGTTAAAACTAAGTATTGTTGCACTGACGCAATCATTGCCTTCGATAGAATTCGCTGAAAGCCGTGGTGATCGCAACGTTGTCAACGCCATGGAAGCAAATCAGAAAGCAATGGCCGCCTACGCTGCGCAAAAAGGCAAGACCGCTCCGGAAATTCAGAAATATCACTATAGAATGAAGTTTGATATCGCAAAAGTGGTGAGTATGACCCCACCAATTCGCTCTTGCAACATTGTACCTTTTCGAATGACCTATGAGGACTCAGCTGGAAAGCTTCACACTATTGAATACCAAATTATTGGTGTGTGTCGTAACACGCACGAATGAACGAATGACGTGAATAAGGGCTGTTTTTTCAATGGTTGGTATCACCAGTTGGTGTGTCCATGTGAACGAGCCCCATGAAAGACAGGACACCGTTTCCCCCTTACGATAAGGGATAGGCAAACGGTTATGTTTATGACTAATAGCAACGACAAGAGTGGGGAGCTTTTGGGCCAGGAGCGGCGGCGCCGCTGGAGTCCAGAGCAAAAGCTGGCCATGGTTCGCGAGAGCCTTGAGCCAGGACAAAGTGTGTCGGTCGTCGCTCGGCGCAACGGCATCAATGCCAATCAGTTGTTCTTGTGGCGCAAGCTGTATCAGGACGGCAGCCTGTCGGCGGTCAGTGCTGGCGAAGCCGTGGTGCCTGCCTCCGAGCTAAGCGATGCGCTCAAGCAGATCCGTGAACTGCAACGGATGCTGGGCAAGAAAACGATGGAAGCCGAAATCCTCAAAGAGGCCGTGGAGATCGCCCGGTCGCGAAAATGGATTGCGCACTCACCCTTGTTGCCGGGGGACGACCAGTGAAGCTGGTCAGCGAATGTCTCGGTGTGGCGCGCTCGCAATTAACGGTTCGAATCAAGCAATCGGTATCGCCCAAAGTGCGGCGAAGCAGGCCTGTGAACGATGTAGAACTGGTCGCTGAAATCCAGCAAGAGGTCAGCGAACTGCCCAGTTATGGATACCGTCGCGTCTGGGGACTGCTGCGTCGTGCACGTGAAAAGCGGTCGCTGCCGGCGGTCAACGTGAAACGGATTTACCGGGTGATGCGTGACCACAACCTTTTGCTTGAACGCCGGATCAAACAGCCCGGCGTGCCGCGTCGGCACGAAGGCCGTATTGCAGTGGAAACCAGTGATACGCGTTGGTGCTCGGACGGCTTTGAGTTCCGTTGCGAGGACGGTGCCAAACTGAGCGTGACCTTCGCCCTCGATTGCTGTGATCGCGAAGCCATCGGCTGGGTCGCGAGCCCGACCGGGTACAGCGGCGATGATATCCGCGACTTGATGCTGGAAAGCGTGGAGAAGCGCTTTGGTGATCAACTGCCCGCTACGCCGGTGCAATGGCTAAGCGACAACGGCTCGGCGTACACCGCCGAACAGACACGCCTGTTTGCTCGACAGATCGGTTTGCAGCCGGTGACCACCCCAGTTCGCAGCCCGCAGAGCAACGGCATGGCCGAGAGCTTCGTGAAGACGCTCAAACGTGATTATGTGGCGCACATGCCCAAGCCGGATCGAGAAACGGCGCTGCGCAACCTGGCAATTGCCTTCGAGCATTACAACGAGCAGCATCCGCACAGCGCCTTGAAATATCGTTCACCGAGGGAGTTCAGGCGCTTAGCGGGAACATCAATTTAACGGGGAGTTGGTGTCCGGTTTTATAGGGGCAAGTCCACCATGGATGTTTGGAAAACCCAGCTTGAAGGTCGTGATCTTACCCGGGCGGCTATTAACTTCTGCGACTCCCTGATGCAAACTCATGATTGATTTCACAATGGCTAAACCAAGCCCGGTACTTCCTCCAGCGCGCGAATGATGAGTGTCAACTCGATAAAAGCGATCGAATAAGTGCGGTAGGTGTTGAGGTTCAATACCTGCGCCTCGGTTGGCTACATGTAGCGAGACTTCTGTGGCATGGACTTCGATGGTGATTGTGATGGCTTGGCCTACTGGGCAATGGCGGATTGCATTGGACATCAGGTTGGAAATTGCCCGCTGAATCATCAACCGATCACCAATGGTCGACCCCCTGCCAGTAACGCTCACGCTGATCTGTTTATCTTCCGCCGACAGTGAAAACAGATTGATGACCTTCAAGGCTTCATCCTCCAGAGCAATGGTCTCAAACGGGACCAGCGCAGCGGGATGACTGACCTGTGCCAGGAAAAGCATGTCCGAGACAATCCGGGCTACGCGCCCAAGCTCTTCGGTGGAGGACTCCAAAACCGCTTTGTACTCCTCGGCCGGCCTCTCCCGGGACAACGTCACCTGGGCTTTGCCCATCAGGTTGGAAATGGGTGCTCGTAGTTCGTGGGCCAAGTCATCGGAGAACTGCGACAACTGCTGAACATCGCTGTCTAGTCGGTGCAGCATGAAGTTGATGCCATGGGCCAGTTCGCTGAGCTCCTGCGGCATCTTGACCACCGAGAGTCGATGGCTGAGGTCCTGAGCAGAGATCATGGCGGCCACCTTGCGAAACTCCCGCAGCGGCGCGAGCCCCCGTTTTACCACTGCCCAGGCACTGAGGCCGATAAGTAGCAGCAGCAACGGCAAGGCCATGATCGTCGAGCTTAGATATGTGCTGAGCAGCGCTTCATCGTTGGCGCAATCAAGCGACAGCAATACGGCGACATTCGTACCGTTCGGCAAGCGGATCAGTCTGGATGCAGTCAGGAAGTGCCGGCCCTGATCATCGGTGCTTCGGGAGTACGACACCTTGTCGGTGGCAGCCCCTGCCGCCTTCAACTCCGCCCTGGGGTCCGTCAAGCCAAAGCCTGACTTCAAGAGCGGCGTCCTCATATTTATCAGGTCATAAATGGTAAGGTTGAGGTGGTCATGCCCCATCACCTGATCCAGCAAAACGTGCGGTTTAATGTTGATGTCGACAGGTTTTTCATACAGCGAAAGACTGTGCTCGATTTGCCGCATTTTCTCGCTCAAGTTGTCTTTTGACAGTTTATCTAACTCATGCGTTAGCGCGAGGAACGCAAGAACCGCCAGAAATAACACCAACAATGCGCCCATGATACTCACCGCCAAACCCAGCCGCATCGACAGGCTTGCCGACTTCATTCCCGGGCCTCCAGTACATAGCCAACGCCGCGCAGGGTATGGATTAGCTTCTTGTCAAAAGGATCATCAATCTTGGCCCTCAGGCGGCGGATTGAAACCTCGACCACATTGGTGTCGCAGTCGAAGTTCATGTCCCAGACCAATGAAATGATCTGAGTGCGGGAAAGCACCTCACCCGACTGGCGCATCAAAAGGTGCAGCAAAGCAAATTCCTTGGTCGTCAGGTCGATACGCTGCTCGCCCCGGAAGGCCCTATGGCGGCCCTGGTCGAGTTCCAGATCGGCGACTTTCAAGACCTCAGGGACGGAAACTTGTTCGCTGCGACGCATTAAAGTTCGTACCCGGGCCAACAGTTCCGGAAATTCGAATGGCTTGACCAGATAGTCATCGGCACCCAGGTCCAGGCCGCGGATCTTGTCCGCCAGGCGCCCGCGAGCGGTTAGCATCATGACCCGGGTGTTACTGCTTTGGCGCAGTCGCTCGAGCACACCCCAGCCATCAAGTTGTGGTAGATCGACGTCAAGTATTACCAAGTCGTAGGTTTGTTGACGCGCAAGGTGAAGTCCATCCGTACCATTCGCCGCGCGGTCTACTATATAGCCGCTTTCAGTCAAACCCTGATGCAGGTATTCGGCAGTTTTAAGCTCATCCTCAACTACAAGCATTCGCATGGTAGTGCCGCCCTATGTAATATGAATTGAATAATAAAATTTCGAAGTTTATTTAAGTGCCCGACTAAGAAATGATGTAGAACTATTCGATCATAAAAATCTCAAAACCGCGCATTGCTCAAGTGATCAGTATCAAGCCTGAAGCTGCTACAGGGTCAACAGGAGGAGGACATTTTACGATAAAAGTATTTGCGACTATATGTCGCAGGCATGTTAATGCGCGACTCCCGTACATTTATTTCAGCCAGAAGCCAAGCTCCGCTCGGCTGATATCTATGGGGAATCGTTTCGAAGTGTTACGGCGCAGATAGTCAATTTAATGCTGCACGCATTTTTTGGGGAGACTGGCAGGATGTACCAAGGGGAGTTGATCTCGCTTTGCGATTTTTAAGTACCCCGCGCTATCTATGCTCTATGCATTTTCGGATTCGCGTTTTTGGACTATTGTTTATCGTGATTTTAGTTACGGCTTTACTAAAATCACTACTTTTGTTTTTGGGCTTTTAAGTTGCTTTGTGCATTATATTTTGGAAATGTAAGTTGAAAAACTGTCAGATGGCCCGGCATACTTTGGACCTCTGCCATTCCCTGGTGCAGGCTCATGATGGATCGGACAATGGCCAACCCTAATCCAGTACCACCTTCAGCTCGTGAGCGACTGTTATCCACACGATAGAAGCGATCGAAAATGTGAAACAAGTGCTGGTGCTCAATTCCTACCCCAGGATTGCTTATTGATAGGGAGACTTTTTCAGATTGCGTTTCAATCGCTATAGCAATGGACTGCCCTGCTGGGCAGTGACGAATGGCATTTGATAAAAGATTGGAAATAGCCCGTTGAATCATGAGCCGATCACCTAAAACTTTACCCCATCCGCTGACAGTTATACCAACGCTCTTTTCCTCAGCCGATAGCGAAAAAAGGTCGATGACTTTTAGGGCTTCATCCTCTAGTAAAATGCTTTCAAACGGCACGAGTGCGGCCGGATGACTAACTTGGGCCAAGAAAAGCATGTCTGAAACAATTCTGGTGACTCGTCCTAGTTCCTCGGTGCATGACTCTAAAACAGCCTTGTACTCTTTTGCCGGGCGTTCTCGAGAAAGTGTTACCTGAGCTTTCCCCATAAGGTTCGTAATCGGTGACCGCAGCTCATGCGCCAAGTCATCAGAGAATTGCGATAGTTGTTGAACTCCGCCGTCAAGACGGTGCAGCATGAAGTTTATACCGTGAGCAAGC
Organism: Pseudomonas sp. RIT-562; assembly: GCF_026241895.1. Lineage (GTDB taxonomy): Bacteria > Pseudomonadota > Gammaproteobacteria > Pseudomonadales > Pseudomonadaceae > Aquipseudomonas > Aquipseudomonas mandelii_F. The sequence goes on along the minus strand of NZ_JAPJIV010000033.1, from coordinate 15,114 downwards.
TCACTGAGTTCTTGGGGCATCTTGACAACTGAGAGTCGATGACTTAAATCCTGGGCCGACACCATTGCTGCAACTTTCCGGAATTCCCGAAGGGGGGATAAGCCACGTTGCACAATAGCCCAGGCGCTGATACCAATCAGAATCAGCAACAGTGGAACCGCTACAATGGTCGAACTCAGGTAGGCGCTCAATAGCGTTTCATCATTCGAGCGATCAATAGACAGTAGGACCGATACGAACTCACCATCCTTTAATTTCATGAGCTTAGAGGCGGTGAGGATGTGGATTCCGGACTCTTCGGCTGGGGAATAGTACGACAGCTTATTACTGGCGGCTGTTCCGGCTTGATTCGTAGATACTTCAGGTATATCTGCTCCAAAACTCAGCAGAGGTTCACTCATGTTGTCATCATCAAAGATGGTCAGGTTAAGATTGTCGTGTCCCAGCACTTGATCTAATAGCACGTGTGGTTTTAAACTCATGTCGCGGGTACTAATATCCATCAGTAGACTGTGCTCAATCTGACTCATCTTCTTCTCTAAGCTATTTTTTGCGCGCGAATCAAGTTCGTGAGTAAGCGCTAAAAAAGCTAGTATCGCTAAAAGCACTACTAGTACCGCTCCCATAATGCTAACTGTCAACCCCAGCCGCATCGATAGGCTGACCGGTTTCATTTCCTCGCCTCCAATACATAGCCTACGCCACGAAGGGTATGTATTAATTTTGTTTCAAATGGATCATCTATTTTTGCTCTCAATCTTCGTATCGAAACTTCGACAACGTTTGTGTCGCAGTCAAAGTTCATATCCCACACTAAAGAGATAATTTGAGTGCGAGATAACACCTCTCCTGATTGACGCATCAACAGATGAAGCAGCGCGAACTCCTTTGTCGTCAGATCTATGCGTTGCTTTCCGCGGAATGCGCGATGTCTGCCTTGATCAAGTTCAAGGTCAGCGACTTTTAATACCTCCGGAACTGGAATATGTTCGCTGCGACGCATTAAAGTGCGTACTCTTGCAAGCAACTCAGGGAATTCAAATGGCTTGACCAGGTAATCATCGGCTCCCAAATCCAATCCTTTGATTTTGTCTGCCAGACGCCCTCTTGCAGTCAGCATCATTACCCGAGTGCTACTAGTCTGCCGAATATTTTCAAGAACGTCCCAACCGTCAATTTCAGGTAGATTTACGTCTAGTATTACCAGATCATAAGCTTGCTGACGTGCTAGATGGAGTCCATCAGCCCCGGTCGATGCGCAGTCTACAATATAGCCACTTTCAGTCAGGCCTTGATGTAAGTACTCAGCAGTCTTCAGCTCGTCCTCTATCACAAGGATTCGCATAGGATTTCACCCTCTGGTAAATGTATCGGAATGATTTGATGCTCGTTAAACATGGTTTAAGGGCATTATTAATCTGTATAAACGTTTCGATTCTGGCTACATCTTTAATTTTATTCGCAATATGGTCTTTTTAAAGCTTTGCAAGGTTCGTCATGTTTCCTTTACCTCCCAAAGTATTAGGTTCGGCGCCCCTTTTTTGTTTCGGGTTGTTTCTTGGCGCGAGCACTTATTGACTTCATCCTAATGCATTAATTGAGGTTTTTCCGCTGGATAACGTATTTGTAATTTTTCAGTCACCTTGTTGATAGGTGCGGAGAATTACATTTGCCTCATGGGAAATTCTTTTTGTTTTAAAGGTTTAAGGAATGATGGAATTACTTCGGTGTAGAAAGTTTATTGCTCACCCAATCACGCATAAGACCATGCTAAGAGCAGGTCTCATTTCGATCCTTGCGCTTTTTACTAGTCCTTTGTTTGCGGCGACCGCTCAAATGCTCACAATGGATCAGGCGCTTGAAACTGCTTTTGCCAATAACCCTGATCTGGCGGCCGCTCAATGGGAGACTGGTATTGCTCAGGGAGAGCGACAGCAGGCAGGGTTGATCCCTAACCCTGAGGTTTCCTGGGAGGCTGAAGATACTCGGCGAAACTCGCGCACTACGACGGTAATGATCAACCAGCCGATCGAGCTTGGCGGTAAGCGCGGGGCTAGGATCGAGGTGGCCAGTCGAGCTCAAGACGCGGCCGGGATTGAATTGGAACGCAAACGCAATGTTCTGCGTGCCGATGTCATTCAGGCGTTTTACAGCTCCTCGACGGCTCAGCAAAGGCTGCTGTTATCACGTCAATCACTTGAGCTCGCCGAGCGCGGTTTGCGTGTAGCTCAAGGTCGCATCAAGAGTGGTAAATCCTCACCCGTTGAAGGTACTCGCGCAGAGGTTCAGCTATCAGAAGTGCGTCTGGAGCTGAGGCGGGCTGAGCGGGATGAGGCCAGTGCCTACCAGCGACTCGCTCAGGTCATGGGCGCGCCTTTGCCTGCATTCGTGTCTGTGGGTGATCCAGGCCGGTCGATGCCAACCGTACCGGATTCGTCACTGCTGCTTAATCGCATAGGTGAAACCGCGGAGCTACGATTGGCAAAACTGCAAATAGATCAGCGGGAAGCCTCCCTTGGCCTGGAGAAGGCTCAGCGAATTCCCGACCTCACCGTGAGTATCGGGAGCCAATACGACGAGCGCGAGCGCGAGCGGGTGAATGTTGTGGGGCTGTCTATGCCCATCCCATTGTTTAACCGTAACCAGGGCAACGTACTAGCCGCTGCCCGCCGTACCGATCAAGCCCGCGACCTTCGTAACGCCAGTGAGTTACGCCTGCGCACAGAAATCCAGACCACCCTGGATCAGTGGATGACGGCTAACACTGAAGTCGCGTCGTTCAATCAAACCATCCTGCCTGCCGCGCAAAGTGCCGTCGACACCGCTACCCGAGGTTTCGAAATGGGCAAGTTTAACTTCCTCGACGTACTCGATGCTCAGCGCACCTTGATTAGCGCCCGCACGCAATACATCCAGGCTATCGCCGAGGCGACAGACGCCTGGGTGCGCATCGAGCGAATTTTCGGAGATGTCGCCCTTCTCACTCGTACTCCGTGAATTTCATATAACGCTTTTTTTACCGCTGCTCAGCATCGCAATACCACGGTAATCCGTGACTGCCGACTGGGCTGCGCAGGGAGTTTCCATGGATAAAAAACTAATTCTCGTCACTGCACTGACCTTGACGGTGGGTATAGGCATCGGCTCGTTGTGGATGGGCAGCCCATCGGTGCCCTCAGCCGAAGCTCAGGCTCAGGCTCAGGAGGGCAAAGGCCATGACGATCACGGCGATGAAACTACTGGCAAGAAATCGGCCGAGGGCGAACACGCCGAAGGCGAAGCGGAAGAAGGTCACTTGACTCTGAGCGAAGAGCAGATCAGCTCAGCCGGCATCCAGTTGGTCGAAGCCAAGGCGCAGAGTATTAGCCTTTCATTGCCCTTTCCTGGAGAAATCCGTTTTGATGAAGACCGCACTGCGCATGTGGTGCCCCGCGTACCCGGTGTCGTCGAGTCGGTCCATGTCAATCTTGGTCAACCGGTGAAAAAAGGCCAGTTGCTGGCCGTGATCGCCAGCCAACAAATTTCTGATCAGCGTAGTGAACAAGCCGCGGCGCAACGTCGTCTTGAGTTGGCCCGTACTACCTACGAGCGAGAGCGACAGTTATGGCAGGACAAAATCTCTGCCGAACAGGATTTCCTGCAAGCCCGCCAGGCTTTGCAAGAAGCCGAAATCGCCCTCAGCAATGCTCGACAAAAAATCAGCGTACTCAGTGGCAGCTCGGTCACCAGCGGGGGTAACCGATATGAATTGCGTGCGCCGTTTGACGGGGTTGTCGTTGAGAAACACTTGGGCCTCGGTGAGGTTGTCAGCGAAACCACTAATGCCTTCACCCTCTCCGACTTGTCGCGTGTGTGGGTGACCTTTGGTGTCTCGCCAAAGGATTTAAACAAGGTACTGGTGGGCAAGTCGGTCACGGTCAGTGCGCCGGAACTGAATGCCGAAGTCACTGGAACCGTGGCCTATGTCGGCAGTTTGTTGGGCGAGCAAACTCGTACAGCCACGGTCCGCGTGACCTTGGCCAATCCACAAGGTGCATGGCGTCCCGGGCTATTCGTGACCGTGCAGGTTGACACTGATACTCGGCAAACAAAGGTCGCAGTACCAGAAGCGGCTATCCAGACGGTCGAGGACAAGCAAACTGTTTTCGTTCGAACGGACGACGGGTTTAAAGCTCAGCCAGTGGAGACAGGTGGCCGTTCGGCGGGTCTGGTCGAGATCACGGAGGGCCTGGAGCCCGGTGTTCAAGTCGCCGCTGCCGGCAGTTTCATTCTGAAATCAGAACTGGGTAAAGCCTCGGCTGAACACGCCCACTGATCCGCCACTTCCACGAGAAGGTTCTCATGTTCGAACGCCTGATCCAATTTGCCATCGAGCAGCGCATCATCGTGCTGCTCGCGGTTCTCCTCATGGCCGGCCTCGGTATAGCCAGCTACCAGAAGCTGCCGATCGACGCCGTTCCCGATATCACCAACGTCCAGGTGCAAATCAACACAGGGGCAGCAGGTTTTTCACCACTGGAAACCGAGCAGCGCATCACGTTCCCCATCGAAACTGCAATGGCTGGTTTGCCGGCTCTAGAACAAACTCGCTCGCTGTCACGCTCGGGTTTGTCGCAAGTCACAGTGATCTTCAAGGAAGGCACTGACCTGTTCTTCGCCCGACAATTGGTCAACGAACGGTTGCAGGTGGCCAAGGAGCAACTGCCCGAGGGTGTGGAAGCCGTCATGGGGCCGATCTCAACCGGTCTGGGTGAAATTTTCCTGTGGACGGTCGAGGCTGAAGAAGGTGCTGTCAAGGAGGACGGCAACCCCTATACGCCGACCGACCTGAGGGTGATCCAAGACTGGATCATAAAACCTCAGCTGCGCAATGTTCCCGGGGTCGCCGAAATCAATACCATTGGCGGGTTCGCCAAGGAGTACCAGATTGCGCCTGATCCAAAACGCTTGGCGGCTTACAAGCTTACGCTGACTGACCTTGTTACAGCGCTGGAGCGCAACAACGCTAACGTCGGTGCCGGTTACATCGAACACAGTGGCGAACAGTTACTGATTCGCGCACCCGGCCAAGTAGCGACCACCGACGATATCGCCAATATCGTCATGGCCAACGTCGACGGTACGCCCATCCGCGTCAAGAACGTCGCAACCGTGGACATCGGCCGTGAATTGCGCACGGGGGCCGCGACCGAAAACGGTCGTGAAGTGGTGCTCGGCACAGTGTTCATGCTGATCGGTGAGAACAGCCGCACCGTGGCCCAGGCCGTTGCCAGCAAGCTTGAGCAAATCAACCGCTCACTGCCAAAAGGGGTGGTGGCAGTCACCGTCTATGACCGTACCAATTTGGTGGACAAGGCGATTGCCACCGTTAAGAAGAACTTGATTGAAGGTGCGATTCTGGTAATCGCGATTCTGTTCCTGTTCCTTGGCAACATTCGCGCCGCTCTGATCACTGCCATGGTGATCCCGCTCGCGATGCTATTCACATTCACTGGCATGTTCACCAACAAGGTCAGCGCCAACCTGATGAGCCTCGGAGCGTTGGACTTTGGCATCATCGTTGATGGCGCGGTGGTCATTGTCGAAAACGCCATCCGTCGTCTGGCCCATGCACAGCAACACCACGGACGCATCCTCACCCGCTCCGAACGCTTTCACGAAGTGTTCGCGGCGGCCAAGGAAGCACGCCGACCGCTGATTTTCGGCCAGTTGATCATCATGGTCGTGTACCTACCGATTTTTGCCCTCACCGGCGTCGAAGGAAAAATGTTTCACCCGATGGCGTTTACTGTGGTGATTGCCTTGCTCGGCGCGATGCTGTTGTCGGTGACCTTTGTCCCGGCGGCGATTGCGATGTTCGTCACCGGTAAGGTCAAGGAAGAAGAGAACATCATCATGCGTGGCGCCCGTCGGGTGTATGCGCCAGCGCTAGAATGGGTCATGGGCCATCGATCAATGGCATTCGCCATAGCACTAGCCGTTATCGCGGTGTGCGGTGTGGTCGCCAGTCGAATGGGCAGCGAGTTTGTGCCGAGCCTCAGTGAAGGGGATTTCGCGTTACAAGCACTGCGTGTACCAGGTACCAGCCTGACGCAATCGGTAGAAATGCAGCAACGTCTGGAAAGACTTGTGTTAGCAAAGGTACCGGAGGTCAAGCGGATGTTTGCTCGTACTGGTACAGCAGAAATTGCCTCAGACCCAATGCCACCAAACATCTCTGACAGCTACGTGATGCTCAAGCCGAAGAATCAATGGCCTGATCCGAATAAATCCAGAGAGGCGTTGGTAGCTGATATCCAAAAAGCTACAGCCGGAATGCCCGGAAGCAACTATGAGCTTTCTCAGCCTATTCAATTGCGTTTTAACGAGCTGATTTCAGGCGTGCGCAGTGATGTGGCGGTCAAGGTCTTCGGTGATGACATGGCGGTGCTTAACAGCACCGCTGCAAAAATTGCCGCGTCCATGCAGAAGATCAATGGTGCCTCCGAGGTCAAAGTCGAGCAAACGTCGGGACTGCCGGTACTGACCATCAACATCGACCGTGACAAAGCCGCCCGTTACGGACTGAACGTTGGCGACGTACAAGACACCATTGCGGTGGCGGTCGGTGGTCGTCAAGCCGGTACGATGTATGAGGGAGACCGCCGATTCGACATGGTGGTGCGTTTATCCGACGCCATGCGTAAGGATCTCGAGGGATTGTCCACACTGCTAATCCCGGTACCGGCGCTGCTTAACACCAATGCCGATCAGATCGGGTTTATTGCTCTTTCAGAGGTGGCTAGCCTCGATCTAGTGTTGGGACCTAACCAGGTCAGTCGTGAAAACGGCAAACGTCTGGTGATCGTCAGCGCCAACGTGCGTGGGCGTGATATCGGCTCATTTGTACAGGAGGCCAGTAGCGCCATTGATAAAGAAGTGCAGATCCCGGCCGGTTACTGGACCAACTGGGGAGGACAGTTCGAGCAGCTCCAATCCGCTGCCAAGCGACTACAGATTGTAGTCCCGGTGGCCCTGCTCTTGGTGTTCGCACTCTTGTTCATGATGTTCAACAACCTCAAGGATGGCCTATTGGTGTTCACCGGTATTCCATTCGCATTGACGGGGGGAGTCATGGCTTTATGGCTCCGAGACATCCCGCTGTCGATCTCGGCAGGTGTTGGTTTCATCGCGTTGTCGGGCGTGGCGGTGCTGAATGGTCTGGTGATGATTGCGTTCATCCGCAATCTTCGGGAGGAAGGACATTCGTTGAGTTCCGCAATCAATGAAGGGGCTCTTACCCGTTTGCGCCCAGTGTTGATGACAGCTCTGGTGGCCTCTCTTGGCTTTATTCCGATGGCACTGGCCACCGGAACGGGGGCAGAGGTCCAGAGACCCCTGGCTACCGTGGTGATCGGGGGCATCCTATCCTCAACTGCGTTGACCCTGCTGATATTGCCTGCGCTTTATCAATGGGCGCACCGCCGAGACGAGGAAGAAGCCGAAGACGAAGACGATAAAATAGAAGCCGTATAATTCTTTAGTTTTAAAAGCCCACTATCGAGATTCGATAGTGGGCTTTTTTATGTGAGCTACATAACGAATCTGTAATCTTGGCGCCACCGTGTTGATAGGTTCGAATTGATACCCTACTAGCGTTAACTATATGAGGTGTCAGTATGAAAATTGCTCAAATCTGCGCTCTTGCGGGTGCTTTAATCCTTTCTTCAGTTGCTTTAGCCGAAGGTGGGGGGGACAGAACCTTCGAAAAAATGATGGCGGCGCGAGATGTGGCAATGGAGGCATATGTTGCTAGAGAAGGGAAGAGCGTTCCCGTGGTTTCAAGTGATGCTAAAGATGAGACAGGTAAAATGTAGTAGTACTGCGTATAAAAAACCGCTTCCGGTTTCCGGCGGCGGTTTTTTTTACGGCTTTATTACACATTCGTAACCTAGCCGCCACGCCATCGCAATGTTCGAATTGATATCCTTGTAACAGTTAATATATGAGGTACTAAATATGAAGTTCATGAGTATTATTACTTTCGCTGGAGCTCTGACGTTATCCTCTCTCGTACTGGCGGAAGGGGGAGGAGACAAAGCCTTTGAAAAGATGATGGTGGCGAATGCTAAAGCCATGGAGCAGTATGCAATTAGCCAGGGGAAAAGCGCCCCTGTGTCGAAAGAATACGAGTACGGGATGAAGGTGGATGTTGTGAAGGTTATCAGTGTGGTGCGGCCTGCAAAAGTCTGCGCAGTGGTGCCCGCCGCAATGACCTATGAAGATTCAAAAGGACAGCTAAATACAATTAGGTACACTGTGGCTGGAGAGTGTCGTAAACGAGGCGGCTAGCAGCTATGCTGCTGTCAGAGGGATTTATAACGCTCGATTAACCTCAATACTTAGAGGTATCGGGCGTTTTTTATATGCTCGTGTTTTAACGGTCATAAAAAAGACGCCCCGAGGGACGTCTTAAAAATTCACCTTTTTCCAAAGGAGCTTCTAAAGGTGAGCTTGGAGCTTTTAACTGAACAGCGATGAGTTTCAGATTTTCACATACTAGCTACTTGTCTATAGGACTCCAACCAGATGCGCTAGCTAGATTCCTATTAACTCCCACTCACTATAAGCAATTCAAGTTAACATGAAGATGATTGAAAAATTACATTTTTGAAATCTTTCTAGCGAAAACGGGATATTCGTGAAGAACGAATTATCCCGTTCAGGTATTACAGAATCGCTAGTGGGTACTCAACGATCACACGGACTTCATCCAAATCAGACTCAAACGCGGTTGCACGGGTGTTCATTTGTCGCAAGCGGAAGGACATATCTTTCAAGGAGCCTGTCTGAACGACGTATTTTACTTCGATGTCGCGCTCCCAACGTTTCTGATCGGTCAACGGGTTTCCATCCGCATCGCGCCGCATGTATGTGGCGTTGGCGTTGGAGTAGTCGGCGTCGGTGCCACGACCATAACGTGTCATAAACGACAAGCCAGGTACACCATACGAGCTCATGTCGAGGTCGTAACGCACCATCCATGAACGTTCTTTTGGCGAGTTGAAGTCGCTGTACTGGATTGAGTTGTCGAGAAAGATGGAATCCGACTGACGCAGATAGTCGAAGTCGTCGTTACCATTATTTCGCTGGTGAGAAAGTGCAAGTGAGTGTGCGCCATACTTCACGCCAACCTTAGCGCTCCAAATATTGTTGTCGAACTCGCCCAGCAGTTTTTTCCCTTCGTCAACGGCCTTGTAGTAATTCACACCGCCGAATACGGAAAGCTCATCAGAGAAGGAGTAGTTCAACCCGGTGCCAGCATAGTATTGATTCCAGGCGTCTTTGAGACGACTGGAGTAAAGACTAACGATAATATTCTTATTCACATTGTAGTCGCCACCAAAATAGCCGACCCAAGGTGAGTTAACTGGGCCTGCATAGAAGGTTGCGAAGTTGTCGCGCATATTGCTGGAGACTGGTTGACTCATAGCATGCAGGCGACCACCCTGAACTGTCAGCCCTTCGATGCTGGTATTGGTAGCGGTCACACCACGGAAACTTTCCGGTAAAAGCCTTGAGTCGCCAGAAGCCACGACAGGGTTGGCGGGAAATACATCACCTACTTTCACCACAGTGTCAAAAGCGCGAACTTTTGCCGCGCCACCGACTTTCGTGTATTCATCTCGAGCTTCGCCGTCGCCATTGACAGGTAGCACATCGAATGAACTACGACCGCCGTTACGACCGTCACCCGTATCAAGCTTCAAACCGATCATCGCGAAAGCGTCGACGCCCACGCCTACAGTGCCTTGGGTAAACCCGGATTCGAACTTACTGATAATCGCATGCGACCAAGCTTCGGAGTAGCCATTGCCCGTGGGGCTTGATTGACCGTTACGATGATCACGATTGAAGTAGAAATTTCGATTGAGCACGGTAAGGCTGCTGTCTTCGATAAACCCCCCAGTCTTTTCCTCCGCAAACACTATAGAAGGCCCAGAACTGACAACCAACGCCAAAGCGGCCATCGAAAATTTCGTATTGTTATCCATTAATCACTCCTTAGGTTCGGCAGAACTAGAAAGCTCTTCGGCTGGAATTATTGTTTACGGGAGCAGTTTCTGCTCCCGTATCGTCGCCGACTTGTATCGTTGCAATTTGAAGATAACGGGGAGATGATTGAAAAATTACAATTCTGTAATGTTCGCCTGTTTTTTCAAAATTAACTTTTGCGGCATGCTCCCAACCGATGGGTGGCTCTACCTTTACTAGGGCTTTTCTCAGGAATTCTCTTAACCAGCAGCACGAATCCACACCTGAAAGTGCGCATGCTCAGGAGCTGAAATCAGTTCTCGATGCATCGTCACAGTGAAGTCGAACCGAGATCGTTTAGATTTTTGGCTCACCTGACCAATCTGACCATCACACAGCTTTATATGATTCAAGCAGTGACCGCGGTCAAGTTGGGATGCGGTAATAGCTGTACCCGGAAGGCGGTGGCCGCTAACCAAAATGGGATAGCAATAGCGGAAATATTCCGGATGTAGTGTTGTGGAGTTCCCCATCCGCTTGTTCAAAAAACCGAGTATTTTTTAATACTGCTGGAGTTGTTGCTTTTGGACTTTATCAGCCAGTCCCTATTACGGCGCATACTGGTCAAGTTACATGCAAACGAATGTCTGCAAGAAAACAACTGGCTGGTCAGTGGTATTGCATAGGGAGCAAGAGCAGTGCAATGAAGCACGCTCTTTAACGACACGATAGTTACTGGATGGGTTTGACCGAGACCACATCGAAATATTTGAATTTCTTTTTTTTAGCTTCTTTTTTAGCCTCTTGTTCCGCGATAAGAGTACTCAGCGTGTTCGCATCATAAATGAACACGCTCACGTCGCCTTCGAAGTCCTTGGTAACGTGCAGTGTCACCCTCAGCTTCAGTGATAGCGGTTTAGAGTTTAGTCGGGACGTTGGACTCGGCTGCGGCTTTGCGAGTACTACGGGGTCGGATTGTTTTGGGGAGCCGAATAGCGCCAAGCGCATATCCTCCTCATTCAGTTCAACGCTCATCTGGGATTTCTCGTCGCTAATGTAAGACGCGGGACCTTCATTACGTAGACTACGTGGCAAGCTCCTGCTGACTGCCAACTGTGATGGCCTCAGGAGTTTCAAATGGTGGGTTTTCATCTCTTAACGTTCATCACTGAGCGATTGAAAACGACGTGGCCGAGGGATAAGCCAGATTTCCTGCAAAGCGCAGCCTTTATGAAAACCGCCGCACGCTCCAGCTCCGTTGAGGATGCTGCGTGCTCAGCTGCCATCTGTTTGTTGCGAGCATAAATTTTTTCCTCGATCAATTGTAGGCAGCGTGGATCATTATTCAACAGTTTGAACTTACTAATCCTATTTCACCTTAAAATTTTCCATAGAAATGAGGCAAAGCCTTTACGGGCTGAGAAAGTTCGGGGCTACGTTGAGCGCGGAAAACACGATCGACAGGATGGTCATCAATAGCCATACGAAACCATCCCAGTATTTTATCGCGGCCAGCAGCAAGGCCCCGACGATTGGCAGCAAGGACAGCCCCTTCAGCAAGCGAAAGGTCCTGGTTAGCGTTCGGCCCTGCTTGTCGACCTGGTCGATGGTGATCCTGAGCAAGCCCTGAAGTTTTGGGGGATAGGTTTTTATCTTGTCCTTAAAATCATCGAAGATGACATTGAAACTGTGTAGCAGGCGCTCTGTTTGCAGCATTTGATTGTGCAGGATCGCAAGCAGAACCACAGAGACCACTGCTAGCCCAAGGACAAGAATAAAACCTTCGAATTTTGAGGTTGTTTTCTCCAGCACGACCAGACCCGCTAACGATATCGGCAGGGCAAGCATCTTGCCCGCGATGTCGCCCAGTACTCCACTAAGCTTAGTGCCATAGTCGATTTCAGCCTGGGCCACCTCGCGCCGGGCCCGCTAAAACGAGAAGCTATAGACGTAGGTTTGCAGATTCGCACGGTACGTGGCGAGGACCTCCCGCCACTCCCGCACGATCACCAAGAACAGATTCGGCTCGCTCTCAAACTTCTCGATGACGCTCGCCACCGCCATCCGAATCATCAATTTTCGTTCGGAGAGGTGCGCCTTGTTTTCGTTTTTTCGATTGAGTATTTCTTCCAACAAACTCAGGTGGTTGAGCTCATAGTCAAGAACCTTGACGTCAACCTGGGTAGGCAACAGAAAAGTTCTCGGAGGCTTAGCCCCATCGGGAGGCAAGGCAAAAAACAGGTTATAACCATCTGGACTGCTGTCTTTGTCGACGCCGATCGCTAGCAGTGCAAGCAGCTCGATCATCCGGCAGACGCGCCTGAGCGCCTTAATCGCCGAAGGTTCGGTGTCATCACTATCCGCCCAACTGAGCTCAACAATGTACACGTTGCTCGGAAATTGGCCCTTGCCCAATGAGCCATTGCGAGCGACAAACTCGCCTAAGTTCGCGTAGAACCGGCCCGACTCGTTCGATGGCAAGCGAAACTCAATATCGAGAGAGTCAGCTTCTTCAGAGCAATGCTCGAACTTGCCATAAGCTGCGGGCAGGTCATCACACATTCGCAACGCACCGATAATGTCGGGCGTTGGCCTCCCCTGATAGCGGATGACCCCATCCTCAATGGTGGGCGCTCCGAGGGTACGGTAGAGAGCTACCACATTGGAAAACATTCTTAGCCAGCCCTAGCCAGCAATTCTTTCTCGATCACACCAACCAGTTCGGCAGTCAGATTGGACAGGGTCAACTTCTTCCGTCCCTCATCATAGTAAACGTCTGCGGCCGGATCCTTACCTAACGCTCCACGCTCGAATTGCAACGACCAGTTAGCAGCGTCCCCCTTGATACGGGTCTTCTCTTTCAGCGATTTCGCATTGACCGTAAAGTCGTCCGGCACCTTATGTTTCTCACTATTCAAATAGTCTTTCAGCCCAACGATTTCATCCACTAAGTCAGCGGGTACGTGTGCGACAGCGACGTGGCAGATGGCGTCCAGGCGTGCGGACTTACCTGCGGCCAACTGCTCCTCCAGATATTTGATCACCGCCTCTTTGGCCTTATAACCAAAGCTTTTTAACGCTTTGTTGTCGCGAAAAAACCGGGCAACGTTATCAATGGCATTTTTGGTAGCGCGTCCGGAGGCCACTCCTTTCGCACAACCCAGTGCAGAAATGAAATAGTCAGATGCCTGACTATCACGGCCGCGGCTGATGAAGCACAGGTAGGTTGAATCCACTTCATCCTCCGCGTCATCCTCATCCTGCTCAGGCGCAGCAGCGGCCGCAGCAGCCATAGCCTTTATGGCCACGAAGCTAGCCAAGTTGATCCTGGCGGCCTGCTGAACCTTGTTGAGATCGACCTCTTGAATTTCCTTCGGCACATAGTTTTCGTCCAGCTGAATACCACCGCGCTCCTTCATGCTGGCGACCAGGAAAAAGTCGGTTGCGCCCGAGGTGTACTGGGCGCAAAGGATGTGTCCACCAGTCGACAAGACTTGATTACCGGCTTGCTCCACCAGTTGGTCCATTGCCAAGTGGGTCAAGTCGATAAATTGCGCTTCATCATCTTGTACTTCTACGAACGCGGTGAAGCGCTCTGGAAACGGCCCCTGACGGTCATCATTGGCAAACTGTCCATAGACCACGCTGTTGCCTTCTTTGCCGATGAGGCCGTGGATGCCATTGACCAGAAAATGCAACGCAGGATTTTCAGTATCGAGCGCCACATCCTTCTTGACCACCTCGGAGATAAAGCTGGTCTTGGCCAGCTTCTTGAAGCTGTGAATAATGGCAGTTTTCAGTGTGATCATAGGTCGAATTCCGTTCCGATAGTATCAATATGGAATCACTGAAAATAACACCTTACCCAACAAACTTCAGGGCTTATCTCGGCACATGACACCGCCTAAGGGCTTCAACACTTAGGCAATGAGTAAGGCCGCAAGAACCCATTAACTGTACATGCATACAGCATAAGAATCTATGCCGTTCATCAACACGAGGGTCGGAGCGTTGAAGCGCGGACAGCACCATCGCGGATTGCCACAGACCATGGTCTCTATCATAGACTCAGTCTGAGGAAGTTTTTCCAGCCTTATCCGTCAGTGCTGGAGCTCAACTGGGGAGTGTGGACCACTATCGCGAACTCTCGCGTTGGATCGCTCGGACCCTTTGTTTGAAGCAGCTCTTCGAAGGAGCCGATCCCAAAGATCACCCATGGTTCTGGGTAATGCCGCAGGAGGCGTTTTGCCTGCTGACGAACAGATTCTGGGAGAGTCTGATCTCTGGACAGCTCACGCAAGAACTCGCCTGTTTGGACGATACTCCGGGTACGCTCGCAGGGCATAGTCATGTGTTGCCACTCCGCTAGAATTTGCGCTTAACCTTAGAAAACCAACCGCCATCGCCGAGGATTCTGGGGGTGTGAACCATTCGTTTGAATTATAGCAAGCACGCCGCTCGGCTCCTCTGAAGTAGACAGGCTACCCCCTATCAAGCCAAGTTCTAGGGGGCGATTGCTGATACGTGGCCAACACTAAGTCTTGGTAAGCACCGGAAAAATATAGGGATGGCTGAGGCGGACGAAACCTAAAACGCTGAACGTCGATGACTGCCACATTGCGCACCAGTGACTTTCAGTACAGGCTCTGCGCGACGTCCAGGTCTGTTCGTACCCTTCGACCGGGTCCCATCAACACATAAACGGTGTTTTTTGTCTCGAACAGGCAATCATGGGTGAACGAAACCCCCAATGAAGTTCTTACCCAGTGACCGCGAGGGAAACGTCCTTTGCTATCGTGGATAACACATAAAGCGTTGACCAAAGTAGGAGTGACTCCTCTTCTAGCAACGGCGTTTAACTGACGGGGGGAGACCGCTATATCAACCACTGTCCAGTCAGCGACTAGACAATAGGCGCGTCCAGGGAAGTAAAATCCGACCAGTGCCAAGGCGTCTGAATGAGCTAGCTCACATCCAGGTAGTTTTTCGCCACCGGAAAGCAGTTCGGCTAGGCCCTCAAGATTCATTCGTCCCTCCGACCCACTTCAAAAATCGAGTCGAACTATCAATCACACCAGTCAGCATAGCTGCCCGTAAAAC
>NZ_JAPJIV010000032.1 GCF_026241895.1 Pseudomonas sp. RIT-562 | reverse complement strand
CATCTATTGAGCAAGACTCCTCGTTAAATAGTGTTACGCCGATACTCACACTGCTGTGCAGCTCTAGTCCGTCAATTTGGTAAGGTTCGGCCAGTGTTGCTAGCAGTGATGCGTTGACATGCTCGACCTGCAGGGCGGCCTGTTCTGGTTGCTTGTTGAGATGCTCAAGCAGCACTACGAACTTATCGCCGCTAAGGCGTGCCACTGTGTTACTGACCCGCACTACGCCGTTGAGCCGCGCAGCAGCCAGGCACAAAACTTTGTCACCGATATGATGCCCATGCAGATCGTTGATGTTCTTGAATCCGTTGAGGTCGAGAAACATCAGAGCTGCACATTCGCCGCTACTTACGCAACCATCCAGCACGTGCTGTAAGCGATCTAGGAGAAGGCTTCGATTGGGAAGGTCGGTTAGTCCATCAAAAAAAGCAAGGCGCTGGATACGCTCCTCGGCAGCCTTCCGCTCGGAGGTATCGTCAATCGATGCGACGTAATTGATAACTTGGCCCTGAGTATTTCGCACCGCGCTGATCGACAGCCATTGTGGGAAAATCTGTCCGTTTTTACGTCGATTCCAAATTTCCCCTTGCCAGTGATCTACCGCCTTGAGCTGTTGCCACATGTTTTGATAAAACGCCAGACTCTGGCGACCAGAGCTGAACAGGCTTGTTCGCTGTCCAACTGCTTCCTCGCTGCTGTAACCGGTGATGTTACTAAAGGCCTGATTGACTCTCAGAATCCGGTTCAACTCGTCGGTGATGATCATGCCCTGCTGCGTTTCAAAAGCGGCGGCCGCGATGCGCAATTGATGTTCGTCATCGACTCGCTGGGTTATATCGCGGGCCATTACCACCACCGCCTGCTTACCATTGATTTGAATATCAATTCGCCGGGCATGGCCCTCAAGTGTCTTTATGCCATCCGCGCTCTGCTGAGTGTATTCGATGAGTTGCGGTCTATCGCTGGCCAAGCTCTGTCGTATGAAGTCCATAAAACGGTCAGCTTCCCTTTGAGGCAATACACCGTGCACGCTTTGGCCCGTAGGCGCTTATTCAGACGCTGATCGGCAGCGTTAAATTCCTCGCAGTATTCCAATAGCGCGTGCCCGGCGGGCGTCAGTTCGAGCTGGCGAGGACGGCGTATCAGCAATAGGCCGAGCCGCTCCTCAAGCTTCTGTGCATGTTGACTGACAGCGGCCTGGGTCAGGTCGAGATATTCGCCGCAGCGTGCGAAGCTACCCTGCTCGATCAGCGCGGCGAAGGAGCTTAGCCATTGCGGTTCAGCTTAAAGATCTCTTATCAAGGCGATAATCTGATGATGGTTTTCACTATGCCCGTATCAAAAAGAGGTGCAGCTCGCTTCGCCGCAACCGTTCGGCAAACACATCTCACCGACACCGACCCCGACCCCGACCCCGGCACTCAGGCAGTGATGCCAAACCAATCCAAGGCGGACACCTGAATTGCCTATAACGACGCAGTGCCTTAGTTTTGGCTAAGGTCAGTTACCCCGCCGTGCGTCTTGAGAAGTGTTTGCCTGCGATAAAAGGCGTGAATAGCCCACACCACTCCAACGAATAGCAACGCTGTGCCAAGCGCTTCCATAGCAGAGGGCCAGCGTTGGTTTATTAGCAGGCCCATCGTTGTTGCATAAATGGTTCCGCTGGCAATCAACTGCCCGCTTAGAGCCAGAGGTAGCCGCCGAGTTGCAATTGACCATGCCCAGGCACCTGCAAGGGTGGCCCCTAACCCCTGAATCAACCCACAGACTATTAGCGCCTCAGTACCTGCTAACCCGCTCGGATGGCTAGCGAAGTGGGACAAGTTCAAGTGCAGACCAACGGGTATGAAGGCCAGCATCTCGACGCTGCACATGAAGATCAGCATGGCTGACCACAACATGGGGGACATGCTTGGGCGCTGAGCCAAAGCGCTTTCATTTAACAATCCAAAACCAGTCCAAAATCCAATTGCCATTAACGATGCGAGCAGCCCAAGCACAATCGAATCGGTCGGGAGCACTACAGTTGCGCTGCTAAAATTAAATACGCTCAGGTTAACCAAACTTATACCGACTGCCGCGACCAACAGTGGCCCAGCAATGGCCCGCCAAGGCACGCTGGCGCTTCGCATGTTGCCAGCAATCGCGAGCACTATCGGTACTGACCCCATCATCACTGGAGGGATCACCGGGCCAGCGGCCGACACCGCAGTGGTAATCAGAAAGAAGTAACCGATGTATCCCAAGAAGCCTAACAGTGCGGCGAAAGCCCAGTCGCTCAATCGCAATTTCCGTACTTCGCTACGGTGAACAAACAGCACTATCAAGCTACCTAAACCGGCAAAGGCATAGCTCACCACAGCCAGATCAAAAAGGCTGTAATCGCCGACCAGCCCCGGAAAGATGTAGAGCAGTGACCAGGAAAATGTTGCGGCAATGGCCGCCAATAAACCTAGGGTCATACGCTCTGCTCCTGCTGGCCCTGCTTCCGGATCCAGCAATGGGCTACGTGTCGGGCAGTATCGAATACCCTTACGTCATGCCCCATGGAGCCGCTGACAAAACTGCCCTCCAGCAAGATAAACAGCCCCTCAGCAACTACGTCAGGGTCGCTTATACCGGCGCTCACGGCCAAGGCAGTAAGATTGTCACGTATCCCTTGCTTATGCCTGCTCACTGCCAAATGCACAGGGTGGCTAAACTGGGGGAATTCAGCCGCACTGTTAACGAACAGGCACCCTCGCTCGCTATCTTGCAAAAGAAAGCGTTGATACAAATCGAAAAAAGCGAGCATGCCACTGACCGGGTCAGGATGCTCCGCCAAGGTGCGCGCTACCTCTTCACGCCAGCGTCGGTCACGCTCCTCAAGGCAAGCCACTATCAGCGCATCCTTGGAAGGGAAATGGCTGTAGAGCGTCATCTTGGTAACACCCGCCATCGCCGCGATGGCCATCACACCAGTAATGTATATACCTTGTGACAGAAACAACTTTAGCGCCGAATCAATCAAGCGCTTACGGGTATTGTCCAATTGAAGGCACTCCGGCGTGGTGAAGGAGTTCACTATACTGACCGGTAAGATTGAGGCGCTTGCAAATACGACCTGAATCATAGCGGTTGCGACACTGCCGCAGCAGGAAGTCGCAGGATTTGGCCAGTCAGAAAGTTCGCTACGCTAGGTAAGCGCCCCCTGTATCCGCGTGTTTAGACCGTCGAAGGCCGTGCTTCTTACAACGCCGAGCAAGAGTGTATGAGAGTGCTCCATCGATGACTGCTTTTTCAGCACTCGCTCCATCTGGTCATCAGTCAAGCCGACTTCCGAGCCTCGAGGGCGATGTTTAAACTAGCCATCCGTGGCTTAGAAGACAGGCTTTGCATTGGGTTTGGATGCCGCACAGCAACGTTTCTCACGGACAATTCCAAGAAGGCTCATAAGTCGCTAAAACCACCTAAACGAGCTAATTGGCCTCAATCCCTCCATCAGAAATCGAGGTTGCCCCGTCTCATCTTGGCTTGCGGACTCGTTTTCGAAGGTCAGTGGCAGCTGGCCGGAGGTTGCTTTCACCAGCAGGGAAACGTGTGTCGTGAAAATATATTTCAGGAGCCCCCCTTGAATTCAAAAAATCGCGACGGAGTTCTTATATTTGAAAACAAAAAACAGCAGAGATCTACCTGGCTATTTTTTCCGGAGGTATGACTTGTTAGAGAAATCGGATCGATTGCTTCCACCTCTTTGCCTCTTTTTTGTCTCTGCTTAAAAATTTTGAAAGGACGACTATCTCAGGAAGGGTGTCAGCCCGAGCTGCCTGTAAGTCATGTAGAACTCGCTTCTTCGCGACGAAGGCGCGGCTAGTCTTTGCGTTTTCTTTCAAAGGTCTTCGAAGGCCCTCGAAAATTTGGGAAACCTATGAGTAGGAGGCGAATAAGAGGACGATTTCAAGCAGCCTGGCTAGGCTCAAAAACTCGTGAGATCGAGCATTCGAAGCGTCTAGACGCCAATCGCTCGGTGTTCCTCATCGGAAACTGGCGACGATCACTTGCTGTACTGGCCCATAGCCGCTAATAGGTATGGGGTGATTCACGAGGCCATGGAAATGAATAACAGATTCGTTGTAATTCCTGCGATCCCTATCGAAACGGGATCTGTGCGCAACGGAACACGCTTCTACTGCGAAACTGCGCCTATAGGTTTCAACATCTACGATAATGACGAGAAGTCGCGTCCCCAGGCTGTGTATCAGACGCGGTCAGAAGCTGAAGGCGAATGCCAACGTCTCAACCTAGAGCTGGTAAACGCCGTCCTTGCTCAGCAACAATCCAAGCCAGTTCAACGAAATTGATACAAGCTTCCGAACGGAGTCCAAAGAACTCGACCTGGGGGCCCTTAGCCTGCCGCAGATGGGTTCTGGCTACTGGTGTGTACGTCCAGCTGAGAGCCCAAATTCAGTGGCCCTAGGAAAGCTGACAAAGTCGGAACGATGATGATTAACGCTCTGCGCATTGGGAAATCAGGATGATGTTGACTAAGCGGCGCAGCTCTTTGGTTAGTTTTATTTTTTTTGCTGCTGGCCTGGTTACTTTTTCTGCTTGGCTGCTGTTGAAGTCCGAGACTTAACGCAGAGAACAGCGATTCTCGGAATACGTGCAGAATATTTCCGGCATCGTGCGAAATCAGCTTGATACCAATGAAGCTGTTCTTGCGGGTTTTTCAGCATTCCTCCAGGCCGTGGATCAGAGCGACACGGATGCTGCGGCCCGTTACGCGGCAGCCGTCCTATCAGCATACCCACATATCTACATGCTTGAGGCCGCGCGGGCTGTTCCCCTAGCTGAGCAAGCCGCCTTTGAAGAACTGTTGCGGCGAACATGGCGGCCTGACTTTGAGCTGAAAGATTTCCCGAGCCTCACTCAGCAGCCTAGCCAACCTCAGGTATTTCTCAATGAGACGTGGCCGGTGTTGTTTATGTACCCGCTACTCCCTGAATCCAGCTCAATCTACGGAGTAAGGCTGGAAACCGTGGCCTACCTGTCCTACGCATTGGCACGAACCCACAGCAGCCAGAAACCTGTTGTTTCACCGGTGTTCTCCATGTACGAGGGAGGCAATGCTTACATACTGATGCAGTCAGTCAGTCGGCCAAAGCAGGTAAGACAGGACATCCGTCCCAATTTCTTCGGCAGTACGATGGTGACTTTGCTGTTGGTCAAGACGAACTCGCTGCTCGATGCCGTGAACAACGCGAACGTAGACTTCTTGGTTCACATAAGAGCTATCCTGAAAACTGCAGCCGGGTCTAAAAGTGATGTGTTTTCCACGCAGACTCAGCAAGCAAGTTTTCTGGATCGCCTGCTCTTGCCGCGCCTGGCCAGCCGAGTTGAGATCAGAACCACTTCACAACCGATGACACTGCTGTTTGAGCGTCAGTTGCGTGTAGAGGATGTTTTAACGGCGGAGACATTGATTATCCTCGCGGTTCTGGGAAGTGCAATCGTACTGATGCCGCTTGTTTTAATTCGGCATTTCCAGGCGATTGAAAGGGCTGAGGTCGAGCATGAGCGCTCGGCCTATTTCGCAACCCATGACGTGCTTACTCAATTGCCGAATCGCTACCTTTTCGCCGAACGCTTTGATCAGGTTTATGCCGACTGGGAAGAGAAGGGTGTTCCGTTTGCAGTGCTATTAATTGACTTGGATTACTTCAAGGAAATTAACGATAAGCACGGCCATGAGGTCGGCGACGAGATTCTTCGAGTGGTTGCAGACCGTATGCTCGCGGCCACGCGCTCGTGTGACACCGTTGCACGCTACGGGGGAGACGAATTCGTGGCTTTGATCACAGATCTTAGGAGCCCAGAAAGCGCAGAAATGAAGGCCACGAGGGTGCTAGAAGCTATCGCGCAACCGGTCGTCACGACCATAGGCGAGGTACCACTATCGTGTAGCATCGGAGTTTCGATCTGTCCTCTCCATGGGCAGAGCTTGGATGCGTTGCTAAAAGCAGCGGATCAGGCCATGTATGGCGTTAAAAAACTGGGGCGGATGGGGATTGCAATGACTAAGAAGCGTGCGATCTGAGCTAGCTCCGTAGAAATGTCTTCGAGATTAAAACCACAGGCCTCCATTGTTCCAGCACGTTGTTAAGCAGTTCACTCCGATGCTATTAGAAGCGCTAGATACATGGCGATGAAGTCCTCATTTGCTGCGCCCCTTGAAGAAGCTAGTCAGTTTGGGCCAGTGCCACCCTTGCGGGTGTCGCTGTAGCGCTGTGCGTCCCAATGGGCAAGTCTGAGGAGGAAGCCCGGTCTCCACTGCTGTTCCTGGAGGAAAAGCTGCACATGTGGGTAGCGTTCGCTGTGGTGCCGACTTTCGGCTTCGCCAATGCGGGCGTTTCACTGGCCGGTATTTTCATGGAGAACCTAGTCGATCCGCTTCCGCTGGGTGTTGCGCTCGGCTTTTTGGTGGGCAAGCAGATTGGCATCTTCCTATTGGCTGCTCTGGCCATTCGTATGGGCTTGGCCAAACTGCCAGAAGGCAGCAATTGGGCACAGCTTTACGGCGTCGCGCTCTTGTGTAGCATCGGCTTCACCATGAGCCTGTTCATCGGCAACCTGGCGTTTGCTGGATCAGCTCACCTGATTGACGAGGTAAAAGTCGGTGTGTTGATCGGTTCGACATGGGCTGCGATAGGTGGTGTCCTGATTTTGCGCCGCAGCGCTGCGCCTGCCATTGTCGGAGCCACGGTTTCTAAATAAGCGTAAGCGAGCCGGCCACGGAGTTTCTCCCTGACAGAAATCCTGTGGCCGGAACATCGTCTCGCGAAGTGTGGTCATCGTGCTTTACACCATAAGCTGCTGAGATATCTCCCTCAACGGCTGATTGGCGGCATCAACTCGGACGCGACTTTTTTCAGCATGAACGTTTCTCGCTGAATTGACTGCCCCATCGATGACTCCTGACGCTGCATCACGGCTTCGTTGTGCGTTATGGCCTCATGCAGGTTGATCCAGACAGGCCGCATTCCATTTGCTATTTCGTGACTTTCCATTCTGACTGGCTCTAGCTGGGAGGCCACTTCGCATAGATAAAAGTGCGAAGTCATGTGCATCAGGTCGTATTGCGGCTTCCAATAGGGCCGGTACTCTTCGATATAGCCATAGTGCTGGAGCACCTTAATATCACGGGCACCCGTCTCTTCCTCAAGCTCACGCTTCAGGCCTGTGACAATGTCCTCATCGGCATCAAGGCCGCCGCTAGGGAAGCTAAAGTCGTTATAGCGCTCAGTGAACAGAGCAGGATCTGTTCGTCCCGCAACACGATGCCGCGTGCGGCATGACGGCGGAACACTCTGCCTTTTACAGATTTCAGCTCTGGGTGAATAATTTCGGTTATGAGTTGCATGAGGTCTCAGCCAGGGACTTTTTCAGGTAATCATCATTTGGGATGGGCACAGTATTTCTGGAGTCTTGGAAATGCTGTGCCCGGAAGCAACACTTCAGCGAAGCAGCAATACAGGCATGGTGGCCGTTCGAAGCATCGTAGTAGTGGTGCTTCCTACCAGAAATTGTCTAATACGCGAGTGCCCATAAGCGCCCATTACGAGAAGATCAATTGCGTGCTCTGCCTGATAAGCGTGAAGTGCCAACTCCACCTCTCCTTGGCGGATCTCTGCATGGACTAAAAAGCCTGAAGTTAGAAGCATGCATCTGGCTTTATCGAGCGCCTCTCGATTATCTCCTGAGTCTATTCCAACCATAACTAGATGAATTGGCAGCCCTTCGCAAAGCTGGCTGGCGGCAAGCATCTGAACGGTTTTGTACGCTGTTGGGCTGCCGTCAAATGCGAGCATTACTTTTTCTGGCTTTTTATAGCTGCTGGCTGTGATCAAAATTGGACGGTGAATTGTGCGTACGACAGCTTCAATTTGGCTGCCGAGGCATTGAGCACCGCGTGTGCTGTCTTCACCCACTCGTCCAATGACCAACAGTCGAATCTCTTTCTCAAGCTCGCTCAGGCTTTCTACCAGATGGCCATGGCGTTGCTTCATTTCAGGAAAAGCTGCACCGGCGATGACCGTTCGCTCCCTGGCCTTCTCGAGCGTGTGCTGTCCTTGTTCCAAAGCAAGCCTGGCGCGCTGGGCATCCAACGTAGCCAGCTCTTCGAGCAGATGCTCTCGGCTCCCGAGGCCAATATTGCCGCTGAGATCTGCTGCAGCCGGGTATTTCTCTTCATCCAATACATGCAGCAAGGTAAGAGGCGCATCTAACGTTTGCGCCGCCCATGCTGCGTAGTCGCAGACCGCCAATGAGGATTGCGAGTTATCAATGCATGCCATTACGTGGGTCATTGTTTATCTCCTTAGTGGCTCATGAGCTTGTCGATGGCGTCAGGTTTGTCATGCACGCCAAAGCGGTCAACGATAGTGGCGCTGGCTTCATTCAGGCCCAGCACCTCTACCTCTGCACCTTCACGGCGGAACTTGATGACCACCTTGTCCAGAGCTGCAACCGCAGTGATATCCCAGAAATGGGCTTGGGTAAGGTCGATGGTGACTTTGTTGAGAGCTTCTTTGAAGTCGAAAAAATTGGTGAACTTATCGGCTGAGCTGAAGAACACCTGGCCCACAACGCGGTAAGTGCGATGAGACTCAGCCTCTTCAAGACTGCTCTTGATATCGAGATAGTGTCCGACCTTGTTCGCAAAGAACAGTGATGCCAGCAGCACACCTACCAGTACGCCATAGGCCAAGTTGTGCGTTGCCACGACGACTACAACAGTCGCGACCATGACAAGGTTGGTCGACAGCGGGTGCTCTTTCAGATTACGCAGCGAATCCCAACTGAAGGTGCCGATGGACACCATGATCATCACGGCAACCAACGCCGCCATCGGGATCTTGGACAGCCATTCGCCCAGGAATACGACCATCAGCAGCAAGAAGATGCCCGCGCATAAAGTTGAGAGGCGAGTACGACCGCCGGACTTCACGTTGATGATCGACTGGCCAATCATGGCGCAGCCCGCCATGCCGCCGAGCATCCCGGCTGCGATGTTTGCAACGCCCTGGCCCTTACATTCGCGGTTTTTGTTGCTGGTGGTATCGGTCAGATCATCGACAATGGTCGCGGTCATCATGGACTCAAGCAGGCCTACAACTGCTAGAGCCGCTGAGTACGGGAAGATGATGCGCAGGGTTTCAAAGTTCAGCGGGACTTCAGGCCAGAGGAAAATCGGCAGCGTGTCCGGCAGTTGGCCCATGTCGCCCACGGTGCGGATATCGAGTCCCAGGTAGATCGCGATAGCGGTCAGGGTCAGGATGCACACCAGCGGCGAGGGAATCAGCTTGCCGATCTTAGGCACATACGGAAACAGGTAGATGATTCCGAGACCCGCTGCGGTCATGGCGTAGACGTGCCAGGTGACATTTGTGAGTTCAGGCAACTGCGCCATGAAAATCAGAATCGCCAATGCATTCACGAACCCGGTGACCACTGAGCGCGAGACAAAGCGCATCAATGAGCCAAGTTTCAGGTAGCCCGCGAGGATCTGGAGTACCCCACAGAGCAAGGTTGCAGCCAGCAGATACTGGAGCCCGTGATCTTTTACCAAGGTAACCATGAGCAGTGCCATGGCACCGGTAGCCGCCGAGATCATGCCAGGGCGACCGCCGATGAAGGCAATCACGGCACAGATACAGAAGGATGCGTAGAGGCCGACCTTAGGGTCGACGCCGGCGATGATGGAAAAGGCAATAGCTTCCGGAATCAGCGCGAGTGCGACTACGATTCCCGCGAGCACGTCTCCGCGAACGTTGGAAAACCACGTTTGTTTAATTTTTTGCAGCATAGAAATATCCAAGGCAAAGCATCGCGCACGCCAAACGGACGGCGAGCGAATCGATACAAATTCAAATTTTGAGGATTTTTTCGCTGTGTGCTTTAGGTGTAAAACCGGGCGTACAGCAGTGAGCACCCGCGAGCGAAGCTAGCGGAAGCAAGGTGTTGCGAGGGGGCGTAGCGCTAAGGCGGCGTAGGCTGCCAGTAGATCGTTTGGAGTACAGTCATGCTGATGTTCCTGTAGCTCAAAGGGTATGCAGAACGGTTAGTATACATGGAAGCCGCCGTTGATTGCGACTCCGTGTCAAGCTCCACGAGCATTGAATGCTGAAAGAGAGCTAGCTGAAGAGCAGGTTTTTGAGCAAAGTTTGCGAGTGACGCGGGGGGGATAGCCTTAAGTATCTCGCGAGACCCGCTTAGGTCTCTAGCTGGCTTTTCGATTAGGTTGGTACATTATGAAACCAAGTTCACATTCACTCGCAGGGTTAGCCTCGTATGTCTAAGGAAGGCCATCGTTTAGCCCATGTTTAGTTGGCTCCATAGTATTTGGTTTCGTACCGCAATCATTTTGGGAGGGGTGAATATTGTCAGCCGAAGGTAGTGCAACGGTGGTCAAGACTGACTCCCCTTGGACGGTTTTTCTGGTGTTCCTGCGACTAGGACTCACCTCTTTTGGAGGCCCGATTGCGCATCTAGCTTACTTTCGCGAAGAATTCGTTGCTCGACGCCAATGGCTGAGCGAGCGCAGTTATGGGGATTTGATTGCCCTATGCCAGTTCTTGCCGGGGCCCGCCAGTAGCCAGGTTGGCATAGGTTTAGGACTATCTCGCGCCGGGTTTCTTGGAGCAGTCGCTGCGTGGGCAGGTTTCACATTGCCTTCGGCAATAATCCTGGTTTTATTCGCTCAGGGTATGTCCGCGTGGGGAGGCGCGTTTCCGAGCGGTCTTTTGCACGGTCTTAAAATTGTCGCGGTGGCTGTCGTTGCTCAAGCCGTCTGGGGTATGGGCCGTAGTCTTTGCACTGATGCTCCTCGAATAACCGTCGCCGTGTTTGCTGCTTATGCTGCACTGCTTTGGCCACATGCCTGGGGACAGATCGGAGTGATTTTCTTCGGCGCCATCATAGGATTGATCCTCTTCAGAACCGATCAGAGCCAGGGTACGGAGTCTTTGCCGGTATCGGTGAGTAGGAAAGTCGGTGTGGTGTCTTTGCTGGTGTTCTTCGGCTTGTTAGTTGGTCTGCCATTGCTGGTTCAGCTGTGGCCCTCACAAGCATTAGCTGTGGTAAACGCCTTCTTCCGCGCTGGGTCATTAGTTTTCGGAGGTGGGCATGTTGTGCTGCCGTTGCTTCAGTCGGCGACCGTACCGAACGGATGGGTAGCCAATGACACGTTTCTTGCCGGATATGGTTTAGCACAGGCCGTACCAGGCCCGCTTTTTACCTTCGCAGCATTTCTTGGCGCGTCCATGAGTGCCCAACCTTCTGGTTGGCTCGGGGCTACTGCCTGCGTCATTGCTATTTTTGCTCCTTCGTTCTTGCTTGTAATCGGCGTGCTGCCATTTTGGGAGCAACTGCGGAAAAGCTTACGCACCCAAGCTGCACTTTCAGGCGTAAACGCAGCAGTTGTGGGTCTTCTCCTGGCGGCCTTGTATAACCCAGTCTGGACGAGCGCCATATTGATTCCTGCAGACTTTGGCTTAGCGCTGATAGCGCTTGTGGCTTTGATGTTCTGGAAGGTTCCTCCATGGTTGGTCGTCCTGGCGGGAGGTCTCCTCGGATGGTTACTCGGCATTGAGTTTTGAGGTCGGCTAAGCGATTCCGTCAGGACGGGTTGTTTAGCGCACGCTTACAGTGTGCTGAGTTGTTGATGCAGCCGATGGATTTGATGAGCCGAAGGGGGCAGAACTGAGAACATGCATTGCGACCTGAGTTTCGCGATTAGCCTTCTGCGGTCTGAGCTAGAACTAGACGAAAGAGAAGCCCCATGTGAGGTACTCAGATTTCAGACTGCGCATTTTTTTCAAATGGGCTAATGGCGAAAACTGATCCGGGAAAGGTAATGTTCAAATTCTTATTCATGGACGACTTACATGCCAGTCACAATTCGCGCTGCAGTTGTTGCAGATGCACAAGCTATCCAGCGTATTTACGCTCCCATCGTTTCGACAACGGCGATCTCGTTCGAAGAGATTCCGCCAAGCGCTGAGGAAATCGCTCAGCGAATAGCGACGACACTTCAGACATATCCCTACCTGGTGGCCGAAGAAGGTGGGGAGATCAAGGGCTACGCCTATGCCAGCCAGCACCGTGCACGTCCGGCATACCGATGGGCCGTTGACGTAACGGTGTACATAGCCGAATCGGCTCGCCGTCAGGGTGTTGGCCGTGAACTCTATGAGACCTTGCTTCCGATCCTTGAAAAACAGTGCTTTCGCGCAGCTTATGCCGGAATCGCACAGCCCAATGAAGGCAGTGTGGGGCTGCACGAGTCGCTGGGATTCGTCCATATCGGCACATATCCGGAGGTAGGCTTCAAGCTTGGGAAATGGCACGACGTCGGCTACTGGCGGCTCGGGCTGTGCCAGGCAACTCCGCCACTGGAGCCTATCCTCTTTCCTGAGCTTGAAGTCGCATCACAGTAGGTACACTCGATTTGCGTCGCGAGCCATCAGGATTCGCTAGTGAGATAGCTTTGGACTTGGTTGACTACATCTCGAGCGGTGCGGGTTACTCCGATCAATGTCGCAGAGGCGAGCCCCGTCCAATCGCCGTAACCCACCAGCCACAGACTGGGTGAAGCAACACTCTGGTTTTCGTTCACAGCCACTTTGCCATCCTGGCCTACAATGCCCAGGCTGTTCAGGTGGTCGAGCGCTGGAGAAAACCCAGTGCACCAGATGACGACATCCACCGCTGTTTCGTCTCCTGATGACCAGACAACGCCTGTTGAAGTGAAGTGCGTGAATGGCCGTACTGCGCTCAATACACCGCGTTCACGAGCGTCCTTCACCGATGGCACCATTACGATGTGGCCCAGCCCCCCAGCAGGTTTTTCAGGCTCCACGCCATCCTGTTGCGCCTTGAATCGAGCAGTAGCTCGTTCGAACAGGACACGCCCATCAACCTCATCAGGTAGAAACTTTGGGGCCTCTTGAGTTACCCAGGTTGCCTGAGCCACTTTAGAAACCTCGGCGTAAATCTGGGCTCCCGAGTTGCCACCACCCACGACAAGGACGGTTTTCCCCTCAAACTCATCCGGCCCAACGTAATGAGCGGAATGAAGCTGCTGCCCTACGAACAACTCCTGTCCTGGATAGCTCGGGGTAAATGGGCGGCTCCAGGTGCCTGTTGCACTGATAACCGCTTTGGCATCCCAGTTTCTATCCCCGGAGACAACCCGTAATCCTTCTTCGATTTTCTCGACACGTGTCACCCTGGTGGATCGCATGATGGGGAAGTCATATCGACGCTCGTACAGAGTCAGATAGTCGATAACATCATCACGGTGAGGCGTTTCTTCTGATACGGCAGGCATCGGCCAGCCTGCAATCGAGCTCCATGCCGATGGAGAGAAGAGTCGCAACGAATCCCAGCCATGCCGCCAGGCTCCTCCTGGTGCCGACTCCGCATCGAGCAGCACGTAAGACAAGCTTGTCCGCTTCAAAAAATAGGCGACTGTCAGCGCGGATTGACCACCGCCGATAACCACAACATCAAGTTTCGAATTCTGAATCACCAGCATCCTCCAGGCTCAATCGCGGCACCTCACCGTCGTCGTATCAGACTCTGCGACCGTGCTCATCAATGACCACTTGGCCATCCTCTTTGACGAAACTCCCACGCTGCTCTTGCGGTAACAGATCGAGGACTGCCTCTGAAGGACGACACAAGCGTGTCCCCAAAGGCGTCACGACGATGGGGCGATTGATCAGGATAGGGTGAGCCATCATGGCATCGATGAGCTGTTCGTCCGTCAGCGATGCATCACCCAATCCAAGCTCTTCGTACGGAGTTCCTTTGATACGCAAAAGAGCCCGCACCCCGATACCCATATCCCTGATGAGCCTGGCAAGTGTGGTGCGATCAGGCGGGGTCTTCAGGTACTCGATAACCGTCGGTTCTTCCCCGCTGTTACGGATCAACTCCAAGGTGTTGCGAGAGGTGCCGCATTCGGGGTTGTGGTAGATCGTGATCTGGCTCATATCGCTTCCTCATGCTGACGTTAGATGGAGCGCTGGTTGACGCGTTTGGAAAGCTCTTCGGCGGACTCTTTACGCTCGGAGTACCGATCAACCAAATAATCCTGGCGATCCCGCAACAGCAGCGTGAACTTCACCAACTCCTCCATCACGTCCACCAGTCGGTCGTAGTACGAGGACGGTTTCATACGACCTGCCTCGTCAAACTCGGTGAACGCCTTTGCCACAGAAGATTGGTTTGGGATGGTGAACATCCGCATCCATCGACCCAGTACGCGCAGCTGATTGACCACGTTGAAAGATTGCGAGCCACCGCAGACCTGCATCACTGCAAGGGTCTTTCCTTGCGTAGGTCGTACAGCACCTATCGCAAGCGGAACCCAGTCAATTTGGGCTTTGAATACTGCACTCATGGAGCCGTGACGCTCAGGGGAGCACCACACCTGTCCCTCAGACCATTGCATCAGCTCGCGCAGCTCAGCGACCTTGGGATGTGTATCGGGCGCGTCATCCGGAAGCGGCAAACCCGAGGGGTCGAAGATTTTGGTTTCGGCGCCAAACTCCTCCAGCAAACGGGCTGCTTCCTGAGTCACCATACGGCTGAAAGAGCGCTCTCGCGTCGATCCGTACAAAAGCAGAATTCGAGGCTTATGGAGTGACGGTGTACGCGGCTCCAGTTGCTCCAACGACGGAATGTCGATCAGGTCGGTGTGTACGTTCGGCAATGTGTCTTGCATATAAACTCCTACCACGGCGCCGGCTAGGACGCCGCCTCGGTTGATCTTTAAAGCGAACCGATGCGGTTCAGTTCAGCTTTGAGCTGGTCAGGGCTCATGGTCTTGAGCGGCAGCATAAGAAACGCACTCACGCGCTCGTGAATTTTGGCCAGTGTGGCTTCAAACGCTGCGGTGATCTCGGCTTCCGACCCGCTAGCCTCAGACGGGTCGGCCAGCCCCCAATGCGCCTTCAAAGCTGGCCCAAAGAAGATTGGGCACGCTTCACCCGCTGCCCGGTCGCAGACAGTGATCACGATGTCTGGAGGCGAGCCTTCAAAAGCATCCGAAGCCTTGCTGCTCAAGCCCGCAGTGGAGATACCCGCCGCCTCCAGCGTTTGCAATGCCCGTTGATTCACCCGGCCACTGGGAAAGCTTCCTGAGCTGACGGCTTCTATACCCTCAGGCGCCAAGTGGTTGAAAAGCGCCTCGGACATAATGCTGCGGCAGCTGTTGTGGGTGCACATGAACAAGACTTTCATCAGACGATTCCTTGATTCAGAAACTGAGGCGCAGTGCCAGGGCGGACAATGTGGCGACGAGGATGGGCACGGTCAGCACGATCCCGGTCTTGAAGTAGTAACCCCAGCTGATCGTTATATTTTTCCGGGCGAGCACGTGCAGCCACAATAGAGTTGCCAAGCTCCCAATTGGGGTGATCTTCGGGCCCAGGTCGCAGCCGATGATGTTGGCGTAAACCATCGCTTGCTGGACAACACCATCGACTTCGGCGGCATGAATGGATAAGGCGCCTACCAGAACGGTGGGCATGTTGTTCATGATCGAAGACAGCAACGCTGTTAGCAGCCCTGTACCTAGGGACGCGCCCCAAACGCCATAACCGGCGAACACGTTCAGGATCTGCGCGATGTGGTCGGTCAGGCCGGCGTTCTTCAGGCCATAAACAACCAGATACATACCCAAAGAAAAGATCACCACCTGCCATGGCGCCTCTTTGAGCACCTTGCTTGTGTTGATGGCGTGACCACGAGCCGCGATGACATAGAGAATGAATGCACAGACCGCTGCAATGGCGCTGATCGGCACCCCCAATGGCTCAATGACAAAGAAGCCGATCAGCAGTAGTGCCAGCACCCACCAACCAGCTACAAAAGTAGCCCGGTCGTGGATCGCCTCGTCCGGATTGTCCAGTTGGTTGAGGTCATAGGTCTTTGGTAGATCTTTGCGGAAAAACCACAGCAGCATGGCTAATGTCGCTGCCACGCTGACGATGTTTACCGGCACCATGATCGAAGCATATTCGTTGAAGCCGATATCGAAGTAGTCGGCAGAAACGATGTTGACCAGGTTGGAAACCACCAGCGGTAAGCTCGCCGTATCCGCGATAAAACCGGCTGCCATGACGAATGCCAAAGTAGCCGCAGGAGAAAAACGCAGCGCCAACAACATCGCGATCACAATGGGTGTGAGGATCAATGCTGCTCCGTCATTGGCGAACAGGGCCGACACCGCTGCGCCCAGCAGGACGATAAATGCGAACAGCTTGCGGGTGCTCCCGCCTCCCCACCGGGCCACATGTAGCGCAGCCCATTTGAAAAAGCCTGCCTCATCAAGCAGCAAACTAATGATGATGACCGCAATGAATGTCCCTGTAGCATTCCAGACGATGCGCCAAACCTCTGGTATGTCGGCAAGGGTAACGACACCTGCCAGCAACGCCACGATGGCACCGAACATCGCACTCCAGCCAACCCCAAGCCCCTTGGGCTGCCAGATGACAAGGACGATGGTGGCGATAAAGATCAATACGGCAATCAGCATTTCATTAATCCGGTTGGGCGTGAATCAGCTACACACGGCTTGGTTGATCGGACGGTCGTTCATGCCGCAGAGGCGCTTAGCCTCGGTTTCCAGCCATTGCTGATTGGCGTCTACCACTTCCTTCAAAACTGCCGTCACCCAAGCGGGCAAATCAGGATTCAGTCGGTAATACACCCATTGGCCTTGGCGACGATCCAACAGCAAACCGGCAGAGCGCAGCAGCGCCAAATGACGAGAAATCTTCGGCTGACTCAGGTCGAGTGCTGCCGTTAGCTCGCATACACACAGCTCACCTTCACTCACGACAAGCAGCGAAATTTTTGCTCGGGTGTCATCCGCCAGGCACTTGAATAAGGTGGTGGGGTTCAAGGGTTCTGTCATAGATCCTCCAGGTGTTTGGTCTTGACCAAAACGAAGAGCTTGATGCGCTCGTGGATGTCGTGGAGCGTGTGGCGAAATGCGCCAGTATCATCGCTGGTTACTGGGTCAGGAAAATCCCAGGCAATGACTTCACCTGCGCTGGGCATTGGTAGGCACTCGCTTGCGGATTTATCACAAAGAGTGATTACGTAATCGAATCGATCAGCTTGAAACTCGCTGATGGACTTGCTGCGCAGGCCCGTTGTATCGACTCCAACCGCCTCCAATGCTTGAGTCGTGCGCAGATTAACCTCAAACGGTTCAGATCCTGCGCTGAAGGCCTCGAAGCGCGGGTCGGTGTGCCGTAACAAAGCCTCTGCAAGCAGGGAGCGGGCTGAGTTGGCAACGCACACGAAAAGCACTTTGATAGCAGGGCTCATGGTGAAACTCGATGTATATGGAAAATCGAATATACGCTTTTTCGAATATTCGGTAAAGCGAATATGATGTCTGCTGCTTCGGCTTGAGCCGTGACGGTTCCTACAAAGCGGCGCAAAGGAGATAAGGGGATGGGCAAGGAGATGATGATCCAGGCAACGGAAATAGCCGGAGGGCAATGGCAGCGCTTTCGCGATGCACTGAAATCTGCTGACCTTCCATCAGACGATATTGATCTTCCGGGCCGAACCTTTTTTGAGTTCACACTGGACAGCGAGACGGTCGCATGGGGAGGATTCGAAACGCATGGTACGGACGGGTTGTTGCGTTCTCTGGTCGTAGTGTCGACATACAGATCGAAGGGGGTCGGTTTCGCGGTGCTTCGGGTCATTGAAGCGAAAGCCGCCGAGAAGGGAATCGCTCGATTTCATTTGCTGACAACAACTGCGTCAGGCTTTTTTGAGCAGCAGGGCTATGCAGCAAACCAACGAGACTCTGCGCCGCCTCTGATTTCTCAGACGGAGCAGTTCAGGGGGCTTTGCCCTGGCTCGGCTTGCTACATGTGCAAGGCATTATCTGCGAGTGCGTGAAAGTAGCTAATCACCTTGGTGATGGCTTTTAGCCTCGATGCCAGCTAGATTTGGAGCTTTCTACGATCAAGGAAGGATATGAAAAAGCTCATCGCAGTAATGGGGATGTGTGTCGCACTTGGCGGTTGCGCTACGTCCCACTACACCGCAGGACGAGACTTTCCGTCGGCCAGTGTAGCGAGCATCACCAAAGGCAAAACGACGACTACTGAGTTGAAGTCCCTGTTTGGTGAGCCCTACGCCAAGAGTGCTGTCAGCGAGACTGACGAGAAGTGGATCTACACCTACACAAATGGCTCAGCCCACGCCCAAAGCTACGTGGTCACCATGAAGGTAACGACTACGGGCACTCAGAAAACCCTCGATGTCTTGATCCGCAATGACGTGGTAATCAATTACACGTTCAGCGAAGGCCCCGCTCCAGGCACTACCACAGCGACGAACTAAGTTCGCCACCTTGCCATTGGGCGACCACCGCGCTCAGTACGCTGTTGATGGAGCATGCTCATGGACAGAACATATGCCTTCGTGGATGAGTCCGGGAATTCCGACCTTGATACGTCAAAGGGAGGAAGCTCGGGCTTCTTCATCGTGTGCTCCATTCTGGTGGCAGAGAAAGACCTGGAAGCTGCTTATGCCCAAGCTGAAGCACTCCGCATGCGTCATTTTCAAACAGGTGAGATCAAATCCAGCAATCTAAAGCCGAAGGATTCATGTCGCCGTGCCCGGATCCTGAATGAGCTCGCCGAGCTGCCATTCAAGCTCTATTTCACCGCCGTTGATAAGTCTCGAATTCACAAAGACGGTGGCCTCCGTATCAAGACCTCGTTCATAAAATACGTGAACGGGTTGCTCTATGAACGCTTGTTCCGCGCATACCCTGACCTCCAGATGATCGTTGACGAGCATGGTGGCCAGGAATTTCAGAAGAGCCTCAAAAGCTACGTTGCAGAACGATTCGTGGACGACCTATTTGGCGATAAGGATGCCTTCCAGACGATGGCCAGTAAGGACAACGTTTTGGTTCAGGTTGCAGATTTCTTCGCTGGCTCAGTCGCTCAGATCTACGAAGAGAAAGCATCGGAAGAAGCAGTTCTTGCCTACAAAAAGATCCTACGCAGCCTGACTCTTGGAATGCTTGAGTGGCCATCCAAGTACCAGTCTCTTCTGCCACCACCGACGGATGAATCTGGGTATGCAGACTACCAGGTACACCAAGAAGCTCTCCGCCAGGCTGATCGTTTTAGCGAGCGGGCTGGTGAACACCCTGATGAGGATGAGCGCCTGCAATTAAGTATCCTGCGGTTCTTAAGATTTCAAAGCGAATTCGTCACCAAGGATTACGTGCTAACTACGGAGATCATGGCCCATCTAAAAGACAGCGGATTGGGAGAGGTCAACGGCCAGAGAATCCGATCCAGTGGCATTGCCAAGCTTCGGGATGCGGACGTAATCATCACAAGCGCGGCCAAAGGCTACAAGATCCCTCAAACACGGGCAGACATTAACGAATTTCTTGAAAGAGCGTCAGGCATTGTTGTTCCTCTACTGGAACGGGTCAAAAAGGCTCGAGAGGTATATCGGCTGAGTAGTCGAGGAGAATATGACATCGTGACGGCAGCCAACCTGGCTGAGCTTGCCAAGCTGCTCACTGCGCTCGAGGCTTTTGCAGATGACTGAACTCAGTCATGGCAACGAACCCCAGCAGGCTGCAGTGATCCAGGATGAAATCCTAGTGATTCTGAAAGAAGTAATACTTCGACGACTACTCGCACAACAACGACTGACTCAGCCATTGTCAGCAAGGGGGGGCGCATAAGTCTCTATTGAATTGTCGTCAAACGATGCATAGAGCTTCTACGACAATTTACCATCATTTCTTATAAGCTTCTTAGTGCGACTTATCGCCCCACTCTTAACTCTCTAAGGTGCGATATCTCTTCATACGATACATTTCACTATCCGAGTGGGTGAGTAGTGTATCGGCATCCTTTCCGTGCTCGGGATAATATGCAACTCCTATACTGCACAATGGCATCTTGAGTGTACCTAATTCAGGGCCCAATGGCTCAGCCATGACTTTATGAATCTGCTCTAGCTTTTTGGAAATCGTGTCCCTCGACTGGACGTCTGTCAGCAGCACCGTGAATTCATCGCCGCCAATCCGAGCCACGGTGTCTGTCTCACGCACACAGCTTTTGAGACGTTGGGCAATAATGCACAGAACACGATCTCCCGCTGCGTGGCCATGGACATCATTGATACTCTTGAAGTCATTGATATCCAAAAATAGCAAAGCTAGCTCATTACCGTGGCGCTGCGCAGTCTGCAGTGCCGATATCAGTCGATCACTAAAGAGCGAACGATTGGTTAATTTTGTCAGCGGATCATGATGAGCAAGGAAGCGCAATTCCTCCTCGGCTTGAGCTAAAGCTGTAACGTTTCTTGCGACCCCAATCCTAGCACCAACCTCCTCCGACCAGAATGCAGCCCACAAGATGTAAACGAATGCCCCATCCTTGCGGATGTAACGGTTCCGGAAATCGAAATGAGGTTGACCATTCATCACCCGGGTAATCGAACCTCGCGTCGCATCCAAATCTTCAGGATGCATATAGCTGGTGATATTGGTGCCAATCAGTTCATCAGGGCGGTAGCCCAACAGGGCCTTACAGGCATCACTCACAAAAACAATGTGGTCGCTTTCATCAACCACAAATACAGTATCCAGCATTAGGTGGATCAGTTTGGGGTAGAGCGCCTGTAAATCGATGGCCATAAGTCATGTGCTATCTGAGTCGTAGAGCGCGATCATATCCCGATTTGCAGGGTGGATTGCGAGGAATCTTGTAGGCATAAGATAGCTCGGAGCATGAGCAGGGTGCGCAGAAATTCCGCAGACAAGAAAACCGGCGTTTCTCCGATCTCAAATAAAGTAGAGCTACTGATTCGTGTAGGTGTAGACGCGATGTACGGTTTGGTCTAGCTGGCACGCTACCGAGTTTTGGACACGCTCATACTGGCTTTGCAGAGTCAGATCTTCGACGTCGCCAAAGCCAGGGGTTGCCTCAATAGATGGCTAGACTGTCCTAACCTCATGGGCACCTGCTCACTTTCCCCGTCAGAATAAATGACAGTCAAGAAATTGCTGGGGGAGAGGAATAGAGATGGATGTACGCTCACCCTGATATACCAGCTGATTTCTGACGATAACGATATGGACGCGCTCGCGGAACGCTTGGCTGAACAAGGCTGTGATGATGCGTTGGTTGGGGTCGGAAAACTAGGTCGCCTGGCGTTCGAGTTTGTCCGCGATGCACACTTCGCAGCAGCGAATTACAGTGGCCGTGATGCAAAAATGCAAAGCCCCGAAGGTTCGCGTCTTAGGGGCTTCTATTTTCGCCTTCATCCCTTAATGATTGGCGAACGTGGCAGCGAGAATACCCGTTGAATTGGCGATTCACTACAGTGGTGAGGCCATTTTTCAGTCGGCGGGACTCTGAAGGCCGAAGCCTTCTAACCTGTATTGCTGACAAAAACTGCAGGCCGATGCTTGGCTGAAGCCATGGAGGAGTGCGCACATATATTAATCCGGACAGTTTTAGGTATCTAAATGCCTGTAAATTATCCACAAAAACCTTCTTCAAATACGTTCACTACTTTGTCGACCAGACGAGATGAACCACGCTGGCCTGTATTTATTAATATAGCAGCATGATGAGCAATTGTCTCTCGTCATCCGGGAAAAGACTACCTGCAATGTGTGTGCCTGCTGTGGATTAACTGTGATGTATAATTTCCTGTTCCGAAAAATTTAGTTAGCGCGGTTAAATTTTTTTCTAAGCGTAAGGCTAGAGTTTTTGGGGTTGGCAGCGCTAAATTGTGCGAGTCGGAAAGTTTAGCTCGAATTCATTGTGCTGAGCTTTTTACTAACTGAATATAATAGATCGCAGTTAAAAATTAAATGAATTCAAGTCTGCTAAGCTGCGAATGCTGAATTGAATCATGAGTACGTCAATGCTCTAAACTTACCACACATAGTGTTGCATTAAAACTTAATGAGCTTTTAATAACTCGTCGAGGATACTTAAACTGAAATGCCGCTGCTGGGTGACGGCGAAAAATTGTTCAACAATCTCCGGGATTTCCAAATATAGCTGTAGAGCACCACTGCGTAGTTCATCCTGCACTACTACCGCTGGCAGTAGTGCTACGTCGCCGGAGTCGCGAGCAAGCAGGCGCAGCATGGCCATGTCGTCCACCTCTGCAAAGATTGTCGCGCGTACTTCGTGGCTATCGCAGTACAACTCAAATTGACTGCGAATGTCGCTGCTGCGGCCGGGCAAAATCAGGCGGACATGCTGAAGGTCACGGCGCAGGTCAAAAGGCGGCTGCCCGTCCCGGGGCGGGCCAACCAGGCAAACAGATTGGCGATCCAATAGTTGGCAACGCCAGGAGCGATGCGCATCCGAGCTTACCGGTGTGTTGGTGAGAACTACATCAAGCTTGTGTAACACCAGCCTCTCCAACAGCTCTCCCAAACTGCCCGACTCCAGGGTGATGTGAACATCGTTGCGGCCGAGGAATGGACGCAGTAGGTTCTCTTGAAAATTTCGGGAAAGGGTAGCAACGGCGCCGATGCGTAGCTGCTGATTGGCCTGTTGGCCCCCTTGCAGTGTCATCTGTAACTCGTTGCCTAGCGCAAAAATACTTTCGGCGTAATCCAGAACCAAGCGACCTGCTTCAGTGAGCAGAAGGCTGCGACCTGAGCGGATGAATAGTGCATAGCCGAGCTGATCTTCCAAGGAGCGAATCTGTGTCGACAGTGCCGACTGGGCGACATGCAGTGATTGAGCTGCTCGGGTCAGGTTGCCTTCTTTGGCAACGGCCCAGAAGTAATGCAGATGATGAAAGTTCAGTCGACGCATGATTCGTTCTTTTTTTTATATCGATACGTTCCATTCAATCTATTTTCAATAAAAAAGCAACTGGATAAGACTAAATCTGCCGATCACCCTCGCGAGTTTCTTTGATGCCATTCTTGCTTCCCCAACTGAGTACCATGCTGCCCTGGATCTACGCGCTAGCCCTGTTACCAGTGGCATTCGGTAAGGCGACGGTCGGTCGTCTCTGGTGGTCAGCACGATTGGCCGGATATGCGGGCTTTGCGCTGGTGTTAACAGCTTTGTTGCAAGCAGCGCTGGACGGGCGTGAAAATGACCGTCTGGGCTTGGCCATGGCCACACTGATTAGCCTACTGGCGCTGGTCATCATCGACTTCTCATCGCGCTACCTGGAAGGTGAACAAGGGCAGCGCCGATACCTAATGTCGCTGCTCAGCACCTTGGCCGCAGTAGCATTGGTGGTCACATGCGATGATCTTTATGTGCTCGTCGGTGCGTGGATCATCTCCAGCCTAAGCCTGCACTTGCTGCTCACCTTCTATCATGACCGCCCAATGGCCCAAGTGGTGGCCCATAAAAAGTTTCTTGCCAGCCGTCTGGCGGACATCTGCTTACTCATAGCTGCTGTATTGCTGGTGCAGGCACCCGACGACAGTAACATCGCGATGATCCTCCAACATGTCGCAGCGCGCCTGCAGCTAAGCGGTTCTCTGAGCTGGGATCTACAGTTGGCGGTAGTGCTGCTGATCCTGACAGTTATTCTCAAATCTGCACAACTGCCGGTACACGGCTGGCTAATACAGGTGATGGAGGCACCGACACCAGTCTCGGCTTTGTTACATGCGGGTCTTGTAAATCTTGGGGGCTTTGTGCTGCTGCGTTTCGCACCCTTACTGAATGCCGCACCGGTGGCTCAGACGTTATTGGTGGTAATAGGTGGGCTGACGGCTTTGCTTGCAAGTCTCGTGATGATGACCCGCATCAGCATTAAGGTTCGTTTGGCTTGGTCAACCTGTGCACAAATGGGTTTCATGCTGCTGGAGTGCGGTCTGGGTCTATACGAGTTGGCGTTTGTACACCTTATAGCTCACTCGCTTTATAAGGCTTATGCCTTCCTCAGCGCCGGTGAAACGGTCGCGCAGGTGAGGCGTCAGGCACTGTATGAGCGGCGTCCGCCAGCGACGCTCTCGCAGATACTTCTGGCACTGTCCATTGCAGCATTATGGGTGGCTTTGCTGCATGTAGTGTGGAGCCAACTGCTACCGACGCATGAGATCCCCCTAATGGCACTTGCTGTCCTCGCTATCGGCCTGGCTCCGTGGTGTATGCGCCTTAGCGGCATTCTGCATAATTTGGGCACGCTCACAGTGTTGCTCGGAATTTACTTGGTGTGGCATGTGTCCGCCGGATATGTACTTGGTGCGAGCCCTTCCCCAAGTGCCCTCCAACAGAATCTGGCATTGATAGCGATACTGATGTTCCTCATCCTCTACTTGATTCAAGCATTGATCTTGGCAAGGCCCCAAGGAGCGCTGGCGCGGCGACTATATCCCTTGGCTTTCGCCGGATTCTTTCTAGATGAACACTTTACCCGCCTGACTTTCCGCCTTTGGCCAGTACGCAGTCAGCAGCTGCCCATACATGCGAAAGGAGACAGCCTATGACCGTGCTTGAACACTCTGCACCCATTGATATAGATGCTCTCCACGACATCGCCTTGCAGGCTTGCGAACGTATAGCCCCAGCTTGGCCGTTGGATCGCATGATCGCGGTTAGTCCGCTCTGGGAGCGCCGCGATCAACCCTGGGCGAAGGTGACCGAGGAGCTCTGGCGACGCGCAGGGAGCCGCATGACCCTTTCACCAGCGGACTATCGCCTCGCTTGGCAAGAAAAACGTATAGCCGAACGCCACCTCTACTTGTCCCTGTCCGAAGCCTCTCTTAGCTGGACGCCGACGCAACTACTGCAGTACCTGGATGAGCCGCTTGATAGTTTCCAAGGCATGCCGCTATTGGAGGATATGGCAAACACAGACATTACGTCAGCAGGTTGGCCCGCACTGATAACTCATCAGATTAGCCAGTGCTGCGCCTCTTGGTTCGATGAGGATCAGGCCGATTGGTGTGCGACTAAACAGGCGGGGCTCTATCAGGCTTGGCGTGAGTCAATGTTGCAAGATCGCGGCTT
The DNA here is from genome assembly GCF_026241895.1 of Pseudomonas sp. RIT-562. GTDB lineage: Bacteria > Pseudomonadota > Gammaproteobacteria > Pseudomonadales > Pseudomonadaceae > Aquipseudomonas > Aquipseudomonas mandelii_F. The sequence goes on along the minus strand of NZ_JAPJIV010000032.1, from coordinate 26,532 downwards.
AAGTGTACTTAGCGCTTGCCGATCGCTAGGTGAACGGATTGGTGAACTGCCCCAGCACCCGAAGGATGCCATTGCGGCAGCGGTGCAACGTTTGGGCATTGCTAAAGATGATTTGGAGGAGTGGTTCGATTGCCTGTTACTGCGTAGCCTCGGCTGGGCTTCTTGGTGCGCCTACCGGCGCTGGCAAGCACGCCTACAAGGTAGCGATGATCCGATTCTGCTTGAACTGCTGGCAATTCGTGCAGCTTGGGAGTGGTTGGTGGACGACCGCAGGCGCGATGCCGAGAGTTGCTGGAGTGACTGGCGCAAGTCTTGGCAGGTAGGGCGAAAAAAGGCTCCGACCGCAGCTTGGCAGGCACTACAGCTTTGGCAACGGGCGGAAGAACTGGCTTGGCAGGAGCAGCTGCAGAGTATGATGCGAAAACCCCCAGCGTCCGTGACCGATAGCACCGCGCTTGCGCGCGTTTACTTCTGTATAGACGTGCGATCCGAGGTGGTGAGAAGAGCACTAGAACAGGCTTGCCCGCAAGTGCAGACCGGTGGATTCGCCGGTTTTTTCGGCATGCCTATTGCATATATGCTCCTAGGTACAAATGCCTCGCGTCCACAACTACCCGGATTGCTTGCTGCGCAACTAACGGTTACTGACAGCAGCGGCGATGCCGTCTGTGACCGCGCCTTGGCCAGCAAGCGCAAAATGCGTTTGGAACGCGCCGGTCGGTGGCAGCTGTTCCAGCGTTTGCCTGCATCAACATTTACTTTGATTGAAACGCTGGGATTAGGCTACGCGGGCGCGCTACTTGGGCGCGCCTGTGGATTGCTGTCCCGCCCATCCGCGCCAGATCATAGTGCTTTACGACCGCATGAGTGGCAACAGCTGAAGCCAACGCTACCGGAGCTTCCCCTAGGACAGCGTGCCAAATTTGCTGCGAGCATCTTGCGTGCAATGAGCCTGACTCGCGACTTCCCGCCTATGATCCTACTGCTTGGACATGGTAGCCAGAGTGCCAATAACCCTCAGGCAGCCGGGCTAGATTGTGGTGCGTGCTGTGGCCAAAGCGGCGAGATCAACGCCAGACTGGTGGCGGACATGCTCAACGATGCAGGAGTGCGCAGCGCTCTCCGCGAACAGGGTATCGACATGCCTGTGGCTTGCCGAGTGCTGGCAGGGCTGCACAACACCACTACCGACGAAATTCAGGTTTTTGCGAGCGAGTCGCTTCCGGATACATTGAGACCAACTTGGCTGACGTTGCGCCAGGCCCTCGATGATGCCAGCGTACTTGCCCGACGCGAGCGCGCCGCGCGTTTGGGATTGGCACACCTGTGCGGGCATCCGGCTAAGCTACTAGCAGCCCTTCGCAGACGCGCAGTCGACTGGGCTCAGACCCGTCCGGAATGGGGGTTAGCCGGTAATTCTGCCTTTATTGCTGCCCCACGATCACGAACGAGGGGACTGAATTTGCAGGGCCGGTCATTCCTGCACGATTATGACTGGCGACAGGATGAAGAGGGGCAGGTGCTGGAGCTGATCATGACGGCCCCCATGGTGGTTGCGCACTGGATCAACATGCAGTACCTGACCTCCACCACCGACAATCTGCGCTTCGGAAGCGGCAACAAGGTTTTGCACAACGTCGTAGGTGGATGCATTGGAGTGTTTGAAGGGAATGGCGGCGATCTGCGTGTTGGTCTGGCGAGGCAATCATTGCATGACGGCGAGCGCTGGATACATCGTCCATTGCGTCTGAGTGTAGTAATCGAGGCGCCCCAGAAAATGATCGATAAAGTTCTGGCTGAGCATGCAGTGGTTAGAGATCTTGTGTTGCACGGATGGCTCTACCTACTGCGTACTGACAGTGCATGCACTGATATGATGGAGCGGCGTACTGCCGAGGGCTGGCAACTTTTGGAGCAGGATTTTATATAAAGTCAGGCAATGTAGCTGCAGCCTTTGCACAGAGATGATTAGCTTATTTTTACCTTGCGTTACCTACTGTGCTAAGTGGCTTGACCTAGGCACTCATAGGTATGTAACGCCCTTCCGAAAATGTCGTGGGTATTCGTCCAGCACGTCGTATTGCTTCGGCAGTTGAGCGTTTAAGAGGTTACAGACTAGGCTCGACCAACGCTGATGGTTCAAACCCCGTAGCGCTTGTTCCCGCCTGATCTGATGCACACCTGCCACCTCTCGGGCCAATGCATACGCTGCCTGAAGAACAAGGACAGGAAGAGCCATATTCAGGGGCAGGTCTACGAGCAGGTTGTGGTGCAGGCCGCGCTGGTTTCGACTGAGATGCAATTTAGCAATTCGATCCGCTGCAAAGGTTTTTAGACGAAAGCCAATTAGCTGGCTGACCATGAATGCTTAGGCGACTTGTTAGGCTGTGGAGCTAAAGCTACTAAGGCTATCGTTTCTTCGGGCTTAAGCCCGGCTCGCCCCCGATTTCTCACGTGCCTTGGGCGAGTCACTCTACATTTGGCCCGCCACGACGCATTGCAACTGCCTCATTTCTCCGGGGCGGTACCAAGCCGTGCGCTATCCCAGGCTTCAGTAAGCTCGTCTATCCGATCTGCGATTTGAGGCTTTTTTGATAGGACAAGGCAGCGCGTGTTGCCTACAAATTCCTCTATTAGATACACAGCGTCGCCGACATCCAGCTCGAGCTCCTGCAGCGCTTCATCGGGAATTCGGATCGCACCGTCACCATCCCATTCTTCGATGACGATTTTCATCGGTAGCTTTTTCACATTTGGTCTCCGTTGCTATGAGCCGGCAAGCCGTTCTCGCCTGTAAATTCTCCCTGGTACGTTTACAGATCCGGATAATCATCAAGCATAAGGCTAGGAGCGCCTCCGTCCTCCTGCTCGCGCTTCGGCGCATGTATCACTCCAGCTTCGGCGTCAGCTCGCATCTGCTCGAGCTCTTTGTGAAATGCCTTGTCCTGAACCGTGGGCTTGCTCGTGTAAGGCTTTCGCTCTGGTTCAGGTTTGGCTGCATAGGTCGTTACCGCATCTGGGTCGTGCTGGAGTTTTTCTTGCACTTGCGACTCCAGCAGTGCACGGAGCGCGTCTTTGTCGGGACGGTTAAGCAATTTTCTACTCCTCGTTCACAGCCATCGATTGGCTTATTGGATGGTGAAAGATGTGGCGTCCAAGCCTTAGCTGGAACGGCCTGCGGTGAATGACTTTATGAAGTATGAAAATCGCAAAAACAGACGCATGTATCAGTCTAATGTTGGGTGCCGGCCTCGGTTTCGCAAGGCCGGGTCTCAACGAAAAACAACTATTTGCAGTTGCCTGCTTTGCGATATCCCGCCGCTTGAGCCTCAGATTCTGAGGTGAAGGAGATCTGATTTTTCTCGGACACCTGACCATAACTAGGGCACCCCACTGAGAGGTGATACACCTGGCTCTTCCGGTTACCGATGATCACACCTATCCCGTTCGCGCTCGCGAGGGTTGGCTGGGCTGCTACTCGCGCAGAATTAACAGGAATCGCGCTAACGACCCCGTCACCAACTGCCTTGTACCCTTGTGACCATCGACGCTCGCCACTTACGAATGGATTGGAGTGCCCCATGATTGCTGCAATGCGGCGATCTCGCTCTTTCTCCCAAGACGAAACCGGGTACTGCTTGTCCCAGGCCATCAGTAGCTGTTGCTGCTGACGAGACATGCTTAGCTTGTATCTGTCGAACATGTAAAAGGTTGGTCGAGATAGATTTTTTGTTTTGCAACGACCTTAGCTTCAGAAAACGTAGATGGAGGGCTTGATAAAGCGTGATTAATTACAGAGAGGGCCAGCACTAGCACGGAGAGCAGTTTTTTCATTGGACAGCTTAAGTCATTGAGAGAAAACGCATTATACGCACGACCTTACGGTTGCCCATGGAGGACGGGGCTGATGAAGGTCACGGAGCCAGCGCCACGAGCAGGGAAGGGCTGCTGCAGCGACGGTGTAAATTTGTAAACAACACGGAACCCGGGCGCGATCCAAAAAAATAATTTCTCAGTGGCCTTGAATTCAAAAACAGAAAGCGGAGTTCTTATTTGATAACAAAACAGAAGCAGAGATCTTGGAATTCTTGCCCAATCCTGACACCCATAGATTTTCAGATCATCCGACTCGATCGATTTCTAATGCTTATGCCTAGGATCCGGCTGCTTGGTGCTTAAACGTTAAGACTTAAGTGAATGGATACTCTGCTCGTCGATGGAGAAGGGCAGCTCGCATGTTAGCGACGTGAGTCGCGGCTAGCTTTTCAAGCCTCTCGAAAAGTCAAAATCAGACGGGTGTCTGAGAACCTCGTGGGTACCACTATCAGTGACGCCGCATGGCCGAGAGGGCCGACGACGTACATTAAGAAGCGAATGGCCAATAATGACAGTCAGAGCTAGGTTTCATTGGCGCTTGGATCTGGAGCAAGAAGGTAAGCTTTGGGAAGTAGCCAGATCATATCTTGGAGCTGCAGCACTTCAACAAGCAGTGGTAGAACTTCTTCTCAGCCATGGGCCGCTGAAGGCGCGCAGTAAAGTGGAGTACCTCAGCCGAGAATGGCTGGGCGACGAAAACGTTCATTTGTTAAAAAATGCCTTGGTCGAAGCCGGCTTGGCGCTTCCCCATCTCGACCAACCTCCAGAAAAAATTGCACTCTTATCCTGCTACAGCCAACGCATCGCACAGGGTCTTTTACTTCTAATGCCTTTGGGCAAGCTTTCTCGAGATCTACGCGGCTTTCGGCTTGAATACGACCTGTTATGACCGCGCGCCTTGATCATTTCCCCCTGTCAATCAACGATTCCCTTGCGCTTACTGAGCAATTGGACTTTTGCGCTGAGAATCCGATCGTTGATTGAATTAAGACAAAAAAAATCGCGATAGTTGGCTAAATGCCACTAATCGTATGGACGGACGGATGCTATTGCCATAAATTCCAATCCTCTATGCCACGGAAGTCGAGATGGAACCTAATGACGCTGGCGGAGTAGCCGCCAAGCACGGCTTCATCTTCCAAGATTGTGTTGCCGCTTTTTACGTAACACAGATGTTGCGTGACAAGTCTATCCAGCGTGTCCGGTGTGAAGTTACGGACGACATCGATGTCGTCTGCGATGACTTCGTCGAATTCGTACAGGTGAAAACCACCTCTAAAACGCATTGGGCAAAATCCGATCTGGTCGTGCTCACTGCGAGTACCGGGAAAACAAAAAAAATCCCCTTTAGCTCCATTCTTCACAAATCCATGCAGAGTGAGCCTAGCCTTACCGTTCCGAGAAAATTTCGCATCGTCACGGAACACCCAGTCAATGTGACCCTTGAATATTTGCTGATCAATCGCAACGATCGGACGGGGAAACCGGGCCGCGAGGACTTGATAGACTACCTGAACTCGAAGACCTCAGACTATTGCGCTCCAAGTGGCGTTGACGTTGAGACGTGGGTTGATGCAGCTTGCTGGGAGGTCTTCCGTACCATGCGGGAGATTGAGTTGCTTGGGGTAAGGAACATACGCTTAGCTGCACAGGATCTCCACGGGGTTGGTCTCAGTACAGAGTCTTGTGCAGAGGATATTTGGCGAGGGATTCTGGACACGGTCACTCGCAAAGGTGCTTTGTCCCGCAGGATCAACTCTGTGGATAATAAGTCATACCTTCGCGCGGATTTGAACACCTGGTTCAAAAAGCTGGTTGATGACGATCAGAAGCGCGCTGGTCGCAAGGTTTACGTCAAACGCGAATTGCCGCACATACTCGTTCCTTTTCGAAGTCAGCTCTCGTCACCGTGCGCCAAGAGAAACGGCCGTGTGCTCCATCAGCAGTACAGCCTGAGACGCTACCGCTATAAGCACATCGTCGACAATGTGTGCAAATGGCTGGATGAAGTGTTTCTTCGGCCCAAGGAGATGGCGGACATCCACAAACTGTCATTCGTTGAACAGCGACAGCGGTTGAAGACGAAAGTGTTCGAGTCATTGACGGACGTCAGTTCTTTTCTAGGTCGGGTGCTCCTCCATGCCACGATTCGCCAGATGCACGAAAGCCAACCCATCCCATGCCTGCTCTACATGGACGGGGACGGTGAAGAAAAGATCTTGGAGAATGTACACATCGTCCGCCGCGACCCAGAGGGCGATCAGCTCTGGGTTGGCTTCAGTGAACTGGTGACTGCAGCGAACATCACCACGCGATTGCCGGAGATCCGGGAGCAACTGTATGAGGAAATCTCCGATTGGTTCGACACCGCAAGGGGCAAGATCCTCGACATAAAGGATGATGACTACCTGCTGCGCCATGACATCGACGAGATACTAGACGGTAGCCATGCATTCGAGTCCCATCTGGAGCGGTTCCGATTCGTGCTGTTTGTCGGTTATGACTCGTCGCTGCTGACGGAACCGGAAACGTCCGGGCATGAGGACAATCTGGAGCATGAAACGAGAGCGCTGTTCGAAGCGTTTGCGGATGATCTGCAACATGACTCGCCATTCGCGGAGCTCGCCATTGATGTGTTCATTTACCCCGCACCAAGTTTGGGAAGGTTGATCAGGATGGTTGAGGATAACGTGAGGGACGCCGTATGACTGAAGTTTATGATGTAGCGAAACTCAGCTTGGGGCGTGAGGGTTTTTCGGCGTTCCGATACCTGGCAGCTATCAATACTCTCCTGTCCAATCCGGTGTCGAACAATCTCGGGCGTGACTTGATCGTCAGGGCATTAGATGCCCGCGAACAATTTTCAGACCACACCGGCATCTTGCGAAACATGGTTAGGAAATCGGGTCTGTTTCCCTACCTCAAGAAAGAGTTCACCGACCTCACCCCCGGAGACCGTGTCGCGCTCGACCTGTATCGAACGCCGTTCTCTGACAAGTACGTGTTCCACTCGATGCAGTTTCACATCTTCGACCTGCTGAAAGCGGGCAGCAACCTAGTTCTCAGTGCTCCTACGAGCATGGGGAAGAGCGCCATCGTTGACTCGCTACTAGGGCTTGGGAGACTGAACCGTGTGGTGCTGGTCGTGCCTACAGTGGCCTTGGCCGACGAGACCCGCCGCCGTCTACAGGATCGGTTTGGTGACAAATATCAAATCATCCATCACAGCTCACAAGTGTGCCGTTCCGACAGGGCTGTATACGTCCTGACCCAAGAAAGGGTCAATGAGCGTGACGACATCCAGAACATCGATCTGTTCGTCATCGACGAGTTTTACAAGCTGGCCTTCCGGCAACTGAAAAGCGGTGGAACTGATTTCAAGGACGAGCGGGTTATCGAGCTTAACATCGCCTTGAGCAAGCTCTTGAAGGTATCGAAGCAGTTCTATCTCACCGGCCCCTTCGTGAACAGCATTCGCGGACTAACAGAGCTCGGATACAAGCACACATTCATTTCAGCAGATTTCAACACAGTCGCCGTAGACGTGCAGACGTTTGGTGTGGAGGCAAACGATGACAAGGGTAAGCTCAGAGCGCTGGCCAAGATTGCCAAGCAGTGTGAAGGTGCCACGATTGTTTACTGCAAGTCCTCCGGTGTTGCCGGAAAAGTGGCACGGGAGCTCATCCGGCTAGGATATGGCCAGGAGTTCAAGAGTCAACACATCGACTGGGTCGCTGAAGAGTTTGATTCTGAGTGGGACTACACCGTCGCGCTAAAGAACGGCATTGGTTTGCATTTTGGTGGTCTTCCTAGGGCGCTCCAGCAGTACACGGCGGATCGTTTCAATGCCGGTGACATCCGATTCCTACTGTGCACCTCGACCATAATTGAGGGCGTGAATACGGTCGCGAAGAATGTAGTCATCTACGACAACAGGGACGGGAGTCGCGGTATCGACAAATTCACCCATGGCAATATCAAGGGGCGCGCGGGCCGTATGGGTGTCCACTTCGTTGGCAAGGTGTTCTGCTTGGAGGATGTGCCGGAAGACAACCTCAACCAAGAGGTGGCCATCCCATTAGGTGTACAAGATGAAGACACCCCACTCAACCTCCTGGCTAGCGCGCAGCCTGATCATCTGTCCGACTTTTCCCAGGACAGGTTTGAGGATGCATTCGATCAAGACCGTTTCTCCATTGATCTGGTGAAAAAGCATTCCCACTTCAGAATGGAGCAGTTCGAGCAGTTGTACAGCCTGGTTGAGATGCTGAAGGATGAGCAATTTGCGTCGCTCGTTTTCCACTGGTTGCCAGCGGCAGAGTTCCTGAAAACCTTTGCCAAGGTGATCTCTCGAGTAGTGCCCAACACATTTTCCAGAAACGGGGTACAGACTAAAACCGCCGAGGTAATCGTGGCAAAGCTGGCCGGCTACCTGAACGCTTCGAGTTATTCAGACTATTTGAAGAGCCAGATTGTGTATGCGAAGCAGCGGATCGAGCAGGGTGACGAGCACACGCTCTCGAACATGCTCAACAACGATCTGAAGCTCGTGACCAACACCTTCGGATACACTATTCCGAAACTGCTGGGACTGCTGGAGGATGTCGTTCGTGTGCATGCGGCGAAGCGCAACATTCGGGGCAAAATCGATTATGGCCATTTGAGGATGATCTTTGAGAATCTTCATCTCCCCCCGGGCGTGAACGCCTTGGAGGAGATAGGCATTCCTGTTCAGACCTTGCACCGGATAGCCTCAATGATGGAGTTTCCCCAGGAGGTGGGCGTTGACGGCTTAGCTGACTATCTCAGGGCTAATGTGGAAGCTTGGAAGGATGTCGGCTATGTAGATCAGACGTTTGTCAAAAGGGCTTTGGGAATCGCTCAGGACTTCGCTTGATGGGTACGCGTAGCGCCGGAGGTGTACTGTTAGCAAGTCTTTTGACGCACTATACAGTTCGCGTTCGGTGCTTTTGTGCCTTCCTCTCTGGGCCGTCGATTCCTAAAATCAGCGAGCAGGTCGAGCTATGGTTTTCGCTCCTTAGGGTTTTATCCCCGCTCAATCTCGCGCCTTCAGGTGATACGCCAGGTATGCCTAACGGTTTTGGATGAGAAGTTTGAATTACAGTCAGATGCATTGATTCAGCGAACGACTTCCTGGCTTCCTCATTTGTCTTTGAGGTTGCCGCGCCCCTTGATATTCCTAAAAACAGTGAGCTCGTCTATTCGATCCGTGATCTGAGGCTTTTTTGATAGGACTAGGCAACGCGCATTGCCGACAAACTACTCGATCAGATACACAGCGTCGCCTACATCCAGCTCGAGCTCCTGCAGCGATTCGTCCGGAATTCGAATCGCACCGTCACCATCCCATTCTTCGATAATGATTTTCATCGGTGGCTTTTTCACGTGTGGTCTCCATTGCTTTTTAGCCGGCAATGGTAACTTGCTTTGCGTAAAGGCTCAGAGCGTGGCGAGTAACCGTTCGAGCTGTTCCCTCTCCGAGACACTCAATAGGTCGACAGGATCAACTCCTTCGCGCTGCCAGAATTCAAGCGTCCCGACTCTGCCATCAGGCGATCTGCAGTACTCGCAGTAGTCCAGGGTGTGACAGTCGTTGAAGAATGTGAACTGCCAGCCATCGGTCTCAACGGACATGAGGCCATGATAGATCTCATTCCACGAGGGGATAGAGCTTCGTATCATGATGCGTTTGTCTAGCGCGGCTTCCTTCAGTACCTGAGAGACCTCGTGGGCAGTGAGAATTGAGGTTGGGTGCGAATCATCCTCTGGCTGATTCATAATCTCTTTATTACCAAGCCATTTGATTAGTTTCTCGATGAGCTTTGCGTCCTTCTCCGAGAACTCGAGCTCCACTCCTACCGGAACCTCAGCCAGCCTGCGTTTCATTTTTCTCATTTGCACTGCGGCATAGCCAATGACTCCGATACCGGTAATTCCGGCAAGGCCAAGTCCTACCGGGACAGCTATTGGTGTGGCAGAGATTAAACCCGCAGACATTAAGATCCCGGTCAGACCAGAAGCCCCAACGGTCGTGCCAAAGACTCCTGCACTACCGATAATCGCGCTGCCTGCACCAGCAACCGCCGCTGTTCCCAACCCTAATGCCGCCAGAGCAGTGGCACCTGCAGAGTAGATAATTGTCGATATCGCAGCGGTGCTGAGATATGTCCCGACCACGTACCCCGCAGCTGACGTGACTATCATGCCCCCTGCAGCATGAGGAACCAGCGACCCGCCCGCCGCGAGAGCAGCGATCACTGGGATAACTGGTATCGGCATATTCTGTTCCTTTTGTGCTGTAAGACTCGGATATCGGCTTGCAGATTATAAGCCATCAAAATGCCACAGCTCTGCTAGAGCGAGCACGAGTACCTGCGAGAGATTATCGAGCGTCCGGCTGATAGATGCTGGAACTCTAGCCTAGCCGGCCCGGCAGTCCAACCGCCGTGATGGGATTTTGCCATCATTGAGGCGTCTGCGTGCAGTGGAAACAAGCTCGTGGACTGAGTGATGGCACTGAGCTATGGTCGCTAGCATGATGTGCGTGAAGGCGCGCGATGACTTGGGAAGGAACGGAAACGATGATTTATCAATGCAACGGATGCAACAGGACTACTTTCGAAACAGCATGTCCGTGGTGCATGGGCTCTCAAGTTTCGCCGTCATCAGAGCTCACGTTGCGGCACCTTACTCCACTGGATCCTTCGTTTTATCCCGACTTTCAATACAGATCCAAAGGCTTGATTCAAGACTTCTTCGGTAAAAAGAAGGAGCAAGCCCAGCTCAACGATCTTCTGAACAACGTGTTGAGAAAATATGCGGAGCTGAACCAGCCATACTTTACCAACTTCATTCACACGACTCGCGAAAGCGCAGCCAGTAGCGATGACGCAGGCGTGCCCGGCCCACGTTTGGATGGTGTGTACAGCGAGAGAGAGCTGTTCAGGGAGGTCTTGATTCGCAAAGGCTTTGACGAGCTTGAAGGGCTTCCATCTCTTCTGGACAAGCTGCTGCAAACCACAGCATTCAACTCTGCCTACCTAGGCTTCTCGAGAGAGTTGACCCGCCACATCCGAGCTGATCTTGCCGACACCTTACGTTCCTGGATTGAAGAGGCCGGGACGACATTCAGGTCTGACTTGGCCTTGTTTTACTACTACCTTTGGGAAAATGACGTTCCATTTCCCAATGTTCAATTCAATCCCCAATCAGCCACCACATCCGGCGTACCACTCCTTCCGCTGCAGGCTTTTCGGAATGGCTTGAGTCTATGCGAGGAGATTTATTTCGACATTCTCGTCGAGCGGCTGGGATCACAGCTCGAGCATTTCAATCCGAACCAGTTCATCACCATGTACCTGGTGGATGCCATGGACGGATTCCAATTCGAAGCCTTCCTTGTTGAGATCTTCCAGACCATTGGCTATGACGTCAAAGAGACCAAGAAGACGGCTGACCAAGGCGCAGATCTTTTCGTTACCCGGTTCGGCAAAAACATGGTCATCCAGGCTAAGAACTACTCTGGCTCCGTAGGCAACGCGGCTGTGCAGCAAGCCATTTCTGCTAAGGCCTTTTACGGGTGCGATGAGGCCATGGTCGTTACGAACTCCTACTACACGAAATCCGCAAAAGAGTTGGCCGGCACAGCAGGCGTCCGGCTGATCGACCGGGACGGGCTTCAGAGCTATCTGGATGACTACAATCAGAAGCTCATTGAAGTCTTCCAGGCTGAGGAAGAAAGCGCGTAGTCGTGTGTAATTTGTCGGCCATGATATGCCGCAATGGACGCTTTGGTCGGTGTGCAAGCTTCAGGGCAGCATCATGACTAGGTAAGCTAATGTCTCCACATTTGCAAACAAACCACGGGAGAGCGCGACATGTCAGGAGCACGACAGCACTTCATTCCAAGGTTTTTGCAGAAAGGTTTCAGAATTCCAAGTAACGGAAAAATAGTCCGTTGCTGGGTGTACGAACAGAGCAAATCTCCGAGATCCGCAAATATCCAAAACGTAGGGGTCGAAAGGTATTTTTATGCCATCGACAATGAGCCTGATCTGGACGATAAAATTACTGATGAAGAAAGTGACGTCTATGCACCGTTGGTAGAGAACCTACGTGCCGGCAATCTTACCGAATCGGTGGTCGAGCGGATTCCAGCTCTTTTAGCTCACCTAGAAATCAGAAGCCGGCACGTGCGCCATAATATGCAGTCGTTCGTGGATGATTCCGTCAGTGGCATCCTTGAGCATCTATCTGAGCCAGAGAACCTCAGGGCATTGGCGAAAAACCATTTCAGACCAGGTTCACCTCTCTTTGACAAGGCCTTAGTTGACCAAGGCATCAGTCATGAGCAGGTTCAAACCTTGCTCGCCATGGGCGAGTCAGCCCTTGAGCAGATATTCCAACCCTTCGTAGCTATATTCGCCGCCCAGATGCCTGCCCAATTAGATCGTATCAAGTCTTTAATACCGGACGTGATCAGAGGCAGTCATGTCCGCATTCTCAACGAGTCCGTGTCTCCAGCTGCCCGCGCTCGACGTTTTAACGCGCTCCATTACTCAGTACAAACATTTGCCGCCGGCGATCTACCGCTGGGGGATTCCGTTGTGTTGTTCCACGTGAGAGGCGAGCGAGCCTTCAAGCCCTTTGTGGATAAGGATGATGAGCTTGTTCACGTGATTCTGCCCCTTTCGTCGGACATGTATCTTCTAGGAGCGACGAATGACCCTAAGTCTTCGCCTCCCCAAAATTTGCCGCTTGAAATTGCCAGGTGCTCCATTGAGTATTTCATATGCGCGCACCAGCGTGATGATGCTGCGGATCTTCAAGCACAGATAGGAATTAACGCCCGCTGGCTTTCGGCAAGAGAAATGAACTCGATAATCAACGAAGTGCTATCGGAGTCGATGAGCGAGAAGCTTGCCTGACACGTGTTAGCTGGGGCCGTTTTGCGAGAGGGTGATCACGTTTACTAGGTTCGCGTCACCTACGTCCTAGCAGCGCAACTCAGTCAGACGTTCACGGTGTAGAGGGGCGCACCAAGTGGTCGGTCGAGCACGGTACGAGTGCTTTCTTGCTATCGCCTCTTCGAGCCATAGGCTCGGCTGAGTAGAGCCCGAATGAAGTGCAATCGGTGATCGGCTTCCTAGGACACATAAAAAGAAGGAGCTTACGGTTATCGTACGAACCGCTTGAGTGCATGACGACTCTCTATCACCTGCTCTCGTATCTCATCAGGGTCTATCGACATGCCGCCGTCCGGCGTCACGCGAAGAGACTGCAGATTATTGAGAGCGGTGATGAACGCGCGTTCTTTGGCTTGCTCGCGACGTGATCTGTTGTCTCGGCAAACGAATCCTATTAATCGACTGAACCACTTCATGCCGCACTCCTGATTTCGTGTCCCATGGCACCATTTTCAGCGATGTGCAGAAGATGTTAAATGAGTGCGCGAGTCGCAGCCAGATACCGGACGACCTGCTCCATGCCCGTTCGGCATTCGATGAGATCACGCGGTCGACCACTCAGACCGCGATTCTGGCTGCTTAGCCAGATCTTTGCATTTCGCTCGGTTCCTACGAGTGCGAGCAATGACTGATACATCTCAACCAAGAGGATGGCCCGGCTCCAAGCTTCATTACCCGGTTGAAGCAGTTCATTTCCGTGACGTAGAGGCAGCACATTGGAGACCTGCTCGCCCAAGACGGCTGCCAAATCACTGTCATCAAGCCCCAACCCTTCTCCGACTCGGAAAAAAGCTTTGCCTAGTAAGGCGCTTGCGGTGCCCGATGTGCCTGATTTCATGCCCCACCATAAGGCCTGTAACGTAATTTTGTGCTTTGTAACACTGCTAACGTTACAGCGCACAAAGTTACGTTACATACCCAGAAGGCGAGGGGGCAGGCAAGCGGAGCGCGTAGGCGTGCGGATGGAAGCCCGCATGGGCCAAGACCGGCGCCTCGCGCCAGGGCTTGGTTTACGACAGCCATCCCCGACCAGGGGCACGCCCTAAACCATGGCCTCTCACCAGCCCGCATAATGCGTAACCATGTGGCCCCAAGCTGAGAGTGCAGGCCCATCACTGCGAAGGATATTCATAGCCTCGGCAGCAGGGATTTTGGTCGGACAGCCCCCAGTCAGATATGTCTTGTCTCTACCTTGGCAGTACAAGTGCATGATCGTTAAAACCATGATCTGTTGCAGCGGCAACATTGCGCGATAGCTTTTGCGCATTCCTTTCAAGGATTCGGGGACGAGCTCTTCTCCGCCAGCCCAATTGAAACCGCGAGGCCGCAAGTTGTAATGTCTGCCTTCGCTACCATAGGCGCGTTCGACGTGCTCAAAACACCCCTCAAGCGAGTAAGCCTCTACGATGTCCCACACTGCTTGCCCAAAGATATTCCCGCGCGCTGATGCACTGGGGAGCGTAGGGATGGAAGCTCCGCAAACCATCGACAGCGCCGTAAGCTCAGCACCGTCCATACAAGGCACTTTATCCACCATATCGACCAACGCCCAACCGGGAAAACGGCCAGCAGCAAACGTGGCGTTAACCGTTGCGTAGGCCGCAAGGGCGACTGGTTGTAGCGAGTGGTGGATGTAGGCTTGGCTGGCAGTTTGAATATTCGTGAATGCCCATACACCTGCCGAAGGCTGATGGACGCCAATTGAAGAAAGAAGGTCTTTGGCCTTATCAACGTAATCGTTATTCACGAATTATAATTCCTTGTGCCGATTTGGTGTCCCATTCGCCACTGTTCCTGTTAAGGACGCGCATGGCTTACAGTAGTTGAAGCCGTGACTCGAGTTTCATCAGGGTTGGCCCGACTCGTCACTGTCAACGTTGTCGTGAGTCCGCCAGTCTCCCGCCAAGGGTATGACTGCACTATGTTGATACCTCCCGAATGGTGATTTAGCGTCGTGTGGAGGAAGCTGGAATGAATGCCTCCGCTCCAATAGCTCAGGAAAGCGCTTGAAGACCGTCAGGTGGTGCAAGGGGATGGTTTGAATGTAGGCGAAGAGATTGCCTAGGTTGATGCTGACGTTAGGTTTTCCGGGCTTTCGAAACTCATCGCTCAGTACATGCGAGAGACTCCACTCGATCAAATTGATATCGATGTCAGGTCGGGCATCAGTCCAGGACGATGCAAGCTGAGTGGCGTGACTATAGCTACGGTAGCCTAGACCTTTAGCGAGAAGTTCTAATGCTTGGGTATGCATGATCGGTTTTAAGCCAGGCCAGGTTTTGATGAGGAAGCGAGCAGCTCTCTTCATGCCTCTATGACGTTCAAGATCAGCGGGGAAAATGGGAAGGATCATCGCAAGCTCCGGTCGTTAGAGTTGTCGGTTGCCGTATTTTTCACGCTGCAAGATATTGTCGTACTTAACGCATGTTCCATAAAACGGGCCTCGTTTGCGGTGATAGAGTTGCTTTAGGTGTCTTGCACCTAATTCTGCTTCAGTAGGCTAGGAATTTGTTAGCGCATCAAAACAGTGAAATGTCAGTCTTCACTTCGTTATAATTCAATATCCTTGAAGGCAAAATACATCTCCTCATAAGCGTAAACTCCGAAGTTTTCGGTACTCAAAATATGTGGCCCATTGAGACGAAGTACGCTATTTGTCTCCAATGACAGGAGGTCATCTGGGCTTAGCCGCTGTAACTCCCAGCTTTGCCATTGGGTTTTCAAGGGATACTCCTTCCACCGGCGATCGTAAGTCAAAGAAATCGCATCAGCGTTTTTACCTTTCGGCAGAGTAGCGATGATGGTTAGTTTTTCTGGGGAAAGATGAAGCATCGAAACGGGTGATAGAAGATCACTTACCAGCGCCCGATCGATTAACTCAAAAATCTCGTACTGTGGGTTTTTGTCCCAAAGGATTGCGAACCGCTGCAGTCCAAGTTCTTGCATTTCGAGCTGCTCACTAAAGCGCTGAGGTGCAGCGTAAACGGTGTACTTGAGTTCACCATTCTTCGTGCTGACCATGTCGTACTCCGGCTGGAAGAAGCGGGAGCAGGTACGGATTGAGGGCGGTCTCTTCTGCGTAATCACTTTTTACTCCTAAAAGTTGGCAGCGCCGGCTGGAGCGCTGCTAGTAAGCGGAGCGCGCAGACGCGAGGATGGAAGCCCGAAGGGCCATGACCGGCGCCTGCGCCGAGGCTTGGTTCACGACAGCCGTCCTCTGGAAGAGGCGCGTACAAAAAGATATTCGACTGCTGGCACTAAAATTTAATGTCTTCATCAAATGAATCAAAATCGTATCGACCTTCAGATCCTTCTTTAGGCTTTTCTTGAGGCTCTGATCCGGAAATATTTTCGGGATCCCACTCATCCCAAAACAGAAACATATCAGAGGTGAAAGCGGTAATGCCTAGTACATTGTGCTCCAAGATTCCGGGAGCATAGTTTCTGAACAACCTACAGCTCTCGACCCGATTGGTTACATCAAGATCAAAAATAAACGTTGCCGTTCAGCTGTCATATAAAGCGCCAGATGCGATATCGGCCCAAGCGTTTACAAACTCTTCATAATGGCCGTCGTCCAGCATGGAGTCGTATGCGATGAAAAGAGTGCCCTCAGAAGCATGTAACAGCTTTACAGGGGCTAGCGCTCCTTTGATGATGCCTTCTTCGATCAAGTCGATTACCCGAGTGTCGGGGCGACCTTCCCATAGAACAGCAAACTTCTGCAAAGAAACTGCACTAAGAGGCATGGAATTAACGTCCATTGTCTGCTGAGTGCTGAAAATAGTGTATGCACCCTCACCATGTTCATCATGGGGATGCTCATGTTCTGTATAAAGCAGTCGGGAATAGATCATGTACGCACCCTTTGGCAAAGCTACGTTACTGACAGTGGATGTGGATTAGGCCCGTGCCGTTAACGAGGCATGCCCTTTCAGGTCAAAATACTAAGCATCAGGCTTCCGACTAATAGGCGGGTGAATGTAATACGGGGACATGAAACACTTGGAGTGCCCCGTCATTTTAGCGATATGTCCTACTTCCACCGGGCAAACCTGAATTACCCCGGGCTGACTACTAACCACTTGCGATAGGTACGCCCACAGTTGTTCGTCTGGGAGTGCTTCAGTAGAGAAATCATCGAGAGCCTTCAGATCATATGGCTCAATCCCCAAGTCATAGGATTCGAGGATTTCTTTTGCATCATGCCAAAAGATGTAGTCGGAGCGTCCTGAATAGACCTCACTAACGCTCGCAAAATGTACTGACAGCAGGATTCGACTCATGCCGACGACCTTTGTCCATAGAGCCTCAACCTCTAAGAAGGTGTTGCTTGACACCTCATTGTCTAGAAAGAGATAGAGCGTTTTTTCGTGCGCAGCGATCAGCTTCACTGGCGACATGGCACCTAGGATGTACGCGCGCTCCATGGCCGCGCTTGTATGTGGATTCAACGGATCGCCATACATGACTGCAAAGCTCTGCTTGGCTGCCTGGGGCATCACCTCCAGGCTTGGGGTTTTCCACTGTAAGCAACTGAACACCAAATGATTGGGTGCATCATGAGGCTCTACAGGATCGCATTCAGGGTGAAAAATGTCTGAAAAGGGCATATCGGCTTTCCTCCTGGGTGTAAGTAGATCAAAGTCCACAAGCGAAAAGCTGTCAAAGGTGAAAACGACCTTTTGTCGGAATAATCCCTTTATATTCATAGCTTTAGAGTATCCAACGAGCATACTCATTAATCTGGGGGAGGCAGAAGAAGGTAGCATTTTCCACTCAATGGACAGGTTTTCGTAGCAGGTTTCAGAGCAAAGTGCGCAGAGGGGGGAGAGGGTGGAGCGCGGCTCTCAGTTGTTGAAGAAGCTGCTTCAGCAAAGCCTGTTCATGGGTGCCCAGCAAAAAAACGGGTCTACACCATCACGGGCGACACTCTCGAGTGACCAACGCCGGCCATCAGGGCTGATGCACTCATCGCAGTAATCAAGCTCGCCGCAATCGTTAAAAAACACGAGGTGCCAACCTTCAACTTCGATGTGGAAAAGCCCGGCGAAAATGTCGTCCCAGGACTGTGCGCATGCTCTCTTCATGGTGCGGCGCTTCAGTGTGATGTCTCTAACACCTGGCTGACGTCACTCGCCGTGAGCGGAGGCAGGGAGGTGATTCTAGAGTCTTCTGATGTCATGAGAGATGCACCTGATGCTGAGCTGAGAGCCTGAAGTTTACGGGCTTTCGTGAATGCTTGGCTGATGACGGCCCAGGGGAGGAATAATGATCCTCTAGCTTCTCCAATCGGCCTTTCGACACGGTCACTAAGTACGCTGCCATCTTGGTCTTGATGAGTGCGCGCATCATTGCTCCTGGCATAAGCATTCCGACATTTTGGATGTTGGTGGTGGTCTAATGAATTCAATTCAGGGCACTAGGGGTATGACATTTTAAGAGTGATTACTTAAGAACCCAAAAGGCAGATATTTTGGGGGGAATAACGGTGAGAACTGCAGAATACAGATTGTATAGGGGTTGTATAGGGGGGGTATTTTCATTTACCGATGATTCCCATATATCGGCTGAGAGGGCTGGGTGAATATTTAAGTGAATATATAGTCAATATACCTATAAATAACTTTTTTAACTTTTTCACGGCTGGCGGGTTGCAAAAAAATTGAGTAAGGTCTATGTTTTTCAATCATGGCAGTAGACGTCTGACCTCTACCAAAGTCGAACGGTGGAAGCGAACCCGCCGCTAAGTCAGCATGAGTTCAACAACATTTGGAGTGTTGAGTATCCCTGTGCCATGCGACATTTAAATAACTAAAGATAAAGTAGCAAAAGTTGCATTTGAGTTGCTATTCATCATGCAGGCTTCAACATGTCAAATTTATACTACACGGTGGATCAAGATACTTATCTTGGGCGTAATACTTTCAAGTGTATGCGAAAATCCACGGGCGGTACGTGGGAGAGGTCAATGGCATTTGATTGTTTTATTTTTTGGGTTGTCGGACTCGGGCGCAGCTATCACACAATCAGAGTCTACTCAGATCGGGTAGCGGTGTTCTTAGACTACTTGGCGGTTGGTATAGCTGTATGTGGCAGTGCTGACATAACAACATATATTAGGCTTTCGCGACTTTATCATTCTTACCTTACACAGGGAATTAATTCGATGTCATCGCTTGTTCAAGCGATTGACCGACGTCGACCCTCGCCAATGGTAAGCAAAAAAACATCGTTAGCGCATCACGCGGCTGTAGAGCAATTGATCATAGGATGCCATGAAGAATATGATGGTGCGACGGATTGTAGTGCGGGCGTGGATGCGATGTGCCAGGCTAAATTATTAGCAGGGCTTCGGCGAGTTGGTGTCCCTAAGTCAGAGCAAGAGCTTGCCTATCTAGAGCAAGTATATGGAAGACAAGTTAGGGGGAAAAAGAATAGCAAACGGCTGAGAATTTTTTCTCATTTACCTAAAATTAGAAAATCGTTGGATCCTTATGGGGAGGACAAATTTTTCCCTCTTGATAAAATTACTCAACTCATTTACGAAGCAACCTCCTACAGAGAAGGGGCATTATGGGCGTTGATGGCGGCTACTTCATTGAGAGCATCCGAGGCGTTGCAGGTGCTGTGGGAAGATATTGATTTAGTTTCGCGTGAGATCTTTGCAGTTGAGCCCACAGAGCGGGATAATTACTTGGAGGCATATGAAGGGTTAACTGCTGCGCAACGAGATCAACTTTCATGGAAAGGAAGAACCACTAAATACACACTACTCCTGCAGCCTTATGGCGACATGTTTTTTGACCTTCTGGAACTATATATGCAGTACGAATACCAGCCAGGTGTTGCGCATAATTTCGTATTTCAGTCGCAGTATGGATATCCGCTTCGGTTTTGTGATTATGGAAGTGTAATAGTAAAACCATTCGCTACTGCCGCTGCTAAGGTATTAGGCTCAGATCTCAAGCCATACAGAATGAAGCTTCATAGTCTCCGGCATAGTTTCTGCGTCTACATGAAGAATTTCGTGGAGCATACTCATGGCGTAGGTTTGTCTGATTACGAAATAATGGCGTTAACGGGTCATTCAGAAATTTCGAGTGTGGCTCGATACGCTGTTTTAAATATACAGTTACTTAATGAAAAACTGTCTGTCGCATTTGCAGATCATAAGGCCAATGCAGGAAAAAGTGTAAATGAGCTTTTGATAGGTTTTCATGAGCGACGGATTGCTTATCTTCAGGTTAAAATCGCAGAAGAAAAAGTGGCCCGCGAAAAGAAGACTCAGGAGGCAGCATGATAAACACCACAGACTCTATACTCTTCCTATTGTCTGCTGAGAAAATAGCTGAAAGTTACCCTAGCGCAACTGCCCGACTCGACAGAGCATTTTACGAGCGGAGGGGTGGTAAGTCTCAAATATTTTCTAAACTCTGCGAATATAAGCCGACAGATGACGTTGTATTGGCATATATTGAGCTTCTATTCGATTTCAGTATGACACAAGGTAATGTGGTTGCATCTTCTGCTGAAAAAAAGCTGATCACATTATTTGGTTTGGGTTCAATTGGTGAAATAGCACGTAGACAGTTTAAGCAAATGACTAAGGTGCTGTTGATGATGTTATATAAGTCGAAGTGCCTTCTTCTTCCTTATGTTTTTACCCGACCTCTACTTCCGTGGTTGGATGAGCTGCCAAAAGCGTCAGCGTGTTATACCGATGTTATGCTGGTGTTTAGAGCATTAGATACAGAAAAGGCTACCGGTAATAAATACGGCTTGGAATATGTCGCCGAGGAAAAGAAAAATCGGCGAATTTTTCAGATGGCGGCAAAATTAATATTGAGCTCCACTTGGTACACGCCAGAAGAGGTTCTACTTGATGAAGTTCGGGAGTGGAGAGATCTTCAACTAAATGCCACTGAAAGTGAAATGACAATTTCTCCGCTGCCATTAGAGCAAATCTCTGATATTTTAAAAGAGAGATTTCCGTCCAGGATGAGTTTTGCTGGAAGGGAAGTACGTATAACGTCAACAAGAAATATGTCCGAAGAGCTTTCTGAAAAAATAGTTCGGCTGGGACGCGAAGACTTTTTTTCTTCTCATATTATGAGTAGTGGCGATCCGTTGGAGCTGGTTCGCACAATCCTTGATGATTCAAGGATGCCTGCGAGTCATTTCATTGGTGAGACGCTGAAGACGTTGGATTTGGCTTCCTGCTGGAAGGCAATTGGTTTTGATATTGGGGACTCAGTGGAAGTTTGGGCTGACCTGGAAACTGATTACTTGGAAACTCAAAATTATGAGAATACAAAGCAATGGAATACTTTGTTCGGTCGGTTAAATTTCTATTTATTTCTTTATTTGCCGGGTTGGTTTAGGTTGCATCCGGGTAGTAGTTTTGTATATCCGAGTGTGCCAAACAAATTTATAGGGAAAATCTTTTATAACGTAAAAAATGCTGCGCGAGGCGCTCGGCCGTTAACATTTGTAGAGTTCTACGGGGCGTTTGGCTTCGAGTTCTACTATGCGGTAGGTAATAATCTCCGTATCTTCTTTGAGCACCTTATTGATTTTTGCTTCGATCAGTTAGGGTGCAAGAAATTGACGCAGCCCGTTAATTGGCTGCCGAAATCCAAAAAAAGCTCTACAACGACGAAGCATGCATTTTCAACGAAAGATGAGGATTTGTATATCCGATATCTGGATGCCGTTGCTTCTGCTGAAACTGTGCTAGAGGAGTTCGTTAAATCATTTAGATTCAGGTGTGAAGCGAGTGCAAGCGCTGAGATCATGTTCGAAACTACAGGGTATGTTCCATTCGTTAGTGTGGATGGGCTGAATAAACCGATCTGGTCTATTGATCGAAGAGCGCTGGCGTTGGTAAAAGTAGGAGGGGAATTTCACTACAATCCCGCAACGACTATTTTCCCATACTGTCTCGTGAGAGGAGGGCTCCGGGGCCAAAATTTGCAATGGCTTGCTGCGGATAGTTATGCGATACACGTGGATCGAGATATGGATTCTCGCTTGGGGATATCTTATCTATACATAAATACTGACAAAATTCATGAGCAGCCTTTTACAGTTATTTGTCGATATTCAATAATAGAGCAGTTAGATCGTCAAGCCGCATGGCGCGATCAAATGCACATGGATTATAAGGCTCAAGGCTTCAATAAGGCCTACTATTACAATGGTAAAAGGGAGTCTAAGTGGGGTTCAATTTTTTGCCTATTTTGTAACAGCGCTGATTCCGGTGAGCCGATCAATGATAGTGTTTATGCCGAAGTTGTTACATATTCGCAACTTGGATTTCAGACTTGGATGAGGGTTTCTGGGTTCGAAGAAGTTGAGTGTGTGGCCTATATAGGTGTGCCGCCAGCGACGAAATCTCGCAAATCGGATTTTTATACTTGGGATCAGTGGCAAATTACGAGGAAAAAGAGCGGTGTTGTCAAGGTCGCCTACGAAAGTGCGCCCGATGGGGATCGTCCATTTTGTCCAGTTAGCTTGAGGGCAAAAGTCACCAGTCATGGAGGACGTGCAACACATGTTACTCAACTACTTTCTCGTCTAACTCCTGAGGAAGTGGCCAAAACAACAGGGCAGTCTGTGAAGACTGTCATCCATTATGACACCGGAAAAAATGATTTTCGACGCCGCTTTGCTGACGTTATAAACCATCTAGATCCAGTAAAAATTCCATTAATAAAAGCGGATGGAGTTGGCACAGGATTCGAAGCGTTGCTAGCTGCTCGTGGGAGCGGCGACGTGAGCGGTATTGTTAAAAAATTTCGATTTCTTAATTTTCCGGATAAGCATAGCTATGATGATAATCAAGATGCGTTCGGAATTATAGCGAGAGAGAAATCGGCAAATATAATTGAGGTCTCAACTCATATATGTGTAAAAGGGTTTGTCTGCCCAGGGCATATTGTGGAAAAATTTAATGGCGGCAAACTTTGTCCTTGGTGTCCTTATGCCATTTTTTCGTTAAATGCCATTTTTGCTGTCGCTGCCAAACGGCATCAGTTAGCTGAAGACTTCAAGCGTATTCAAGATCAGCTAGCATCTTTTGATTTGAGCCACTTGACTCGGGATTTGAAAACGTTAGAAGTTGAATTAAAGTTTCTGGGTGAGGAGTTGCTCGCTTGGTATTTTCTTGAGAGAACCATGGACACCTTGATATTTAAGCGCATTAAGGGTGAGGTCAAGTCGTCTCACATCGCTGCGGATAAGAATATGGTGCGCCTCGAGATTACACGGCATGTGGTTGAAAGAGGCTCTCCTGAAGAGTTTTTGCGGAGGCTAGATGAGGTTTGTCAGTTTCCGAGCACAATGTCAGTTGAGTTCAGAGATAAGGTGAATCGAGCAGTTAGACTGGTGCTGGCACAGCGTGGAGACATCTATCAGGCGTTACTCGAACCCGTTGTGGTAAATCCAGAAATTCGTTTAGCTGCGTTGATACGAGATGAGCTCCGTACTGAGGGATTTGATATTGATCATTTAGTTACCTTGCTGACCTCCGCAGATCTCGAGTGGTTTAAATTAGTTTCGGAAACTAGAGCTTTGACTTCTGAAGAGGATGACAGCGATGCTTCACGCGAATTCTAGTAAAAAAAGGGAATCGGATATTTCAAAGATTGAAAGGCGAGTACGGTTTATACAAGATGCTCTCCAGATGGTTAAAGAAGAGGAGGGATTGACATTCAGATTTAAAAAAAACTTGCTTTCATATGTCGCTAAATTTATAGAGAAAAGCGAGCGGCTTGCATTGTCGTCTCAGACAACCCTAGCTGTGATGCCGAAGATAAGGAGTGTTACAGTCGGTGGTCTTTACAAGTCAAAGACCTACTCAGCTCTGATAGATAACTGGATCTTAGACAATCCACAGCGCGTTTTGCATGTTGCGAAAAGGGATAAATCTGTTGAGGCCAAGTTGCGTTTACAGTGTGTGCAGTTATCAAATGAATGTGAAAGGGTTAAAGTTGATCTCCAACAGGCGAGGCATCAGCTGCTTGAATATGAAAACCCCGCGCATAAATCATTAACCATAGTTCCTCAGGAGTCATTGACTCACGCGTACTTGGTTATTGATGCACTACTAGAGGAGTTTAATGGGTTTCTAACAATTGACTCAGTAGGCGTCGTACTTGATAACGTACTTCGGAGAAAAATTATCGATATTGAAATCATTCGCGGGTATTTGGAATGGAAAAGAAATGTTATTCAGATTAATTAAATTTATTGGTCTTTAGTTCTAGGAGGTTTTGTCGGTTTCATTGTGTTTTTACGTCATGGTTTGAGTATTGGCTTTGTTAGTCTAAATAGGCTGCGTCTCCTCAGTTCGCGCTTATTCAGGCATACTTCCTCGATATTTTATGGCCAAGGTCGATGCGGGATGCAAACAATCTATAGTCTTCCTTTGGTATTATTTCGTTATTGTCTGTCACAAATTAAAACAATATTTGTTGGTTATGGTTTGGAATTTGCGTTAATCAATACAACGGCGGGCTGTGCGCAGTTGTCAGCATATTCTCAAGCTCAGCTCATATAAGTGCCCGAAAGAGTATTTGTTCGATGTGACTGTGAGCATCGCGGCTGAGGTATTTTACTATAATTCTGAAGGTTAACCCCGACTGCGAGTAAGTCCGTGCATGTCTGTAATGGATTTAGTCATAATGAACTGTTGGTGTTGGGAATGCCTCGAGTCAAGAATGCGCGGAGCACACGAGATCTACTCTCTGAACGTTTTCTGATAAAAAACCTATGCAAATATGCTTCTAGCTAGGCAATCTTACTTGTAGAGGATGTTAGGAGTTTGGTGTCGGGTGAGATCTTCCGCCAGGTCTGATGGCATTGGCTTCTGCTGTCCACACAAACATCATTTACCAGCGTGTGGTCGAGCATGATTGCGTCGTTGATGCTCGCGGAAGTCAATCGTATAACCGACCGGTTCTTTGGGGTAAGAGCTTAAGTGGAGCATGTATCTGACTCAGATACCTGACTTCATATCACGGCCATACGGTAGGTGGGGTTATGGATCGCGTACTCTATACCCAATTCCCTTTTTGCATGAGGGGCGAGCTCCGATTGCGAAACCCAGTGCACCTATGTATTGGGAGTGGGGCACGGCTACTGCGTTTGAAATGTACATCACGATAAGGAGCATGAATTCTACTTGAGATAAAGGCACACGCCGGTGCAGCAAGGGGGAAACCCGTTCTGGCCGTTCTGCTTTTATGGCCTGTCGTGATGGCTCGCCTTCATCAGTCTTTGAAATGTACGACCACGTAAAAAAACTGGTATTGGATCCAAAAATGCTTTACGACTGCTCGCGCGGCGCAGTGCAGATCCTTTTTTCTTGCGCTCAGCACTATATAAAGAAGAAACATCTCCCTCGGGGCTACGGTGCATTTTGATACGACACCATGCATCCCGTGCCGCTTACCTCCTTTTCACACCGCACACGGCAAAATCCATCAATTCATTGTATGGCCTGAGGACGGTTGGTGAAGGTGGGGGGTGTTTGTTGCGGAGGAGCAAGAGGTCATACCCGCACCCTTGGTGTGAATACCGTAACTCACCTTGGCATGAGCCCACGGGCGCAGGGAGCATCAGGATACCGGTTCCTCACGCTCGGCGTTGAGCATCGCCGGAATTTATCCCAACGAATCATATGGTTACTGAGTGAATTGTTACCTCGACCCGGGTGGCTGCCCCAGATAAGGGTTCGAACCTGCCCTGGGACACCAACTTATTCGGTTCCCACGCCCCCAATTCTCTGTAGCTTTAATGCTACTAAGAAAGAGGTGTTGCAGTGGGGCGTAGAAAAGCCCTGCTTGCATTGCGCAAGCGGGGCTTTTTTATGGGCGTCGTACTGGACTTGTGTAGCACCACTCGGCGGTCACGCTCGAAGGGTGTGAAGTGGCTTCAGAAAATAAACCACCCGTTCAGTCTCTGCGAAGCCCAGGGCCTTATGCATGGCGTGGCTTCCTGCATTATCCAGCAATGCATCCGATGCCAGTTCGGTGCAGCCCATTTGTTCTGCCCACTGTTGGACGCCTGTCACCAATTGCCGTGCAATTCCGGCTCCGCGGCTGGCGGGGTGAACGTATAACCCCTCGAGGAAAGCTACCGGCGAGGAGTTGGTGCCGTTTACATAGTCCGTCCTGAGGGACGCCTCGGCAAAACCTGCGGCTTCGCCGTTCTCTTTAACGAAGACCAGGACCAGATAGCGCTCTGGTGCGCTGAGCATGGTTTGTGCGTCGTCGTCATTATCGGACGCAGAATCCGGCCACAGGGCGATGCGCAGGGGTATCCAGCCGTTATGGTCGAGCAAAGTGCAGCGTTTGATCATTGCAGGATACTCAGAGGGTGGTAAATGCCGTGGATTATGCTCAGCCTGGCTAGAAAGGTCGCGGGCGATGCGGTGCTGTGCGCTTCTATATAGAAGAGGTGCTTGGCGCGCCCTTGAATGGCGGTGGTAGTCTTCGTTTTAGCGGCAAATTGGTTCTTTTGATGGATATCCAAAATCAGTGCTTGACGGCAGATCTCAGATGTCTATAATTCGCCCCACTTCCGGCGCAGTCGAAACGGAAAACTCCTTAGTAAACAATGAGTTACGTAGTTTTGACGGTCAGATGCTTCAGGTCATCGAAGC
>NZ_JAPJIV010000031.1 GCF_026241895.1 Pseudomonas sp. RIT-562 | reverse complement strand
TCTGCCAAAAATTCGCGCTCACGTAACACCGCCGATGCAAAGCCGGACTACCCGTCAGGTCGGCTTTCAGGCCGCCTCGGCCCGGTTGTTGATCGCGGACGCCCCGTTAACCACGATGGCCGAACGCAGGTATTGCGCAGCGGGTAAACCGGCAAGGATGCCGGTTTAGCCGCGCTGGGCCAGGGACGGCCCATCGCGGCGACCCGCTGCGCAATACCGGAGTGAGGGCACACCGAGCCTAAGCGAGGTGCCGAGTGGTGGGGCAAGAGCGTTTTGGTTACTTTTGCGCTCTATCAAAAGTGACCCGCCGTAAGGGCGGAACCAATAGCAGCCGTGACCGCAAAACCGGATATGTACACTGCATAAAAGCTCAAAGCTCAAAGCTCAAAGCTCAAAGCTCAAAGCTCAAAGCTCAAACCGCAATTCCGGCCAGATCGGCGAAGTTCCACGCTTCTGCGATTCCAGAATCGCCCGGCACAACGAACACAGGCGCTGATCCTGAAACACCCGGCGATCCACGCTCGACCAGCGTGGCTGGGCCGGCAACAGGCTGCCGCAGAGGGTGCGATCAGCCGAGCCGCCCAGTTCCAGCTGACGGGTCACCAGATGCACCCGCACTTCCTGGCAGGCGAACAGATCCAGCTGTTCGTCAGGCTCGATCAGTTGATAGGCGAAAAGTGACCAGGCGGGACGCGGCATCGGGGGCTCCAAATCGGGGGCGCCACCTTAGCCGAAACGCAGCCACTAGAAAAGCGTCAAAGCAGCGGTTTCAGTGTCGGCCAGACATTTTCCAGCAACTTGCCCTGAGCCCCGGCAGCCGGGTGCAAGCCGTCGCTTTGCATCATGTCCGGATGACCTCCCACTCCTTCGAGAAAAAACGGCACCAGGGGGATCTTTTTCTCGTCGGCCACCGAGGTGTACACCTCGGCAAAAGCCTTGGTATAGCGAACACCATAATTAGGCGGTAACTGCATGCCCAGCAGCAACACTTTTGCCCCGCTGGCCCGCGAGCTGTCGATCATCGACGCAAGATTTTGTTGCAATTGAGTTGGGAGCATCCCGCGCAAGCCGTCATTGCCACCCAGCTCGAGGATCACCAACTCCGGCTTATGCTCTGCAAGCAGCGCCGGCAGCCGCGCCTGGCCTCCGGCGCTGGTGTCGCCACTGATGGACGCGTTGACCACCTTATCGTCGAAACCTTCGCGCTTGAGCCGCTGCTCAAGCAAAGACACCCAGCCCAAGCGGGTATCCAGGCCGAAACCTGCGCTGATACTATCGCCAACGATCAGGACTGTACCCGCCGCTGCGTTCTGGGCCATGCACATCAAGGCCAGGCCAGCACTCAAAAACCACACTCGCATCGGATTCTCCATGGGCGCAAGCATTCTCACCGCGAAGAACCTCAGCAAAGTGGTACCCAGCGCGGAAGGTGAACTGACTATCCTGCACGAACTCAGCCTGGAACTGAACAAGGGCGATAGTTTGGCTATCGTCGGCGCCTCCGGTTCCGGCAAATCCACCCTTCTCGGTCTGCTCGCCGGCCTCGACCTGCCCAGCAGCGGCGAAGTCACCCTGGCCGGCCAGGCCCTGAGCAATCTTGACGAAGACCAGCGCGCGCGCATTCGCGCCGAGCACGTCGGTTTTGTGTTCCAGTCGTTCCAGCTGCTCGACAGCCTCAATGCCCTGGAAAACGTCATGCTCCCGCTGGAACTGGACGGCCGCAAGGATGCCCGCGAGCGCGCCACGCAGCTGTTACAGCGGGTCGGCCTGGGCCAGCGCCTGACCCACTCCCCGCGCCAACTCTCCGGAGGCGAACAGCAACGCGTGGCGATTGCCCGCGCTTTCGCGGCCGAGCCCGACGTGTTGTTTGCCGACGAGCCCACGGGCAACCTCGACAGTCACACCGGTGAGCGCATCAGCGACCTGCTGTTCGAACTCAACAAAGAGCGCGGCACCACCCTGGTGCTGGTGACTCACGACGAACGCCTGGCACACCGCTGCCGGCGCCTGATCCGCCTTGAAGCCGGCCTGCTGGTCGCCCCTCTGGAGCCTTGATGGCACGCCTGCCGCTATTGCGCCTGTTCAGCCTTGCCCTGCGCCAACTGCTACGCGACGCCCGCGCCGGTGAGCTGCGGGTGTTGTTTTTCGCCTTGCTGGTGGCCGTCGCGGCGAGTACTGCCATAGGGTACTTCGGCGCCCGTCTGAACGGCGCCATGCTACTGCGCGCTACTGAATTCCTCGGCGCCGACCTGCTGCTCGAGGGCAGCTCCCCGGCGCGACCGGAACAGATCAGCAGCGGGGTCGAGCTAGGGCTGGAACACGCCCAGGTCGTCGAATTCTCCAGCGTGATCGCTACCGACAATGGCATCCAGCTGTCGAGCATCAAGGCGGCCGATGAGGTCTACCCCTTACGCGGCGAACTGAAAAGCGCGCCCGCGCCCTTCGCCCCGGAGGAGTCCGGTGGCGGCCCGAAACCCGGCGAAGCCTGGGTTGAAGGACGTCTGCTGACGGCTCTGGACCTGAAGATGGGTGACAGCATCGACGTCGGCATGAAGACGCTGAAGCTCACCCGGGTACTGACCTACGAGCCTGATCGGGCGGGCAATTTCTACAGCCTGACGCCACGGGTCATGATCAACCTCAGCGACCTTGCCGCCACTGGCGTGGTCCAGCCCGGCAGCCGGGTCAGCTATCGGAAGCTGTGGCGCGGCAAGGCCGAGGCCCTGGAAACCTACCGGCAATCGATCAAGCCCGGCCTGGCGCCGAATCAGCGGCTGCAGGATGCACGCGATGGCAATCGACAAATCGGTGGGGCGCTGGGCAAGGCCGAGCGCTACCTGAACATGGCCAGCCTGGTGGCGGTGCTGTTGTCCGGCGTGGCGGTGGCCCTGTCGGCGACGCGCTTTGCCACTCGCCGCTTCGATGCCAGCGCACTGTTGCGCTGCCTGGGCCTGTCACGTCGGGAAACGTTGCTGCTGTTCAGCTTGCAGCTGACGGTGCTGGGCCTGCTCGCGAGTATCAGCGGTGCGGTGATTGGCTGGCTGGCGCAACTGGGCTTGTTTGCGTTACTGCATGACCTGCTGCCCACAGACGTCCCACCCGGCGGTCTGTTCCCGGCCATTGCCGGGATCGGCACCGGGTTGGTGGCATTGGCCGGCTTTGCCCTGCCGCCCCTGGCCGCGCTGGGTCGGGTGCCACCACTGCGAGTATTGCGTCGAGACATGCTACCCATTCCGTCCAGTACCTGGATGGTCTATGGCGCAGCATTGGGCGCACTCGGATTGATCATGTGGCGCCTGAGCCTGGACCTGGTGCTGACCTTCGCCCTTCTCGGCGGTGGCGTGATCGCCGCGCTGGTCCTCGGCGGCTTGCTGTTGCTGCTGCTAAAAAGCCTGCGCCGCATGCTGGCTCGCGCCTCCCTGCCCTGGCGCCTGGGGCTGGGCCAATTGCTGCGCCATCCCCTGGCAGCAGCGGGACAATCCCTGGCTTTCGGCCTGATCCTGCTGTCCATGGCGCTGATCGCGCTGCTGCGCGGCGAACTACTAGATACCTGGCAAAATCAGTTGCCGAAAAACGCTCCCAACTATTTTGCCCTGAACATTCTGCCGGCCGACAAGCAGGCATTCACCGATCGCCTGATCGAACTCTCGGCTCAGGCGGCGCCCTTGTATCCGGTAGTGCCCGGAAGGCTGATCAGCATCAACGGCGAGCCGGTGCAGCAAATCGTCAGCAAGGATTCCGCCGGAGATCGCGCCATTCAGCGCGACCTGAGCCTGACCTGGGCCGCCGACATGCCCGCAGGTAACAAGCTCACCGCTGGAAGCTGGTGGACCGAGCAGACTCCCGGCGAGGTTCCCGGTGTATCGGTGGAGGGCAAAGTTGCCGAAAGCCTGAAGCTCAAGCTGGGTGATCACATGGTGTTCACGGTCGGCGGCGTCAATCGCGAAGCCCGAGTCACCAGCTTGCGTGACATCAACTGGGACAACTTCCAGCCCAACTTTTTCATGATCTTCCAGCCCGGCACCTTGAAGGATCTGCCGGCTACCTACCTGACCAGCTTCTACCTGGCGGCGGGTCACGACCAGCAGATCGTCGACCTGTCCCGCAGCTTTCCGGCGGTGACCATCCTGCAAGTGGAAGCCTTGCTTGCGCAACTGCGCAGCATCCTCGCCCAGGTCACCCTGGCGGTGGAGTACGTCCTGCTGTTCGTCCTGGCAGCCGGCATGGCCGTGCTGTTTTCCGGATTGCAGGCGACGCTCGATGAGCGCATTCGCCAAGGAGCACTGCTACGTGCGCTGGGCGCGGAACGGCAGCTGCTGGTCAAGGCCCGGCGAATCGAATTCGGTCTGCTGGGGGCCGTGAGTGGCCTGCTCGCGGCGCTGGGTTCGGAACTAGTCAGCCTGGTGCTGTACCGCTATGCGTTCGACCTGCCCTGGCAGCCGCATCCATGGCTGTTGGTATTGCCCTTGATCGGCGCCGTGCTGATTGGCGGCGCGGGCGTATTCGGCACCCGTCGAGCCCTGAATGCCAGCCCGCTGACCGTGCTGCGCGAGGGTTGATCAACGCGCTTGAGCGATCACCCTACCCAGGGTGATCGCTGGGCGTTTGTCCGTAGTCAATAGAGTTGATCCACCACAACACTTCGCCCCCCGGGGTCTGCACCACCGCCTCGTCACCCACTTCCTTCTTCAGCAGCGCACGCGCCATCGGTGAATCGATCGAGATGTAATCGTTTCGCCCATAGATTTCGTCATAGCCCACCACACGGAATTTCTTCACCTCCCCGGCTTCGTTTTCAATCTCGACCCAGGCACCGAAATACACCCTGCCCTCCTGTTCCGGCGAGTACTCGACCACCCGCACGTCCTCCAGGCGCTTGCGCAGATAACGGACCCTGCGGTCAATTTCGCGCAGCAGCTTTTTGTTGTACTGGTAATCGGCATTCTCGCTGCGATCGCCCAGCGAAGCTGCCCAGGTGACTTTACGTGTCGTGTCCGGACGCTTCTCCCGCCAGAGGTAATCGAGCTCCTGTTTCAGGGCGTCATGACCTTCCTTTGTGATGATGTTGGTACTCAAGTCGGTGCCTCCTGGGGCGCGTCGTAAATGGCAGCACTGAAAAAAAATTTTCCCGACCTGCGCCAGCGGCGCCGGAAATGATTAGCAGGCTACTCAGATACATAGCCACGAAAACTCAAATGATTCTATGGGTCCATCGACGAGCAGCGATAGTTTTATGACGCTTTTCCGAGCAAAGCGAAATTAACTTGCTAACATCTTGTTACAAGGCCAATAAATTGGCATTTGGTTGTCATGCAAATCCCCCTTTTTTTCACTACCCGGATATTTTGTGGGAGGGCGCAATGATCGTGCAGGAGTTGCTACAGAAGGGCCAGACGAAAATCCGCCAGAAAGGAATAGCCAATTCCGTCCACCAGATGATGTTGAAGGCGGTCAACAACTTCATGCTGTTCAAAATTCTGCGTGGGGTGACGCTGCAGAAAGTCGAAGACAAATTTCTCGACTATCCCTCGCACTTCAAGCCAATGTTCCTCAGCGAACAGATGTTACGCCACTACTCTCGCGATCCCGGGAACGAGATGCCGGAGAGCTTCATCGAAGAGTCCCTGGCCAAGGGTGACCAGTGCTTTGGCATCTTTGATGGTGGGGTGCTGGCCTCCTACGGCTGGTACTCGCAACAACCGACCCATATCGATCCGCCGGAACTGTTCCTGCACTTCAATCCGTCCTTCGTGTACATGTACAAGGGTTTCACCCATCACGACTACCGCGGCCAGCGGCTGCACGCCATCGGCATGAATCTCGCACTCAAGCACTACCTGGAAAAGGGCTACAAGGGTTTGGTCTCCTATGTCGAGTCGAGCAATTTCGATTCGTTGAAGTCCATTTACCGCCTGGGCTATGTGAACGTCGGCTCGATCTACCTTTTCCGCCTGTTCGGCCGCTATCAAAGCTTTGCCAGCAGCGGCTGTGATCCCTTCGAGCTGGCCCTTAAGACGCTTGTGTGATCGGTTTTCAGCGCCGGGTAATCAATCCCTGGCGGGCCACCCGGGTCAATTGCCCAATGACCCGGGCTGCATCTTCAAGGCTCGGCGACTGAATCACCGCCAGGTCAAAGCTGTCGCTGGCGAAACGTGCCAGGGACTCACCGTCTTCGACAAACTGAATCAGGAATGCAGCAGGACCACCCGTGCGGCGGGGCCAGCCATCGAGATAACGCAGGAGCGTCGGCTGATGTTTGCCGCCAAGCAGGATTTTTGGATTGCGCTGGGTGAGGTGTGCCGTGATCGGCGCAGGGCGTACAACGGGGCTTAGTGCATTCATTGTGTCGTGTCTCTGCCTCAAAGGTCTGCATGGCAGGTGAGAGGCAACACCGAACCAGCGCTTTAGCGGAATTTCGAAGCCTGTTTCCAAGCTTCTATCGGTGACTGATCGAGTCACCCGGCGCCCCGCAAGTAGCTGTTTAAATCGGCGCATGAGCAGCATCCTAGAGAAGCCGACACGGCAGTGTCAAGAATCGCGAGCAACAAAAAAGGCCCGCGTGATGCGGGCCTTTTCGTTGAGCCAGAGCGATTAACCGGCGATTGCGCGATCTGCCGAGAGCTTGCCGGCACCTTCGATCAACACCGCGATAGAGCCGCCGAGCAGGGCCAGGGCAAATTCATAACCGTTGTTGGCCATGAACAAACCATTGCTGATGTGCACGCTGAAGATGGCGACCAGCGACAGAAACGTCAGGCCCAATGCTGCCGGGCGCGCCAGCAGGCCGATAATCAATGCCAGGCCGCCGAAAAACTCGGTGCCACCGGCCAGGGTCGCCATCACATAACCTGGCGTCAGGCCCAGGCTTTCCATGTACTGCGCAGTGCCGGCCAAACCGTAACCGCCAAATGCGCCAAAAAGCTTCTGCGCGCCGTGAGCGGCGAAGATGATGCCGACGAAGATTCGCAGGACAGTCAAGCCGTAGCCGGCGCGGGTAAACAGAACCTTGTTGATCAGTGAGCTCATGCTGTGTCATCCATTCTTGGTTTGAGTGTTTGGTTGGCCGCTATATTAATCGGTTATTTTTATGTTAAAAGCGCAATTATCCCACCATAACAATCAGTTTAGTCGATCATTTGCGAGTGGCAACTTTTTGCCCTGCTGGCTCCAACGACTCCCGCTCCCGATCAAATGCCAGGTAATACTTGTTCACGCTATTAACATAGCTGACCGGCCCCATTCCGACCTGCTCCATGGCAATGCGCTCGACCTGGAAAAACCATTGATTGGGATTCAGCCCTCGACGTCGCGCCTCGGCGCGCATGCCCTGAACTCGCTCGGGTCCGATGTTGTACGCCGCCAGCACGAACGCCATGCGCTCACGTTCGTTGAGCTTGGGGCTGGCAAAGAACTTGCGGCGAATCATCGCCAGGTACTTGGCCCCGGCCTGCACATTGGCGTCCAGTTCCTGAATGTTATTCACCCCTACCCGTTGCGCCGCCGACGGGGTGATCTGCATCAACCCGGTGGGCCCCGAGCCGCTACGGGCATTGGGTTGCAGGCCCGATTCCTTGAACGCCAGCGCCGCCAGATTCAGCCAGTCCATGCCCTGGGCCGCCGCATGTTTCTGCAGCACCGGGCGCAGCTTTTCCAGACGCTGCCGATTGGCCTTCGCCAAGGGGTAATGCACTTGATACAGGCGTCGATAGATGCGCAGGAACGCCACATCCTGATCGGAGGGCTTTTTGTAGGTGAGCAGAAAGCGGTCGATGCTTGCTCGCAACATTGCAGCGTCGCGCCGTACGAACCAGAACTCTTCTCCCGGCTCGCTGATCAGTACCTGGCGGTCGAGTCGCAACTTGGGCAGGATCTTGCCCCAGCGCTCGGCGATCGGCTGTTCGACGATGGTCAGGTGGAAGATGCCGCCCTGGACCATTTCCAGCACGTCTTCGACCGCAAGGCTGGGGTCGACCCATTCGACGTTCACCGGTGGCAATTTATGCAGTGCCAGTTTCTGGTTGATCTGGCTGACCGCGTCCCCGGCGGCACTGCCGGTGGGCAAGGCCAGGGTTTTGCCGGACAGTTGCTCAAGGCGGGTATAGCGCCGCTCGCCCTTGATTCCAACCAGGACCAACGGAATATTGCTGGCAATCGGTGCACTGCTGCTGACGGCATGACCGGCCTGCAGGTCGAGTAATTCACCCGGCGCTACCAGGTCACCCTCACCGCGCTGCAAGGCGCCGATGAGTTGATCCTTGCCCTTGGGGATTATCTTCAGGGTGATTTCCTGACCGTCTCGGGCGTGACCGTTGAGGTATTGCTCAAAGGCCCGCAGGCGATGGTACTCGACGCCAATGGCCTGGCCCTGGACCTCCCCGGAGCTGTTGCGACTCTGGTTGACCAGTACCCGCAACACCCGGCTGCTGCGAATTTCCACCAGGTCGCGAACCTTGGCCGCAGGCACGGCTTGCAGTGGGCCGGCCAGACGCGCAACCGCCGGCATCGGCAGTAACATCGACAAACACAGCAGTAGCAACACCGAGGGACGTGTCATCCACTCTCCGGAAAGAATACTGGCCGATTTCAAGGATTGAGCGAAATCGAACGTCAGAAACAGCGCAACAAAGTGCGAGTGAGCGGCATCACGCGGGTCGCTTGCCCAGCATGACCTGCCTCGCGGCATCAAGAGACAGCTATAACTGTTTGTAGTTCTTGGCTTTTCTTATAAATCTGCAGCTCTGATATGCTTTCCGGCCTTTGGTCCGAGGTAGCACCATGCAACTCATCGATATCGGCGTCAACCTGACCAACCCCAGTTTTGCCGACAAACACCAGGCGGTACTCGACCGCGCATACGCCGCTGGCGTGTGCCAACTGGTGCTCACCGGCACCAGTGTCGAAGGCAGCGAACAAGCCCTGGAGCTGTGCCGGCAACTGGACGAAAGCACTCAGCGACTGTTTGCCACCGCCGGCATTCACCCGCATTCGGCCAGTGACTGGAACGCCGACAGCGACCGACGCCTGCGCAGTTTGCTCAAGGAACCCAACGTGGTGGCCGTGGGAGAATGCGGGCTGGATTTCAATCGAGACTTCTCGCCGCGCCCCCAGCAGGAGAAGGTGCTTGAGGCACATCTGGCGATGGCGGTGGAACTGCAACTGCCGGTGTTCCTGCACGAGCGCGATGCCAGCCAGCGCCTGCTGGATATCCTGCGCGACTATCGAGATCAACTGCCAGCTGCGGTAGTGCACTGTTTTACGGGCGAAAAAAAGGCTTTGTTCAGCTATCTCGACCTGGACTTGCACATCGGTATTACCGGATGGATCTGTGACGAGCGCCGGGGGACGCATTTGCATCCCTTGGTCAAAGAGATCAAGCGCGGGCGATTGATGCTGGAGAGCGATGCGCCGTACCTGTTGCCGCGCAGTTTGCGGCCCAAGCCGAAGAATGGTCGCAACGAACCGGCGTACCTGACTGAGGTATTGCGCGAGGTGGCGTTGCATCGCGGGGAAAGCGAAGAGGATCTGGCAGCGCACAGCACCGCGTGTGCACGGGCGTTTTACAGTCTTCCGACGATCAAATGATGGACTGCGAACCTGTAGGAGCGAGCCTGCTCGCGATGACGGTTGAACAGTCAAAATCATTTTTTGAATGTTAATCCGTCATCGCGAGCAAGCTCGCTCCTACAGTTTATTGACCGCTGCGCATCATTTCCTTCGGCACATACTTGCCGATTTCAAACTTGCCAATGGCCGCACGGTGCACTTCGTCCGGGCCATCGGCCAGGCGCAAGGTGCGTTGCATCGCATACATGTACGCCAGCGGAAAATCGTTGGAAACCCCGGCACCACCGTGGATCTGAATGGCGCGGTCGATCACCCGCAGGGCGACGTTGGGTGCCACGACCTTGATCTGCGCGATCTCGCTCTTGGCCACCTTGTTACCGACCGTGTCCATCATGTACGCCGCTTTCAAGGTCAGCAGCCGCGCCATGTCGATTTCCATCCGCGAGTCGGCGATCTTGTCGATGTTGCCGCCCAGCCGCGCCAGTGGTTTGCCGAACGCAGTACGACTGACGGCACGCTTGCACATCAATTCGAGCGCGCGCTCAGCCATGCCGATTGAGCGCATGCAGTGGTGAATTCGGCCCGGGCCAAGGCGACCCTGGGCGATTTCAAAACCGCGGCCCTCGCCCAGCAGGACGTTTTCAAACGGCACCCGGACATCTTCAAACAGCACTTCGGCGTGACCGTGCGGCGCATCGTCGTAACCGAATACCGGCAGCGGGCGCACGATCTTCACCCCTGGGGTGTCGACTGGCACCAGGATCATTGAGTGCTGGGCATGCCGCGGTGCATCGGGATTGCTCAAGCCCATGAAGATCAGAATCTTGCAGCGTGGATCACAGGCGCCGGAGGTCCACCACTTTTTGCCATTGATTACCCACTGGTCACCGTCACGTACGGCGCGGGCGGCCATGTTGGTCGCGTCGGAGGACGCCACGTCCGGCTCGGTCATGGCGAACGCCGAACGAATTTCGCCGCGCAACAGCGGCTCAAGCCAGCGCTGCTTCTGCTCTTCGTTGGCATAGCGCACCAGTACTTCCATGTTGCCGGTATCGGGCGCCGAGCAGTTGAACGGCTCCGGCCCCAGCAGCGAGCGGCCCATGATTTCCGCCAGCGGCGCGTATTCCAGGTTGGTCAGGCCGGCGCCGAGCTCGGACTCAGGCAGAAACAAATTCCACAAGCCCTCTGCCTTGGCCTTGAGTTTGAGTTCTTCCATTATCGCGGTCGGCTGCCAGCGATCGCCTTCGGCGACCTGACGCTCGAACACGGCTTCGGCGGGATAAACGTAGGTGTCCATGAACGCGGTCACGCGCTCACGCAGTTCTTGCACCTTGGGCGAATAAGCGAAATCCATGGGCAGCTCTACCTTTTAGCGAGGGTTTCAATGAGTTGTTCAGGTCATGAATTTGATGCTAGAACAGTGACGAAAATTTACCTAGCCTATTCTCGGCGTGTATTAACATTCATCACCGATATATGATCCACTGATCGTCAAGGCCACCGAGCCCACACAATAAGAGTGCAGCGCCATGAATCTGAGCAAGGTCGACCTCAACCTTTTCATCGTCTTTGACGCGATCTACACCGAAGCCAACCTGACCCGCGCCGGGCAGATCGTCGGCATCACCCAACCGGCGGTGTCGAATGCCCTGGCCCGCCTGCGCGAGACATTCAACGATCCGTTGTTCGTGCGCACCGCCCAGGGCATGGTGCCGACTCCCATGGCGCAGAACATCATCGGCCCGGTGCGCAATGCGCTGTCGCTGCTACGTGTTTCGGTGCAGGAGAGCCGCATTTTCAACCCGCTGCAGGCGGTCAAGACCTATCGCATCAGCATGACCGACCTCACCGAGGCGGTGATTCTGCCCCCGCTGTTCCAGCGCCTGCGCCGTCTGGCGCCGACCGTGATCATCGAGAGCTTCCTGTCCAAACGTCGCGAGACCACCAAGGAGCTGGCGGCCGGGCGTCTCGATTTCGCAGTCGATGCACCGCTCAATACCGACCCTCAGGTACGCCATGTAAAGCTGATGGAGGACCGCTACGTGTGCGCCATGCGCAAGGGGCATCCGCTGGCGAACAAGGAAAAATTCAGCCTCGACGACTACCTGTCCCTGACCCACATCCATATTTCCAGCCGCCGCAGCGGCCTGGGGCATGTGGACCTGGCGCTGGGAAAAATGGGCATCCAGCGCAAGATCGCCTTGCGCTCCCAGCATTACCTGATGGCTTCGCAAGTGCTGCAGCAGACTGACATGGTCATGACCGTGCCGGAGCGCTTCGCCCGCCGCAACGATCTGCACGCCTTCAGTTTGCCGGTCAACGAT
This sequence comes from Pseudomonas sp. RIT-562, assembly GCF_026241895.1. GTDB lineage: Bacteria > Pseudomonadota > Gammaproteobacteria > Pseudomonadales > Pseudomonadaceae > Aquipseudomonas > Aquipseudomonas mandelii_F. The sequence continues at coordinate 51,387 of NZ_JAPJIV010000031.1, read as the reverse complement.
GTGCCGCCGGTGGAGACTCACCTGTATTGGCATGAGAGCACTGACCAGGACCCGGCCAACCGCTGGATGCGCGAGCAGATGATCGAGTTGTGCCAGCAGGTGACAGCGCATGAGAAGAAGCTGGATAAGGCGCAGGCCCCCTTGACGTAAACGTCAACCTGACATTAGCTTAGCGCCATAACCCATTTTCGAGCGCGCCCATGAGCAGCCTGACCTACAGCATCTCCGACCTCGCCCGCGAGCTGGACATCACCACCCGGGCGATCCGCTTCTACGAGGAGCAAGGCTTGCTCAGCCCGGAGCGACGGGGCCAGGAACGCATCTATTCACCCCGGGACAAGGTCAGCCTGAAACTGATCCTGCGTGGCAAGCGCATCGGCTTTTCATTGGCCGAATGCCGTGAGCTGATCGAGCTCTACGACCCTGCCGGTGGCAACCAGAAACAGTTGCAGACCATGTTGAACAAAATCGCCGAACGGCGTGATCAGCTGGAACAGCAGATGCTCGACATCGAACAGATGAAGCTGGAACTGGACACGGCGCAGGAGCGCTGCACCCAGGCGCTGGAAGAAACGATCAAGAGCCAGCAAGCAGTTCTGTAATTCACCGAACAACACTGTGGGAGCAAAGCTTGCTCGCGATGAGGGCATGACTTCAACCTTGGTGTCGACTGATAGGCCGCCATCGCGAGCAAGCTTTGCTCCCACAGAGTTTTATAAACATTCAGATAAACCAGGTCGATTCCCATGTCCCTACCCTCCCACGTGCGACTGGTCGAAGTCGGCCCTCGCGACGGTTTGCAAAATGAAGCGCAGCCCATCAGCGTCGCCGACAAGGTACAACTGGTAGACGCACTGAGCGCCGCCGGTCTTGGTTACATCGAAGTTGGCAGTTTTGTTTCGCCCAAATGGGTGCCGCAGATGGCCGGCTCGGCAGAAGTCTTCGCGCAAATCCAGCGCAAACCAGGCGTCACCTACGGCGCACTCGCTCCCAACCTGCGCGGGTTCGAGGACGCCATTGCCGCCGGAGTCAAGGAAATCGCGGTGTTCGCCGCCGCCTCGGAAGCGTTCTCCCAACGCAACATCAATTGCTCGATCAGCGAAAGCCTGGAGCGCTTTGTCCCGATCATGGACGCAGCCCGGCAACACGGGGTGACTGTGCGCGGGTACGTCTCTTGTGTGCTGGGTTGCCCCTATGAAGGTGATGTGGCCCCGGAGCAGGTCGCACGGGTCGCTCGCGAGCTGTACGCGATGGGCTGCTACGAGGTCTCGCTGGGCGACACCATCGGCACCGGCACCGCAGGCGCCACCCGCAGGATGTTCGACGTGGTTGCGGCCGATGTCCCCCGGGAAAAACTCGCCGGGCATTTCCACGACACCTACGGCCAGGCCATGGCCAATATCTACGCCAGCTTGCTGGAAGGCATCTCGACCTTCGACAGCTCCATCGCCGGCCTCGGCGGCTGCCCCTACGCCAAAGGTGCCAGCGGTAACGTGGCCACCGAAGACGTGGTGTACCTGCTCAATGGCCTGGGCATCACTACCGGCATTGACTTGGACGCCTTGATCCTGGCCGGCCAGCAGATCTGTGACGTGTTGGGCCGGCCTACCGGATCGCGGGTTGCCAAGGCGCGTAGCGCACAGTGAGCGGCCGGTTGTGTCGGGGTGTTACCGCCCCGTCCGAAACGTGGGCACAAACGAGTAACACGGAAACAAAATGTGAGATCCAGGCGCCTGCAAAAATCATCAAAAAAACATAACTTCTTGTTTTTAAAGGAATTTTAAAAGTTGGCACGGCTCCTGCTATCTCTATGGCATAACAAGAATAAAAAGCAGCAAACCAATAAAAATAAGACGTAACGACTCTGACATAACAAGAACAACACGGCAGAGACGCAGCTAACAGATTTTTTTGGAGAAGGTGTGCTTTTCAGGGTGCTTTTCGAAGTAACCCGCAACCGGGCAGAGAACAATAAAACTACCTTCAGGTAGCTCCCGAACTGGTTGGATCGCTTGGCGAAAAAGCAGATCAGCGCTCAAAAAAATACGTTTGCTCTTGATCCCGGATGGGGATCGACAAAAACAGCGGTAAAGGGCCACGGTTACCAAAAACAACAACAGACCGCCCCTCAATAATAAAAAAAGAGCACGCGCAACGACAAATTAAAGGGGAGCTTCTGCTCCCCTTTGTGCTGTCTGGGATTCAGGTTTCGCCTGCTCTGTAGGAGTGAGCCTGCTCGCGATGGCGTTGGGTCAGCCAGCCAATATGTCGACTGACCCGCCGCCATCGCTGGCAAGCCAGCTCCTACAGTGTCGCTTTGAGCTCCTCGACGCTGATCTCGCGCATACGGAATTTCTGGATTTTTCCGGTCACGGTCATTGGAAACTCTTCCACAAACTTGAAGTAGCGCGGGGTCTTGAAGTGCGCGATGCGCTCTTTGCACCAAAGCTGCAGCTCCTGCTCGGTCGCGCTGTGGCCGGGGTGGAACTTGATCCAGGCGACGATTTCCTCGCCGTAGCGTGAACATGGAATGCCGATCACCTGTACGTCGGCAATGGCGGGATGAGTGAAAAAGAACTCTTCCAGTTCACGCGGGTAAATATTCTCGCCGCCGCGGATGATCATGTCCTTATTGCGCCCGGCAATGCACACGTAGCCTTCATCATTCATGCTGGCCAGGTCACCGGTGTGCATCCAGCCTGCCTGGTCGATGGCCTCCGCCGTCCCCTGGGGATTGTTCCAGTAACCGAGCATCACGCTGTAGCCACGAGTGCACAGCTCGCCGATGGTGCCGCGCGGAACCAGGTTGCCTGCCTCGTCGATGATCTTGCTCTCCAGCTGCGGCTGGGTACGACCGACGGTGGTCACGCGCAGCTCCAGCTCGTCCGAGGGACCGGTTTGCAGGGAGACCGGACTGGTCTCGGTCATGCCGTAGGCAATCTGCACCTCGCTCATGTGCATTTCGCTGATCACCCGCCGCATCACCTCGATCGGGCAGGTAGCGCCAGCCATGATGCCGGTGCGCAAGCTCGACAGATCAAATTCCTGACGCCTTGGCTGGTCGAGCATGGCGATGAACATGGTGGGCACGCCATACAAGGCAGTGGCTTTTTCTTCAGCGACGGTGGTCAGGGTCAGCAGCGGATCGAATCCATCGTTGGGGTAAATCATGGTGCTGCCGTGGGTGATGCAGCCCAGGTTGCCCATGACCATGCCGAAGCAGTGGTAGAGCGGCACCGGGATTACCAACCGATCATCGGCGGTCAGCCCCAGGCTTTCTCCCACCATGTAGCCGTTGTTGAGAATGTTGTAGTGACTGAGCGTCGCGCCCTTGGGAAACCCGGTGGTGCCGGAGGTGTACTGGATGTTCACCGCCTGATCGAAATTCAGACTGTCCTGGCGTTCGTGCAGCTGCTGCATCGGGACGCTGGCGGCCAGATCGGCCAATTGCGACCATGGCAGGAAACCCGACGGCGGCTGACTATCCAGGCTGATCACGCCACGCAGATCCGGCAGGCGTTCGCTGTGCAACTTACCGATGGATTGCTCGGCAAGTTCAGGCAGCAGCCCCTGGAGCATCTCGTGATAGTTGGAAGTCTTGAAGGCGCCGGCACACACCAGCCACTGGCAACCCGATTGTTTGAGTACGTATTCCAGTTCCGAGCTGCGATACGCCGGGTTGATATTGACCAGGATTACCCCGATCTTCGCGCTGGCGAATTGGCTGATACACCATTGCGCGCAGTTGGGTGCCCAGATGCCGAGCCGGTCACCGGCCTGCAAGCCCAGCGCCAACAGCGCCCGAGCATGCAGGTCGACGGCGGCGGACAATTGCTGCCAGGTGTAGCGCAGCTGTTGATGGCGCACTACCAGCGCTTCTCCTTGCGGGTAGCGGCTGACAGTGTCATCGAACGCCTGGCCAATGGTCATCGCCAGCAAGGCTTTGTCCTGGGAACCGCGGGTATAGCTGCGCTGCGGGCTTGCACTGGGTTGATCCATGACGACCCCTATTGTCTTTATTAGTGGGTGTTACCGCAGCCCTTCCTGAATGAAGTGAGGCCTGTGGGAGCAACGCTTGCTCGCGATCGCGATTTGCCAGTCGCCATGAAAACTAATGTCGGTCCGTCATCGCGAGCAAGCTTTGCTCCCACAGGTACCAGTCCTCCAAGGGGGCTCGCCTTCAGATAATCTGCCCCTACTGTCGCTCAAGTTGACGTTAACGTAAAGGGTGATTGACAGCCATTCGTCACAGGCTTACGTTAACGTAAAGGTGAGAGCTGCAGCGCGCCCTCCCCACCCAACAAAAAAGCCAAAAGGTGCCCCATGAGCTACCCATCCCTGAACTTTGCCCTCGGCGAAACCATCGACATGCTGCGTGATTCGGTTCAGTCCTTTGTCGCCAGCGAGATCGCCCCGCGCGCCGCCCAGATCGACATCGACAACCTGTTTCCCGCAGACCTGTGGCGCAAGTTCGGCGACATGGGCCTGCTCGGCGTCACGGTTGCAGAAGAGTACGGTGGTGCCGGCCTGGGTTACCTGGCTCACGTGGTCATCATGGAAGAAATCAGCCGCGGCTCGGCTTCAGTTGCCCTGTCCTACGGTGCGCACTCCAACCTCTGCGTCAACCAGATCAACCGCAACGGCAATCACGAGCAGAAGCTCAAGTACCTGCCCAAGCTGATCAGCGGCGAGCACATTGGCGCGCTGGCCATGAGCGAGCCGAACGCCGGTTCCGACGTGGTATCGATGAAACTTCGCGCCGATAAACGTGGCGACAAGTACGTGCTCAACGGCAGCAAGACCTGGATCACCAACGGCCCGGACGCCAACACCTACGTGATCTACGCCAAGACCGACCTGGAAAAAGGCCCCCACGGCATCACCGCTTTTATCGTCGAACGCGACTGGAAAGGCTTCAGCCGCAGCAACAAGTTCGACAAGCTCGGCATGCGCGGCTCCAATACCTGCGAGCTGTTCTTCGATGACGTCGAGGTCCCGGAAGAAAACATCCTGGGCGCCCTCAACGGCGGCGTAAAAGTCTTGATGAGCGGCCTCGACTACGAACGAGTGGTGCTGTCCGGCGGCCCGACCGGCATCATGCAGGCCTGTATGGACCTGATCGTCCCGTACATCCACGACCGCAAGCAGTTCGGCCAGAGCATCGGGGAATTCCAGCTGATCCAGGGCAAGGTCGCCGACATGTACACCCAGCTCAACGCCAGCCGCGCCTATCTCTATGCGGTGGCCCAGGCCTGCGAGCGCGGCGAGACCACGCGCAAGGACGCCGCCGGCGTGATCCTCTACAGCGCCGAACGCGCCACGCAAATGGCCCTCGATGCGATCCAGATCCTCGGCGGCAACGGCTACATCAATGAATTCCCCGCTGGTCGTCTGCTGCGTGACGCCAAGCTGTACGAAATCGGCGCGGGGACCAGTGAGATTCGTCGCATGCTTATCGGTCGTGAACTGTTCAACGAAACCCGCTAACCGGAGTTGTCCATGGCTATCCTGCATACCCAGCTCAACCCGCGTTCGGCGGAGTTCGCCGCCAACAGCGCGGCGATGCTCAAACAGGTCGACGCCCTGCGCACCCTGCTCGCCCAAGTGCAGCAAGGTGGTGGCGCCAAAGCGCAAGACCGCCACACCTCAAGGGGCAAGTTATTGCCTCGCGAGCGCATCAATCGGCTACTCGACCCAGGATCGCCCTTCCTCGAAATCAGCCAGCTGGCGGCCTACGAGGTTTACGGTGAGGAAGTCCCGGCTGCCGGCGTGATCGCCGGAATTGGTCGCGTCGAAGGCGTGGAATGCATGATCGTCGCCAACGATGCCACGGTCAAAGGCGGCTCGTACTACCCGCTGACCGTGAAAAAACACCTGCGCGCCCAGACCATCGCCCAGCAAAATCGCCTGCCCTGCATCTATCTGGTGGACTCCGGCGGAGCCAACCTGCCGCGTCAGGATGAAGTGTTCCCGGACCGCGAACACTTCGGCCGGATCTTCTTCAACCAGGCCAACATGAGCGCCATGGGCATTCCGCAGATCGCCGTGGTCATGGGCTCCTGCACCGCCGGCGGCGCCTACGTTCCGGCCATGGCCGACGAGGCGATCATGGTGCGCAACCAGGCGACCATCTTCCTGGCCGGCCCGCCCTTGGTCAAAGCCGCGACCGGGGAAGTGGTGAGTGCCGAAGACCTTGGCGGTGCCGATGTGCACTGCAAGATTTCCGGTGTTGCCGATCACTACGCCGAGAGCGACGAACACGCCCTGGCCATTGCCCGGCGCAGCATTGCCAACCTTAACTGGCGCAAGCTCGGCGAAGTGCAGCAACGCGCGCCGATCGCCCCGCTGTATGCCAGCGATGAGCTGTATGGCGTGGTATCGGCTGACGCCAAGCAGCCCTTCGATGTGCGGGAAGTCATCGCACGCCTGGTGGACGGCTCGGTGTTCGACGAGTTCAAGGCGCTGTTCGGGACTACGCTGGTCTGCGGTTTTGCCTACCTGCACGGTTATCCGATCGCGATCCTCGCCAACAACGGCATCCTCTTTGCCGAAGCCGCGCAAAAAGGCGCGCACTTCATCGAGCTGGCCTGTCAGCGTGGCATCCCGTTGCTGTTCCTGCAGAACATCACCGGCTTCATGGTTGGCCAGAAGTACGAAGCCGGCGGCATCGCCAAGCATGGCGCGAAACTGGTGACGGCGGTGGCGTGCGCCAAGGTGCCGAAGTTCACCGTGATCATCGGCGGCAGCTTCGGCGCCGGCAACTACGGCATGTGTGGGCGCGCCTACGATCCGCGCTTTCTGTGGATGTGGCCAAATGCGCGGATCGGCGTGATGGGTGCCGAACAGGCTGCCGGCGTCCTGGTGCAGGTCAAACGCGAGCAGGCAGAGCGTGGCGGCCAAACCTTCAGCGCCGAGCAGGAAGCCGAGATCAAGCAGCCGATCCTCGATCAGTACGAACAACAGGGACATCCCTACTACTCCAGCGCACGGCTCTGGGACGACGGCGTCATCGACCCCGCGCAGACCCGCGATGTGTTGGCCCTGGCCTTGTCGGCCGCGCTTAACGCGCCAGTAGAACAAAGCCGTTTCGGCGTGTTCCGGATGTGATTTCTGTGGGAACGGAAAATATGAACGACTTCAATACCCTTGAGCTGCACACCGACCCCAGGGGTTTCGCGACCTTGTGGCTGGCCCGCGAAGACAAGAACAATGCCTTCAACGCGCAGATGATCCGCGAGTTGATCCTCGCCCTGGATAAAGTCTCGGCCGATACCAGCCTGAGATTCCTGCTGTTGCGCGGCCGTGGCAAACATTTCAGCGCTGGCGCTGACCTCGCGTGGATGCAGCAGTCTGCCGAACTGGATTACCACACCAATCTCGACGACGCCCGCGAGCTGGCCGAGCTGATGTACAACCTCGCCAAGCTGAAGATCCCCACCCTGGCCGTAGTGCAAGGCGCGGCGTTTGGGGGAGCGCTCGGCTTGATCAGCTGCTGCGACATGGCCATCGGCGCCGACGACGCACAATTCTGCCTGTCGGAAGTGCGCATCGGCCTGGCTCCTGCCGTGATCAGTCCGTTCGTGGTGCAAGCCATCGGCGAACGCGCTGCGCGCCGCTACGCCCTGACTGCCGAGCGGTTCAGCGGCCAGCGGGCACGGGAGATCGGTTTGTTAGCGGAAAGCTATCCGCTGGAGGAACTGGAATCGAAGGTCGAGCAGTGGATCGCCAACCTCCTGCTCAACAGCCCCGCCGCCATGCGTGTCAGCAAGGACTTGCTGCGCGAAGTGGGTAACGGCGCGCTGACCCCGGCACTGCGCCGCTACACCGAAAATGCGATTGCGCGGATCCGCGTCAGTCCTGAGGGTCAGGAAGGCCTGCGCGCCTTCCTGCAAAAACGCCCGGCGAACTGGCTGGCTACCCCCAACACCAAGGAGCCGCGTTGATGAGCACGCCCGTCATTACCACTTTACTGGTGGCCAACCGCGGCGAAATCGCCTGCCGGGTGATGCGCACCGCCAAAGCCCTTGGCCTGACCACCGTGGCCGTGCACAGCGCCACTGATCGAGACGCCCGGCACAGCCGCGAGGCCGATATCCGAGTAGACCTGGGTGGCAGCAAAGCCGCCGACAGTTACCTGCAGATCGACAAACTGATTGCCGCAGCACAGGCCAGTGGCGCCCAGGCGATTCATCCGGGGTACGGTTTCCTGTCGGAAAATGCCGGATTTGCCCGGGCCATCGAAAATGCCGGCTTGATCTTCCTCGGCCCACCGGCCTCGGCGATCGATGCAATGGGCAGCAAATCCGCAGCCAAGGCATTGATGGAAACCGCTGGAGTGCCCCTGGTCCCGGGCTATCACGGCGAAGCCCAGGACCTGGAAACCTTCCGCGAGGCCTGTGCTCGCATCGGCTATCCAGTGCTGCTCAAGGCCACGGCCGGTGGTGGCGGCAAGGGCATGAAAGTGGTCGAGGACGTCAGCCAGCTGGCCGAAGCCCTGGCCTCGGCACAACGTGAAGCACAATCGTCGTTTGGCGATTCACGCATGCTGGTGGAAAAGTATCTGCTCAAGCCGCGGCACGTCGAGATCCAGGTCTTTGCCGACCAGCATGGCAATTGCCTGTACCTCAATGAGCGCGACTGCTCGATTCAACGTCGCCATCAGAAGGTCGTCGAAGAAGCGCCTGCTCCAGGCCTGAGCCCGGAACTGCGGCGGGCCATGGGCGAAGCTGCCGTACGCTCGGCTCAGGCGATTGGTTACGTCGGCGCCGGCACGGTGGAATTCCTGCTGGACTCGCGAGGCGAGTTCTTCTTCATGGAGATGAACACCCGCCTGCAGGTCGAACACCCGGTGACGGAAGCCATTACCGGGCTCGACCTGGTGGCCTGGCAGATCCGCGTGGCCCGCGGTGAAGCGCTGCCGATGACCCAGGAACAGGTGCCCCTGGTTGGTCATGCCATCGAGGTCCGGCTGTACGCCGAAGACCCGGGCAATGACTTCCTGCCGGCGACCGGTCGTTTGGAGTTGTATCGCGAATCGGCCGCAGGTGCCGGGCGTCGAGTCGACAGCGGAGTGGAAGAAGGCGATGAGATCTCACCGTTCTACGACCCGATGCTGGGCAAGCTGATTGCCTGGGGCGAAGACCGCGAACAGGCGCGCCTGCGTCTGCTGGGCATGCTCGACGAATTCGCGATTGGCGGTCTCAGAACCAATATCAACTTCCTGCGCCGAATCATCGGCCACCCCGCTTTTGCCGCCGCAGAACTGGATACCGGGTTTATCCCGCGTTATCAGGAACAGTTGCTGCCACCACCGGCAGAGCTGGGCGAGGATTTCTGGCAGGCCGCCGCGCAGGCATTTGCCCAGAGTAAGGTAGCCGCACCGCGCACTGACGACCCGGCGTCGCCTTGGGCAAACTCCAACGGTTTGCGCGCCGGGCTGCCGAGGGAAATCACCTTGCACCTGAGCTGCGAAGGCCAGGATCGAGCGCTGACGCTGGGCCCTGCCAACGCGAGCACTGCACAGTTGCAGGGCGAACATCTGCTGACGGAGCATGCTGGAATGCGTCGCCAGCACCGGGCAATCCGCCGCGACGGCGTGGTTTATCTGCAATGGGATGGGGAATTGCGTCGCATCGAGTCCTACGACCCGATCAGTGCCGTAGAAGCCAGCCATAGCCACCAGGGTGGCCTGACCGCACCGATGAACGGCAGCATCGTGCGAGTCCTGGTGGAGGCCGGGCAAACGGTCGAAGCCGGAGCGCAACTGGTGGTGCTGGAAGCCATGAAAATGGAACACAGCATTCGCGCGCCGCACGCTGGAGTAATCAAGGCCCTGTATTGCCAGGAAGGCGAGATGGTCAGTGAGGGCAGCGCATTGGTCGAGCTGGAAGAGGCGTGAAATCCGGATCGGTCCTACGTGGGCGTAGGACCGGTCCGGTCAGAACTTGGCAGTGGCCTGCACCACCACGCCGATGATTCGGCAGTCGGCGGTGAACAAGGCTTTGGGGTAAGTCGGGTTGAGCGGGACCAGATAGCGCTGACCGCCCTCCTCGATCAACTTGCGAAAAGTGGCAGCGGCGCTGCCAGACCATTGGGCGATGACCAGTTTGCCCGGCAATACATCAGCATCCGGATCTACCAGGATCAACATGTCTTCGCCGATGCTCAGCCCACTGGGCGCAGTCATTGCGTCGCCCTCGACCTTGAGCCAGAAAGCCCGGCCGCGGGCGTGGTAGTCGGACAGTTCGAACTGCGTCGCGCCATACACCGGCAACTCCCCATCGCGCAGCAGGCGGGCTTCCTGCCAACCAGTGATCGGATAGCGAAAAGACGGGTTGTAGCGCTGCGCCAAAGGCAGAACATCCTGCTCGCCAGCCTCGATTTCCCTGAGCACCATCGCCACTTCAAGAAAGTCCAGGCCGAGAGCTTCGAGCACGCGATTCATGTCGTCGATACTGGGCTTGCGTCGTTTATTCAGCCAGTGTCCAACACCGCCTTGTGACATTTCCAGACGGTCCGCGAGTATCTCCTGAGTGATATTTAACTCACTCATCTTTGCCTTGACCAAATCAATCCATTTATCCATGTCCGGCACGATACGCGGGCTCCTACCTGCGCTCAAAACACAAGCTGTATTATTTCAATTGCCGAAACAAATACGCTTTGTACTAAGCTCTTTTTACGGATCTGAAAATCAAAAAAGGAGTTTACAGCACCATGCCAATCCCCAGCACTGACCTGCCCCAAGAGCCGATGGACACCACGCTCAATTCGCCCCAAGGCTTCGCTGCAGCCCAGCGAGCGCTCGATTACTACTTGAAACCAGCTGTGTCAGCAGAGCCCGAAGAAACGCGTTTTTTTGAAGTGAATCACAACGTCAGCGCCGAGGAGGCACTGGTGCATGCCTCGGACCTGATGCGCTGCGCCGCCTCCATTGCTTATGAATCGGCGGGTAATCTGCAGGGCGCCAGCCGAGACCTGACATTGTCGACGGTGCACCTGATCGATATGGCCAGGGCCATGGTCGATCGGTCCCTCAACAAAGCGCAAAGAGGCTGAAAACGAAGACGCCAGGTAAGAATTTTCCTGACGGGCAGCTAAAACTGTTTGACTTGCAAACGAGAATGATTATTATTGCACCAACTGGTCGCGAGATCAGTCGATGGACCAAGAGACCTTAGGTCGGTCTCCTGGACTATCTCCTCATCAGGCTAATCACGGTTTTTGACCCGGCTTTTTGCCGGGTCTTTTTTTTGCCAGTTATTCTGGCTTTTGGCTTCAGGCTAATGAAGTCTTTAGTGACTGCAAATTCGATGGCGCGGATGATATCAAAAGAATGTTCATTGGCAAGGGAAGCCCGCCATCATTGGCTCAAACTAACGAAAAATAGCACTTGAGAATCAATCGCACAGTCTCTAAGCTGCGCCAGCGTCAAGGAAGACGCCCCCCAGATTCTGGCAATTTCCCCGATTTTTCCCCTCCCTGCGTGTAAAGTATCAGCCATAAAAATCATATTCAGGAACCGATTATGACCGTGGCTAAATCCTCATTCGACATCAGCGCCAATTTCGACAGTGGCAACATCGAAGTACTCGATATCAGCAACCCGCTGCAAGCACTGTTGGCCATTCGGCCCGATACCCGCAGCCAGCACTTCCAGTGGTTTCACTTCAAGGCCAGCGGCTTGCATGTGGGCCAAGAACATTGGTTTCGTCTGAATAACGCCAGCAAGTCCTCCTACAACAAGGCCTGGGATGGTTATCAGGCCGTCGCGTCCTACGACCACGTGAACTGGTTCCGCGTACCGACTATCTTCGAAGGCGACTGCCTGCGCTTCAGTCTCGAAGCCACCGCCACCCACGCCTGGTTCGCCTACTTCGAACCTTACAGCCGCGGGCGTCACGACTGGCTGATCGAGCAGGCGCTGAGCAAGGCCGGCACCGAACTGTTGGCCACCGGTAAAAGTGTCGAGGGCCGGGACATTCAACTGCTGCGCAAAGGTACGGGCGCCGAGGGCCGGCGCAAGGTGTGGATGATTGCCCAGCAACACCCGGGCGAACACATGGCCGAATGGTTCATGGAAGGTGTGATCGAGCGCCTGGAAAGACACGACGATCCGGTCCTGAACAAACTACTGGCCAGTGCCGACCTGTACCTGGTGCCCAACATGAACCCGGACGGCGCCTTCCACGGTCACCTGCGCACCAATGCCATGGGCCAGGACCTCAACCGTGCCTGGCAGAGCGCCAGCCAGGAACTCAGCCCGGAGGTGCTGTTCGTGCAGCAGCAGATGGAACAACACGGGGTTGACCTGTTCCTGGATATTCACGGCGATGAAGAGATTCCCTACGTTTTCACTGCCGGTTGTGAAGGCAATCCAGGCTATACCCCGCGCATCGCAAAGCTCGAAGAGCAGTTCCGCACTCACCTCAAGCACCTGACCAAGGACTTCCAGACCAAGCATGGCTACACCCGCGATGAACCGGGCAAGGCCAACATGACCCTGGCGTGCAACAGCGTCGGCGAGAAATTCGACTGCCTGTCGCTGACCCTCGAAATGCCCTTCAAGGACAATGATGATTCTCCAAACCCGTTGACGGGCTGGTCGGGCAAGCGTTCCAAACAGTTGGCCAAGGACGTGCTGACGACCATTGCCGACATGGTTGATGCCTTGCGTTGACCGGTTGCAGCCGCAGCTTCAACTGCGGCTGCCAAATCACCCGCGATCCTTACCCCGCAGCATGCTCTGCAGCACATCGTCACGGCGCACCCAGCCATGGAACAGCGCCGCGGCCAGGTGCAGCAACACGGTCAGGAACAGCAGGTAAGCCAGGTACCCATGAGCCTTGCGCAGGACCGCAAATACCTGGGCGTTGGCCGGTACGATCGACGGCAACTGCAACGAACTGCTGAGCATCACCGGGTCGCCCGCCGCCGAGATCATCGCCCACCCCAGCAGTGGCAACACCAGCATCAAGGCGTACAGCAACAGATGCGAGCCTTTGGCGGCGAGCACCTGCCATCCCGGCAAATCGGCTGGCAGTGGCGGCTGTCGAGTGGAAAAACGCACGACGATGCGCACGATCACCAGCAACAGAATGGCGATGCCCAACGGCTTGTGCAGGTGGATCAGCCACTCATGACGCTCGGACACCGAGGCCACCATGCCCGCTCCGATAAACAGCATGGCGATGACCATCAGCGCCATCAGCCAGTGCAGTAGCCGCGCCAATGGCGCGAAGTGATTCGGTTGAGTGCTCATTGGCGAGCCTCCTGTTTGGCGGCGGGCAACTGGCTGACTTCACTGGTGCGACGCAGGTAGGAACTGGCATACCCGGCTGAGCGCGCGGCGAGCAGCGGGTCGCCCGAGCCTTCGATGCCAGCAGGCAGCACCAGCGGGTCATAGTTGATATCCCGGCACTCACCACTGAGCTGTGGCTGAGTGCTTTCGAGCACCAGAGTCCCCGCATTTACCACCTTGCGCCCTGGCGGCCAGGCCTTGCTCGCATCGTCGATCGGATCACCGGCGTCGGCCAGGGTGATGTTCAGCTGCCAGCGCAGTGGCCCTGCGGCGATTCGCTGGACCAGGTCTTTTTCGAGGAAATCACTGCCTTCAGGCGCCGCTGCGCCTGGCGCATCCTGGGCAACCGGCACCATGCTCCAGCGCACTGGCTGGCGCTGGCCGGCGGCGTTGACCAGATAAAACGCATTCACGCTGTTGTAGGTTTCAGTGACATAACTGGCCGAGGGCTTGGCCGTCTTGATCCACGCCAGGAATGGCGCAGCTTCCGGGTGCGCGCCGAAGAATGCCGGGACTGCCGCAGGGTCAGGCTTGCCGGTGGCCGGCACTGGCGACTGGGCTTGTTGCAACTGATAAAAGGCTTCCGGGGTGCCCACCGGGAACACCGGCATGCTGTTCATCCCGGTGCGCCATTGTTGACCATTGGCCTGGGTGAAACGCAGCGCCATGCTGCGAATCGGCACGCTGCTGTCCGGCGCGTAGGGATTGCCCGCCGGTAGCGCAAAACGGCCAACCACCGGGGTCCGCGCCTCGTTGAACACCTGAGCACTGGAATAACTGCGCGCCTCGTCGCTGCTCTCGAAATGACCGATCACGCACACGCCCTTGGAATGGTTACGCCGGAACCCCGGGTGCACGCCGTTATTGGTTTCCAGCACATTGATCAGTTTTTTCGGCGTCAGCCGCTGCGGGTCGAAAGTACCGTTGACGTAGGCAAAAGCCCCGGCAACAGCGGCAACCACCAAAGCGATGCCGCCGAGACGCAGCACCAGGCTGGTGGCGCTCAGCGGCGGCCGGGTGGGCGGTGATGAGCGATCTACCATGAAAGACTCCAGGGCCTGTGGCCGCAAATGAGAAGAATCAAGCAGACGAACCCCCGGACGGTTTATTCCATCACCGGGTGTTTATTTTTTCGGGCGTGGAATAATCTCGAACGCCGAGCGTCTTCCTGGTCCACAGCGTAGTGACTAGCCAGAACTTCATGAACGATATCGACGAACAACTGAGTGAAATCATTCCCAGGTTGAGGCGATTCGCCTTGTCCCTGACGCGCAATCCGAGCAGCGCCGATGATCTGGTGCAGGCCTGCCTGGAGCGGGCACTGTCGCGCTGGAGCGACAAACGACCCGAAGGCGATTTGCGCGCCTGGCTGTTCTCGATTCTTTATCGACAGTTCCTGGACGCCCACCGGCGTTCCCGGCGCTATGCGCGAATGCTCGAATTTTTTATCGGCCGCGCAGAAGCCGAACCCTCTGCAGAGCGCACGGTGATCGCCCAATCGACCCTCAAGGCTTTCGACCAGCTCACTGCCGAACAACGCGCACTGCTGCTGTGGGTATCAGTCGAAGGCTTGAGTTACAAAGAAGTGGCCGAGATTCTCCAGGTACCCACTGGGACTGTGATGTCGCGTCTGTCCCGCGCCCGCCAGGCCTTGCGCCAACTCAGCGAAGGTGAAATTACCCGCCCTGCCCTGCGGAGACTTAAATGATCAGCATGCCCCCTGACGAACGTGACCTGCACGCCTACATCGACCACCAGCTCAGCGAATCCGACCGACGCCTGGTGCAGACTTATCTGACCAACAACCCACAGGCGGCCGCCACCGTGCGCGCCTGGCAGCAGGACGCCGAGCAACTGCGCGCCAGCCTCAGCGGCGCGCTGCAACAACCGACCAATGCGCAGCTGGCCCCTGCAGCCATTCGCCAACGCCTCCAGCGTCAGTCCCGGCGTCATCTGGCCAGCGCCGCCGTGCTGCTGCTGGCCGTCAGCGTTGGCGGCTTCAGCGGCTGGCAGGCTCGGGAAATGACCTTACTCAGTACTGCGGCACCGATGACCGATGCCCTGCAGGCGTACCGCCTGATTGCGCAGCAAGGCCTGCTGCCGGCGGACTTCAAGGTCGGCGAACAGGGCGACATGCAGGCCTGGCTGGATCGCTATTTCACCCAGGCCAATCGCCTGCCAGACCTCGCCGATGCGGGTTTCAAACCGGTCAGCGGGCGCCTGCTCAGCACCGAGCAAGGGCCGGCGGCGATGGTGGTCTACGAAAACCCGAACGGGCAGAAGATCAGCTTCTACGTGCGCCCACCTGGGCCCAAGAACTTCCTGCTGCCCCGGGGCAGTCGCACGGATGGCGAGCTCCAGGCCGAATACTGGTCGGGCGCCGGTTACAACTATGCGATGGTCAGCCCCAACAATACCCCGGCGGCGCAGCTGCTCCGGCAAACTGAAACGTTTTGACTATACAGCGCTGGAAGCAAAACTACCCATTTGGTTAAACTGTGCCGCCGCCGCTCGGGGCGCCGGCTTTGAAGATCTCGGGGTGACATTCCAGTGGCCGTTCGACCACCCAAGCGTTCGCGACTCACATCACGCTGGCCGGTATTGCGCCGCCTGTTCGCCAAGGCACCGGCCACCCCGGTCGCCAGCGCGAAAGTGATCCACGACTACTTTCGCCAGAAGGCCCATGCCCAGGGTTACACCCTCAGCCACAGTCAGCAACGCGTGATCGATTGCATGGCGCAGTACGCCCCCCTGCTGCCCGGCTCATCACCTCAGAGGCTGCCTGGGCTGTATCTGCATGGCGCAGTGGGACGCGGCAAGAGTTGGTTGCTCGACGGCTTTTTCCAGGCTATCCCACTTCGCGAAAAGCAGCGGCTGCACTTCCACGAATTTTTTGCCCGGTTGCACCAGCAAATGTTCGCCCACCGCGAGAAGCCTGATGCCATGGAGGTCACCCTCGACCAGTTGCTGAAAGACTGCCGGGTGTTGTGTTTCGACGAGTTTCACGTCCACGATATCGGCGACGCGATGCTTATTACCCGCCTGTTCCAGGCGCTGTTTCGCCGGGGCATCCTGCTGCTGGTCACCTCCAATTATCCACCTGAAGGTTTATTGCCGAACCCGCTCTACCACGCACGGTTCAAACCGGTGATCGACCTGATCAACGCGAAAATGCAAGTCATGGAAGTCGGCGGGCCCCACGACTACCGAAGCCAGGCGCGAAATCACGCCCAGCAAATCTTCACTCACGGACGTTACCTCTGGCCGGACACACCGGCGTTGCGCCTGACCCTGGACTTGCCCGAAGCTGATGCACCGCCCCTGCCAGTGCCCGTCGGCACCCGGCAGTTGCAGGCCCGCTACCGCGATCGGCGCACTATCGGGGTCACCTTCGCCGACCTGTGTGAGCACCCCACTGCGGTCATGGATTACCTGGAGCTGTGCCGACAATTCGATCACTGGATCATCCTCGACCTACCCCGGCTCGCCGACACTTCCATCGCGGCGCAACAACGGTTCATCAACCTGGTGGACGTACTTTACGATCAGGACAAACACCTGACGTTGGTCGGCCAGCATTCGTTGAGTGAGAGCCTTGGGGGAGATGCGATCGATCTGGCGCGAACCCGCAGTCGGTTGGGGCAGTTGGTGCAAATCAATGGTTTGAAATGAGCACAGTGCAGTTGTACCGGTATCATGTCGGCACCCATCTGCAGATCGATAGCGAAGCCATTTCATGGACACCCTAGCCCAACTGCGCGCCGGCCAACTGGCGGGCAGCACTCGCCTTGACCTCGCCTGTGGCCTGAGCGAATTCCCCCGGGAAATCTTCGACCTGGCCGACTCCCTCGAAGTCCTCAACCTCAGCGGCAACGCGCTAAGCCAGCTGCCGGACGACCTGCATCGACTGACCCGCCTGCGGGTTTTGTTCTGCTCCGACAACCTGTTCACCGAACTGCCCGCGTGCGTGGGCCAGTGCCGCTCACTGAGCATGGTCGGCTTCAAGGCCAACCGCATCGCGCAGGTGCCGGGCGCGGCACTGCCGCCCTTGCTGCGCTGGCTGATCCTGACCGACAACTGCATCAGCGAACTGCCGCAGGAATTGGGCGAGCGCCCGCACCTGCAAAAACTCATGCTCGCCGGTAATCAGTTACAGCGCTTGCCTGACAGCCTGCAAAACTGCCATCAACTGGAACTGATCCGGGTCGCCGCCAACCAACTGACTGAACTCCCCGAATGGCTGCTCACCCTGCCCAGCCTGACCTGGCTGGCCTACGCCGGTAACCCGTTGGAAACCGAGGCCGACTCCGCAGTGCTCGAATCGACTGCCACCATCCCCTGGCCGGCATTGCGTCTCGAGCAGCAATTGGGTGAAGGCGCCTCCGGAGTGATCCATCGAGCGAGCTGGATTCGCCCAGGCTCAGGGGACCTGCAAGTCGCGGTCAAACTCTACAAAGGCGAGATGACCAGCGACGGCTCACCTCTGCACGAAATGAACGCCTGCATCACCGCAGGCAGGCATCCCCATCTCATCCGGGTCGAGGGACGCATCGGCGACCATCCACAGGGGCAAGCCGGGCTGGTGATGGAGCTGGTCGAGCCGAACTTTCGTAACCTGGCCGGGCTGCCGAGCCTGGCGTCCTGCAGCCGCGACGTCTACGCCGATGACATCCGCTTCAGCGCCGAGGTGGCGTTGAGCATCGCGGCTGCTATCGCCTCGGTCGCCGACCATCTGCACCGCCAGGGCATTACCCACGGTGACCTCTACGGCCACAATATTCTCTACAACGATCGCGGTGATTGCCTGCTGGGGGACTTTGGCGCGGCGTCTTTCCACGCGACCGCGGACAGCTTCGAAAGCCGTGCCTTGCAACGACTTGAAGTGCGAGCATTCGGGATACTGCTGGGGGAGCTGCTGGAGCGGGTCCACTCGGGGTTGACCGTGGAGCGCCGCAGGCAGCTGGAAGATCTGCACCTGCGATGCTGTCAGCCGCAGGTCATGGAGCGGCCGGGGTTCAGCGAGATTGTGCAAGCGTTACAGGATCTGTGACCGCCACAGATCCAGTGTGTGTGTGTGTGTGGGAGCGGGCTTGCTCGCGAAGGGGCCGGTTCAGGCGACATAGATAGCGGATGAACGACCCCTTCGCGAGCAAGCCCGCTCCCACACTTGTTACTGCAGAACCGAATTAACCCGCCAACCCAACAAACATATCCTGCACGTCATCATGGTTGTCCAGCCCTTCAAGAAAGGCCTCGACTTCGGCCATCTGCTCGTCAGTCAAACCACTCACCGGGTTCTTCGGCTGATAACCCAGCTTCGCCGACAACACCGTGAAACCTTGCTCAGGCAAGGCCTTCTGCACCGCATCCAGGTCCGCAGGCTCGGTCAGGAACAGGGTCGTGCCCTCTTCTTCGCCCGGCTCGAAATCTTGTGCACCGGCTTCGATCGCGGCCATTTCCGGGTCGGCGTCCGGGCTGTCAGGGGACGCCTCGATCATGCCGACGTGGTTGAAGTCCCAGGACACCGAACCCGAAGCCCCAAGCTGGCCCTTGCGGAACGCAACGCGAATCTCGGCGACGGTGCGGTTGATGTTGTCGGTCACGCATTCCACGATCAATGGCACCTGATGCGGGGCAAAGCCTTCGTAAGTCACACGGTGGTACTGCACGGTTTCGCCAAGCTGGCCCGAACCTTTCTTGATCGCGCGCTCCAGGGTCTCGCGAGGCATGGACGCCTTCTTCGCCTGTTCGACCACCAGGCGCAAATGCGCGTTGGTCGCGACATCGGCGCCGTTTCGCGCGGCAATGGTGATTTCCTTCACCAGTTTGCCGAAGATCTTGCCCTTGGCATTGGATGCCGCTTCTTTGTGTTTAACCTTCCACTGTGCGCCCATTAACTCACTCTCTTGTCTGTGGCGCCGAAACATCTATTGGCCGACGCTTTGTGCAAGTTTATACGGCCTAAAGTTGGCAATCGACCAAAAATTCCACCGGTTTGCTCGCCATGATGCATAGGCATCTTCACCAATTGCTGTAGGCCGATTCTGAAAATACATATGCGGCGTTCCTACAGAGCCGTGGTTTCGTACCCTCTGCGTCCCTCAACTGCCAGCAGAAGTGCACCCGATGTACAACGACAAGGAAAGTCCGTTCAACCTGACCCTACTCAAAAGTGATCTGCAACTGCCGGTGTTGCAGTTCAGTGGCCACGAAGCACTGAATCAACCTTATCGATTCGAGATCGAATTTATAGCCCTGGCATCCGCCTTCAACCCCGGCCGGTTGATGCACCAGGAGGTGTTCCTCGAACTGGGCAATGGCAACGGCATTCACGGAATAATCCAGTGCGTTACAAGCGAACATCGTGGGTCACACCACATCGGCTGCACCCTCACCGTGATGCCGCGCCTGCAATCGCTGCACGACTGCAGCCAGCGCCGAGTCTTTCATCACCTGAGCGTACCGGACATTCTCCAGCAGTTACTCAAGGCGCATGAACTGCCCGAGAGCAGCTATCGCCTTGAGCTGATGGGTCAGTACCCGGCCCGAACTTTTTGCATCCAGTACGAAGAAAATGACCTGGACCTGTTCCGTCGGCTGTGTGAAGAGGAAGGCATCCACTTTCATTTCGAGCACAGTCACCAGGGGCACGTGCTGGTGCTGGCTGACGACAGTCTCAGCCTGCCCCAGGAGCCGGTCTTGGCGCAGTTCCGCCCTGAGCCGAACCATCCCAGGGCGATGCCGGCCATCAGCCAGCTGTATCAGCGCCATAACTCAGGACCCTCGCCCGCTCGACTCTACGCCGTAGACCGGCGCCTCACAGCGCCAAACCCGGCCCATGCTTCACAACGCAGCCTGCGGCAACTGGAACGCCTGCGTTGCTCCTCCCGAGAGATCCATGGCCAGAGCAACCATGACGCTTTGTGCAGCGGGCGCATCGTGCAAATCTCGCAACATCCGGTACCAGCCTTCAACGACCAATGGCTGCTGACTGGCCTGCGCCATCAAGGGCGCCAGGCTTCGATTCTCGCCAGGGACAGCGGCGTTGGCGAGTATCGCAACGAGTTCACCGCCATCCCCTGGTCGACCGTCTTCCGAGCGCCCCGGCTCCAGCCTCGACCGATCATTGCAGGGAATCAGCCGGCGCGGGTTCTGGGTCAACCGGGACAGCCGGCGACTCTGGATGATGAGGGGCGGATGATGGTTTGTTTGTGGCCCAGTGCACCCTTCGATCCTGATCGTTCTGGCGCCATCCCCGTGCACATCGCTTGCGCAGAGCCGGCCCAGTGCATCGACTCCGGCGCCGTGCCGGTTGCGGGCAGCGCAGTGCTGATCAGCTTCCTCGATGGCGATCCTGAGCAACCGGTGTACTGGGCCACCGCAGTTCAATCGCACCCGGCAGCGCAACCGGGAACGGATACCGGGCTATTGCTCGGTTGGCTGGCGGAGCACTGAGTGTTACCCCTTGTCGGCCTTGCCCGCCGCCGCGGCAAACTTTGCCAGGCGCACATCCAGATGCCGCGGCCGATGCCCGTGATCTTCGGCGCGCTCCTTGCGCCGGATGGCATTGCGCACCATCAGCGAACCAAGGTAACGAATCGGCTCCGGCGGGAAGAAGCCCAGCGGGCCGTTGACCAACGGCGAACGGGTCCAGGCATTGTCCAGGCCCAGAACCATCGAGGCGAGGATTTGCCCGCCCATGTGACACGGCCCGACGCCACTACCGGAATAGCCAAACCCGTAAAACACGTTGCCGCTGGCACTCATCTGGCCAAAAAACGGCAAGCCGGTCACAGAGCGATCCGAGGGCCCGTTCCAGGTCGCCGCTACTTCCACCTCGGCAAAGGCCGGGAAGAACTCGCCCAGGCTATGCTTCAGCAGCCCGGCATAGGGCGACGGTTGATCGAACACCGGCAACATCCGCCCTCCATAGGCAAAGGTGTTTCCCCCTTTGCCGAGCATGATTCGGCCATCTGGCGTGTTGTGGTAGTAGTGCACGAAAATCCGCGAATCGAGCACTGTCACGCCGCTGGTCAAACCGATTTTATTGAGCAGATCCGGTCTCGGCTCGGTGATCAGCATGTCGCTGGAAACGATCGCCACGCTGCGCTCGAATTGAGGAAATGCCCGAGCCATCCAGGCGTTCATCGCCAGCACTACCCGATCGGCACGAACGGTGCCGCCCGGAGTATGGATCGCCGCAGGCCGCCCCTCCTCCAGGCCGGTCATGGCCGTTCGCTCATGAATTCTCACTCCCAGCTGCAAGGCGATCCGGCGCATACCACGCACCAGTTTGCCTGGCTGCACGCTGGCGGCTGCCGGTGAAAACCAGCCTTCCAGATGCTTGCTGGAACCGGCCATGCGCTGCACATCCGCGAGCGGGCGCTGGGTGAACGAGTTGATCCCGTTGCGCTCCAGCGCCGCGATCACCGCATCGGTCGAACCGCATTGGGCGCGGTTGGTGGCGGTGTAGAGCGTGCCATCCAGGCGGTAGTCGGCATCGACTCCATACTGCTCGCAGAAGGTGCCGATCGCATAAATGCTGCGCTCCGACTCCTTCACCAGTCGCACCGCTTCCGCCACTCCGAACAACCGCTCCAGGGTGAAGTACTTCGCCGACCACGACAGCGCGCAACCGCCATTGCGGCCACTGGCACCTGCACCGCAGATGTCTGCCTCGATCAGCAACACGTCCAGCTCAGGGTTTTGCTCCTTGAGCATGATCGCAGTCCACAATCCGGTGTAGCCGCCACCGACAATGCACACGTCGGCGCGGGTGTCACCGGCCAAAGGCTCGCACGGCACGCAGGACTCAGCCGCCAGCGCCTGTTCCAGCCAGAAAGGTCTCATGGGTCAATCCTTATGTACGCAGGGGTTTTACGCTCATCGGCCGGTTAGGCACGAATGCGTCTTCTGGATTCAGCACAGCCGGGCGGCTGTTCCAGTGGGGTATCAGCACCAGCGCGGAGAACATCGCGCAGCCGGCGAAGACGATAAACACGGTGACCGAATCAAAGTAGCCCGGCAGCAACCCTCCCAGGATCGCCCCGACCGAACCGCAGCCATTGACGAACCCGGCCGCTGTCGCACCCGCCTTGGCAGTGCCGAAATCGATCGCTGCCGCACCGCTGATCATGGAGTCCGGTCCGTACAAGGTCAGCCCCATGACGAACAACAACGCGACCACCAGCAGCACACTGCCGGTGTGCAGCGCGCCCATGAACAAGGCCAGGGATACCGTGAGCGCCAGCAGACTGATGACGCAGGCGGGCATGCGCCGGGCGCCGAACAGTTTGTCCGAAGCCAGCCCCAACAGGATTGGCCCGAGCAGCCCGGCCAGTTCGAATGCGGTGGGGATGATGGCTGCACCGACCTTGCCTACCGACGGCATCTGCTCGAAGACGATCACCGGCCCCCACAGCAGAATCGCATAGCGCGCCGGCTTCAACAGAAAGTAGGCCAGTCCCAGCACCAGCACCGTGCGGTTGCGCAGGATTTCGCGCAGCGGTTCCAGCACACTGATCCGGCTTTGGGCATGGGCCTCTGCAGGCGTCAACGGCGGCTCTGGTTCCACTGCTGGCAAGCCGACATCTTCAGGTTTGTTGCGCTGGAAAACAAAGAACAGCACAGCCACCAGCCCGACCACCGCCGCACTGGAAATGAAAGCCGCATGCCAGGTGCCGATCAGCGTGTAGGCCCACCAGCCGGCAAACGGTGAAGCTACCAGGCCACCAAAGGCGTAGCACGAACTCCATAACCCAAGCACCCGGCCACGCTGCTCGGCGGGGAAGAAGCTGCCGAGGTTCTTGCACAGCCCGGACCAGCCCGTAGATTGCGCCAGGCCCTGGATCAACATGCACGTGGCGAAAATCGGCAAGGTCGCGAAGCTGCCCATCACCAGCGCTGCCACTGCAGAAATCAGCAACCCGCCAAGGACGACCACCCTGGGCCCAAACCGGTCAGCGAGGATGCCCCAGGTGAATTGTCCGATGGCGTAGGCAGCCAGGTAGATGGCGTCAAGGTTGGCCATGGCCATTTTGTCGAGCGTGAAGTCGGGGTCTTCGGCGATCCCCAGTTTGGCGACGGAAAAAGCTTTGCGGGTAAAGTAAAACGCGGCGTAGGCGAGCCAGGTGATGGCGAAGATCTGCACGCGCCAACGCTTGATGGTACCGATGTGATTGTTCATTGTGGTTCTGACCTCAGGGTGTGAGTGTGCCGGCAGAAATCGAGAAATAACGCCTGTGTTTTTTATTGTTGAGCACTGCGATATCGCCTGGTCCCTGTGGCGATACCGGTCAGATGAGTCCTGCCATTGCACGCGCAGGCTCATGGCCACGGATGCTGTTCGACCGAACAGTCATCGGGTTGAAGCCGATAAAAACAATTACTGATTAATAAGTGAAATCGATTTATCGTATTTCCAATATAAGTTCAGCTTGTTACTGGAGGTTGCGATGTCGGTTTCCCACGCCCAACTCAAAGCCTTTCACGCCGTGGCGGTTCATGGAAGTTTCACCAAGGCCGCCGAGCGGCTATTCCTGACCCAGCCAGCGATATCCGACCAAGTGCGCAAGCTGGAAGAGCGCTTCGGTGTGCTGCTGTTCCACCGCAACAAGCGTTCGGTGCGCCTGACCGACCTGGGCGAGCGTTTGCTCGGCATCACCCAACGCCTGTTTGTCATCGAGGCAGAGGCGCAGGAGCTGTTGCAGGATTCCCGGGCATTGCACACCGGCAGCCTGATTCTGGCGGTGGATGCGCCGGTGCACGTGTTGCCGCAGATCGCGCGCTTCTGCGAACGCTACCCTGGGATCACCGTGAAGATCGAGACGGGAAACACCGATGAGTCGCTGTTTCGGCTGTTCAATTACCAGGCTGACCTGGCTTTGCTGGGCCGCGATGTCAGCGACGAAAGACTGATCTCGCTGCCGCTGCGCAACGACCCGATGGTGGCGTTCGTTTCACGCAATCACCCCTGGGCTGATCGCGATTCAATCTGCCTGGCGGACCTCGATGACACGCCGTTGGTGTTGCGGGAAATCGGTTCGGTGACGCGCCAGACCCTGGAAGAGGAAATGGCCCAGGCCGGGTTTCGCATTCGTGCGGCGATTCAGGTTGAAGGCCGCGAGGCGGCGCGCGAAGCGGTGGTGGTGGGTATTGGCGTGGGAGTGGTATCGGCCGCAGAGTTTGGTGCCGATTCCAGAGTATGTGCGCTGCCAATCATCGACTGCACGCGGCGGCTGACGGAGACCCTGGTGTGTCTGCGCGAGCAAAGTTCGCGGCGGGTGGTGGCGACCTTTCTGCAGATGGTGCGCGAGAGCATGGTGTAGGCCGCGTAAGATCACCGCCATCCCGTGTAGGAGTGAGCCTGCTTGCGATAGCCCCGCCGCAGTTTATTGCCCGGGTGCCAATCCAAAAAACGCCTGGATCAACCGCAAATCCCGCCGCCGCTCCATACACACGATCATATGCCGGTTCACCAAGCCCTCACCCATGATTGGCACGGCCACCACCCGCGGGTCATGGCTGACTTCCACCGACGACACCACGCCAACGCCGAGGTCGGCCGCCACGGCTTCGGTCACCGCCTCACGGCTGTCCAGTTCCAGCAATACCCGCGGACTGACCTTGGCCTGAATACAGGCGTCATCAAACGTGCGACGGGTGACCGAACCCGGCTCACGCAACACCATGATCACTTGGTCCAAGTCCTTGAGCGACACCTTCAAACGGTTCGCCCAGGGATGATTTTCCGGCACCAGCGCGCAAATCCGAGACTCGCCCAAGGCCTGCAAATGCAGGCCTTTGCGCGGCTCGACTTCGGTGAGCACCGCCACGTCTGCATGCTCGGACAACAACGCAGCCAGGGTCTGCGGGGCGTTACCCAGGCGCAGGTTCACCGTGATCCCGGGATAACGCGCGCGCAAACTGGCCAGCATCGGCATGACCAGATGCGGCCCGTCCGCCGCCACCTCGAGACGCCCGGTGAGCAACTGCCGATTAGCCTCCAGCATGATCTGCGCCTCCTCCGCCAGGCCAAACATGGCCCGGGTAATCGCCGCCAATCGAGTGCCCTCCTCCGTCAGTTCTACCCGTCGGGCCGTGCGGCGCAACAAGGTGATCTGGTAATGCTCCTCCAGTGCCTTGATGTGCCCGGTGACGGCGGGCTGGCTGATGAACAGCCGCGCGGCTGCCCGGGTAAAGCTGCCTTCGCGCGCCACTGCGTCGAAAGCGCGGAGCTGGAACAGGTTCATGAATAACTCTCACTGATGTCTGGCATAACAACAAACAATTTGATTGATAGCACGGCAAATTGCAATTTAAGTCCCGTAGCTTCATCCCATCGATTGCGAGGACACGAGAATGAGTACTGCCGAACCCATCCTGCTCACCCCCGGCCCGTTGACCACCTCGGCGCGCACCCGTCAGGCGATGATGGTCGACTGGGGTTCATGGGATGACCGCTTCAACCAGCTGACCGCCAGCCTGTGCGAGCAATTGCTGGCGATCATCAACGGCGGCGACAGTCACCACTGCGTACCGTTGCAAGGCAGTGGTACCTTTGCGGTCGAAGCAGCCATCGGCACTCTGGTGCCCCGTGACGGCAAGGTGCTGGTGCTGATCAATGGCGCCTACGGCAAACGCCTGGCGAAGATCTGCGAAGTCCTCGGTCGCCCTTTCAGCACCTTCGAGACTGCCGAAGACGAGCCCACCACGGCGGCCGACGTCGACCGCCTGCTGCGGGCAGACGCCAGCATTACCCATGTCGCGTTGATTCATTGCGAAACCAGCACCGGCATCCTCAACCCGCTGGCGGATATTGCCCAAGTCATTGCTCAGCATGGCAAGCGTCTGATCATCGATGCCATGAGCTCCTTCGGCGCCTTGCCGATCGACGCACAGCAGGTGCCGTTCGATGCGTTGATCGCCGCCTCGGGCAAATGCCTCGAAGGCGTTCCGGGCATGGGCTTCGTCTTCGCCAGAAAAGAATCCCTGGCGAATGCGGCCGGCAACTCCCATTCGCTGGCCATGGACCTGTTCGACCAGCACACCTATATGGCCAAGACCGGCCAGTGGCGCTTCACCCCACCGACCCACGTGGTCGCGGCTCTGCACGAAGCGCTGCTGCAATACAACGAAGAAGGCGGCTTGCCCGCCCGCCACCAGCGCTACGCCGACAACTGCCAGGTGCTGCTCGAAGACATGGCCAAACTGGGCTTGCGCAGCTTCCTGCCCGCCGCGATCCAGGCGCCGATCATCGTCACCTTCCACGCACCGAAAGACCCGCGTTACCAGTTCAAGGAATTCTACGAAAGGGTCAAGGCCAAGGGTTTCATTCTCTACCCCGGCAAGTTGACCCAGGTCGAGACCTTCCGCGTCGGCTGCATCGGCCACGTTAACCAGGCCGAGATGCACGCGGCGGTGGCGGCGGTGGCCGAGGTGCTGCGCGAGATGGAAGTACTGGAAATCTGATTACCGAACACTGCCCCCGAACGCAGACTCGCAGGCTCGACAGCTGCTACGAGATCTCATTCCTCACTGACAGGATTTAAACCATGAACTACAGCAACCCAACCAAACTCCAGGCCGCCATCCTCGACTGGGCCGGCACTGTCGTCGACTTCGGCTCGTTCGCCCCCACGCAGATTTTCGTCGAAGCCTTCGCCGAGTTCGACGTCCAGGTGTCCATCGAAGAAGCCCGCGGGCCGATGGGTATGGGCAAGTGGGATCACATCCGCACCTTGTGTGATCAGCCGCAAGTCGCCGAGCGTTATCGCGCCGTGTTCGGCCGCACGCCGACCGACGATGACGTTACCGCCATCTACAAACGCTTCATGCCGCTGCAAATTGAAAAGATCGCCGAGCATTCGGCGCTGATCCCGGGCGCACTGGACACCATTGCCAACCTGCGCCAGCAAGGGATCAAGATCGGTTCCTGCTCCGGTTACCCCAAGCAGGTCATGGACAAGGTTGTCGAACTGGCAGCCACCAACGGTTACGTCGCCGACCACGTGGTTGCCACCGACGAAGTGCCCAACGGTCGCCCATGGCCCGCCCAGGCACTGGCCAACGTGATCGCCCTGGGTATCGATGACGTCGCCGCCTGCGTGAAAATCGACGACACGGTGCCGGGCATCCTCGAAGGACGTCGCGCCGGCATGTGGACGGTTGCCCTGATCTGTTCCGGTAACGCCCTGGGCCTGGACTACGAGGGCTATCGCGCCCTTGGCAGCGACCAGCTGAACAGCGAGCGCCAGCGCATTCACGCGATGTTCGAAGGCTCGCGTCCGCACTACATGATCGACACCATTGCGGACCTGCCCGAAGTGATTGCCGACATCAACAAGCGTCTGGCTAACGGCGAGATGCCGCAGACCAGCTGATCACGCGGCCGATGTCCCGCAAGGCGCCAATCCCCCTCGGGCCTGGCGCTTTTTTGTTGGGGAAACCCTGATCCAGAGCATTGAAAGGCTGATCGCGCCGGGCAAGCGCAGCGAAACGGGCTTACAGTTAACGCACTCCGTCGAAAAGAACGGTGAACCTCAAACCGCCCGTGAGGAATACCTGTATGCCGTGGAAAAGTTCTGAATCACGTTACAGCACCGTCTCCATCACTCTGCACTGGTTGATGCTGGTCTTGCTGGCGCTGGTATATGCCTGTATCGAGTTTCGCGGAGTCTTTCCCAAAGGCAGCGGCGGCCGCACGTTGATCACCGAATCGCATTTCATGCTTGGCCTGACGGTCTTCGTGCTGGTCTGGTTTCGACTGTTGGCGCGCAGTGTCGGCCCCACCCCGCAGATAATTCCGGCATTGCCGCGCTGGCAGAGCGTACTCGCCAAGTCGATGCACTGGGTGCTGTACCTGTTCATGATTGCCATGCCGATACTGGGTTGGCTGACCACCAGCGCCAAGGGCCACCAGGTGATGTTTTATGGTTTCGACCTGCCATTGCTGATCCCGGAAGACAAGGCACTGGGTAAACAGATCGAGGGCTGGCATGAGCTTGGCGGTACGATCGGCTACTGGTTGATCGGGCTGCATGCCCTGGCGGGGCTTTATCACCATTACGTGGCGCGAGATAACACCTTGTTGCGGATGATGCCTAAGCGCGGGTGAGGGAAAATCCGCGCCGGCCTTGCAGGCCGCCGGTATGGATGAAAATCAGGCGTGAGCCTGGCTGGAATTTGCCGGCTTCGATCTGCTGTTTTAACGCGAGCAGTGCTTTGCCGGTGTAGAGCGGCTCCAGTGCAACGCTGCTGGCCTGTTCGGTCTGCTCGATGAACGCCAGTAACTGTGGATCGACCTTGGCAAAACCACCAAGACTGGCGTCGAGCAGTTCATAGCCCGTGTCGGGAGCGCCCGCCTGCTGCAAGATCGACTCGACCTGCTGCGCCACGCCATGATCACCCGGCACGGCCAGCGCGCCGTAAACCGGATGCGCTCCCGCCTCGGCGAGCACCAGGCCCGCGAGGGTGGTGCCCGTGCCACAGGCCAGCCACCAGCCGTCGTAGTCACTCCAACCCAACTGATTCAGTTGCCCGGCGACCATCGACTTGAGCTGCATGCAGCCTTGGGCCCCGAGCAAACCGCCGCCGCCTTCCGGCACCCCCAGCAGATCTGGATACAAGGCCTGCCAGGGCTCCCAGAAACCCGCGGCATGTCGCGCCCGATAACCGCCATAACCCAGCCAGTGCAACTGCATGCCGTAGGCCTGCAAGTCTTGCACTGTCGGAGTGTCCTGAGGGTGACCACGCAGCAGCCCCACGGTGCTGAAACCGAAACGCTTGCCTGCCGCAGCCAGGGCGTGGAGATGATTGGAGTGGGCGCCACCGAGGCTGATGATGCCCTTGGCACCGGCAAGCTCGGCTGCCTTGAGGTGCTCGATGAGCTTGAACCATTTGTTGCCGCTGATCAGCGGGTCGATCTGGTCGAGACGCAGGATCGCGACTTCGATACCGGATCGCGAGAGCCAATCGAGCTGAAGGATTTCGAGCGGGGCTTGGGGGAGCCAGTCGCAGGAGGAAAAAAGCATGACCTGAGCAATCTGAAAAGGAGCCAAGTCTACCAGTCAACACCAATTTTGTAGCAGCTGGCGAAGCTGTGGGAGCGGGCTTGCTCGCGAAGGCGGTGGACCAGTCGATATTGATATTGCCTGATATGACACCTTCGCGAGCAAGCCCGCTCCCACAGTGCGCCAGCTGCTACAGATGGGAATGATTACAACTGCGCAGCCAATCGCGACCCCTGGTTGATTGCACGCTTGGCATCCAGCTCTGCCGCCACGTCCGCGCCGCCGATCAGGTGCACATTCTGCCCCGCCGCAACCAGGCCATCGTGCAACTCGCGCAAGGGATCCTGTCCGGCGCAGATCACGATATTGTCCACCGCCAGCACCTGCGGTTCGCCGGTTTCGCCAATGCGGATATGCAGCCCCTCGTCGTCGATCTTCAGGTACTCGACGCTGTTGAGCATCTGCACCTGTTTATTCTTCAAACCGGTACGGTGAATCCAGCCGGTGGTCTTGCCCAGGCCGTCGCCGACCTTGGATTTCTTGCGCTGCAGCAAGAACACTTCACGGGCCGGAGCATGGGGCTCGGCCTTGATTCCGGCCACGCCACCGCGTGCTTGCAGATCGGTATCGATGCCCCACTCTTTCCAGAACGCCGTCCGATCCAGGCTGGTCGAGACGCCCTGGTGCACCAGGAATTCCGACACATCAAAGCCGATACCGCCGGCACCAATCACCGCCACGCGCTTGCCCACCGGTTTGCGTTCGAGGATCACGTCCAGGTAGCTCAGCACCTTGGCATTGTCCACGCCCGCAATTGCCGGAGTTCTTGGCGCGATGCCGGTGGCCAGGATGATCTCGTCGAAACCACCCTCAACCAGCTGGGCAACATCAACACGGGTGTTCAGACACACTTCCACGTGAGTGGTCTGCAGCTTGCGGCCGAAATAACGCAAGGTTTCGAAGAACTCTTCCTTGCCCGGCACGCGCTTGGCGATGTTGAACTGGCCGCCGATCTCGCTGGCCGAATCGAACAGCGTGACCTGATGACCGCGCTCCGCCGCCACGGTGGCCGCGGACAAACCGGCAGGACCGGCACCGACCACGGCAATCTTCTTGATCTGCTGCACCGGCAGGTAGTTGAGCTCGGTTTCATGGCAAGCCCGCGGGTTCACCAGGCAACTGGTCAACTTGCCGCCGAAGGTGTGATCCAGGCACGCCTGATTACAGCCGATGCAGGTATTGATTTCGTCGGCGCGGCCAGCGGCGGCCTTGTTGACGAAGTCAGCGTCGGCGAGGAACGGACGAGCCATCGACACCATGTCGGCATCGCCTTCGGCGAGAATCTGCTCGGCGACTTCCGGCGTGTTGATGCGGTTGGTGGTGATCAGCGGAATGCTCACGGAACCGCGCAGCTTGGCCGTGACTTTGCTGAACGCGGCGCGCGGCACCTTGGTGGCGATGGTCGGGATTCGCGCTTCGTGCCAGCCGATACCGGTGTTGATGATGGTCGCGCCGGCCTGCTCGATGGCTTTGGCCAGGGTGACGATTTCTTCCCAGCTACTGCCGCCTTCCACCAGGTCGAGCATCGACAGGCGGAAGATGATGATGAAGTTCGGCCCTACCGCTTCGCGCACTCGACGGACGATTTCCACCGGCAGGCGCATACGGTTTTCGTAGCTGCCGCCCCAGCGGTCGGTACGGTGGTTGGTGTGAGCCGCGAGGAACTGGTTAATGAAATAACCTTCGGAGCCCATGATCTCCACGCCGTCGTACTCGGCTTTCTGCGCCAGGACCGAGCAGGTGACAAAATCGCTGATCTGTTTCTCGATGCCTTCCTCGTCCAGCTCCTTGGGCTTGAACGGGTTGATCGGCGCCTGGATCGCACTCGGTGCAACCTGTTTCGGACTGTAGGCATAACGGCCGGCGTGGAGAATCTGCATGCAGATCTTGCCGCCCGCCTCATGCACCGCGCGGGTGACGATCTGGTGTTTGAGCGCTTCTTCCTCGGTGGTGAGCTTGGCTGCACCGGAATACACCCCGCCCTCGTCGTTCGGGCCAATGCCGCCGGTGACCATCAGGCCGACGCCGCCACGGGCGCGCTCGGCAAAATAAGCCGCCATGCGCTCGAAACCACCCGGCTTCTCTTCAAGACCCGTGTGCATCGAGCCCATCAGGGTGCGATTGCGCAACGTGGTAAAACCCAGGTCCAGCGGGGCCAGCAGGTGCGGGTAATGGGCGGCGGTCATCGGTAACTCCACATCGAACGATCACGGGAAATGCGAGAGCTCTACGGCCCCCGTCAGTCATGTTCGTCAGACTAAGAGTCAGGACGCGGCCACTCAATGACCATAAGTGACAACTTAATGATCCAAATGAGCAGCCACGGGTCTAATTCTGAACCTGTGGCGCGCGAGCATGCTCGCGCGCCACAGGGTTATCTGCAGCCCGAGTTGTCAACGCAGGTTGAGAAAGTTCGGCACGCTCGCGCTCATCGCGACACAACTCGCGTAACGCTTGCAGGCCTTGACGCTGGCTGTCTCCGGAGGCGCCGAAAACTGCACGGTCAGCACCAGCAAAAACAGGATGAACAGTGGAACTGAATAGCCGAGAAGACTTTTTATTTTCATTGTCTGTGCTCTCTTGACTGTTAAAACGGACCTGCTGTCAGCGCTCGTCGACGGTAATGAACTCGCGACGCTGCGCCATGAACGCGGGCACGTTGTCTTCATCGGTGAAGAACTGCTCGTACCATTCGCGTAACTGGTAGACCGGGCCGTCGGTTTCCGCCAGCACCGGCTTGTCGATACGGATCTTGTGTTTCCAGATCACCACGTCCTGGTAAAACGAATCGCGGTTGCCCTGGACATACGCCCGGGCCACTTCCATGTTCTGTTCTTCCGTCCAGCCCGGCACGCGCTTGACCATGCAACCAAAGCGCAGGTCGAAACTGTCTGGCGTCACGGGAACGTGGCTGTTGAGCAGGATGGCGTGGATGCGTACGTCGCCGAACATCGAACTGATGTGCGTGAAATGCGTGGCAGGACCGTAGTAGGCCGACGGCGCAATCAGGTCGCCGCCCAGGCGTTCGGAGTCACCGTGAAAAATCTGGTGGCCAATGTGGCCTTCAAAGATGTTGGCGAAATACTTGGTCGGCGTGCCGTGCACCGGCCCGAAATGCTGGGCATCCACCAAGTTATCGACCAGCTCACGCGGGTTGGTTTCGATATGCATGGTGTCGATGTTCCAGTCGTGGATCCAGTCCGGATCGTCCATCTCCGGCAGGTGCGGGATGACCACGTTGTCCTTGGGTGGCCGGCCTTCAGGGTTGTTCCAGACGAACAGCAGGTTGTTCTCCTCGCAGGCCAGCCAGCTGCGGGTCTTGGCCTTGGGTGGAATGCGCTTGCAATACGGGATCTCCACGCACTTGCCGCCAGTGTCATACTTCCAGTGGTGGAACGGGCACACCAGCCGGTCGTTTTCGACGGTGCCCTGGGACAGGTCGGCGCCCATGTGCGGGCAATAGGCGTCCAGGATGCTGATGTTGCCTTGGCTGTCGGCAAAAGCCACCAGGCGCGTGCCAAACACTTCCAGGGTGTGCGGCTTGCCGTCACGGTAATCGTTGGCATTGCCCAGGCAGTGCCAGCCACGTGCGTAACGGTGGGTACGCTGGGCGTTCTCGATGTTGATTTCAGCGAGTTTCGTCATTGTTATTGTTCCTCGATTGCAGACTTCGGGGCAGGCTGTACCCCCAAGAAATACAGGCCCCAACCAAAACAGGGCGATCCCATGTCAAACATCATTGAGCAGCCGCGCAAGAACAGCATCGTTCAATTGGACTAGATCAAACGCGAACTACTCTCGGCAGCGCGCCCGTTGGCAAAACGAGCGCTGTGCTGCAGGTCTACTGACCGAAACGGCGAGCGGCTTCCGGGCCGAAATCCTTCGGACTGAAGCCGGGCCTGTTCAGCATGTAGCCGTTGCGCTGCTCGTTGATCAGGTTGAACGCCAGGTAACTGCCGGCATTGAGATCGTGATACAGGCCCACGCCCGCCTGCAGGCGGCGGGTTTCATAGGCGTAGAAAAAGTTCAGCATCGAGGTGCGCCACAGCTCGCCACGGTTGTCGTAGTTGTCCGCAAGCATCGGGTACCAGGTGTCTTCGTCGATGTATAACTTGCGCTTGCCGTAGAGGTGGCGATAACCCGGCTTGAGGGTCCCTTCCAGCTCCCATACCCGATGGCGTTCGAAGCGCAGGGCATCCGGGTTGATGTGGCCAGGGGTCAGCAGGTTGGCGTACTTGAGGTTGGCCGCGTGCAGGCGATAGGTGTTGTAGGGAATGAACATCTCGCGCTTGCCGACGATCTTCCAGTCATAGCGCTGGCCCGAGCCGTTGAACAGACGCACCTCGTCCACGGTGAGCGAACCGCCGCTGCCCGGGAACGACATGTCGAAGCCATAACCTGGGGACTGACGCACCCGCCGCGTGCCCGGATCATAGCGCCAGGACTGGCGCGGTTCGGTCTTGTCATTCCAGAACTCGGTGCCGGTGTTGATCTCGCCCTTGTCCCGTTGCGGCAACAGGGTTTCGTTGAGGTAGAACGACGAGTTGCCGGTAGTTTCACCGATCTTGCCCGGTTCCAGCGCCGGCGCCAGGTTGCGTGAATGCACCCGGCCCCAGTTGATATTGCCGTCCTTGAGCACATAGGCGTTGTCGGAGATGTACTCCTCGGTCCAGGCGCGCAGGGTGAACGTCGAGGCGTTCTTCAACAATTCCAGACCGCTGCGCGGAACCGGAAATGGTGTGCCGCCGGTTTTCCCCACCACCCCTTCACCATCGTCAACCAGCCGCGCGACGCTGGCGTTTTCGCGGGTGGCCTGGCACACCGTGTCGTCCATGCGGAAGTCGCGGTGCGTGGGATAGACCGGCATTTTGTAGGTATTGGGGTACAGCTTGAACAACGCTTGTTGCCCGTCGGACAGCTGATTGGCGTATTGCGCCATGTTCTGCGCGGTAATCACAAACAGCGGTTTTTCGTCCGGATACGGATCTACCGGATGGTTGCCGGTGCCCTTGAAATCAACTTGGGGCGGCACACCCAGCCATTTGCCGCTGAACGCCGGGATGCTGCCGTCGGCATTGCCGGCTTTTTCCGCGCCCATGCAGGTCAAGTCGTTGCCCAGGCGGGCGACATCTTCCGGTGCGGCATTCACCATGCCCATGGCACAGCATCCCACCAACAACGCCAAGGCCCGGCCCGGGAACTCGTTACTGCCGATCATTGTTATTCTCCTTATCAAGGTTCGACATCGGTTCATCAGTATCGACAGGCCATGATCCTGGCAGCATCGTCCGCACGGACTAACGCATTTTCGCGTGTCCCGCCATCACACCCTTGACGCCGCTGGCTGCTGCGGCGCGCCAAGTGCCACCACGCTGTTGAGCATGATCCGCACCAGTTCGGTCTGGCGCCGCACTCCAGTCTTGGAAAAGATCGAACGCAGGTGCGCGCGGGCAGTATTGCGGCGGATGTTCAAGGACTCCGAGGCCTCCTCCAGCGACAAGCCGTTCGCCAATTCCAGCGCCAATGCGGTTTCCGCGGGGGTCAGGTTGTACAGCTGCGAGGTCAGCACCGAACTCACCAGCGACTTGCCCACCGCGTCGCGCACATACACCACCACCGTGGGCTTGCCGTTGCCTTCGAGCAGTTCCTGGGACGGAATCAACTCCACCACCACGCCCAGGCTGACCTGGCCTGAAGGTCGGGAAATCGAGGTTGCCTCGGCAATCTGCACAGCCTGTTGCGCACCCTGTTTTGAACGTTGGAAAGCATTACGCACCAGTCGCGAAAGCTCCCGATTGTCACTGGGGTACGTCGCTTCCAGTCGACCACCCACCACTTTGAGGCCGTCATTGCTGTCGAGAATGTCCCGGGCAACGGGATTGAGCTGTACCACGGTGCCGTTTTCATCGAGGACGATGGTCGCTACCGCGAGACGATTGATCGTCTGCGAATACAGGCTGCCCAGGGACTCGCTGCGATCGAGCAGCGCATGCATGTGCAAGGCCCGGCGCAAGTGGGGCAACAACATCGCGCACATGGCGCGCTCGCTGTCACCGAAACGCGGTTGACTCTGCGGCCGGTTGATGCGAAACCGCACGGTGCCGCCATCGGGCATGCGGATATCGGCCCCGAGCATGTGGTAGCAACCGTAGGGCTCGCAATACAACAGATAGAACGCCGACCGGGCCCATTCGGCATCGCTCACCAACTCGTCGATGGTGAACACCTGGTCGGTGACCAGGCCGTCGAACAGCGAGGATTTGGGGTAGTAGGCGTAATGGTTGATTCCGCCCTCACCCAACTCGACATCGCCTGCGACGACCATCGGTGAGAGCAGCGGCTCTTCCTGCTCGCGCAGAATCAGGGTGACAAAATTGGCCTTGAACAACGACCGCACCTGATGCAGCGAATCGCTCAGGCAGCGGGTATCCATCGCCGAGTCATAGATGGTGCCGATGATCCGTTCGTACTCGGCCAGGTCCAGGCCCATTTGCGCCAGGACTTGTGCGTTGGGCAGACAACTTTGCATAACCATTCCCCAGCAGAGGGCCCGACCGGTAGGCCCTCATGGTTTCAGTTGAAAGTGCGATGCTTTACGGTAATTCGAACAACCCGGCAGCCCCCATGCCGCCCCCGATGCACATGGCGATCACCACGTAACGCACACCCCGGCGCCGCCCTTCCAGCAAGGCGTGGCCGACCATCCGTGCGCCGGACATGCCGAACGGATGACCAATGGCGATCGCCCCGCCGTTGACGTTCAGGCGCTCGGCCGGAATTTGCAGCGCATCGCGGCAATGCAGAACCTGGCTGGCGAAGGCTTCATTGATTTCCCACAAACCGATATCCGCCACGCTCAGGCCAAAACGCTTGAGCAACTTGGGAATCGCGACGACCGGGCCGATGCCCATTTCTTCCGGCGCGCAACCGCCCACGGCAATCCCGCGGTAAATGCCCAACGGCGTCAGCCCACGGCGTTTGGCCTCGGCACGACTCATCAGCAGGCTGGCCGCGGCACCGTCGGAGAATTGCGAAGCATTGCCAGCGGTGACAAATTCACCCTGCTCAACCCACTTGCCGTCCTTCCATACCGGTTTTAATGCCGCCAGGTCTTCCAGGCGCGTGTTGGGCCGATTGCACTCATCGCGCAGCACCTGCACGCGCTCATGGCCGTTAGGTTGGCCATCGGCGGCGAACAGTAGCTTGTCCACGCTCAGCCCGACAATTTCCTCGTCGAACAGCCCGTTGCGTTGGGCGGCGGCCGTGCGCAGCTGGCTTTGCAGCGAGTATTCATCCTGGGCCGCCCGGCTGATGCCATAGCGGCGCGAGACGATCTCGGCGGTTTCGATCATCGGGATATAGGCGCTGGGCATTACTTGCAGCACGGCTTCGGACTGGGCGCGGAAGGTGTTCTTGTGTTTGGTCTGGGTCAGCGACAACGACTCCACCCCGCCGCCGATGGCGATGTTCATTTCGCCGCTCATGATGCCCTTGGCGGCCACGCCGATGCTCATCAGCCCCGAGGCGCACATGCGGTCCAGGGCCATGCCCGGCACGCTGGCGGGCAGGCCGCCGGTGTAGGCGCAGAGCCGTCCGATGTTGTAGGCCTGGGTGCCCTGCTGCACCGCCGCGCCCATGATCACATCCTCGACGTCAGCAGGATCGATATCGGCGCGTTCGACGACGGCACGCACCACATGACCGCCGAGCACCGGAGCCTCGGTATCGTTGAACGATCCGCGAAAAGACTTGGCCAGCGCGGTACGGGCGGTGGCGACGATAACGACTTCATTCAGGTCCATGGGTAGCTCACTTGGAAATTGGATTGAAGGTGTAGCGGCTGATGGTGTCGATCACACAGCCCGGACGGGCCTGGCCCTCGACTTCCATGGTCATGCGCACCACCAGTTGGACGGCGTCGCCCAGTTGTTCGGCGCGCAGGATCTGGCCGCTGCCGCGCACGCGCGAGTCGACCTTGACCGGCGCCGGAAAGCGCACCCGGTCGCTGCCGTAGTTGACGCCCATTGCCATGTTTTCGAGGATCAACAACTGCGGCATGAACAGGTTCGCCAGGGACTGGGTCAGGTAGCCGTGGGCAATGCAGGCACCGAACGGGCCGCTGGCAGCGCGCACGGGGTCGACATGAATCCACTGGTGATCACTGGTCGCTTCGGCGAATAGGTCGATGCGCTGCTGGTCGATGGTCAACCAGTCGGTGTGGCCCAGGTCCAGGCCCTCGGCCGCCAGCAGTGCCTGGGCGCTGCGAAACACGTGACTCATGATGCAATCCTCACGCCTGTTGGGAGCTGACGGACAGCACTTCGCCGACCATGTAGGAGGCGTAGTCGCTGGCCAGGAACATCATCACGTTGGCCACTTCCCAGACCTCGGCAGCGCGACCGAACGCCTCGCGCCCCGCGAGGCTGGCGAGCAGTTCTTCGCTGGAGGCCTTCTTGAGGAAATCGTGCAATGCAATCGATGGCGAAACCGCGTTGATGCGCACTCCGAACTCGGCAGCTTCCAGGGCGCTGCAGCGGGTCAGGGCCATGACTCCGGCCTTGGCGGCGGCGTAATGGGCCTGTTCCTTCTGCGCGCGCCAGCCGAGCACCGAGGCGTTGTTGACGATGGCTCCGGCGCCGCGCTGCTGCATGTGGGGCAACATCGCCCGGGTCATGCGGAACGTACCGGTGAGGGTCACGTCCAGTACCCGCAGCCATTCCTCGTCGCTCATCTCCACGACGCGTTTCTGACCGCCGAGGCCGGCGTTGTTGATCAGCACATCGACCCCGCCCAACACCTCTTCAGCTGCCGCCACCAACGCCTGGACTTCGTCCTCGACGGTGACATTGCACAACTGGCCATAAATCGCCTGCAGGCCAGTTTCGGCCTTGAGGCGTTCTACCGCCTCTTCCAGCCGACGCGGGTGCACATCGGAGATCATCAGCGCCCGGCAACCCTCCTCGGCACTGCGCCGGGCCGCCGAGTAACCGATGCCGGCACCGGCGGCGGCGGTAATCAACACCGACTTTCCCGCCAGCAATTGATGACCGGGAACATAAGGGGGAGCTTGTCTCACAGCGTCTACCTCCGAAGAAATCAATACGCTGCAGTTGTACGGACGGGGCGGGTCAGGCGCATCGTCAAAATGGGGTATGCAGGGTGTCGAGGTTGCAGCGCTCCCGTAGGAGCCCGGCTTGCCGGCGATGGCAGTCTCAGGTGCGCCATCGCTGGCAAGCCAGGCTCCTACGGGGATTGGGGTGTAGGCGGGATTGGGATTGGCACAAATCCGTCGGAGCCCGGCTTGCCGGCGATGGTGGTCTCAGGTGCGTCATCGCTGGCAAGCCAGACTCCTACGGGGATTGGGGTGTAGGCGGGATTGGATTCGGCACAAATCCGTAGGAGTCCGGCTTGCCGGCGATGGCGGTCTCAGGTGCGCCATCGCTGGCAAGCCAGGCTCCTACGGGTCATCGTGGGTGTTCGTTGGATCACCTATCGCCTTAACTGCCCCAGACCTTCTGGGCCTTCGGCGCTTCGGCAAGGATGGCATCCACCACGGCGCCGATTTCTTCGACCTGCCACATCGCGCCCTTGTCGCGAGTGACGCCGGTGCGCCAACCGTCACCCAGGGAAATTCTTCCACCCTGGCTTTCAAAGATCTGGCCGCTGACGTGGGCTGACGCCGGGCTGCCCAGCCAGACCACCAGCGGCGCGACGTTTTCCGCGGCCCAGGCATCGAAGCTGCCATCGTCGGGTTTCCTGACCATGTCGGGCATCGCGCTCTCGGTCATCGAGGTACGGGCAGCAGGCGCCAGGGCGTTGGCGGTGACGCCATAGCGGGCCAGCTCCGCGGCTTGCACCAGGGTCAGCGAGGCGATGCCGCCTTTGGCCGCCGAATAATTGGACTGTCCCACCGAGCCTTGCAGGCCGGCGCCGGAACTGGTGTTGATGATGCGTG
Organism: Pseudomonas sp. RIT-562; assembly: GCF_026241895.1. Taxonomy (GTDB): domain Bacteria; phylum Pseudomonadota; class Gammaproteobacteria; order Pseudomonadales; family Pseudomonadaceae; genus Aquipseudomonas; species Aquipseudomonas mandelii_F. The sequence continues at coordinate 12,062 of NZ_JAPJIV010000031.1, read as the reverse complement.
CGTCAACCGGGGTGCCAGCCTTGGCCAGGTCGCGCCAGCGCCGACCCAGGATGTTGGCCAGGCAGTAATGACCTTTGAGGTGCACGCGCATGACCATGTCCCAGTCTTCTTCACTGAGGCTGATGAACATGCGGTCGCGCAATACGCCGGCGTTGTTGATCAACACGTGCACTTCACCAAAGGACGCCAGCGCCGCATCGACGATGCGCTGGGCCGTGGCGAGGGTGGTGATGTCATCGCTGTTGGCGATCGCCTGGCCACCGTTGGCGCGGATCTCGCCCGCCACATCTTCGGCGGCTTCGGCGCGTATATCGTTGACCACCACATTGGCGCCTTGCGCGGCGAATGCCAGGGCGTAAGCGCGACCGAGGCCGCCTCCGGCACCGGTAATGATCACGGTGCGGTCTGCACACATCGTCATGTTTGACTCCTCAGGATTTTTTAGTCGGCCGCTCACTCGAAGCAGCGGCCGGCAGGAACAACTACAAGCGTTCGATGATGGTCACGTTGGCCTGGCCGCCGCCTTCGCACATGGTCTGCAGGCCATAACGACCGCCGCTGCATTCCAGCTCGTTGAGCAGCGTGGTCATCAAGCGTGCGCCAGTGGCGCCCAGCGGATGCCCCAGGGCAATCGCCCCGCCGTTGACGTTAGTGCACGCCGGGTCGTAATCGAGCTCCTTGGCCCAGGCCATCACCACCGAAGCAAAGGCTTCGTTGATTTCCACCCGGTCAATGTCGGCCATACTCAGGCCGCTCCTGGCCAGGGCACGGCGGGTGGCGGCAATCGGTGCGGTGAGGTGCCAGATCGGATCATCACCGAGCACGGTCAAATGATGAATGCGCGCCCGAGGCGTCAGGTCATAGCGCTTGAGCGCGGCTTCCGACACCACCAACAGCGCGGCCGAGGCATCGCACGTCTGGCTCGACACCGCTGCGGTGATCGACGGGAACTGCGGGTCCACCGGTTGCAACTCGGCCATCTTCGCCAGGCTGCTGTGGCGCGGGGTTTCATCCACCGCCAACCCTTGGCAGGCAACGATCTCCCGGGCGAAGCGGCCACTGGCGATAGCGGCCAGCGCCCGCTCGTGGCTTTGCAAGGCAAATTCCTCCATTTGCTCGCGGCTGATCTGCCAGTGATCGGCAATCCGTTGCGCGGCGTAGAACTGGTTCACCGGCTGCTGACCGAACCGCGCCTGCCAGCCGACGCTGCCCGAGAATGGATCGGCAAAACCCAGCGGCTGACCGGCGAGCATCGCCGAGGAGATCGGGATCTGGGTCATGGTTTGCACCCCGCCCACCGCGACCACATCCTGGGTCCCGCTCATCACCGCCTGCGCGGCAAAATGCAGCGCCTGTTGCGACGAACCGCACTGGCGATCCACTGTGGTGCCGGGCACCGTCAGCGGTAGACCGGCGGCCAGCCAGCTAGTGCGGGCGATGTCGCCGGCTTGTGAACCGATGGTATCGACACAGCCGAAGATCACGTCGTCGTAATCCTCGGCAGGGATCACATTGCGCCCAACCAGCGCCTTGAGCACGTGTGCTCCCAGGTCAATGGCGTGGATCTGGCTCAAAGAGCCCTTGCGCCGGCCGGTCGGGCTGCGCAGTGCATCAACGATATAGGCTTGGGCCATGAGTCATTCCTCGAAAGTGTGCCCCGGCCCCAGGCCGGTGGCATCGGCGAACAGGTAGTCGCTGACACGGGTTTTGTGAAAGCCGCGGTCGCCCCAGGAGGCATCGAGGGCCCAGGCACGCTTCATGAACATCTGCAGGTCCACTTCCCAGGTGTACCCCATCGCGCCGTGCACCTGGATGCCTTTGCGCGCGGCGATCCAGCTCGCTTCGTTGGCCGCCAGGCGCGCCTGGGAAACCCACACCCCAGCGTTCACATCGCCCCGGGCGATGGCATGGGCGGCGCGGTACAGCACGGGCTTGGCCTGTTCGATGTAACGGGCAACGTCGGCCAGGTGATGCTTGACCGCCTGAAAACTGCCGATTGGCTTGCCGAACTGTTTGCGTTGGGCCACATAGTCGACCGACAGGTCGAGCATGCGCTGCGCCAGCCCGAGCAATTGCCCGGCCACCGACAGCGCGCCGCGGTCCAGCACATTCGCCAGCAAGGCTCGGCCCTGCTCGCCACTGGCGATGCAGGTGGCCGGCGCAGGCGTCCAGGCCACCTGGCCCAGACGCCGCGAGGCATCGATGCTCGGATGGTTTTGCACATCCACCTGGGCGCGCGGCACCACGTGGATGTCATCGCCGTCGCTGAGGATCAGCACTTCAGCCGAGTGCGCATCACTAACCAGGGGATTGACCGGATGACTGATCGCCATGCGCAAGCTGCCGTCGGCAATGCGCGGCAGCAACGCGGCGCGGGCCGGATGCTGCGCAGGCAGGCCCGCCAACAGGCCGCAGGCGACATAGGCGGTATCGGCCAATGAGTCGGGAATCGCGTAGTAGCCCAGCTCCTGGGTCATCAACGCCCAGGTCACGTCATCCATGCCCAGGCCGCCCTCAGCCTCGGGCACCGACAGGGCCGTCAGCCCCTGCTCGGCGATCTTGTTGCGCAAATCCCGGGAACGCCCGACGTCGGTCTCCCAGATTTCCCGGAGCATTTCCGGGGCGGCCTCGGTCATCAGGAAGCGACTGATGGCTTCGCGGAACGCCAACTGGTCATCGTTGAAAGTGAAGTCCATGGCGGTTCCTTATTTCGGCAAACCGAGCATGCGCTCGGCGATGATGTTGCGCTGGATTTCGTTGGTCCCGGCATAGATTGGCCCGGCCTGGGCAAACAGGAAGCCCTCCAGCCAGCCCGCCGCATCGCCCGCTTGCGGACCTTTTGCCAACAGCTCACCACGCGTACCGAGAATGCGCATGGCGGTCTCGTGCAGCTTCAGGTCCAGCTCCGACCAGATGATTTTGTTGATGCTCGACTCGGCACCGATCTGCTCGCCGCGGCTCAAACGCCCCACCGTGTGGTAGGCCGACAGCGCATAGGCTTCGGCCGTCATCCAGGTTTCCAGCACGGCATCGCGCAGGCCTGGATCACGGTCGGCGCTGGCGCGATTGGCCTTGTACAGCTCGACCAGCTTGCGCGCCGGCGCCAGGAAACGTGCCGGTGAACGCAACAACAGGCCGCGCTCGAAACCGGCGGTGGCCATCGCCACATGCCAGCCCTGCCCTTCGGCGCCAATCCGATTGGCGACCGGCACGCGCACGTCGTCGAAAAACACCTCGGCGAAAGATTCCTTGCCGTTGAGTGCCTTGATCGGGCGAATGCTCACCCCCGGCGTATCCAGCGGCACCATGACAAATGACAAACCATGGTGACGGCTCGATCCTGGCTCGCTGCGGAACAGGCCGAACAGCCAGTCAGCGAAAGTCGCGCGGCTCGACCAGGTTTTCTGTCCGTTGATTACGTAGTGATCGCCATCAAGCACTGCCTTGCTGGTGATCGCCGCCATGTCGGAGCCGGCATTGGGTTCCGACCAGCCCTGCGCCCACATGTCCAGGCTGGCGGCCATGCGCGGCAGAAAGCGCTTTTTCTGCTCCTCGGTGCCGAATTCCATCAGGGTCGGCCCAAGCAGCAACTGGCCATTCTGGTTGATGCGCATCGGCGCGCCGGCACCGTAATACTCTTCTTCGAATATCAGCCACTCGATCAGGTCGCAGCCACGACCGCCGAGTTCTGCCGGCCACATCACCATCGACCAGCGGCTCTCGAACAGCTTGGCCTCCCAGGCGCGATGCTGTTCAAAACCCTCGCGGGTGTCGTAGCTGGCCAGCGGTTCGCGTGGCAGGTTGGCTGCCAGCCAGGCCCGTACTTCGGCGCGGAAGGCGTTTTGCTTGGGGGTGTAAGTCAGGTCCATGGCGTTATCTCAGAACTTGGCGTCGCGTTTTTCGACGAAGGCCCGGCGCGTTTCCGCAGAGTCCGGACTGCTATAGGCCTGCATGGTGAAACCCTGCTCCCAGCGGTATTTGTCTTCCAGGTTGCCGTCTTCGATGCCATTCAAGGCTTCCTTGGCGATGCGGATCATGCCCGGGCTTTTTTCCGCGATTTTCGCCGCGATACCCAGCGCGGTTTCGCGCAGCTGATCCTTGGGCACGATGCGTTCGATGAAGCCGTATTGCAGGGCATCCGGGGCGCTGATGCTGTCGCCGGTGAAAAACAGGTAGCGGACTTTTTGCACCGGGAACAGGCGCTGCAGGTGCGCACCGCCGCCCATGGCGCCACGGTCGACTTCCGGCAGGGCAAACGTCGCGCACTCGGACGCGACGACGATATCTGCCGCCCCCGTGATGCCGATGCCGCCGCCGAGGACAAAGCCATGCACCGCGACAATCACCGGCACCGGATTGCGGTGCACCGCCTTGAACGTGGCGTAGTTACCCGAATTGACCTGGACGATGCGCTCCGGATATTTGTCCAGTTCCTTGATGTCGACCCCGGCGCAAAACCCGCGACCTTCGGCGCGAATCACGATCACCCGCACTTCGGGGTCGGCGCCGAGGGCCTCTATCTGCTGCGCCAGCGCGTGCCACTCGGCGCTGTCGAGGGCGTTGACCGGGGGCTTGGCGATCACCAGTTCAGCGATCCCCTGATTGAGTTGTGTCGTAAATGCCTGGTTCACAGGGGTTCTCCGATACTGGCGGGATGAGTTGAGGTGGACGACTGACTGCGTGCCAGGAGCGCATCCAGGCATTGCCCGGCTTCGCTGGCGATGCCTTCGATGACTTGGCGACAGGTGAGCAGCTCGCCAATGGCTGCTGCGACCTGGCCGCTGGACAAAATGCCTTCGTCGGGTGCGCCATCGACCATCGAGCGCTGCAACAGCACCGGCTGGTTGGCCGCCATGACGACTTGCGACAACTGCGAGGGGTCTTCACGTAGTGCCCGGATGAACACGGCAAGCATGTGGCCCAAGCTCATGCCGGTCTGCTGTTTCCATTGCCAGGCGCTGCCCAGGGCAATGCGCAGGCGCCCGAACGAACCGGCTCGCTCGAGGCGATTGATAAAGCGGTTTTCGATCATGCGATGGCGCATGCCGTCTACCGCAGTGGTCACGCGGACCTGCTGCGGGTCGTTGACCTGCAGATAACGCTCCAGCGTCGCGGCCGGGGTCGGCGATTCGCGGGTCATGAGAAACCGCGTGCCCATGGCGATCCCGGCACCGCCGGCGGCGAGCACCGAAGCCAGGCCACGGCCGGTGGAGAAACCACCCGCTGCGATCACGGGCACCTTGACCGCCGCCAACACCTGGGGCAGCAGGATTGAGCTGGGCACTCCGCCGGTATGGCCGCCGCCCTCGCCGCCCTGCACGGTAATCATGTCGGCGCCCAGTTCAACGGCCTTGAGCGCGTGTTTCAAGGCGCCGACAGTCGGAATGCACAACACGTTGGCCGCTTTGAAGCGCGCGATGGTCTGTTTGTCGGGGCCACGGCCGTAGCTGACGGCGCGCAAGCGGTATTGGATTGCCAGGTCGACGCACTGGGCGGCGTTATCCTGGAACATATGAAAGTTCAGACCGAAATTGCTGCCACCGGTGGCGTCGATCACCTTGCGGATTTCGCTTTCCAGCTCATCGGCGGCAATGGTCGCCCCGGCCAGGAAACCGAAGCCTCCGGCCTGGGTCGTGCCGATCACCAGGTTGGCGTCGGCGACCCAGCCCATGGCGGTTTGAATGATCGGGTAACGGCAACCGAGGGCTTCGGTCAGCGGCGTCTGGAGCCAGCGGTTCATTGGCTTTTGTCCTCGGCCTGCTTGTTGGCGCGGGCCATGCCCTTGGCATCGAAGCCGCCCAGTTTGTCGCCGGACAACAGCTCGTTATGGGCGTGAGCAAAGTGGTGCCAGGCGAACACGGCATCCATCGCCGTACGTTTGCCTTGCAGGTCTTCGACGTGGTTGATCGCCTGCTTGGTCAGGGCCAGGCCCATGCGGGGCTGACGGGCAATGCCGGCGGCCAGGGCGTAAGTGGCCTGCTCCAGCTCCTCGCGCGGGACCAGGCGGTTGACCATGCCCACCTGCCAGGCGCGCGTGGCGCTCATGCGGTCGCCGGTAAAGAGAAATTCCTTGGCGATACGCGGATTCATCTCATAGGGATGGGCAAAATACTCCACCCCCGGAATGCCCATGCGCACCACGGGATCCTGGAAGAACGCATCGTCACTGGCGACGATCAAATCACAGACCCAGGCCAGCATCAGCCCCCCGGCGATGCACGCACCATGGACCATGGCGATTGTCGGCTTGGGCAGCTCGCGCCAGCGCCGGCACATGCCCAGGTACACCTCTTGCTCGCGGGCATACAGCTGTTCGCCACCAGGCTTGTTGGTGTGATCCCACCACAGGTGAGCGCGCTCGAATGGCTTATCGATATCCCGTCCCGGCGTGCCGATATCGTGGCCCGCCGAAAAGTGTTTGCCGTTGCCGCGCAGGACGATGACCTTGACCGTGTCGTCGTTCACCGCCTCGCGGAACGCGGCGTCGAGGGCATAGGTCATCTGCGAGTTTTGCGCATTGTTGAAGGTCGGCCGGTTCAGCGTCAGCGTGGCGATGCCCTCGGCCACGCTGTACAGCACCGGCGTTTCGGTCTCGTAGATCGCGTTGTCCTGGCGGACGATGAACTCACTGTCGCTGCTGTGCATGCTCGCCTCCATGGGTCAGGCCGTACGGATGCCGGACGGGTTGCCCTTGATCGCGGTGGCGCGGTAATCGTGGGGGTCGAGTCGACGGATCAATGCCAACTGCTCGTGGCTCGGGTGTACGGTTTCATGCAACTGCGCCGACTTGAGCAACGGGAAACCGGTGTTGTCCTGGACCTGTTCGAAGGTCACGCCGGGGTGCAGCGAGCGCACTTGCACCGCGCGCTCGGGGCCGTCGAAGTCGAGCACACACAGGTCGCTGACCACGCAGCGAATGTCCATCAAGTCGCGACGCGCGCCTTTGGGCCAGCGGTCGGCCTTGAAGCCGACGCCGGAGACCATGTCCACTTCGCCGCTGACGAACACCCGGGTGTTGTGGCTGGGCACGAAGAAGGAGTTGAGGTGGTTGATGCTGTTGCCGGGCAGCCCGCGCACACCGAGAATCGCGGTCCTGGGCTTTTGGTAATCGCCGACGCAAGACAGGTTGGTCTGGCCCCAGCGGTCGATCTGGGTCGGCCCGATCATCGCGTGACGGCGACCGCCCCACACGCATTCAAAGACCCGCTCGAACGACATGTAGCCGGAGTATTGCGCCACATAGTCGCCACGCGGCCCCAGGGGAATCGGCTCTTCGACCAGAAACGCCTCGCTGTCGGTCATCAACAGTTCCGGGCTGTGGGTCAGCTTGGCCAGGCTGGCGCCCAGGCGCGGAATCACGCCCAGGCCAGAGGCGATCACTTCACCGTTGCCGCGCCAGGCCTCGGAAGCGGCGACGATCATCAGTTCAGCGAGGGTAAAATCACAGGTTGCAGACATAATCGCTAATCCTCAGAACACGGGAAGGGGCAAGGCGCCCATGGAGTCGGCACCGCCGTTCTGTGCCTGATAGGCCTGCTCGCCACCGGCGACGTAGGTCTGCACATAGTCCTGCCAGCCGTTTTCAGCCTGGCTGCTGGCGACGTAGCCCTTGAGGTGCTTGATGTCCCAGCCGTAATCCGGCGCGCAGAGCGTCGGGTGGGCACCGAGGGGCGCGTGCACCACTCCGCTCACCAGATAACGTTCGAAGGTATTGAAGCGGGCTTGATCGGCACTCAGCGCCAGACGATCTTCCAGGCGTTCGCAGGAAACGAAACACTGGTTGGCGGCACGGGCGAACAAGTGATCGAAGTACGGGTCCGGCCCGGTCACCAGGCAGTTGCCCAGGCGGTCAGCGACGTTCACATGCAGGAACGCCACGTCGAGATTGAGCGCCGGCATCGCCAGCAGCACCTCGCCATCGGCATAGGGCGACTCGATGGTCTTGATCTGCGGATTGAGGCGCGCCACATCGGTGGCCAGGCCGCAGCGGGTCGGCAGGAACGGCAAGCGCATGCCGGCGGCCCGCAGGCCCCACTGGAACATGCCTTCATCGAGTTCCATCAGCTCCAGCTCGCCGGCTTCGCGGGCCTTGCGGTAGTAAGGTTCCAGCGGAATCGCGTCCAGCGTGGCGAAGCCGAACACCAGTTTCTTGACCTTGCCGGCTGCACACAGCATGCCCACTTCGGGGCCGCCATAGGCAACCACCGTCAGGTCCTTGACTGGCGAGCGCAGGATCTCGCGCACAATGGCCATCGGCTTGCGCCGTGGGCCCCAGCCGCCGAAACCGATGGTCATGCCATCGCGCAGTTGAGCGACCGCATCGGCCGCCGTCAGTTGTTTATTCATCATGACAATTCCTTACTGATGGCCGACCGAAAAGTCGTGCCCCCAAATGCTCACGCGGGTGAACTCGAATGCCAAATGCTCGGCCCAGTCGACTTGCAATCCGCCAAACCCGTACTCCAGGTCGAAGCCAGACGGCGTCTTCATATAGAAACTGGTCATCCGGTCGTTGAGGTGTTGGCCGAGGGTTGCCGAGAGGCTGACGTCATGGGCGTGCAGGCGGTCGTGGGCACGGCCGACTTCGGTCATCGAATCGACCTCGACCATGACGTGCACGCAGCCTGACGGCACCGGGTACTCGGCCAGTGCCAGACTGTGATGGCGGGCGTTCTGGCAATGCAGGAAGTGAATCCGGATCGGCGGGGCCGAAGCGTCGGGACGAAAGTTGAAAATGTCCGACAGCTGGAAACCGAGCACGTCCTTGGCGAACGCCAGCGTGGCGTCGAAATTCGGTGCCGGCAGCACGGTGTGACCCAGGCCCATGTCGCCGGTGATGAAGCGCGGCACGCCCTGGGGCGAAATGAATGGCAGGCAATCGGAGCGATGGCCCCAGCTCAATTCATGGCAATTGCCCGAGGGGTCGGTGAGTTTGACCAGGGCCTGCACGCCGCGTTGATCGATCTCGGCGTCAGTACCCGGCTGCCATTCGATACCGGCGGCAGTCAAATGCTCAAGCGCTGCCTGGAACGCTGGCTCGTTGGCCAGCTCCCAACCGGACGCCAGGTACTTCGCCTCGGGGCCTTCGAGGATGAGCATACGGAACGGACGCTCGTCCATTTTCACGTACAAACCACCGCCCGGCGCCGGCCGCACTTGCATGCCCAGTACATCTTCGGCGTAACGCTGCCAATGGCTGAGGTTTTCGATCTGCGACACGAAATAGCTCAAACCGCGAATGTCGATCATGCCTTGGTCCTCGGTGGCTGAATGGCTTACGTCACACATTGTGCAAAGCGCCGCCCAAGGCTTCATCGTCCGTTGAGACTAACCACCCGCTAACAGCCAGGTTGCCGCAGAACAACGCAGACGCGCTGGCCCTAGTCCGTTTTAGTGATTCGAACACGGCCTCACGGCTCCAGACTTCAAGCACCCATCCGCCTTGCAGAGACAGCCCCCCATGGAGTTCGCTTTTACCGAAGAGCACCTGATGATTCGCGACAGCGCCGAGCGTTTTCTCGCCCAGGTCAGCGACACGCATGCGGTGCGCGCCGCGATGATCCGTCCGGACGCCCATGACCCCGAAGTCTGGCAACGGATCGGCCAGGAACTGTACTGGCCAGCCCTGATGGTGCCCGAGCGTTTTGGCGGCATGGGCCTGGGATTTGTCGAGCTGGCGATCCTGCTGGAACAGAGCGGTCGCTACCTGCTCGGTTCGCCCCTGTTCGCCACGGCGTGCCTGGCCACGCCGGCCCTGATGCTCGGTCACAATGAAGCGCTGCAGGAACACTGGCTGGGCGCGATTGCCGCTGGCGAAACCCGCGCCACCCTGGCCTTTGCCAGCGTTCCTGGACTGGAAGCCCGCAGCGTGCAAACCGTGGCCAAGCCGCAGGCGGGAGGCTGGACCCTGGACGGTCAGTACGCCCAAGTCATCGACGGCGCCTCGGCCGACCTGCTGATCGTCGCCGCTCGCACTCCCGGTTCCCAGGACGAACAAGGCATCAGCCTGTTTGTCTTGCCAGCCGATACGCCGGGGGTGCTGCGCACTCCGCTGGCCACCCTGGATCAGACCCGACGCCTGGCCCGTATCGAACTGCATCGGGTGCAGGTCAGCGATGCGCAACAACTGTGCGGCCCTGCGCACGGTTGGGCGGTGCTGCGCGACACCTTGCTGATCGCCGCCATCGGTCTCGCGGCCGAGCAGACTGGCGGTGCCCAGCAGGCCCTTGACCTGACCCTGGCGTACATCACCGAGCGCCGCCAGTTCCAACGCACCATCGCCAGCTTCCAGGCCATCAAACACCGCTGCGCGGACATGATGCTGCAAGTCGAATGCGCCAGGTCGGCGGCCTACTACGCGGCCTGCGTGGCCCAGGAATATCTGGATCCGCAAGGCGATGCAACGGTGGCCAAGGAGCTTGAGCAAGCGGCGGCAACGGCGAAGATTCATGCCAGTGAAGCGTTCTTTCACTGCGCCGCCGAGTCGATCCAATTGCATGGCGGCGTCGGGTTCACCTGGGAATACGATCCACACCTGTACTTCAAACGCGCCCGCGCCAGTGAACAACTGCTGGGTAGCCCGGCGCTGCACCGTGAGCGCCTGGCCGCGCATCTTTTGGGAGAGCAAGCATGAAAATCGGTTTCAGTAGTGCCGACGAAGCGTTCCGCGAAGAGGTTGCCCAATGGATGACCGAGCACCTGAGCGGCGAGTTTGCGCCTTTGCGATTTCGCGGCGGCCCGGGGGACGAGCACAGCTTTCCCGAAGAGCGCAAAGCCTGGGAACGCGAGTTGGCCAGCGGTGCCTGGATCGGCGTGGGCTGGTCGAAAGAACACGGCGGCCGCGGGCTGTCGATCAGCCAGCAGGTGATTTTCCACGAGGAATATGCCCGCGCCGGCGGCCCCGGGCGCATGGGCCATATCGGCGAAGGCCTGGTGGGCCCGACGCTCGCCGCCTTTGGCACCCCCGCCCAACAGCAGCGCCTGTTACCCGGCATTCTCGACGGCAGCCAGTTCTGGTGCCAGGGCTACTCGGAGCCGGGGGCCGGTTCCGATCTGGCGAACGTGCAAACCCGGGCGAAGCTGGACGAAACCGGCGAGCACTGGCTGATCAGCGGGCAGAAGGTCTGGACCTCCCTGGCCCACGAGGCCGATTGGTGTTTTGTCTTGGCGCGCACCGAGCCTGGTAGCCAGGGACATCACGGTTTGTCGTTCCTGCTGGTGCCGATGGCGCAGGACAGCATTCGCGTGCAACCGATCCAGCAATTGACCGGCACCAGTGAGTTCAACGAAGTGTTCTTCGACCAGACCGTCACCCGTGCCGACAACCTGATTGGCCAACCGGGCGACGGCTGGAAGATCGCCATGGCGCTGCTGGGTTTCGAGCGCGGAGTGTCGACGCTGGGCCAACAGATGCAGTTTCACAACGAGCTCGACGAAATCATCCGCATCGCCCGCGACAATGGTGCCGCCCGTGATCCGCTGGTGCGCCAGCGCATCGCCCAGGCCTGGGCCGGGCTGAAAGTGTTGCGCTACAACTCGCTGCGCATGCTTTCCGGCCCGCAGGACGGCAACCTGGGGCGCGAAGCGATGATCTACAAACTGGCCTGGTCGACCTGGCACAGCGACCTGGGCAAGCTGGCCATGGATGTACTGGGCGATGCCGCAGAAATCCTCGACGCCGCGCCATATCAGCTCAGCCGCCTGCAGTCGCTGTTCCTGTTCACCCGCGCCGATACCATCTACGGCGGCAGTAATGAAATCCAGCGCAACGTGATTGCCGAACGCGCGCTGGGCATGCCCCGCGAACCACGTATCGCCAATCAAACACCACCTTTGTAGGAGTCTGGCTTGCCAGCGATGGCGCCCCGGAGATCGCCATCGCCGGCAAGCCGGGCTCCTACGGGTTTTGCGTCAGGGCACACGATTTGCGTCACACCGCGATCCCGTAGGAGCCTGCTTGCTGGCGATGGCGCCCCGGAGATCGCCATCGCCGGCAAGCCGGGCTCCTACGGGTTCTGCGTCAGGGCAAACCATTTGCGTCACACCCGCGATCCCGTAGGAGT
>NZ_JAPJIV010000030.1 GCF_026241895.1 Pseudomonas sp. RIT-562 | reverse complement strand
TGGGGGATTTGGGATTGGCTCGAATCCGTAGGAGTCCGGCTTGCCGGCGATGGCGATCTGGTGGACGCCATCGCTGGCAAGCCAGGCTCCTACGAGGGTAATCGGCACCCCAGAGCCTGTCTGATGGACCGTCAGGTATTGGTCTTCAACCGAGTCCACAACCGCGTGCTCAATCGGGCAATCGCCGCTGGTAATTCCTCAACCGTAAACAGCTTCTCCAGCACCGTCTTCGGCGGATAGATCGCCAGGTCCTGCTTCACTGCCGGCACCACCAGTGCGTCCGCCGCCAGATTGGGGTTGGCGTAGTGAATGCTGTTGCTGATGTTGGCAATCACCTGCGGCTCAAGCAGGTAGTTCATGTAGGCGTAGCCGTTCTTCTCGTGCGGCGCGCTCTTGGGCATTACCACCATGTCGAACCACAGCGTCGAGCCCTCGTCCGGAATCGAATAGGCGATGTTGATGCCATTGTTGGCTTCCTTCGCGCTGGCCGCCGCCTGCACCACATCGCCGTTGAAGCCGATCACTGCGCAGACATTGCCGTTCGCCAAGTCGCTGATGTACTTGGAAGCGTGGAAGTACTGCACGTAGGGCCTGATTTTGAGCAACGCCTGCTCGGCCTTCTTGTAGTCCGCCGGCTCGTGACTGTGAGGCGGCAGGCCCAGGTAATTGAGGGTAATCGGCAGGATTTGCGTCGGGTTGTCGATGATTGCTACGCCGCACTGGCTGAGCTTCTTGATGTTCTCTTCTTCGAAGAACAGCTTCCAGGAACGGGTGATATCGGTATTGCCAAAGATCGCCTTGATCTTCTCGACGTTGTAGCCAATTCCCGCCGTGCCCCACATATACGGGTAGCCATACTGGTTGCCCGGGTCGTTGACCTGCAGTTTTTGCATCAACACCGGGTCGAGGTTCTTCCAGTTCGGCAGCTGGCTCTTGTCGAGCTTCTGCACAGCCCCGGCCTTGATCAGGCGCGACAGAAAATGGTTCGAAGGGCTGACCACGTCGTAGCCGGTGTTGCCGGTCATCAGCTTCGATTCCAGCACCTCGTTGCTGTCATGGATGTCGTACGTCGCCTTGATCCCGGTTTGCTGGGTGAACGCGGTCAGAGTGTCGTCGGCGATGTAGCCATTCCAGTTGGAGATATTGACCACTTCATCCGCGTGACTGGCTGCTGAAAGTGTGGCGAGCATGACCATCAGGGAAATGTTGTTGATGCGCATCTTCTGTCACCGTGTGTTAACTGAGTTGTTGTTCTTGGTTCATTGACCGAGGTTCTAGATCTCGCTTCTGGCCCTGACCGCCTCCACGCGCATCCGCAGCATGGCGCCGATGTCCAGCAAGGGCTTGGGCGGCAGCCAACCGGGTTGGGCCCGGCGCATTACCGATTGCAGGACAGGCGAATCGACGCCCGAGGCCATTTCAGCCAGCAGCCGCCCCCACAACGTGCCCCGCGCCACGCCGGAGCCATTGCAGCCGGCCACCGCATACACGCCCTCCTCGACCTTGGCGAAATACGGCTGGCCGCTGCGCGAGGCGCTCAGATGTCCGGTCCAGGTGTATTGGATGTCCTGCTCGCCGAGGAACGCAAAGCGCCGCTGCAAGCCCAGCACATGATGTTCGCGGCGCACCCGCAGTTCGCTGGCGGACAAATCTCGGGAACGGTATTCCGCCGTATTGCGGATCATCACCCGGCGGTCCGGAGTCAAGCGTACGGTGGCGCCCAGCGGCCGGGTCGACAGCACGCCCCAGGGCTCGACTGCACCGATGGCCTGATACTCGGCGTCGGTCAGCGGCCGAGTGAGGCTGGCGCTGAGCTCCATCGCAAACGTTGCGCTGGCGTCGATGCCCGAGCGTGGGATGAACGCATTCAGGCACACCAGCACCTGCTGCGCTTCGATTCGGCCAGTGACGCCATTGGCGCGTACGCGCCCCTGACTCAGGCGCTCAAGGCCGGTGATGTCGGTGTTTTCGTAGAGAGTGACGCTGGCCGGCAGCGCATCGAGCAAGCCCTTGACGTACTTCGCCGGCTGCAGCAACGCGTTGCCATTGCCGCACCAGATTCCCGCCTGGTAATGCCGGGTCCCGAGTTTGTTGTACAGCGCCTCGCCCTGCAGAAAGTGCGCCGACGCCCCCACTGCTCGCAGGGTCTCCAGCTTGTCTTCGACAGGAGTCAACTTGCCTGGATCGCTCACGGCGAAGAAGTAACCGTCGTCGCGAAAATCGCATTCGATGCCATGTCGGGCGATGCGCTGGCGCACCTCCAGGCTGGCAACCCTGGCGATTTCGGTGTCCACCTGATAATCGGCAAAACCCTGGCGGCCCAGCAACTCGTCAGTGCCCGGAAGTTCGTGGGCCACAGCGAAACCCGAATTACGCGCCGAAGCGCCCTGCGCCGCCCGCTGGCGATCAACGATCACGATGCGCGCCTGAGGGTGCATTTGCGCGAGGGTGTGGGCCGCGTTCAACCCGGTAATGCCGGCGCCGATAATCAGCCAGTCGGCCTTCTCGGTGCCCTTCAGGGAACCGCGCAAGGGCGAGTCACCTGCCTGCGCGATCCAGCCACATTCATTGATCATGCATCACCTCCATTCGCTGTCGTTCTGCCGCCGACACTTGTTGCCCCATGCGCTTGACGCATGGAAAGCCGCAGCCATGACTGGAATTTATAGCGCCCGCAGTGATACAACCAACGTTATAAAATCATCGAAGTATTCGGAAAACGCATGGATAAGCTCCGTCACGTACCGTCGCTACAAGCACTGCAGGCGCTGGTGGAAGTCGCTGATTCGGGCAGTTTCACTCAGGCAGCATCAAAGCTATGCCTGACCCAAAGCGCCGTGAGTCGGCAAATTCAGCAGTTGGAGAGTCATTTCGGCGTAGCGCTGTTCGTGCGCACCAGCCGCAGCTTGCGCCTTACGGGTGCGGGCGAGCAGGTGCTGACCAGTGCCCGCAGCATCCTTGAGCAACTCAAGACCCTGGAAGAACGGCTGGCTCCCAAGGAGCGTCCGTTTCGCATCCGCATGCACGTATCCCTGGCGGTGCGCTGGTTGCTGCCCAGGTTGAGCGAATTCTATCGAGCCCATCCCGAGGTTTCGCTGTCCATCGAGACCGTGGCCACTGAAGTGGTGGAGCCGGCCGTCGACAGCGACGCCTACATCCTCTACCTGCCGCAACCATCGAAAGATCCACAGTCCCTGACGTTGTTCGAGGAAGCGCTGGTGCCGGTGTGTGCACCGGGGCTGGCGCGCACTCTGCGAGCAGTGGCAGACCTGGTGGATTTCACCCTGCTGCATCGCTCATCGGACCGGCATGACTGGGTGCAGTGGTTGGCGGCCAACAATGGTGGACCGCTGGAGAGCTACCGGCACATTCCTTTCAACCTGGACGAACTGGCCCTGGATGCGGCGGCACGCGGCCTGGGCGTGGCGATGACGGACCAGACCCTGGCGGGCGAGTCGGTGCATCGAGGGGTGTTGGTGATTCCGTTCGGCCAGCCGTTGAAGACCGAAGGTGTGTATGCGTTGAACCTGCAGCCTTCGGCGAGCGCACATCCGGCCTGCGGGCTGATCCTTCAGTGGTTTGCCCAGCAGGCCGATCAGCAGAAAAACCAGGGATAAAACCTAGGTGCCGCGGCCCAGCCCTTCGGTGAGCTGAGCAAAGGCGGTCCCGGCCTCGCGCACCAGTTGGCGCCATTCATTGCTGTTGATCAGACCAGTACGCTCCATCTCGTCGGCGGCCTTGAGCAGCTCATCGTATTGTTCCTCACAGTCCATGCGAATCAGCGGCTCGTTGAGCAGTTGGTACCAGGCCGCCATTGCTTGCTGCTTTCGATCATCGTTCATGGCCAGACTCCAACGGTTGTTTCTGGTTGGGCGTCAGAGGTGGATGGCGGTTCCTCGACGCCGACATACGGCGCCACTCAGATTCTCCGGCCCTGCGCCTGTGGGAGCAAAGCTTGCTCGCGATCAATCGCCAACGATCACGCGGCCATGTCTACCAAAGCGCAACATCGTAGGTTACATACACCCGATTGCTGTCCCGCCCTCGCGCATAATCCGAGCGATACACATAATTGCGCAACTTGATCCCCAGGCCCTTGAAGGCGCCGTCCTGCAGCACATAAGCCAGCTCTGCATCCCGCTCCCACTCATGCAACCGCGCGTCACCGGACTTGCCATTGTCGCCGCTCAGATACCGGGTTGAGAACGTCAGCCCAGGCACCCCCACCTTGGCGAAATCGTAGGCATAGCTGAGCATCCAGGTCTTCTCGTCCTCCTCGATGAACTTGCCGATTCCGACATTACTGAACGAATAGACCGTCGCGCCGCTGATGTACGGCAACCCCGCGTCGCCATTCAGTGCCTGATAACCGGCGCCCAGACTGTGCCCGGTGAACGAGTAGATCAGTTGACCGCTGAGCATGTCGTTATCAATTACCCCGCCTCGTCCCGCCCCGTCATCGACGCTGTGGAAATAGCGCAAGTCGCTGGTGAGCACTCCTGCACCGAGCGCCAGATCGTGCTGGACCGAGGCGAACTGCTGCCGATAGAAGTCCTGCAGTTCCCCGTAGAAATAGCTCAGGCGCATGTTCTTGCCCAGCTTGTAGTCGCCACCCACGTACGAAAAATCCGAACCCTTGCCAGAGAAGCCATCAGGAATGATCGAACGACTGTCCGACGAATCCCTGAGTTTGAACTCGTCCAGGTGGCCGCCGGTGAGCGTCAAGTTGGCGATGTCGCTACTGCTGAACTGGGTGCCTTGATAAGTCTGTGGCAACAGCCGCGCATCGTTATAGATCAACACCGGCGTCCTGGGTAACAAGGTGCCATGCTTGACCACGGTTTTCGCCAGGCGGACTTTGCCCGCCACTCCGAGGCTGGAAAACTCATCCGCAGCGCGTCCGTCCCCGTGTACCGGAAGCAGACCGGTGCCACTACGGCCTTTGCCGGAGTCCAGTTTGACGCCGACAAGGCCCAGCCCATCCACCCCCAATCCCAGCGTGCCCTGGGTAAAACCGGACTGGTAATCGAGCAGAAAGCCCTGCGCCCACTCCGTTCGTTCGCTCTTTGCCGTTTGCGCCGCACGGGCA
This sequence comes from Pseudomonas sp. RIT-562, assembly GCF_026241895.1. Classification (GTDB taxonomy): domain Bacteria; phylum Pseudomonadota; class Gammaproteobacteria; order Pseudomonadales; family Pseudomonadaceae; genus Aquipseudomonas; species Aquipseudomonas mandelii_F. The sequence goes on along the minus strand of NZ_JAPJIV010000030.1, from coordinate 63,038 downwards.
CTCAGGCCATGTTCATCACGAAAGTTCTCGTTGAAATACACGTTACGCAATTGCACTTTCAACTTGCTGTCTTCGACGAATCCCGCCGCCCAGGTACAGGCCAAGGGCAACGCGGCCAGGAGAACAGCCACAGCCACGCGCGTGACGAATTTGCTCATGCTCAATACTCATTATTGTTATTGCAGATGCACTGATCCGCGCGCCCTTTTGCAGGGCGCGTGAACAGTCTTCAGAGGGAATCAGGCGGTCAGACGAACAGCGTGAGCGCACCAGTCAACAGCGCCAGGGTGGTCACCACCAGGGAGGTCAGCACCGCCCATTTGAAGGCAGCTTTCTGAAAGTCGCCGATGTCGCGGTCGATCATTCCCATCAACAGCAACGTCGACGCAACCAGCGGACTCATCAGATGCACCGGCTGGCCAAGGATCGATGCCCGGGCTATTTCCAGAGGGCTGATACCGTAAGCGGCAGCAGCGTTGGCGAGGATCGGAACCACGCCAAAGTAATAGGCGTCATTGGACAACACGAAGGTCAAAGGCATGCTGGTAATGGCCACGACCAGCGGAAACAGATGGCCCCACGCCGGCGGGATCCAGTCCACCAGGGTTTGCGCCAGGGCGTCGACCATCTTGGTCCCGGAGAAGATTCCGGCAAAAATCCCCGCCGCGAACACCAACAGCACCACGGTCATGGCGTTGCCGGAATGGGCGAGGATGCGTTCTTTCTGGATATCGAGCTGCGGGTAATTGATCATCAGGGCGAGCACAAAGCCGATCAGGAACAGAATCGCCGAGTGCATCAGGCCCATCACCAGCGCGACCATCACTACGATCACCAGCAGCAGGTTGACGTACGCCAGCTTCGGCCGTTTGTGCGGCGTATCGCTGAGAATCGCCTCGATATAGCAGTTACCGCCGCCACTGCTCAACTGCACATTACCAATGCGCTTGCGCTCGGAACGCCCCAGCAGCAAAGCCGTGAACACCACCCAAGCCGCCCCGCCAATCATGGTCGGCAGCAACGGAATGAAGTAGTCCGCCGCATCCAGGCCCAGCGCCGCGATGGCTCGTGTCGCCGGGCCGCCCCAGGGGCTCATGCCGCTCATGATGCTCAGCGACAACATGGCGACAATCCCGAGGATCATCGGATTCATGCCGATGCGTTTGTACAGTGGCAACATGGCTGCGCAGGTGATCATGTAGGTTGTGGTGCCGTCGCCGTCCAGGGCTACAGTCAACGAGAGCAGCGCCGTGCCCACGGCAATTTTCATCGGGTCGCCGTTGACCCGTTTGAGAATCTTACGGATCAGCGGGTCGAATAAGCCGGAATCGATCATCAGGCCGAAAAACAGGATCGCAAACAACAGTAGCGCAGCTGAGGGCGCGACCATTTTCAGGCCGTCGAGCATCATCTTGCCTGTGGTGCCGCCGAAACCGCCGATCACCGCAAAGACGATCGGAACAACAGTCAAGGCAACGATGGGTGACAGGCGCTTGGTCATGATCAGGAAGGTGAACACGACCACCATGGCCAAGCCGAGTAAGGCGAGCATAGGGCAATTCTCTTGTTGTTATAGGTGAAGAAGCCGACGGCGAGGCGGATAACGCGAGCCTACCAGACGACGCCAGCAGCGATCAGGGGTTAGCCGGCCAGTCGCTGGGAAACCGGGGCATATACAAAGCCGGAGAACAATCGTCGAGCGGTACGCACAACCGATGCGCGGATGGTTTCACCGTTCTCGCCGGTGTATGACAACACCACGTCGATGCCGCCGCCCGGGTGTTCGATGCGCACGTTTTGCAAACGCTCGGTACCGGTATCGCCGAGCATTTGCGCAACCACGCTGCCGGGGCTGACGCACGCGGTGGCCAGGCCGATGGAGCCGGTGATGGCCAGCGAGCGATGGCAACTGTGTGGCATGAAATACCGAACCTGCAGGGTGCCACCCGCCTTGGCTGGCGCCACCAGCACCGGCTTGGGAATGACCATGTCGCGAACGTCGCCCAGGCCCATCGCGGCCCCGGCACGCAGGCGCAAGGCTTCCAGGCGTCGCAGGAATTTCTTGTCGGAGTCCAATTCTGCCGGGGTTTCGTCGCCGCGTTTGCCCAGGTGATGTGCCTCGATGAGGACCATCGGCATGGCCATGTCGATGCAGGTGACCGGGATATCGTCGAACACATCCTGGGTGTTGCCCGTCGGGAACAGCTGGCCGGTCTTGCAGCCAGCAGCGTCGAGGAAGGTCAACTGGACCGGTGCAGCGCTACCGGGCACGCCGTCGATTTCAGTGTCGCCTTCATAGCTGACCTTGCCTCCAGGCGTCTGCACTTCAGACGTGACAAAGGTTCCGGTATTGAGGTTGCGGATGCGCACACTGGTCATCGATGGCCGGGCTTTGACCAACCCCTGCTCGATAGCGAATGGCCCGACAGCGCAGAGCATATTGCCGCAGTTGGGGGCCGTGTCTACGCGACGCGAGGAAACCATGACCTGCACGAACAGATAATCGACATCGGCATCGGGGTGCAGTGACGGGCTGACGATGGCGACCTTGCTGGTTTGTGGGCTACCACCCCCGATGCCGTCGATTTCCAGCTCGTGACCAGAGCCCATCAAGGCGAGCAGCAGCTCGTCACGCTGCTCAATCGACACAGGCAGGTCCCAGGCGAGAAATACGGGGCCCTTGGAGGTGCCACCGCGCATCAGTACACAAGGAATTCGTTGCATGGCTGCTGGCTCTTGTTGATTAATCAGGGTGATTGATGTGTTGAAAACAAGAGTGACAGGGAAGCAATGGTGTTTCCAATGCAAAGATTCGAGCTATTATTGCGTTTGACGCAAGACTGAAACCACCGAAAAAACGACGTGTCCCAGCCAAAGGCTGCGTGAGGGAAATTGATGGAATATGAGCTACAGGACATCAGATCTTTCGTGAAAATCGCTGAACTTGGCAGTTTTCATGAGGCAGCCGACGCCTTGCACCTGTCCCAACCTGCGCTGAGCCGGCGGATCAAGAAGCTGGAGCAAGGTCTGGGGACCGCACTGCTCGATCGCACCACACGCAAGGTTAGCCTCACCAGCGTGGGGCGAGATTTTCTGCCCAAGGCACGGCGACTCCTGGACGACTTCGACGACTCGATTCTTAATATCCGCGAATTGGCAGAGCGCCAGATCGGCCGGGTGACCCTCGCCTGTATCCCTACTGCCGCGTTCTACTTCCTGCCTTCGGTGATTCGCCTCTACAACGAACGCTACCCCAAGATCCGTATTCGCCTGCTCGACCTGAGCGCCAACGAGGGCCTGGAAGCAGTGCTGCGCGGTGAGGCCGACTTCGGCATCAACATGATGAGCGGCCAGCATCCGGACATCGAGTTCGTGCCTCTGGTCAACGAGCCTTTTGTACTGGCGTGCCGCCGCGATCATGAGCTGGCCAAGCGCGCTTCGGTCACCTGGTCGGAGCTCAGCGAGTATCGGCTGATCGGTGTGGGCCGCCTGAGTGGTAACCGCATGCTGCTGGATCACGCACTATCCGGTTTGAGTTGGCGTCCGCAGTGGTTCTATGAAGTGCAGCATCTCTCGACTTCACTGGGGCTGGTCGAAGCCGGGCTCGGAGTGTCGGCAATGCCGAGCCTGGCGATGCCGGCGGACGATCATCCAACGTTGGTGAGCATTCCGCTGATTGAGCCCGTGGTTAACCGCTCTCTGGGGCTGGTGTACCGCAGAGGCGCATCACTGTCCCCTGCTGCGGAGAAGTTTGTTTCGATATTGCTTGAGCAGTGGCCGCAGTGACTTTGCCTGGAGAAGCCTCAGGTGCGCGGCTTGGAAGAGACAACCGATCCCGGCGTTCAATCCCCGGGACCGGTCGAAGATCAACCCTCGAACTGGTGAAATACCTTGGCGATCACTTTCCAGACGCCATCGATCTTGAGTAGGGTCAGGTAGTCGTTGTAATCGGCGCCGATGGCATCGTGCTCCATGTCCACCCGTACCACGGCCGTGGTCGGGGTAATCGCCAGGACATCGAGTCGTGTGGTGATCTGCGGGGCACCACCGTTGTTCTCGACGAAATCGAACAGGTTACTGATCGGGCCTCCAAGCAGCTGGCCGTTGGTGAAACCGTACATCACTGCGTCTTTGTGAAAGGCCTGAGCAACTCCTTGCGCGCTACCGACACGCAAGCCTTCGACGTACTGATTGGCGGTGGCGATGACCGCGTTGTATTCAGCGGTAGGTACGGCCTTGATGTTCTTCGACATGGTATTTTTCCTTTCAATGAGGCGAGGCAAAACGCTTCTCGCCAGAGTTGGCCAAGTGGCCATGGAGTGCCACTCAGTTGCTGGCGGTCGGCCAGTCGGTATAGCCCTCGGCTGCGCCGCCGTAGTAACTCTCCCGTGGCGCAATGGTCAGTTCGCTGCCAGTACGCAGGCGCTCTACCAGGTCCGGGTTGGCTATGAACAGACGACCAAACGCGACCGCGTCAATCAGGCCATGCGCCCGGCGCTCCACCGCCATTTCCAGGTCATAGTTGTTGTTGCCGATGAACGGCCCTTCGAACCGCGCGCTCAACGCGTCCAGGTCCACCCCCTCGGGCACGGTGCGCGAGGTCGCGGTAGCGCCTTCAACAAAATGCAGATAGGCCAGGTTGAACCGGTTGAGCTGTTCGATCAGGTAGCCGTACGTTGCCATGACGTCGCTGTCAGGCGGCGTATTGCCGGCGTCTGGCGTCACTGGCGAGAGACGGATACCGACCCGGTCACTGCCCCAGATAGCCACCACGGCCTCGGTGACTTCGAGCGTCAGGCGCGTGCGATTTTCGATGGAGCCACCGTACTGATCGGTGCGCTGGTTAGTGGAATCTCGCAAGAATTGATCGAGCAGGTAACTGTTGGCCGAGTGCACTTCAACGCCGTCAAACCCTGCACGTTTTGCACACTCGGCCGCATGCTTGTACTGCTCGATGATGCCGCGGATTTCTGCGGTCTCGAGCGCACGCGGCATGGACACTTCGACCATGCCTTCGTTGGTGTAGGTACTGCCTTCGGCCTTGATGGCCGATGGGGCCACTGGCTGCGCGCCGTCCGGCTGCAGGTCCACGTGAGAAAATCGGCCAACGTGCCAGAGCTGGCAAACAATTCGGCCGCCTGCGGCGTGAACGGCATCGGTAACCTTCTTCCAGCCCAGCACTTGCTCCGGCGTCCAGATACCAGGGGTCATCGCATAACCACGGCCCTGCGCAGAGATGTTGGTGGCTTCACTGATGAGCAAACCGGCACTCGCTCGCTGGGCGTAGTAAGTGGCATGCAGCTCGTTGGGAATACCCTCTTCACCCATGCGGCTGCGGGTGACAGGGGCCATGACAATTCGATTGGGAAGCTCGAATGCGCCCATATGCACAGGGGAAAACAGATCGGTTCGAAGGCTGTTGTCAGTCATAAGAATCTCAAGTTATTAGACCGGTCGTCTAGTAAACAATCAAAAAAAGGGACGAATCACACAATCATGCGATTCGTCATGTTCAGGGCAGTTTCAAATGGTTTGGTGGACTTGTTGACCTTGGCCAACAACGAAGCACCCAACCACAACTGGTAGAGCGATTGCGCCAGTTCGTCAGTAAGCATCGTCGAGGTTATCGAGCCATCGGCCCTGCCGTTTTCTATGCAACCACTGATGCGCTGAATGATCTGGTCGGTGCCCACCAGCAATACGTTGCGCATGTCTTCGGAGAAGTCGCAGACCTCGGCACCCAGCTTGACTACCAGGCACTTCTCCTCCGGTACATCGGCGCCTTGAGTCTCGGCCCAATAGCGGAAATAGCCCACCAGACGCTCGGCACCATTGCCCTGGGCATTCATCAGCCCATCGACCCTACCCAAGTACTCGGCAAAGTACTCTTCCAGCAACGCCTGGCCGAACTCTTCCTTGGACTTGAAGTAGTGGTAAAACGAGCCTTTGGGCACTCCTGCCGTGGTCAGGACTTCCGTCAAGCCCACGGCGGTGTAGCCTTTGAATGTCATCAACGACTTCGCAACATCAATGATGTGCTGTCGCATACCCTGAATTGGTTTTTTCATAGGGGAGGCAGCCTACAGAAAACTAGACCGGTCGTCTAGACCCATGCTCGACCCGGAAGTAATCTCCCCTGCATCAATCAGTCATCAAGCATTGCGCACGGCAGCAGGACGCTCAAGAGTTGTCCTTTCCCATTTGGCAATCACCAGCGGCGCGATCGCATTACCCAGTACGTTCAGCGTGGTCGTGCCACTGTCGATGATCCTGAAGATCCCCGCGATTAGCGCCACGCCTTCCAGCGGAAGTCCGGCAGACGCCAGGGTTGCAGACAGGATGATGATGGCAAATCCGGGCACACCGGCAGCGCCCTTGGAGGTCAACACCATGGTGACCACCAGCAGGATCTGCTGGGACAGCGACAGATCGATGCCATAGAGCTGGGCAACAAAGATTGTCGCCACCCCAAGGAAAATCGACGCGCCGTCGAGATTGAATGCATATCCCACCGGGACTACGAAGCTGACAATGCGTCGCGGAACGCCGTAGCTCTCCAGTTTACTCATCAATTGCGGCATCACTGCCGCAGAGGCAGCACTGGAGAACGCAAGAATCAGTTCATCACGGAAGTATTTGATCAGTTTGAAAATATTCTCGCCGATCAAATAACACATCCCGCCGAGCACGACTAACGCAAAAATAATCAGCGCCAGGTAGACCACTCCAATCAGCTTGAGCAGAGGCAAGAGCGAGGCAAAACCGAAGGTTGCGACCGTTGCGCCGATCATGCCGAACACCCCTATCGGCGCGTAAGCCATGACGATCGAGACAACTTTGAACATCGCGTCGGAGAAGCCTTGAACCACCGCGACTACTGGCGCGCTCTTCTCCCTCGGTAGAGCGTTCAATGCCATGCCGAGCAATACCGCGAAGAATAGTACCGAGAGCAACTTCGCCTCCGACATCGCGCCGATCACGTTATCAGGGACAATGTTTTGCAAGACCACCAGGGCGCCTTTGGAAGGCTCCATGTTAATCGCCGCCGCACTGTGGGAAATGCCTGAAATATCGGTGCCTGTGCCCGGTTCGAAGATATTTGCGAACACCAGTCCGATAACAATCGCCAGAGCGGTGATCGCAAAAAAGTAAGTCAGCGACTTCACGCCCATGCGGCCAAAGGACTTGTTGTCTCCTCCTCCGGCAATGCCCAGGATCATGCAACAGAACACAATGGGAACAACGACCATCTTCATCATCTTGATAAAGATGTCGCCAAGCGGTTTGAGGATTTCGGCACTGACCCATGCTTGATAATGCGGGTGGGTGTTGAAGTACCAACCAACGAGCACGCCAAGCAGTAGCCCGGCAATGATTTGCCACACCAGGGGAATACGTTTCATGTCTAGCCTTCTTGTTGGAATGAAAGGACTGCTGCAATGGCAGTTGCTAGAGTCATGAGCTTCCAGCTCACTTGAATAAAATGGCACAGCCGGGCTGTGCCACTGGGGTCGTCATTTTGCGAACAGCTGGCTCATATCCTTGAAGGCCTTGAACTCCAGGGCATTGCCGCAGGGGTCGAACAGGAACATGGTGGCCTGTTCGCCCACTTGCCCCTTGAAACGGATGTAGGGCTCGATCACAAATTCAGTGCCAAACGACTTCAGCCGCTCGGCCAGTGCCTCCCATTCATCCCAGTTGAGGATGATGCCGAAGTGAGGAACGGGAACATTGTGCCCATCTACCGGGTTGCTGTGGACACTCTCCTGGGAGGCGGTCTTGGGATGTTCATGGATGACTAACTGATGGCCATAGAAGTTGAAGTCGACCCATTGGTTGCTGGAACGACCTTCTTCAAGCCCGAACACTTCACCGTAAAAAGCTCGCGTTGCAGCGAGGTCGTAAACCGGAATTGCGAGGTGGAAAGGAGAAAGGTTCATCAGTACTCCGTTGACATGATTATTGTGGGTGAAATAGCGGAGGATCCTCGGGGGCCCTCCAATTGTTTATTGAGAGTGAAGCCATCCTAGAGCGCCTCTAAAAGTAAAAAAATCAATATAATTTTCTTAGAAACACAATTAATATTTGTGAATGATCAAAGAACTCAAGACACTCATCGCCGTTGCCCGTGAAGGCACGTTCGCTGCTGCCGGCAACAGGATCGGTCTCACCCAGGCTGCGGTGAGCGCTCAAATCCAGCGTCTGGAGGCCGAGCTCGGCTTCGAGATATTCGATCGCAAAGGCCGCTCGGCCCACCTCAACCGCATGGGCCATCAAATACTCCTGCAGGCGCAGGAACTGCTGCGCCTGTACGACAACCTGGGCTCCAGCAGCGTGGGACTGCCCGCCAGCGTGCTGGTGAACATTGGAGCGATCGCTTCGGTTCAGCGGTCCTATTTGCCGGATGCACTGGCGAAATTTCACCAGCAGTGCCCGCAGTGCCGTACCCGGGTAATACCTGGCCTGTCGATGGAGTTGGTCAACCTGGTGGATGCCGGCGAGATCGACATGGCGGCAATCATCCGCCCACCCTTCTCGCTCCAGAGCGATCTCCGCTGGACCACCCTCGCGCTTGAGCCGTACCGCCTGATAGTCCCGCAGGAAATGGAGGGGGAAGACTGGTCAGAGCTGCTTAGCAGTCAGCCTTTCATTCGGTACGACCGATCCTCATTCGGCGGCCGGCAGGTCGACCGCTTCCTGCGGCAGACGCATTTCAACCTGCGTGAGGTTTGCGAGCTGGATGAGTTGGACGCCATCGTCAAGCTGGTTGAAAACGGCGTCGGTGTCGCCCTGGTTCCGCAGACCGCGACCCTTCGGGAATGGCCTGCGGGCGTGAGGGTGCTAGACCTCGGTCAACACACATTCCATCGCGATATCGGGCTGGTCCACCGGTCTCGGCAAACTTTCACCGAACCCGTGCGGATACTGGCGCAGCTGATAACCGAACAGGTGGCGGCCAGCGCTGAATAAAAAGTGTGCCTTGCGTTTCTACGCAGAGATGCCAGTGCCATTCGCGATGAGCAACGGCACCAATTGCTCCGCATCCGTCAGCGCCCCGTGATGGCCGATCCAGGAACTCTGGAACGGCTCGCGGAGCGATCGAATCAACCCTGCGCCCTCTTCTGCAACCACCACGAGATCACCGATACGCGTGCTGGCAGACTGCGCAACGTGCGCACCGAACAGACCACGGGCCACTGCTTGTTCTCGTGAAAGCACCCTGAAATGCGCGCCAAGGATGTCCTGCCAGCGTGGCAGCACTTCACGATCAGCGGGGTCCTGGAGATAAACATGCCGGGCGCGAATATCCGCACAAATGCTTGCCACGCCGATCTGCAGGGCCGGATTCAAATCGAAATCCACCACTTTGGCGTCGTCCAGTGTGGTCATGCCATGGTCTGCCGTGACGATCAAGACGCTATCGTTGTCGATGCATTCGCGCAGGCGCTGGATGCGTTGATCGATGTCTTGAAGAACATCCTGCCACTGCTCGGATCCTGGGCCATACAGATGCCCGACATGATCAAGCTCGCCGAAATACAGATACGACATCTGCGGCTGGGTGTTTTTTGGCAGTGATCGAAATTGCTCGAGCAGATCCTGCGGATTACCGAACGGGATGACTGCGGCGCCGTTGAACACTGTCCGGGTGTATGACGAACCGGCGATGGCGGCAGGCAGAAACGCACTGATCGACACACCATTCGCGACCGCGTCCCGCCATCCAGACCTGCTCAACACGACGTTGTCTTCACTTGCAGCTGTGTCGCGAGCCCCGGTGATCGGGTCGTAAAGCTGCCAGGTCAGAGGATTGAAGTGACGGTCGTCCAGGTTGAAAGCAGCTCCCACCAGACCATGCCCACCGCTATCCGCTGCTGTCGCCAGCGACGCCAGGCTGGACGCTGTAGTCGATGGAAAACCCGAACGCAATTGCTGTCCTGCACCGTTCAGGGAAGCAAGATACGCAGCCTTGTGGGCGTAGGTTTCCAGCAGACCGGCGCCCAATCCGTCGACAAGGCAAAGCACTGCATGACGGCACCGTGGCAAGTCGATGCCCGCAGCGTCATTGCCGATTCCCAAGGCTGTGAAAATCGACCTGGTGAGGGCGGCCAGGCCAGATGTTGTTGGCTGGGGCATGGGGCATCTCCTTTTTAACGCCTGGTGGCGTTTAGTCTGAAAGGACTCCATGTCCTTCATCCGCACTCTGCCACGTGTCTCATTTTATTTCCTCGCTTTGAAAGTCAGCGCTTGAGCTTTAGTCTGGCACAACCTATAAATACTATAGATAAATCATGACCGACCTACTTCCGTTTCCGCTGTCCAGACAGAAAGCCCGGGACATAATCAGGGAGATTTCGACCGAATCCCAGCGTGTCTTTTATTCCAGGCACGCACGTTCGCGGATGATTGAGCGTGAGATATCCATGCCTGATGTGATGGATTGCCTGCGCAGAGGACAAATCACCGATGGACCCTATCCTGCACCCGGGGGCGATTGGAGATTTACGATTTCATGGTTCAGGGCCGGATCACCCCTTCAAGTTGTCGGCGCGATCGACGTCGACGACGACGGGAAGTTTCTCGTCGTAGTGACCGCGATGCAAAAGGAGAAATAATTTATGTACCACTACGTTGAAAGCGGCCTGCCAAATATCTGGCTCAGCAATGGCTACGTGGTGAAAGAGACAGCCTATGGCGAGTCTGTTGCTATCACGGACGTCGAAGGTCTACACGACTTTATCGGCAAGACGATTGCGGAAAAACCGGCAGCGCTGACCGGCGCGGAATTTCGGTTTCTGCGCAAGGAGCTGGGTTTGTCGCAAGAACGGCTGGCCAATATTGTCGGGTTGACCTCACAGGCAGTGGCCATATGGGAAAAGACCGACAAGATTCCCACCGTCAATGACCGCTACCTGCGCGGACTTTATTTGGAAGCCAAAACTGGCGGGGCAGATCTGTTGGCCGCCATCAACACCATCAACGACCTCGACCATGAGCTTCACAAGCTCAACCTCGAGTTTCAAAACGGCTGGCACAGGCAAGACAAAACCTGCGCCTGAGTTGCCGGCATTTGAACATCGTCAGGCGAAAATCGGTGGCGAGGAAGTCGACTCCTCGCCACCCAGTGTCAAGCGAGTACAAATGGATCAGTGCGCAATACACACCGACTTCAACTCGGTGTACGCCTCGATAACCGCGCGTCCGAACTCGCGGCCCATGCCGGACTGCTTGACGCCGCCGAATGGCATCGCCGGGTCGAGCAGTACGTGGGCGTTGACCCAGACGGTGCCAGCTTCAATGCGCGGAACCAGATTCATTGCTTTGCCCAGGTCGTTGGTCCACAGGCTCGCGGCCAGGCCGTAGCGGTTGTCGTTGGCCAGGGCGATGACCGCATCTTCATCGTCGAAAGGCATCACGCCCAGCACCGGGCCGAACACTTCCTCCCGGCTCACGGTCATGCCGTGGTTGATATCGGCCAGGATCGTCGGCTGCACATAGAAGCCTTCGCCTTCCAGCAACTCCCCGCCACACACCACCCGCGCTCCTTCCTGGCGAGCCAGTTCGATGTGCTTGAGCACGCCTTGCTGCTGCTTGCGCGACACCAGCGGGTTGATCGCTGCGTTGCAGTTCATGCCGGCGCCGATCGGCATGGCTGACACCGCTGCAGCGAGGCCTTCGACGAAGCGATCGTGGATCGAGCGATGCACATAAAAGCGCGAGGCCGCAGCGCAGACCTGACCGTTGTTCAACAGGCCGCCGAGGATTGCACCCTGGATGGCTTTGTCGATGTCGGCATCGGCCAGCACGATCATCGGGTTCTTGCCGCCCAGCTCCAGGGCGAAGCGCGTCATGTTCGCCATGCACGCCACGCCAACACTTTTGCCCACTGCGGTGGACCCGGTGAAGGACACTTTGCTCACCAGCGGATGTGCAGTCAGCACGCCACCCACCGAGGCGCCGCCACCCGTCACAACGTTGAAGACACCGGCTGGAATGCCCGCTTCCAGGGCGAGCTCTGCCAGGCGCATGGCGGTCAGCGGGGTTTCCATGGCCGGCTTGATGATTACCGTGCAACCGGTGGCCAGCGCCGGCATCAGTTTCCAGGCCGCGATCAGCAGCGGGAAGTTCCACGGCACGATCCCGACCACGACACCCACCGGTTCGCGCTTGGTGAACGCGGTGAATTTGGCACCCGGTGGCAGCGGGATCGACACGTCGAACGTCTGGCCTTCGATCTTGGTGGCCCAGCCGGACATGTAGCGCATGAACTCCACGGTGGCGTTCAAATCCAGGGCGCGGGCCATGTTGATCGACTTGCCCTGGCTTAGGGTTTCCAGCTGCGCCAGTTCCTCGGCGTGCTCTTCAACCAGGCGGGTGAAGTTCAGCAGGATGCGCTCGCGATCCGCCGGACGCAGGCCCGACCAGACGCCAGACTTGAATGCGGCATGAGATGACTGCACGGCCTGCTCGACGATTTCCAGCGGTGCGTCGAGGGTCTCGCACAGCGTCAGTCCGGTGGCCGGGTTTATGACGGCAATGCCTGGCCCTTCGGCAAACACCCACTGGCCATCGATAAAACAGCCATGCCGGCGCTCAAGGAAAGCAGCCACCTGGGGCAGGATTTCAACGTTGCTCATAAGTCACCTTTCATTCAGACGAGTTGTCCGGCGCGCACACCGGCCGATTATTTTTGTTCTTTGAGGTAGCACACGACCGCCTGGCGATCGTCCGCGGAGGCCAGGCCCATATAGGGCATGTAGGTTCCCGGCACGAACGCCTGGGGCTGGGCGATCAGCTGCGCGATGTTCTCGGCCTGCCAGTCGATGTCTTTGCTGCGCATGGCCTGGGAATAATTGAAGCCTTCCAGGGAACCGGATTTGCGTCCGACCACGCCTGCAAGGTTGGGCCCCATCATCCCGACCACCCCCTTGGTCACCGAGTGGCAGACCGCGCATTCATTGGCGAACACTTGGGCGCCGTGGCCTTGGTCTGGCGCACAGTCCGCGGCCAACGCGGCACTGGCCAAGGTGTAAGAGAGCAGACCGAGAAGAGACAAGCGCAGCGAGGTGAACATAGGAAACGACCCTGAAATCCGCGTGCCCGCAGGTGGCGGGCAGCAACACTGAAATACCGATGCGCAGGCACCGGGAGCTTGCAGCGGATTGTCGATGGTCGTTGGCCTGGAGGATTTGCCCTGCGTGCCAGTCGTATTGGCGGGGCTGCCAAACCGGGCATTTTGGCAAGCACAGCCAACTCTTTGGCAACCACACAAAAGGCCTTGGAAATTCGCCGCCGTAGTATCGAGACAGACCGCAACCCTGCGCTCAAGAACAAGAACGGATGCCACACAATGCCCAAGTCCCCCTTGCTTCGCCTCTCGACGCTCGCGCTGCTGATCAGCACCGGCAATGCCGGCGCCCATGAGCTCTACGCCGATGACGACACCCACCTGAACGCCACCCTGGAAGCGGTCTTCGGCATTTTCCACAGTCAGGAAAACTATGCGCTGTCCGGCCGCCTCGACCAGGGTTCGTCATCGTGGCGCGAGGGCTACATCAAATATGGCCTGAGCTTCGACCAAGGCCTGGCTGCAGCAGGCACCGCGTATGGCGCGGCCAACCTGCTCAGCTCCGGCACCTGGGGAGACGGCGATGCCGCCGGCTTCAGCGATGGATCCGAGCGCACCACCAAGTTCGAAGACGCTTACCTTGGCTGGCGCTCGGGCAAGTTGTTCGAGGTGCTGGGCGAAGATGGCGTCGACCTCTCGTTCGGCCGTCAGAACATCGTGGTCGGCGACGGATTCCTGATCAATGGTGACGCCCTGAACCTCGGCAAAGGCCTGGCCGACGGTGAATTCAACCGTGGCGGCGCCTACTGGCTGGCGGCGCGCAAGGCCTTCGACGAGACCGCCGTGTTACGCCTGGGTGGCAAGGAAGGCTGGCGTAGCGACCTGATGTGGCTGAAGTCGAACAACCGCGCGCAAGCGAAAACCGAGATGTACGTCGGCACCCTTGAGCACGTCAGCGAGGCCGGAACCGTAGGCTTGACCTACATCGACTCCACCGACGTCGACGAGCAATACGCCTCGCCCATGCAGTTGGAGCGCGACGGCATGAAGACCTACAGCCTGCGGGCGCAAGGCAACGCCGGTGTCCCCAACCTGTTCCTCTCCGGCGAATATGCCAAACAGGACAAACCCCACACCGCCAGCGAAGACGCCTGGTACCTGGAAGCTGGCTGGACCTTCGCCGACGTGCCCTGGACGCCGTACGTCAGCTATCGCTACAGCCGTTTTTCGGAAGGTTATGACACGTTGTTTTATGGTTTCAGCCGTGGTTTTGGCACCTGGTTCCAGGGCGAAGTAGCGGGTAACTATGCGGGCCCATTCAATACCAACTCGCGGATTCAGAACGTGACGCTGAAGGTCGCGCCCCTGGAGAACCTGAGCGTCGGGGCGATGTACTTCGACTACGACACCATCGATCGCAATCTTGGCAATACCGATGGCCACGAGATCGACCTGTATGCCGAATGGCACGTCAACGAGCACCTGACGGTGATGCCGCTGGTGGGTCTGTATCAACCGGACAAGAGCGCTGAGCAAGGTGGTACCCAGCTGGGCAGCAACGACAGGAATCTGTATAGCCAGGTGGTGTTTGCCACGACGTTTTGACCTGGATGCGTAGGAGCCCGGCTTGCCGGCGATGGCGATCTTGCGGACGCCATCGCTGGCAAGCCAGGCTCCTACAGCGGCTGTGTCGCGTAGTCAGGCCGGGCTGTACCGCTTGCGATACGCACCAGGCGATACGCCGAAGCGGGCTTTGAAGGCCGAGGAAAAGTAACTGGAATCTGAGAATCCCCAGGCATAACACAGCGCCGAGAGTTTCTGCTCGCCATGGCAGTCGCGCAGGTTTTGCGCGCAGAAATCCAGGCGCCGGTGCTTGATGTATTGCGCTACCACCAGCCCGCGCTTGGAGAACATCCGGTACAGGCCGCGCACCGAAATCCCCACGTCTTGCGCAATCGACTCCGGGCATAGCTCTTCGGTGCTGATGTGCTCGTCGATGTAGGCAATGATCTTGCGAAATTGCCGCTCGTGGACATCGCCGCCGCTGTCCCGGGCACTGATGCCCGGCAGCAACAGGCTGGCCAACGCATCCAGCACCGCTTCGCTTTCCTGCATGTCCAGGCCGCCCTGCTGGCGGGTCTCCAGCACCAGTCTGTTGGCCATTGCCGCCAATGGCGTGCCGGCGGCGATACGCGTGGCGCAATTGAGCCCACTGAAATGCGAGCCGCGCTCCACCACCTGGCGCGGCAGGATCAATGACAACTGCCGGGAGTCTTCGTGATAGGTCATGTCGCTTGGGCGGCTCGCGTCGATCAGGGCAATGTCGCCCATGCCGAGCAGCGCACGATTGTCGCCCTGCTCCAGCTGCGAGCTGCCGCGCATCTGGAACACCGCGTAGTAATGCCCGTCGCTGCTGACGCTGACGTCCTTGCTGGTGCGATACAGGTGCACGTGCGCCATGTCGGCGACACTCAGGTTGATGGCGCCGCTGCGAAACTCCGCCAGCTCACCATAAAAATCGCTGTCCAGCGCCCGCGCATCAAAACGTCCGCAGGCCTGATTAACCTGGCTCAGCCATTG
The DNA here is from genome assembly GCF_026241895.1 of Pseudomonas sp. RIT-562. Lineage (GTDB taxonomy): Bacteria > Pseudomonadota > Gammaproteobacteria > Pseudomonadales > Pseudomonadaceae > Aquipseudomonas > Aquipseudomonas mandelii_F. The sequence goes on along the minus strand of NZ_JAPJIV010000030.1, from coordinate 47,389 downwards.
TTCGAACGCCTCATTGCGAACCGTCGAAGAACTCATCATCACTGCAAAGCCTCACGTGTTTTTTTATTTTTCGACCGCTTCGTCGAGCGGTTCGGCAAATGTACGCACCTGGCTGCGCCCCTCCCTTGACTGCCACCGGCTCGCCATTCTTCAGGCTCCAGCGGCGGCTTGCCAGCGTTGTTTACGGTGCAAGCGCCACTACCAGACGAGCGGAAACGCCAGGCACAAGTAGTCAAAAACCTTTGTGCCGGGGAATTTTTACTCGTTCGGCAAGCATTTGCCAATGACTGGCACAGACACACAACCACTTGGCAGCCACAGCAATTCTCCGGTTTGCCCGGCAAGGCAGAATCGAACTGCAAAAATCTGCCTCTGCACCCGCGATTCGCGTGAACAATAATTCAGGGAGTTGCCCCTAATGCGAGCCACCAGGATCACCGTACAGTCAGCGCTGAGTCTGAGCCTGCTAGTACTCGGTTTGAACCATGCCAGCGCGGACCTGCCCGCTGATACGATCGGCCAGACCGTTCTGGCCTTCCCACCGGAAGCCCACCGCACGTTCGTTGTCGATGTCGAATTCGAGAGTTTCGTGGCGGGCCGCGTCACCGTGGTCGACCCCGATAAAAAACGCATCCTCGGCATGGTGCCGACCGGTTTCGCCGCGCCCTCGACGCTCAGCCACGACCAGAAAACCCTCTACAGCGCCGACATCTTCTATTCCCGTGGCACCCGCGGCACCCGCACCGATGTGCTGACCGCCTGGGACAGCTCGACCCTGTCGCCGGCCTGGGAGTTGTTGATTCCAACCAAGCGCGCCGAGTCGCTGACCCAGCGCTACGGCCTGAAGACCAGCGGCGATGATCGCTTCGTCTACGTCTACAACTTCACCCCGTCGACCTCGGTGACGGTGGTCGACACCCAGGCCAAGGCCGTCACCTCGGAGATCGCCATCCCTGGCTGCGTGCTCAATTACCCGGTGGGCAATCGCCGCTTCGCCTCGCTGTGCGGCGACGGCACCTTGCAGGTCGTCACCCTGAATGATCAGGGCCTGGAAACCGCCCGCAGCCGCACGCCGTTCTTCGACCCGAATGCGGAGAAGCTGGTGGAGCGCGCAGTGAATGTCGGCGATACCTACTACTTCACCACCACCACCGGCACCGTACGCCCAGTGGACTTTGCCGCCGATGTGCCAAAAATCCTGCCGTCCTGGTCGCTCACCAGCGACGCGGAAAAGCAGGCCGGCTGGGCGCCGGGTGGCTGGCAGCTGATGGCGGTCGCGCCGAAATTGAATCGCCTGTACGTGCTGATGCACGACGCCCATGAGCCGATGAAGTGGGAAGACCCCAGCCCACTGATCTGGGCCTTCGATCTGAAAACCCACAAGAAAATCGCCACCCTGCAAGCACCGGTTCCGGTGTGGAGCATGCAGGCGACCGGCGACGACAATCCGCTGCTGCTTGGCACTGATGTGGAAGGCGGCTTGCAGATCTTCGACCTCAAGACCAACAAGCTCACCGGCAGCATGGCCAAGGTCGCGAAAACCGCGACCCAGGTCATGAGCTACTAACGAGGTTCGGCCATGTCTATCGATCCGATCTTCATCATTGCCAGCGCCCTGGCCATCGCCGTGCTGCTGGCCAGCGCCGCCAGCCACAAGTTGCGCGCGCCGGCACGGTTTGCCAGACAGCTGGCGGATTACCAGTTGCTGCCCGACGCCCTGGTGCGTCCGCTGGGCCGGGTGACTCCGCTACTGGAACTGGCAATTGCCTTCGCGTTGCTGGTGCCATTCAGCCGTTCGTGGGCCGCGCTGACTGCCGCTGGCTTGATCGCACTGTACGCCAGCGCGATCGGCATCAACTTGTGGCGTGGTCGGCGTGACATCGACTGTGGCTGCGCCGGCCCGGACCAGGCGCAACCGTTGCGCCCGGTACTGCTGCTGCGCAACAGCGTGCTCATCGGCCTGGCGCTGCTTGCCAGCCTGGCGCCGATTGCCCGTGACCTGCATCTATTCGACGGCTTTGTGACCATCGCCGCCAGCGCCGTGGCGCTGCTGATTTACGCCGCAGCCGATGGCTTGCTGGCGAACTCCCCTCTTCTGCTCAAACTGATTGGTAGGTGATCAATGGACGGCTTAATCGTTTCCAACGCGTTGCTCTGGATTTTGCTCTTGGCCCTGGCGTTCGCCGTGATGGGCCTGGTTCGTCAGATTGGCGTGCTGCACGGGCGCATCGCCCCGGCCGGCGCACTGATGGTCGATAAAGGCGTGGCCGTGAACGAACCCGCGCCGCAAGTTACCGCGTCCGACCGCAAGGGTCGTCCGGTGAACTTCGGATATGCCGGGGAGAAATCCCAGCTGCTGTTTTTCCTCTCGCCGACCTGCCCGATCTGCAAGTCGCTGCTGCCGGCGATCAAGTCAATTGCCAAGGAACAGGCGGATCGCCTGGATGTGGTGTTTATCAGTGACGGCGACATGGACGCGCAGCAGGCGCTGATCCGCGAACACAAACTCGACGACGTCACCTACGTGGTCGGACCGGAAGTTGGCATGACCTACCAGATCGGCAAGCTGCCCTACGCCGCGCTGATCGACAAGACCGGCACCCTGCGCGCCAAAGGCCTGGTCAATTCCCGCGAGCACCTGGACAGCCTGTTCGAGGTCGAGCACCTGAAAAGCGCGACGCTGCAGGAGTACCTGAACAGCCAGCCGCACCCTCACGCGCATGACCACAGCCATAGCCACTGATAAGCCAGGGAGACTGATATGAAATTGCTGGATCTGTTGTTCGAACGCTCTTCCCGGCGCGTCGCCGATACCACTTCGCGACGCAAACTGCTGGCGCGCATGGGCTCGCTGATGGTTGCCGGTGCCGCGTTGCCCTTGCTGCTGCCGCTGGACCGCACCAGCAAGGCACTGGCCGCCGATAACCCCAAAGCCGGCGATCCGGGGGACCCGAACAGCTGCGACTACTGGCGCTACTGTTCCATCGACGGCTTCCTGTGCAGCTGCTGTGGCGGTTCGGTGACGTCCTGCCCACCGGGCACCGAAGCCTCGCAAGTGACCTGGATCGGCACATGCCGCAACCCGGCCGACAACAAGGACTACATCATTTCGTACAACGACTGCTGCGGTAAACAAAGCTGCGCGCAATGCGCCTGCACCCGCAACGACAGTGAAGAACCGGCCTACCGCCCGTTCAACAACAATGACGTGAACTGGTGCCTGGCTGCCAAATCGCACATCTATCACTGCACGGTTTCGATCATCCGCGGCGTCGCCGTTTAACGCGCAGGAACCCGTCGGTTGCTCACCCAACCGACGCGATCCCTTGTAGCAGCTGGCGGAGCGTGGGAGCAAAGCTTGCTCGCTATTGGGGGCCGACATTCAAATTGATGGTGACTGGCCCTCCGCAATCGCGAGCAAGCTTTGCTCCCACTCCTTCGCCAGTTGCTACATAAACAGCCGCGACTCCGCAGGTACTTAAAACAACCGTGACTTTCGCAGAGGTATTTGTTGATGCACAAACTGCTCATCCTCGGCCTCGTCTGCGCCATGACCGCCCCGCTCGCCCATGCGCGGGCCATTCCCAACCCGGCGCAACGGCATGCGCCAGGCAATGAAGAATTGCAGAAACCGATCGCCGAAGCCGGCTACAGCGTCGCAGTCAATTACCAGCTGCAATGCGCCGGTTGTCACCTGGGCAACGGCATGGGCTCCCCCGCCAACGACACGCCACGCATGACCGGGTTCGTCGGCAATTTTCTCAAGGTGCCGGGTGGTCGCGAGTTTCTTGTGCGAGTACCGGGCATGTCCCAGTCGGCGCTGAACAACGCGCAACTGGCCGACCTGCTCAACTGGCTGCTGCGCGAAGACGGCATGGCCGGCAAAAGCATGCCCGCCCATTACCAGCCGTACAGCGCCGAAGAAGTCACGCAGCTGCGTGCCGCCACCATGCTCAATCTGCCGGGCACCCGCGCCGAGTTGATCAAGGCGATGCGAGCGCAAGGCATCGCCATTGAAGACGGGATGAGCAACTGACCTACTTGGGTTGCGCCACCGTGCGCAGGTAAGGTTTCACCGTTTTGAAACCGTCCGGATATTTCTTCTTCGCGTCTTCATCCGACACCGAGGTCGGAATGATCACGTCCTGCCCCGGGCGCCAGTTCACCGGAGTGGCCACGGTGTGCTTGGCGTTGAGCTGGATGGCATCGAGCAGTCGCAGCACTTCATCAAAGTTGCGCCCGGCGCTCATCGGGTAGATCAGCATCGCCTTGATCTTCTTGTCCGGGCCAATGATAAACACCGAGCGCACGGTGGCGTTGTCCACGGCCGTGCGCGCGCCGCCGCTGGCGTTGGGGTGGATCATGTCGTAGAGCTTGGCCACCACCAGGTTCTCGTCGCCGATCATTGGGTAGTTGACGGCGTGGCCCTGGGTTTCCTCGATGTCCTTGGCCCAGCTTTGATGGTTGCCGACCGGATCGACGCTGAGCCCGACGATCTTGGTATTGCGCTTGTCGAACTCGGGCTTGAGCCCGGCCATGTAGCCCAGTTCGGTGGTGCACACCGGGGTGAAGTCCTTGGGATGGGAAAACAGGATGGCCCACTGGTCGCCGATCCATTCATGAAAGTGCAGCGTGCCTTCGGTGCTCTCGACGGTGAAATCCGGTGCTTCGTCGCCAATACGGATGGTCATGTGCGTTCTCCTCGCTGTGAAGGGTAGGGAAACTGCTGGACGGGTCAGTATAGGAGACGGTTGAGAACATTGATTCTGCGGCGCTGCACAAATCCCGTGGATGGCCCTGACCCTGTAGGAGCTGCCGCAGGCTGCGATTTTTTGATTGTCAGGATCAAAGATCGCAGCCTCGTTTCACTCGACAGCTCCTACAGGGGTCCATGCGGTTTCAAGAATCGTATTCACCGGCGCGCCAGTTTGTACCGTACACAATCGTCATAAAAACCCTGGCGGATCGCTGCCGGTTTGATTCGAGACGGGCTGTCGTAGGTCTGTTCGGTGATGCCCATGGCCATCATGCGCATCCAGGGCTTGGTGAATTTATAGGTCTGCAGCTTCTGCCGCGCCGCGTACAGGGAAACCCCGGCCAATTTCAGCTCTTGGGCCTTCGCCGCAGTCCCCGCGCCCCAGCTGCACATATAACGATCATTCGTCTTCAATTCCTTGGCTTCGGCCATCGTTGCGACGCTGGCCAGCCCGCACGACATTAACGCGATCATCACATTGCGCATTTACATTCGATCCTAACAATCTGTAATTCCATTGATTTTGATCAAATGTTGCGGTTTGCGGGGCCAGTAAAATGCCTTATCTGTACACGAGAATAATTCTCGATACAGCTTGGACATTTCTTGCTACATTCAAAAACTTAGCTATAGCTAATACTCCCAATGTTCTGAAAGTGAGGCAACGGAATGTCAGTCGCAAAGAAAATGACGGTGGGGCAACTGACGATGTTGACGGCCGTCAACATGTTGGGCTCCGGCATCATATTGTTGCCAACCAAACTCGCCGAAGTCGGCGGGATTTCAATCCTCTCCTGGCTGATCACAGCCACCGGTTCCCTCGCTTTGGCGTATGCCTTTGCGCGCTGCGGGATGCTCAGTCGAAAGACGGGCGGCATGGGCGGCTACGCTGAATACACCTTCGGCAAGGCCGGCAACTACCTGACCAACTACACCTACGGCGTGTCGCTGCTGATTGCCAACGTGGCGATCAGTATCACGGCGGTCGGCTATATACAGACGTTGTTCGACGTCAAACTCGATTCATTGCAAGTCGGCCTGGCGACCATCGCCCTGCTGTGGATCACCACCTTTGCCAACTTCGGCGGCGCGCGGATCACCGGCAAGATCGGATCGGTCACCGTGTGGGGCGTTATCGCGCCTGTGGTACTGGTATCCACCATCGGCTGGTTCTGGTTCGACAGTAGTGTTTATGCGGCGGGATGGAACCCGCACAACATGGGCTATCTGGAAGCGGCAGGGGCTTCTGTAGCGATCACCCTGTGGGCATTCCTGGGCCTGGAATCGGCGTGCGCCAACACCGACGCCGTGGAAAACCCAGAGAAGAACGTACCCATCGCCGTACTTGGCGGCACCCTGGGCGCTGCGGTGATCTACATCGTTTCCACCAACGTGATCGCCGGCATCGTCGGCAACCCGGAACTGGCCTCCTCCACCGCCCCTTTCGGGCTGGTCTTCGCCAAGATGTTCACCCCAATGATCGGTAACATCGTCATGGCGGCGATGATCCTGGCCTGCATTGGCTCGTTGCTGGGCTGGCAGTTCACCATTGCCCAGGTGTTCAAGAGCTCGGCAGACACCGGTTACTTCCTGCCGATCTTCGCCAAGGCCACCAAATCAGGCACGCCGATTGTCGGCATGTTGATCCTGCTGGCGATCCAGACTGCGATCGGTTTCCTGACCATCAGCCCGGACCTGAGCAAGCAGTTCGACATCCTGGTCAACCTGGCGGTAGTCACCAACCTGATCCCGTACATCCTGTCCATGGCAGCACTGATGACGATCCAGAAGGTCAGCAACGTACCGGCAGGCAAGGCACTGGTTACCAACATCATTGCCTGGGTCGCCACGGCCTATAGCTATCTGGCGCTGTACAGTTCCGGCGAGCAGGCACTGATGCTCGGCGGCGTTGCGACGATCTTCGGCTACACCCTGTTCAGCTTCGTCAACAACCGCCTCATCGCGCTCGAAGCGCACAACAATAGCGTGCCGACACAGACGGTCAGCGCCCGGCACATTACGGGCGAACCGGTGCCGGTGAATCACTTGAATGCTGTACCTGTGGAGGTTAGATCATGACGGAATATAAACATTCGCTGGGAATGCTCACGCTGGTCGTAGGCTCTCCCCCGGACAAACGCACCGTCTTCGGTCGTGCCCTGGATCAACTGATCCATGACGTGGAACAACGCTCCATCAGCGTGCTGATGTCGGAAAGCCTGAGCGACGCGACGTCGATCCTGCGTTCGGACTCGGCCATCCAGTGCGTATTGCTCAGCTGGGAGATGGACGAGAGTGAAGGCCATCAGGAGTGCATCAAGCTGCTGACCACCCTGCGCGAGCGCAACACTCGCGTGCCGGTATTCCTGATCAGCGACCGCAGCACCGCATCGAGCATTCCGCTAGTGGTCATGCAACATGCCGATGACTTCATCTGGCTGCCCGAAGACACCAGCCGTTTCCTCAGCGGCCGCATCATGGCAGCCATTGAGCGCTACCGTCAGGCTGCCCTGCCGCCGATGTTCGGCGCGCTGGTCAAGTTCTCGCGCTCTTACGAGTATTCGTGGCACACCCCTGGCCATGCCGGTGGCACCGCCTTCCTGAAAAGCACCGCGGGACGCGCGTTCTACGAGTTTTTCGGGGAGAACCTGCTGCGCTCCGACCTGTCGATTTCGGTCGGCGAGCTCGGTTCGCTGCTCGATCACAGCGGCCCGATCGGCCAGGGCGAGCGCTACGCCGCCAAGGTGTTCGGCGCCCACCGCACCTATTACGTGACCAACGGCTCGTCGATGTCCAACCGCGTCATTCTGATGGCCAGCGTCACCCGCGATCAGATTGCGCTGTGCGACCGCAATTGCCACAAGTCCGCCGAACACGCGATGACCCTGTCGGGGGCCATTCCGACCTACCTGGTGCCGACCCGCAACCGTTACGGCATCATCGGCCCGATCCTCCCGCAAACGTTGAGCGCCGAGGGCGTCAAGGCGGCGATTGCCAATAACCCGCTGGTCAAGGAAGGCATCGATCCGACGCCGGTCCACGCCATCATCACCAACTCTACCTACGATGGCCTGACCTATAACGTCAGCCGGGTTGAAAAGCTGCTGGGGGAAAGTGTCGACCGCCTGCATTTCGACGAGGCCTGGTACGCCTACGCGCGGTTCAATCCGCTGTACCGTGAACGCTTTGCGATGCATGGCGCCCCGGAAGATCACGACGAATCCCGGCCGACCGTATTCGCCACGCACTCCACCCACAAATTGCTCGCCGCCCTCTCCCAGGCCTCGATGATTCACGTGCGCAATGGGCGTAATCCGATCCCCCACGCGCGCTTCAATGAATCGTTCATGATGCACGCGTCGACCTCGCCGAACTACGCGATCATGGCTTCCTGCGATGTCAGCTCAGCGATGATGGAAGCGCCCAGCGGGCAAATCCTCACCACTGAATCCATCGAAGAAGCGATCAGCTTCCGCCAGGTCATCTCGCGCATGCACCATGAGATGGCTGCCAATGACCAGTGGTTCTTCACCTGCTGGCAGCCACCGACCGTGCAAGTCGGCGCCGCAGCGGTGCCATTCCACGAAGTCGACCCTGTACTGCTCAAGAGCGAGCCGAACTGCTGGGTCCTGCATCCTAACGAGGTGTGGCACGGCTTTGGCGACATCGAAGACGGCTACTGCATGCTCGACCCGATCAAGGTCTCGGTGCTAAGCCCGGGTATGGGTGACGACGGCAATTTGCTGGAGTCCGGCATTCCCGCTTGCGTGCTCACGGCGTACCTCGGTCGCCAGGGCATCGTGGTCGAGAAAACCACCGACTTCACCATTCTGTTCCTGTTCTCCATCGGCATTACCAAAGGCAAATGGGGCACGCTGGTCAACGCCCTGCTCGACTTCAAGCGCGACTATGACGACAACGTCGAGTTGGAGTTGTGCCTGCCAGACCTGCTGGCCGCGAACCAGCAGCGCTATGCCGGCGTGGGCCTGAAGGACCTGGCCGACGACATTTTCGCTGCCATGAAGAAGAACAAGACCACTTCCACCATGGCCCAGGCCTTCGGCATGCTGCCCCAGGCCGAGTTCAGCCCAGTGGAAGCCTACGAGAAGCTGGTGAGGAACGAAGTCGAACTGGTGACGTTGGAAGAAGCTGCCGGCCGCGTTGTCGCGACCGGGATCGTGCCTTATCCACCAGGCATTCCGCTGTTGATGCCGGGCGAGAACGCAGGACCTGCCGATGGGCCTTTGCTGGCGTATCTGAAGGCGCTGGAAAACTTCGACAAATCCTTCCCGGGCTTCACCCACGATACCCACGGCATTGAAACCGAGGACGGGGTTTCGCGGTTGCTGGTGTTGAAGTAGAAGCAGGCTTGCCAGCGATGGCGGTGGAACATTCACCACCGCCATCGCTAAATTGTCAGCGCCTGCCCTGCACGCCGCGTGGATGACCCTCTGGGCAAAGTCCCTCGTAGCACTCTATGATTGGTCACCATGACCAACCTGCCTACGTTGCGCCAACCCTGCCCTCCCGGTGCCTGCGATTGCGGGCGCGACCCGCTGTTGGAAACGCCCGGCGCAGATGTGCGCATCCTGCTGCTGACGCGTGCCGAAGAAAAGCGCCTGCTCGAACGCCTGGAGAACCTGCAGAGCCTGAGCGACCTGGAACGCCTGCAACGGCGGATGCACGAACAACTGGGCATTCGCGTCGATATCGCGCCCGGGTTCAACGAGGTGCGCACCATGCGCGGCATCGCCATCTCCATCGCCGATTTGCCAGGCCTGTGCCGCAAGACCCGCGCATCGATCCCGGCAGCCATTCGGCGCGGGCTGGAGAAGCATCCGCAAGTAGCTTACGAACTGCTCAACGCCAGTGACTTGCTGCGGGATGCCTGATGGCGCCTATTTTTTCATGCCGACCCGACGGCGCATGTCGGCTGTGATGGTCTGGCGGGTTTTCTTGAGCCCTGCCCAGGGTTCATGACCTACTTCGGCCAGGCGCTCATGCACGTTGTTGACGTTCCACTGATTACCGCCCTTCAACTCTGCGACTTCCTCGCGAAAAATCGGCACTGACACCGGCAATCCTTCACGGGTGCGCGCCGCGTAGGCGCAAATGGTCGTCGCGCCCAGCCCGTTGCGCAGGTAGTCGATAAAGATCTTGCCCACGCGGTTTTTTGGCCCCGAGACTGCGGAAAAGCGTTCCGGGAGCAACTTGGCCATGTGGCTGACAATCGCGTGACTGAAGTCTTTCACCTCATCCCAGCCAAGCTTGCGAGTCAACGGCACCACCACGTGAATCCCTTTGCCGCCGCTGGTCTTGAGGAATGCCGTGAGCCCCAGTTCATCCAGCACCGACAGGGTCAGTTGAGTCGCCTCGACCATGCTTTTCCACGGCAGCGCCGGGTCCGGGTCGAGATCGAGGACGAAGCGGTCAGGCTTGTCCAGCTTGTCCGACGTGGCGTTCCAGGTGTGCAACTCCACGGTGCTCATCTGCACTGCGCCGATCAGCGCTTCGGCGTTGTTGATGATCATCACCGGCTGCCCGGTCACGTCCTTGTCCATCGTGGTAATGCCGGGGATGGCCAGGCGCTCGGCGTTTTTCTGGAAAAACAGCTCGCCGGCGATGCCATCCGGGGCGCGCACCAGGGCGACCGGGCGATCCTTGAGCTCGGGCAGGATAAATTCCGCGACCCGGGCGTAATACTCGGCCAGTTGCATCTTGGTCGTGCCGCTGCTGGCATCGATCACGCGCTCTGGATGGGTGATGCGCACCTTGCCCGCGGCCAGTCCCGCCTGGGAGGGCGCCGGCGCGGCTTTTTCAGCGGCCGCCTTGTTGCTGGCCGGTTTTTTAGTCGCAGATTTTTTAGTCGCTGGTGCAGATGCAGCGCTTTTTTTCGCCACGGCAGGCCGCTCCTCAGTAATGTCTTTGGCGGGCTTGTCATCACGCAAGCCATGGAACACCGCATGTCGCACGGAGCCGTCCTTGGTCATCTCGGCGAAGGCGATTTCCGCCAGCAACACCGGCTTTAGCCAGTGCACGCCCTTGGCGTCAAAACCCGTGGGCGGGTTGGCCACCGAGGCCTTTTTCGCCTTCAACGGCAGCAATTGCTCGTAGATAGTCTTCAATGTCGTTTCGTTGAAGCCGGTGCCGACTTTGCCGGCGTAGCGCAATTGGCCGCTATCGCGATCATGCAGCCCCAGCAGCAACGCACCAAACGCGCTGCGTGAACCCTTGGGATCGGTGTAACCCACCACCACAAATTCCTGCCGATGCTTGCACTTGAGCTTGATCCAGTCACCGCTGCGCCGTGACACATAAGGCGAGCCCAGGCGCTTGCCGATCAACCCCTCCATCTGCATCTGGCAGGCGCTGGTCAGCAAGGCATCCGGGGCTTCGCTGAATGAGTCGGAGAACCGCAGCAACGGATCTTCGTGGGTTCTGAGAACCGTGGCCAAGGCCACCCGGCGTTCTTCCACCGGTACTTCACGCAGGTCGACGCCGTTGAGATACGGCATGTCGAACAGGTAGTAAAGAATCTTGCTACTGCTGCCCTCTTCGAAAGCATTTTGCAGGGCCTGGAAATCCGGCACCCCCTGCTCGTTGGCCACCACCATCTCGCCGTCGAGCCAGGCCGATTCGAGATCCAGAGCCGCCAGCGCCTTGGCCTGGGCCGGTAGCTTGTGGGTCCAGTCGTGCCCGTTGCGGGTGAACAGCTTGACCTCGCCATGGTCGATGCGCGCCATGATCCGGTAGCCGTCGAACTTGATCTCGTAGCTCCATTCGCCGTCCGGGGCTTTTTCCACCAGGGTCGCCAGCTCCGGCTTGATCAGCTCTGGGAGCTTGGCCTTGTGCGCCCCGGTCAGCTTGGCCGAACGGCCTTGCGGCGCGACCTTGGGGGCAGGCTTCTTGACGGCTTTGGGCTTGGCGGCTGCCTTGGCTTTTTTCGGCAGGATGGTACGGTCGCTGAGCACGCTGTCGGGCTCGGCGACCACCACGTCGTAATCGCTCTCGGGCTTGGCCGCGCTGTCCTGATGCTTGATCAGGAACCATTGCTCCTGCTTGCCCGGCATGTGCGTACGCACCAGGTTCCACAGGCCGCCGAGCTTCTCGCCCTGCAGTTCGAACTTGAGCTTGCCCTTGGCGTACGCTGCGGCCGGATCCTCCTGGGGAATCCACACTCCACGATCCCAGACGATGACATCGCCCGCCCCGTAATGCCCTTCGGGAATACTGCCCTCGAAGGTCGCGTAATCAATTGGGTGATCCTCGACGTGTACTGCCAGGCGCTTGACCTTCGGGTCCAACGACGGGCCCTTGGGCACCGCCCAGCTCTTCAGGGCGCCATTGAGCTCGAGGCGGAAGTCGTAGTGCAGGCGCGAAGCGTCATGCTTCTGGATGCAGAACTGCAAGGCATGGTCCTTCGCGGTCTTTTTGCCGGGGCGCTTCGCCGCAGGCTCCGAGGTCGCGGAGAAATCGCGCATGCGATTGTAATCATCGAGATTCTTGCCCATGGCTCACGCCCCTATTGCTGTTGCAACACTGCCCCCAATGCCGGGACCGCTACGCGTGACGATCAGCGCCACCACCGCGATCCGCTCGACCCGCTGATAGCCGGGAGTCAGCAGTTCTTCGCCAAACACATCGGGATCGATCTCGCGATACGTCCAGGCCAGCAAGGGCGAGGCCAGGCGCGGCGTCAGCGCCTCCAGGAATGGGTCGCGGCCTTCGACCATCGCCACTCCGGTGTAGAGCACCAGCGAGCCGCCAGGCGCCAGACGGTTGAGGGCCTGCTCGACGATGCGCACCGACAACTGTTCGCCGAACTCGCCTCCGCCATGGCGGTAGGCGCGCTCGGTTGGGTCGGCCATGTACGGCGGGTTGGCGACGATCAGATCAAACAGGCCGTCGACGTCCTGCAGCACATCACTGGTCTCCACGGTGACGTTGGCCACTTCGGCCAAGGCGGCATTGACCGCCGTCAGGCGCAGCGCCGCTGGGTTGATATCCACCGCCAGCACTTCGGCCTCACGGCGCGCCCGGGCAATTACGATTGCGCCGACGCCGGCACCGCAGCCGATATCCACCGCACGGCGGATGGGCGCAAAACAGTGCTGCAAGTGGCTGTGAATCAAATGCGCGAAACGGTAGCTGTCGGGGCCGAAAAACACTGAATCTGCCGCTTCGGTGGGAAACCCCGAGTGCGCGAACAGCAGGCCGTCCAGGCTTGACCAGCGCACGCGACTCTTCAGCCGGCCAGCGCTCTCGACCAGAACGCCAGCCTGCTGCAACTGGCGCTGTTCATCGCCCGGCAGCAACCCCGGCTCGAACGTGCGCGACCAACCGTAGACATCCCGCAGGTTCTTGGCGGGGCTTGCCGCGCTGCGGTCGAGCACCCGTTGGTGAGTCAGTGGAGTAGGCGTGATAAAGCGATAACCATCCGCCTGCAGACGGCGTCCCAGCTGCAGCAACGCCAGCTCGTCGGCGTCCAGTCGTTCTTCCTGATTCATGTGCCGCTCCCTTAACGCAGACTGGATTTGAGTTCGATGTAGCGCCGCGTGGCCAGCAGGCCCGCAGGGTGCGAATGACGGTGGGCTGACAACCACGGGATCAACACCGCCATCTGCGCATGGGGATCCAGCCCGGCGAGCGACGCTTGCAGGGTCTGGACGTCAGGGTCGCTGACGGGCAGCTCGGGCACCTTGGCGCTGCTGACAACCCGGCGATGCGCAGGTTTGGCGCGCTCGGGCGTCCAGTCCCCGGCGATCCAGTCGTGCAGCAATTGTTTTTCATAAGGGCTGAACACGCCGAACATGGCCGCCCCATCGCCCACAATCAGCTGCCAGAAGCGACTGGCCTGGGGGTCCTGGTGCCGCTTGATCCAGCCCTTGTTTTCCATGGCGCTGAGGAAGCCTGGCAGTTGCTCGGGTGAGGACAACCATTGATTAACCGTCTGGCCTTCGAAGCGGCAATAGTCCGAATGCATGTGCTGCCCGAACGGACGCTTGCGTTCGAGCATGCCCAGCAGTTCTTCCTCAAGGTCGAACGACTCGATGATCGCGCGACTGCCCTGCCCCAGATCGTTGAGTCGATAACCGGCAGCGACGCGGCGCAAAAATTCCTCGCGATCACCTTCCAGCGGCAGCAACTGCAGCACCGACTGCACGGCTTTTTGCGCATGGCCGGTGCTGGCATTGTCGATGGTGACGTGCAGGGTGAAATAGTAAGGGTCTATGCCCAATTCACTCAGCTCGTAGGCACTGATCAGCAGGTGCAGAGGCAATTGTTCATAGCCGAGGTTGTAGCCGATCACCTCCGGCATGAACTCATCGCTGCACTCGCCCAGCGCCAGTTGTATTGCACCTTGCAAGTAGCGGTCATCGGGCAGCGCGCTGGTATCATCCAGGCCGTGCTCGGCGAGCAATTTGCGATATATCACCACGTGGTTCTGCGCCGGATTGCCGTCGCCCAACTCTTCCAGGTAGGTGCAGATCAGCCCGTCGAAACGCGGGTCGCGCCAATGGCGCAGCAAGCCGTACAGCCAGGCACCATCCACCAGTTTGGTGGGGCCGACCGCTTGCAGAAAGAACAGTGCGTGAGCCTTGTTGCTGAAAAACTGCCGGGGGCCGCCGTCCTTGCGCTGTTGCAGGTAATCGGCGTACTGGCGAGCCACGTGGGTGCAATGCTGTTCGACGAAACCCTGCAGGGCCGACACGTCCCGGGGCATCTCTTCAGGCAGCTCTTGCGCCTGTTCGAGTTGCTCGGCCAGGAACTCCCGGGCAAGGTTTTTGCGCTCGCCGTGGTCGACGTTGAGCAGCAGCTGTGCGTAGGTATTCTTCAGGCTACCGGCGGTCGGAATCGACTCTACGCGGGCAGGCTGGGATTCAAGTCTTGTCAGGGCAGTCATGGGCGCATCTCTCGGTCTATGGCCAGTGGCAGGACGCTGAATCAACACGTCTCTACATCAGCAGAGCGATGAGCCGGGGAGAAAATTCAATCGGGGTTAAAAAAGCCCGGACAGACGGGCTTGGGTGGCCTGTGGGAGCAACCTGATACACCGCGGCGTTTTGATCGCCAGCAAGCGGGCTCCTACAGGCGGCGTTGGGTCTGCCGACGAGCATGCGCCCAGTGGTCAGGCGGTGCCTTTGGCCTGGTGTTCCAGCTGGACTTGCAGCTGCGGATCGATGCTCAAGGCGGCTGCCAATTCGTCCAGGTAGGCGCGTTCGGCATCTTGCTGGTCGTCCACCAGCATCACGCTCGCCAGGTACATTTCCGCAGCGATGCCTGGGTCCGTGGCTGACTGTGCCACGTCGGCGGCACTCAAGGGCCGGGCCACTTCGTTATCCAGCCATTGCTGCAATTGCGGGTCATCGGTGTGGCGGCCGATTTCGCTGCTGATCATGTGTTTTTCGTTATCGTCGATCCGGCCATCAGCCTTCGCCGCCGCGATCAGTGCGCGCAGGATGGCGTGGCTGTGCTCTTCGAGTTCCGGGCCGGCCAGAAGGTTCGCGGTTTGCGGAGTGTCCTGCGGCGCAGACGCCTGATTGCGCTGCCAGGCCTGATACGCCTGAAATGCCATCATCCCCAGCGAGGCCAGGGCCGCATAATTCATGCCGCCACTGCGGCCGGCTCGACCCTGGGGAGCCCCGCCCAAGGCTGAACCGCCACCGAGCAATCCACCGAGCAAACCTCCCAGTCCCCCGCCGCCCATGCTGGAACCGGCGCTACCGCCCCCCAACAGGCCACCAAGCAACCCGCCAAGATCACCGCCGATGCCTCCCTGGGAGGAAGCGGCACCCGTTCGCTGCGAGGCTTGGCCCCTGAGCAGTTGTTCGAGCAGATCGCTGGTGTTCATGACGTCGTCCTTATTGATGGAAGAAATACGGTCAGGAAACAATAGTACCTGCCGGCCAATCTGCCACCGCCGTTGGGCTGCCGGGCCCCGGCCGGCTGAGTCGTGGATTTAGCCGAAGTAATTTGCGCAGGCGCAGCTAAGATTTACAGACGGTGAACCTTATTCGCGGATTTTCGGTCGATACCTGCAACCCGAACCGGTTTGCCGCCGCCCTCGCTCTCGAGGGTGATGACTGGCTTGCTTCACTTTTTGGAGAACGCCCCCGTGATATCGACCCTACACATCGCCAGGCTCAAAGCATGGGGCGCCCATGGTTTTACCGCCACTGGCGTGGTCACCGCCTTCCTCGCGACCCTCGCCCTGCTGGAGAACCGGCCGACCAGTTGCCTGCTGTGGCTCGGCGTCGCGCTGATCGTCGACGGCCTGGATGGTGCGCTGGCGCGCAAGGTCAATGTGCAGTCGGTGCTGCCGAGTTTCGATGGTTCGATCCTCGACTTGGTCATCGACTACCTGACCTATGTGTTCATTCCGGCACTCTTTATCTATCGATACATTCCGCTGCCGGACTACACGCTGCTGCTCACGGTATCGCTGATCCTGGTCTCTTCGCTGTTCTGCTTCTGCAACGTCAACATGAAGAGCAAGGACAATTACTTCCAGGGCTTTCCCGCTGCCTGGAACGTGGTCGCGTTGTGCCTGTACATCATTGCGCCTTCGCCGTGGATCACCTTCCTCACGGTAATCGGCCTGGCACTGCTGACCGTGACCCGCATGAAGTTCCTGCACCCGTTCCGCGTGCGCAAGTTCATGCCGATCAACATTGCCGTGACAGCCATCTGGCTGTTGTGCAGTTTGTCGCTGGTGGTTAACCACCCGGTGATCAACCCGCTGGTGATGGGTCTGTGGCTTCTGATGTCGGCGTACTTCCTGGGGATCTGCATCTGGCGCACGGCGTTGGAGTGGTTCGACGGGGCGCGGCATAAATAACCCTTTGTGGAACGGACACTATCCCCAGGTAGGAGCTGCCGCAGGCTGCGATCTTTTGATCTTGATTTTACAATCGCCAGGATCAAAAGATCGCAGCCTGCGGCAGCTCCTACGGGGGGGCTTCTAGCGTCGGGTGATGACCACCTCCAGGTACTCACTCGGCACCACCAGCGATTTTTCTCCCGCCCTGTTCATCCGATTCAACAACTCCGTCAGATCCGCTTCCAGCGCCGTGGCGCCATCGGGGGGCAGCGCCGCGAACGCCTTGTGGACCGGGCCGTACCAGCTGCGGAACGTGTCGATGAAATGCGACGCCGAACGATAACGGAAATTGAAAGTACGACGAGTGACCTGGACCAGGAAGTTACGGTCGTCGAAGTGCGTATGCAGCCAGGCCTCGGTGCCCCACTGTGAGGGTGGTTGCGCGCCCGGTGGCGGCGGCATGTGCCGGCCCAAGGTCTTGAACACCTGGCCGACAAAGCCTTCCGGCGTCCAGTTGGCCAGGCCGATGCGGCCTCCGGGGCGGCAAACCCGGGCCAGTTCCGCAGCGGCTTTCGATTGATCCGGGGTGAACATCACGCCGAAGGTCGACAGCACCGCATCAAAACTCGCATCTTCAAAAGGCAGCGCCTCGGCATCGGCAACCTGGAAGGTCACCTGCAGGCGCTCCGCCCGCGAGCGGTCCTCGCCGCGCTCCAGCAGGGCCGCCACGTAGTCGGTGGAAGTGACGATGCAGCCACGCCTGGCCGCCGCAAGCGTTGCGTTGCCATTACCGGCGGCGACGTCCAGCACGCGCTCGTCGCACAGCAGGTCGCAGGCCTCGGCCAACTGCTCACCGACGATTTGCAAGGTAGTGCCGATCACGGCGTAGTCGCCACTGGCCCAGGCGGCCATCTGGCGGTTTTTCAAGGCAGTGAGATCAATGGGTGTACTCATGAATTCCGCTCCATTGCGGGTACGAACGCAGTTGGCTTATTCAGCCGTGGTGGGATCGATGACGTGCATCACCTGGGAAATCCGGTTGGCCGGAAACCCGCTCAGCCTGGCGTGCTCCTCGATCTGCTGTGCATCCGGTGCGATGTACACGCAATAGAGCTTGTCACCGGTGACGTAGCTCTGCTGCCACTGCACCTGGGGCAAATCACGCAAGGTCCGGCAGGACTTCTGCGCCGCCGCTTTCAAATCCCGCTCCGACAGTGCTCCTGCACCTGCTATCTCCCGTTCAATGACGAATTTAGGCATGACAACCTCTCATTCTTGTTATGGGTGACAGGGTCTTGTGCCCTGTAGACAAACTATCGCGCCGCAGCGGGGCGGCGTCCTGCCCGATCGTCGGGCAAGACTGCCCGATCGTCCGGAGATTGCGCATTGCGCGGCAGGCGGGCCACACTTAAAAAGCCCCCGCCTGCACGGGTAAACCCCCATGGACGCCCTGTCCCAGACCCTGCGTGTCGTGCGCCTGGTCGGCGCGATCTTTATCAACGCCAGGTTCACTGCACCCTGGTGCTATCAGTCGCCAAGCGCCGACTCGGCCGCGCCCTTTCTGGAACCTGGCGCCGAACCAGTGGTGATCTTTCACCTGATTACCGAAGGCGAGTGCTACGTCGAACTCGGCGATGATCCGCCATTGCTGCTGAGCGCAGGCGATGTGGTGGTATTTCCCCAGGGCGATGCCCATCGGATGTGCTCGGCACCGGGCCTGCCCCCTGCTACGGGAGCGCGCCTGGACGCGGTGCTGGCGCGCCGTCCGCGGCAACTCAGTTACGGCGGAGGCGGCGTCGTCACCCGCCTGGTGTGCGGTTACCTGGCGTGCGATACGCGGCTGGCGGGCATGCTGCTCACCGGGCTACCCGCCATCGTGCGGGTCAATGTCCGCGGCTCGGACTCCGGAATCTGGCTGGAGTCGTCCGTGCGCTACGCCTTGGCCGAAGCCCGCTCGCCCCGGCCTGGTGGCGAAGGCGTGTTGGCAAAATTGGCGGAAGTGCTGTTCATCGAGGTGCTGCGCCTGTACATGAATGAACACGGCGAAGGCCGCACCGGGTGGCTGGCGGGAGTCGGCGACCGGATTGTCGGCGCCGCCCTGAACGCCCTGCACAAGAGCCCCGCGAACGCCTGGACGCTTGAAGAACTGGCCCGCACCGCCGGTACGTCGAGGTCAGTGCTGGCTGAGCGTTTCCAGCAATTGGTTGGCAGCTCGCCGATGCAGTACCTGACCCAGTGGCGAATGCTGCTGGCGGCCAATCTGCTCAGCCGCAGCAATACTTCGTTGACGCGCATTGCCGAGGAAGTCGGGTACCAGACGGACACCGCCTTCAGCCGCGCCTTCCGGCGCGAGTTCGGCGCCCCGCCTGCGGCCTGGCGCCGGTGTCAGGCAGGGGCCGCGCAGCAACGACCGTAAGCCTGACACCCGGTAGGAGCTGCCGAAGGCTGCGATCTTTTGATTTTCGGGGGTATCGTCCATGCCAAACATCAGAAGATCAAAGATCAAAAGATCGCAGCCTTCGGCAGCTCCTACAGGGATTACGCGATTATGCCCCTGACGCCTTGGCCTCTTTGAGCAACTGCTGAATCATTTGCTCCTGGGTGTCATAACGGCCTTCGCCAAAGTGGGTGTAGCGCACCTGGCCCTTGGCATCAATCAGGTAATGCGCAGGCCAGTACTGGTTGTCGAAATTGCGCCAGATTGCGTAGTTGTTATCGATCGCCACCGGGTAGGTGATGCCCAGCTTTTTCACCTGATCCTTGACGTTGTCGATGATGCGTTCAAAGCCATATTCCGGGGTGTGCACGCCGATCACCACCAGGCCATCCTTCTGGTATTTCTTCGCCCAGTCTTTCACGTACGGCAGGGTGTGCTGGCAGTTGATGCAGTCGTAGGTCCAGAAATCCACCAGCACCACTTTGCCTTTGAGGGATTCGCCGCTGAGCTCCGGGGAGTTCAGCCATTGGACCGCGCCGGCCAGCGAGGGCATGGCGCCCTGGGCGTTATCCAGGGTATCGGCCTTGACCTTGCTGACGAAGTAGTCGAGCACCTTCGGTACGGTTTCCAGCAGGCCTTTCTCGACGCTGCTGATGCCTGCGGACGAAGTGCCGGCCAGCAGGGTCTTGTCGGCACCGGTAGAGATCACCGCTGCGGCGGCCAGTACAGTCACGCCGGCAGCACGGCGCAGCCAGCCGGTGATCGGGATCGAGGCCTTGAGGCGGTTGACCAGGCCACGCCCGGCGAAGATCAGGGTACCCAGCGACAGCGCGCTGCCCAATCCATAAGCCACCAGCAGCAGGCTGGTGCCAGCATTCGCCCCTTGCAGCATGGCGCCAGTGAGGATCACCCCGAGGATCGGCCCGGCACAGGGTGCCCACAGCAGGCCGGTGGCCACGCCGATCATGATGGAGCCCAATGGGCCGGACATTTTACGGGTGTCGGGATCGAGGCGATTGCCCAGCAGCACGAAGGGCCGAGCCAGCCAGCCGCCAATGCGCGCGGAAATCAGCGACAGGGCAAACAGCGCCATGACAATCAGGGCCACGTGGCGGCCGGTGTTATTGGCCTGCACCACCCACTCGCTGCTGACCACCGCCAGGCTGGCGACCAGGGCGAAGGTCAGGACCATGCCGCCGAGGGTCAGCAGGATGGAGCGGCGGCTACGCTCGACTCCGGCGAACAGGAATGGCACGACCGGGAGGATGCACGGGCTGAGGACGGTGAGGATACCGCCCAGGAAAGCGATGAGGAACATGGGAATCACCTAGATAATGAGCGGTTCAACGCCCCTTTGCAGGAGCGAGCTTGCTCGCGATGGCGTCGTAACATTCAACGTGGGTTGACTGAAAGTGCGCTATCGCGAGCAGGCTCACTCCTACACAGGCATGGTGGCGTGGCGGTGACATAACTTTCAGGCTCAGTTGTCTTCCTGGCAGCCGTCGGCGAATTTGCGGTAGTCCAGGACCTTGGTGTTGTCCTGGGAATCGAGGTAGGTCAGCTGCGCGTTGATGATTCCGCAGGACGGCGTGGCGTCCTGTGTCATCGAGAGGACTTTCTTGATGTCCAGGTGCGTGCCGTAGGTGTAGGTTTCAGGCTTGACCGTGGCTTCGGCACGAGCCGACAGGGTGCAGATGTTCAGCGCGGCAAACAGGCAGGCGGCGTAGATGGCTTTGGTGTTCATGGCGGTTCCTCAAGGCTTCAATGGGTCAATCGTGGTATTGAGCCGAGGCGGTTTGGGTTGGCCTCGATGGAGCTCATTTAAAGCCCTCCAGGTATCCCTTCTGTGTCGTAAACAGGCGCGGGTTCATCGTTACGTATCAGGACCGCCTCCCGATACACAGCGATACAAAACCCCGGAAAATCATCCTTTTTGAGTCTGCGTGTGTCCGCCAACAGGCCAGATACACTGCAATACAAAGGGCAGGAGTCGCCGGCGCGAAGGCTCGATAGACTGCCCGACATTCCCCCGTTCATAGAGGCCCGGCCCATGGAACACGTTGATCACATTCTCATCGTCGACGATGACCGCGAGATTCGCGAACTGGTCGGCAATTACCTGAAAAAAAACGGACTGCGCACCACGGTGGTCGCCGACGGCCGACAAATGCGCGCATTCCTCGAAACCACTCCCGTGGACCTGATCGTGCTGGACATCATGATGCCGGGCGACGATGGCCTGCTGCTGTGCCGCGAGCTGCGCGCCGGCAAACACAAGGCCACTCCGGTATTGATGCTCACCGCCCGCAGCGACGAAACCGACCGCATCATTGGCCTGGAGATGGGCGCCGACGATTACCTGGTCAAACCCTTCGCCGCCCGCGAACTGCTCGCCCGCATCAGCGCGGTGTTGCGCCGCACGCGAATGCTCCCGCCTAATCTCATAGTCACCGAAAGCGGGCGCCTGCTGGCCTTCGGACGCTGGCGCCTGGACACCTCGGCCAGGCACCTGCTGGATGAAGATGGCACCATGGTCGCGCTCAGTGGCGCCGAATACCGCTTGCTGCGCGTGTTCCTCGACCATCCCCAGCGGGTGCTCACCCGCGACCAGTTACTGAACCTCACCCAGGGCCGCGACGCCGACCTGTTCGATCGCTCCATCGATCTGCTGGTGAGCCGTTTGCGCCAGCGCCTGCTGGATGATGCGCGGGAGCCGGCGTACATCAAGACCGTGCGCAGCGAGGGTTATGTGTTCTCCCTCGCGGTTGAAATCATCGGGGCGCCCTCGTGAGTTTGTCACTGCGCTGGCCCCGCACCCTCGCCTCGCGGCTGTCGCTGATCTTCCTGGTCGGGCTGATCCTGGCGCAGGCGCTGTCCTTCGGCGTGCAGTACTACGAGCGTTATGAAAGCGCGAAAAACACCATGCTCGGCAATCTGGAAACCGACGTGTCGACCTCGATCGCCATCCTCGACCGCCTGCCTGCGGATGAACGCGCAAGCTGGCTGCAACAGCTGAACAGGCCCAACTACGGTTATCTGCTCGGCCAAGGGTCGCCTGGGGTGGCCTTGACCGATTCGCCAATGGCTATGACCTCGATCAAGGCGGCCATCGGCAAAGACTATCCGATGACCTATACCGACATTCCGGGGGACCGAAAGCATTTCCAGGTGCACTTGAAATTGACCGATGGCAGCCCGCTGACCATCGACGTCCGACCGGCAATGGCGCCGTTGTCGCCGTGGTTACCGGCGGTTCTGCTGGGGCAATTGGCATTGTTGATCCTGTGCACCTGGCTGGCCGTGAGGATCGCCATCCGCCCCCTCACCCGCCTTGCCGAAGCGGTGGAAACCCTCGACCCGAACGCTCGCCCGGTGCATCTGGACGAAAAAGGCCCCACCGAAGTCGCCCATGCGGCCAAGGCGTTCAACGCGATGCAGGCGCGAATTGCGGCGTACCTGAAAGAGCGCATGCAGCTACTGGCCGCCATTTCCCATGACCTGCAAACCCCGATCACCCGGATGAAGCTGCGCGCCGAATTCATGGACGACTCCAGCGAGAAGGACAAACTGTGCAACGACCTGGGCGAGATCGAGCACCTGGTGCGCGAGGGCGTTGCCTATGCGCGCAGCGTGCATGGCGCCACCGAGGAAGTGTGCCGGACCAATCTCGACTCATTCCTCGACAGCCTGGTGTTTGACTATCAGGACATGGGCAAGGAGGTGTCCCTCGAAGGCAAGAGCCACTCGGTGATCACCACCCGGCCCCACGCATTGCGTCGGGTGCTGGTCAATCTGACCGACAACGCCCTCAAGTTCGCCGGCGCTGCGCAGTTGCAGGTGCAATCACCGACGGATGGCACCTTATCGATCAAAGTGCTGGACCGTGGCCCGGGCATCGCCGAGGAGGAGCTGGCCCAAGTGCTCGAGCCCTTCTATCGAGTAGAAAACTCGCGCAACCGCAGCACCGGCGGCACCGGCCTGGGCCTGGCAATCGCCCAACAGCTGGCGCAGGCACTGGGCGGTTCACTGACCTTGAGTAACCGCGAAGGCGGCGGCCTGTGCGCGGAGTTGAGGTTGCCAACAGCCCTGTAGCATCCTGCGTCTGACGCCACCCTTGTAGCAGCTGGCGAAGCCTGCGTTCGGTTCGGGCCGCGATCGGACGAAGCAGTCGTAAACCCTGCTGGTGAGGCCTTCCTGATAAACCGCATATACCGGATTTACCAGTTGACTCAGTTGTGGGAGCAAAGCTTGCTCGCGATGGCGGCATAACATTTAACATTGATATTGGATGGACAGGCGTCATCGCGAGCGAGCTTTGCTCCCACAGGTTTCGCCAGCTGCTACCAGGTCATGCGTTATCCCCGTTTAGACGACACGCCCACGCACGAATTCGTGGGCCTTGTGCGTCAGCTGATCCAGATGTCGGTCGCGCTGCTTTTCGGCATCGATCATCGCCCGCTTACCGTGCTTTTGCAGCAGGTAAGTATGAATCTGCCGCACCTCCAGCGAGCTGTAGATCGGCGCTACGTCCAGCAAGCCCATGAGCCCGTCGCTGCTGTGATCCCGGGTGTTCATCAGCACCTGGGTGCCGCGCACGCCTACCACCTGGAAGCCCAT
Source organism: Pseudomonas sp. RIT-562 (assembly GCF_026241895.1). Lineage (GTDB taxonomy): Bacteria > Pseudomonadota > Gammaproteobacteria > Pseudomonadales > Pseudomonadaceae > Aquipseudomonas > Aquipseudomonas mandelii_F. The sequence goes on along the minus strand of NZ_JAPJIV010000030.1, from coordinate 23,758 downwards.
GGATTCGAACCACGGCACCTTGGCCACCGCGCACGTCAGTTCGGCGTGGGGATAGCGCCCCACCATCTCACGCAACATCCGCCGGGCGATCCCTTGCCGCCGATGATTGGCCTGCACTGCCATGTACGCCACGCCACACGCGTCCGGGTCGTCCTGGATGGGCAGGTACAGCAGGAAACCCACGACTTGCTCCGGGTCATCGTCATCGGTGGCGACCAGCAACTCCACGGCAACGCCCTGGGTGCCGTTCAACGCCTGCAGATACAGATGCACTTCATAGCCGATCGCGTACTGATAAACGTTGTACAGCAGGTTGCTCGGCGGGATCGCAATCATGCTGATGTCGGTGAGGTTGTCGACCACCAGCTGCAGGATCTGACTGGTCAGATGCTCCGGGCATGGTGTTTTGAAATGGCTGATCTGGGGCATGTGCGGCTCTGGGTCTGGGTGGCGCTTGAAGGTGCTCATCATAACGCGGTGCGGGGAAGTCAGGTGGGCAGCCGCGAATTCATGAGCTGCGCGCATAACTCTATGCCCGATATACGCAAAAACATTCTGCCACTATGGGGGTCAGTCTTTCAGACGATCATCGGCCAAGCCGAACCATGACAGGAATCGAACCAATGGACGACCGTGACCCGCTTTCGATATCCAGACGAAAATTCCTGATTGTCGGCGCCGTCTCGGCCACGGCATTGGCATTGCCGCCCTTTATCTGTGCCCAGGCCAGCGCGGCCAATGCGGCGCGACCGATCAAGGCCACGGTGGCGCTGACGGTGAACGGCCAGTTGCGCAACCTGGATCTCGATACCCGTACCACCTTGCTCGATACCTTGCGCGAACACCTGCTGCTGACCGGCACCAAGAAAGGTTGCGACCACGGTCAGTGCGGTGCGTGCACGGTGCTTGCCGATGGCCGGCGGGTCAATTCGTGCCTGACCCTGGCGGTGATGCACGAAGGGTCGAACATCACCACCATCGAAGGCCTCGGTACCCCCGACCAATTGCACCCGATGCAGGCCGCTTTCATCAAGCATGACGGCTACCAGTGCGGCTACTGCACTCCCGGGCAGATCTGTTCGGCGGTGGCGGTGCTCGGGGAAATCCGCGACGGCATTCCCAGCCACGTCAGCGCCAGCCTGACTGACAAGCCCCAACTGATCGCCAGTGAATTCCAGGAGCGCATGAGCGGCAACATCTGCCGCTGCGGCGCGTACTCCAACATCATCGAAGCCATCACTGAAGTGGCGGAGGCCAGCGCATGAGGCCCTTTACCTATCTTCGCGCCAAGTCCCCCGCCGAGGCCGCCGCACTGGCCGCCCAGGTTGACGGCTCAAGGTTCATTGCCGGCGGCACCAACCTGCTGGACCTGATGAAACTCGACATCGAGGTCCCGACCCACCTGATCGACGTCAACGGCCTGGCCCTGGACCGCATTGAAGCCACGTCCGACGGCGGCCTGAGGATCGGCGCGCTGGTGCGCAATACCGACCTCGCCGCCGATTCCCGGGTCCGGCAGGACTATGGCCTGCTGTCCCGCGCTCTACTGGCCGGGGCCTCCGGACAGTTGCGCAACATGGCGACCACTGCAGGCAACCTGCTGCAACGCACACGCTGTCCGTATTTCTACGACACTCATCAGGCCTGCAATAAACGCCAGCCTGGTAGCGGTTGTGCGGCCATTGGCGGGTTCAGTCGCCCGCTCGGCATCCTCGGCGTCAGCGCAGCCTGTATCGCCACGCACCCCAGCGACATGGCAGTGGCAATGCGCGCCCTTGATGCGCAGGTGGAAACGGTGCGGCCCGACGGCAGCACGCGAGTGATTCCGATGGCGGATTTTCATCGCCTGCCGGGCAATACACCCAACATCGAAACCGCCCTCGCCGCCCATGAACTCATCACCGCCGTGACACTGCCGGCGCCCCTGGGCGGAACGCACATTTACCAGAAGGTACGTGACCGTGCCTCCTATGCCTTCGCCCTGGTTTCGGTGGCCGCGGTGATTCAGGCCGACGGTTCCGGACGAGTTGCCCTGGGTGGTGTTGCGCACAAACCCTGGCGAGTCGAAGCAGCCGAGGCGGCGATGAGCCAAGGCGCCAAAGCCGTCAGCGCACAACTGCTCGCCGGTGCCACCCCTACCCATGACAACGCGTTCAAACTGACACTGGTGGAGCGCACGCTTGCCTCGGTGATGGCGCAAGCGAGGGCCCAAGCATGAAATTCGATACCCCCGCGACAACCAATCCCATCGACCAGATGAAAGTGGTCGGCAAGCCCACCACCCGGATCGAAGGTCCCCTGAAGACCACCGGCCTTGCACCTTACGCCTACGAACACCATACCGCCGTGCCCAACCAGGCCTACGGGGTGGCCGTCGGCGCGGGCATTGCCAAGGGTCGCATTGCCTCGATGGACCTCGCCGATGCCCAGGCCGCGCCCGGGGTAATCGCCATCGTGACGGCGGAAAATGCCGGCAAGCTCGGCCTCGGCAAATACAACACCGCCAAGCTGCTCGGCGGGCCGCAGATTCAGCATTATCACCAGGCGATTGCCCTGGTCGTTGCGGAAACCTTCGAACAGGCTCGCGCCGCTGCCGAGCGAGTCAAGGTGCAATACGTGAGCGCCGAGGGCGCTTTCGATCTCGCCAGCACCCGCGAGTCCGGGGTCGAGGCCAAGGACCAGATGGCCGACGTCAGCCACGGCGACTTCGCCGCAGCCTTTGCCGCTGCGCCGGTACAGCTGGACCAGACCTACACCACCCCGGACCAGGCCCACGCCATGATGGAACCCTTTGCCTCGATGGCTTCCTGGCAGGGCGATCAGCTGACCCTGTGGACTTCCAACCAGATGATCGACTGGTCCGTCACCGACCTGGCCACCACCCTCGGCATCCCGAAGGACAAGGTGCGACTGATATCGCCCTACATTGGTGGCGGCTTCGGCGGCAAACTGTTCATTCGCTGCGACGCGGTGCTCGCGGCATTGGGCGCGCGCCTGTCCGGCAGGCCGGTCAAAGTCGCGCTGGCACGGCCGATGATGTTCAACAACTCCACGCACCGCCCGGCGACCATCCAGCGCATTCGTATTGGCGCCACCGCCGACGGCAAGATCACCGCCATGGGCCACGAAGGCTGGTCCGGCGACTTGCCCGGCGGCAAGGTCGAACGCGCCGCGCAGCCGAGCAAATTGCTCTATGCCGGGGAAAACCGTTTGGTGACCATGCGCCTGTCGAACCTGGACCTGCCCGAAGGCAATGCCATGCGAGCCCCTGGGGAAACGCCCGGGCTGATGGCCCTGGAAATTGCCATGGACGAGATGGCCGAGCAGCTCAAGCTCGACCCGGTGGAGTTTCGCGTGCGCAACGACACCCAGGTCGATCCGACCAATCCCAAGCGCCCCTATTCGACCCGCCAGTTGATCGAATGCCTGCGCACCGGTGCGGCAAAGTTCGGCTGGAGCAAGCGTCATGCGCAACCCGGCACTCAACGCGAGGGGCGCTGGCTGATCGGCATGGGCGTGAGGGTCGCGTTTCGCAATAATGCCCTGGTGAAATCCGGGGCGCGAGTGCGCCTGAATGATCAGGGGATCGTCACGGTGGAAACCGACATGACCGACATCGGCACCGGCAGTTACACGATCATTGGCCAGACGGCCGCAGAAATGATGGGCGTGCCGCTGGACAAAGTGGTGGTACGCCTGGGCGATTCGAGCTTTCCGGTGTCGGCCGGTTCAGGCGGCCAGTTCGGCGCCAACTGCTCCACCGCGGGGGTCTACGCGGCGTGCGTGAAACTGCGCGAAGCGGTCGCCCAGCGCCTGGACATGAACCCCGATGAAGCGGTGTTTGCCGATGGCCAGGTACGCTTTGCCGGCAACAGCGTGCCACTGGGCAGCGCTGCACAAGCCAGTGAAATCGTCGCCGAGGATTCGATCGAGTTTGCCGAGCTGAGCAAGCAGTACCAGCAATCGACCTTCGGTGCGCACTTCGTCGAGGTCGCGGTGGACAGCGCCACGGGGGAAACTCGCGTGCGGCGCATGCTGGCGGTGTGCGCCGCAGGACGCATCCTCAATCCGACTTCAGCGCGTAGCCAGGTCATCGGCGCGATGACCATGGGGGTCGGCGCGGCGTTGATGGAAGAGTTGGCGGTAGACAAGCGAGTGGGGTTCTTCGTCAACCACGACCTGGCCGGCTACGAGGTGCCGGTACACGCCGACATCCCGCATCAGGAGGTAATTTTCCTTGATGAAATGGACCCGATGTCCTCGCCCATGAAAGCCAAGGGCGTCGGTGAACTGGGGCTGTGCGGGGTCAGTGCGGCGGTGGCGAATGCGATCTACAACGCGACGGGTGCCAGGGTCCGCGACTACCCCATCACCCTGGACAAGATCATCGACCAGTTGCCGCCAATGATCTGATGGCCCATGCCTGGGTAGGAGCCCGACTTGCCGGCGATGCGGTCTTCAGGGCGGTACATGGTTCAAGACCGATCGCCAGCAAGCAGGCTCCTACAACTGCGGATATTCCTCTTCCCCAACCTGCTCCATCCACTCCACTACCTGGCCGTCCTGCACCTCGGCAATGGCAATGTGCGACATGGCCGTTTTCGCCGTGGCCCCATGCCAATGCTTCACATGCGGGGGGATCCACACCGTGTCGCCGGGTTTGATCGATTGCGCCGGCTTGCCTGCTTCCTGGACCCAGCCACTGCCGGCAGTGACGATCAACGTCTGTCCCAGCGGATGAGTGTGCCAGGCCGTGCGCGCACCGGGTTCGAAGGTCACGGTGGCGCCACTGACGGCCGCCGGTGCGGTGCCCTTAAACGGCGCATCGACGCGCACGGTGCCGGTGAAGTAGTCGGCCGGACCTTTGGCCGAGGGTTGGGAACCGTTGGGAGTGACGGTCAGCATCGGAGCCTCCTGTGCCTGGGACTCAAAGGCCATCAGTGAGAGCGAGAGCGCGGTAGCTGCAAGGTGCTTCATGGCTGTCCTCGATAAGTTGATTGAAATCCGGACCAATTTACCGTCTACGCGTTGCAATGATTAGCCGCTAGAATCAGGTTAGACCTATGAAGGGGACTCATGAATGTTGCGGGAAAATGCCAATGACCTGCTCGCCTTCCTGGCCGTGGCCAGGGAGCGCAGCTTTACCAAGGCGGCCGGCAAACTGGGAGTGTCCCAATCGGCGCTGAGCCACACCATTCGCGGCCTGGAAGCGCGCCTGGGGTTGCGCCTGCTGACACGCACGACCCGCAGCGTATCGCCGACCGAGGCCGGCCAGCGCCTGCTGGAGACGGTCGGCCCGCACTTCGAAGAGATCGAAATCGAACTGGCGGCGCTCAGTGACCTGCGCGACACGCCTGCGGGTAATATCCGCATCAACGCCATGGACCATGCGCTGGACTACATTCTCTGGCCGGTGCTCAAGCCCTTCCTGGCAAAGTACCCGGACATCTCGGTGGAAGTCTGTTGCGACTATGGCTTCGTCGACATCGCCGCCCAAGGCTTTGATGCCGGCGTGCGCCTGGGTGAGGATGTCGCCCAGGGCATGATCGCTACCCGCATCGGGCCGGACATGCGCATGGCAGTGGTGGGCTCGCCCAGCTATTTTGCCCATCGGCAAATTCCGCAGACCCCACGCGATCTCACCGACCACCCCTGCAACAACCTGCGGCTACCCACCAATGGCGGGCTGTATACCTGGGAATTCAAGAAGGGCCAGGATACCCTCAACGTGCGGGTGTCGGGCCAGGTTACGTTCAACGGCGTGTATCAACTGTTGGATGCCGCGCTGGATGGATTCGGCCTCAGCTACATCCCCGAAGACCTGGTCGCGCCGCACGTTGCAGCCGGGCGACTGGTGCACGTGCTGGAGGACTGGAGCCCCTGGTTTGCCGGGTTCCACCTGTATTACCCGAGCAGACGCCAGGCTTCGCCGGCGTTTGCGTTGCTGCTGGAGGCGTTGCGGTACCGACCCTGAAGCCTTGGCAGGCCTTTTGATCGCGCATTGCCATCCACTCCTTAACGCTCAGGGGCCACGATCCGAAACTTGATTTTAATATCCTTGGACACCACGGAGTCCGCCCACTCCCTTGCGCCGATCCCGAAGAGATCGCGGTCGAGAATGAACTCGCCATTGAACAGACCAATGCCACTCTGCGGGTTTAACTCGACCTGGACCTGCACTTGCCGGGTCATGCCGCGGATCGTGAGGTCGCCGTCCACGGCATACCGGTTTTCGCCGACGTCCTTGACCCGGGTCGATTCGAACACGCCTTGAGGAAATTGCGGGGTGTTGAACCAGGCGGGTTTCTGCAGTTCGAGGTTGGCGTCACTGCTGCCGGCGTCGATGCTGGCCATGTCGATGACCAGCCGGGTATGGGCCGCCGTCGGGTTAGCGGTGTCGAACTCGAGGGTCGCTTCGAACCGGCTGAACGTGCCGTAAACCTCGGAGCCCATCTGCTTGAAGGTAAAACTGATGGCGCTCGCCGTGGGGTTTACTCGGGTGTACTCGGTGGCCTGGGCCCACGCCCCCATGATGACAGTCACCGCCAAGGCGATGGAACACGGGAATCGGAGGCGCATGGGATGCTCCGGGAAAGGGCGAGTGCGGTAGATGGACTAAAGCAAAGAAACCCGCGTTGTTCCACTGTCGCAGAAGCCTGGCTTGCCAGCGATGGCGCCCGCGAAATCGCCATCGCCGGCAAGCCAGGCTCCTACGGATTTGCGTCGAGCGGTTATTCCGCGAACACCCTGCCCCCTGTAGGAGCTGGCTTGCCAGCGATGGCGCCCGCGAAATCGCCATCGCCGGCAAGCCAGGCTCCTACGGATTTGTGTCGAGCGGTTATTCCGCGAACACCCTGCCCCCTGTAGGAGCCTGGCTTGCCAGCGATGGCGGCCTGAAGTTCACCTCAGCAAGTCGCCGAGCGCTTCATGTATTTCTAAACCAGCCGCTCGATACGGCGGTGCAGCCAGACGAACTTGTAGTACGCCATCTGCAACGCCAGCATTCCCAGATACGCCACCGGAAACGCCATCCACACCCCTTGCAGACCAAACTGCCCATCCAGCCCATACGCCACGGGCAACTGCACCAGCAGCACGCAGACGATCGAGATTGCCATCGGCACCAGCACCGTGCCGCTGGCGCGCATGATGCCGCCGATGATTGCCTGGAAACCGAAGATCAACAGACTCCAGAGCATGATGTGCAGCAAGTGTTCGGCCATCGCCCGGGTCGAGTCGTCGGTGAGAAACAACCCCAGCAACCAGTGCGACAACAGATAGCCCAACAGGACCAGGCCACCGGTCAGGCACACGTTGATCCAGAGCCCGGTGCGCAGGATCGGCCCCATGCGCTCCAGACGCCCGGCCCCGATCGCCTGGGCGCCGAGAATCGAGGCGGTGATGGCAATCGACAGCGCCGGAAACTGCACGTAATTGACGATCTGCGTCACCGCGCCATACGCCGCCGTCGCCTGGGAACCGTGCTGGTTCACCAGCGCCAGGATCACCAGCTCCGACAACGACAGCACCACCATCTGCAAACCCGTCGGCAAGCCAATGCGCAACACTTTGCCCAGGATCACCCGGTCCAGCCGCATCGCCCTGAACATCTCCCGGTCCGGCGCCAGCGGGTGCCCCCTGGCGATCAATCGCCACGCCAGCCACCCCATCGCCGTCAGGTTACCCGCCAGCCCGGCGTACGCGGCGCTCTGAATCCCCATCGGCGGCAAACCCAGCCAGCCACGAATCAACGCCGGCGTCAGTGCCAGGCCGATACAGGTCGATACCAGCAACGCCATCAGCGGCGACATCGTATCGCTGACCCCGCGCAGCAACTGGGTAAACAGCACATACACCAGCAACGACGGCATGATCCACATCATCACGTGGGCATAGGCAACCGCGTCGTCCAGCACGTCAGCCGGCGTCCCCAGTCCCTGCAACGCCGACCGGGCGAATACACTGCCAAGCACGGCGGCAGTCAGGCCGATCATCGCCCCCAGCAACAACGTCGTGCCGGCGATGGCCTTGACCATGTGCGGCTCCCGCGCGCCCCACGCTTGGCCGATCAGCACGCCGGCCCCGGCGCCGAGGCCGATCACCAGCGCAATGAAAAAGAACACGATCGGGAACATCCCGGAGACCGCAGCGAGGGCCTGGGTGCCGAGCATCTGACCGATGTAGATACTGTTGATGGTGCCCGACATGGACTGCAGGAAATTGGACAGGACCATGGGCGCGAGGAACAGCAGGTAGGTTTTCCAGAGAGGCTGGGTTGACATGAAGGGGAGGTCCGTCTCGACTGCGCAGGGTGAGTGCGCAAGGATAGCCCCAGGGCCGGGGGCAATGGAATCAAAGGTGCAGGAACGGCGCGAAATGTAAATCGCGCAGCTAGGTCTGCAGCGACGTGCGCAGATGCTCAAGGGTGCACGATGGAGTCCTGAAGTTTTCCAGCGCCAGCACTTTACCGTTCGCGAGCTGCCAGTCGAAGAAGTCGCTGAAGTCCGATTTCTCCAGCGCGCGGATGACCTTGGCGACAAACCCATGGGCAACCAGGACCACGGTTTGCGAGGGATAGGCGGTGGCCAACTCGATCAAGCCTTCTCGCACCCGGCTCACCACCTCGGCAACCGACTCACCGCCCGTTGGTGCGCTGTGCCACTGACGAGTGATGTTCTGCGACCACAGCTGCGGGAAGCGCTCTCGTGCTTCAGTCTGGGTCAGCCCTTCGAAAACTCCGACATTGCGTTCTGCGAAGCAGTCCATGGTCAGTAGCGGCAGGTTCAAGTGTGCGTTGAGAATCTGCGCCGTCTGTTGCGCTCTCAAGCGCGGGGACACGATGATTGCGTCAATGGTGACGGGAAGTCGACTGACCAGCTCCTGCGCTTGGGCCCTGCCCTTTTCGGTGAGTTGCGGGTCGAGTGAACCGACGTAACGTCGCTCGAGGTTGGGGGCCGTTTCTCCGTGGCGTATGACGTGCAGGTGCATGAAGTCCATCTCTTGGGGGAATAGGTATGGGAAAGCCAGATCAGGCTGTTTCGAATCCTATGTTTAGTCCATCGCTGGCGTCGATAGTTACCATCAACCCAATGAAGTTCTCATAAAAATCCTGGGGCGTAACATCGCATCCATACCAACCAATAACACCCCGGAGCACACCATAATGAAACGCCAAATCCTTCTCAGCATCGCATTCTCGGTTTTTGCAGTTAACGCTTTTGCCGCTACGTCCGTTCAGCCTGTCGTCGCTGAAGGTGGTTCGGATCGCCTGATTGAAAGTCGTGTGGCTGAAGGTGGGTCGGATCGTCTGCTGGAACGCCTTGTTGCTGAGGGTGGTTCTGATCGTCTGCTGGAACGCCGTGTTGCTGAAGGTGGTTCTGATCGTCTGCTGGAACGCCGTGTGGCTGAGGGTGGTTCTGACCGTCTGCTGGAACGCCGTGTTGCTGAAGGTGGTTCTGATCGTCTGCTGGAACGCCGTGTGGCTGAGGGTGGTTCCGATCGTCTGCTGGAACGCCGTGTTGCTGAAGGTGGTTCTGATCGCCTGATCCAGAACCGCACCGTATGAGTGGACGTCTTCCTTGCGGCGCCCGACAAAGAACCGGCTTAATCAGCCGGTTTTTTTACGCCTGAATTTTTTCGAAATCAGCTACATAAAATGGCAAGTTGACGTTAAAAATTCAATACAGCAATCGACGTCAATCCAAGACGATGCCAGTAGGGATTCTTGTCTACTTCGAAACCTTTAGAGGAGGAAGTTTCCTCTCGACCATTTTTATTATTGATGTATTGGTATCGGCAAACTTTATAATTCTATGCAACACCTCATCTAAATGGCTAACCGAGCGTAGATACAGATGACATACGAACCCGTCATCTCCCGTGACTTTGAAACAGGCAATATTTTCGGGCATCTCCCTTAATAGTTTTTCTACCTCCAGCAGCTTTCCAGGAAAAGGTTTCACACGGACCATCGACTGTAGAGGAAATCCAAGCGCCTCTGCGTCCAGGTCGACACTGAAGCCGGCAATCACACCTGCATTCTCCAGACGTTTTAGCCGCTCGGTGCATCCGGGAGCAGACAAACCAATTTCACGACTGAGCGCGCGAAGCGACGCCCGGGCGTTGGAATGAAGCGCGCAGATCAAAGCGCGGTCAATTGAATCGAATTTCTGATCATCGCCTGTAAGCTTTTTCATACGATGCACCTTACAAATTTCGAGTAAAAAAATCTTAAACCTTACATACCACAGCTACGTCAAAAAAAAAAAAAATGGATTTTTCCAACTGGGGCAATTATGTTTTTCCTCGACAAACTTTTCGCGCATTTTAAATAACAAGTAAGAGCCTTCGCTTAGGAACCGGGGAATCCACTCAACAGGGCAAACCACCGGACAATTAATTTCTGCCATTAACACGAAACACCACTAACATACCACTGACAGGAAGTTGCAATGATCGAGATAACGGAGACAATCTACCATTCAACGCTGACTTTCATCATTGCTGCAATTGTACTACTGGCCACGCCTGGTCCAGCCACACTCGCCCTAGCTGCCAGTGGCGCCGCATACGGGATAAAAAAATCTTTAAAGTTTTACTTCGGAGTAATTTTTGGCTTGATACTTGCCATATTTTGCGTCGCTAGCGGGCTATACGTCATCGTTAGAAATTTTAGCTTCCTGGGCAATATACTCATGACGATCTCCGCACTATATATTTTATATCTGGCCTACTGCATCGCCATGGCTGCACCCATAAAAGATGAAAAGTTTGTGCTATCACCTGGTTTCGGCTTGGGCCTTACAATAGGCATTACAAACGTTAAAGCATATATCGCATTTGCCGCCCTCCTCGGCAGTTTTACGCTGGGGTTAACCCAGCAATGGGAGCAAGCTACAAAAGCGATGATCTGTATCATTATTTGCATCACGTCAGATTTTTTATGGCTCTTCGCAGGAAGCAAGCTTCGCACCCTATTCGTCAATCCTGTTTGCAGTCGAATACTGAATGTTAGCTTCGCCACTTTAATGGTCGCAACGATCGCTTGGTCGCTCGCACAAGTCGAATAAAGAACGTCTCTGGATCAATGCACACCAAAAGCCCGCCCTCAGCAAGGCGGGCTTTTTTGTAGGCAAACCCGATCAGCCGCTTACCCCCTCTGGTGTACCTGTGTTACATAACCAATAAGTAGTAAACACTGTGCCCATGAGGTTTTTCCCAATGCGCTTCTGCCCGTCACTACCCAAGCTGTTATCCGTCGCCATGCTCGGTCTGTTCATATGTGAAGCGCAGGCGGCTGCGTCCTCCCCGGCGCCCGACAGTTTACAACCGCTGCTGGTGACGATGAATGAACGGTTGAACATTGCCGATCAGGTGGCGCTGAGCAAATGGGACACGCGCCAACCGACGCAGGATACTGCCCGTGAGACGCAGGTAATTGCCAACGCCAGGAAGCAGGCGCTCGAGCGCAAGCTCGACCCGGATGAGGTGGCCGAGTTGATCGCCGCGCAGATTGAGGCCAGCAAGTTGGTGCAATACGGGCTGCTCGCCCATTGGCAGGCGGCTGGCAAGGCACCTGATAGACCACGGCCGGACCTTTCCACGCAGGTGAGGCCGCGCCTGGATCAACTGCAGGTCCGGCTGTTGAACGAGTACAGCGCGTTCGCGCGTTATCGTACAGACCCGAACTGCCCGGCGTGGCTGGCGACTGCCCGGTCTCGCCTGATCAAGGATACCCTGCATGGCCAGGCGTTGATTCGGGCGACGGGTGATCTGTGCATCACCGCCCAGTGATGGGTGATGGGCATCCATTGCTGGCGTCGATAGTCACCATCAACTCAATGAAGTTCTCATAAAAAATCCACGGCGTAACATCTGCTCCATACCAACCAATAAACACCCCGGAGCACACCACCATGAAACGCCAAGTCCTTCTCAGCATCGCATTCTCGGTTCTTGCAGTTAACGCTTTTGCCGCCACTTCCGCTCAGCCCGTCGTCGCTGAAGGTGGGTCGGATCGCCTGATAGAAAGTCGTGTGGCTGAAGGTGGTTCTGATCGGTTGCTGGAACGTCGTGTTGCGGAAGGGGGTTCTGATCGGTTGCTGGAACGTCGTGTTGCGGAAGGCGGTTCTGATCGGTTGCTGGAACGTCGTGTTGCGGAAGGCGGTTCTGATCGGTTGCTGGAACGTCGTGTTGCGGAAGGCGGTTCTGATCGTCTGATCGAAAGCCGCAACGCATGAATGCATGCTTTAACGAGAAATCTTCGACGAAAAGCCCGGTCTCAACAGCCGGGTTTTTTTATGCCTGTTGTTTATTGGTTGTCAGGAACATCGCAAATACAGCGCGTTGAGTTAGCAGTGGAGTTGGGCCACGACACCCATCCGTAGGAGCCCGGCTTGCCGGCGATGGCGATTTCAAGGACGCCATCGCTGGCAAGCCAGACCCCTACATGGGCCTAGGGTGTATGCGGGATTGGGCTTGGCGCGGATCCGTAGGAGCCCGGCTTGCCGGCGATGGCGATTTCGAGGACGTCATCGCTGGCAAGCCAGTCTCCTACAAGGGCCTAGGGTGTATGCGGGATTTGGGCTTGGCGCGGATCCGTAGGAGCCCGGCTTGCCGGCGATGGCGATTTTGCGGGCGTCATCGCTGGCAAGCCAGTCTCCTACCAGGGCCTATGGTGTATGCGGGATTTGGGCTTGGCGCGGATCCGTAGGAGCCCGGCTTGCCGGCGATGGCGATTTCGAAAACGCCATCGCTGGCAAGCCAGTCTCCTACAAGGGCCTAGCGTGTATGCGGGATTTGGGCTTGGCGCGGATCCGTAGGCGCCCGGCTTGCCGGCGATGGCGATTTTGCGGACGCCATCGCTGGCAAGCCAGTCTCCTACAAGGGCCTAGGGTGTATGCGGGATTTGGGCTTGGCGCGGATCCGTAGGAGCCCGGCTTGCCGGCGATGGCGATTTCAAGGACGTCATCGCTGGCAAGCCAGTCTCCTACAAGGGCCTAGGGTGTATGCGGGATTTGGGCTTGGCGCGGATCCGTAGGAGCCCGGCTTGCCGGCGATGGCGATTTTGCGGGCGTCATCGCTGGCAAGCCAGTCTCCTACAAGGGCCTATGGTGTATGCGGGATTGGGCTTGGCGCGGATCCGTAGGAGCCCGGCTTGCCGGCGATGGCGATTTTGCGGACGTCATCGCTGGCAAGCCAGACTCCTACAAGGGCCGAGGGTGTATGCGGGATTTGGGCTTGGCGCGGACCCGTAGGAGCCCGGCTTGCCGGCGATGGCGATTTCAAGGACGCCATCGCTGGCAAGCCAGTCTCCTACAGGGGCCTAGGGTGTATGCGGGGTTTGGGCTTGGCGCGGATCCGTAGGCGCCCGGCTTGCCGGCGATGGCGATTTCGGGGGATCGGTTCAGATTTTCTGGAATGTCTGCAGGTAAGCCAGCACATCGGCGACTTTCTCCGGGTCGCTGAGGCCCCAGAAGATCATACGGGTTCCGGGCACTACTTTTTTCGGTGCTTCCAGGTACGCGGTAAGCGTTTCGGTGGTCCAGACGATGCCGGCGGATTTCATCGCGTCGGAGTACTGGTAATCCGACGTGCTGCCGGACATCCGCCCGAAGATGTGGTTGAGCTGCGGACCGAACGACGCCCTGGCGGACTCGCCGACCTGATGGCAGCCGCCACAGATGCGTCCGAACAGTTTCTGCCCTGCCTGCGCATCACCGGCGGCATTGGCCGGTGTGGCGAACAGCATCAACAGGGCAACCGTGAGACCGGCGGTGGTGTTCATTTTCACTCCTGATCAACCAGGCACCGTTGAACCTGGCGTCACAGGATACGGGTTCTCAATCAACTTTTCAGCGCCACCCAGGTGAAACACAACGGCAACTGCGCCTCCTGCTGTTCATAGCGGTCGTACAGTTCTTCACGGTTGGAGTGCGGGTACTCCTTGAAATGGCTGATCGCCAAACCTGCATCGAGGGCACCGGTGAAGATGTCGCCCAGGGAATGGACAAACCAGTAGGACGCCGCCGACTGCTGTTCCACTTTGCCTTCATAGACAATCGGCTGGGTTTGCACAAATGGCTCACGGCGAAAGTACGAGCTTTGCAGGCGATAAGGATCATCTGTCTCGGGGTCGAACATCTCCAGGAACGGGTGAGTCTCGTAGATCACCAACGCGCCACCGGGCTTGAGGATGCGGGCCACGTGACGGAAGAACTCGCCGATGTCCGGCATCCAGTTCAATACGCCGATGGTGATCAGCGCCACATCGAACCGGTTGTGCAGCTCGCTGGGCAGGTGATGAATGTCCGCTGCGACGAATTGGGCGTTATGAGGTGAGCGCGCGGCCAGTTCCCGCGCCTGTTCGAGGAACTCGGCGGATTGGTCGATGCCCACTACGCTGCGAGCGCCGAGGGCGAACAGCGAAAGGCTTTCACGGCCGTTGTTGCAGCCGACCTGGACGAAGTCTTTTCCGGCGACGCCGACTTGCTCCAGCACTGTGCGCAAGGTGTCGTCGATGCAGCTGAAATCCGCACGTTCCACCGCTTTGAGCAGCGCCGGCCATTCAGGGTTGTCACGGTGATGACGCGCAGAATCGTTCCAGGCCTCGCGATTGCTGGCGATGGCATTTTCTTTGGTCGGCATTTCCATTGCAGGCTCCAGAGGTCGGGTCTCGATTGACCGGGGAGGAGTTTAGGCGAGGGATTTGGCAAATCCTATTGGGGGATTGTTGGATTGTTGTAAGTGAGTGCTGTTTGCCCGGATGAACGTGTCTGTGCGCAGCAGGGTCTATAGTTAATGACCTTGGGGAAATGCCAAAAACCGGGTGATTCCATGAAAAAAATCATGCTGACGTTCACTGTATGCCTGCTCGCCGTCAACAGCGCCCAGGCCGATGACAGTCCGATGCAGACGCAAACCTACAACAGCGAGTTCAACTACTACGGCGCGGATCAACCCTTCGCCCACCCCTCGCCGCCCTCCATCAGCACCGTACCGCCCGGGTCATACATCTCGCGCTCGCCCCAGGACTTCATCCCGATTGCCAGCCAGCACGAATTTTCCGACTCACGCCTGCCAACCATCGCGGACGCCAGCGTGCGGGTGTTCATTCGCTCCTATGACCCGGAGCGCGGGGTGTACGTCAACGAAGAAGTCAGCGACCCGACGTGCCTCCTGGCCTGCCTGAGCCGCCAGGGCCCGGCGCTGTAGCCTGGCTACCACTGGCGCTTGTCCGGACGCGAGAGGCCGAGCTTTTCGATGCGGTAGCGCAACATGTCGCGGCTCAGGCCCAGCAGGCGTGCAGATTTGGTGACATTCCAGTCGGTCTTGTCGAGCATCTTACGCACCATGTCGCGCTCGACTTCCGGCAGGTTCATCGACTCGGTGCCGTTGTACACCGGGCGCGGCTCGTGGTGTTGCGCCTCCTGGATGATCGGTGGGTCGTCCACCAGGCTCAGGCACACGTTCAATTGATGGGCGGCGATGGTGTCGCTCTGGGCCAGCAGCACGGTCTGCTCAAGCATATTGCGCAGCTCGCGCACGTTGCCCGGCCAGCTGTAGCTGAGCAGCAGTTCTTCGGCCTGGTCGCTGAAATGCAGATGCGGTTTGCCATATCGCTTGCCGTGCGACGCAAGGAAGTGCCGGGCCAGCAGCAGGATATCTTCGCCACGGGCATACAGGCGCGGCACCTTGATCGAAATGATGCGCAGGCGGAAGAACAGGTCGCGGCGGAACTTGCCCTGCTGGACCATCTGTTCGAGGTTGCAGTTGGTGGCGCTGATCACCCGCAGGTCGACCTTGCGTTCCTTCACCGAACCGACCCGGCGGATAGTGCGGTCTTCCAGCAACTTGAGCAGCTTGGCTTGCAGCAGCAGGTCCATCTCCCCCACTTCATCAAGGAACAGGGTGCCGCCGTCGGCTGCTTCGACCAGCCCGACCCGCCGGTCCTTGGCATCGGTGAAGGCGCCTTTTTCGTGGCCGAACAGCTCTGACTCCACCAGGTTCGATGGAATCGAGGCGCAGTTGAACTCAATGAACGGCCCTTTGCTGCGCAGCCCGTCGAAATGCAAGGCACGGGCCACCAGTTCCTTGCCGGTGCCGGTCTCGCCCTCCACCAGCACCGGCGGCAAGTCGGTGTTGGCCATCCGCCGTTCGGCGTCGAGCAGTTGGGCGATGGTGCCCTTGAGGTATTGCATGGGTGCCGATTCGCCGATCAACGCCTGCACCCCGGATTTCTGTGCTTCGCGCTCCTGATAAAACGACAGCGTACGCTCCATGCGATCAGTCGCCAGGGCCTTGTCCAGCAGCAGCTTGAGCTCCGGCAGGGCCACCGGTTTAGTCACGTAGTGAAAGGCGCCCTCTTTCATCGCCACCACGGCATCTTCGACGTTGCCATAGCCGGTCATCATGATCACTTTCAGATCCGGCGCGCTGATGCGCAGCTTCTGAATCAGGTCGTGACCGCTCATGCCCGGCAAGGAGTTGTCGGTCAGTACCACATCAGGCGCGAACGTGCGCAATTGCTCCAGTGCATCTTCAGCCGAGTGGCAGACCGTGACCTCGAAGTCCTTGCGCTCCAGGTAGGTCTGAATATTCTCGGCGAGAAGTTCGTCATCCTCGACCAGCAGTATGCTGTGCTCCATATTCCCCTCCCGTTGCCACTTTGAAGTTGAGACATACGCGGGTTCCTTCCAGCTCCCGACTGGTCAGTTCGACCGAGCCTTCGAAACGCTCCATTATTCTTTTGACCAGGGCCAGGCCCACGCCCAACCCGCCTTGTTTGGTAGTGAAAAACGGCTTGAAGACCATTTGCTGTTGCTGCGCGTTCATGCCTTTGCCGGTGTCGCTCAACGTCAGGCTCAACTGCCCCGGCTGCGACGAATCGAGGTCGATGGTCAGTACGCCGCCTTTGGGCATGGCTTCCAGAGCATTGGCAAACAGGCTATTGAGAATTTGCGTGAGCAGCACCCGTTGGCTGACGACCGGTTCGATCGATCGCGGGGTGAAGCGCACCTCGACGTTCGAGCGCTGGATCAGCGGTTCAAACGCGTTCAGCGTGTCCTCGACGGCGAGCAGCAGATCCACCGCTTCAGAGTCATCATTGGCCGGGCGCAGCGACACCAGCAGCTCGCGGACCCAGCGCGACATTCGATCAACCTGGCTGATGATGTCGCCGATGTTTTTCTGCGCGCTCTGGCTGGCGATGTCCTGGGCCAGTTCGGCGCTGGACCGGATGTTCGCCAGCGGGTTGCGCAAGCTGTGCGCCACCGCCGACGACATTTCACCCAGGGCGACGAAGGTCTCGTTGGCGATCAACAATTTCTGCTGGGCCTGCAGCAGCCTGGCGGCGCGCCGCACGATCCAGAACAAGCCCAGGTAGATGGCCGCGCCGCCCAGGGCAGTCGCCAGCCAGATGGCCTTGAACCCGCGCTGGATACGTGCCACCAGGTCTACCGGCTCCTTGTAGATTTCCACCATGGCAATGACTTTGCTGCGGTCGGCGTTGAACATCGGGATGTAGTTCTCGATGAACAGGTAATCCGGCTCGCGCAGCAAGCGCTGTTCGGGTCGCTCGTCATCGACCTCGTGATAGCTGGTGGACACCGCTTCCTTCATCTTGAAGGACTCGTCGAGCTCATCGTCGTCGGCGATGTGCACGCCGATCAATTCGGGGTTGGTCGACCACACCACCGTGCGATCCGGCGCGTAGACGTTGGCCAGCAGTATGTCCGGCAGGTGCTCCACGTGATCGAGAAATTCAGTGCGGGCCGAGGCGCGGGTCTCGGGGCTGACATCCGTATAAGCGTGGTCATCCCGCGGGTCGAGCATCTCGCCCATGGTCCGGCGCGGATTGATCGAGGCATGGCGGATTTCAGCCTCGCCGATGGCCTGGATGAACTGTGCGGTCAGCATGGAATCACGCTCGATGCTCTCCTCGACCACAAACCGCGTGGAGATATAGCCCAGGCCCAAGGCGACGGCGGCAATGATGACGAAGCTGCCCACGGAAAACCAACGCAGCAGATTGAACTGACCGGGCCAGCCTTCATGCACTGCGGCCAGTGCTGGCACAGATACTTTTTGTTGTTCTGGTTTGTGCATGAGCCTATCCCGGTTCGTAGGAGCCCGGCTTGCCGGCGATGGCGAACTGTTTGACGCCATTTTCTGCAAGCCATGCAAGTCGTGTTCCCACCGTCGCGTTGCAGATCAGTGTAGGTGGCATTCATCACCACCGACGGTCCAATGATAGTAAATAGCCGCTATTGTGTTTGCGCCGCCAGCGTCTGCTGGCGATCGGTCTCTTCGCGCAGAAACTCGATGATCGCCTGCGCCGAGTTTTCATCCAGGCGCAGGTTGGGCATCGGGATTTTTTCAAAGCGTTCGAACAGCGCCGTCGCAATCGGATCGCGCTCGGCCAGCATCCGGTCCGGCTCGCGAATCCAGCGACTGAGCCAGGCCGGATCGCGGCGGCCGGTCACACCGACCAGGTCCGGGCCGATGCTGCGCATGCCAATGCCCTGGCCATCCTGCGGACCTAGGCTGTGACACGAGGCACAACGGGTGCGAAACAATTCTTCACCGCTGCTCGGCGGGCGAATCTGCGGCGCGTCGGCATAACTTTGCTCAATGCTCGGCTGCTTCCAGTTCTGCAGGGTGTTGGCCAGTTGATCGGCGAGGATCCACGGGTTTTCAAAGGGCGAGGCTTTCATCCAGCGCCCGGTGTCCTGATTGCCGACGATCAGGCTCAGGTTGTGGTCCTTGTTGCGACCGTTGTCGACGCCTTCGATGAACAGCCCGAGCTTGTGTCGCAACTCGGTCACATCAGCGAAATCACCAGTGAGAAACTGCCAGCCCGGCCCGACCTTGAAGCGTCGCGCGTAGGCCTTGAGCACTGCGGGCGTATCGCTCAGCGGATCGATGCTGATCGAGTAGAAAAAAATGTCCTTGCCGACCCGATCCCCCAGCAAGTTTTGTACCTGGCGCAAGCGCGCGGTTTCCAGCGGACAGGAATCGCTGCAGGAGGTGAAGATGAAGTTGATCACCACCACCTTGCCCTTGATCAGGTCATCGAAGAAATGCACCTGCCGACCGTCCTGATCGGTCAGCAAGGTGTTGGGGAAATAGTCGGCGCCCCAGGGCGTCCCCGAGCCATCCGCCGCTGGCGCCACCTCGTGCGCAACCAGCAAGCGGCTAGCCAGCAGACAGGCTACCAACATCAGCACCAGGTGCATGCCCAGGGCGCGGGAGCGCGGCGTGTGCAGTGGCTGGTCGGCTCCCGGGCGGTTCATTTTTTCACCGTCACTTGCGGGCCGAAGCCATCGCCGGTGCGGAAGGTTGGCAGTGCGGCAGAGTTGACGTAGCGCACCCCGTCCCAGCTCGGCAAAGGCGTCGGCATCAGCTGCAATTGCCCGGGTTTTTCCAGGTCCCAGCGCAGTAGCATGGAGTTGTCTTCGTGCTGGGTGTTGTGACAGTGCTCCATGTAGGTTCCGCCGAATTCACGGAAGTTGATCGCGAATTCCACGCTGTCCAGGCCATCGTTTTCCGAGCCGATGCGGTAAACGTCCTTGCGTGCCCATTTTTCCCATTCCGGTGGCGCCTTGCCGCCGCGACTGAGGATGATCCCTTCCTCGAAGTGCACGTGCACCGGGTGGCTCCAGCCCTTGCCACCGGCCTTGATGTTCCACACTTCCAGGGTGCCGAAACCACTGACTCCAGCGTCGGTAGGTCCGGTTTTCAGCTGGATCGAGGTGTTCAGGCGCCGCGGGTCCATGTGGAAGCCGAAGCCACCGTCGGTCTTGACCGTCCAGGGCGCGGCGTCGGTGCCGTCCGAGCGACCGTAGGTGAAGGTGCGGTGACGAGCCTGGGACAGCAGCACCTTGTCGGCGGCGTTGTCGCGATGGATCTTCAGCGGGATCATCACCATGCCTTCCGCCTTGCCCGGTTTGGCCGGCTCATAGGCGGCGGGGTCCATCGCCAGGTCCTGGCCGGTGTAAGCCTTGACGTTGAGCTGCAGGAGTTTGCCCACGCCCGGGTCACCCTTGTCCCACTGCGGGCCTTTGCTCGATTGCTTGATCACCGCCAGGTATTTTTCCGACAGCACATCGCCCAGCGGGATCGGTTCTTTCGGGCCCTTGCCGTCGTCGTGGGCCAGCAAGTTGACCACGAACAGTTTGTCCCCCGGCTTGATCCCGTTTTTTGCGAAGTTGACGATGATATCGAAGCGCTCGGCAATGCCCTGGGTCGGCAGGATCGCGTTGTGATTCTGTTTATCACCGTCGGCATCCAGGTCCATGCTGCCGTCGAACGGCACGCTGTGCTCCATGATATTGCCGTCGTTGGCAATCATGTGGAACGGCACCCGGCTATAGGACACCCCGGAGTTTTTCGGGCCCGGAAACTCGCCGCTGCTGCCCTTGATTTCGCGGACGATGGCCAGCTTGAAGTAACGTGAAACCGAGCCGTTGAGGATGCGCAGGCGATAACTGCGGGCACGCACGTCGAGGGTCGGTTTCCACTGCCAGTTGACCAGTATCTGGTCGCCGAGGAAGCCGTCGGTGTTGAACGGGTTGAACCACAACTGGCCGCTTTGATCCCAGGCCTTGTCGGCAATCACCAGGTTGACGTCATAGTCGCGATTGCCCCACGGCAAGGCGCTGCCGCTGGGGAAACGCAGGTTGACGCCATCGTTGACCGACTCGTTGCCGCGGTCCAGGGCGCTGTAGTAGTTCATCATCGCCGCGTTGCCCTTGTAGACGTTCTGCGCGGTGAAATCGAGCATGTGATCATGAAACCAGTGGGTGCTCATGGTCTCGCGCCAGTCGCCACGGATCTTGATCGTGCCGTGGTCGCAGGTTTTGCGGCTGGGCGTCAGGTCGTTGGTCCACAGGGTCTCGCCCGGCGCGCAGGGGAATGCCGCGCGCGGATCCTGGGCGTCGGTGTTGATGCTGTCGTAGCCGGCCAGCTGGATTGGCCAGCGATAGTCGTAGTACTGGCCGGGGAAGAAAAACGCGTTGGCATAGCCGTCGCTTTCCGCAGGCGCGTGGCCGTTGTGCTCGTGGGTGCTGATGGTGTGCAGGCCAAAGCCCATGTTGGCTGCCGGGTCGATCGGCAAGCCGTTGTAATGGCGCATCAGCACCGGCTGGCCGTAGCGCACCATCAACAATTTTGGCGGTAAGGTGCCGTCGAAGGTCCACACCGAATTATGGTTTTGCACCGGCATGTTCGGGTGAAAGCGCGCGTCGACGCCTTTGGCGGTGCCGTCGGTGGCCGGCACCCCGGCGACGTTGTGGTAGAGGCCGCCGGGGCCGAATTCGCCCAGCGCATAACCATGCATCTGCCGGCTGTCACGCAGCCCGCCGTTAACCCGGGCGCCGGTCTGCACGGTCTTGTAGGCCAGCTGCGGGTAGAACTCGTTCCAGCGCTGATGCGACCAGCCTTTTCCCGGCGGACGCCCTTCTGCGGATGAGCCGATGTGCCGGTTGAGGAAGAACTCGATCTGCGCCTGCCAGGGGTTGCGGTCCACCACGTTGGCGAACTGACCGGGGAACGGCGTCAGCCCCGGTTGCCGCAGGAACGCGTCGAGGGCTGCGCTGGGGGGTGCACTGCGCGCCGCATTGGTCGGGTCCTGTTGCGGCGCCGGGCCGATGGCCACGGGTGGAAATGGCAGGGGCGCGGCCGGGGTCGTCGGGTCGAGTTTTTCCGGGCCGAACTCTTCGAACAGTACCAGTTGCTGGGTAAACGGCTGCGCACCGAACAATGGGCTCGGCTTGCCATTGGTGGGGTAGTTGAAACTGGTCTGCACCGCCGGCGGCAGGATATTTTCCTGACGCGGCGTGTCGCGGCTGCCCTTGACGCCATCGGGCAAGTCGAAGGAGTCCTCGTTGGCCTCGGGCATGCTGAGAATCGCGTTGAGCGCGCCCGCCTTGTCCTCGGGCTCATCGTAATATGCCGAAGGGTCCGAGGGCTCGGGCTGTCGCTCGTCGTCGATCGGGCTGGCACGCAAGGTGGAAGCACCCAGCGTCATCAGGAGGATGCCAAGGGGCGTGAACCATTTGTTGATTCGTTTGCAGGGGTACGTCGATTTCCTGTCCATCACCAGCCGCCTCACAGTCAGAAGGGGTACTGGTGGAAGTGCAAGGAGCTCGCCAAATTTGTAACCAAGTTTTACAAAGATATCGATGGCATTAAATACAATGGCTTAACAACATCAATGTGCCATACCCCTGGCCGGCGGACTGGGGAATGCCACCCGCTAACGGGGGGAAATCATCCCCAAGTTCAGGGAATCAGCTTGAATGACAGGCGCACACAAGTGCCCTCGCCCTCGCGGCTTTCCAGTTTCACCGAGCCGCCAAAGCGCTCCATGATCCGCTTGACCAACACCAGCCCGACGCCCAGCCCACCCTGCTTGGTGGTGAAAAACGGGCGGAAGGCCATGGTGCGCTGTTCGGCATTCATGCCCTTGCCGTTGTCGCTGATCACCACGCTGACACTGCGCACATCGATCGGCTCCAGCCGTATGGTCAAGGTGCCGCCCTTGTCCATGGCCTCCAGGGCATTGGATACCAGGCTGTTGAGGATCTGGTTCAGTTGCACCTGCTGGCTGCGCACCATGGGCGTCTGGGTGGGCTCGAACACAACAGTGATTTGCCCCTTGGCGATCTGCTGTTCGAAGGCCATCAGGCTGTCGTGCAACGCCGCTACCAGGTTCACCGGCTCGGCTTCTTCGCTCAGCGGACGCAGGGATTGCAGCAACTCGCGCACCCACTTCGACATGCGATCGACCTGGCCGATGATGTCGTTGATGTTCTTGTGTGCTGCGCCCGTGTCGAATTCCAGCGCCAGCTCGGCGCTGGAGCGAATGGTCGCCAGGGGATTGCGCAGACTATGGGCGACGGCCGAGGACATCTCGCCCAGGGCGACAAACGTTTCATTGGTGATCAGTTGCTTCTGCTGAGTCGCCAGCAAATTCGCTGCACGCCGCACGATCCAATACAGCCCGAGGTAAATCAGCCCGCCGCCCAAGGCTGTGGCCAGCCAGATCAGCACCAGGCCACGCTCCATGCGATCGATCAGGTCCTTGGGTTCCTTGTAGATCTCGACCATCGCCGTGACCTTGTCGCCGTCGGCATCGAACAGCGGGATGTAGTTCTCGATGAAGATGTATTCCGGCGGGGTGACGAACTTCTGCTCCATGCGGTTCTTGTCGACGTCGTGATAACTGGCGGACACCGGGATCCGCGAACTGAACGCCTGGTCGAGGTCTTCGTCGGCATGAATGGTGGTGCCCATCAGGGACGGGTTGGTCGACCAGATTACCGTGCGGTCAGGGGCGTAGATGTTGGCCAGGATCACGTCCGGCAGGTGCTCGATATGGTCGAGGAATTCGCCGCGGGCGCTGGCCCGAGCCAGGGGGTCGACGTCGGGGAAATTGCG
Source organism: Pseudomonas sp. RIT-562 (assembly GCF_026241895.1). Taxonomy (GTDB): domain Bacteria; phylum Pseudomonadota; class Gammaproteobacteria; order Pseudomonadales; family Pseudomonadaceae; genus Aquipseudomonas; species Aquipseudomonas mandelii_F. The sequence goes on along the minus strand of NZ_JAPJIV010000030.1, from coordinate 319 downwards.
GTCCTGGCGCGGGTCGAGCAGCTCGCCCATGGTCCGTACATGCGGGATGGAGACGTGGCGCACTTCGGCCGACGCAATCGCCTGGATGAACTGTGAAGTCAGCAAGGCATCACGCTGAATGCTTTCGGTGATGACAAAACGAGTCGACACCGCGCCCAGAGCGATTGCCACCGTACCGATCACCGCCATGCTGATCAGCGAAAACCAGCGCAGCAGATTGAACGGCTGCTTGCGCGAGCCAACGCGGGCATCGCCTTGGTGGGACGCGAGTGTTTGAGTCGACCTGGCCATGGATAGTGTTCCGGACGGATTCCCCTAT
>NZ_JAPJIV010000003.1 GCF_026241895.1 Pseudomonas sp. RIT-562 | reverse complement strand
GGGCAGGTCACTGGAGATTCCTCATGCCTTTCGTCAACGTTCGTATTACCCGCGATGGCGTTACCCCAGAGCAGAAAGCTCAGGTGATCGCCGAAATCACTGAAACCCTGGAACGCGTCCTCAACAAGCGTCCGGACCTGACCCACATCGTGATCGAGGAAGTCGACACCGATAACTGGGGCTACGCCGGCATGACCACCACTGCCTACCGAAAACAGCTGGCTGAAGAGGAGGGCAAGTCATGACCGCGTCGGTCACGGTCGATTTCGTCTCCGACGTGGTATGCCCCTGGTGCGCCCTGGGCGCGGCGGCACTGGAGCAAGCGATCGCGAATGTGGCGGGCGAAGTCTCGGTGCAGCTCACCTACAAACCCTTCGAATTGAACCCGGACATGCCGGCAGTCGGCGAGAAAGCCGTAGATCACCTGATGCGCAAATATGGCCGCACCGCCGAGGAAGTCGCTGCCGGCAAGGCCATGCAGATCGCTCGCGGCGAGGCCATCGGTTTCAAGTTCGACCTGGAGAAACGCAGCCACTTCTATAACACCTTCGACGCGCACCGCCTGCTGTTGTGGGCGTTGCAGGAAGGGCGGCAGATCGCACTGAAGCAGATTCTGCTGCGCGCCTACTTCGCCGAAGGCCAGAACCTGAGCGATCAGGAAACCCTGGTGCGGCTGGCGGTAGAAGCAGGGCTTGATGAGGACGGAGCACGTGAAGTGCTGACCTCTGGAGCCTTCGGCAGCGAAGTGCGTGAGCTCGAAGGTTTCTACCGGCAGCACGGCATCAACTCGGTGCCGGCCATGGTGCTCAACGGTCGTCATCTGGTGTCCGGCTCACAGTCGGTCGAGTACTACGAACAGATGTTGCGACAAATGGCCAAGGCCCCTGCTGAAGCCTGATTACTTAATTTTCAAACCATCATTTATGAGTAGAGGTTCATCATGAGCAATTCGAAAAAAGTCATCGTTATCACTGGCGCATCCCAAGGCCTCGGCGCCGGCATGGTTAAAGCTTTCCGTGATCTGGACTACCAGGTTGTCGCCACTTCGCGTTCGATCAAACCGTCCACCGATCCGGACATCCTTACAGTCGCCGGCGACATCGGCGAACCTGAAGTTGCCCAACAAGTCATTCGCGAAACCATCGCCCGGTTCGGCCGCATTGACACCTTGGTCAACAACGCCGGGATCTTCGTCGCCAAACCGTTCACCGACTACACCGCCGAAGACTACGCCGCCGTGCTGTCGGTGAACCTGAACGGCTTCTTCTACATCACCCAGCTCGCCATCGCCGAGATGGAAAAACAGGGCAAAGGCCACGTGGTCAACATCACCACCAGCCTGGTGGACCACGCGATCGATGGCGTGCCGTCGGTGTTGGCATCGTTGACCAAAGGCGGCTTGAATGCGGCGACCAAATCTTTGGCCATCGAGTATGCCAAGCGCGGGATCCGGGTGAATGCGGTATCGCCTGGCATCATCAAGACGCCAATGCACGGTGAGGAGACTCATGCGGCGCTGGGGAGCCTGCACCCGATGGGGCATATGGGCGAGATTGATGATATTTCGCAGGCTGTGGTGTATTTGGATGGCGCTAGTTTTGTTACTGGCGAGATTCTGCATGTGGATGGTGGGCAGAGCGCGGGGCACTAGGGTTGGTGCTTCAGCTGTCTACAAAACAAGCCCTCTTTTTGAGGGCTTTGTTTTGCCTGCGAACTGGGGTAACGGCCTATTTCAGAGCTGCTCCAATGTCTAATGGATCCATTGATGCGCGCATTCAGGCTTAATACTTGACTGATTTGAGATTAGTCATATTTAATGGATCCATAAAAACAAGCCTGAGCTGGAGATCTTCATGTATCCGAGAAACACTTGGTATGTCGCCTGCACTCCTGACGAGGTCGCCTCCAAGCCTCTGGGGCGGCAAATATGCGGTGAGAAAATTGTTTTCTACCGAGGCCTTGAGGGGCGCATTGCCGCTGTCGAGGATTTTTGCCCTCATCGCGGCGCTCCCCTTTCGCTTGGTTATGTCGACAACGGCAACCTGGTGTGTGGATACCATGGCCTAGTCATGGGCTGCGACGGCAAGACCGTCGAAATGCCGGGGCAGCGGGTTCGGGGTTTTCCGTGCAACAAGACTTACGCGGTCGAAGAGCGTTACGGCTTCATCTGGGTCTGGCCTGGGGAGCAGGACAAGGCTGATCCTGCGCTGATCCACCACCTGGAATGGGCTGTGAGTGATGAGTGGGCCTACGGCGGTGGGCTGTTCCATATCAATTGCGACTATCGACTGATGATCGATAACCTGATGGATCTTACCCACGAAACCTACGTACACGCCTCGAGCATCGGCCAGAAAGAGATCGATGAAGCGGCGCCGGTCACCACCGTCCAGGGCAATGAGGTGGTGACCGAGCGGCACATGGAAAACATCATGGCGCCGCCGTTCTGGCGTATGGCCCTGCGTGGCAACAATCTGGCTGACGACGTGCCGGTAGACCGTTGGCAGATCTGCCGCTTCAGCCCGCCCAGCCACGTGTTGATCGAGGTGGGTGTGGCCCACGCCGGCAAGGGCGGTTACCACGCCGAGCCGCAACACAAGGCCGCGAGCATCGTGGTCGACTTCATCACCCCGGAGACCGAAACGTCGATCTGGTACTTCTGGGGCATGGCACGCAATTTCAATCCGGGCGACGAAGCCCTGACTGCCAGCATTCGCGAGGGCCAGGGCAAGATTTTCAGCGAAGACCTCGACATGCTCGAGCAGCAGCAAAAAAACCTGCTGGCCAATCCCGAACGCAATTTGCTCAAGCTCAATATCGATGCCGGGGGCGTGCAGTCCAGGCGCGTGCTGGAACGTCTCATCGCTCTTGAACGAGCGCCGGCGGTCGAGCTGATTGCGGCGGCCAAATAGCCAAGGGCACTGCCCTTCAGCGCTACGCCAGTCCCCTCCCAAAGATCCTGTTCGCGGCCACTGCGGTGGCCGGTCTTGAAGGTGCGCCATGATTGAAGTCGTCGTGACATCCCGCAACAACGAAGCGTTGGATATCTGCAGCTACGAGTTGACCTGTGCCCAAGGCGGGGCATTGCCCGTCTTCAGTGCCGGGGCCCATATCGATGTGCACCTGCCCGGCGGACTGATCCGTCAGTACTCGCTGTGCAATCACCCGCAAGAGCGCCATCGCTACGTGATCGGCGTGCTCAGGGACGCCGCCTCGCGCGGTGGTTCCCAGAGCCTGCATGAGCAGATCAACAGTGGCGATCGGCTGATGATCAGCGAGCCGCGCAATCTGTTCCCACTGGTGGCCGAGGGAAGACGCAGCCTGTTATTCGCCGGCGGCATCGGCATTACCCCGATTATGTGCATGGCCGAGCAACTGGCCCACAGCAACGCCGATTTCGAGCTGCACTACTGTGCTCGCTCCAGTGACCGTGCGGCGTTTGTCGAGCGACTCAAAGGGGCATCCTTTGCCGATCGTGTGCACCTGCATTTCGATGAACAAGCCGATTCCCGCCTGGACGCCGCCAGGGTTCTGGCCAATCCGCAGCCTGACGTGCACCTGTATGTCTGCGGCCCCTCAGGCTTCATGCAGCATGTACTCGACAGCGCCAAGGCTCAGGGCTGGAGCGATGGGCAGTTACACCGTGAATACTTCGCCGCGGCGCCGGTGGATACCGCCGGCGATGGGACGTTCCAGGTCAAGCTAGGCAGCAGCGGGCAGGTGTTCGACATTCCCGCCGACAAGACGGTGGTCCAGGTGCTGGAAAGCCACGGTGTCGAGATTGCCATTTCCTGTGAGCAGGGCGTCTGCGGAACCTGCCTGACCCGTGTACTGGAGGGGGTGCCTGATCACCGCGACCTGTTCCTCACTGAAGACGAGCAAGCGGCCAACGATCAGTTCACGCCTTGCTGTTCGAGGGCCAAATCCGCGCTATTGGTGCTGGATCTCTGAATGAGCCGGTCATTCGCCGCGCGCGATGACTTTCACTCGCTCGCCATTGCCGATTGCTCCGAACACTTCGGCGTAGCGCAGCGTGGCGTTGGCGTGTTCACGCATGATGGCTTCAGCGCGTGCGCCCTGGCGGCTGACCAGCGCGTCGTAGACCGAGTGGTGTTGCATGTGCGCGAAGTTGAAGCGCCGGTATTCACGGGCCATGTCTTCGCGATCGATCGCCAGCGCTGACACTGAGGCGAAAGGGCGATGGTCGTTGCGCGACAGGGCTTCGGCAATGGCCGGGTTGGCGCTGCTGGCGACGATCACCTGATGAAAACGCATATTGAGGTCATGGAATACCTCAAGGTCGTCTTCTGTCACAAAGCCTTTGTCGAACAGCGCATCGCCTTGCACCAGACATTCGAGCAGCGCCGCCTGCGCTTGCTCACTCAACCCGCGCTCGGCGCTTTGCCGCGCCGCCAGCCCCTCCAGCACCCCGCGTACCTCGACGGCGCCGGCGATATCGTCGGCGCTCACCGAGCGTACCTGATAGCCCCGCCCGCCATGGCGCACCAGCAAGCCTTCCTGTTCCAGGGTCAGGAAGGCCATGCGCACCGGCATGCGCGAGACGCCAAAGCGTTCCGCCGTCGGAATCTCCATCAGCCGTTCGCCGGCCGCCAGCTCGCCCGAGGCAATCATTTTGCGCAGTGCGACCAGCACCATTTGACCTGGTTTGCTCATGCAGGCGACTTCCAGTGAGGGGTCGCCATAGTAACGCAAGGAGAGGGGAGATGCAGGGGCGCCAGGCGCCCCTGGGCGGAGGTCAGAGTGACAGTGGGTAGCTGACGATCACACGGGTCTGATCGAAGTCACTGTTGAAACTGCGGCGGTTGGTGGCGTTGTTGACCCGCAGGCTGAGGTTCTTCAGCGGGCCACTTTGCAGGGTGTAGCTGAGCTCAGTGTCGCGCTCCCATTCTTTGCCATTGCTGCCAGCCTTGGTGGTGGCGTTGTCACCATGACCGTAACGGGTCATTAGCTGCAGGCCGGGAATACCCACGGCGACGAAGTTGTAGTCATAACGAGCCTGCCAGGAACGTTCATCGGCGTTGCTGAAGTTGCCGTTGAACATGTCATTGCCCAAAGTGCGCCCACTGCTGCCATACACGGACATCCAGCCGGTATCGCCGCTGACTTTTTGCAGGCCCAGATACAGGGTATGGCCACCCAGGTTGGCCGAGAACAGCCCGTAGGCGGTATGGCTTTGCACGTTGCCGATACGCGCGCTGCCGTCATCCTTGTCGATGAAATAGCCCAGGTTCGCGCCGAGGGTCCAGTCACCGAACTTCTGTTTATGCAGCAGGTTCAGATAGCTTTGCTGATAGATGTCTTCGAGTTGCGAGTGCCAGGCACCAATCAGCGTTTGTTGTTCGTTGAAACGGTATTCGGCGCCCGCGTAGTTGAAACTGTCCGACATAACGGTGGGAGCAGCCCAGGCCGAGAGGTCTTGCATGTCCGAGGAGTTACGCAGGCTCACGGCGGTGTATTGGCCTGCCTGCAGGCTCAGGCCAGGGAGCTCTCGGGACACCAGCGTGGTGCCCTGGAAGGTCTGTGGCAGCAGGCGCCCGTCATCGTAGCGCAGCAGCGGAATATCCGGCATGAGCTCGCCGAGCATCAATTCGGTTTCGGAAATACGCATTTTTGCCGCCACCCCCGCGCGCCCATAGTTGTCAGCGGCGTGACCATCGTCGTGCACCGGCAGCAGCTCCGATCCGGAGCGTTGAGGGCCGCTGTCGAGCTTGACACCAAACATCGCTATACCGTCCAGGCCAAAGCCGACCACACCAGGGGTATAGCCGGAACTGAACTTGAGAATCGCGCCCTGGGCCCATTCCTCGATCTTGCTCTTGCTGGCGCCGGGATCGTTGAAATCCCGATTGAAATAGTAATTGCGCAGCATCAGGCTGGTCTTCGAATCCTCGAAAAAACCGCTGCTTTCAGCTTGCGCCGAAGGAATCAGGGCAAGCGCTATTGCACCGCCGAGCAGAGCCCGGGGAGGGAAGGAGAGGTACGTCATTATTGTTGTTTTCCTGAAGGATGTAGTCAGTAGCGGGGACCGACCCCGCTACCTCTTCGCAAAGGTGTCAGGCCTGGCTGAGTTGGGTGCCAGGCTGTGGTTGGGCGGCAGGCCGCAGTGCCAAAAGCACAGCGGCGGCGATGACGAAAACCACGGCAAACACCCCATACAGGTGCAGGGGTTGCCAGCCGCCGTCCAGCAACAGGCCGGCGACCGTCGGCGAAAGAATCGCGCCAATGCGTCCGATACCGATGCCCCAACCAACCCCCGTCGCGCGCACCGAAGCGTCATAGACAATCGGCGACAACGCGTACAGGCCTGCCACACAGCCGTTGGCAAACAGGCCGATCAACAGCCCCAGGCCGAGCGCCATTGATACCGATGAAGCCGAGCCGACGAACAACACCAGCAAGCCTGCGGTCACCAACATGAACAGCGACAGCACGCGAGTCAGCCGCCAGCGCGAGGCCATGGCGCCAATCAAAGCCGCGCCAAAAATACCGCCAACACTCAGCAACACTCCGCCGCTGATCCCTTGTTGTGCCGACAGCCCCGCCGCGACCAGCAGCTTCGGCGTCCAGCTCATCACGAAGTAGAAGCCGAACATCACGAGGAAGAACAGCAGCCAGATCAGCAGCGTGGTGCGCCGCGACGCCGGTGAGAGCAACTGCGCCAGGCGTCCGCGGCCTGAAGTTGGCGCTGTCATGGCGAGGGGCAGGTCGCGCAGCTCTGGCTGGCCGAGGCGGGCGGCCAGGCGATTGATCCGGACCAAGGCATTGACGGGACGGCGGGCGATCAAAAAATCCAGCGACTCAGGCAAATACAGCAGCACCAGGGGAATCACCGCCAAGGTCACCACGCCACCGAAGATGAACACCGAGCGCCAGCCAAAGTGCGTCAGCAGCCACACCGACAACAAGCCCCCAAGCGTCGCGCCCAAGGCATAACCGGTGGACTGCAGGCTCACCGCCAATCCTCGCCAGCGTTTGTTGGCGTACTCACTGGCAATCACATTACTGCTGGCCAGGATCCCGCCAATACCCAAGCCGGTCAGCCCGCGCATTAGCGCGAGTTGCAAGGGCGTCTGGGTCAGCGCCGACAGCAGCATGCCGGCCCCGGAGAGCAGCAAGCAAAACAGAATCAAAGGGCGACGACCAAAGCGATCCGCCCATGGGGCAATGAACAAAGAGCCCGCCGCCATGCCAAACAGCCCGGCGCTCAGCAACAGGCCAATCTGCGCACCGTTCAGGCCCCATTCGGCAGACACCGAGGAGGCAGTGAAGGCCATGACCAGCACGTCGAAGCCATCAATCATGTTCAGGACAATGCAGATGCCCACGGCCAGCCACTGGAACGGCGCCATGGGGCGCTCGTCCACCACTCTCTTCAAATCGACGGTCATGGTCGGCCCTCGAAACGAGGCTGTGCACAGGTAAGGCTGGAATAGCAGACGTAAGTGGCTGCAAGCCAAGGCTTGAGCCAGATTGAGAAGTCACTCATCACGACAGACACCCTTGTTATTTTTATGGGCGGGCAGGTGCGGTACCTGACACCGTGTGGTGGCAGTCAATCAATTTATGGATCCATTGAGAAGTGGCTTACAGAAAAATGTTATCTGTGTTTTTTCAAATAGCAAACATAACGCTTTAAAATCAATGAGTTATATTGTGATTGAAAGTGTTCGATTATCGGACAGATTGGATGTATTTTCTTTAAGGGATCCACTAATGATGAGCGCGGGACTCGCTTGGTAGACCCCGGGGACATGCTTTGCGTTTTAAGCCGAGCGCCGCAGACATTATTTACGCACCGTTCGCTTTGGCTGTTTACTGCCCCTCGCCCAGGGCAGCAATCAGCCAAAAGCGAACTTCGATTGTAAATAGCCTACGCAAGCACCTGCTATGAGCGGGTACAACACCCCCCAAAAACGATCGGTCCAGGCATCATTCGCGATCGACCCCGAATCAGCAGGAGCCCCGCTGCAGAAGGCCGATTTGGATGACCCCCTCCGGAAGACCTCCTGTGGGAACTACCTCTGTGAGAACTACTTCTGTGAGAACTGCTTCTGTGAGAACTACTTCTGTGGGAGCAAGGCTTGCCCGCGATAGCGCCAGATCATCCACAACAAATCAAGATGACCCAGCACCCTCGCAAGCCCACCTTTGACTAACCCCCAGAATCCCCCCGCATCAACACCTTCACCGCCTGTGGTTCAGTTTCATTTCTCTTCTCTAAGCTCCATGAGTCAGTGCTTTAGCTGAGTCTCAAGGCTAGGGCAGAGTCATGGAAAGCAATGGCCTTTCCGCAAATGGCCGAGGCTGTGTAAAAACGATTTCAAGCGAGTTTGGTGGTCTGAATCGGAGCAAAAAACGCGATTCTATGCAAATTTCAGATCTTCTGATTAACCAGGCACTGGCAGATTTCACGTAGCCGCGCAGACTTCAAAACGGTGCCAGCCTTTTTACACAGCTTGGGCCGATTACGACCTGTCATGACTGACCGAACCCACAACCCATGGCGGACATTCCGATACTAGAGTCAGGTGTCGGATTGATGAGTCGCCCAGTGTTTCATCTCTTCGGCAATGAAGTGGTTCACCAGGTCGCTATACATCCTCTCGATGGCATCCGGGCTCAGGCCTTCAGCCTCGGCCCACTCGCGTCGTGTCGCGAGCATGGCCTTGAAACGCTCCGGAGCACGCACCGAAGCCACCGAAGTCTTGAACTTCGAGGCCGCCAGTACGTAATGAAAACGCTTGCCCAACAGCTTGATAACGACCTGATCAAGGGCATCGATTTCGCGCCGGATGTCCTCCATGCTTGCACATGCTTCGGGCTGCAACTGATTGATAACTTCCATGTAGGTGACTCCGTTTGCTAAAAAAGATCATGAGCCTTCGGAAAAAGTATCGGTGCGCTATCTTCCGTGAGCGATACAGCCTGAATACCATAAACTCCGCTGTCCGCGGCACGATGTGGCAACACCGGTTGAAAACTGACCCACCCTACCGAAGCAAAACTGACCCACCCCGGCGGTGTTTGAGGTCTGTTTCTTTCTGTGGCGAGGCCGTTTCTCTCGGCACTACCTGACCCGATTTCAGCTTGTCCTTGAGTCGATAACTCTGTCCGCTGACCTGGACGATATGTGCGTGATGCAGAAGCCGATCCAGCAGCGCAGCGGTCAGTGTCGAGTCGTCGGCGAAGGTCGTTGCCCACTGGCTGAAGGGCAAGTTGCTGGTCAGCACCAAGCTGCCTTGCTCGACGGGCGCAGGATGGCGCAAGGAAATGGCCAAGCGGATAGGTTGCTTCGCAACTCATACCCTTTCATAGCTGCGGTGGGCACACAGATAGAAGTAGGCATCCATCACATAGCTGTGACCACTCGAGCTGCCGGAGGGCTGTGGATGAAATTATCAACCGGAGATGACGTGGATCTATTCGGCCATTGGGTTGGACTTGGAGGTAGAGGCCATCGCCGTCGAAAAGCTTGTAGGCGCGGGATGGGGGGAAGGGGCAGCAAGATAGTTATGACTGGATATCTACAGTGAGACTGGCGGCCTCATCGCGAGCAAGCGCGCTCCCACAGGTTTCCCTTTTCAGGGAGCCCCCGTAGGTGGTCCCGAAAGTTTCAAGGTGTAGGCAAAAAGTAAGCGACCCAGAAACAACAAAGCCCCTGCATTTCTGCAGGGGCTTCGTTTTGTATGGTGCGGCACCAGGAGTCGAACGATCTAATAAGTTATTGAATTAGCTGATTAATACTTAAAGCCCTGTGCGATTCTACCTCTAAAACTACCTCAAGGTCCTCGTACGGCTGAGGATCTTGCTTGACGTGACTAACGGCGAAGGGCCGGAGTTGCCCCCACAGCGGCCGGTCATTCGTCTATGAGAGTTGGGCCGTTGATGTGTCAACGGTCAACCACGTTAGAGTTAGAGTAGGTCCATGGTGGCCATAGAATCAGCCATGCGGTAGCCCATCGCTTTGTAACCCGCCTGGCGCTTATCCCACATCCTCATCAGCGCGACATTACCCTCGTCAACGAAGTCGATCACTCGCACGTCGGCCTTATCGGCATGTGATCGATGCAACCGCCCCGCATATTGCTGAAGGATTCCCTTCCATGAGATGGGCATTGCCAGCACCAGCGTGTCCAACGGCGGATGATCGAAGCCTTCACCTACTAGTTTTCCTCTTGCCAACAGCACTCGTGGAGCATCAGGGGGAAGGGACTCAAGCTCATGCATACGGGAAATCCGCTGTTTCTTAGGCACTCGCCCATGAAGCGTGAAAAGGTTATGCACGCGCTGCTTCAATTCTAATTCAAGGGCATCCACATGTTCCGTCCGCTCCGTTAGCACTAGAATTTTTCTACCCTCGTTGTACGCCAGCTCAATCTCCGAGACGATTTTGGCTGTCCGCTCAGAGTCGTCGGCTAGACGCCGAAAAACGTCCTGAATCCCAAAGCCGTCGGGGACCATTATTGGTTTGGGCAGCAATCGAGGCACGACAGAGAGGTCATGGGGCGCACTCGCTGGTCGAGCAGCAGAATGTCGGATCGGTCCGCATTGCATAAAAATAATGGGCTGCTGTCCATCTCGGCGCACTGGGGTCGCTGTGAGTCCCAATACGTACCGCGCGGTCGCGCTCCTCAGTAGTGCCTCGAATGACACTGCTGATAGGTGATGACACTCATCAACGATGATCTGGCCGTAGTTTTTTACCTGATCGCTGATCTCGCCTTTTCGCGATAGCGACTGCATGACGGCAATGTCGATGATGCCTGTAAGCTTCGCTTTTCCGCCCCCAAGAGTACCAACGACACCATTCCCGACTCCCAAGAACGCCTGCAAGCGCTCTTGCCACTGCCTTAACAGTTCCGTCCGATGCACAAGCACCAACGTGTTAATGCCACGTGCGGCAATCAATGCAGCAGCACTCACCGTTTTACCGAAAGCTGTCGGTGCGCAGAGGATACCGGTGTCATGACTTAGCATTGCGCTGACAGCAGCCTCTTGGTCAGAACGCAGGGTCCCGAGAAAGCTCACGTCGATGGGGTCGCCCGCGAAGCGTTCGTCTTTAAGAATAGGGGTAACCCCGTTTTCCTCTAAAAGCTCCAGCGCAGCATCCAAACAGCCACGTGGTAACGCAATATGTTTGGGGAAGTTCTGGGCACAACCGATAATCCTTGGCTTGTTCCACACTGACATGCGCATGGCCTGAGCTTTGTAGAACTCAGGATTTTGAAAGGCAGCGAGCCGGACAAGCTGGTTTGCCAATGGCTGTGGCAATTCCGACTTTTCAAAGTAAATTAAGTTAGCCTGCGTGATGTTGACAGCAGCAGGCAACGGGCATGTCAATTTACGTGATCTCGATTCACGATTTTTCCAAGGTTCTGCATCACCTTCGTCATCGACATAGGCGACCCCTAAAGGGTCCCGATTACCCATCGCCTGGATAATAACGGGCTGGATATCTTCTGGACTCATGCGCTGAATCGATGCCAGGAAGGCCCATTGATCAGGATGAGGCTCAAGCGAATCGTCTACAAAAACGCTATTATTTTGGGCCCTGGCCCGCTTTTGTAAAGGGAGCGCGATGAGATTTCCAAAGCCGCCTTTGGGCATATAGTCCTGGTTTGGAAACAGTCGATCATAGGAGCTGAGCGCCAACTGCCGGGTGCGCTCACAGGCATGACTGATGATTGCGGCACCGAGGCGGCGCGCATCGCAGGCAGGAACATTACGCTCAAAGAAAATCCAGCCATGAGCCCCTTGGCCTGAGCGCGATATTTCCAGCGCCACCGGGACGCTCAGCTCATGGCATGACTGCACAAAAGCTTTGGAATCATCACGCCATTCGGCCTCATCGAAGTCGACCGCCAAAAAATAACAAGTGTCATCAGAGAGTAGGGGGTAGATACCAACGACCACTTCGCCCGCCAGATGGCGATAGACCACCTCATCGGTCAGCGGAAGCAGCTGGCGGTTACCGCAGTCGCCACATTTAATTCGGGGCTTCTCACAAACGCCAGGCCTCCATTCGTTTGCGCAAGCGGGTGCGTATCCTGATTTGCCTGCCTTGCTTTCCCAGCGGATGGGATAAACGTCCGTCCTACCACGAAACAAGCTTCGGAATAGGGCAAGCTTTCCATCAGTATCGAGTTGCTGTGATTGTTCTGCTTGGACAATCGCTATCTTGACTGGCTCAGCAGGCGGGCGCCATTCGATGCCATGAGCATCCAGCAAGGCAACCAATCTTGCATTCTCAGCCCTTAGCTTCGCCACCAGACTAGTGTCTATCACCGCCTTCAGCCTCTACGTCTCAGGTGAAGCCTGTAGCCTCAAGCTACAACCCTCAGGTCCATCAGTAAAACATAGAGGTTATCAAACAACAGAGGTTAGGTTCAGGGGCTCAAGAGGTCCGCCCTAATCCCAATCAAATCGTTGGCTGGCTCAATCTGCCAGTGAGGGATACAGAGCGCGCAGTTGCTGGCATTCGGCTAACGTTGAAAACTCCAGGATTTTCCTAGGCGCAGAGTGATCAGGCTTGTGGTCAGCAGGTAGTAGTAGCGCGTCGATTTCGAGTTTGAATTCATGTGGTGGTTCAAAAACCAAACGAGATGCTTTCTTTGCCATGTCCATGGATTATCTCGGTTCCAGCGTTCAGAAATGGCTGCTTGAATAGTCTTGGCCTGGCGGATGTGACGTTCTCGTGTGGCATGTGCTCCAGTCAGTGCCCCAGTCAAGAAGATCTCCATATCGAATGGTTTATTCATACCCGACCACCGATGTACGCTGATACCACGTCGATTCGACCGTGTCCCAGCTCATAGCTGATTTGTAAGCGTGCCTCTCGATCAAGGCATGGATCGAGGCGCCTGCCCCTGCCACCGTTGATGGGCGCTAGGTGATGGGTGATCTGCTCATAGCGTTCGCATGCATAAGCCGCGCGCAATTCGTGGAAGCCTTTGAGGTTGTGCGTATGGAGGATGTCTCGGGCGGGGCGTATGACACTCGGTTGGAAATCGAGGTAGCTCTCGTTCGGTGCCAGCAGGTTGCGGCTACCGTCGGGAGAGACCTGTTCGGCGTACCTGAGCGCTTCGCGAATATGGTCATCCACCCTGATCCAACGAGGCGCGGTTGCGCCGCCGCGGCCACCTTTGGTGCCATCCTGGATGTTGATCTTGTCGTAGTGTTCGGCTTCTCTTCGCAGGCGCGGAAGGTCGGCCAAGATGGCCTCGCGCAAGCGCATGCCGGTGGCTCGCGCCAACTGGGCGATGGCCGCCGCACGCGGCATTTGGTGTTCGCAGAGCACGTCGACGATCCGCTTCACGTGTTCGCGGTCTTGGCCTTGCGGCACCGAGCGACGAACACTGTTCCGCCGCATTCCCAGCGTCTTGCTCGGACTCGGCACTTTCACATACTGATCACCGCGAAGTGCGGCCATGGTTCGGTTTACGCTGGACAACCGGTTTTGCGCGGTGGCGATGCTGATAGCGCCTTGTTCAACTTGGTGACGCAGATGGCCGGCGTAATCTAGTAAGGTCTTCCGATCAATTTGTCGCGCATCGTTATTCCCTGGTCCATCCTTCGACCGACACCAGCGTACAAACGCCTGCCATCGATCGCTATGCGCTTTGACCGTGGCGAAGTGGCCACCTGCAAACAGATCCTTGAGCGCTTGCGGTCCGGCATAACTCAGTTGCCGGCCATAGCCAAAATTCCGCCCATCTCGTCTACCGACCAATCCCATGACCAAACTCCTCTCGAAGCCAAAACGTTGAAGCTTTTCCCCACGTCATCCCGCCAAGAATGTTGAGTGTTATCAGGGATCAAGGCCCCTGCGACCTGTGAGGGTTGTCCTCTAACGCAGGACTGGCGGCTCTTTACGACCGGGAGCTTGGGCATCTCATGATCTGACCTCCTGAACACTTCCAAAGAAGTGGGCGGGTGGAGGCTGCACTGGCTGACGAGACCAATGCCGCGAGATCCTGAGTCGAGTGAAGGTAGTGATGCGGTGACCGGGGCATGCCTGACTGTCAGTCAGGTGCAGTCCATTCCGTGGGCTGCGGCACCATCATCGGCATCGCTGATGCTGGTGACTTCGGTGTTTGTCACGCCGATTGTCACGAGAGGGAATGCCGCAAAGCCTTGTACGAGTTGGGCTGCAGCAGCGGTAGGAGCGCCCGTCTCTTTCCGGAAGAAAGAGACGGGCGCAGGTTGGCGCAAGGAAATGGCCAAGCGGATAGGTTGCTGCAGGGCAGCTATGAAAGGGGATGAGTTGCCGCAGTGGGCACACTGATAAAAGTAGGCATCCATCACATCGCTGTGACCGTGCGAGCCGCCGGACGCTAATCGCACTTTGGGAGAACCACCACCGTGTGGCGTAGCCTTAAAGGTTCTGACTACCTGGGTTGCTGTCAACGACAGCGCTTTGCCCGATCTTTTCTACGCCTGTGGATAATTTGGGTCAAGGTTCGATTTTTCGGGAGTTCTGCGGCTGTGGATGAAATTATCCACCGGTGGAAATCAGTGGTTTTCCACAGACAGTTGCATGGGCTTTAGATTTTTTAAGTGAGGTCCATCCAAGCAGGGCGGCTTTGCAGCCCCGCTTGGATGGACCCGCGTGGACAAGCGGATCATCGAGATTTCGAGAACGTACGCTTACTTTGCTGCGCCGCGATTGGCTTTTGGCCGTGTGACATTCGTGCAGAGTCGTGAGGAGTGACATCCTCCTGCTGATGGGTGACTGGGAATCGGCTCCACCAGTTCATGATCAGTCTCCGCTCGTCGAGTTGCGTGCGACTATGGAAGACTGAGTACAATCCCCGCACGTATGTCTTTTCTTCGACCTTTTGCAGCTACGTGAAGCCGGCTGATCATTTAGGAAGTCTTTGATGTCACTCAATCCCCACACCCTTGAAGACCTGCCCTCGCTGGTTGAATCTGTCGAGCTCGAATGCAAGCTCGCTCAGGGGCAGGATGGGAAGGGAGAGTTGCCTAAGGATTTCTGGTTAACCTACTCCGCTTTTGCTAACACTCAGGGTGGGGTAGTACTGCTTGGCGTGCGCGAGAAGGATGGGCAGTTCAGCGTCGCAGGCCTATCAAATATCGAGAAAGTACGTACTGACCTGTTCAATACCCTCAACAATCCGGCCAAGGTCAGTGTCAATCTGCTGACTGACCGGGAGGTGGTCGTCAGAGAGCTGGAGGGCAAGCAGGTACTTGAAGTGAAAATCCCGGCGGCTTCGCGTAAGCAGAAGCCGGTATTTCTCAATGGTCAGCCGCTAGGTAACACTTATCGTCGATTACATGAGGGTGATCGGCGTTGCTCTGAGGAAGATGTTCGCCGCATGTTCGCAGAGCAAGTGGAGGACTGTCGGGACGAGCGGATTTTGCCGAATTACGACTTCGCGGACATTGATCCGGACAGTCTGCGTATCTACCGCCAGATGCTTAGCGACATAAAACCAGGCCATCCAGCGCTGGAGCACCAAGGGATTGAGTTTCTCCGACAGATAGGAGGTTGGC
Organism: Pseudomonas sp. RIT-562; assembly: GCF_026241895.1. Lineage (GTDB taxonomy): Bacteria > Pseudomonadota > Gammaproteobacteria > Pseudomonadales > Pseudomonadaceae > Aquipseudomonas > Aquipseudomonas mandelii_F. The sequence continues at coordinate 438,638 of NZ_JAPJIV010000003.1, read as the reverse complement.
GTAAGGACCGCACGAACGGAGTCGAAGGGCTGACTCTGGCAGGTTTACTCATGTTCGGACGCTGGCTTTCGATCCAAGAGAGTGTGCCGCATTACTTTGTGGACTATCAGGAGCGGCCGTACGCCAAAACAGAACTGCGTTGGGTGGATAGGCTCGTCCCTGATGGAACCTGGTCAGGAAATCTGTTTGATTTCTACCGGCGGGTTTATCGCAAGTTGGTTGAGGACTTAAAGGTACCGTTCGCTCTCAAAGGTGATCAGCGCCAGGATGACACACCGGTACATGAAGCTCTGCGCGAGGCTTTGGTTAATACCTTGGTCCATGCTGACTATACCGGGCGGGTTTCCGTGTTAGTCGTGAAGCGTCCTGACTTGTTTGGTTTTCGCAATCCTGGCGGCTTACGTTTACCCCTTGAGCAGGTGTTGCAAGGTGGTACCAGCGATTGCCGGAACAGGCTAATGCACCAAATGTTTCTTCTTATCGGCCTTGGCGAGCGTGGTGGTTCTGGGGTTCCAAAAATCTACAGCGGGTGGCGCAGCCAGCATTGGCGACCGCCAGCCCTTTATGAAAAGCCCGAGCCCGAGCAAACCCTTCTTGAGCTTCGCATGTTGGACTTGCTTCCAGAAGGGGTGGTGGAGCAGTTACGAGAGCGATTTGGGGTTCGTTTCGAGAGCTTGGAACATACTGCTAGGTTGATTTTGGCCACAGCCGCGATTGAGCGGGTGGTCAGCCATAATCGTCTCCTTGAGATTTGTGATACTCATGCTCATGACTTGAGCCAACTGCTTGCACGGTTGGTACGCGAGGGATTCCTTGTGCCCGACGGGCGCTCACGGGGCATGATTTATCACCTGCCGGGTGAGCAACTGCCTACGCCGGAGCAAGTGTTCGCAGGTCCGCTACAGAGCTCCGAACATTACGCCGGCAGCTCCGAACATAACGGGGCTAGCTCCGAACATAACGCAGGTAGCTCCGAACATAAGGTCGAGCTGGATATGCAGCGAAACGATGATGGCTGCTTGTTGAGCGATCATATTGACGCGCCGCTGATCGATGCTTTGGACAGGCTTGATGCAGGGTTTCGAGAAAAGCTCGAAATACTGGCTGAGGAGCCGCGCAATCGAGAGCGCATGCAAAAGGATCGTATGCAACAGGTGATTATCACCCTATGCAAGGAGCACTATCTGACGCTCAACGTTTTGGCTAATTTGGTAAAGCGCAGTCCAGATGCCCTCCGTCAGCAGTACTTGAATGGAATGGTGAAAAGCAGGCAGATTCAGTTGGCATTTCCGTCCAAGCCGACTCATGAAAGGCAGGCGTACAAAGCGTACATTAGTGGGCAGGACGAGGAGTAGGCTAACGGCCTACTCCCTCAAGCGGCTTTTCGCCTTGAGCCGCGTGACGTTCGTCCCGGTCTGGTTTGCAAATTCGTGCGGGGTGACATGCTCCTGCCGGTTGGCCTCCAGATACCGGCTCCACCAGTTCATGATCAGCCTGCGCTCCTCGATGAACTCGGCCTTGTGGATGTAAGCGGCACGGACGTTGTTGCGTTCCTTGTGGCTCATCTGCCTTTCGATGGCGGTCTCGGACCACAGTCCAGATTCAATCAGCGCACTACAGGCCATTGAGCGAAAGCCATGGCCGCAGATTTCAGTTTTGGTGTCGTAGCCCATCTTTCTGAGTGCGCTGTTCACCGTGTTTTCAGACATGGGCTTCCAGGGCTTGGCGTCGCCTGCAAACACTAGGTCGAATTTGCCGGTGAGGACGTGGATCTGTTCAAGCAGAGCCACGGCTTGCGGCGATAAGGGTACAAGGTGGATGTCCCCGGCCATCTTCGTGCCCCTTGTTGAAAAGGGTACTCCGTCCAACGCGGGTCGAGTGTCCGGTATCTCCCAGGTACCGCGCTTGAGGTCGAACTCGCTCCAGCGGGCGAAGCGCAGTTCGCTGGAGCGTACGAACACATGCAGCGAGAGCATGACCGTCAGACGGGTAAGTGCGCGGCCTTTGTAGGTGTCGATACGCTCCTGCAATTCAGGCAGGCGCGATAACGGTAGAGCGGGGCGGTGAACCACTCTCGGGGCTTTGATCAAGCCTTCAAGGTCGTAGGCAGGGTTTGCGGTGATCTGCCGAGAACGCTTCGCCTCGCGCATGATGCTTTGCAGGTGGTTTTGTACCCTTAAAGCGACGTCAATCGTGCCGCGCTTCTGGATCGCTTTCAGAGGTTGCATCAGGTCATGGGTGTCCAGATCGACAATAGAGCGAGCGCCGATCAGCGGGAAGACGTGGGTTTTTAGGCGGCTCAGAACCGTCTTGGCGTGGCCCGGCGCCCATTTGGCAGACATCGCTTTGTGCCATTCCAATGCAGCGCTTTCAAAGGTTCGGCCTTTGATTGCGGCCTGCGTCTTGGCTTGGTGTTTGGTCTCGATGGGGTCGACGCCTTTCGCCAGCATCCGCTTGACCTCCAGGCGCTTGTTGCGCGCATCGGCGAGGCCGACCACGGGGTAGCTGCCGAACGAGGTCAGTCCTTCGCGTCCATCAGGTTTTACATACCTGAGGCGCCAGCCTTTGCGGCCATTGGGTTGGACTAGAAGGTAGAGGCCATCGCCGTCGAAAAGCTTGTAGGCGCGGTCGGTGGGCTTGGCTGAGCGGCAAGCCGAATCGGAGAGTGGGGCGGTGGTTCGCGACATAAGGGTACTCCCCCTTTATCGAATTACCTTACCCCTAACATTACCCCTAAAACGGCTGGAATCCACCAGATTTTTACGTAACCTGACGGAACGCCCAAACGAAAAAACCCGCCAGAAGGCGGGTTTTTCGGGGGTTCCAGAGATTTTGAAAGCCTTCTCTGGAACCTTGTATGGTGCCGGCACCAGGAGTCGAACCCGGGACCTACTGATTACAAGTCAGTTGCTCTACCAACTGAGCTATACCGGCGTGTTGGGCGACGATTATAGCGATTGGAATGGTTCTGTAAACCCCTGAATTCAGACTATTTTTGCGCAGGCCTTGGGTCAGGCGCGGCGCAGGGCTTTCTTGAGTTTGTGCAGGGCTTTCCAGGTGCGGCTGTTCTGGATGGCGTGTAGTTGCGCTTCGGCCTGTTCGGCGCGTTGTAGAGCGGCGGCGAGGTGTTGGTCGGCGTCGTTGAGGGGATGGCTGAATTTGTGGCCGCGGCAGAGCTGGAAGTTGTCCAGGTTGCAGGGCGGGATGTCGAAGGCGGGTTTGAGGTTGAGGTGTTCGTCGGCGAGGTAGTAGGTGTTGAGGCCGTCGAACAGGATGGCGTGGTAGCCGGCGCTGGTGACCAGGGTTTCCCAGGTCTGGTTGCGCTCCCAGGGGGTCTCGATGAGGATGATCCACGGGCGCCATTGGCTGAAGTCCATACCGCGCAGCACGGTTTCCTCGTGGCCTTCGACGTCGATTTTCAGGAAGTGGATGGGCCTGCCCTGGGCGTGTTGTTCGCAGATGGAGGTCAGGGTGCGTGATTGTACGGTGTGGCTGCGCACGTCCATGCCGGCATCTTTGTGCTGTTGAGCCACGGTCGGTTCGAGGGTCGACAGGCCGGTGTCGGCGATGCCGTAGAACGTCAGGTCCTGGGCGTTTTCGCCGGCGACGCATTGCAGGTTGGTGTCTTTGGGGCGTTGTTCGCACAGGGCCTGGTAGTAGTTGGCCACTGGCTCGACGTTGATGCCGGTCCAGCCGTGGTCGTAGAACGCCTTGGTTACTGAGTCGTGCACGGGATCGTTGGCGCCGATGTCGATGTAGAAGCCATTTTCAACGTTTCTGAGGGCGCGCCACAGGCGGATGTCTTCGAAGTTCTGTGCGTAGGAAATAAACGTCACGATCGAGTCCTGTGTTTTGTTTTTTTATTAACGGCCGCGGGATCGGCGCTTATTTGCCTGTATAGCAAGGAGGACGGTCGTGGCGCAAATGACGGCTTGCGTGGTCCCGTATTCGGCGGTTATGTCCTTTTCAATCATCGCTTATGCACAACGGGCGTGATGGCCGTGAGTGCTCATTACCGATTTTGTGGACCCGTTCTCATTAGTTCGCAAATGCCTGTTTTTATGGTTTTTTATTCATGTGTACGAAAATTGAACACGGGTGTTTCAGGGGGGAAACAGCTGTAAACATTGGATCCAGGATAATTCCATCAACAGAGTTATCCACAGGCTGCGCTGTTTAGCAGCGCTCGCCCAGGATCAGCAGATTACGCGGAGTGAGAGGGCTTTCGCAGAAGGTTCCGAGACGAACGGTGTAACCCTGCTCGGTGAGGAAAATGGCTCGGTCGAGTACCAGCCAAAGCTCGAGCGGGCGTCGGAAAAGTCCGCGCAGCAGCTCCAGGTTGCGCACCTGTGCCAAGCGTTGCCAGCCAGCGGCTTCCACGGCTGGCCAGTCCTGAGTGCCGATTGTGGATAAGTCCTTGAATGCGGCCAGATGATGGCAGTATTCGGCGAAAGGTTTGTCTAGCCATGCGCTGGGAAGGGACGGTGTGGGCAGGTATTGATCGATGCCGCGTAGTTGCCTTTGCAGCAGGTCAAACGCCAGGCGCCGCGCCATGGAGGTGTCCCGCTGGTGACGGACTCGGGCGCCTGCAGTGACAGTCTCGCTGGCGGGCAGCGCCAGATCGTCCAGGGACAGCTGCAGGGTGGATTGCTTGCCCGGTGAGGAAATTGCCTCATGGGCTGTAAGACTGATGCGGTTGTAGCAGCAGGGTGCAATGGCCAGCTGTTGGCAACCTGCGGCGCTGGCGAGCTGGATCAACCTGACATGTAGGTCGCCGCAAGCGTGCAGCGCGACCGGGGTATGTGCGCTGTTCAGCAGACTCGCGGCTTCGGCGGCGAGTACATCCTGTTCAACATGCAGTGCGTGCAGGTGATGGCGCTGGCTGAGTGCCTGGCCGCTGGCGACCAGGGCCGGGTCGTACTCCAGGCAGGTGAGTTGCTGTCCTGCCTGCAGCAAGCGTCGGCCGAGGTGACCCTTGCCAGCGCACCAGTCGAGAAAATGGGTTGGTTGCCGGGTGAACTTCAAGCGGCTGGCGAACGCTTCGATCTGCTGCCATTTGCGCCCCGGCACGTCGACGTTCAGACGGTGCCCGGCTTGTTCCAGCGCATAGGCCGGCAATTCGCCGATGGCGCTGAGCTGAAGTGATTGCGCCGCCAGCGTAGCGAAAGGCTCGGGCGCGTCCAGCAGAGCGGGGTGGTTGTGTGCGAGCTCGGCGTCTTCCAGGGAGCGGCCGCGTAGCCACAGTGCCAGTTCCGGGTAGGACGTTTCCCAGGGGAGTTGCAGGTGAGTGAAGGGGCGGGGCTTCCACAGCGCTTGATGCTCGATCAGAAAAGCATCCAGCGCGGCGAAACGGGCGAGCAGAGCCTCGCCCGTCAGTACTATGCTATCAACGCCCTTGGCAGGCATCGACGCGCAGCCAGCGTTCCAGCAGCTTGAAGCCGCGCACCAGGACGAAGGCCATCAGCAGGTAGAACATGCCTGCAGCGAAGAATATCTCCACCGGCAAGTAGGTCCTGGCGATGATGGTGCGAGCCATGCCGGTCAGTTCCAGCAAGGTCACGGTGCTGGCCAGGGCGCTGGCCTTGAGCATCAGGATCACTTCGTTGCTGTAAGCCGGCAGGCCGATGCGCGCGGCGCGCGGCAGGATGATGTAGAACATCGCCTTGGCCCGGGACATGCCCAGCGCCCGTGCAGCTTCGATCTCACCCTTGGGAATCGCCTGGATCGAGCCGCGCAGGATTTCGGCGATGTAGGCTGCGGTGTGCAGGGTCATGGTCGCGGTGGCGCACCAGAACGGATCGCGCAGGTAGGGCCACATTGAGCTGTTACGCACCGCATCGAACTGCGCCAGCCCGTAGTAGACCAGAAACAGCTGAACCAGCAGCGGCGTGCCCCGGAAAAAGAAGATGTAGGCGTAGGGGAATGCGCGCACGTACCACAGGCGTGATGACCGGGCGATGCCCAGCGGAATCGCCAGCAGCAAACCGGCAATGACCGCGATGGCTACCAGTTCCAGGGTCAGGGTTGCGCCTTGGGCCAGCTTTGGCAGCCACTTGATAATGACTTCCCAGTTCATTGGGTGCTCCTTGCGAACCCGCGACCGGCGCGTTTTTCCATGAAATGCATGCCGGTCATGGCGAGAATCGTCAGGCCCAGGTACATGAACGCGGCCACCATATAGAAGGTGAACGGTTGCTTGGAGACGGTCACGCCGATTTGCGCATGACGCATGATTTCTTCCAGGCCGATCACGGAAACCAGCGCCGTGTCCTTCATCAGGATCATGAACAGGTTGCCAAGGCCCGGAAGGGCGATGCGCCACATCTGCGGCATGATCAGCTTGGTGAAGATGCGAAATTTCGACAGGCCCAAGGCGACGCCAGCTTCGCGGTGGCCTTTGGGAATCGCCAGGATCGCGCCGCGAAATACTTCCGTGGCGTAGGCGCCGAAGCACAGGCCCAGGGCAATCACGCCGGCAGCGAAGGCATTCAATTCGAGGTCGGGCTTGCCGAAGAATTCGCCCAGTTCGCGCATCAGGTTGACCGTACCGAAGTAGATCAACAGCACCCAGAGCAATTCCGGGATGCCGCGCACCAGGGTCGAGTAAGTGCCGCCAAGCCATTGCAGCGGCTTGTACGGGGAAGTTTTGGCCAAGGCGCCGAGCAGACCGAGTACCAGCCCCAGGCACAAGGCCGAGAGTGCCAGTTTTACAGTCATCAGCGCGCCAGCGGCGAGCGCCGGGCCGAATCCGTAGAGATCGATAGTCATGGATTTCTTTTCAAATCGCGGCAGGCAATGCCAGGGGCTGGCGCCGTCAGCGAACGGCGCCAGCCAGGCAAGTCAGAATCAATAGATGCTGAAAGGGAAGTACTTGTCGTTGATCTTTTTGTAAGTGCCGTCGGCAACGATTTCTTTCAGCGCAGCGTTCAGCTTCTCGCGGATAGGGTCGTTTTTACGCACGGCGATCCCGATCTTGTCGCTTTCTTCCACCGGGTCGCCCTTGAACTCGTAAGAGCGGCCAGCGTCGCTTTTCAGCCATTCGTAGTTGACGTATTTGTCCGCCAGGATGCCGTCCAGACGCCCGGAGGTCAGGTCCAGGTAGGCGTTTTCCTGGGTGTCGTAGAGTTTGACTTCAACGCCTTCCATGTTGTCTTCCATCCAGGTGCCGGCGAGGGTCGCACGTTGTGCGCCGATCACTTTGCCTTTCAGGGAGTCTTTGTCGGTTTTGAACTCTTTGTCTTTCGGGGCGATGAATTGCAGCTTGTTCGAGTAGTACGGGTCGGTGAAGTCCACCGCCTGCTTGCGCTCGTCGGTGATCGACATCGAGGAGATCAGGAAATCGAACTTCTTGGCGTTCAGGGCTGGAATGATCCCGTCCCAGTCGGAGGTCACCACGGTGCACTCGACTTTCATCTTGGCGCACAGGGCGTCGCCGATTTCCTTGTCGAAGCCGACCACGTTACCGCTGGCATCTTTGTTGTTGAACGGCGGGTAGGCCGCTTCGATGCCCATCTTCAGGGTTTCGGCCATGGCACCGGCGCTGAACGCCAGGGAAACGGCGGCAGCCAGGAAGACCTTCTTGTAGTTCTGCATGCGGGTAGCTCCGTTAGCGGTTGCTGGACATGAATTGTTTGCAGCGCGCCGAAAGCGGGTTTTCGAACACCTGCTGTGGCGATCCTTGCTCTTCTACCAGGCCTTGGTGCAGGAACACCACTTCGCTGGACACCTGGCGGGCAAAGCCCATTTCGTGGGTGACCAGCAGCATGGTACGGCCTTCCTCGGCCAATGCGCGGATGACATTAAGTACTTCCTGGACCATTTCCGGGTCAAGGGCGGAGGTGGGTTCGTCGAACAGAATCACCTTGGGCTGCATCGCCAGCGTGCGGGCGATGGCCGCGCGTTGCTGCTGGCCGCCGGACAGTTCGGCGGGGTAGGCGTGGCGCTTGTCCGCGATGCCGACCTTGGCCAGCAAGGCTTCGGCGATATCGATGGCTTCAGCTTTGCTTTGCCCGAGCACCCGGCGCGGCGCTTCGATGATGTTGTCGAGCACGCTCATGTGCGGCCACAGATTAAAGTTTTGAAACACAAAACCAATCTCGCTGCGCAGGCGGTTGATCTGCTTGCCGTCGGCAGCGACCAGTTCGCCGTTCTTGGCGGCCTTGAGTTTGAGCTCTTCACCGGCCACCAGAATCTGGCCCTGGTGCGGGTTTTCCAGCAGGTTGATGCAACGCAGGAACGTGGACTTGCCGGAACCGGAGGAACCCAGGATCGAGATCACATCGCCGTCGCGGGCGGTCAGCGAGATGCCTTTGAGCACCTCCAGCGAACCGTAGCGTTTATGCAAGTTGCGGATTTCAAGCGCGGGCGTGGCCTCAGCCATGTGCGTTCCTCATAGTGTGTTGCTCCTGCTGTTGGCGGCCTTCCTGGCGAGGCGGCCAAGCTAGCATAGCGTCTGAATGGCAGCCAACAGCGCTACGGGCAGTAAACGGATGTCATGTGGCAGGTTGTCGCATCGTCACAGCAGACTGTCGCCCTGCTATCAACCGAACAGGCGTTTGAACCCGTTCCGTAAGGAAAAAATGACGGCCTGCCGTAAAAAAAGGCGCGATGTTGCCAGCTTTGCCGGGGGGTTGGAAGCGTTAACCGGACAAACGTTCCTGATCTGCACTTTTATTGTGCGCTTGGCATTTTTTACTGTGTTTCTGGTGCGGCAAATCGTCTGGAAAGTGGGTCGGAGGGTAACGCTCTGGCAAATTGCCATTAATCTCAAGGACTTGCGATGACTGTCCGGTCAGCCTGAGAGCCCCGAGACTGGGGAGTTCGTAACATTTTGGCGCAATTATTGCGTGCAGAATAAGGAACGCCCCGTTGGTTTCTTTTTACGAGAGAGAACCAACGGAGAGCTCAATGCTTTCGCTTTTCCTTACAAAGGTAGTTTCAATGAGCAGTACCCCAAGTTCCAATGGCCTCGAACAGGGGCTCAAACCGCGTCATGTGACCATGTTGTCGATCGCCGGGGTTATCGGTGCCGGGTTGTTCGTCGGCTCCGGTCATGCCATTGCTGCAGCGGGCCCGGCCGTGCTGCTGGCCTACGCGGCCGCCGGTACCTTGGTGGTGTTGGTGATGCGCATGCTGGGCGAAATGGCCGTTGCCTCGCCAGACACCGGTTCATTTTCCACCTATGCCGATCGGGCGATCGGTCACTGGGCTGGTTTCACCATCGGCTGGCTGTACTGGTGGTTCTGGGTCTTGGTGATCCCGCTGGAGGCCAACGCCGCCGCAACCATACTGCACGCCTGGTTCCCGAATATCGCGATCTGGGCGTTTACGCTGATCATCACGCTGCTGCTGACGGCGACCAACCTGTTCAGCGTGAAGAATTACGGTGAATTTGAATTCTGGTTCGCGCTGATCAAGGTCATTGCGATCGTCGGCTTCGTGATGCTCGGTATCCTGGCGATCTTTGGCTTCCTGCCCACCAGCCAGGTCAGCGGCGTTTCGCATCTGTTTGATACCCAGGGCTTTATGCCAAACGGCATGGGCGCGGTACTGGCAGCGATTCTGACCACGATGTTCTCGTTCATGGGCACCGAGATCGTGACCATCGCCGCGGCGGAATCGAAGAACCCGGGCCAGCAAATCTCCAAGGCCACCAACTCGGTGATCTGGCGGATCGGCTTGTTCTACCTGGTGTCGATCTTCATCGTGGTATCCCTGGTGCCATGGAACGATCCCGTCCTGGCCAGCGTTGGTTCCTACCAGACCGTCCTTGAGCGCATGGGCATTCCTAACGCCAAGATGATCGTCGATATCGTAGTGCTGGTCGCAGTTACCAGCTGCTTGAACTCGGCGCTGTACACCGCCTCGCGCATGATGTTCTCCCTGGGCAAGCGCGGCGATGCACCGGCCGTTTCCAAGCGCACCAATGGCAGCGGCACGCCGTACTGGGCAGTGATGTTGTCGACTGCTGCAGCGTTCCTTGCGGTATTTGCCAACTACGTGGCGCCGGCTGCGGTGTTCGAGTTCCTGCTGGCAAGCTCCGGTGCGATCGCCTTGCTGGTGTACCTGGTGATTGCGGTTTCGCAACTGCGCATGCGCAAGCAGCGCGCGATCTCCGGCGAGAAAATCGCCTTCCGCATGTGGCTGTTCCCTGGCCTGACCTACGCGGTCATCGTGTTCATCGTTGGCGTGCTGACGATCATGCTGTTCCAGGAAGCCCATCGCGTCGAGATCCTCGCGACCGGCTTGCTCAGCGTGCTGGTGGTAGCTGCCGGGTTGTTCGTAGCGCGCCGCCGCAAGCAGCAGAAGCTGGGCGCTGCAGTGCTGAGCTGATGGGTAGCGAGTAATGCAAAACGGCCGCTGTCAGAGATGACAGGCGGCCGTTTTTTTGTGTTTGGTTGGTCGCGATACTTATTCGGCGATCACCCAGTCTTCTACGCGCAATCCAGACACCCTTTCGAACTCCCTTAGATTGTTGGTCACGACAATGAATCCACGCGAGCGCGCGTGCCCTGCAATCATTTGGTCATACGGGCCGATGGGGGTGCCCGCCTTTGCCAGCTCTGAGCGAATCATTCCGGTGTGCGCCGCCGCGTCATTATCGAAAGGCAAGACTTCAAGACGGGCCGCTAAACCCTCGACTACGGCAAGATTTTTCTCTGGGGCTGCCGATTTTTCAGCTCCATAAATCAGTTCCATCAACGTAACGGCACTGATACACAGCTGCCCGTTATGAAGGTTAAAAGCTTCTCGCACGACTTGAGGCTTGTTCTTGATCGTAAAGATGCAAATGTTGGTATCGAGCATGAACTTGAGCATCAGAACGACTCGCGCTCCTGATCGGCTGGTTGAGCGCGGTTTGCCATGAAATCGTTACTCGCGTCGTCTCCATCAAACCAGCTATCCCAGGTTTCCCCGGCAGGAGTGATGATTCGCGACCTTCCGATAGCAACGACGTCTACTCGCTTCACATCACTTGGCATTGCGACGGCTTTCGGAAGACGCACAGCTTGGCTTCGATTGCTCATGAAAAGAGTGGTCTGTTCCATACTGGTCTCCTCAGCTTTATTCATTCTTTGACAACCCAAGGATAGATTCTTGTCGGGATATGTCAACGGGATATACGTAACTGAGATTGCGGAGAAGGGTGAAACGGATAAATGGGATCTTCAACAAAACGGCCGCTGTCAGAGATGACAGGCGGCCGTTTTTTGTTTCATGGGGCAGAGTGTTACTCGCCCTTTTCTTCCTCTGCATCCAGCGCCTGGCGGTATTGGTCCAGCGCATTGCCGAAGTCGGTGATGAACTGTGGCTCGGTCAGCCAGGCTTGGGCGCTTTCGCGGTCGACGCCTTCTGCCCACATGCGGTAGTCGATCAACATGTCGGCGGCCAGGTGAGTGGCGGCCATGTCTTCGTTGTCGGCGTTTTCCATGTCCAGCAGGTCGGGATGCTCCGAGATGATAACCGCGAGCTCAGACAGCAGTACCTGCAGCATGTCGTTGCGGCTGACCGCTTCGGCTTCGTGCATCTTGCTGAACATTGCCAGGGTGTGTTCCGGGATCGGCTCGCCTGGATCGCCCAGGTCATCGTCCAGTGCGGCAGGTTTGCGCCCGTGAATGTTGATCTGCTTGGCTTTGATTTTTGCGCGCTTGGCGCGTTTCTGCTGCTTGTTCAGGGAGGCCATGGGAACTCAGTTCGGTTTCTGTGGGTTTCGGGCGGCGATGGCTTCGGAGGCGGCCAAGTAGTCCACCTGGAAGGCGGGGGATTCGATCCACGCCAGCGCGCCGGCTTCGTCGGTTTCGGTGGACCACTGGCGGTACTCGATCAGCGCGCCGATGATGAAGTCCGTGGCAATTTCCTCGCCTTCCTGCTCCAGCACCAGTGCGAGCAGCGGGTGCTCGAGGAACGCTGTGCACATCGCTTGCTGGCTGATTTTCTGCGCGTCGAGCATTTCCTTGAACAGTTCGGTCAGGTCCACCGATTCAAAATCGATGCGATCGTCGTTCGGGTCTAGCTCGACCGGTGCAGCCGCCCGTTGGGTGCGGTTCTGCTTGGCCTTGGCTTTGGCGCGGGTGGCGCGTTTTTGCTGCTTGTTGGCGGAGGCCATGGGGCGTCGTTCCGTATTTCGTTGAGTGGGCGCATCAGTCAGTTGCGTGGCACTAGCCGTCCCGGGGTGCCGGGGGCCAGTTCGCCGCTTTGCAGCCAGGACAATGCAATGGGCCATAGTGTGGCTTGGTATGCGCTACGAAAAAAGGCGAAATGTCCGACTTCTGCTTGGCCGATGTCTTCAGGGGCGATGCGCAAGTGGGTTTTGCGGCTGTGGGTGAAGTAGTCGAGCAGGCGTTCTATGGCCGGGATTGTGCCATAGGGGTCGTCGCTGATGCTGATGGCCAGGACTTGCGCCTTGACTGCTGCAAAGGTTTTGACGTGCAGGTCCCGGCCGCTCGGGCGCTTTTCGTACCGCGCGGTGGGTGTGCTCCAGTCACGGACGACGCCAGCCGGGGTGTCTTCCAGCCAGCCCAGGCGCTTGCCGGGGAAGTAGCCGCAGATCAGCGTCAGCAACGGCATCACCAAGTGCCACTTGGCGAACATGCGCCAGCGATGGGCGGGCGCATAATCGCGCCAGTAGGCGAATTGCGCGCCAACCGTCACCAGTCGTCGAATCGCCTTCCCCGAGGCTCCCAGGCCTGCTGCACAGCCTCCAAAGCTATGCGCCACCACATCGATGGGCTGGCCTGGGAATTCGCGCTGGGCGCGCTTGAGCATCGCCTCGAAGTCCAGGGCGCCCCAGTCGGACCATGAAGCCCTCAGACCTTTCAGCGAAGCGGGACGCGACTCTCCTATGCCGCGGTAGTCGTAGGAGATGACGTCGAAGCCATGGGCGTGCAGATAGTCGGCAAACCGCGAGTAGTGGCGGCAGCGCACGGACGTGGCGGCGTTGATGATTATCACCGGGCGCGCGCTGTCACGGACCGAGTGGCGCCAGGTGAAGCCGCCGAGGGTGAAGCCGTCTGCAGCGGTCTCGTTGAACGGTTCGCCGGAGGCGGGTAGCGGCGACTGGATTTGACTGGGGGCCAGTGAAGGCACGTCCTGCAGATTCATCGGCGTCTGACCATTGCGGGTAGCTGCCAACGATAGTCTTTGGGCGGCAGTTGGACAATCTATCCGGGTTCTGCAGGAACGCTCCCACAACCCCGCACGGTTCTCCAAGCAGCCTGTAGGCCAATTCGCAGTGAGCCCAAGGACTAATCGGTCTAGAACTTGAGTCCTCGCCTGCACATCCAATGCCTACAGGCTTCTACCGAAACCGGGAGTTACCCATGAAATCCGCATTCCTGCTTCCCTTCGCCGCAGTCGCTTTGCTGGCATTTCCGCTCATGGCGCAGTCCGCCAGCACTGAGCCGGTCGACAAGACAGGCGTGCAGATCCAGCGCGAACAGCAAAACGGCATTGCCTATCTGTCCGGTGGCATTGGCGAGGATGAAGCGAAAGCCATTCAGCAGGCGACGGGGTACAACCTGCACATGACTTTTTCCGTTGGCGCGCAGGGCAAGTTCGTTCCAGACGTCGATGTGGTTATCCAGGACGGCGGGGGGCAGACAGTGTTGACGCTCAAGCAAGCCGGACCGCTGGTGTACGTACAGCTACCGCCGGGCAAATACACGGTCATCGCGACTAGAAATGGCGATGAGCGGCGCAATACCACGGATGTGGGCAGTGCTGGCGCGCGTAATCTGGTGTTCAGCTGGAGCGGCAGTGAATAGCCGGATGTGAGTGGGCAAGGCCGCAATCAGCGAGTTCAAAGCTGTTTGCGGCCACAACGCGCCAGGATTATAGGTTTGCCCTGGCGCGATGGCTGGTTTGCTGAAGAATCACCTGGGGAATGACTTAGCGGATGCTGCGGATGTTGCCCTTGTTGCCTTTGACCGTTACGGAAACCTTTTTGAAAATGAAGTAGTTTTCTTCGTTCACTTCATAGCGAGGGGCAACGATCAGATCGGCTCCCGAGGATTTCACAGCCTTGTAGGCAGCGGCGGATTTTACCGCGCTGACCGGGTCCAGGCCCAGGCCGCTCAAGCCGCCGCTTTGGCCGCCGTAGGCGACGCCGTCGGCAAACTGCGAGTCGCCACCAAACTTCAGGAAGCCAAACAGGACGTTGACCGAGGACTGGCCGGAGATGGCGTCGCCAACGGCGATGTCGGCCTTCAGGTCAGCCTTGACGGTGCTGTCGATTGGCGAGGAAGGTTGGCTTTGATTGTAGCTGACGCAGCCGGTAGCGGTAGCGATGAGGGTCGACAAGGCGATGAACTTCACGATCGTATTCAAGAATGGTTCCCTTATTTTGAAACGTTAAATGCAGGCAGATTTGCTGCTGCAATAGTTTCGCTTTGTAAGGAGAGCCCAAACTATAAGACGCGTCCCTAAAGCGCGTCTGAATACGTGACTAGGAGTGGAGGGAAAAGGCCCTGGTGTGTGTAGGAAATTTCACGATGGCTGTGCCCGGTCAAATCCCAGGCATAAAAAAACCCTGAATCTTGCGATTCAGGGTTTTCGGTATTTGGTGCCCAGAGACGGAATCGAACCGCCGACACGGGGATTTTCAATCCCCTGCTCTACCGACTGAGCTATCTGGGCAACGGGGCGCATTAAACTGGTTTTTCAGGGGGTCGTCAAGCAAGTTTTCAAAAAAAATTTAATTATTACCGTCGCTTACGATCCAACCCCCGGGAAATCGGGATTATTCAGCCGGCGGAACGTAGCCGTCAGCCTTGGCGTATTCCTCGCCGGAGAAGTACTTGTCCATTTCGCCCTGAAGATATTTGCGGTCTTCGGCGTTCATCATGTTCAGGCGTTTTTCGTTGATGAGCAGGGTCTGGTGTTTCTGCCAGTCGGCCCAGGCCTTGGCCGAGACGTGGTCAAAAATATCCTGGCCTTTGGCGCCTGGGAACGGAGCGCGCTCCAGGGCAGGCAATTCTTCTTTGTACTTGCGGCACATGATGGTGCGGGTCATGACGACTCTCCTGCGTTCAATACGGCAGCCGCGCGCTCGAGCAAGGTTTTGACCGGGGCGGCAAGGCCCAGGCGCGGCGGGGTGGCGAGGTTATACCAGAGCCAGTCGGCCTCGGCCACGTGATGGCCTGCCTCCTGGACCTGGACCAGCCAGGGTTCGATGGATAACTGGAAGTGACTGAAGGTGTGTACCAGGTTCGGCAGGGCTTGTTGCTGACCCAGTTCCAGGGAGTGTTGAGTCGCCAGGTGTTGCAGGTCGTCCAGGTCATCGAGCTCTGGCAGGCTCCACAAACCGCCCCACAAGCCCGTGGAAGGGCGACGGTAAAGCAGGATCGCGCCTTCACCATTGGCCAGCATCGGCATCAGCGTACGCTTCTGTGGCACGGCTTTGCGCGGCTTGGGGATCGGGTAGCGGGTTTCCAGGCCAAGCATGTGCGCTTCACAACCCTTTTCCAGGGGGCACAGCAGGCAACTTGGCTTGCTGCGGGTACAAAGCGTGGCGCCGAGGTCCATCATGGCCTGGGTATAGGCGTTGACCCGGTCGTGGGGCGTGAAGCGCTCTGCGTTGGCCCACAGCTGTTTGGCCACCTTCGGCTCGCCCGGATATCCCTCCTGGGCCGTAAAGCGCGCCAGCACACGTTTGACGTTGCCATCGAGGATCGGCGCGCGCAGGCCCATGCTCAGGCTGGCGATAGCGCCGGCGGTAGACAGGCCGATGCCCGGCAAGTCGACGAGTTTCTCCACGTCGCGCGGAAATTCGCCGGCGTACTCGGCCACGATAATCTTCGCGGTTTTCTGCAGGTTGCGCGCCCTGGTGTAGTAACCCAGGCCGGTCCACAGGTGCAGCACTTCGTCTTCCGGCGCGGCAGCCAGGGCTTCGACCGTTGGCAATGAAGCCATGAAGCGGTCGAAGTAGTTCAGCACGGTGCTGACCTGGGTCTGCTGCAGCATGATCTCCGAGACCCACACCCGATATGGCGTGATGCCCTGCTGCCAGGGCAAATCGTGGCGGCCGTGGCGGTCATACCAGTCCAGTACTGCCGCCGAAAACTGCTCGGATCTCATCGCTTGAACAGCCCCTTCAGTGCGTTTTTCAGTTCAGGACTGACTTTGTCGCCAAGTTTTTCGTCGATTTTTTCGCTGATCTTGTCACCCGCGAGGCGGCTGGCGACCTGGCCCATGCGCTCGTTATCGAGGCGACAGGCTTTGGCGCCCAGCTCCAGCGGGCCGCGGCAACGCAAGGGCCACTCGATGCCGACGAACTTCTCGCCGACCTGGCAGGCCGGGTCAGGCATGTCGCTCTTGTCGCCTTCGACGATGATGCCAACCCGGTAGTCCATGCCCAGCACTCTCAGGTCGACGTCACCGTCACCATTGACGGTCATGCCCGGAATGCGCACTTTCAGGTCGGGATTGCTGGCGACGCCGTTACGGAAGGTCAGGTTGCCCTTGAGCTCCTGGAATGGCGTGTCCTTGCCCCGTGGCTCGCCGCTGAGGGTTTTGCGGTTGAGCGTGGCGATACCTTTGCACAGCTGCTGTTCGAGGTTGGCATTGAGCAGCACGCCATTGTTGATGACAAAACTGGCGTTGCCGTTCAGCGTGTCGATCAGCGCTTTCTGACTGTTACCGCTGCCCGTCAGGTTGCTGTTGAGGGTGACCAGACCCTTGATTGGCGGGTTCTTGCCCTGGCTTTCGAGGATTTTCTCGACCGGTACCTTGCTGATCTGCGTCTGCATATTCAGCGCCGGCACCTGCTGACGTACGTCGAGGGAGCCCTTGGCTTCGAAGTTGCCTTCGTACAGCTCGCCGCGCAGGTTTTCCAGGGTCAGCAGGCCATTCTGGCCGTTAGCCTTGAGTGCCGCGTTGCGGATTGGCAGCTTGTCGAGGGTGAGCTGGCCGAAGGTCAGGTCGGCGTCGATATCAAGTCTGCTCAGGCGCTCGACCGGCAGCAGCCGATCATTGCTCCAGGCGGTCTTGGTCGGTGCATCCGGCAGAGGTGTGCTGCCGGCGCCGGCCATGGCACTGGCTTCGGTGTTGGCCACTTCGGCTTGGCGCACTTGAGTAGTGCTGTTGGCTTCGGCAGATTTTGGTTTCAGGTAACGGTCGACGTTGAAGGAGTCAGCCTTGAGCACTGCACGCAGCGATTGCTTGGCGAAGTCCTCGACAGCGATGCGGCCGCTGAAACTGCTGTCATCGACTTTCAGGTTGATATTGTCAAAGGACACGCTGGTGGGTGTGCCGGCGATGCGGCTGACCAGTTCGACTTTGCTCAGGCTGCCTTCGGCCATTGCTGGCAGAGTCTGGCCGATGCTGTCGATGAACTTCGCCAGGTCGAACTGGGCGATCGACAGCGCGCCGTTGATCTGCGGCGTTTTGTCGAGGTCGTTGACCTTCAGCTCACCGAGTGCACGAAGCTGGTTGGCAGAAACCTTGATGCCGGTCCATTCGGCGACGTTCGCCGCTTTATCCAGCAGCAGCTGGCCCTGGGCGGCGAAGGTCATGGTCTTGCCTTGCAGCGGATCGCCGGCGACCTCGCCGGTAAGCTTCATGTCTTCGAACTTGTAGCGCTGCAGGGCGCGTTCGAAGCGCAGCTCGCCGTTCAATTCGGTACGAACCCGTAGTACTGGCTGATTGGTGCCGAGGAACGCTGTGAGTTTGACCGGAATATTGGTCGAGTCATGCACCGCGCCGGTACTGAGCTGGATGCTTTCGGCGCTGAACTGCTTGCCGGTCTTCTCGTCGCTATATTCAACCCGAGCGTTATTGACGGTCAGGCTGTCGATGTCCAGACGGATGGGCTGGGCCGGTTTTTCCACCTGGGCCGTGGTCTCGCCGGCAGGTTCGCCGGGGGTGGCAGCCGCAGTGGTCGGCGAGGCAGGGACCTTGCCGATATCTTCCCAATTACCGTGGCCGTCCTTGTCGCGGTTCAGGCGCAGGTTCAGGCCTTCGACCCGCACGTCGCTCATCTGCACTTCGCGGCGCAGCAGCGGCAGCACGCGAACGGACAAGCCAAGCATCTGCAGGTCGGCGAAGGGTTCGGTGGGTTTGGCCAGGGTCGCGACACTGGCTTCGTGCAATTCCAGGCCGAGCCACGGGAACAGGCTCCAACCGATATCGCCATTGAGCGTCAGCTCGATGTGGGCCTTGTCACGGGCAATCTGGCGAATCTCGTCTTTGTAGTCATTGGGATCAAAGAGGTGGGTCAGGGCAAAACCCAGGGCCACAATGATCAGCAATAGCCCGAGAAGCACCAGACCCAGGATTTTGCCGAACGCTTTCATGGGCGAGTCCTTGTAGTTAGTCAAATTCGAAATTCAGCCGGGGAGTATAGCGCCCCGGGGACAGTGATCGGTCGGCGATCACGTTGTCAGTTCATCCAGCGACAATTTCAGCTTGGCAGCCAGTGCCTGGGCTTCAAGATGGCCGGCGGGGGCCAGCAGGCGCAAGGTTGCACCGGCATCGCTGGCCATTTTTTGCGCCTCGTCCACCAACCGTTCGGCCACGCCGCGTCGACGAGTGATTTTGCGCACGCACAATTGGGACAAGTGCCACACGCCCTGGTGCCTTTGCAGGCGAGCCGCCCCTAGCAGTCGGTCATTGAAGCGTCCGGCGATCAGCGAGCCATCGCCCAGGCAGGCTTCGATCAACTGCAGATCCGATCCGAAAGGAGTGAACAGCCACTGCGGTGCATCCCGATAAATTTTCTGCAGGTCTTGCTGATCCTGGTACGTGGCTTCTTTCAGCGACTCGACAACGATCGGCATGGCGGCTCCATCGGGAAAAGAGATCAGATGACTTGCGAAAGGTGATATCAGATTGATTTTTCTGTCACGCGCAAATGGTAACCTCTGTTGGTACGCCCGTCCTTCTGCGGCTTTATGTCGCATCAAAATGGAGCTTCACCTGACAAGACAGTCATGCCTGCGTGCATAAAGGCTGAGGGTGAACAGTGGCTGGCGAACAATACTAATAATTGGGGGATACACAATGACCACGAGCATCACGGCTGACGGCATTGCCGGCCAGCCTGCGTTCCTGTCCAAGGAGCGCATCATCGCCAAGCCCGGTTTCAACCGCTGGCTGGTACCGCCCGCCGCACTGGCGATTCACCTTTGCATCGGTATGGCCTATGGCTTTTCGGTGTTCTGGCTACCACTGTCCAAGGCGCTGGGTGTGACCGCGCCGGTGGCCTGTGCGCCTGACATGAGCTTTATCTCGCAAATCTTCTCGTCCCAGTGCGACTGGCCGATCTCGATGCTCGGCTGGATCTACACCCTGTTCTTCATCTTCCTTGGTTGCTCGGCAGCAATCTGGGGTGGCTGGCTGGAACACGCCGGGCCGCGCAAGGCTGGCGTAGTGTCGGCATTGTGCTGGTGCGGTGGCCTGCTGATATCGGCGCTGGGAATCTATACCCACCAGATCTGGCTGATGTGGGTGGGCTCCGGAGTCATTGGCGGTATCGGCCTGGGCCTTGGCTACATTTCGCCGGTCTCGACCCTGATCAAGTGGTTCCCGGACAAGCGCGGCATGGCGACCGGCATGGCGATCATGGGCTTTGGTGGTGGCGCGATGGTCGGTGCTCCACTCGCTGCAGCCTTGATGAGTCATTTTGCAACGCCGACCAGCGTCGGCGTGTGGCAGAGCTTTCTGGTCATGGCGGCGATCTATTTCGTGTTCATGATCGGTGGCGCACTGTCCTACCGTGTTCCGCCAACAGGCTGGAAGCCTGAAGGTTGGACTGCTCCGGCGAAGAAAGCGGCTAATGCGATGATCACCCATCGCCACGTGCACGTGAATGTCGCGTGGAAAACTCCGCAGTTCCGTCTGGTGTGGCTGGTTCTGTGCCTGAACGTTTCTGCCGGCATCGGCATCCTGGGCATGGCTTCGCCGCTGTTGCAGGAAGTGTTTGGCGGCAAATTGATCGGAGTCGATCTGCCATTCGGCCAGCTGGACGCCGCACAACTGGCTTCCATCGCTGCGATTGCTGCGGGTTTCACCGGTTTGCTGAGCCTGTTTAACATCGGTGGCCGGTTCTTCTGGGCTTCGTTCTCGGACTACCTGGGTCGCAAAAACACCTATTTCGTGTTTTTCGCCTTGGGTTTCGCGCTGTACGCGCTGATTCCTAACCTGGGCCACCTGGGCAACATTGCGCTGTTCGTGGCGGCGTTTTGCATCATTTTGTCGATGTACGGCGGTGGCTTTGCGACTGTGCCGGCTTACCTGGCCGACCTGTTCGGCACCCAGATGGTCGGAGCGATCCACGGTCGCCTGCTGACTGCATGGGCGGCGGCAGGCGTGTTGGGACCCGTGCTGGTGAACTACCTGCGTGAGTATCAGCTGAGCATCGGCGTAGAGCGCGCGGCAGCGTATGACATCACCCTGTACATCCTGGCAGGCCTGCTGGTGCTGGGCTTCCTGTGCAATCTGCTGGTGCGTCCGGTGGCTGACAAGTACTTCATGACCGACGCCGAACTGGCTGCCGAACAGGCGCTGGGTCATGACAAAGGCGCTGACAGCACGACCGTGCTGGAGTGGAAAGCTGACCCGGGTACCAAGCCATTGGCGATTGCTGCCTGGCTGGTAGTGGGAATTCCGTTGGCGTGGGGGGTCTGGGTGACCTTGCAGAAGACGGCGGTTCTGTTTCGTTAAGCTTCAACGCCACACCCTGTAGGAGTGAGCCTGCTCGCGATCACGGTCCATCAGTCGACAGAAGTGTTGAATGTAATGGCCCTATCGCGAGCAGGCTCACTCCTACATTCGATCTATGCGTGGCGCAAATGGCTTGTATGGACATGTCTACCCGCCACACCCCCGAATTCACTCCGTCAGCGATATCACCTCCCATGTTTCTGTTTCCCGCCCGCGCCCCTATAATGGTTGCCTTTTTCGCCCAATGATTTGCGGAGCTGGTGATGGCCGAACGTATGGCGTCAGTCGAGCGCGACACTCTGGAAACCCAGATTAAAGCCTCGATCAACCTGGATGGCACCGGAAAGGCCCGATTTGATATCGGTGTACCTTTTCTTGAGCACATGCTGGACCAGATCGCCCGTCACGGGCTGATCGACCTGGATATCGTCAGCAAGGGCGACCTGCATATCGACGACCACCACACTGTGGAGGACGTTGGCATCACCCTGGGTCAGGCTTTCGCCAAAGCCATCGGTGACAAAAAAGGCATCCGTCGTTACGGCCACGCCTATGTCCCGCTGGATGAAGCACTGTCGCGGGTGGTCATCGATTTCTCCGGCCGTCCTGGCCTGCAGATGCATGTTCCTTACACCCGCGCCACAGTCGGCGGTTTCGATGTTGACCTGTTCCAGGAATTCTTCCAGGGCTTCGTCAACCACGCACTCGTCAGCCTGCACATCGACAACCTGCGTGGCACCAACACCCACCACCAGATCGAAACCGTGTTCAAGGCTTTCGGCCGCGCGTTGCGCATGGCAGTAGAGCTGGACGACCGCATGGCCGGGCAAATGCCATCGACCAAGGGCGTTCTGTAATGCAGACGGTTGCGGTTATCGATTACGGCATGGGCAACCTGCACTCGGTGGCCAAGGCCCTCGAGCACGTCGGTGCCGGCAAGGTCCTGATCACCAGCGATGCCAGTGTGATTCGCGAAGCCGACCGGGTGGTATTCCCCGGCGTCGGCGCGATTCGCGACTGCATGGCGGAGATCCGGCGCCTGGGTTTCGATTCACTGGTACGTGAAGTCAGCCAGGATCGTCCGTTCCTCGGCATCTGCGTCGGCATGCAAGCCTTGCTCGACAGCAGTGAAGAGAACGACGGAGTTGACTGCATCGGCCTGTTTCCTGGTGCGGTGAAGTTCTTCGGCAAAGACCTGCATGAAGACGGCGAACACCTGAAAGTCCCGCACATGGGCTGGAACGAAGTGAAGCAGACGGTGAATCACCCGCTGTGGCACGACATACCGGACCTGGCGCGGTTCTACTTCGTGCACAGCTACTACATCGCGGCCGCCAATGCGCGCCAGGTGGTGGGTGGCGGTCACTACGGTGTCGATTTCGCCGCGGCGCTGGCCGATGGCTCGCGTTTCGCCGTGCAGTTCCACCCGGAAAAGAGCCATACCCATGGCCTGCAATTGCTGCAGAACTTCGCCGCGTGGGATGGTCGCTGGTAAATGGCCGTCAAGAAGAAGCCACCGATCCTGACCCTCACTCCTGAACAGGAGAACGAGGCCAACCAGAAGATCAAACGCTTTATGGAAGATCGCTTCGAACTGGACCTGGGTTCGTTCGAAGCGGCCGAAATCCTTGAGCTGTTTACCCGCGAAATTGCTCCGCACTATTACAACAGGGCGATTTTCGATGTGCAGACGCACCTTAAAGAAAGGTTCGAGAGCATCGAAAGCGACTTGTGGGCGCTCGAGAAAAACTGATTTTCGAGCGAAGCTGAACAATCGAATTTGAAGGTTTGCCAGATGCTGATTATTCCCGCTATCGATCTTAAAGACGGTGCCTGTGTTCGTCTGCGCCAGGGCCGCATGGAAGATTCCACGGTGTTCTCCGATGACCCGGTGAGCATGGCTGCCAAGTGGGTGGAGGGCGGTTGCCGTCGTCTGCATCTGGTCGACCTGAACGGCGCTTTTGAAGGCCAGCCGGTCAACGGCGAAGTGGTCACCGCCATCGCCAAGCGCTACCCGAACCTGCCGATCCAGATCGGCGGTGGTATCCGCTCGCTGGAAACCATCGAGCACTACGTGAAAGCGGGCGTGAGCTACGTGATCATAGGCACCAAGGCCGTGAAGGATCCGGCATTCGTGGCTGAAGCCTGCCGCGCGTTCCCGGGCAAAGTGATTGTTGGTCTCGACGCCAAGGACGGTTTTGTCGCCACCGATGGCTGGGCTGAAATCAGCACCATTCAGGTGATCGACCTGGCCAAGCAGTTCGAAGCCGACGGCGTGTCTGCGATCGTTTATACCGACATCGCCAAAGACGGCATGATGCAGGGTTGCAACGTGTCTTACACCGCTGCGCTGGCAGCTGCCACGCGTATTCCGGTTATCGCTTCCGGCGGCATTCACAACCTGGGTGACATCAAGTCGCTGCTCGACGCCAAGGCACCGGGCATCATCGGCGCGATCACGGGCCGGGCGATCTACGAAGGCACCCTCGACGTCGCTGAAGCGCAAGCTTTCTGCGATTCGTACAAAGGCTGAGGACTGACCATGGCGCTGGCCAAACGCATCATCCCCTGCCTGGACGTGGACAACGGCCGGGTCGTCAAAGGTGTGAAGTTCGAGAACATCCGCGATGCCGGTGACCCGGTGGAAATTGCCCGTCGTTACGACGAGCAGGGTGCCGACGAGATTACCTTTCTCGACATCACCGCCAGCGTCGATGGACGCGACACCACGCTGCATACCGTCGAGCGCATGGCCAGCCAGGTGTTCATCCCGCTGACCGTGGGCGGCGGCGTGCGTACCGTGCAGGACATCCGCAACTTGCTCAATGCCGGTGCGGACAAGGTTTCGATCAACACTGCAGCCGTGTTCAATCCGGAATTCGTTGGCGAAGCGGCGCAGCATTTCGGCTCGCAGTGCATCGTTGTTGCCATCGACGCGAAAAAAGTCTCCGGCCCGGGCGAAACTCCGCGCTGGGAAATCTTCACCCACGGTGGGCGCAAACCTACCGGCCTCGACGCCGTCGAGTGGGCGAAGAAAATGGAAGGCCTCGGGGCCGGCGAAATCCTCCTGACCAGCATGGATCAGGACGGCATGAAGAACGGCTTCGACCTGGGCGTGACCCGCGCGATCAGCGATGCACTGGGAATTCCGGTGATTGCTTCCGGCGGAGTTGGCAACCTGCAGCATTTGGCCGATGGCATCATCGAAGGTCACGCCAGTGCGGTGTTGGCAGCTAGTATTTTCCACTTCGGTGAATACACCGTGCAGGAAGCCAAAGCCTATATGGCTCACCGTGGCATTGTGATGCGCTGATGGACTGCGGCTCGGGAGCAACTCCCGGCCACTGTCAGTCGGCAGCTTCAGGTTTGGGCGGGGCTTCCTCGAGTTTACCTGTCGCGGTATCCAGTAAATCGACCCGGGGCGCTGACGCCTGCCCCGACTTGTCGTAGGCGATGGAGCAGAGCTTGCCCGGAAGATCGTGTCCTGGAATGAAAAAGTCCATCTCCACGTTGTTCCTGTATTTATCGGGTTGGCCGCAGTCAGTCGTTGCCACGGGACCGTATTTGATCGAGTAGGTCCTGTGTGGCTCTTCCGCTTTCGCCAGACTCACCCAGACCTCGGTGGCTATCGACAGGTAGGGCGGTGTGGTTGGTTTGTTATCGAGTATTTCGACCGGCAGGGACAGTGCGTTTTTCATGAGTCCTGAATCGGGTTCCTGCTGCGCGGAGTCAACGCCGAGGATGCACAGGAAGTAAAACCCTGGCTCGCTTCCGATTTCGGAATTGATGAAGGCATCCTTGGAGTCTGCAGCATCGCTGTAGTGATGAGGGCTCTCACACTCCATCGCTGTTCGCACGGTTTTATGCCGGAAGAAGTCGGTACTGATCGAGAACCGATAATTCCAGGTAGGCGTCACCAGTGATCCGTCCCCCAGCTGTTTTACCCTTTGGTAGCTTTCCAGACTCGTTACGCCCGTGTCGACGGTGAATGCCGGGTAGAGCTGACAAGAGGACGGCGGTTTTTGTGCTATTCGTCCTTGCGCGAAACATCCGTTGAGAAAAGCCGTAGGGTTGCCATACACATTCCCCGGTACTGCCTGATAAACACCCTCCACTGGGGTGCAGGGCGCATTGTCGCGGCAGGGAATAATGCTCGCGTCAAAATTCCCTGTCCCGATCACACCTATGATCTCGTTGGAAGAGCGGTCCAGTAGTGGGCTTCCAGATCCGCCACCTCGTACGTCCTGGCAGCGCGTCATGAAGGTGTTGCGCCAAACCCAGGGGCCTTCAATGATTTCCTGCGAAGGTTGCAGGGTGCAGGCCGACATGCGCAATGTGCTCTGTTCAAAGTTTGTTGGTGCGCCGACGATCAGGGCGTCGATGCCCTCTGCAGGAGTTTCCCGCGCCAGCCTCAGTGGCTGCACACCGTCTTCGATCAGTTTCTCAAGGCTGACATCCAGTTCCACTATGGCCAGATCCACGCCTTGTATGCTGCGCCATGTCGTCGTCTTCAACGGGTAGCTCTTGAACCCGGAGCTGTCGGTGAAGTAGTTGAATGTGACAGTGCCGCTGATAGGGCTGTCAGTCACGATGTTGCCGTTGGTCAATCCAAGGCAGTGGCCCGCAGTCAGGACGTAGGCGGGAGCAGCGAGAAGCTCCAGCCCATCGCGCGTATCCAGGAGGGTCGCGGTACAGTTGTTTTGCTCTATCGTCAGGCGCCCGATTCCTTGCCAGTGATCACGGGCGCCATCGGTGTTGTCCAGGACTTGGGAGGGCGCAAAATTCTGCAGTCCCTCGCCAAAGTCGCTGCTGTTTGCAAGGGTGGCTGCACTCAGCGTGCACAGCGCGCTGGCCAGAAGTACGCGGGTCGAGTTCATTGAAAAGCATCTCTGATTCTGGTGATTGAATACCGTTGCCGGTCATCGCCAATTAATCAGTGGTGCGCGAGTAGCTGGTGGTAACTATGTATTTGGCGGGTAGCAAGGACGTGCTGGGCATTGTTAGCAAAAGGCCAGTAGACAGTCTGTCTAGGCCAAGGCACTCTTTGTCACGCCATGGATTTCGGTAAACCGACATGATCAGACGTTTGCTTATTGCCCTCGCCAGCGCTTCGCTCTTGCTCCTCAATGGTGTACAGGCTGCACCCAGTCCTGCTACCGACATGGTGCTGCTGACCGAAAATTTCCCGCCTTACAATATGGCGAAGAACGGCAAAAATTTTGCTCAGGACGAAAACATCAATGGCATCGCCACCGACATTGTTCGCGAGATGTTCAAGCGTGCCGAGATCACCTACAGCCTGACGCTGCGATTCCCTTGGGAGCGTGTATATAAACTCGCCCTCGAAAAACCCGGCTACGGCGTATTTGTGATGGCGCGCTTGCCTGATCGCGAAAATCTCTTCAAGTGGGTTGGGCCGATCGGTCCGGACGACTGGATCTTGTTGGCCAAGGCTGACAGCAAAATCAGCCTGGATACCCTGGAACAGGCGCGCAAATATCGGATCGGTGCATACAAGGGCGATGCGATCGCCGAGACGCTCACCAAGCAAGGTCTGAAACCAATTGTGGTGCTGCGTGACCAGGATAATGCGAAGAAGCTGGTCAACGGCCAGATCGACCTGTGGGCCACCGGAGACCCGGCCGGGCGCTATCTGGCGCGCCAGGACGGGGTTAGCGGGCTCAAGACCGTACTGCGCTTCAACAGCGCCGAGTTGTACCTGGCGCTGAACAGGGAGGTGCCGGACGCAACCGTCGCCAAACTGCAGGCGGCGCTGGATCAGATGCGCAAGGACGGAATGGTTGAAGAGATCATGGGGCGGTATTTGTAGCTATTGTTGACTGGTGTCCGACGCGGGCAGGATGTTCACTTCAACTGCAGCTGCATTGGGCCCCTCATCGTTGCGCGTCTCATTGACTGGGGCAGGATGGGTGGCCACTTCAGCTCCCTGTTCTCTGGGGTACTCAGTCAAATGCAGGCTGTTGCCGTCTACGTAATAGAGCTCGCACGGCACTTGAGATCGGTTTTCGCGCAGGAGTCGGTAGGTGCTGTGCAGTTCATAAGCCGCAACGGTCTTATGCGAGGCAACGATAGTTGCCACTTGTACGTTTTCCGGTTTCCCCCAACCGTTGGATGAATCAACGAAAGCGAAGTTCTTGTCGAGTCTTGCGGAGAACGGAGAGGGCATCGCGTTGGGCCACTGGCCGTCGATCACAATGGAGCTGATACGAGTGAATACATCTTGATTCGCCATGCTCTGTGGACGGTGTGCTGTCCATCTGAAGGTCTGGTTCGCGGAGCTTGCGTTTTTGCCATACCCGACAAGCATGTACTGATCTGCTCTCTCCAGGAAATAGAACGGTGAAGTGCGTAACTGTTCGATAGGACTCAGGTTGGGGTCTCTGATGACGAACCAGGGGAGCTTGGCTGTTTGAGTGATCCTGCTCGGTTCCAAAAGAGAGGGCTGGTCGTAACCCGAGAGTTCTGGAAGTGCGGGCGGTGGTTTGATCGCAAGCGGAATGGGTACTCGTAATGAATACGCATTGATATGTGTTTCCGGCTTGTTGTAAGTGCTCACGCCAATGAAGGTGCCTGGAATGCAATTGATTTCCCCGGCCATTGCAGTTGGTGGAAAGCAATTCCACGCGCTGAATGCGAGTCGGGCCCTACTGCCCTTGTCGTTCCAGATCGGATCGCCAATGTATGAGGGGATTACCAGGTCAGCTCGCACGCAACGGATGTCGCTTGCCAAAGGCATGTCGCGACCGTTGGAGCATAACTGCCCCAGCGCCACATAGCCGCTGGGAGGGATGGGGCGCCATATGGTGCAGCCTGCCTTCGCTGTGGAACCGGAATCGCTCCAGACCAGTTCAAAGTCGATGGGCGCGCGCAAAGCGGGTCCGTTGTTAGTTTCGTTATTCGATATTTCCCCCTCGCAGACGACCATCACCATGCGCTTTTCGTTGATGTTTTCGTGTCCTGCGGCGATGACGTCACCTAAAGGGAAGTAACCCGGAAGTAAATCGGGCGTAGGCGTCGGGCGCCAAAAGCTTGCAGGCTTCGCGCTTGAGTCATTACTGTCCCAGATACGGCGAAACTCGGTCGTAAAGTTAATGAGTAGATTGTCGTGCTGGATGGGGTCGATTCGTCTGGCGCCCAGTGTGAGATTGTCTTGGGAGTTCATATTAAATCCAGATAGTTATGAGTGCGATACAAGAGGCGTGGCCTGTTGCAGACCTAACTATCCGGAATGGAGAAGGGTACTTGGCGGTAACTATCTATCGACCAGGGTATTACCTGTAAACACCGTCTTTGCCATGAGCGACAGTGGCGCGATTGCCGCGCACGCTGATCATTTGCCTGATATCAATCCACTCGATTCCCTGAGCCTTGAGCTTGGGCAGTTCACGCTCCAGCACAGCCAATGTCTGCGGGTAAGGATGCCCGATCATCACGGCTGAACCCTGTTTGCGAGCCAGGCTGATAGCCGCCTGCAACTGCGCAAAGATCGCTTCTTCAGTGCGCTCGTCATCCAGGAATACATCCCGGGAGACGCTCGCCACGGCAGCCTTTTGCGCCTGTTGCGCGGCCACTGTCTGAGCGCTGGTGCGGCTATCGACGAAGAATTTGTGGCGGCGTTGCAAGTCCGCCATCAACCAGGCCATGGCGACTGGCTGTGCCGTCATTCGACTGCCCATATGGTTATTGATGCCGGCGGTATAAGGCACCATTTTGAGCGCGGCATTCAGGCGTTTCTCAAGCTCTTCGACGGGTAATTCAGGGTGCCAGGCGAAAGGACCCGTGGCCGGGTCCATGGGCATGTGCAGGATCACTATCTTGCCGGCGCGGTGGGCCTCACGGGCAAATTCGGTAGCGTGGGGCGTGTCGGGCATGATTGCCGCAGTCACGGGGCCGGGCAGGGCCAGCACGCGGCGATCCCGGGGCAGGTTTTGCCCCAGGTCGTCGATGATCAGGCTCAGGTAGGCTTTTGGCGCAGGGGTCGTGACGGGCGTCGCGTGGGCGACACCCATCAGGCAGCACAGCAGGGCAATCAGTTCAAGGCGCATCTCAGCGGCCAGAGGTGATGCTCAACCCTTTGAGCAAGCTCAGCGCCTGGGCCAATTGGTAATCATCATCCTGTGGCATCGCCTTGGCTTTGCCGCCGGAGCCGGTCGGCTTGTCTTCGCCACCATTGCCGTTGCCCAGGTGACCCTGCAGGTCGGCTTCCTTGAAGTAGTCGCCGTCCTGCTCGTTGGTGATTTTCGCCTTGCGCACTTCGATGTCCGGGACGATGCCCTGAGCCTGGATCGAGCGGCCGTTCGGCGTGTAGTACAGCGCCGTGGTGATCTTCAGGGCGCGGTCGTTGTTCAGCGGCAGCACGGTTTGCACCGAGCCTTTGCCGAAACTGGTGGTGCCCATCACTACCGCGCGCTTCTGATCCTGCAGGGCGCCGGCGACAATTTCCGAGGCCGAGGCGCTGCCGCCGTTGATCAGCACGACCATTGGCACGGCTTCGCTTTCATCCTTGCCAGTGGCCGAGAAGCGCAGTTCGGAGTTGGCGATGCGGCCCTTGGTGTAGACGATCAGCCCTTTGGTGATGAAGTGGTCGACCACTTCCACTGCGGACTGCAGCACGCCACCCGGGTTGTTGCGCAAGTCGAGGATGACGCCTTTGAGTTTCTTGCCGTTGTCCTTGCGCAGCTTGGCCAGGGCCTTGGAGACTTCGTCGCCGGTCTTGACCTGGAACTGCGTAATGCGGATGTAGCCATAACCCGACTCCAGCAGCTGTGCCTTGACGCTCTTGACCTGGATGATGGCGCGGGACAGGGTTACGTCGAACGGAGTGCCGCCGTCGCGCACCAGGGTCAAGGTGATCTTCTGGCCGATCTTGCCGCGCATCTTATCCACGGCTTCGGTCATGCTCTGGCCGCGGGTCGGCTGGCCGTTGATTTTCACGATGAAGTCGCCGGCCTGAATGCCAGCCTTGGAGGCAGGGGTGTCATCGATCGGCGAAACCACCTTGATAAAACCGTCTTCGGCGCCGACTTCAATGCCCAGGCCGCCAAATTCGCCGCTGGTGCTTTCCTGCAATTCAGCGAAGTCTTCCGGGCCGAGGTATGCGGAGTGGGGGTCGAGGTTGCTGAGCATGCCCTTGATGGCGTTTTCCAGCAGGGTCTTGTCGTCGACAGGTTCGACATAGGCCGCCTTGATCCGGTCCATGACCTCGGCAAAGGTGCGCAACTCTTCCAGAGGCAAAGGCGCCTTGGTGGTCGCAGCAGTGCCCGCAGGCGCGACCGCCGGGGCTGGTTGAGCGGCAAACGCCAGAGGCGCGCCGATCACCAGGGCGATCGTCAGGGCCAGCGAGGTAAGGCGGGACAGATGCAGCATGTCGAACGAACTCCTGAAGTAGATGGCGTGCTTATCCTTGCGCGCGGCACCATTGCGCCGGATCACTCGGGTGACCCTGCTGACGAATAGCAAAATACAACGCTGGTGTGTCCTGTCCGCCACTGCTGCCGACAGTGGAGATGGACTCACCGGCTTTAACCACGTCACCTGCAGACTTCAACAGCGTCTGGTTGTGACCATACAGACTCAGGAACCCGTTGCCGTGATCGAGGATGACCAGCAGGCCAGCGCCACGCAGCCAGTCGGCAAACACTACACGACCACCATGCACGGCATGCACCTGGCTGCCTGCGGACGCACTGATCATCACGCCGTCCCACTTGGTACGCGCGTCATCGCCACGGGTTTCGCCAAAGCGTGCCAGCAATCGACCATCAACAGGCCATGGAAGTTTTCCCCGAGTGGAAGCAAAAGCACCACCGAAGGTTTCGCCTGAGCTGGAGACCAATGCCCCGGGTGTCGATTTGACCTGTTTGCGTGGGGCGTCAGACGTGTCTTCTGCTGCTGCCTGGGCCTCACGTAAACGCTTTTTTTCGGCTTCCTGCTGGGCGATCAGCGCTTTTTGCCGCGCTTCTTCTGCCTCACGGGCCTGACGGGCCAGGGTTTCTTCGATGGTTTTAAGGACTTTAGACAGGTCTGCCTGATCTTGCTCGCGGGCTGCCAGTTTCTGGTCGCGAGCCTTGACGTCAAGGTTGAGCTTGGCGAGTACCTGCTGGCGTTCCTGGCGAACTTTTTCGAGTTCGTCTCGCTGGCTGTCCAGGCTGCTTTTCTGCACCAGCAGTTGAGCCTGCTGCATGTCGATATCTTTTTCGACATTGGCCAGTTGCCGCAGGGTCTCGTTGAAATTTTTCAGCTGTTCCAGGCGGGCCTGGCTCAGGTAGTCGTAATAGGTGAGGGTGCGGGCGAATTTTTCCGGGTTCTGCTGGTTCAGCAACAGCTTCAGGTACTCCTGACGCCCGTTCTGGTAGGCCGCCCGAGCCTGGATGGCAATCAGTCGTTGCTGTTCAACGCGCGCGCTCTGGAGTTTTTTTTTCTCGGCATCGAGTCGCTGCAGCTCGGCTTCGCTTTTCTTCAGCTCTTTTTGCAGGGCGTCGACCTGCTTCTCGAGCTTGCCCATTTCGGTCTCGGTGCCTTTGAGGTCCTTTTGGACTCCGGATTTTTCTTCCTGGAGCTTGCCCAGCAGTTTTTTTAGCTCGGCAATATCCTGACGCGTGGCGTCCAACTGCTGTTGGGTTTGCGCGCGCTCGTCAGCGAAGGCCGGTTGGAGCAGGCAAGTCAGGGCAAGGGCTATCAGGACGCGAAGCATAAAGGCGGGCGACACCAGGGAAAGGGACGGCCTAGTATGCCCGCCAAGCGCCGCAAAAAAAACGCCCAATTGGGGCTGTGTGATAACCGGACTGAAAATCAGCGCTGCCCCCTGTAAGAGCGAGCCTGCTCGCGATGGCGTCTTAACATTCAACAATGATGTTGGCTGTCAGATTGCGATCGCGAGCAGGCTCGCTCCTATAGGGTTATGGGCTGGTTAGACTAGGATCGAGGTGCCGGTCATCTCAGCTGGTTTTTCCATCCCCAGCAACATCAACATCGTCGGCGCCACATCCGCCAGAACGCCGCCATCACGCACCTTGAAGTCACGCTTGCCGACATAGATGAACGGCACCGGCTCAGTGGTGTGAGCGGTATGAGCCTGGCCAGTAGACTCGTCGGACATCTGCTCGACGTTACCGTGGTCAGCCGTGATCAGCGCTTCACCGCCCACTTTTTCCAGCGCATCGACAATGCGGCCCACGCACAGGTCCAGGCACTCAACCGCCTTCACCGCCGCATCGAATACGCCGCTGTGGCCGACCATGTCGCCGTTGGCGTAGTTGACCACGATCACGTCATAACGCTGGTTTTCAATGGCGTCGACGATTCGGTCAGTGACTTCCGGTGCGCTCATTTCCGGCTGCAGGTCGTAGGTGGCGACTTTCGGCGACGGAATCAGGATGCGCTTTTCGCCCGGGAACGGTTCTTCGCGACCGCCGGAAAAGAAGAAGGTCACGTGCGCGTATTTCTCGGTTTCGGCGATGCGCAGCTGGGTCTTGCCGTTTTTTGCCAGGTAATCACCCAGTACGTTGTCCAGGCTGCCGGCGGCGAAGGCCGAAGGGGCAGGAATGCTGGCAGCGTACTGGGTCAGCATCACGAAGCCGGCCAGCTTCGGCTGGCGTGCACGTTCGAATTCCTTGAAATCGTCTTCGACGAACACCCGAGTCAGTTCCCGGGCGCGGTCGGCGCGGAAGTTCATGAATACGACGGCATCGCCGTCTTCGACTTTGACCGGCTCACCGATGGAGGTGGCCTTGACGAATTCGTCGCTCTCGCCGCGTGCGTAAGCGGCTTCCAGGCCTTCCTGGGCAGTGGCGGAGTTGAATTCGCCGTTGCCATCGACAATCAGGTTGTAGGCCTGGGAGACGCGGTCCCAGCGGTTGTCGCGATCCATGGCGAAGTAACGGCCGATGATGCTGGCGATTCGGCCTTTGCCCAGCGCCTGGAAGCTGGCATCGAGCAGTTCGATCGACGACTGGGCACTCTTCGGTGGGGTGTCGCGGCCGTCAAGGAAGGCGTGCAGATAGATTTTCTCGGCGCCGCGCTTGTAGGCCAACTCCGCCATGGCAACCAGGTGATCCTGGTGGCTGTGAACGCCGCCGTCGGACAGCAGGCCCATGAAGTGCACGGCTTTGCCGGCAGCGACGGCTTTATCCACGGCGGCGCAAATGGTCGGGTTCTCGAAGAACTCGCCGTCGCGGATCGATTTGGTCACTCGAGTGAAGTCCTGGTACACAACGCGGCCAGCACCGAGGTTCATGTGACCAACTTCGGAATTGCCCATCTGGCCATCCGGCAGGCCGACGTCCATGCCGCTGCCCGAGATCAGGCCGTTGGGTACGGAGGCAGTCAAGCGGTCCAGCACAGGCTTCTTCGCGGCGAATACGGCGTTGGATTCAGGGCTCTCACTGTGACCGAAGCCGTCGAGGATGATCAGGACCAAAGGTTTAGGCGTGGTAGTCATGGATTCCACTCGTGGCTGAGTTAAAAGAGGGCAATGGAAAAGGGAGTGGCAGTTTAAAGCGAAGTTCCGGCCACGTCACCGCCGGACGGGGTTTGGCCCACCATAGTGGCTGTGTATACTGGCCGACATTTTAACGCCCTGGAACCTCCTTCAATGGTTGATCACCTGATTGCATTTGCCACCACTCACTATCTGCTTGTCGGTATCTTCGCCGTTCTGCTGGCTCTGCTGATCGCCCATGAAATGAAGGGCGGCGGTCGTAGCCTGAGCACCGGTGAGCTGACCGGGCTGGTCAACAAGGACGCAGGCGTGGTGATCGACATTCGTCCGACCAAGGACTTCGCCGCCGGTCACATTGTTGGTGCGCTGAACATTCCTCACGACAAACTGACCGCTCGTGTCGGCGAACTGGAAAAGCACAAGGCCAAGACCATCATCCTGGTCGACGCCATGGGTCAGACCGCTGGCACTCACGCCCGCGAGCTGATGAAATCCGGCTTCACTGCCGCCAAGCTGTCCGGCGGGATCTCCAGCTGGAAAGGCGACAACCTGCCGCTGGTGAAGTGATATGAGCAACGTCGTCGTCTATTCCAGCGATTACTGCCCTTACTGCTCGCGAGCCAAGTACCTGCTCGAGAACAAAGGCGTGGCCTTCGAAGAGATCAAGGTCGATGGCAAGCCGCAGGTGCGCGCCGCCATGGCCCAGAAAGCCGGACGGACATCCGTTCCGCAAATCTGGATCGGTGAGCGCCACATCGGTGGCTGTGATGATTTGTTTGCCCTTGAGCGCGCCGGCAAGCTCGACGCCCTGCTCAAGGCCTGAACGCCTTCCCTATAAGACCCAAGATCAGAAAGGATCTGAGATGACTGACCAACAGAACACTGCAGCTAGCGAAGAAGAAACCGCACCGCAATTCTCCTTGCAGCGCATCTACGTACGTGACTTGTCCTTCGAAGCCCCGAAAAGCCCGGCGATCTTTCGCCAGCAGTGGGAGCCGAGCGTCGGTCTGGATCTGAACACCCGTCAGAAGGCGCTGGAAGGTGACTTCCACGAAGTCGTGCTGACCTTGTCGGTTACCGTTAAAAACGGTGAGAGCGGCGAAGTGGCGTTCATCGCCGAAGTGCAACAGGCCGGGATCTTCCTGATCAAGAACCTGGACGACGCTTCGATGAGCCACACACTGGGTGCTTTCTGCCCGAACATCCTGTTCCCGTACGCTCGCGAAACCCTGGACAGCCTGGTAACCCGCGGCTCGTTCCCGGCCCTGATGCTGGCTCCGGTGAACTTCGATGCGCTGTACGCGCAAGAGCTGCAACGCATGCAGGCGGCTGGCGAGACTCCGACCGTTCAATAACGGTCCTGAGTCAAAGCAAGTCCAATGTGGGAGCGGGCTTGCTCGCGAAAGCGGTGTAACAGTCAACGATGAGGTTGAATGTTATGACCCCTTCGCGAGCAAGCCCGCTCCCACATTT
Source organism: Pseudomonas sp. RIT-562 (assembly GCF_026241895.1). GTDB lineage: Bacteria > Pseudomonadota > Gammaproteobacteria > Pseudomonadales > Pseudomonadaceae > Aquipseudomonas > Aquipseudomonas mandelii_F. Next base: position 404,047 of record NZ_JAPJIV010000003.1, on the reverse strand, counting down.
GCTATGCGGTGTTACTTGAAGCCCAGCTGGCGCCAGCCTTCGTACACTGCGACGGCCACGGTGTTCGACAGGTTCAGGCTGCGGCAACCCTCACGCATCGGCAGGCGCAGACGTTGTTCACCCGGCAGGGCGTCCAGCACTTCGGCTGGCAGGCCACGGCTTTCCGGGCCGAACAGGAACGCGTCGCCCTCGGCGAAGCTCGCATCATGGAACGGCCGCGAGCCCTTGGTGGTGAAGGCGAACAGGCGTGGGTGACCGAGGCTTTCCAGGCAGCTGGCAAGGTCGGCGTGTCGTTGCAGGGTGGCGTACTCGTGATAATCGAGCCCCGCCCGGCGCAGGCGCTTGTCGTCCATCTCGAAGCCCAGGGGCTCGATCAAATGCAGGTGGCAGCCACTGTTGGCGCACAGCCTGATAACGTTGCCGGTATTCGGCGGAATTTCTGGTTGGAAGAGGATGACGTGAAACATGCACGGCTCCGAAGATAAAGATGACCGGCATTCTACGCCGCCCGTGGATCGGCGTTCGAAACTATTACCTCGGGTGATGGGGTCTTTGGCGATTGTTGGCGTCATGGTCGGGTTGATGATCGGCCGTCTGACCACACCAGACCCCACTGAGCTGCAACAGGTAGAGGTGACGAGCGACGGATTGGTGGTGTGGTTCAACAACGAACCCAAGACCCATGGCGAAATCGTCGACGGCAGCCTGGCATTGCTGTTCGCCGCCGATGGCAAGGCGCAGAAAGGGCAGCTCAAGCTCAACGACAAAAGCGTGAACTGGCGAGTGCGAATGAGTGATGGGGGATTGTTGCTGACCGTGGTGGCTGCGAGGCCACTGCTGGGTGAGTGGGTCGGTAGCGAGGTCGATGACCGTTGGCGACTGGAGATCCATCTCCGGGAGCAATAAAAGAGGGAATCCCCGGCCTGCCTGTACCAAGGTTCCCAAAACGGGAGGGCTCGCGCATTGCGGCGTCAGCCCGGTGTAAAGAAGGAACCCCTGACCTGCCTGTATCAAGGGCCCCAAAACTGGGTGGGCTCGTCGCTTGTGCGGTGTGAGCCCGGTGTAAAGAGGGGAATCCCCGGCCTGCCTGTACCAAGGTCCCCGAAACTGGGTAGTGAACTGATTCACTGAATGGACTATTGCAGGGGGCGTGCCAGGTTTTAACAAGTTGATACATAAACCCTGGCCAAAACGCCGAAAGCCCCGTAATTCGGGGCTTTCGTGTTTTTTCGGTTGGGGTTCGGTTGCGAAAGCAGGCGGGGTTTTAAATCAGCATTCGTGCGCGATTGCGGTTCACGGTGCATTCAGTCGGTGCACGTTGGCGCCAAAAGCATCGCGGGCAAGCCTTGCTCCCACAGGGATCATTGGTGCCCACGATTGCGTGAACACCAACGATCCCTGTGGGAGCAAGGCTTGCCCGCGATTGGATCTAACGGTCAGCGAAGATCTAAAGCTGTTTAGCCCTCTTCCCCCTCGTCATCATCCCCGCCATCAACCTTCATCCCCAATTCCTTGATCTTGCGAGTCAGGGTGTTGCGACCCCAGCCCAGCAACACCGCGGCATCACGCCGACGGCCAGCGGTATGCTTGAGGGCGGTTTCGATCATGATCCGTTCAAACGCCGGCACCGCACTGTCGAGCAGGCTCGACTGGCCGCGAGCCAGGGCTTGATCGGCCCACTGGCGCAGCGCCTGCTCCCAGTTGGTGACTGGTGCCGAATCCTGGGGCAGGTTCAGCAGCTCTGGCGGCAGGTCACTGATGTGCACTTCGCGACCGGAAGCCATCACCGTGATCCAGCGGCAGGTGTTCTCCAGCTGACGCACGTTGCCGCCCCATGGCAGGTTTTTAAGGTACTCCTCGGTCTCGCTCTTGAGCAGCTTCGGCTCCACCGCCAGCTCTTGGGCGGCGCGGGCGAGGAAGTGCTTGGCCAAGGTCGGGATGTCTTCGCGACGATCCGACAGGCGCGGGATGTGAATGCGGATGACGTTAAGGCGGTGGAACAAGTCTTCGCGGAATTTACCCGCGTGCACCAGGGTTTCCAGGTTCTGGTGAGTCGCGGCGATGATTCGCACGTCGACCTTGACCGGTGTATGGCCGCCCACCCGGTAAAACTCGCCATCAGCCAGAACCCGCAGCAGGCGAGTCTGAGTGTCGGCCGGCATGTCGCCGATTTCATCAAGAAACAGGGTGCCGCCATCCGCCTGCTCGAAACGCCCGCGGCGCAGGTTGGCCGCGCCGGTGAAGGCACCTTTCTCATGGCCGAACAACTCGGATTCCATCAGGTCCTTGGGGATTGCCGCCATGTTCAGTGCGATGAACGGCGAGGCCGCTCGAGGGCTGTGGCGGTGCAGCGCGTGGGCAACCAGCTCCTTGCCGGTGCCGGATTCGCCGTTGATCAGTACGGTGATGTTGGAATGGCTCAAGCGCCCGATGGCGCGAAACACTTCCTGCATCGCCGGCGCTTCGCCGATGATTTCCGGGGTGCGCGTCAGCGTCGGGACGACTTCCAGGCCTTGTTGCTCCTGGGCGTGCTGATTGGCGCGCTTCACCAAGGATACGGCTTCGTCGACGTCAAACGGTTTTGGCAGGTACTCGAACGCGCCGCCCTGATAGGACGCGACAGCGCTGTCCAGATCCGAGTGAGCAGTCATGATGATCACGGGCAGCCGTGGGTGCTGTTCGCGAATCCGCGCCAGAAGGTCCAGGCCGCTGGCGCCGGGCATGCGGATGTCGGAGATGATCACGTCCGGCTGCTGGCGCGCCAGGCGGCTCATCACGCCATCGGCGCTGTCGAAGCTTTGCGTGGTCATGCCTTCCTGCTGCAAGGCTTTTTCCAGGACCCAACGGATAGAACGGTCGTCATCGACGATCCACACGGTTTCACTACGGCTCATGTCGATGTGGCTCCTTGTTCCAGTGGCAGAAAGATCGAGAAGGTGGTGTGGCCTGGGTGGCTGTCACACTCGATCAGGCCCTGGTGCTGGCTGATGATGTTCTGGGTAATGGCCAGGCCCAGTCCGGTACCGTCCGGGCGGCCGCTGACCATGGGAAAGAAGATGGTTTCCTGAAGTTCCGCAGGTATGCCGGGGCCGTTGTCGATGATCTCGATCTTGGTCACCAGGCGATGGCGCACGTGGCCGATGGTGAACTGGCGCATGGCGCGGGTACGCAGGCTGATGCGGCCAAGTCGCAACTCATTCTGGCTGCTGATGGCCTGCATCGCGTTGCGCACGATGTTAAGTACCGCCTGAATCATCTGCTCGCGATCGATCAGGACGTCGGGAATGCTTGGGTCGTAGTCGCGCACCAGGTTGATGCAGCCCTGGCTTTCGGCTTCCACCAGGTGGCAGACGCGCTCCAGTACTTCGTGAATGTTGCACATGGCCAGCGATGGCAGCTTGTTTGAGCCGAGCATGCGATCAACCAGGTTGCGCAGGCGATCGGCTTCTTCAATGATCACGTTCGTGTAATCGCGCAGGCTTTCCTCGGGCAGCTCACGGGCCAGCAGTTGCGCTGCGCCACGAATCCCGCCCAGCGGGTTCTTGATCTCGTGGGCCAGGCCGCGCACCAGCATCTTGCTGGTTTCCTGCTTAGAGAGCTGCGCCTCCTCCTTGGTGATGCGCAACAGGCGATCCCGCGGGTGGACTTCGAGCAACAGCATGGTGTCGCCATTGGCCAGGATCGGTGTCACTGCGTAGTCAACAGTCAGGGTCTGCCCGGTGAGGGCGGTGAGCATTGCTTCGCGCTTGGTGAAAGGGTGGGCCTGTTCAACCGCCTGGCGCAGGGAGTTCAGCGCTTCTGTGGATTCGGTAAACAACTCACTGATGAATTGCCCGTGACTGCGCTGCCCGCTGATTGCCAGGAGCATTTCGGCCGCCGGGTTCATGTACTCCAGGCGCAACTGGGCGTCTAGCAGGATGGTGGCAGTCGTCAGGTTATCGAGCAGCAAGCGGTGCAGTGCGTCGCTAATGGTCATCAGGACCTCTTTTGGAGCAGGGCGTGCGCAAGAAAAAAGCGTTTGTTACTGGAAAATGCAAAAACCAAACCAAGGCTCTGAAAAGAAGCGTCGATCGCCTGAAACAGGCGTTTGACGCTCTTTTGCGTGGCGTTATGCCAGCTTCCACGGGTAGTTTCGAACCAAAATGGGATGAGAAGTGGGTAGGAGGCAACTATTCGCACCAATATAGTGCGATCAGATGTAAGCGTTAGAAAAACTTCAAGAAGGAGGTTTTTTCTTCTTCGGGTTTGTCCTTCAGCGGGCATTCCGGGCGCTGGCCGAAGTCGGTGAGGGCGCAGGGTGTTACCTGGCGTTTCTGGGCGAGGGAGATGCGCAGCATATGAAAGGGTTGGTTGGCGGTGCGCTCCACGGTGCGCCCTTGCTGGTCGAGTATCTCGACCGACAGGTGATGGCTGCCACGGTCGACATTGGTGAGGGCAAATACCGGGCTCAGGCCGGGTTCGGCAGTGGGTTTGCCGTCCAGCAGCAGGCGGTAGCGGTGCCCATGTTGGAGTTTGGGTTCGCTGGTCACGCTGACAATCAGTTCCCCGGCATTGCTGCGTAGCGTGGCATCGGGTTCTGGCACCAGCACCCTGAGCATGTCATAGCGAAAAATGGTCGCGGGCTCAGTCTGTTTGCTCGCCGTCACCGGCCTGGCGCTGGTCGGGTTGGCGGACATGCGATTGCCTGGTGCCAGGGGCACGCGTTTCGCATTGCCCGAGCCGGGCTGGTCGGTGAAGACCCGATTGCCCTGGGCATCGACGTAGGTGAAGACTTCAGCCGACGCCGGCACGGCGATCAGGCAAGCGATCAACAGCCAGGCCTTCACGGCGTGTGCACCCGTTGCACGGTGAAGGTCACAGTCGGGCTCTGCTGCACAATGCTGTCGCCGCTTATTACCTGTACCGCCAGGCTGTGGGTGCCGCGATCAATGTTTACCAGTTGCAGGCTCGGCACGTTACTTGGCTGACCGTAAGGCTGGTCATCCAGCAGCAGCCTGAACAGGTGGGGGCCTTGCAGGCGCGGTTTGATCAGCACGCCTACGGTAAAGGTGCCGTTATTGGCACGTAGCGCCTCGCTGGAGGGGAGGTTGGTCACCTCCAGCACCTCGTATGCGCTACGCGGCTGTTCTTCAGTTACGGGGGCGATGGGCGGCGCAGCTGGCGCTTGGGATTCGACGCTGTTAAGCGGGGGCAACTCGACCGGCTGCGCCACCACCCCATCGGGCGGTTGGTTGCTGTAGGCCGTGTTGCCTTGGGCGTCGATGTACTTGTAGATCCCGGCCATGGCAGGAGCCGCCGAGGCCAGAAGCATAAGCATTAACAATGGCCGCATTCAGACTCCCTGTTGCGAGGCTACTCCGACAGTGGAATACCTTGGCTGCCAGCATAGAACACAATGAGTTCCACGGGCACGTCACCGGTTTTGCCGCGGTGGGTGGTATCAACCATCTCGGCCAGCGCCTCGCCCTTTTTGAAGAGTCGAACCTGGCCACCGTCCCTGCTTTCCACTGTCAGCTCTCCGGAAAGAATGTACGCCGCGTTGGGTATGGGGTGCTTGTGCCAGTTGAGTTCGGTATTGGCCGGAATCTTGAGTTTTAGCAGCGACAGTTCGGGCGCGGCATCGGGATAGCGAACATAAGGCGTACTGTCCCAAGATGTGCTGCTCTGCAGCAGAACCTCGCGTTCGATGCTCGCAGGTGCTGATGCGGGGCTGCAGCCCGGCAGAGTGCAGGAGGCCAAAGTTGCGAAGAGCAGGGGAATGAGTGCGCAGGGTTTCATCGCTCCATCCTTTGAGGTTCGGTAGTCGATGAAGGCTACGAACACCACAAAAAGATTGATGCCGGACGATGCCGATAACGGCCTGGGAAAATTCGTTGTTTCTTGTCGGAGATCGGCTACAGAACCGGCTTTGCGCAGGAAGCCTATTTGCCCGCTCGGCTATAGGGTTCCTGCTGAAAAAGAGTCGAAATTGTAGAGCAACTCCCCTGGGCCGACCTCGACGAACTGTTTGCAAAAAAATGCAGAGCTGTCCGCTGCAAAATCCTGGAAATAAAAAAGGCCTCCCGAAGGAGGCCTCTTTTTGTCACGCCGCGTGTTGCAGCGCTACCGGATCAGCAGCTGTAGTACAGCTCGTATTCCAGTGGGTGTACGAAGGTGCGAACCTTGATTTCTTCTTCGCTTTTCAGGGCGATGTAAGCGTCGATGAAATCGTCGGAGAACACGCCGCCTTTGGTCAGGAACGCACGACCTTTGTCCAGCTCTTCCAGGGCTTCTTTCAGGCTGCCGCAAACTTGTGGGATCTCTTTCGCCTCTTCAGGCGGCAGGTCGTACAGGTTTTTGTCAGCTGCGTCGCCAGGGTGGATCTTGTTCTGGATGCCGTCCAGGCCAGCCATCAGCAGTGCAGCGAAGCCCAGGTATGGGTTGGCTGCTGGATCCGGGAAGCGGGCTTCGATACGGCGAGCGCGCGGGCTCGACACGTAAGGAATACGGATCGAAGCGGAACGGTTGCGAGCCGAGTAGGCCAGCATTACCGGAGCTTCGAAGCCTGGGACCAGACGCTTGTAGGAGTTGGTCGACGGGTTGGTGAAGCCGTTCAGGGCCTTACCGTGCTTGATGATGCCGCCGATGAAGTACAGGGCGGTGTCGGACAGGCCGGCATAACCTTCGCCAGCGAAGGTGTTCTTGCCATCTTTGGCGATGGACAGGTGAACGTGCATACCCGAGCCGTTATCGCCGTACAGTGGCTTAGGCATGAAGGTCGCGGTGCGGCCGTAAGCGACAGCAACGTTGTGTACGCAGTATTTCAGGGTCTGAACTTCGTCAGCCTTGGCGACCAGGGTGTTGAACTTCACACCGATTTCGTTCTGGCCGGCAGTTGCCACTTCGTGGTGGTGAACTTCGATGGTCAGGCCCATTTCTTCCATGGCGTTACACATGGAGGTACGGATTTCGTGATCGTGGTCGAACGGTGGAACCGGGAAGTAGCCGCCTTTGATGCCTGGACGGTGGCCGTGGTTGCCGCCTTCGATGTCCTGGTCGGACATCCACGAGCCTTGCTCGGAGTAAATCTTGAACATCGAGCCGGAGATGTCGGACTTGAACTTCACTTGGTCGAAGATGAAGAACTCTGGCTCCGGGCCAACGAATACGGTGTCGCCGATACCGGTCGACTTCAGGTATTCCTCGGCGCGGTGGGCGATGGCGCGCGGGTCGCGGTCATAACCTTGCATGGTCGAAGGGTCGATCACGTTGCAGACCAGGATCAGCGTTGGGTCTTCGGTGAACGGGTCGAGGACCGCAGTGCTGTCGTCCGGCAGCAGGATCATGTCGGAGGCTTCGATGCCTTTCCAGCCAGCGATGGAGGAACCGTCGAACATTTTGCCTTCTTCGAAGAAAGCTTCATCCAGCGCGTCGCGAGCCGGCATGGTCACGTGGTGCTGAGTGCCTTTGGTGTCCGTGAAGCGCAGATCAATCCACTTGACGTCATGATCTTTGATGAGTTGAACCGACTTCGACATAGTGTCCTCCGGGTGGCTTCGGGCTTTGGTAGTGGATTGCCCTTGGAATGTGGGTGATGCCGGCGCGAATACTCTGCCAAGGCAACCTGCCTCACAAGGGAGCAAATTGCATGCCAGTGCCCCAGCATGGGTTTTTCGCCCCAAATTCACGCTTATAAAGGTGCAAAGCGCTCATAACGGCAAATTCGCGCCCTGTTATGTGGCGCATGATCACACAAACGACCTGTTTTGGTGCGCGCAAAACCTTCTGCATATTAACTGGTTAAACCTTGAGCAATTTCCGCTATAATCCGCGCCCCCCTTTTTCGGCTGGCCCAGCGCGCGCTGTTTTCATGAAACTAATCGTAAAAGTCTTCCCCGAGATCACCATCAAGAGCCGCCCGGTACGGATGCGTTTCATCCGCCAGTTGGCCAAGAACATCCGCACCGTGCTCCGCGACCTGGACCCGGCCGTGGTGGTGAACGGTGTGTGGGACAATCTCGAGCTGGAAACCCGCGTCAGCGAGCCCAAGGCCCTGAAGGAGATGACCGAGCGCCTGAGCTGCATGCCGGGCATCGCGCATTTCCTGCAGGTCGATGAGTACCCCCTGGGTGACTTCGACGACATCGTGGAGAAGTGCAAGCTGCACTTCGGCGAATCCTTGGCCGGGAAGATTTTTTCGGTGCGCTGCAAGCGTGCCGGCAAGCATGAATTCAGCTCGATGGATGTCGAGAAATATGTCGGCAGTCAGCTGCGTCGTCAGTGCGGCGCTGCCGGAATCTCTCTAAAAGAGCCGGAAATCGAAGTTCGTATCGAAATTCGCGACAAACGGTTGTTCGTCATCCACAACCAGCACAACAGCATCGGCGGTTATCCGCTGGGCGCCCTGGAGCAGACGCTTGTACTGATGTCGGGTGGCTTCGATTCAACGGTTGCTGCCTACCAGATCATGCGTCGCGGGCTGATGAGCCATTTTTGCTTCTTCAATCTGGGCGGACGGGCCCATGAATTGGGGGTGATGGAAGTCGCGCACTTCATCTGGAAGAAGTACGGCAGCTCCCAACGCGTGTTATTTGTCAGTGTGCCGTTCGAAGAAGTACTGGGAGAAATCCTCGGAAAAGTCGATAACAGTCATATGGGCGTAGTTTTGAAGCGTATGATGTTGCGCGCTGCTTCCCGTATTGCCGATCGGCTGGAAATCGAGGCGCTGGTCACCGGTGAAGCGATTTCCCAGGTATCGAGCCAGACGCTGCCGAACCTGTCCGTGATCGACTGCGTGACTGACAAGCTGGTCTTGCGACCGCTGATCGCCAGCCACAAGCAGGACATCATCGATCTGGCCAACGAAATCGGTACGGCCGATTTCGCCAAGCACATGCCGGAATACTGTGGGGTCATCTCGGTGAACCCCAAGACCCACGCCAAGCGTCCGCGCGTGGAGCACGAAGAGAAAGAATTCGACATGGCGGTTCTCGAGCGTGCGCTCGAGAACGCCAAGCTGGTACCGATCGATCGCGTGATCGACGAATTGGGCCAGGACTTGCAAATCGAAGAAGTCAGCGAAGCCCTCGCGGGCCAGATCGTCATCGACATCCGTCATCCGGATGCCGCTGAAGACGACCCGATGGAGCTGGCTGGCATTGAGGTACAGACGATGCCGTTTTATGCATTGAACGCTCGTTTCAAGGAACTGGACCCTACTCGCCAGTACCTGCTGTATTGCGACAAAGGCGTGATGAGTCGCCTGCATGCCCACCATTTGCTCAGTGAGGGGCATGCCAATGTGCGCGTTTATCGACCGAGCTAAGAGCCCGGGGCTGTATGCCTGTGGCCTGCGTCACCGGCCCCCCGACTCTGCCGTCAAGCTGTAACGGCAAGGCCTGACTCTACTGTAAATCGCTGCCAAGACTTGTCAGCACACCGAATCCTCTGATCGAGATACACAAGTGATCGAAAATCTACGCAACATCGCCATCATTGCTCACGTTGACCATGGTAAAACCACCCTGGTAGACAAACTCTTGCGTCAATCCGGCACCCTGGAGCGCAACGAGCTCAACGACGAGCGCGTGATGGACTCCAACGACCAGGAGAAAGAGCGCGGTATTACCATTCTGGCGAAAAACACCGCCATCAACTGGAACGGCTACCACATCAACATCGTGGACACCCCGGGCCACGCCGACTTCGGCGGCGAAGTTGAACGCGTAATGTCGATGGTTGACTCCGTTCTGCTGCTGGTTGACGCTCAAGACGGCCCTATGCCGCAAACCCGTTTCGTGACCAAGAAGGCTTTCGAAGCCGGCCTGCGTCCGATCGTGGTGATCAACAAGGTTGACCGTCCAGGCGCGCGTCCGGACTGGGTTCTGGACCAGATCTTCGACCTGTTCGACAACCTCGGTGCTACCGAAGAACAGCTGGACTTCAAAGTCGTCTACGCCTCGGCCCTGAACGGCATTGCCGGTCTGGACCACACCGACATGGCTGAAGACATGACCCCGCTGTACCAGTCGATCGTCGACAACGTACCAGCACCGAAAGTTGACCGTGATGGTCCGTTCCAGATGCAAATCTCGGCACTGGACTACAACAGCTTCCTGGGCATCATCGGCGTTGGCCGTATCGCTCGTGGTCGCGTCAAGCCGAACACCCAGGTTGTTGCGATCGATGCCGACGGCAAGAAGCGTAACGGCCGTATCCTGAAGCTGATGGGTCACCACGGTCTGCACCGCGTTGACGTTGAAGAAGCAGCTGCCGGCGACATCGTCTGCATCAGCGGCTTCGACCAGCTGTTCATCTCCGACACTCTGTGCGACCCACTGAACGTCGAAGCGATGAAGCCGCTGACCGTTGACGAACCAACCGTTTCGATGACCTTCCAGGTTAACGACTCGCCGTTCTGCGGCCGTGAAGGCAAGTTCGTCACCAGCCGTAACATCAAGGAACGTCTGGACAAAGAGCTGCTCTACAACGTTGCCCTGCGCGTTGAAGAAGGCGACACCGCCGACAAGTTCAAAGTCTCCGGCCGTGGTGAGCTGCACCTCTCGGTACTGATCGAAACCATGCGTCGCGAAGGCTTCGAAATGGGTGTTGGTCGTCCGGAAGTGATCATCCGCATGGTTGACGGCGTGAAGCACGAACCGTACGAAAACGTGACCATCGACCTGCCAGAAGAATCGCAAGGTTCGATCATGGAACAGATCGGTATCCGTAAAGGCGACCTGACCAACATGGTTCCGGATGGCAAGGGCCGTGTGCGCCTTGAGTACAACATCCCGGCACGTGGCCTGATCGGTTTCCGTAACGAGTTCCTGACCCTGACCTCCGGTGCAGGCATCCTGACCTCGATCTTCGACCGTTACGACGTGATGAAGTCCGGCGACATGTCCGGCCGTCAGAACGGCGTGCTGGTTTCGGTTGCTACCGGTAAGGCTCTGACTTACTCGCTGGAAACCCTGCAAGCTCGTGGCAAACTGTTCCTGGGTCACGGTGAAGACGTGTACGAAGGTCAAATCGTCGGCATCAACAGCCGCGACAACGACCTGGGCGTCAACCCAACCAAAGGCAAGAAGCTCGACAACATGCGTGCCTCGGGTAAAGACGAAACCATCGCTCTGGTTCCGCCTATCCGTTTCACCCTGGAACAAGCTCTTGAGTTCGTGCAAGAAGACGAACTGTGCGAAGTCACTCCTAAGTCCATCCGTCTTCGCAAGAAGATCCTGGGCGAAAGCGAGCGTACCCGCGCTGCCAAGAAGTCCGGTAACTAAGTCATTTAGTTAACGAACAAAAAAACGCCCCCGATCGCGAGATCGGGGGCGTTTTTGTTTGTCTGGAGCAAAATCAAAAGATCGCAGCCTTCGGCAGCTCCTACAGAGTTATGTGAACACCTGTAGGAGCTGCCGAAGGCTGCGATCTTTGGGTTTAGAACTTTTCGAGGGTGCGACGGCTGCTACTGGTCTCGCGCGCCACTTCCTTGGGCTTGTAAGCGCAGTACCCCGGTCGCGGACCGATCTTCGGGTGATTGCGGCAAGTATCCGGGCGCTTTTCATAAATAGTGCACAGACGGCTCTTACGATCCAGGTACAGGCAGTCGTTGTTGCTCATGCGCTGGAGGGTGAAGATCTCGGTCTTCTGGCTGTAACGCTCGACGATCCCTTCCTTCTGCAAGCGCTTGGCAATGTTCTTCGCCGGCTCGCCGCGCTCGAATTCGTCGACGATGCCGATGCGGATCAGATCCTTGATCTTGACCTCGACCGGCAGGGTGCAGCAGCTGGACACACAAGAGCCGCACATAGGTGCAGAATACTTGGCCCAGGTATCGAGGCGATCGATCTCCGCAGCGGCGATCAGGTTGGGTTTCATCATCGGTTGTTACCAGCGTGTGCATCAGGGCGCGCGATCATACCGGGACTGGTGGATTTTTGAACAACCTTTCGCCAGATATTTTCCTGCGAGGCTCATCGGCCCCGGTAATCCGGCACGAGCCCTGCATTCTTTCCGGCACGCGCCAAGGTAATGTCGACCTATCTCGCACTAACGGGAAAAACTGCCGAACCAGACTCTCTACGGCCTGTCAGACCGTCTAGGCTCAACTATTCCACGCTCGCTCGAGGTCCTATCGATGACTCAAGAACCACTTGTTCGCGAAGCAGAGGTGGCCGCATTCCGCGACGCCGTCTTGACCAAACTCACCTACGCGGTGGGCAAAGACCCGGATCACGCCTTCGACCACGACTGGTTCGAAGCCATTGCCCTGGCAGCGCGCGATCATATGGTCGAGCACTGGATGGACCACACTCGGCAAATCTATCGCAAAGGCCAGAAGCGCGTTTATTACCTCTCGCTGGAATTTCTCATCGGCCGTTTGCTCTACGACAGCCTGAGCAACCTCGGCCTGCTCGATGTGGCCCGCGAAGCCATGACGGAACTCGGTGTGGACATTGAGCGCATCCGCTTGCTCGAACCTGACGCGGCACTGGGCAACGGCGGCCTCGGTCGCCTGGCGGCGTGCTTCATGGAAAGCATGTCGACCCTGGGCATTGCCGGTCACGGCTACGGGATTCGTTACGAGCACGGCTTATTCCGCCAGGCCATCGTCGATGGTTGGCAGCAGGAGCAGACCGAGCACTGGCTGGACTTCGGCAACCCGTGGGAGTTCGAGCGCCCGGAAGTGGTGTACCCGATCGGCTTCGGTGGCAGTGTCGAGACCGTGACTGACGAGAACGGCAAGTCCAAGCAAGTCTGGACGCCGGTGGAAACTGTTCGTGCCATTGCCTACGACACTCCGGTAGTCGGCTGGCGCGGGGCGAGCGTCAACACCCTGCGGCTGTGGCGCGCCCGCGCCATGGAAGACCTGCACCTGGAGCGCTTCAACGCCGGTGACCACCTTGGCGCCGTTGCCGAGGTTGCCCGGGCCGAAAGTATTTCCCGTGTCCTGTACCCCGCGGACAGCACCGAAGCTGGCCAGGAACTGCGCTTGCGCCAGGAATACTTCTTCGTTGCCGCCTCCTTGCAGGACCTGCTGCGCCGCCATCGCAATATGCACACCTCGGTGCTGACCCTGGGCGATCATGCGGCGATTCAGCTCAACGATACGCACCCCTCGATTGCCGTGGCCGAACTGATGCGCCAGCTGGTCGACGTTTATGACGTGGCCTGGGATGCCGCGTGGCAGGTGACGGTCGATACGCTGTCGTACACCAACCACACGCTGCTGCCCGAGGCGCTGGAAACCTGGCCGGTCGGCCTGATGGAGCGCATGTTGCCGCGGCACATGCAGATCATCTACCTGATCAACGCCCAGCACATCGACTCGCTGCGGGCCAAGGGCATTCACGACTTCGATGTGTTGCGCGCGGTGTCGCTGATCGAGGAAGACAACGGCCGTCGAGTGCGCATGGGGAACCTGGCGTTCCTCGGATCCCATAGCGTCAATGGCGTATCCGGCCTGCACACCCAGCTGATGCGCAAAACCGTGTTCTCCGAACTGCACAAGCTCTACCCGGAGCGGATCAACAACAAGACCAACGGCATCACCTTCCGCCGCTGGCTCTACCAGGCTAACTCCGAGCTGACTTCAATGTTGGTGGATGCCCTGGGACCGGACCTGCTGGACAACCCGGAAGAGCGCTTGCTCGAGCTGGAACCGTTCGCCGAGAAACCCGCGTTCCGCAAGGCCTTCGCCGAGCAGCGCTTGCACAGCAAGAAAGCCCTGGCCTACATCATTCACGAGCGCCTGGGTGTTGCAGTCAATCCGGCGGCGATGTTCGACGTGCAGGTCAAGCGTATCCACGAATACAAACGCCAGCTGCTCAACCTGCTGCACACCGTGGCGCTGTATCAGGCAATTCGTGCCGAGCCGGAAATCGACTGGGTACCGCGGGTGAAAATTTTCGCCGGCAAGGCTGCCGCCAGCTATCACCAGGCCAAGTTGATCATCAAGCTGACCAACGACATCGCTCGTGTGGTCAACAACGACCCGACTGTGCGCGGTCTGCTCAAGGTAGTGTTCCTGCCCAACTACAACGTCAGCCTGGCGGAGAGCATCATTCCGGCGGCGGACTTGTCGGAGCAGATCTCCACCGCAGGCTTCGAGGCATCAGGTACCAGCAACATGAAGTTCGGCCTGAACGGCGCGCTGACCATCGGCACCCTCGACGGCGCCAACGTGGAAATGTGCGAGCGCATCGGTGCCGAGCATATGTTCATCTTCGGCCTCAGCGCCCAGCAGGTTGAAGCGCGCAAGCAGAACCACGAGTTCAATGCGACACCGGACATCGCGGCCTCTCACCGACTCAACGACGTATTGCAGGCAATTCGCGGCGGAGTGTTCTCGCCGGATGATCCGTCGCGTTATGCGGGCCTGATCGATTCGCTGATCGACTACGACCGCTTCCTGGTCTGCGCCGATTTCGACTCCTACTGGGACGCGCAGATGCGCGTCGAGGCGCACTGGCATGATTCGAACGAGTGGTGGCGGTCTGCGGTGTTGAATACCTCGCGCATGGGCTGGTTCTCGTCCGACCGGACAATTCGCGAGTACGCCACGGATATCTGGAAAGCGTTGGAGTAAGTCTGCGCCCGGCTCGATATAATGGCGCCGGAAAGATCGCAGCCTTCGGCAGCTCCTACAGGGCGACACATTCCTCTGTAGCCGCTGCCGAAGGCTGCGATCTTTTCATGTCGGGCTGCGCTAATCTTCCCGGATTGGCCACTGCGCTTAGGGATATCGACCATGCAATGGATGTTCATGCTCATAGGGCTGGTGCTCGGCTGGGTGCTCGACGAGTCGTTCGGCGACGCGCTGTTGGGCGCATTGCTCGGCCTGGGTATCGGTCAGGCCATTCGCCTCGGGAAGTTGGACTCGCAAGCCTCGGCGCAACAGCTGCTGCTGCAGAAGACGCAAATCGAGCTGATGGCGCTGCAACAACGCCTGGCTTCGCTCGAAACGTCCGGCACCAAGGCGCCTTCAGTCCCTGAAGCTGCACCTGAATTCATTCTCGACGACATTCCTGTCGAATCCCCGGAACTGGTCTGGGAGCTTCCCCCCGAGCTCCAACCAACTGCCGCTGCGGCCTCCGAAGCCGTTCGTCCGCTGCCCGTCGACGCCTGGAGACCCGAACCGACTGCCCGCGCACCCCAGGAACCGGCGAGCCCACGTGGCCCGAATCTGCTCGAACGAGCCATCGAAGGCGCTCGTGCCTGGTTGTTCGGGGGCAACACAGTGTTGCGTGTCGGCGTGGTGCTGCTGTTCCTCGGGCTGGCGTTCCTGTTGCGGTACGCTACTGAAGGCATGGTAGTGCCAATCGAACTGCGATACGCCGGGGTCGCAGCGGCTGCGTTGGGCCTGCTCGGCCTGGGATGGTGGCTGCGCACCCGCAACAATGACTACGCGCTGATATTGCAGGGTGCCGGGATCGGGGTGCTGTACCTCACGGTGTTCGCCGCGATGCGCCTGCATCCGCTGCTGGATCCGACGGCGGCCTTGGGTTTGCTGGTAGCCGTAACGGTATTTTCCGCGATTCTCGCCATCACCCAGGATTCCCTCGGCCTGGCCGCCGCTGCGGCACTGTGCGGTTTTGCTGCGCCCCTCCTGACCTCGACTGGCGCCGGCAGCCACGTTGCGCTGTTCAGCTACTTCGCGCTGCTCAACGCGGGCATTCTGGCCATTGCCTGGTTCAAGGCCTGGCGGTTGCTTAACGTGATCGGCTTCGTGGGCACCTTCGGCATCGGCTTCGCATGGGGTTTGCGTTCCTACACGCCAGAACTGTTGTGGAGTACCGAACCGTTCCTGATCCTGTTCTTCCTCATGTACCTGGCGATCGGCCTGCTGTTCGCCCGCCGAAAATTGCTGGAGATGAGCGACGCCCCCGAGGACGACAGTCGCGACGCGCTGTTGCGCTGGTCGGCGCGCAAGGGCGATTACGTTGACGGTTCCCTGCTGTTCGGGCCGCCACTGGTGGGCTTTGGCCTGCAGTTCGTGCTGGTACAGCACCTGGAATTCGCCGCTGCGTTCAGTGCGCTGGTGCTGGGCATTATCTACATGGGCCTGGCGCGATGGCTGATGAGTGGTCGTGCGTTGCTGTTGGCGGAAACCTGTCTGGCACTTGGCGTGATCTTCACCAGCCTGGCGATTCCCCTGGGGCTGGATGCGCGTTGGACGTCTGCTGCCTGGGCCATTGAGGGTGCCGGGATCCTCTGGCTTGGCCTGCGTCAACAGCGAACGCTGGCTCGCGCCTTTGCCTTGCTCTTGCAGCTGGGTTCGGCGCTGATGTTTCTCAGCGAGCTGCGCTTCGGTGACAGCAGTTTGCTCGAAGGCTCTGCCCTGGGCGCGCTGATGCTGGGCGTAGCGCTGTTGTTCAGCTTCCATCAGTTGCGCACAGCGCCTGCTGCGCACACGTCGTCCTGGGAGCGCCAGGGGCTGCCGGTGCTGGCGTGCCTGGGCCTGATCTTCCTCTACCTGTTGGCGCCGATGTTCTTCCTCGTCCAGGGCACGGCGATCAGCTGGGCGTTGGCCGGCCTGGCGACTTTGTTCGCTGGCCTGCGCCTGCAGTCGCGCACTTTCCTTTACACGGCGTTCGCCGTGCAGTTGCTGGGTGGCGTCGCGTTTGCGCTGTCGGGCGCGGGAATTTACGCTCAGTTCGCCAGCGAGGGCCTGCGTCTGCTGGCGCATGCCGGTTTTTGGACGCCGCTGGTACTGGGCGTGGCCGCGTTTGTCGGGGCTTGGCGCCTGCAGCTCGACAGTCACGCTGCTGGGTTCGAGGGGCTCAGCCTGACGCGTTTGTCCGACGTGTTGCTGGTGTGGGGTGCAGGTTGGTGGGCGATTGCATGG
The DNA here is from genome assembly GCF_026241895.1 of Pseudomonas sp. RIT-562. Classification (GTDB taxonomy): domain Bacteria; phylum Pseudomonadota; class Gammaproteobacteria; order Pseudomonadales; family Pseudomonadaceae; genus Aquipseudomonas; species Aquipseudomonas mandelii_F. The sequence goes on along the minus strand of NZ_JAPJIV010000003.1, from coordinate 387,219 downwards.
AGTATGGAAATCCTGCGTTTCGCGGCGGTGGATGTGCAGGCGACTTTGCTGCTGGCTGCCCTGGCGGCGAGTATCGCACTGTCGACCGTGCTTGCTTTGCGCCTGCAATGGGCAGCGCTGGGTTTGCTCTGTCTCTCGCTGATCCCCGCTGCCGCCCTGGTGCTGCTGGGCGCGCTGCATGGGCGTTTTCACCCGGCGGCCAATTTTGGCTGGCTGGTCTGGGCCGCAGTGTTTGCCGTGCATTTCATCTCGCTGCGGCGCCTGGCTGCGCTGGTGCCCCAGCGCGCGCTCAGCATCGCCCATGTGCTCGGCTGCTGGCTGCTGATCGGCGTGCTGGCCCTGGAGCTGCGTTATGCCCTGTTGCTGTTGTCCGAGCAATACAACGCCTGGCGCTGGCTGGGTTGGGCGATTCTGCCGAGCGTCTATCTGGTGCTGATGGCGGCACCACGCAGTTGGCCATGGCCGGTGGCGGCTTATCCGCGCGAGTACCGGGTCTATGCAGCCGCGCCCCTGGCGTTGCTGATGCTTGGCTGGTTCTGGCTGGCGAACCTGGTCAGCGACGGTACGGCTGACCCCTTGCCCTACGTGCCGTTGCTCAATCCCCTGGAGTTGGGCCTGTTGTTTGCGCTGTTCGGCGTATTCATCTGGGCGCGCAGTGCCGTGGCGCAACTGGCGATCCGCAAGCATTACTTCGAGCGGGCCGCGCAATTGATCGCCGGAGTATCGCTATTCTCCTTCTTCACCTGGTTGGTGATGCGTACCGCCCATCATTGGGCAGGCGTGCCGTTCCAGCTGGATGCATTGCTCGAGTCGATGCTGGTGCAGGCCGGGCTGTCGATCATCTGGACCTTGATGGCCTTGAGCCTGATGATTGGGGGGCACCTGCGTCATCGTCGCGAGGTCTGGTTGATCGGCGCCGCGCTGATCGGCGTGGTGGTTGCCAAGCTGTTTTTTGTCGAGCTGAGCAACCGCGGCGGGCTGGCGCGGATCGTGTCGTTTATTGGAGTAGGGGTGTTGCTGCTGGTGGTGGGTTATTTTGCCCCGCTGCCGCCCAAGCGCACCGAAGCTGCAGCGGAGGCGGATAAACCGGCCCCGCAATCCGAAGGAGTGTCGTCTTGAGTCAGAAGCTGAGCCTGTTTTGGTTGGGCGCTATTGCGTTAGGTGTGACGCTGTCGGCCGGCGCCCAGGAAAAACCGTCTGACTTCAATATTCAGGTGCCGTTGTCCATTAGCGGCGAGGGTCCGTGGTATCGCCTGGAATTACCCTTGGACGTGCAATTGAATGCACGGCAGACCGATCTTGCGGATCTGCGGGTCTTCAATGCCGCAGGTGAGCCCCAGGCCTACGCGCTGGCTCGGGAATCGGCGCAGACCAGCGAGAAGCGTGTACTCACCGACGTGAAGTGGTTTGCGCTCTACTCCTCAGCCGACTCCACCGAGCGCGCGCCGGATGTGAAGGTGCAGTCGAGCGTTAACGGCACGCTGGTGGAAGTGCAGCCGTCCAGTCAACTCGAAGCGGGCGAAGAGATACTGCGCGGCTGGTTGCTGGACGCCAGCGGGATCAAGGCGCCCCTGCAGCAGTTGATCCTCGACTGGACCAGCGAACGCGACGGCTTTCAGCGCTTCACCATCGAAGCCAGCGACGACTTGCAGCATTGGCAGTCCTGGGGAGAAGGGCAGGTGGCTCGCCTGACCTTTGCCGACGAGCGGGTGGAGCAGCATGAAGTCGGGTTGCCGGGTCAACCGGCGCGTTACCTGCGCCTGCTCTGGAATGCTGGGCAATCGGCGCCTGCCTTGACCTCGGCACAACTGGAAAGCGCCAGCCGGCACAGCCTGCCACTGCCGTTGGTGTGGTCGCAGCCGTTGGGGGCCAGCAGTGCCAAGGCGGGTGAGTACATCTGGCAGTTGCCAACAGCGCTGAACGTGGAGCGCATCCAGGTCGAGTTAGACCAGGCCAACAGCCTGGCGCCGGTGACCTTGTCCGGACGTCGGGAAAGCAGCCTGCCCTGGCAGCCGCTGAGCAGCGGTTTGCTGTATCGCCTGAGCCAGAATGGCCAGGATGTGCTGCAAAACGAATTGCCGTTGCCGGGGCAGATCGTGCAGCAGTTGAAACTGGTCGTCGACGAACGGGGCGGTGGTCTGGGCGCGCAGGCGCCGACCCTGAAATTTGCCGTGCGCTCCACGCAGCTGGTGTTCCTGGCGCGGGGAACCGGGCCCTATACGTTGGCGCTGGGGAGTGCCACGGCCAAGGCGGCGAACCTGCCATTGTCGACGCTGATCCCGGATTACAGTGCGCAAAAATACGCGGCCCTGGGCAAGGCATCGGTGGATGGCGGGGCGGTTGTGGCACCGACTTCGACGGTCACCGCCGCTGCCACGGCTGCCACCAATTGGAAAAAATTCGGGCTGTGGGGCGTGTTGCTGTTGAGTGTGGTGTTTCTGGCGGCGATGGCGTTCAGCCTGCTGCGCAAACCGCCTGCGAACTCCTGAGAATGCCCGACGCTGCGCGCCGAATCACGAGCAAGCTTTGCTCCTACAGGGAGGTGCCTTGTAGTTTGTGGGAGCAAGGCTTGCCCGCGATGGCGCTCGCAGATTCGGCACAAAACATCCGCCAGCCCCCGCCAGTTTCGAACTACGCTAAACCCCGCGCATGAACTCTATTAGGCATCTCACGTCTGATAGGAGGAAATGCGCCCCGACTCGCGTTAAACTGCGCGGGTTTCCAGCCCCCCATTCCACCGGAGCCTTCCATGTCCCGCGTTACCCTGAGTCGCTATCTGATTGAGCAGACCCGTAGCAACAACACCCCTGCCGATCTGCGTTTCCTGATTGAAGTGGTGGCGCGCGCTTGTAAAGAAATCAGCCACGCCGTGTCCAAAGGCGCCCTGGGTGGTGTTCTGGGCAGCATGGGCACTGAAAACGTCCAAGGTGAAGTGCAGAAGAAACTCGACGTGATGTCCAACGACATCCTGCTCGAAGCCAACGAATGGGGCGGTCACCTGGCCGGCATGGCGTCCGAGGAAATGGACAATGCCTACCAGATCCCTGGCAAATACCCGAAAGGCGCTTACCTGCTGGTATTTGACCCGCTGGACGGTTCGTCGAACATCGACATCAACGCGCCGGTCGGTACGATCTTCTCGGTTCTGCGTTGCCCTAACGAATACCTGACCCAGAACGAGCCTTTGAACGAAAAGGCCTTCCTGCAGCCAGGCACTCAACAGGTTGCCGCCGGTTATGCGATCTACGGTCCACAGACCATGCTGGTGCTGACCCTGGGCAATGGCGTGAAAGGCTTTACCCTGGACCGTGAAATGGGCAGCTTCGTCTTGACCCATGAAGACATCACCATTCCTGAAAGCACCCAGGAATTCGCAATCAACGCCTCCAACCAGCGTCACTGGGAAGCGCCGGTACAGCGTTACGTCGGCGAATTGCTGGCTGGCGATGAGGGCCCGCTGAAAAAGAACTACAACATGCGCTGGGTTGCCGCGATGGTTGCCGATGTGCACCGTATCCTGACCCGTGGCGGTCTGTTCATGTACCCACGTGACAGCCGTGAGCCGTCGAAGCCGGGCAAACTGCGCCTGATGTATGAAGCCAACCCGATGTCGTTCCTGGTGGAACAGGCTGGCGGCGCTTCCACCGATGGTCACCAGCGCATCCTCGACATTCAGCCTGAAGGCCTGCACCAGCGCGTAGCGGTGTTCCTTGGCTCGAAAGAAGAAGTCGCCCGCGTGACGGCTTACCACAAGGAATAACCATGACCGCGCCCTGGCAGCCGTTGCTCCAGTGGTGGTTCGGAACTTGCGAATCAGCGCAAGCAGTAGCGGCCGACAAGGGCCGGTTATGGTTCGGCAAGCACGACAGCCAGGACCGCGAAGCGCTGACGCGTTTCGGGGACTGGGTCGAGCAGGCACTGGCCGGCGGATTGACTGACTGGGCGCAACGCCCCGACGGTTGGCTGGCCCTGGTGCTGCTGCTCGATCAATTGCCGCGAATGATCCATCGCGATTCACCAAAATCCTTTTCCGGCGACCTCCGGGCCCAGTCTTTGGTAGCCCAGGGCATTGCTGCGGATTTCGATCGTCAGTTGCCGCCCATCCAGCGGGTATTTATCTACCTGGTGTTTGAGCATTGCGAGAATTTGGCGGTACAGAACGAGGCGGTTTCCCGCTACATCGAGCTTCTGGCGCAACAGCCCGAGGCGGATCGAGCGCTGTTTGCCGACTACCTGGATTACGCCGAGAAGCATCAGCGAGTGATTGCGCGGTTTGGGCGGTTTCCACACCGGAATGCGGTGTTGGGGAGGGAGTCTACGGTTGAAGAGCTGGAGTTTCTTTCGGAGCCTGGCTCAAGGTTCTAGATAATTGTTGTAGTTGATGCCGCCATCGCGAGCAGGCTCACTCCTACGGGGGATTTATGGTGTTCCCAAATCCCCCGTAGGAGTGAGCCTGCTCGCGATGAGGCCCGATAAGCGGCTTAAATCCTGAAGCTACCCACCAACTGCTTCAACCGCGCCGCCTGCTGCTCCAAGTCCGAGCAAGCCCGCAACGTCGACTGCAAATTCTCCACCCCTTCCTGGTTCAACATATTGATCTCGGTAATGTCGACATTGATCGACTCCACCACGGCCGTCTGCTCTTCAGTGGCCGTCGCTACCGACTGGTTCATCCCATCGATCTCGCCAATGCGCTGAGTCACGCTGCCAAGCCGTTCGCCGGCCTGGTTGGCGATGCCAACGCTGCTTTCGCTCTGGCGCTGGCTGTCGGTCATGGTGCTCACCGCTTCCCGGGCGCCGACCTGCAGTTCCTCGATCATCTTCTGCACTTGCTGCGCCGAGTCCTGAGTGCGGTGTGCCAGGTTGCGAACCTCATCGGCGACCACGGCAAACCCACGCCCGGCCTCACCGGCACGGGCTGCTTCGATGGCCGCGTTCAGGGCCAGCAAGTTGGTCTGCTGGGAGATGCTGGTGATCACCTCCAGGATCTGCCCGATGTTCACCGTATTGCTGTTGAGCGTTTCAATGTTGCCGCAGGAATCGCTGATCTTCGCCGACAGCTGCTGCATCGCGGCGATGGTCTTGTCGACGACCTGCTGGCCATCTTCGGCCAAGGCCCGGGCATCGCTCGAATGTTGCGAGGCAAGCGCGGCGTTCTGCGCGATTTCCTGGGCGGCGGCGCCCAGTTCGTTGATCGCCGCCGCCACGCTGCTGGTGCGCGACGCTTGCTGGTCGGAATTGAACATCGATGAGTTCGACGCTGCCACTACGCGCAGGGCGACTTCATTGACCTGGCCGGTGGCGGATGCCACTTCAGTGATCGAAGTATGAATACGCTCCACGAAACGGTTGAACGAAGTGCCCAGCGCGCCGAATTCATCGTGGCCGTGGATGGTCAGGCGTTTGGTCAGGTCGCCTTCACCTTCGGCGATGTCGTGCATGGCGCGGCCCATGGTCAGCAGCGGTTGCATCAGGAAGCTGATGAGCATGCCCAGCAGCGCAATGATGATCACTACCGCAATCACCATGGCAATGATCGCCGAGGTGCGGAATTCGCTGAGCATCGAGAATGCAGTTTCCTGGTCGAGCACCAGTGCCACATACCAGTCTGCCGACGGCACGCCGTTGACGTGAGTGAAGGAGATGAACTGGCTTTTGCCGTCGATCTCGACCTCTTTCATCCCCGGGCTGACGGTGGGTGCGCCACTCGGGTAAGCGTCTGCCAGGCTCTTGAGGACAAATTTGCTGTCTGGGTGGATCAGGATCTTGCCGTCGGCGCTGACGATGAATGCATGGCCGTGGCCACCGAAGTTCAGCGAGTTGATGATCGCGCTGACGCTGGACAGGTCAATGTCTGCCCCGGCGACGCCAATCATCTGGCCCTGACGCTGCACGGGCGTCGCGACCGTGATCACCAGTTTGCCCGAGGAAGCAGCGATGTAGGGTTCGGTGACGACTGTCTGTTGTGCGCTGTTGGCCGCTTTGTACCAGCCACGGGCGCGGGGATCGTAGTCGGCCGCGCGATTTCCGGCCGGGACCGAAAACATCACACCGTCACTGCCACCGAAATAGCTCAGCTGGAAGTTGCTGGTATAGGCCGGCAGGTCGATGGCGCGCTTGAGACTGGCCGGCGCGCTGCCGTCCACGGCGATCTGCTGGGACAAGGATTGCAGCAACTGAATGCGGCTTTCCAGCCAGGTCTGAATATTGCTCGTGGTCAGGCTGCCCAGTTCCTGCATCGACGCTTCGGTACTGCTGCGCAGGGTCTGGCGCTGGCGGTAATCGTTGAACAGGATGAAACAGGCGAATGCAACGGCCACCACGAGGGCAGCAGCCAGCAGGATCTTGTGGCTGAACTTCATGTTTCTGGTCATTAAGTGAGCTACCGCGGAGGGGGCTAGTGTTGGAGCGAGCTCGCTCCTACATGATGTGTCGACCGGGCAGCGCCAAAGATTAGGCGTTACGGCGCAAAATCGATGAAATGTGGGATGGGACCGCAAAGTTGCTGATTTTTCGGCATATGCCAGACGAGTGGCCTGATAAATAGCCCGTAGGCCGGGGAACCAGAATGGGGTTTTCTCTTCTAAGCTTCTGCTTGGCAGCCATGCCAACCCCCTTCGCCCCAGGAGCTACACCATGTCGCTGCGCTCTATCGCCCTGCTTTCGTTCTGCGTGTTGTTGGCCGCATGCAGCAAGGTCAATCAGGAAAACTATTCGAAGCTGTCCGCCGGCATGCCCAAGGCCGAGGTTGAATCCTTGCTCGGTAAACCCGCCGATTGCTCCGGCGCGCTCGGCATGTCCAGTTGCACCTGGGGCGACAAGAACAGCTTTATCAGCGTGCAGTACGCCGGTGACAAAGTGTTGATGTTTTCTGGCCAAGGCCTGAAGTAAACCGGGGCATCGCGCCCGCGGGAGAAAAACAATGAAGCGGTTATTATTTGTACTTTTAGCTGGCCTGGTATTGGCCGGCTGCGCCACTTCTGGCGATGATTCGTTGGCGCCGAAAACCGTCAATAGCGTCAACCTGAAGAAGTATCAGGGCACCTGGTATGAGCTGGCACGCCTGCCGATGTATTTCCAGCGCAACTGTGCGCAATCCGAAGCCCATTACACCCTCAAGCCCGACGGTAATGTGCTGGTGCTGAACCGCTGCCTGACGGCGGATTGGCAGTGGGAGGAAGCCAAGGGTACGGCCTGGCCGCAGGTGCCTGGCAAGACTGACAAGTTGTGGGTCGAGTTCGACAACTGGTTTTCCCGCTTGCTGCCGGGTGTAGCGAAGGGCGAGTACTGGGTACTGTATGTCAGCGATGACTACAAGACGGCGATCGTCGGCGATCCGAGCCGGCGTTATCTGTGGTTGCTGGCACGTACTCCGACGGTCAATGGCGTCGTGCGGGAAGAACTGCTGAGCAAGGCGCGTCAGCAGGGTTATGACACTACACGATTGATCTGGCGTGCGTCGGACACGCAGATGGCCAAGACCTCGAACTAGCGGTGGGGTTGAAAGAAAGATCGCAGCCTTCGGCAGCTCCTACAGAATCACTCGATCCCTGTAGGAGCTGCCGAAGGCTGCGATCTTTTGCTTTTAACCGAGCAGATCGCGCAGGACCTGGGTGAACGCGCGGTTGCTTTCTTCTTCTGCGCCATGATGCCCGTCGCGCACGACCCACTGGCCATTGACCAGCACATCGCGCACCTGGCGATCGCCGCCAGCGAACAGCCAACGGTTGAGAATTGCGTCACCGCTGGCCGTTGCCAGATACGGGTCGCTGCCGTCCAGCACCAGCCAGTCTGCACGCTTGCCAACTTCCAGTGCGCCAATCGGCTGCCCCAGCGCCTGCGCCCCGCCGTCCAGCGCGGCGTCATAGAGCGTGCGGCCAACCATCGGTTGATCCGCGCCATACAGTCGATTGCGCCGCTGGTCACGCAGGCGCTGGCCATATTCCAGCCAACGCAACTCCTCCACCACGCTCAATGAAACGTGGCTGTCGGAGCCGATACCCATGCGTCCGCCCTGAGCGAGGAAATCCACCGCCGGGAAAATCCCGTCACCCAGGTTGGCTTCAGTGGTCAGGCACAGGCCCGCAATAGCGCGACTTCTGGCCATCAGCGTGACTTCTTCCGCGTTGGCGTGGGTGGCGTGGACCAGGCACCAGCGCTCATCCACTTCGGTGTTCTCATACAGCCATTGCAGAGGTCGGCGACCGCTCCAGTTCAGGCAGTCATCGACCTCCTTCTGCTGTTCGGCGATGTGAATGTGTACGGGGCACTGTTTGTCGCTGGCCGCCAGTACTTCACTGATTTGCTCCGGCGTGACAGCGCGCAACGAATGGAAACACAAACCCAGGGACTGCGCCGGTTGCCCAGCCAGAATCGGCTGCAGGCGCGACTGCAGCTTGAGGTAGTTTTCAGTGCTGTTGATAAAGCGGCGCTGACCGTCGTTGGGCGCTTGGCCACCGAAGCCGGAATGGCTGTAGAGCACCGGCAGCAAGGTCAGGCCGATGCCGGCGGAAGACGCGGCCTGGCTGACGCGCAGCGCCAGCTCGGCAGGGTCGGCATACGCCTGGCCGCTGGTGTCGTGGTGCACATAATGAAATTCAGCGACCGAGGTATAACCGGCCTTGAGCATCTCGATGTACAGCTGCCGGGCGATCACGCCGAGTTGGTCCGGGCTGATTTTTCCGACGAGACGGTACATCAGGTCGCGCCAGGTCCAGAAACTGTCGTTCGGGTTGCCTGCCACTTCCGCCAGCCCGGCCATCGCCCGCTGGAAAGCATGGGAGTGCAAATTCGGCATGCCCGGGAGCAGCGGCCCCTTTATCCGTTCGGCGCCATCTGCATGAGAATCGGCCTGGACAAGGGTCAGCACGCCATCGGCGCTGACCTCAAGACGTACATCATTGGCCCATCCATTAGGCAGCAGCGCGCGTTCGGCAAAGAAGGCGGACATGGTTCAGCACCCCATCGTGTGTTATTTGTATATACATATACAGACGTTTGCCTGCCCGGTAAACTCCGGCAAGCTAGCAATCTCTTCCAGACGAACAAGGATTAACCGTGCCGACTCCGCCTGCAGTCTCTCCGTTGGCCGCGAACATGGGCGACAGTCCGGCGCCCTTGTACGCCCGCGTCAAACAGATGATCACCCAGCAAATCGACAGTGGTAACTGGCCGCCGCACTACCGGGTGCCGTCGGAAAGCGAACTGGTCAGCCAACTGGGTTTCAGCCGAATGACCATCAACCGTGCCCTGCGCGAAATGACCGCTGACGGTCTGTTGGTGCGCATGCAGGGCGTGGGCACGTTCGTCGCCGAGCCGAAAAGCCAGTCGGCGCTGTTTGAAGTGCACAACATCGCCGACGAAATCGCCTCTCGCGGCCATCGTCACACCTGCAAGGTGATCACCCTCGAAGAGGAAGCGGCCGGCTCCGAGCGCGCCCTGGCGCTGGACATGCGCGAAGGCCAGAAGGTCTTCCATTCGCTGATCGTGCACTTCGAAAATGATATTCCGGTGCAGATCGAAGACCGTTTCGTCAACGCGCTGGTGGCTCCGGATTACCTCAAGCAAGACTTCACCCTGCAAACGCCTTACGCCTACCTGAACCAGGTTGCACCGCTGACCGAAGGCGAGCACGTGGTGGAGGCGATTCTGGCTGAAGCCAGCGAATGCAAGTTACTGCAAATCGAGAAGGGCGAGCCGTGCCTGCTGATTCGCCGGCGTACGTGGTCCGGCCGCCAGCCGGTGACTGCAGCGCGCCTGATCCACCCGGGTTCCCGTCATCGTCTGGAAGGACGCTTTCATAAATGAAAACACAGGTTTTACGCGCCAAAGACTACCCGCGCATGCCGTGGAAAAACGGCGGCGGCAGTACTGAGGAAATTACCCGCGACGCTGGCGATGGCCTGGATGGTTTCGGCTGGCGCCTGTCGATTGCCGATATTGGCGAATCGGGCGGCTTTTCCACGTTCGCCGGTTATCAACGGGTGATTACCGTACTGCAGGGCGATGGCATGACGTTGCGCGTCGACGGCCAGGACACGCCTGCATTGTTACCGCTGAACCCATTTGCTTTCAGTGGCGAGAGCCAGGTGTCCTGTACATTGCTCGGCGGCCCGATCCGCGATTTCAACCTGATTTATGCTCCGCAGCGTTACGACGCGCGGCTGCAGTGGCTGGACGGCGAGCAACGGTTTTTCAGTTCGGCGCAGACTGTGCTGGTGTTCAGTGTCACTGACGCATTAGAAGTGAAAGTCGGTAACAGTGCCCAGCAATTAGGCCGCCATGATTGCCTGCAAGTTGATGGCAATGCCGGTCTGCTGGAAGTTTGCAGTACTGGCCCCTGCTGTGTGATCGAGCTGACTGCACGCTGATATAAAGTTTTTAAAAGATCGCAGCCTCGTTTCACTCGACAGCTCCTACGGGTGTACGCCATCTCATCGTAGGAGCTGCCGAAGGCTGCGATTTTTTGCTTTCCGACGTTCCAAAACGCGCACCACTTTGTTACCGAACGCCCCAGCGTGGCGCAAAACCGCGCTCCAGTAACAGCCCTCCCGCGTGCGCTCAAATTCCCCGAAAAAATTTCATGCGCGTCAAAACCCTTGATCTACAGGCCTCCCAGCCCTTCACGAAGTTTTCTTGAATACCCATCCAACAAGTTGGCCGCTCGATTGCATATGCTTGTATGTACAAGTAAAGACGTATGCGTATGAGTCGATCGAGACTCCTCGCCGCGTCCACTGATTCGCTTGTGGCGCAACGACGCGCACAGGCTGGCTTGCCCACTGCCAGGGTTGGTTTGAATTGATCGCTGAGGAGTCTTTTTCGTGACTGACAACAAAACCACTAAGTTTCGTGACGTAGAAATCCGTGCCGCCCGCGGTAACAAGCTGACCGCCAAGAGCTGGCTGACTGAAGCACCGCTGCGCATGTTGATGAACAACCTCGACCCGGAAGTCGCCGAGAACCCCAAAGAATTGGTGGTTTACGGTGGTATCGGTCGTGCGGCACGTAACTGGGAGTGCTACGACAAGATCGTCGAAAGCCTGACCAACCTGAACGACGACGAGACCCTGCTGGTGCAATCCGGCAAGCCGGTCGGCGTGTTCAAGACCCACACCAATGCTCCGCGCGTCCTGATCGCCAACTCCAACCTGGTGCCACACTGGGCGAGCTGGGAACACTTCAACGAACTCGACGCCAAAGGCCTGGCCATGTACGGCCAGATGACTGCCGGCAGCTGGATCTACATCGGCAGTCAGGGCATCGTCCAGGGCACCTACGAAACCTTCGTCGAAGCCGGTCGCCAACACTACAACGATGACCTCAAAGGTCGTTGGGTGCTGACTGCGGGCCTGGGCGGCATGGGCGGCGCTCAACCGCTAGCCGCGACTCTGGCTGGCGCCTGCTCGCTGAACATCGAATGCCAGCAGGTGAGCATCGATTTCCGCCTGAACAGCCGCTACGTCGATGAGCAAGCCACAGACCTCGACGACGCGCTGGCGCGTATCGACAAGTACACCAAGGAAGGCAAGGCGATTTCCATCGCGCTGCTGGGCAACGCGGCGGAAATCCTGCCGGAACTGGTGCGTCGCGGTGTGCGTCCGGACATGGTCACCGACCAGACCAGCGCCCACGATCCGCTCAATGGTTACCTGCCAGCCGGTTGGACTTGGGAAGAGTACCGCGCTCGCGCCAAGACCGAGCCTGCTGCCGTGGTCAAGGCCGCCAAGCAGTCGATGGCCGTGCACGTGAAAGCGATGCTCGAATTCCAGAAGCAAGGCATTCCAACCTTCGACTACGGCAACAACATCCGCCAGATGGCCCAGGAAGAGGGCGTGGAAAACGCCTTCGACTTCCCTGGTTTCGTACCGGCCTATATTCGTCCGCTGTTCTGCCGTGGCATCGGCCCGTTCCGCTGGGCGGCGCTGTCGGGCGACCCGCAAGACATTTACAAGACCGACGCGAAGGTCAAGGAATTGATCCCAGACGACGCCCACCTGCACAACTGGTTGGACATGGCGCGCGAACGCATCAGCTTCCAGGGTTTGCCGGCGCGTATCTGCTGGGTTGGCCTGGGCTTGCGCGCCAAGCTGGGCCTGGCATTCAACGAAATGGTGCGTAGTGGCGAGCTGTCGGCGCCGATCGTAATCGGTCGTGATCACCTGGATTCCGGCTCTGTTGCCAGCCCGAACCGCGAAACCGAATCGATGCAGGACGGTTCCGACGCCGTGTCCGACTGGCCTCTGCTCAACGCGCTGTTGAACACCGCCAGCGGCGCGACCTGGGTTTCCCTGCACCACGGCGGCGGCGTCGGCATGGGCTTCTCCCAGCACTCGGGCATGGTGATTGTGTGCGACGGTACTGACGAAGCGGCCGAGCGAATTGCTCGCGTGCTGCACAACGACCCGGCGACCGGAGTGATGCGTCACGCCGATGCGGGTTATCAGATTGCGATCGATTGCGCCAAGGAGCAGGGCCTGAACCTGCCGATGATCACCGGCAAGTAAATAACCTATGTAGCAGCTGCCGCAGGCTGCGTTAAGGGCCGAAGGACCTTCTTTCCGTTTCGGAATGCCGGGGTCGCTTCGCAACCCGACGCAGCCTTCGGCAGCTGCTACAGAAAGCTCGCCAACCCAGAATAACAATCCACAGAGGTTGAATCATGGCTGTTAACAACGATCGTGCAGGCAATAAACCCTTGATCGAGAAGCGCTCGATCGACTACATCCCGGAAGCGGAAAGACACGGTCGTCTGTTGAGCCAGTTCACCCTGTGGATGGGTGCCAACCTGCAAATCACCGCGATTGTCACCGGGGCCCTGGCCGTGGTGCTGGGCGGTGACGTGTTCTGGTCGTTGATCGGTCTGTTGATCGGACAACTGCTGGGCGGCGGGGTCATGGCATTGCATGCGGCGCAAGGGCCCAAACTGGGCTTGCCGCAGATGATCTCCAGCCGGGTGCAGTTCGGCGTGTACGGCGCGGCGATCCCGATTGTGCTGGTGTGCCTGATGTACCTGGGCTTCACTGCCACCGGAACCGTGCTGTCCGGGCAGGCGCTGGGCCAGTTGTTTGGCGTCAGCGACAGCGTCGGTATCCTCATCTTCGCCAGCGTGATCGTGCTGGTCACGGTGCTCGGCTATCGGGTGATCCACTGGATCGGCCGTGTCGCCAGCGTCATTGGCGTGATTGCCTTTGTCTACCTGTTCTATCGCCTGATGAGCCAGACCGACGTTGGCGCACTCCTGCAAATCCGCCACTTCAGCTGGAGCAGCTTCCTGCTGGCGGTGTCACTCGCGGCGTCCTGGCAGATTGCTTTCGGCCCGTACGTGGCGGACTACTCTCGCTACCTGCCAAGCAATACATCCTCGGTGAAAACCTTTTTCGCTGCGGGCGCAGGGTCGGTGATCGGCGCACAGGTGGCGATGATTCTCGGCGTGTTTGCCGCCGCATCGGCCAACGGCCAGTTCGCCGGTCATGAAGTCGCCTACATTGTCGGCCTGGGCGGTACCGGTGCCACCGCTGCTTTGCTGTACTTCAGCATCGCATTCGGCAAGGTCACCATTTCCACGCTGAACTCCTACGGCAGCTTCATGTGCATCGCGACCATCATCAGCGGATTTCGTGGTCACCTGCAGGTGTCGCGCCTGCAGCGCCTGGTGTTCGTGCTGTTTATCGTCGGTACTGCGACCTTGATCGCACTGCTCGGCCAACACTCGTTCCTCGGAGCGTTCAAGTCTTTCATCCTGTTCCTGCTGGCGTTCTTCACGCCATGGAGCGCGATCAACCTGGTGGACTACTACTGCATCACCCGCGAGCGTTATGACGTGCCGGCGCTGGCTGATCCGAACGGTCGCTATGGCCGCTGGAACGCCCTGGGTATCAGCGTCTATGTGTTCGGTGTGCTGGTGCAGCTGCCGTTTATCGCCACCAAGTTCTATACCGGCCCGCTGGTAGAGGCCATGGGCGGTGTGGATATTTCCTGGATCATCGGCCTGGTGCTGCCAGCCGCTCTATATTACGTGTGCGCCAAGAAATGGCATGGCACCGTACCCGATCAACTGATCCTGCCGGTCGAACAGGACAGCGTTGCACCACCAAAAACTAGCGGGGCTGGTCGCGCTGCGGCGCAGGCCTGATTGGACGTGGACAGGGCTGGATGCCTCTTGACTGCCGTAAGCCCATTCATGATTAGGAGCGTCACGACAATGAAATCGAACAAGACCCTGTTGACCGCACTACTTTCCATGGGCCTGCTCGCCAGTGCCGGCGCCACCCAGGCAGCCGGCTGGTGCGAGTCGGGCAAACCGGTGAAATTTGCCGGCCTCAATTGGGAAAGCGGCATGTTGCTGACCGACGTGCTGCAGGTCGTGCTGGAGAAAGGCTACGACTGCAAGACCGACAGCCTGCCGGGCAACTCCATCACCATGGAAAACGCCTTGAGCAGCAACGATATCCAGGTCTTCGCCGAGGAGTGGGTGGGCCGCAGCGAGGTCTGGAACAAGGCCGAGAAGGCCGGCAAGGTGGTCGGAGTCGGCGCTCCGGTTACCGGCGCCATCGAAGGCTGGTATGTGCCGCGTTACGTCATTGAGGGCGATGCCAGCCGCAAGCTGGAAGCCAAGGCTCCGGACCTGAAGAATATCGCCGACCTGGCCAAGTACGCTGCCGTGTTCAAGGACCAGGAAGAGCCGTCCAAAGGGCGTTTCTACAATTGCCCGGCCGGCTGGACGTGCGAGCTGGACAACAGCGAAATGCTCAAGAGCTACGGCCTGGAAAGCACCTACACCAACTTCCGCCCAGGCACAGGCCCGGCGCTGGATGCGGCGGTACTGTCGAGCTACAAGCGTGGCGAGCCGATCCTGTTCTATTACTGGTCGCCGACCCCGCTGATGGGCCAGGTCGACCTGGTCAAGCTCGAGGAAAAGCCGGGCGTGGACAAGAGCGTAACCATCAAGGTCGGCCTGTCCAAGACCTTCCACGACGAAGCCCCGGAGCTGGTGGCCGTGCTGGAAAAGGTCAACCTGCCCATCGACTTGCTGAACCAGAACCTCGGGCGCATGGCCAAGGAGCGGATCGCTTCGCCGAAACTGGCGAAAATCTTCCTCAAGGAACATCCTGAAGTCTGGCATGCATGGGTAAGTGACGACGCAGCCAAAAAAATCGACGCGGCCTTGTAGGTCCAGCTTTCCGACTGCCGAACCCGGCAGTCGGATGCTGCATCTCAACCCCCTTGATTGAGAGTCTCTTATGTTTCCCGAAAGCTTTACCTTTTCCATCGCCGACTGGGTCAACGGTTGGGTCGATTCGCTGGTCACCAACTACGGCGATGTGTTCCGGCATATCTCCGACACCCTGTTGTGGGCCATCGTCAATCTTGAAGGGCTGCTGCGCGCGGCGCCCTGGTGGCTGATGCTGGCGATCGTGGCGGGCGTGGCCTGGCACGCTACCCGCAAGGTCGTGACCACAGCCGTCATCGTCGGCTTGCTATTCCTGGTGGGCGCCGTCGGTCTCTGGGACAAGCTGATGCAGACCCTCGCGCTGATGATGGTCGCGACGGTCATCTCGGTGCTGATCGGCATTCCCCTGGGCATCCTCTCGGCGCGCAGCAATCGCCTGCGTTCGGTACTGATGCCGTTGCTCGACATCATGCAGACCATGCCGAGTTTCGTGTACCTGATCCCGGTGCTGATGCTGTTCGGTCTGGGCAAGGTTCCGGCGATTTTCGCCACCGTCATCTATGCCGCGCCGCCGCTGATCCGCCTGACCGACCTGGGCATCCGCCAGGTCGACGGTGAAGTGATGGAGGCGATCAACGCATTCGGTGCCAACCGCTGGCAGCAACTGTTTGGCGTGCAACTGCCGCTGGCCCTGCCGAGCATCATGGCCGGGATCAACCAGACCACCATGATGGCCCTGTCGATGGTGGTGATTGCCTCGATGATCGGTGCCCGTGGCCTGGGCGAAGACGTGTTGGTGGGGATTCAGACCCTCAACGTCGGACGCGGCCTGGAGGCCGGTCTGGCGATCGTGATTCTGGCAGTGGTCATCGACCGCATTACTCAGGCGTATGGTCGGCCACGGCATGAGGTGAGCAAATGAACGACGCAACCGTGAGCAAAATCGAAGTCAAAAACGTCTTCAAGATTTTCGGCAATCGTGCCCAGGATGCGTTGGCCATGGTTGGCCAAGGCAAGACCAAGGATCAGGTGCTGGCGGAAACCGGCTGCGTAGTCGGCGTCAACGACCTGTCGTTGAGCATCGGCACCGGCGAGATTTTCGTGATCATGGGCCTGTCCGGTTCCGGCAAGTCGACCCTGGTGCGTCACTTCAATCGCCTGATTGACCCCACCAGCGGCGCGATCCTGGTAGATGGCGTGGACATCCTGCAATACGACATGGAAGCCCTGCGCGAATTTCGCCGGCACAAGATCAGCATGGTGTTCCAGAGTTTCGGTTTGCTGCCGCACAAGACCGTGGTGGAAAACGTCGCCTATGGCCTGAAAGTGCGTGGCGAGAGCAAGCAGATGTGCTCCGAGCGCGCGCTGCACTGGATCAACACCGTGGGCCTCAAAGGCTACGAAAACAAATACCCGCACCAGCTCTCCGGCGGCATGCGCCAGCGCGTTGGCCTGGCCCGGGCATTGGCGGCGGACACCGACATCATCCTGATGGACGAAGCGTTCAGCGCCCTCGACCCATTGATCCGCGCGGAGATGCAGGATCAATTGCTGGAGCTGCAGAAGACTTTGCACAAGACCATCGTGTTCATCACGCACGACCTGGATGAAGCGGTGCGCATTGGTAACCGGATTGCGATTCTCAAGGACGGGCGGTTGATTCAGGTGGGCACTCCGCGGGAGATCCTCCACTCGCCGGCGGATGAGTATGTCGACCGGTTTGTGCAGCGGCGGGCGGCGGTGGTTTAAAGGTTTGCGGTGTCTTCGCCGGCCCCTTCGCGAGCAAGCCCGCTCCCACAGGGGAATGCGTTCCAATGTGGGAGCGGGCTTGCTCGCGAAAGCGTCGGTAAAGCTGCATCAATATTCAGGTAAGAGGTCAAAGATGTCCCAGGCTGAAAAAATCGTTATCGCCGACGCCCCAATGCGTTGGCAGGATGTGGTCGCGGTAGCCCGTCACGGCGCACAGCTTGAGCTGTCAGCCCAGGTCTGGGCGCGCATCGACAACGCCCAGGCCATCGTCCAGCGTATCGTCGCCAGCGGCGAACGCGCCTATGGCGTCAACACTGGCCTGGGTGCGCTGTGCAATGTCTCGCTCAAAGATGAGCAACTCAGCCAGCTGTCGCGCAACACGTTGCTCAGTCACGCTTGTGGCGTTGGCGCGCCATTGGCCGACGAGCAGACCCGGGCAATCATGTGTGCGGCGATCCGTAATTACAGCCATGGCAAATCCGGCATTCATCGTCGAGTGGTCGAAGCCCTGCTGGCGCTGCTCAATCGTGGCATCACCCCGCAAGTGCCGTCCCAGGGTTCGGTCGGCTACCTGACCCACATGGCTCACATCGGCATCGCGCTGTTGGGCGTCGGCACTGTGAGTTATCGCGGGCAGATCGTCTCGGCGCAGCAAGCGCTGGCCGAAGAAGGTCTGCAACCTGTGCAGCTGGGTGCCAAGGATGGCCTGTGCCTGGTCAACGGCACGCCGTGCATGACCGGCCTCAGCTGCCTGGCAATTGCTGATGCCACGCGCCTGGTGCAATGGGCTGACGTGATCGCTGCGATGAGCTTCGAAGCCCAGCGTGGCCAGATCGCCGCGTTCGATGCCGAGATCATCGCGCTCAAGCCGCATCCGGGGATGCAGCAAGTCGGGCATAACCTGCGAGCGCTGCTCGATGGCAGTGAAGTGATTGCGTCGAGCAAAGGCATCCGTACTCAGGATGCGCTGAGCATCCGCTCGATCCCGCAGGTCCACGGCGCCGCTCGCGATCAGCTGGAACACGCCACCCGGCAGATCGAAACCGAACTCAACTCTGTCACCGATAACCCGATGCTGCTGGGCACGCCGGACGATTTCCGCATCATGTCCCAGGCCAACCCGCACGGTCAGTCCGTGGCCCTGGCAGCTGATTTTCTGGCCATCGCCATGGCGGAAATCGGCTCTATCGCCGAGCGGCGCCTGGATCGCCTGATCAACCCGCATGTCAGCGGTCTGCCAGCATTCCTGGTGGCCAATCCCGGAGTCAATTCCGGGATGATGATCGTCCAGTACGTCGCCGCGTCCCTGTGCGCGGAAAACCGCCAGTTGGCGCAGCCGGCGGTGCTCGACAACTACGTCACTTCGGGGCTGCAGGAAGATCACCTGAGCATGGGCACCAACGCGGCGCTGAAGCTGCATCGAGCGCTGGAAAACTGCACGCAGATTCTCGCCATCGAGTACTTGCTGGCAGCCCAGGCGTTTGAATTCCTCAAGTCGCAGCGTTTTGGCGCCGGCACTGATATCGCCTGGCGCCTGCTGCGCGAACAAGTCCCGGCCTACGACCAGGATCGCTGGCTGGCCCCGGACATTGCGGCCGCCGCCAGTGTCCTGAAAGATCCGCACCAGCTGCGCAACGCGATACCGAATTTGCACTGACCAGTACCCATACCAGCGTGCCAAGGCGCGGATCGTCCAAAAGACGCGAGGCGACGGATAACGGAATGCTCCGGAGCGACTGGTAGTTAATAACAAACTCTCAAAAGGAGCATTTGAATGACTGCGCTAAACCTGATTCCCGGCCAACTGAGCCTTGCCCAGCTGCGTGATATTTATCAGCAGCCGGTGAAAATCAGCCTCGACAACAGTGCCTCGGCGCAGATCGAGGCCAGCGTCGCCTGCGTGGAACAGATCCTCGCCGAAAACCGCACGGCCTACGGCATCAACACCGGTTTCGGCCTGCTGGCATCGACCCGCATTGCCAGCGAAGACCTGGAAAACCTGCAGCGCTCGCTGGTGCTGTCCCATGCCGCGGGCGTTGGCGAGCCGATCAGCGACGCGCTGGTGCGCCTGGTCATGGTGCTCAAGGTCAACAGCCTGAGCCGTGGTTTTTCCGGCATTCGCCGGGTGGTGATCGACGCGTTGATCGCGCTGATCAATGCCGAGGTTTACCCGCACATTCCGTTGAAAGGTTCGGTCGGTGCTTCCGGTGACCTGGCGCCGCTGGCGCACATGTCCCTGGTGCTGCTGGGTGAGGGCAAGGCGCGTTACCAGGGCGAATGGCTGGAAGCCACCGAAGCGCTGAAAGTCGCCGGCCTGACGCCGCTGACCTTGGCGGCCAAAGAAGGCCTGGCGCTGCTCAACGGCACCCAGGTTTCCACTGCATACGCGCTGCGTGGCCTGTTCGAAGGTGAGGATCTGTTCGCCGGTGCCGTGGCGCTGGGCGCGCTGACGGTCGAAGCGGTACTGGGCTCGCGCTCGCCATTCGATGCTCGTATCCACGCCGCTCGCGGGCAGAAAGGCCAGATCGACGCCGCTGGCGCTTACCGTGAGCTGCTGGGTGAACGCAGTGAAGTGTCCGACTCGCACCAGAATTGCGACAAGGTCCAAGACCCGTACTCCCTGCGCTGCCAGCCGCAAGTCATGGGCGCCTGCCTTACCCAGTTCCGCCAGGCGGCCGAAGTGCTGGCCGTCGAAGCCAACGCAGTGTCGGATAACCCGTTGGTGTTTGCCGCCGAAGGTGATGTGATTTCCGGTGGCAACTTCCACGCCGAGCCGGTGGCCATGGCTGCGGACAACATGGCCCTGGCCATTGCAGAAATCGGCTCCCTGAGCGAACGCCGCATCTCGCTGATGATGGACAAGCACATGTCGCAACTGCCGCCGTTCCTGGTGGCCAATGGCGGCGTCAATTCCGGCTTCATGATTGCCCAGGTCACCGCTGCAGCTTTGGCCAGCGAGAACAAGGCGCTGTCGCATCCGCATTCGGTGGACAGCCTGCCGACTTCGGCGAACCAGGAAGACCACGTGTCGATGGCGCCGGCTGCCGGCAAACGCCTGTGGGAAATGGCCGAGAACACTCGTGGGGTGCTGGCGGTCGAGTGGCTGGCAGCATGCCAGGGCCTGGATCTGCGTGAAGGGTTGAAGACCTCGCCGAAACTGGAAACAGCTCGCGGGATCCTGCGTGCGCAAGTGCCGTTTTATGAGAAGGACCGGTTTTTTGCACCGGACATCAATGCGGCGACCGAGTTGCTGGCGACGCGTTGCCTGAATGAGTTGGTGCCGGCGAAGTTGTTGCCGAGCCTGTAATGGCCTCTTCGCGAGCAAGCCCGCTCCCACAGGGATTGTGTGGACAGCGCAAATCCCATGTGGGAGCGGGCTTGCTCGCGAATCGATTTTGAACAAGACGAGGAACTCGGGATGAAAACTCTCTGGCAACACTGCCACGTCGCAACCATGGCGCAAGGCGTCTATTCGGTCATCGAAGACGCGGCCATCGTGACGTCCGGTGCGCTCATTGAGTGGATTGGCCCACGTGCCGACCTGCCGGTGGGTGACTACCCGGCGGTCAACGATTTGAATGGGGCCTGGGTCACGCCGGGCCTGATCGACTGCCACACCCATACGGTGTTCGGCGGAAACCGCAGCGGCGAATTCGAACAGCGCCTGCAAGGCGTGAGCTACGCCGGAATCGCCAACAACGGTGGCGGCATCGCCAGCACCGTGCGCGCCACCCGCGCCGCGAGTGAAGACGAACTGTTCAGCAGCGCCGCCAAGCGCCTCAAGAGCCTGATGCGCGACGGCGTTACCACCGTGGAGATGAAGTCCGGCTACGGCCTGGACCTGGCGAGCGAGCGCAAGATCCTGCGAGTGATCCGCCGCCTGGGTGATGAACTGCCGATCAGCGTGCGCAGCACTTGCCTGGCCGCTCACGCATTGCCGCCGGAATATGCCGACCGCGCCGACGCTTACATCGAGCACATCTGCGCCGAAATGCTCCCGGCCCTGGCGGCGGAAGGCCTGGTGGATGCGGTCGACGCTTTCTGCGAGTACCTGGCGTTCTCGCCAGCGCAGGTCGAGCGGGTATTTGTCACCGCGCAGGAACTCGGTTTACCAGTCAAGCTGCATGCCGAGCAGTTGTCGTCCCTCCACGGCTCAAGCCTGGCCGCGCGTTACCACGCACTGTCGGCCGATCACCTGGAGTTCATGGACGAAGACGACGCCATCGCCATGGCAGCTTCCGGTACCGTTGCCGTGTTGCTGCCGGGAGCGTTCTACTTCCTGCGCGAAACCCAGTTGCCGCCAATGGATGCCCTGCGCAAGAACGGGGTAAAAATCGCCATTGCCAGTGACCTCAACCCCGGCACCTCGCCGGCGCTGTCGTTACGCCTGATGCTGAACATGGCCTGCACCTGCTTTCGCATGACCCCGGAAGAAGCCCTGGCTGGCGCGACCATCCATGCCGCCACGGCACTGGGCATGGCCGACTCCCATGGTTCGCTGGAAGCTGGCAAGGTCGCTGACTTTGTCGCCTGGCAAATCGATCGTCCCGCCGACCTGTCGTACTGGCTGGGCGGCGACCTGGAAAAACGCGTCGTACGCCACGGCGTCGAATCGAGCGTATAGGAGAGCAGTTGTGGACAAGGTTCTGAATTTCCAACAAGGTCGTGTGCCGCTGCTGATCAGCATGCCTCACGCCGGGCTGCGCCTGACCCCTACGGTCGAGGCCGGGTTGATTGCCGACGCGCGCAGCCTGCCGGACACCGACTGGCACATTCCAAAGCTCTATGAATTTGCCGCTGAACTGGGCGCCAGCACGTTGGCGGCCGAGTACTCGCGCTTCGTTATCGACCTCAATCGACCGTCCGACGACAAGCCGCTGTACGCCGGGGCAACCACCGGTTTGTATCCGGCCACGCTGTTCGACGGCATCCCGTTGTTCCGCGAAGGCATGGCGCCGTCAGCGGCAGAGCGGGCGACTTATCTGGAACAGATCTGGACCCCGTATCACCGCACCTTGCAGAACGAGCTGGCGCGTCTTAAAGCCGAGTTCGGCTACGCGTTGCTATTCGATGCGCACTCGATCCGCTCGATCATCCCGCACCTCTTCGACGGCAAGCTGCCGGACTTCAACCTCGGCACCTTCAATGGCGCCAGTTGCGATCCACAGCTGGCCACCCAACTGGAAGCGATCTGCGCCCGCCACACCGACTACAGCCATGTGTTGAACGGTCGATTCAAGGGCGGCCACATTACCCGGCACTACGGCAACCCGGCCGAAAACATCCATGCAGTACAACTGGAGTTGGGTCAGTGCACGTACATGGAAGAGTTCGAGCCATTCCGCTATCGCCCCGACCTGGCCGCGCCGACGCAGGTGGTGCTGCGGGAGTTGTTGCAAGGGTTGCTGGCGTGGGGGCAGAAGCGCTACAACGGGGATACGAATTATTGAAATGTCTCCTCTGGAGACAACCACCATTACCGGGACATGCTCAATCACGTAATTCGGGTTTATGATGCCGGACGGCAGAATAATAGAAGTCCCCCCAGGGATGACCTCGACCCCTTACGGAGCGCGCAATGCAGACTTTGTACCCGCAGATCAAACCCTACGCCCGGCACGATCTGGCCGTCGATGACACCCACACGCTGTATGTCGACGAGAGTGGTTCACCGCAAGGGTTGCCGGTGGTGTTCATCCACGGTGGCCCGGGCGCCGGGTGCGATGCTCAGAGCCGGTGCTACTTTGATCCCAATCTGTATCGCATCGTGACTTTTGACCAGCGCGGCTGTGGTCGCTCCACACCCCACGCCAGTTTGGAAAACAACACTACCTGGGATCTGGTCGCCGACCTTGAGCAGATTCGCAAACACCTAGGCATCGACAAATGGGTACTGTTTGGCGGTTCCTGGGGCTCGACCCTGGCGCTGGCCTACGCGCAGACCCACCCGGAACGAGTACACGGCCTGATCCTGCGCGGGATTTTTCTGTGCCGTCCGCAGGAAATCGAATGGTTCTACCAGGCAGGCGCCAGCCGGCTGTTCCCTGATTACTGGCAGGATTACATCGCGCCGATCCCGCTGGACGAACGTGACGACCTGCTTGGCGCTTTCCACCGGCGCTTGACTGGCAACGATCAGATTGCCCAGATGCACGCGGCCAAAGCCTGGTCCACCTGGGAAGGGCGGACAGCGACGCTGCGCCCGAACCCGCTGGTCGTCGACCGCTTCTCCGAACCCCAGCGAGCCTTGTCGATCGCCCGGATCGAGTGCCATTATTTCACCAACAACGCTTTTCTCGAGCCGAACCAGCTGATCCGCGACATGGGCAAGATTGCCCACCTGCCTGGCGTGATCGTGCATGGTCGCTACGACGTGATCTGCCCACTGGACAACGCCTGGGAATTACACCAGAACTGGCCTAATAGTGAGCTGCAGGTTATTCGTGACGCAGGCCATGCGGCCTCCGAGCCTGGCATTACCGATGCCCTGGTGCGCGCCGCCGACCTGATGGCACGACGCATGCTCGACCTGTCGCCAGAAGAAGCATGAAGGCTCTGCTGCAACGCGTGAGCAGCGCGAGGGTCGAAGTTGATGGCGTGGTGGTCGGCGCTATCGACCAGGGTTTGCTGGTGCTGGTGGCGGTTGAACCCGACGATACGCGGGCCAGCGCCGACAAACTTCTGCATAAGCTGCTTAACTATCGGGTATTCAGTGACGCCGAGGGCAAGATGAATCTGTCCTTGGCGGATGTGGGCGGTGGGTTGCTGCTGGTCTCTCAGTTCACCCTGGCCGCTGATACCAAGAGCGGGCTGCGCCCAAGTTTCTCCACAGCTGCGCCTCCGGCACTGGGCGAGGAGCTTTTTGACTATCTATTAGGCAAAGCGAAACAAATGCATGGCACAGTGACATCAGGTAGATTCGGCGCGGATATGCAGGTGCACCTGGTCAACGATGGCCCGGTTACCTTCCTGTTGCAGGTCTGAAAGCGCTTGAAACAACTTTTTAAGCGCTTTTCGAGCGGAAACAGGCGTTTTTCGCGATAAATACTTTGTTACCCCTGATGCGTTGTAACGCGGCCTACTAGATAATCGCGCGCTACGGGGATCAGCGTTCGTTGGTCCGTTTTGACTTAGGTAGAGACTTGTCCTGGGCCTGTTGGGGAATCATTTCGCCCCATGGGAGTCGGAACAATGCTCGCCAACTTGGCAAGAGTGGTCTGTAGGGGCGGTTTTTTAACGCCGTTTACCTCACAGCACTTTAACTGGCCGTTGGTTTTTTGATCTGTTTTCGGCGAGGGTTGCTCGTGATTGTTAGTCCCTGTATTGCACCAAAATTGTCTGCCAAACGGCTACGAAGCGCTCTGGTAGCGGGCTCTGCACTGCTCTGCCTGCTCAGCGCCGGCCAGCTTTGGGCTTTCAGTCTGGATGATGTGTCGGCCAAGGCAAAAGAGCTGGCCGGGCAGAAGTACGAAGCCCCGCGCAGTAATCTGCCGAACGAATTCCGTGAAATGAAATTCGCGGATTATCAGAAAATTCGTTTCCGCACCGAGAAAGCCGAATGGGCCGATCAGAAGACCCCGTTCAAACTCTCGTTCTATCACCAGGGCATGCACTTCGATACTCCGGTGAAAATCAACGAAATCACGGCTAACACCGTCGAAGAGATCAAATACGACCCAAGTCGTTTCGATTTTGGCGATGTCAAGTTCGATCCGAAGGCCACTGAGCAGCTGGGTTATGCCGGTTTCCGTGTGCTGTACCCGATCAACAAGGCCGACAAGCAAGACGAGATCATGACCATGCTGGGCGCGAGCTACTTCCGCGTCGTCGGCAAGGGTCACACCTATGGCTTGTCCGCTCGCGGCATGGCCATCGATACCGCGTTGCCGTCCGGCGAAGAATTCCCGCGTTTCACCGAGTTCTGGATTCAACAGCCAAAACCGGGTGACAAGCACCTGGTGATCTTCGCGCTGCTCGATTCCCCTCGTGCGACCGGTGCCTACCGCCTGACCCTGCGTCCGGGCAGCGATACCATCGTCGACGTCAAGGCGCAGATGTACCTGCGTGACAAGGTCACCAAGCTGGGCATCGCTCCACTGACCAGCATGTTCCTGTTCGGCGCGAACCAGCCATCCAAAGTGCTCAACTATCGTCGCGAACTGCACGATTCGAGCGGCCTGGCGATCCATGCCGGCAACGGCGAGTGGATCTGGCGTCCACTGAACAACCCTAAACACCTGGCTGTCAGCAATTTCGCAGTAGAGAACCCGCGCGGTTTCGGCCTGCTGCAACGTGGTCGCGACTTCAGCCACTATGAAGACCTCGACGACCGCTACGACAAGCGTCCTAGTGCCTGGATCGAGCCACAAGGTGATTGGGGCAAGGGCTCCGTAGACCTCGTGGAAATCCCGACTGCCGATGAAACCAACGACAACATCGTGGCTTTCTGGAGTCCGGAAAAACTGCCTGAGCCTGGTCAGCCGCTGGATGTCGCCTATCGCCTGCACTGGACCATCGACGAAGCTGCGCTGCACGCTCCGGATAGCGCTTGGGTCAGCCAGACCCTGCGTTCCACCGGCGACGTCAAGCAGTCCAACCTGATCCGTCAGCCGGACGGCAGCGTTGCCTACCTGGTGGATTTCGAAGGCCCGTCCCTGGCAGCCCTGGCGCCAGAGACTGACGTTCGCAGTCAGGTCAGCGTCGGTGACAACGCCGAACTGGTCGAGAATAGCGTGCGCTACAACCCTGAAACCAAGGGCTGGCGCCTGACGCTGCGGATGAAAATCAAGGATCCGAGCAAGTCCACCGAGATGCGTGCGGCCCTGGTGCAGAACATCGTGCCTGCGGATCTGGCGAAGACTTCGCTGCCTGCCTCCAACTCCTCCGTGGCCAAAGCCGACAAGGTCGCCGCCAAGCAGCAGGAGAAGGCGGACAAGGAAGCCAAGCTCGCAGAGGCCAAGCAGGCTGATGCCAAGCCGGCGGCGGAGAGCTCCAACAAGGACAACAAAGACGCCAAGCAGCCTGCCGCTGCCGACGCGGCCCCAGCCACACCGGAATCGGCACCGACTGAAGAAGTCCTGACCGAGACCTGGAGCTACCAGTTGCCTGCCGATGAGTAATTCTCAAGTACAGCCAGAGACTCTTGCCGAGTATCTGGCGCATCTGCCGATGACCGACCAGCAGCGCGCGGAACTCGCGGGCTGCCAGTCCTTCAGCGAACTGCACCAGCGTCTGTCGTCTTCGACGTTCGACGCGCCGAGCGAGGCCGCCCAGGCCTCGGTCGGCAAGCGCCTGACCTTGAACACGGCCGAAGAGCTGGAAGACGCGGAAATGCTGGCGCTCGACGCCAGCGGTCGGGTTTGCCTCAAGGCGACCCCGCCGATCCGTCGGACCAAGGTCGTGCCGGAGCCATGGCGCACCAATATTCTGGTGCGTGGCTGGCGCCGGCTGACCGGCCGCACCAATCCACCGGCCCCGCCGAAGGATGAGCGCGTGCTGCCGGCTGCTCGCTGGCGCACCGTCGGTTCGATCCGTCGCTACATCCTTTTGGTGCTGATGCTCGGCCAGACGATTGTCGCCGGCTGGTATATGAAAGGCATCATGCCGTATCAGGGTTGGTCGTTCGTCGACCTCAACGAAGTCCTGCACCAACCGCTGCTGCAGACGGCCACGCAAGTGCTGCCGTATGCGTTGCAAACCAGCATCCTGATTCTGTTCGGGATTCTGTTCTGCTGGGTGTCTGCCGGGTTCTGGACAGCACTGATGGGCTTCCTCGAGCTGCTCACCGGGCATGACAAATACCGTATTTCTGGTAAAAGTGCCGGTAACGAGCCGATCGCCAAGGATGCGCGCACCGCGCTGGTCATGCCGATCTGCAACGAAGACGTGCCGCGGGTGTTTGCCGGGTTGCGGGCGACCTTCGAGTCGGTCGCGGCCACGGGTGAACTCGATCGGTTCGACTTCTTTGTGCTCAGCGACAGTAACGATGCCGATATCTGCGTAGCCGAACAGCAGGCGTGGCTGGACGTGTGCCGTGAGGCCAAGGGCTTTGGCAAGATCTTCTATCGCCGCCGCCGTCGTCGCGTCAAGCGCAAGAGCGGCAACCTCGACGACTTCTGCCGTCGCTGGGGTGGTGACTACAAGTACATGGTCGTACTCGACGCCGACTCGGTGATGAGCGGCGAATGCCTGACCAGTCTGGTACGCCTGATGGAAGCGACCCCGGACGCCGGGATCATCCAGACCGCGCCACGCGCATCGGGCATGGACACGCTGTATGCACGCATGCAGCAGTTCGCCACCCGCGTGTACGGCCCGCTGTTCACCGCTGGCCTGCACTTCTGGCAGCTGGGCGAATCCCACTATTGGGGCCACAACGCGATCATTCGCATGAAGCCGTTCATCGAGCACTGCGCCTTGGCGCCGTTGCCCGGTAAAGGTGCGTTCGCGGGTGCGATTCTGTCCCACGACTTCGTCGAAGCTGCGCTGATGCGCCGTGCCGGCTGGGGCGTGTGGATTGCCTACGATTTGCCGGGCAGTTACGAAGAACTGCCGCCGAACTTGCTGGATGAACTCAAGCGTGACCGTCGCTGGTGCCACGGTAACCTGATGAACTTCCGCCTGTTCCTGGTCAAGGGCATGCACCCGGTTCACCGCGCGGTATTCCTGACGGGGGTGATGTCATACCTATCGGCGCCGCTGTGGTTCTTCTTCCTGGTGTTGTCGACTGCGCTGCTGGCGGTCAACACCCTGATGGAGCCGCAGTACTTCATGGAGCCGCGCCAGCTGTATCCGTTATGGCCGCAATGGCATCCGGACAAAGCGGTCGCGCTGTTCTCGACCACTATCGTGCTGCTGTTCCTGCCGAAGTTGCTGAGCATCATCCTGATCTGGGCCAAGGGCGCGAAAGAGTTCGGAGGCAAGTTCAAGGTGACCTTGTCGATGCTGCTGGAGATGTTGTTCTCCATGCTGCTGGCGCCGGTGCGGATGATTTTCCACACCCGTTTTGTGCTTGCCGCGTTCCTCGGCTGGGCCGCGA
The DNA here is from genome assembly GCF_026241895.1 of Pseudomonas sp. RIT-562. Classification (GTDB taxonomy): domain Bacteria; phylum Pseudomonadota; class Gammaproteobacteria; order Pseudomonadales; family Pseudomonadaceae; genus Aquipseudomonas; species Aquipseudomonas mandelii_F. The sequence goes on along the minus strand of NZ_JAPJIV010000003.1, from coordinate 359,260 downwards.
CCTGGAATTCGCCACAGCGTGACGATGACTCCACGCCATGGAGCGAGGCGGTCAAGCGCCACGGTCCACAAACCCTGCTGGGTTTCCTCTGGGCGCTGCTGGTGATCTGGCTGAACCCAAGCTTCCTGTGGTGGCTGGTGCCGATCGTCGGTTCGTTGATGTTGTCGATCCCGGTTTCGGTGATTTCCAGCCGGGTAGGCCTGGGCCTCAAGTCGCGTGACGAGAGCCTGTTCCTGATCCCTGAGGAATACAATCCGCCCCAGGCATTGCTGGCGACTGACCAGTACACCCACGAAAACCGCTATCACGCACTGAACGACGGCTTTGTCCGGGCAGTGGTGGACCCGCAGCAAAACGCCCTGGCGTGTTCGCTGGCGACCTCCCGCCATGGTCAGGCCGAGCCGATCGAGTGGCTGCGTATCGAGCGAGTGCGCCACGCCTTGAAAGTAGGGCCGGACGGCCTGAACAACAACGAGCGCGTGCAGCTGCTCAGTGATCCGGTGGCTTTGGCTCGTCTGCACGAGCAGATCTGGAACGAAGGTCACCCCGAGTGGCTGGAAGCCTGGCGTAAATCGGTGAAAGCCGATCCACATGCCCCGTTGTTACCGCTTAAACCGCTGAGCGTGCAGCCTCAGTTGGCGTAAAGAAGAAAACCCCGCGAAAGCGGGGTTTTTTTTGGTATTTCTGTAGCAGCTGCCGAAGGCTGCGATCTTTTGCTTTTTGCGTCTAACAAATCCCCCAAGGCTGCGATAGCATCCGTCCCCGAATTGGTGCGCCCGGACAACTTTCTGTTCGTATCTGCCGGTTTCCCCAGGGAAACCCGCCGTTTGCGCGCCTCATAACGCAATGGTTTTGGGGACTTGATGATGAAGAAGTATCTTTCGATGCTGCTGGTCGGCGTCACGGCACTGGTTGCAGTCGGCACGGCGCAGGCCGGTGCCATCGATGACGCGGTCAAGCGCGGCACGTTGAAAGTCGGGATGGACCCGACCTACATGCCGTTTGAAATGACCAACAAGCGCGGCGAAATCATCGGTTTCGAAGTCGACATCCTCAAAGCCATGACCAAGGCCATGGGCGTCAAGTTGGAGCTGGTATCCACCGGCTACGACGGCATCATCCCGGCCCTGATGACCGACAAGTTCGACATGATCGGCAGCGGCATGACCCTGACCCAGGAGCGTAATCTGCGCCTGAATTTCAGCGACCCCTTCATCGTCGTTGGCCAGACCCTGCTGATCCGCAAGGAGCTGGAAGGCACCATCAAGTCCTATAAAGACCTGAACACCGCGGACTACCGCATCACCTCCAAGCTCGGCACCACTGGCGAGATGGTCGCGAAGAAACTGATCTCCAAGGCCAAGTACCACGGCTACGACAACGAGCAGGAAGCCGTGCTCGACGTGGTCAACGGCAAGGCCGATGCCTTTATCTACGACGCGCCGTACAACGTGGTAGCGGTGAACAAGGTCGGTGCTGGCAAGCTGGTATTCCTCGATAAGCCGTTCACCTACGAGCCGCTGGTCTTTGGCCTGAAGAAGGGCGACTACGACAGCCTCAACTTCATCAACAACTTCCTGCACCAGATCCACGAAGACGGCACCTACGATCGCATCCATGACAAGTGGTTCAAGGACACCGCTTGGCTGAAGGACATGGAGTAAGCGGCGCTCAGTTAGACCGCGTCGCCGCCATCGCGAGCAGGCTCACTCCTACAGGGAAACGCATTCCAATGTAGGAGTGAGCCTGCTCGCGATGACGGCCTCCAAGGCAACACAAATCCCGGAACCTGCAATGAAACAGAAAAAAGCCCAATGGCCCTGGCACGTTTTAACTGTGCTGGTGCTGATCGGCCTGGCCGGCGCCTTGTACTACGCCACCTCGCTGATGTCCTACGAATGGCGCTGGAATCGTGTGCCGCAATACTTCGCCTACCACGCCGAAGAGTCCCAGCGTGCCGCCGACATCTCCACCGTCAGCGAACTGGTGCGCAAGGGCGACAAGGCTGAAGTCACCCTGCGCAACGACGCTGGCGACGAGCAGCACCTGATCGTCGATGAGAACAGCCTGCAAGTCGCCCAGGGCGATGACGTGGCGGAAGGCGATGTCGTTGGCGTTACTCGTCATTGGGCTGCAGGGCCGCTGTTGTGGGGCTTGTGGACCACGTTATGGCTGTCGGTGGTCTCGGGTGTGCTCGGCCTGCTGATTGGCCTGGCGACCGGCCTGTGCCGGCTGTCCAGCAATCCGACCCTGCGCGACCTGTCGACCATCTATGTCGAACTGGTGCGCGGCACGCCGCTGCTGGTGCAGATTTTCATCTTCTATTTCTTCATCGGCACCGTGATGAACCTGTCCCGGGAATTCGCCGGGATCGCCGCGCTGTCGCTGTTTACCGGCGCCTACGTCGCGGAAATCATCCGGTCCGGCGTACAGTCGATTGCTCGCGGGCAAAACGAGGCCGCTCGATCATTGGGTTTGAGCGCCGGCCAGTCGATGCGTCATGTGGTCCTGCCGCAGGCGTTCAAGCGAGTGTTGCCACCGCTGGCCGGGCAGTTCATCAGCCTGGTCAAGGACACTTCGCTGGTGTCGGTAATCGCCATTACCGAGCTGCTCAAGAGCGGCCGGGAAGTCATCACCACCTCGTTCTCGCCGTTCGAAATCCTGTTCTGCGTCGCCGGCCTGTACCTGTTGATCAACCTGCCGCTGTCGAAAATCGCCAGCCGGCTTGAGCGGAGGCTCGCGCAAAGTGATTGAAGTCCGCGATCTGGTAAAAGTCTTCGATACCCGTGGCCAGGTGGTGCGTGCGGTGGATAACGTCAGCACGACCGTCGCCAAGGGCGAAGTACTGGTCGTGATCGGTCCGTCCGGTTCCGGCAAGTCGACCTTCCTGCGCTGCCTCAACGGTCTGGAGGAATTCGATTCAGGCTCGGTGAGCATCGACGGCCTGCAGCTGGCCGACCCGAAAACTGACGTCAATGCCTATCGCCGTGAAGTCGGTATGGTGTTCCAGCATTTCAACCTGTTCCCGCACATGACCGTGCTGGAAAACCTCTGCCTCGCCCAGAAAGTCGTGCGCAAACGCGGCAAGAAGGAGCGCGAGGCCAAGGCCATGGCGCTGCTGGAAAAAGTCGGGATCGCGCAGAAGGCCAACGAATTTCCGTCGCGCCTGTCTGGCGGTCAGCAACAGCGCGTGGCGATTGCCCGGGCGCTGGCGATGGAACCGAAGGTGATGCTGTTCGATGAGCCGACTTCGGCACTGGACCCGGAAATGGTCGGTGAGGTGCTGGACGTGATGAAGACCCTGGCCGTGGAGGGTATGACCATGGTCTGCGTGACACACGAAATGGGTTTTGCGCGGGAAGTGGCGGATCGGGTGTTGTTCTTCGATCACGGCAAGTTGTTGGAAGATGCCTCGCCAGCCGAGTTCTTTGATGCGCCGAAGGACCCGCGGGCGCAGGCCTTCTTGCGCCAGGTTCTGTGACAGGGGCGGCCTTTCGGCCGCCATCGCGAGCAGGCTCACTCCTACAGGGAAACGCATTCCAATGTAGGAGCGAGCCTGCTCGCGATGACATCACCTCGGTCCACATGTGTGAACCGAGGCATGCGCATCAACTCAGACCTTGAACCGCCCCACCAGCATCTGCAGATGAGTGCCAAGACGCGCCAGCTCGACACTGGACGCTGCGGTCTCTTCGCTGGCCGCCGAGGTCTGCTCGGACACGTCCCGCACATTCAACACGCTGCGATTGATCTCTTCCGCTACCGCGCTTTGTTGCTCGGCGGCCGCGGCGATTTGCTGGTTCATCGACTGGATCGCTGAAACCGTGCGGGTGATGCTTTCCAGGGAACCACCGGCGCGGCGGGTCAGTTCGACGCTGCTGTCGGTCAGGCTGCGGCTGTTGTCCATGATGGTCGCCACTTGCTGGGTGCCAGCTTGCAGGCCAACGATCAGCTCTTCGATTTCCTCGGTGGACTTCTGGGTGCGCTGGGCGAGGCTGCGGACTTCGTCGGCGACTACGGCAAAACCACGTCCGGCTTCACCGGCGCGGGCGGCTTCAATAGCTGCGTTAAGCGCCAGCAGGTTGGTTTGCTGGGCTACAGACTTGATCACGTCGAGGACGCTGCCGATTTTGTCGCTTTCGCGTTTGAGATGGCCCATGGCCTCGGTCGAATTGCCCACTTCGAGCGCCAGACGCTCGATCTGGGCGATGGCCTCGCCGACTACCTTGTCACCCTCGCGGGCCTGCTGGTCGGCTGCCACAGCGGCTTCGGAGGCCTCTTCGGCATTGCGCGCGACTTCCTGCACGGTTGCGGTCATTTCGTTCATGGCAGTTGCCACCTGGTCGGTTTCGACCTTCTGGCTGTTGACCCCGGCGCTGGTCTGCTCGGTGACGGCCGACAACTCTTCGGCGGCGCTGGCGATTTGTGTGACGCCGTCGCTGATACCGCTGATCAATTCGCGCAAGCCTTGGGTCATGCTTTGAATGGCGCGCTGCAGTTGGCCCAGCTCATCCTGGCGGCGAGACAGCAGATTGTGGGTCAGGTCACCGGCGGCGATGCGCTCGGCGACTTTGAGGGTCTGGCTCAGCGGTATGACGATCTGGCGGGTGATGGCCCAGGCGGCCAGCAGGCCGAAGGCCAAGGCGAGCAGGGTGGCCAGCAACAGCAGGTTCTTCGCATGTGCGGCGTCGGTGTCGCGGACGATGGTCTGCGAAGCCGTGAGCTTCTTGCTGAGGTCGATCAGGATGTCGCCCTGGGCGCTCATGTGTTTGAGCGCAGTGGCGTTTGCCACCTGGGAGTCGCGGAACTGGCTGACGGCGGCGCGGTAGGCCTTCAGCGACTCGGTAGCCTGCTGCAGGTTGGCGAGGTGCTGCTCAGGCAATTTGGCGGGAAGGCTGTCGAGGCTTTTCAGGGCGGCGTCGATGGCGTCCAGCGCGGGCTGCTCGGCTTCGGCCTTGCCGCTGTAGGTGTAGCCGCGAACCTGGTAGCGCGCTTGCTGGAGCAATTTGCTCAGTTCAATGACCTGGCTGTAGTCGGCAACACTCTCGCCTTGCAGCAGGGATTTCTCGACTGCACTGACTTGCGCCACGGCGTTGTCGGCGGTGGCCCCGAGTTTGCTCCTGGCATCTTCGCGCGCGGCGGTTGCCTGGGTCATGTCGGCAAAGGCGCGTTTGTATTCACCGACGGCTGCCAGTTGCTGGTCGACCATGGCCGCATCGGCAGGTTGTTCGATCAGGCTGCGAGCGGTTCTCAGGCCGGTTTCCAGTTGGCCGAGCAAGTCGTTGACGGCTCCGGGGCCCTGTTCGCCGCGATGCATGTCGTAGTCGAGGCGGGCGATGCGCAGGTCTTTGCTCAGCTCGATCAGGCCGGAAATGAAGCCGAGCTTGTCGCCCCGGCTCATCACACCGCTGAGGCCCGTCCAGCCGGTGAAGGTAATCAGGCAGGTCAGCAGCAACACCAAGCCGAAACCGACTCCCAGTTTGCGATTGACGCTGACGTTCCCCAGTTTATCGGCTAGCGATTGGTACATGCTGCAACTCCCTCGAACCACACGTAGGTTTTATGGGAGTTGTATCGGCAGGTATCTCGGAACCTGTAGGAGCTGCCGACGGCTGCGATCTTTTGGCGCACTTACCAGCGCCAAGATCAAAAGATCGCAGCCTGCGGCAGCTCCTACGGGGAGATTTCGTGCTGTTTAGAAGAGGCGGGCCAGCAGCGCGGTTACGGCGGTTTCCACTCGCAGGATGCGGTCGCCCAGTTGCACCGGTTGTAGGCCGGATTTGGCCAGCAGGTCGATTTCGTAAGGGATCCATCCACCTTCCGGGCCGATTGCCAGGGTCACCGCTTCATCCAGGCCACGGGGGCATGGCGGGTAGTTGCCGGGATGGCCAACCAGGCCGAGGGTGCCTTCCGTGATTGCCGGCAGCCGGTCTTCGACGAACGGTTTGAAACGCTTCTCGATGGTGATCTGCGGCAATACAGTGTCCCGCGCCTGTTCGAGGCCAAGGATCAATTGCTCGCGAATCGCTTCCGGCTCCAGGAACGGCGTTTGCCAGAAGCTCTTCTCGACTCGATAGCTGTTCACCAGGATGATCCGCGGCACGCCCATGGCCGCAACGGTCTGGAACACCCTGCGGAGCATTTTCGGGCGTGGCAGGGCCAGCACCATGGTCAGGGGCAGCTTGGCCGGCGGTGGCTGGTCGAGGGTAACGCGCAATTCGGCTTCGGCAGTATCCAGGCGCAACAGTTCGGCGGACCCCATGAGGCCGCCAATCCTGCCGACTCGCAGGCTGTCACCAACTTGTGAACGATGCACTTCCTGCATGTGGGTCAGGCGGCGATCACGCAGGATCACCCGATCGGCCGCAATGAAATCGGCTTCTTCGAGAAGCAGCAGGTTCACGGCTGGGTCGCTGGCGGCTGGTCGTTGGAGTCGTCAGCCGGCTGGTCGTCCGGGTGCTCACCGCGCTTGCTGATCAGGCTGCCGAACAGGATGCCGATCTCAAACAGCAGCCACATCGGTATGGCGAGCAGGGTCTGGGAGAAAATGTCCGGTGGCGTGAGGATCATGCCGACCACGAAGCAGCCAATGATCACGTACGGGCGGATTTTCTTCAGGTATTTGACGTCGACCACGCCGATCCACACCAGCAACACCACGGCCACGGGGATTTCGAAGGCCACGCCAAAGGCGAAGAACAGGGTCATGACAAAATCGAGGTAACTCGTGATGTCGGTCATCATTTCCACGCCGGCGGGAGTCGCGGCAGCGAAGAATTTGAAGATCAGCGGGAACACCAGGTAATAGGCGAACGCCATGCCGGTGTAGAACAGCAGGATGCTGGACATCAGCAACGGCACCGCGATGCGTTTCTCGTGCTTGTACAGGCCTGGCGCGATGAAGCCCCAGATCTGGTGCAGGATCACCGGGATCGCCAGGAACAACGAAACCATCATCGTCAGCTTCAACGGCGTCAGGAACGGCGACGACACGTCGGTGGCGATCATCGTCGCGCCTTCTGGCAAGTATTGGCGCAGCGGCGTGGAGACGAAGGTATAGATCTGCTGGGTGAACGCGAACAACCCGGCGAAGACGATGAAGATCGCCGCTACGCAACGCAGCAGGCGGGTGCGCAACTCGGTGAGGTGCGAAACCAGCGGCATGTGCTGGTCATTTTCTGGGAGATCGCTCATGGGGCTCGCGGCGGCAGTGTTGGGTCATGAGGGGCAGGCGCAATAGGCGCAGCCGCGGGTGTGGCAGGTTCAACCAGAGGCGGCACCGCAGGAGTGGCGACCGGTGCGGGTTCAGCACTGATGGCCGGCTCGACTACGGGCGTCGGGGCATGAATTGTCGGCTCTGCCACGGGCTGCACTGGAGTCGGCTCCTGCTGGGTCGGCGTGAAGATCTTCCGCGCCTCCTGCTCCAGGGACAGGATGTGTTCGTTGTGCAGCTGCCGACGAATCTCGTCGGCGCCGATTTCACGTTCAACTTCCTGTTTGATCGCGTTGAAGCTGCGCTTCAGGCGACCGACCCACAGGCCGGCGGTGCGCGCGGCGCCCGGCAGGCGCTCGGGGCCCAGCACCAGCAGGGCAACGAGGCCGACGAGCAGCAGTTCAGAGAAGCTGATACCAAACATTAGTCAGTGCTCACACGTCTTTGCGAATTGGCTCTTCGACTTTTTGTGCCTGCACATCGATGGTGTGCGGCGGGTTCACTGGGGTGGCCTGTGGCTGCACAGGTGGTACCGGTTGTGCCGGGGTGACGCTCGGATCAGCAGGTTTTTCGTCATCGTTCATGGCTTTGCGAAAGCCCTTGATCGACTCGCCGACGTCGGTGCCGAGGTTTTTCAGTTTCTTGGTACCGAATACCAGCACGACGACAACCAGGATGACGACCCAGTGTTTCCAGTCAAAAATGCCCATATTGCTGCTCCTCTCTAATAGTTGTTCAGGCGGACGGGCGCGAGGCTTTCTCGGCGTGTCCGGACAGACCGAAACGACGGTCCAGTTCATCGAGTACAGCCTGTGGATGCTGCCCCAGTTGGGCGAGCATGACCATGCTGTGGAACCACAAATCGGCGGTCTCGTAGATGACATCGCTGCAGTCGCCGCTGATGGCGGCGTCCTTGGCGGCAATGATGGTCTCGACCGATTCTTCGCCGACTTTTTCCAGAATCTTGTTCAGCCCCTTGTGGTACAGGCTGGCAACATACGAGCTGTCGGCGGCGGCGCCCTTGCGCTCTTCCAGCACTTCGGCCAGGCGGGTCAGGGTGTCACTCATGTTTGTGTCCTGAGGAATAAATGGCGTGCGGGTCTTTGAGAACCGGGTCGACGGTTGTCCAGTCGCCGTTCTCATAAACGCGGTAGAAGCAGCTCTGGCGGCCGGTATGACAGGCGATGTCGCCGATCTGCTCGACCATCAGGATGATTACGTCGGCGTCACAGTCCAGGCGCATTTCATGCAGGGTCTGCACATGCCCGGACTCCTCACCCTTGCGCCACAGTTTGCCGCGCGAACGTGACCAGTAGATGGCACGGTTCTCGGCGGCAGTCAGCTGCAGTGCTTCACGGTTCATCCAGGCCATCATCAGGACGCGCCCGGTCTTGTGATCCTGGGCAATCGCGGGCACCAGGCCATCGGCGTCCCACTTGATTTCGTCCAGCCAGTTTTTCATCTTCGACTCCGACAGCGGGCTCCGCACTTCATTAGCGGAGTCCAACGTTCAAACAGTGTGCCAGCGGATGACACAACTGGCTATCGGCGAACGACCAGATACAAACCGACCGCCATCATGATTCCGGCTGGCCAATAAGCCAATTCGTTTAACGGCCCGCCAATCGCGAGTACGGCGCCGCCCGCCAGGTGAGCGGTGCCGAGCAGGCGCAGGAACCAGTCGTCACGCCGGCGATGCCAGGGTGGCGGCGGGTCGTACGCGTGGGGCTGGGACATGCGTTCGAGCAGGTCGCGGGCCATGTTGGCCAGGTGCGGCAGTTGTTCGAACTGGCTCTGCACGTTGCCCAACAAGGCTTTTGGGCTGACGCGCTCACGCATCCAGCGTTCGAGGAACGGCTGCGCGGTGTTCCACAGGTCGAGGTCCGGGTACAGCTGACGGCCCAGGCCTTCGATGTTCAACAGGGTTTTCTGCAACAGCACCAGCTGCGGCTGCACTTCCATGTTAAAGCGTCGAGCGGTCTGGAACAGGCGCATCAGCACCTGGCCGAATGAAATATCCTTTAACGGTTTTTCGAAGATCGGCTCGCACACAGTACGGATCGCCGCTTCGAATTCGTTGAGTTTGGTTTCCGCTGGCACCCAGCCCGAATCGATATGCAGCTGGGCCACTCGCCGATAGTCGCGCTTGAAGAAGGCGAACAGGTTGCGGGCCAGGTAGTCCTGGTCTTCCGGGGTCAGGCTGCCGACGATGCCGCAGTCGATCGCAATGTACTGCGGGCTCCACGGATTGACAGTGCTGACGAAGATGTTGCCCGGGTGCATGTCGGCATGGAAAAAGCTGTCGCGGAACACCTGGGTGAAAAAGATTTCGACACCCCGCTCGGCGAGCATCTTCATGTCGGTGCGCTGGTCGGCGAGAGTCGCCAGGTCGGTGACCTGGATGCCGTAGATGCGCTCCATCACCAGCACTTTCGGCCGGCACCAGTCCCAATAGACTTGCGGCACGTAGAGCAGTGGCGAGCCTTCGAAGTTGCGCTTGAGCTGGCTGGCATTGGCGGCTTCGCGCAGCAGGTCGAGTTCGTCGTAAATGGTTTTTTCGTAGTCCAGGACCACGTCCACCGGGTGCAGCAGGCGCGCATCGGCCGAGAGCTTTTCTGCCGCACGAGCCAGGATGAACAGCCACGCCAGATCCTGGGCGATGATCGGCTTGAGGCCAGGGCGGATCACTTTGACCACCACTTCCTCACCGGTCTTCAGCTGCGCAGCGTGCACCTGTGCCACCGAAGCCGAGGCCAGTGGTTCGACGTCGAAACGGCTGAACACTTCGCTGATCTTCTTGCCCAGTTGCTCTTCGATCAGCCTGATCGACACCTGCGAATCGAATGGCGGCACACGGTCCTGCAGCATCATCAGTTCATCGGCAATGTCTTCCGGCAGCAGGTCGCGGCGGGTGGACAGGATCTGCCCGAACTTGATGAATATCGGCCCAAGATCCTGCAGCGCCAGGCGCAAGCGAGCGCCGCGGCTCAGCTCCAGCGTCTTGCGCGGGAACCAGCGCCACGGCAATGCATAACGCAGCGCCAGCAGGAACCAGGGCAGCGGCAGGGCGAACAGCAGGTCATCGAGGCGGTAACGAATCACTACGCGCTGGATGCGCAACAAACGGCGGACGGCAAGCAGCTTCATGCGTTATCGCTTGGGTCGAGGGATCGGGAAAGGCGCTCGAAACGCGCCTCGAGACGTTCCAGATCGAGTTTGATCTGGTCCAGTTCACTGAAACGGGCTTCGGCTTCGCGCTGCCCGACGAGGGTGCGCGATTCTTCGGCCAGGTATTCGCCCAGGTTTTGGCCGAGGCTGACAAATCCTTGCTGGTACCAACGGGCACGGCTGCGCAAATGACCGCCGACCAGTTGGGTTGCCACCGGGCCAAGCCAGCGCGACAGCTCGTATTCCCAGTCCAGCTCGAGGTCCTGAAGGATCGCCGCCAGTTCCAGCAGTACACCGCTGTCGCCGTCGAGTTCGACTTCCGGGCCATGCAGCACGGCGGTCTTGTCCTTGCTCATGGCCAGTTTCAACAGGCTTGAGGCCGGGGCACGCAGGGTGCAGTCGGCGCCGGTTGCCCATTGGGAGGCGAGCATCAACCCTTCGTCGCTGGGCAGGATGAACAGCTGGAATGCCGGGCTGCGGCAATCGACAGCGATCACCTTGCCGCTCAAATGCGCCAGGCGCGGCAATGCCGTGCTGTCGAGGCGCAGCACCCGGTTAAGACCGAGTTCAACGCTGGCGAGCAGGCCGGCCAGCAACATCAGGGTTTGATGCCGCGATGCAAGGCGACGATGCCTGCGGTCATGTTGTGATAAGTCACGCGGTCGAAACCGGCCTCGACCATCATCGACTTCAGGGTTTCCTGGTTCGGATGCATGCGGATCGATTCGGCCAGGTAGCGATAGCTTTCCGAGTCGTTGGTGATCAGCTTGCCCATCAACGGCATGAAGGCGAACGAGTAGGCGTCGTAGGCTTTGGACATCAGCGCGTTGGTCGGTTTGGAGAACTCCAGCACCAGCAAGCGGCCGCCCGGTTTGAGTACGCGCAGCATCGAGCGCAGGGCGTCTTCCTTGTGCGTCACGTTGCGCAGGCCGAAAGCGATGGTCACGCAGTCAAAATGGTTGTCCGGGAACGGCAGTTTCTCCGCGTCGGCCTGGACGAATTCGACGTTGCCGGCCACACCCAGGTCCAGCAGGCGGTCACGACCGACCTTGAGCATGGATTCGTTGATGTCGGCCAACACGACTTGGCCGGTAGGGCCGACCAGGTGCGAGAATTTTTTGGTCAGGTCGCCGGTGCCGCCAGCGATGTCCAGCACCCGATTACCGGTGCGAACACCCGACAGCTCGATCGCAAAACGCTTCCACAGGCGATGCATGCCGCCCGACAGGAGGTCGTTCATAAGGTCGTACTTGGCGGCTACGGAGTGGAAAACCTCAGCGACTTTTTCCGCTTTTTGGCTTTCCGGAACGTTTTTGAAACCGAAGTGAGTGGTGGGTTCGGCATCGCTGCCTTTGCGCTGATCAGTCATATCGCTGTCACCAGAAGAGAATGCGGGACATTCTAATCCCGGTGGCCTGCTTTGTCTTGGAGTGGCTAAAGGTAAGATAGGCAATCACCGGGACGTTTTGCCGCAGTGGCGGTCAAGATGCTTCAGGAAGCATTCATAAAGCAGGAGTCATTAGATGGCCCGTATTAGTGTTGAACGTGCCCACACCCTGGGTAAGGAAGCGGCCCGCGAGAAGGCTGACTTGCTGGCGCAGAAACTGTCTGATCAATATGGCCTGGAGCCGCAGTGGTCGGGCGATACCCTGAACCTCAAGCGCTCCGGGGTAAAAGGCGCGGTGCATGTTGCCGAGGATTCGATCAAAGTCGACGTGGAGTTGGGCCTGATGATGTCGGCCATGAGCGGCATGATCAAGTCGGAAATCGAGAAGGCCCTCGATAAAGCGTTGGTTTGATTTTAGCGTGACATGCAACCTCTGTAGGAGTGAGCCTGCTCGCGATAGCGGTCTGTCAGTCGACATCAATTCGGCTGACAGACCGCTATCGCGAGCAGGCTCACTCCTACATTTGTTTAAGGTGCACCAGAGGTTAGGGTGCCGTTTCTAATTTTTCTCCCTACTTTGTGCATGAGCCCGACTCTTTCGCGGGCAGTTCCTCAAACCTTCTGCGCGTGAGGTGCACCATGGCCAAAGTAATTCTGAAGAAAAAAATCGACGCTTCGACTTCTGCTCTGGGCGACGTCAAATCCTATGCCCGCAAGATCTGGCTGGCAGGCCTGGGGGCCTACACCAAGGTCGGTCAAGAAGGCAGCGAGTACTTTCAGGAGTTGATCAAAGAAGGTCAAACTGTTGAAAAGAAAGGTAAAAAGGTAGTTGCGGAAAAACTTGAAGCCGCCAACTCCGAGATCGATGAAGCGAAGAGTGAAGTCAGCACTTTTAAAGGCAAAGTAGAACTGCAACTGGACAAGGTCGAGAAGGCGTTCGACTCGCGTGTTGCAAGTGCCTTGAATCGTATCGGCATTCCGTCTAAACATGACGTTGAGACACTCTCTGCTAAGCTCGATGAGCTGACGGCATTGCTCGAACGCGTCGCGCGTAAATCTTAAGGAGAACGGGATGGCTGGTAAAAAGAACACCGAAAAAGATGGCAGCTCGTGGATCGGGAAAGTTGAAGACTACTCCCGCAAAATCTGGCTGGCCGGTTTAGGCGTGTACTCGAAGATCGACACTGACGGCAGCAAGCTCTTCGATACATTGGTAAAAGACGGCGAGAAAGCCGAGAAGCTCGCCAAGAATGCAGTGGGCGATAAAGTTGATGCGGCAAAAGACTCCGCCACTTCGGCCAAGTCGCGCATCAGCGGCGTGAAAGATCGTGCGCTGGGCAAGTGGGATGAGCTGGAAGGTGCTTTTGACAAGCGCTTGAACAGCGCCATTTCGCGTCTGGGCGTGCCGAGCCGTAATGAAGTCAAGGCACTGCACAGCAAGGTCGATACGCTGACCAAGCAGATTGAAAAACTCACCGGGGCCAAGGTTGCGCCAGTTGCGGCGAAAACCGCTGCCGCCAAACCTGCTGCCAAATCGACTGCCAAGCCACTGGCCAAAGCTGTCGCCAAGCCGGTAGCCAAGACTGCAGCGAAAGCCGCATCGGCCGCCAAGTCGGTGGCCAAGACTGCCGCAGCCAAACCTGCCGCAGCGAAGTCAGCCGTCAAATCGGCTGCCGCAAAAGCTACCGCTAAGCCGGCAGCCAAACCTGCGGCCAAGACTGCTGCAGCCAAACCCGCTGCCAAGCCAGCGGCCAAACCTGCTGCGGCGAAGAAGCCTGCAGTGAAAAAGCCGGCGGCACCGAAAGCCGCAGCCAAACCAGCAGCGACAGCAACTGCAGCTGCCAAGCCGACACCGGCTCCAGCCAGCACGTCGAACTCGGCCGCCGCGCCGACCCCTGCTGCGACCCCGACTGCCGCGCCAGCTCCATCGACGCCAACCAGTCAGTCCTGATTCCAGGGCTAAATAAAAAACGCCCGGCCTGCGAAGGTCGGGCGTTTTTTTGTGCCCAATATTTACTGATCACCATGGATCCCCTGTGGGAGCGGGCTTGCTCGCGAAGGCGGTGTAGCAGTCAAACCATCCGTTGAATGACACAGCGCCTTCGCGAGCAAGCCCGCTCCCACAGGGTTATGTGTTCATTCAGTAAAATTTCAGTCGTGTTCTTCGAGGTACTGCATCGCCAGATGCTCGGTCGCCACTTTGATCGGTGGCAACAAGTGCGGAGCCACCAGCATCATGATCTGGTACACCACCAGCCGGACCTCTCCTTCGCGATCGATTATCCGCTGGTAGTCCAGTGAAAACAGCAGGGTCATGGTGATCTGCTCTACCAGTTGCCCAAGCGCCTGGGTGTCACTGACCAATTGCCCCTGGGCCTGCAAGCGCGCCAATAGCGAGGCCAGCGTACGCTTCAGGGCGTTGAGCAGGTTGCGGATGCCCTTGGCCAGCTTGGGCAGGCGCCCGGCCAGATTGGACAGGTCCTGGAACAGAAACCGGTAGTGCGCCAGCCGCTCGACAATCAGGTGCAGGAACAGCCAGTAATCTTCCGGCGCCAGTTGCGCATCCGAAGGTGGGTCGAGCAGCGGGGCGAGCTCGCTTTGAAAGCGCTCGAACAAGCCCAGGATCAGCGGTTCCTTGCCGTGGAAATGGTAGTAAAGGTTGCCCGGGCTGATCCCCATTTCATTGGCAACTTCCATGGTTGAAACGTTCGGTTCGCCCTTCTGGTTGAACAACTGCAAGGCACATTCGAGAATCCGGTCGCGGGTCTTCATCCAGTCTTCTTAATGGTTCGTTGAACGTCAGCGCACTCGCACATAGGTGCCGGGTGCTGCCTCCATGGGTGGATAATTCTGATTGCCCAGAGCCATGTGGGTTTCCTTCTGCGCCCCTGAGCGCGCCTGAACCCAGCTCAGCCATTGGGTCCACCAGCTACCGTCGACCTGCTTCGCGTCGTAATACCAGGCCCGTGGGTCGAGGCTCAGTTTGGCGCCTTCGATGTAGTTGGCTTTTGGATTGCTCGGCGGGTTGAGGATGCTCTGCACATGACCGCTGTTGGACAGCACAAAACGCCTGTCGCCGCCCAGCAGCAATGTGGAGCGGTACACCGCATCCCATGGCGTTATGTGATCGTTGATGCCGGCCACGCTGAAGCTGTCGACCGTGACTTTCTGCAGGTCGATCGGAGTGCCGCACACCTCCAGCCCGCCGGGGTGGCTCAGCGGATTGTGTTTGAAGAAGTCCAGCAAATCGCCATGCAGCGCCGCAGGTAGGCGGGTGTTGTCGTTGTTCCAATAGAGGATGTCGAATGCAGGCGGCTCTTTGCCCAGCAGGTAATTGTTGACGAAGTAACTCCAGATCAAATCGTTGGGGCGCATCCAGGCGAACACCTTGGCCATGTCGCGACCGTCCAGCACACCTTTCTGGTACGAGCGGCGCTTGGCCGCCTCCAGCGTCTGTTCATCGGCGAACAAGGTGGCGGGGGAGTCCATCTGGCTGTCGAGCAGGCTCACCAGATACGTCGCGCTGGACACTCGACGCAGCTGGCGCTTGGCCTGCAGATGACCTTGCAGCGCGGCAATCGTCAGCCCGCCGGCGCAGGCACCCATCAGGTTGACTTCGCGCGCGCCGGTGATCGCCCGGCACACGTTCATCGCTTCTTCCACGGCTTCGACGTAGGTAGAAAGGCCCCATTCGCGATGACGTACATCGGGGTTGCGCCAGCTGATCATGAAGGTCTGCAGGCCGTTTTTCAGGGCGAACTGGACGAAGCTGTTAGCAGGACTCAGGTCGAAAATGTAGTACTTGTTGATCTGCGGCGGCACCACGAGCAAGGGTTTGGAATATTGCTTTTCGCTCATTGGCCGGTACTGGATCAACTCCAGCAGTTCATTGCGAAATACCACGGAACCCGTAGTGGTCGCGACGGTTTTGCCGACTTCGAAGGCCTGTTTGGTGACTTGCCGGGGCAGGCCGTCGTTGTGCAGGAAGTCGTCGACCAGATGGCTGATCCCGCGGACCAGGCTGTTGCCACCGGAATTGAAGATCTCCTTGATGGCCAGCGGATTGAGCAGGGAGTTGGAGGGCGCCACGGCGTCGTTGAGCAAGGCGAACGCGAAGTGCGCGCGGGCCCGGTCGTCGGGGCTCATGTTGCTCTCGTCGATCCAACTTTTAACCTGCTTCTGCCAGCTGATGTAGGCCTGCAGGCTGCGTCGGTAAAACGGATTGAGACTCCAGGCGGGGTCGGCGAACCGATTGTCCTGCGGGTTGGTCGGGTGCAGGGTTTCACCCAGCAGCACGCGACCGAGCTGGCCGCCCAACTTCAAGGCATGCCGGGCACTGTGCAGTGGATTGCGCAAGCCGTGAGCGGCCACAGTGCGCAAGGTCGACAGCATATCGCGGCCACGCAAGCCGGTAATCGCACTTTGTGCGTTGATGAACGCGGCGGGAGTGGGCAGGGAATCCCGCACTGGTTTTTCGCGCATGACTCAACACTCCTTCGTCTTCAGGCCAAAAACAAACACACTGAACCAGAACACCATAGACGCACTAACGAGTTGTTGCGCGTTACGGCGTCCTGCCGCACGCATTTTGTGACCAGGTGTCGAGGCGGTTTAACTGCCCAATGGCGCCGGATGCGGATGCATCACTGCGCGCTGGCGCTCTTCTTCCAGGAATTTCATGATGATCGGCGCGACTGCTTCGGCCCTGGTGATCAGGAACAGGTGTCCGTCATCGATGATGTGCAACTGGGCATTCGGAATCCTCCAGGCCAGCAGTCGCATATTGACCAGGGGGATCAGTGGATCGTCATCACCGGCCAGCACCAGGGTTGGCTGGTGGATTTTGTGCAGCCAGTGAATGCTGGTCCAACCCAGACCGGCGAACAGTTGCCAGTAATAACCGAGCTTGCCCGCCGAACGGACCTTGGCCGCGTGGCTGGCCGCCAGGGTCGGGTCACGACGGAACGAGCCGCCATAGATCATTGGCGCGATACGGATCACATGGGACGGCTGGATGTAGCGCCGGGGACTGGCCATCATCCACAGCACTTTCGGTTTGCCCGGGACCATCACGGCACCAGCCGCAGTCGCCGCCAGCACCAGTTTTTTGCAGCGTTCCGGGTAGTCGTACGCAAACTGTTGGGCCAGGGCGCCACCCCAGGACACGCCGATCACATTGACCTGACCGTAGTCGAGATAGTCGAGCATGCGTGCCGTGAGTTTTGCCAGCCCCGGAAAGCGGTAGGGCCGACTTGGCGTCGACGAGCCACCCACTCCAGGTACGTCGAAGGCAATCACTTCCAGGTCCGGGTCCAGCGCCGCGACAAACGGGAAAACCAGCTCCAGGTTGGCGCCGATGCCGTTGAAAATCAGCAAGGGCGTCAAATGAGGCTTGCCGGGGCGTACTGCGGTCCGGAGGGTCTGGCCATCCAGGTCGACGGTACGAAAAATGAACGGTTGCGGCATGCTTCAGGCCCTGTGGGTGAATTCATCCCCGATCCCGTAGGAGCTGCCGAAGGCTGCGATCTTTTGATCTTGATTATGAAAACCAGAATCAGAAGATCGCAGCCTGCGGCAGCTCCTACAGACCGGGGTGTATCGGTTACCGCTCGTGTACGTAAGTGCCCGGCGCTGCTTCGCCGGCGGTGTAGGTCTTGTTACCCAGGCTGGTCGGCGACTTCTTCAGCTTGCCCGAACGCTCGGCTTGCCATGCTTGCCAGTGCAGCCACCAGGAGTCGGTGTGTTTGGTAGAGTTTTCCTGCCATTCCTCGGCGTTCGCCGCCATTTCGCTACTGGTCATGTAACGTGACTTCGGATTTCCGGGCGTGTTCAGAATGCTTTGGATGTGGCCGCTGCTCGACAGCACGAACTCGACCTTGCCGCCAAACAGTTGCGCCGACTTGTAGCAGGACTTCCACGGGGTGATGTGGTCGTTGGTCCCGGCCAGGGAAAAGATATCGGCCGTCACCTGTTTCAAATCAATGGCGGTGCCGCACACTTCCAGTGCATTCGGACGGATCAGTGGATTGTTTTTGAACATCTCGATCAGGTCGCCGTGGAAGGCCGCGGGCAATCGGGTGGTGTCGTTGTTCCAGAACAGGATGTCGAATACCGGAGGCTCATTGCCCAGCAGGTAGTTATTGACCCAGTAATTCCAGATCAGGTCATTGGGGCGCATCCAGGCGAAGACTTTCGCCATGTCGCGACCTTCCAGTACGCCGGCCTGGTAGGAATGACGCTTGGCGGCCTCCAGGGTTTGCTCGTCGACGAACAACGCCACGTCGCTGTCCAGGGTAGTGTCCAGCACGCTGACCAACAGTGTCAGGGCATTGACCTTGTTTTCGCCGATCGCGGCATAGTGGCCCAGCAGCGCGGTGCAGGTGATCCCGCCGGAGCAGGCGCCGAGCATGTTCACGTCTTTGCTGCCAGTGATGGCGCTGACCACGTCGACCGCTTCCTTCAGCGCTTCGATGTAGGTCGACAGACCCCACTCGCGCTGCTCCTTGGTCGGGTTGCGCCAGCTTACGATGAAGGTCTGGACGTTATTGCGCAGGCAGAATCGCGCCAGGCTCTTGTCCGGGCTCAGGTCGAATACATAGAACTTGTTGATTTGTGGCGGCACCACCAGCAGCGGGCGCTCGTGCACCTGCTCGGTGATTGGCCGGTACTGGATCAATTCCAGGACGTCATTGCGGAACACCACTGCGCCTTCGGTCACGCCCAGGCTCTTGCCGACTTCGAACGCGCCCATGTTGACCTGGCTCGGCATGCCGCCGTTGTGTACCAGGTCCTTGGCCAGATGCGAGAGGCCATCGAGCAGGCTTTTACCGCCAGTTTCGAAGAAGCGTTTGACCGCCGCCGGGTTGGCCGCACTGTTGGTCGGGGCCATTGCCTCGGTCATGAGGTTGATGACGAAGTGCCCGCGGGCGACGTCCTTGGGTGAAAGGCTGCTGTCGTCGATCCAGTCGTGGAGTTCCTTGCGCCACGCCAGGTAGGTTTGCAGGTAACGTTTGTAGAGAGGGTTCTGGCTCCAGGCCGGGTCGGCGAAGCGACGATCATCACCGGCAGGCTGGAGTTCGGATTTGCCGAACAGTACGTTCTTGAGTTCGAGGCCGAAATGGGCAACGTGCTTGACGCTGTGAATCGGTTGTTTGATGGCTTGGGTCAGCACCATTCGAGCTGAGCCCAGAAGATCCTTTCTACGCAGTCCAACGACAGGATTCAGCCCCAAGGTATTTTCCGAGGCCTGAGATTTCAGGTCATCGTTATTCTTGTTACTCATCTACGACGCTCCATTGTCCTGAGACGAGTACCTGAGTCCAGCTGTGTAGTCACACAGCAAATGCCAGGTACTACTACTCGGGTGACCGATAGTTCTGCACCACTGCTTTTATGCAGAGAGCACTGCAGGGAACTTGCCAGCTCCATTGGTTACCCGAGTTTAATTTTTTTCGCAAGCGGGCGAATCGTTCGCCCTGGAGCGGAGCATTCAAACAGATGGAATTAGAAAATGCCTTCTAATGAGCAAGAGGTGCGGACTAGAGCATCAGCCTGACGACGGATTGGTTCGGGTCGCGGGTTTTCCCGGCTGCCTTGAGCTCGGCAAGATAATCATTCCAGAGATCTTCCTGGCGCACGCCCAGCTGATACAGATATTCCCAGGTGAACAGGCCGCTGTCGTGGCCGTCATCAAAGGTCAATTTAAGTGCGTACTGACCGGCCGGTTCGACCTTGCTCAGGCCTACGCCGATCTTGCCAAATTGCAGGATGGGTTTGCCGTGGCCCTGGACCTCGGCGGAGGGGGAGTGCACTCGCAGGAATTCTGCGGGCAGGTGATGTTCCTCGCCGGACGCGTATTTCAGCGACAGGGTTTTCGAGGCTTTGTGCAGTTTGATGTCGGTAGGAATCATGGCGGGTCATCCGTTTGCGTGGGGGACCTCGGTTCAAATGTGGGAGCGGGCTTGCTCGCGAAGGGGCTATGGCATTCAACATCAATGTTGAATGCCAGACCGCTTTCGCGAGCAAGCCCGCTCCCACAGGATCCTCTACCACAGTAAATATGGCTTACAGGATATAACGGGACAGGTCTTCGTTCTGCGCCAATTCGCCCAAGTGGCTGTTGACGTATTCCGCGTCGATCATGATCACCTTATCGTCATGAGCGCTGGCGAGGTCGCCGGCACTGAACGACACTTCTTCGAGCAGACGCTCCAGCAGCGTGTGCAGGCGACGGGCACCGATGTTCTCGGTCTTCTCGTTCACCTGCCAGGCGATCTCGGCGATGCGCTTGATTCCGTCCGGCTGGAACTCGATGCCCAGGCCTTCGGTTTTCAACAACGCGCAATATTGCTCGGTCAACGATGCATGCGGCTCGCTGAGGATGCGCTCGAAATCTTCTGGCGTCAGTGCCTTGAGCTCCACACGGATCGGCAAGCGACCTTGCAGTTCGGGCACCAGGTCGCTGGGCTTGCTCAGGTGGAACGCGCCCGATGCGATGAACAGGATGTGGTCAGTCTTGACCATGCCCAGCTTGGTATTGACGGTGCAGCCTTCGATCAGCGGCAGCAAGTCGCGCTGTACGCCTTCGCGGGAGACGTCGACGCCGCCGGAGTTGCCGCGCTTGGCGACCTTGTCGATTTCGTCGATGAACACGATACCGTGCTGCTCAACCGCTTCCAGGGCCTTGGCCTTGAGCTCTTCGTCGTTGACCAGGCGCCCGGCTTCCTCATCGCGTACCAGTTTCAGCGCTTCCTTGACCTTGAGCTTGCGGGATTTCTTCTTGCCCTTGCCCATGTTGGCAAACAGGCTTTGCAGCTGGTTGGTCATTTCTTCCATGCCCGGCGGCGCGGAGATATCGACGCCGGCCACTTCGGCGACTTCGATTTCGATCTCTTTGTCATCCAGCTGGCCTTCGCGCAGGCGTTTGCGGAACAGCTGGCGGGTATTGGAATCGGCCGATGGCGCCTCGTCGTTGTTGAAGCCCATGCGAGCCGGTGGCAGCAAGGCGTCGAGGATGCGCTCTTCGGCGGCGTCTTCGGCGCGGTGGCGAACCTTGGTCATTTCCTGTTCGCGCAGCAGCTTGATAGCGGCGTCAGCCAGGTCACGAATGATCGATTCGACATCGCGACCGACATATCCGACTTCGGTGAACTTGGTCGCTTCGACCTTGATGAACGGCGCGTTGGCGAGTTTGGCCAGGCGACGGGCGATTTCGGTCTTGCCGACACCGGTCGGGCCGATCATCAGGATGTTCTTGGGAGTTACTTCAACGCGCAGCTCTTCCGGCAGCTGCATACGGCGCCAGCGATTACGCAGCGCGATGGCGACGGCGCGCTTGGCA
The DNA here is from genome assembly GCF_026241895.1 of Pseudomonas sp. RIT-562. Lineage (GTDB taxonomy): Bacteria > Pseudomonadota > Gammaproteobacteria > Pseudomonadales > Pseudomonadaceae > Aquipseudomonas > Aquipseudomonas mandelii_F. The sequence continues at coordinate 338,152 of NZ_JAPJIV010000003.1, read as the reverse complement.
TCGTCCTGGCCGATGATATGGCGATTGAGTTCGTGGACGATTTCACGGGGAGTCATGGACATAGTAATTGGCGGACCTCAAGCAAGAATGAGCCGTGGCGCAAAGGCCGAAACAGGCTTATTCGGCGCAGTCCTGCTCCTCAATGGTCTGAGTGTGGTTGGTGAATACACAGATGTCGCCAGCGATGCCGAGTGCGGTTTCGACGATTTCACGGGCGGACAGGTCAGTCTTCTTCAGCAGCGCGCTCGCAGCGGCCTGGGCGTAACCGCCGCCGGAACCCATGGCGATCAGGCCTTCTTCAGGCTCGACCACGTCGCCGTTGCCGGTGATGATCAGCGAAGCGTCTTTGTTAGCCACTGCCAGCATGGCTTCGAGACGGCTCAGAGTACGGTCGGTACGCCATTCTTTGGCGAGCTCGACAGCAGCGCGAACCAGGTGACCCTGATGTTTCTCAAGCTGACCTTCAAACCGCTCGAAGAGGGTGAAAGCGTCAGCCGTGGCCCCGGCAAAACCGGCGATAACCTGACCGTGGTACAGGCGACGAACTTTTTTCGCGTTGCCTTTCATCACGGTGTTGCCGAGAGAAACCTGGCCGTCGCCGCCCATGACGACTTTGCCGTGGCGGCGAACTGAAACGATGGTGGTCAAGGGAGAGTCTCCACGCAGCGGGGCGAAAATGCCTTATGAAAACTCATATGGGGGTGGTGACGAGTTTTTCAACTGTGTGGCGGGAGAGAGGACGAGCGGTGGACGATTGGCGAGTGGTGTTGCCTGCACGAATGCCATCGCGGGCAAGCCTTGCTCCCACAGATCGATGCCATCCTGTGGGAGCAAGGCTTGCCCGCGATTAACGATAACGCGGTAGTGCTGAAGAACTCAGCGACTCTGGCGTTGTTGTAACAACAGATTGCTGAAACCGCTGCCGGCCAGTTGTTTTTGCGCGGTAGTCAGCTGTTCTCGGTTGCTGAACGGCCCGACCAGTACCCGATACCAGGTTTCGTCTTTCACGGTGCCGGATTCAACCGCCACTGCCTGACCAAGCAGGATGATCTGCGCACGAACCTTGTCTGCGTCAGCTTCCTTGCGGAACGAACCGGCCTGCAGGAAGAATTTGGTCACTGGGGCGGCCTTGCTCACCGGTGGCGCTGGCGGCGGGGTAATCCCTGCCAGTGCTGCCTGTGCGCGCGCAGTGTCGATCTTGGCTGCCTGCTCCGGCGTCACCGGAGTGGTCGGAATGGCCGGCACCTGTGGTGTCGGCAGGGTTTTTTCCGGCACGGCATCGGCAGGCACTATGACTTCCGATTCCGGCAGCAACGTGTAGAAGTCGTACTTCGGCTTCACCGGTTGTGTCGGGCTCGGCGGGGTCTTGTTGGCCTCGGCGATCCGGGTAGCTTTCTGCTGCTCGATCTTCTCGCGCTTGACGCTCTCGCTGCCTTTGCCAGGCTCCAGCTTCATCAGGAAGACGATGAAGGCTCCGACCGTCAGGCCGATGGCCATCCACAGCCACCCCGGGATCGGTTGCTTGGCAGGTGCTTGGTAACGGCTGGCGCCACGCTTGGGTGCAGGTTTTTTCTTGGCAGCCAACTTACATACGCTCCAGAGTTTCCAGACCCAAGAGTTCCAGGCCTTGCTTGAGAGTGCGGCCGGTCAGCGCGGCGAGGCGCAGGCGGCTCTGCATTTGCGCCGGGGTTTCGGCGCTGAGGATCGGGCAGTTCTCGTAGAAGCTGGAGAACAGGCCCGCGACATCGTACAGGTACGTGCACAGAATGTGCGGCGTGCCTTTGTCGCAAACGTTATTGAGGACTTCACCGAACTGCGCCAGCTTGGCCGCCAGTTCGTGCTCGTGTACGGCTTCTAGGGTGATCTGGCCCTCGACTTCGCTGAAGTCCTTGCCCAGCTTGCGGAACACGCCAGCCACGCGGGTATAGGCGTACAGCAGGTATGGCGCGGTGTTGCCTTCGAAGTTGAGCATCAGGTCGAAGTTGAAGCTGTAGTCGCTGGTACGGTGTTTGGACAGGTCGGCGTATTTAACCGCGCCAATGCCCACGACCTTGGCGATTTTGCGCAGCTCGGCTTCGGCCAGCTCCGGGTTCTTGTCCTTCACCAGGGTGTAGGCGCGCTCCTGGGCTTCGGTCAGCAGGTCGATCAGCTTCACGGTGCCGCCGTCACGGGTCTTGAATGGACGGCCGTCAGCGCCGTTCATGGTGCCGAAGCCCATGTGTTCCATTTCCATCGGATGCGTCACGAAACCAGCCTTGCGAGCCACCGCGAACACCTGCTGGAAGTGCAGTGCCTGCCGTTGGTCGACGAAGTACAGGGCGCGATCAGCCTTGAGTTTGCCACTGCGATAGCGCACGGCCGCCAGGTCGGTGGTGGCGTACAGGTACCCGCCGTCGGCCTTGACGATGATCACTGGCAGCGGGTCGCCGTCGGCGTTCTTGAACTCGTCGAGGAACACGCACTGCGCGCCGTTGCTCTCGACCAGCATGCCGGCGGCCTTGAGGTCGTTGACCACGTTGATCAGGTCGTCGTTGTAGGCGCTTTCGCCCATCACGTCGGCCATGGTCAGCTTGACGTTGAGCAGTTCGTAGATTTTCTGGCAGTGCGACAGCGAGATGTCCTTGAACTTGGTCCACAGCGCCAGGCACTCCGGGTCGCCGGCTTGCAGCTTGACCACCAGGCCACGGGCACGGTCGGCGAACTCTTCGGACTCGTCGAAGCGGCCCTTGGCGGCGCGATAGAAGTTCTCCAGGTCCGACAGCTCGTCGCTGGTGATCGGATTTTCCTGCAGGTAGGCCATCAGCATGCCGAACTGGGTGCCCCAGTCGCCGACGTGGTTCTGCCGGATCACTTCGTCGCCGAGGAACTCCAGCACGCGGGCCACGCCGTCGCCAATGATGGTCGAACGCAAGTGGCCGACGTGCATTTCCTTGGCAAGGTTGGGTGCCGACAGGTCGACCACGGTGCGCTGTGCCGGGCCGGCCTTGCGCACGCCGATGTGTTCGTCGGCCAGGGCGGCGTCCAGGCGCGAGGCGAGAGCCTGGGTATTCTGGAAGAAGTTCAGGAAACCCGGGCCGGCGATTTCGGTCTTGGTGATGTTTTCATCGGATGGCAGCGCGGCGATGATCTTTTCCGCCAGGTCGCGTGGCTTCATGCCCGCCGGTTTGGCCAGCATCATGGCGATGTTGCTGGCGAAGTCGCCGTTCTTCTTGTCGCGCGAATTTTCCACCTGGATCGCCGGCGACAGGCCTTCAGGCAACACACCTTCGTTGACGAGTTGGGTGATGGCTTGTTGGATCAGCTGGCGGATGGTGTCTTTCATGATGCTCTCTTTCGACCGCAAGCGCGGCAGCGCCTGGATGCGCGGGTGGAAAAACTGGGCATTATCCGTGGCGGAGACGGGCTTGCCAACTATAGCGGGCAGGTTATGGATATGTGGTGACTATTAATCGGTGATGACCTGTGGGAGCAAAGCTTGCTCGCGATGGCGATCTCAAGGGCGCCATCGCGGGCAAGCCTTGCTCCCACAGTGTTTAGTACAAATCCACAGGATCGACATCAAGCGACCACCGCACCGCCCGCCCGCTCGGCATCTGCTCCAGTACCAGCAACCAGCTGCTCAGCAGCCGATGCAGCGGCGCCCGAGCTGTCGCCTGCAACAATAGTTGCGCCCGATACCGACCGGCGCGGCGCTCCATAGGGGCCGGCACTGGCCCAAGCAACTCGATACCGCTCAAATTCTGCTCTGCCAGCAAGCGCTCGGCCTCGCTGCAGGCTTCGTCCAGGAAACCTTCGGCTTGCCCCGGCTTATGCGCCTCCGCGCGCAGCAGCGCCAGGTGGGCGAAGGGGGGCAAGCCCGCCGAGCGCCGTTCGCTCAGAGCCTGCTCGGCAAAAGCGAAGTAACCCTGTTCGGTCAACTGTACCAGCAGCGGATGGTCGGCCAGGTGCGTCTGGATGATCACTCTGCCCGGTTCTTCAGCGCGTCCGGCACGTCCGGCGACTTGCACTATCAGCTGGGCCATGCGCTCGCTGGCGCGGAAGTCGCCGGAGAACAGGCCGCCGTCGGCATCCAGGATCGACACCAGTGTGACCCGGGGGAAGTGGTGACCTTTGGCAAGCATCTGCGTGCCCACCAGAATGCACGGCTGGCCTTTCTGGATGGTCGCGAACAGCTGGTTCATCGCGTCCTTGCGCGAGGTGCTGTCGCGATCGACGCGCAACACCGGAACGTCCGGAAACAAAATCGCCAGGCGCTCCTCGGCCCGTTCGGTGCCGGCGCCTACCGGGCGCAGATCCACTTTGGCGCATTTGGGGCAATGCCGTGGCACGCGCTCGACATAGCCGCAATGGTGGCAGCGCAGTTCGCCGGAGCGCTGGTGCACGGTCATCCGCGCATCGCAGCGCTGGCATTCGGACATCCAGCCGCAGTCATGACACAGCAGCGTCGGGGCAAATCCGCGACGGTTGAGGAACACTAATACCTGCTGTCCGGCAGCCAGGGTCTGCCCGATGGCCTGTTGCATCGGGCCGGAAATGCCGCTGTCCAGCGGACGACTCTTCACATCCAGGCGCAGGAAGCGTGGTTGTTTGGCCCCGCCAGCGCGCTCGTTCAGGCGTAGCAGGCCGTAACGCCCGGTGTAGGCGTTGTGCAGGCTTTCCAGTGAAGGCGTGGCCGAGCCGAGGACGATCGGGATGTTTTCCTGGCGGGCCCGCACCAGCGCCAGGTCGCGAGCGTGATAACGCAGGCCTTCCTGCTGTTTATAGGAGCCGTCGTGTTCTTCGTCGATGATGATCAGCCCGGGATTTTTCATCGGAGTGAACAGCGCCGAGCGGGTGCCGATAATGATGTCAGCGTCGCCATCCCGAGCGGCGAGCCAGGCCTCGAGGCGCTCGCGGTCATTGACACCCGAATGGATCAGCGCAATGCGTGCGTTGAAGCGTTGCTCGAAGCGCGCGAGGGTTTGCGGTCCCAGGTTGATTTCCGGGATCAGCACCAGTGCCTGCTTGCCGGCCTCGAGGGTTTCGCGGATCAGTTGCAGATAGACTTCGGTCTTGCCGCTGCCAGTCACGCCGGCCAGCAGGAACGCGTGATAACTGTCGAAGCCGGCGCGAATGCCTTCATAGGCAGCGCGTTGCTCGGGGTTGAGCGGCAGCTCCGGCTGGGCCAGCCAGTGTTCGTGACGTGCTCCGGGGGCATGCTTGCGGATCTCCACTTGCACCAGGTCCTTGGCCAGCAGCAGATCCAGGCTGTCCTTGCTCAACATCAGCTTGCTCAGCAACTGATGGGCCACACCGTGGGGGTGCTGGGCCAGCGTAGCCAAGGCTTCGCGCTGCCGTGGCGCGCGGGCGATACGCGGGTCATCGAGGCTGGCGCCAGGTGCTGCGGACCAGAAGCGCTCCTGGCGGGCTTCGGCCAGCTCGCCTTGACGGAGCAAAACCGGCAACGCCCAGCTCAAGGTGTCGCCGAGGCTGTGCTGGTAGTACTGGGAAGTCCACAGGCAAAGCTTGAACAGCGCCGGTGGCAACGGTGCGGTGGCGTCGAGCAGGGCCAGGGCAGGCTTGAGCTTGTCCACCGGTACTTCGCTGGTGTCCGTGACTTCGACCAGGATGCCGATCATCTCCCGGCGGCCGAATGGCACCCGCAGGCGCATGCCCGGTTGCAACTGGGCACGCAGGACCCCGGCTGGAGCACGGTAATCGAACAGGCGGCGCAGGGGCGAGGGCAGGGCTAGGCGCAGAATGGCGTCGGGCACGCGATGGTTTTCTCGATGATGAAGCGGTGAAGAAGGCAGGGAGCCTAGCAGACGGTCGGTAGAAGGGACAGCTTGCGTGATCGGGATTGTCTGGTAGAATCCGCGGCCTAATTACGTGCGGTATTCAACAATAGTGTTGAGTGGCGGCACGCTAGCCTGAGGAATACACCATGAAAGCCGATATCCATCCAGCATACGAAACCATCCTGGTAACTTGCAGCTGCGGTAACAAGTTCGAAACTCGTTCGAACCTGTGCAAGCCACTGGGCACTGACGTATGCAACGAGTGCCACCCGTTCTACACCGGTAAGCAGAAGACTCTGGATACTGGCGGTCGTGTACAGCGCTTCGCAGACCGTTTCGGTGCTTTCGGCAAGAAAGCTCCAGCTGCTGCAGAGTAAGGTTGAAGAGCCCCTTGGGCTGTTCCTTGCTGTTGAAAAAGGCGTCCCTCGCGGGCGCCTTTTTTGTGTCCGCGATTTGGCTTCCGGGTGCCCAGGCTTTCTGCCCAGCTCCGAAAAACCTGGCGTCAGCCGCGGTGCAGCGAGTCGTGGACGGCGACACGTTGCGACTGAGCGATGGCCGCAGTGTGCGGATGATTGGTTTGAATACCCCGGAGCTGGGCAAGCAAGGTCGCACTGATGAGCCCTTTGCTGTCGCGGCGCGCAAACGCCTGGAAGCCCTGGTGGCCGCAAGCGACGGGCGGGTCGGCCTGCTGCCCGGGAAAGACAGTAAAGACAACTATGGGCGAACCCTGGCCCACGTCTACGGCGCCGATGGTGCCAACCTTGAAGCGCAGATGCTTGCCGAAGGCCTGGGTTTCCAGGTGGCTGTGGCCCCGAATGTTGATCTGGTTGCCTGCCAGCAAGCAGCCGAGCAAAGCGCTCGCCAGGCCGGATTGGGGATCTGGCGCCGGTCCCCTGTCCTCCAGGCAAGCCAGATCAGCATTTCCGGCTTTACCGTCCTCAGTGGTGTTGTGAGCAAGGTTCAGCGCAATGGCGGCGGAGTTTGGATCGAGTTGCAGGATTCGGTTGTGCTGCGGGTTGCACCCAATCTGCTGAAGCACTTCGACGTATCCGCACTGGAGCAGCTGCAGGGCAGGCAGGTCGAGGCTCGAGGTTGGGTCGTGGATCGGACGCGGCGTGGCGGATTGAAAAACGGGCAGGCACGCTGGTTGTTGCCATTGACCGATCCGGTAATGCTTCAGATGGCTCCCTGAGAAAAAATTGTAGACATTTTTTCAGGCGATTGTGAACAGTCTATCCCTTGTGTTCCGTGGCTCTTGGCCCAAAGTCGTAGGGCGCGGTGCTTGACAGGGGTGACCGGTCAGTCTTGTGGGGACTTTACGAGGCGCGTATCCTCGCTGACCAGTCTGTCCAACAGTAAAAAGCGGAATGCCCCCATGTCTGATCTGAAAACTGCCGCTCTCGAATATCACGCCCATCCTCGTCCAGGTAAGCTGAGTGTCGAGCTCACCAAGGCCACCGCTACCGCCCGCGACCTGTCGCTGGCCTACAGCCCCGGCGTAGCCGAACCAGTACGCGAAATCGCCCGCGATCCTGAACTGGCCTACAAATACACCGGTAAAGGCAACCTGGTTGCAGTCATTTCCGATGGCACCGCGATTCTCGGCCTGGGTAACCTCGGCCCATTGGCTTCCAAGCCAGTGATGGAAGGCAAGGGTGTACTGTTCAAGCGTTTCGCCGGCATCGACGTGTTCGACATCGAAGTCGACTCCGAAAGCCCGCAAGCCTTCATCGACACCGTCAAGCGCATCTCCATCACTTTCGGCGGCATCAATCTCGAAGACATCAAGGCTCCTGAGTGCTTCGAGATCGAGCGCGCCCTGATCGAGCAGTGCGACATTCCGGTATTCCACGATGACCAGCACGGCACCGCGATCGTTACTGCGGCCGGCATGATCAACGCCCTGGAAATCGCTGGCAAAACCCTGGCTGAAGCCAAGATCGTCTGCCTGGGCGCCGGTGCTGCTGCCATCTCCTGCATGAAATTGCTGGTGAGCATGGGCGCCAACATCGAAAACATCTACATGGTTGACCGTACCGGCGTGATCCACTCCGGCCGTGACGACCTGAACCAGTACAAGGCTGTGTTCGCTCACGCTACCGAAAAACGCACCCTGGCTGACGCCTTGGCCGGTGCTGACGTGTTTGTTGGCCTGTCCGGCCCGAACCTGCTCAGCGCGGAAGGCCTGAAGTCCATGGCGGCCAACCCGATCGTGTTCGCCTGCTCGAACCCGGATCCGGAAATCTCCCCGGAGCTGGCGCACGCCACCCGTGACGACGTGATCATGGCCACCGGCCGTTCGGACTACCCGAACCAGGTCAACAACGTACTGGGCTTCCCGTTCATCTTCCGCGGTGCCCTGGACGTTCGCGCCAAGCGCATCAACGAAGAAATGAAAGTGGCTGCAGCCAACGCCCTGCGTGAACTGGCCAAGCTGCCGGTGCCTCAGGAAGTGTGCGACGCCTACGGCGGCATCAAGCTGGAATTCGGTCGTGAATACATCATCCCGAAACCTATGGATGCCCGCCTGATCACCGTGATCTCGGATGCTGTGGCCAAGGCCGCGATCGAGACCGGCGTGGCGACTCTGCCGTATCCGAAGAACTACCCGCTGAAAAGCGTGGATGATGTGTTTAACGGCTAAGCCGTTGTAGTGCATTGACCAGAAGCCCTGGCTCTTGAGAGTCGGGGCTTTTTATTGGATGTTGGTTTTGTGGTGATCGTGCGACCGCTATCGCGAGCAGGCTCACTCCTACAGGGGTATGCATTCCGATGTAGGAGTGAGCCTGCTCGCGATGACGGAGTAACGGCAATCCCTGATGCAAAAAGCCCCGCGCTTCTCTCGAAGGCGGGGCTTTTGCGTTGCGCTGCGCGATCAGAACAGATCGATCGGCGCACCTTCATCTGCCGGCAATGGGCTGCCCGGTGCAGAGCCGCTTCCCAGCTCGCTGCCAGTCGGCGGCGTATCTTCGGCCTTGAACAGCTCGAAGTAGGCACCCGGCGTGCCTGGGGAAGCTGCACGGCCGCTGACCGGGTCGACTCGCAGGCTCAAGATGCCTTCCGGTTCAGGTTGAGTGTGCGGCGGCTTGTCCTTGAGCGCTGCGGCCATGAAATTCATCCAGATCGGCAGCGCCACGGTGCCGCCGAACTCCTTGCGGCCCAGGCTCTCTGGCTGGTCGAAGCCGGTCCACACGGTGGTCACGTAGTCGGCGTTGTAGCCGGAGAACCAGGCGTCCTTGGATTCGTTGGTCGTACCGGTTTTGCCCGCAATGTCACTGCGGCCCAAGGCCAGTGCACGGCGGCCGGTGCCGCGTTTGATTACGTCTTCGAGCATGCTGTTGAGGATGTAGGTGGTGCGGCCATCGACAATGCGTTCAGCCACTGCAGGTGTCTGCGTCGGCTGGGCACTTGCGGCGTCTTCGGGCGTGGCATTGACGGTGAAGGCGCTGGCGGCTGGCGCGGCGATGCCATCGCTGACCACCTCGCCCTTGGGCACGCTTGGCGGGTTGGCAGCGTACAGAAGGTCACCGTTACGGCTCTCGACTTTTTCGATCAGGTACGAGGTGACTTTGTAGCCGCCGTTGGCGAAGGTGCTCCAGCCGGTGGCGATTTCCATCGGCGTCAGGGTCGCGGTGCCCAAGGCCAGGGACAGGTTGCGCGGCAGATCTTCTTTCTTGAAGCCGAATTTGCTGATGTAGTCGATGGTGCGGTCGATTCCCAGCGCCTGCACCAGGCGGATCGACACCAGGTTGCGCGACTTGTACAGGCCTTCACGCAGGCGGATCGGGCCGAGGAAGGTGTTGGTGTCGTTTTTTGGCCGCCAGACCTTGTCCAGGTACTCGTCGACGAACACGATCGGTGCATCGTTCACCAGGCTGGCGGCGGTGTAGCCGTTGTCCAGCGCGGCGCTGTAGACGAATGGCTTGAAGCTTGAGCCCGGTTGACGTTTGGCCTGCAGGGCGCGGTTGTAATTGCTCTGTTCGAAGGCAAAACCGCCTACCAGCGAGCGGATGGCACCGTTTTGCGGGTCGAGGGAAACGAGTGCGCCTTGGGCCTGCGGAATCTGGCTGAACTTCAACGAGTTGTCCGGCTGGCGCTGCACGCGTACCAGGTCACCGACCTGGGCGACATCGGCTGGCTGCTTCGGATTGGCGCCCATGCTGTTGGTGTTGAGGAATGGACGCGCCCATTTCATCGTGTCCCAGCTGACGTGTTCCTCGCCGGTGCGGGTCAGAACCTGCAGGCCATTCTTGTCGACCTGGGTGACGATGGCTGGTTCGAGGCTGCTGATGGTGCGCTGCTTGGTCAGTTCGGTAGCCCAGGCCTCGCGGGTCTTGCCCGGCAGGCGCGATTCAGGGCCGCGATAGCCGTGACGCTGATCGTAGGTGATCAAGCCTTCATGGAGTGCCGTGTTGGCCATTTCCTGCAGGTTGCTCGGTACCGTAGTGGTGACGCGGAAACCTTCGGTATAGGCACCGCTGCCATAGCGGCCGACCATTTCGGCGCGAGCCATCTCGGCAATGTACGGCGCGTTCACTTCCGGTGTCGGGACGTGATAGCTGGCGTTGAGCGGCTCGTTGATCGCGGCGGTGTAGTCGGCTTCGTTGATCTTGCCAAGCTTGTACATGCGCCCGAGGATCCAGTCGCGACGTTCCTTGCTGCGGGCCGGGTTGGCCAGCGGGTTGAAGCGCGAAGGGGCTTTCGGCAGGCCGGCGATCATCGCCATCTGCGCCAGGCTGACGTCACGGATAGACTTGCCGTAGTACACCTGCGCAGCGGCTTCGATGCCGTAGGCGCGGTTACCCAGGTAGATCTTGTTAACGTACAGCTCGAGGATTTCGTCCTTGGTCAGCTGCCGTTCAATTTGCAGGGCCAGGAGAATTTCGGTGGTCTTGCGCGAGAAGCTGCGCTCGCTGGTCAGGAAGAAGTTCTTCGCCACCTGCATGGTGATGGTGCTGCCGCCGGACTGGATGTGGCCGCTTTTCACCAGCTGAGTGGCGGCACGCATCAGGCTGCTCGGATCGACGCCATAGTGGTTGGCAAAATTGTCGTCTTCAGCACTTAGTAACGCATTAATGAAATTGGGCGGAATGTCGGCAAAACGTATTGGAGTCCGGCGCATTTCGCCAAATTCTGCAATCAACTTGTCGTCGCTGCTGTATACCCGTAGTGGAATCTGCAACTGAATACTTCTCAGGGCCTCCACAGACGGCAATCCCGGACTAAGGTAAAGATAGGCGCCACTGAGACTCAGAAGCAGTCCGCAGAAAACGGCGACGATGGACCAACCGAAAAATTTCAGCAGACGAATCAAGGCTTTTGGATATCCAGGGTAAAGAATGAGTTTGGCGTCAGGGACTGGTGAAAAGAGAGACGCCCCTAGCTTGGAGTAAATCTGGTAAAAAATCGCTGGGCATTATAAGCATTTTTCCGTCGTGGGGCGTCATTTGCGCCGCTGTCAAGACGGGCGGGTTGAACGCAATGGACAATACAGAGTCCGTAAGTCACGGATAGTCATAGGGAATGGGTAGTGCTAGGACTCTTCAATAAAAAGGCCAACACGCTTCTGGGGATCGACATCAGCTCAACGTCGGTGAAGCTTCTGGAGTTAAGCCGGCAAGGCGAGCGCTACCGGGTTGAGGCTTATGCAGTTGAGCCGCTGCCCGCCAATGCAGTCATCGAAAAAAATATCGCTGAGCTCGAGGGTGTCGGGCAGGCGTTGTCGCGGGTGCTGTTAAAGGCCAGGACCAATCTCAGGAATGTGGCCGTGGCTGTGGCCGGCTCCGCCGTGATCACCAAGACCATCGAGATGGATGCCGGGCTTTCCGACGATGAACTGGAAAACCAGCTGAAGATCGAGGCCGATCAATACATTCCCTATCCGTTGGACGAAGTGGCCATCGATTTCGAGGTCCAGGGCCCCTCGGTGCGAAATCCGGCCCGAGTGAATGTGCTGCTGGCGGCCTGTCGCAAGGAAAATGTCGAAGTGCGTGAAGCGGCACTCGCGCTGGCCGGCCTGACGGCTCGGGTAGTCGATGTCGAAGCCTATGCGCTTGAGCGCTCGTTCGGCCTGCTGACCGGCCATCTGGCCAGCCCCCAAGGGCAGTTGACCGTGGCCGTGGTCGACATCGGTGCGACCATGACCACGCTCAGCGTTTTGCACAAAGGGCGGATTATCTACACCCGCGAGCAACTGTTCGGTGGCCGTCAGTTGACCGAAGAAATCCAGCGTCGTTATGGGCTGACCCTCGAACAGGCCGGGTTGGCGAAAAAGCAGGGCGGCTTGCCAGACGACTACGTCAGTGAGGTTTTGCAGCCGTTTCGCGACGCGCTGGTGCAGCAAGTTTCCCGATCACTGCAGTTTTTCTTCGCTTCGGGCCAATACAACTCGGTCGACCATATTCTGCTGGCGGGCGGCACGGCGTCAGTCCCGGGGCTGGACCGCTTGATCGAGCAGCGCCTGAATACGCCAACCCAGGTGGCCAATCCATTCTCCGACATGACCCTGAGCAGCAAGGTTAACGCCGGTGCCCTGGCCAGTGATGCGCCGGCACTGATGATTGCTTGCGGGCTGGCACTCAGGAGTTTTGACTGATGGCGCGGATCAATCTACTTCCCTGGCGCGAAGAGCTGCGCGAGGAACGTCGCAAACGCTTCCTGTTGACCCTCGTCGGGGTCCTGGTGGGTTCGGTGGGCGCAGTGCTGATTGCGGACCAGGTCATCACTGCCGCCATCGATCGGCAGCTGGCCCGCAACGATTACATCGGCAAACAGATCGCGGTGGTCGATGAGCGGATCAAGCAGATCAGCGATCTGAAGGCCCGCCGCCAGCAACTCATCGAGCGTATGCGCATCATTCAGGACCTGCAGGGTAATCGGCCGATCAGCGGGCGCATATTCGACCAGCTGGCGCGCACGTTGCCGGATGGGGTGTACTTCACCGAAGTGAAAATGGTCGGTAACACCCTGTCCATCACGGGCGCCGCCGAGTCCAACAATCGAGTGTCCGACCTGATGCGCAATCTCGACGGCTCCGACTGGTTCGACGCCCCCAGCCTGACCGAGGTCAAGGCCACCACTGCCGGTCAGCTCGACCAGGCGAACATCTTCCAGTTGACGGTTCGACAGACCCAACCCGCCGCCACGGAGGACGGTCAATGAGCCCATCCGAATGGTTTGCCGGCTTACGCAATGTCGATATCAATGACCTGGACACCAATAACATCGGCTCCTGGCCGCCGGCGATCAAGGCGATCGCGAGTGGGCTGCTCATGGTGCTGGTGCTCGCCCTGGGGTATCACTTCTACCTCAGCGACCTGGAGAATCAGCTCGACAGCAAGCGCGAGGAAGAGCTGACGCTCAAGGAACAGTTCACGTCCAAGGCCCGCATGGCCGCTAATCTCGAGCTGTACACCCAGCAGATGAAGGAGATGGAAAACTCTTTTGGCGTATTGCTGCGGCAGTTGCCGAGCGACACCGAGGTGCCGGGTTTATTGGAAGACATCACGCGCACCGGGCTCGGTAGTGGGCTGGAGTTCGAAGAGATCAAGTTGCTGCCGGAAGTTACCCAGCAGTTTTATATCGAACTGCCGATACAGATTACCGTCACCGGCGCCTATCACGACCTGGCTACGTTCGTCAGCGGAGTGGCCGGGTTGCCCCGGATCGTTACCCTGCATGACTTCGACATCGCTGCGGCGGACCCGGAAGGCGGGACGAAATTGCGCATGAGCATTCTCGCCAAGACCTACCGCTACAACGACAAAGGGGCGCAAAAATGAGCCCGATTCGTTGTTTGGCAATGGTGCTTGTGGTGTTCGGCGTGACCGGTTGTGGCAAGGGCGACGACGTCAGTGACCTTGATGTGTTCATGAACGAAGTTCGCCTGCGCCCGCCGGGCAAGATAGAGCCGGCGCCGACTTTTCGCTCCTATCCCACGTTCACCTATAGCGCTGCCAACCTGCGCAGCCCGTTTTCCCGGCAGGTCAGGGTGGACCTGGCTGGCCAGAAGCACGGCTCGCGCAACGTCAAACCCGACCCTGATCGGGTCAAGCAGTATCTGGAAGGTTTCAACATCGAACAGTTTGAAATGGTCGGCACGATTTCCAACGCAACCGGTTCCTTTGCGCTGTTGCGCGGGGCAGGCGGCGTGCATCGGTTGAAAGTCGGTGACTATCTTGGGCGTAACGATGGGCGCATTGTCGCCATCAGCGGCTCGCAGGTCGATGTGGTCGAAATCGTTCCCGACGGTCAGGGTGCCTGGCTGGAACGGCCGCGGACCATACCTTTGAAAGAGCATTCATAGTGGGACTCGAACAATGAACAGGATTTTCTCAGCCCTCGGCATTTCGCTATGGATAGCGCTGCTTTCGCCGATGGTACAAGCGGCCAATTTGAAGGCTCTGGACGTGGCAGCACTGCCTGGGGATCGCATCGAATTGAAGTTGTCATTTGATGGCGCGCCCCCTGTGCCCAAGGGCTACACGACCGAGTCTCCGGCGCGGATCGCGCTGGACCTGCCCGGCGTAGTCACCCAACTGGCCAGCAAGACCCGTGATCTGGGCCGCGGCAATGCACGCACAGCGACGGTGGTGGAAGCCAAGGACCGCACGCGCCTGATCATCAACCTGACCCAGCTGGCGCCCTATTCCTCGCGAGTCGAAGGCAACAATCTGTTCGTCGTGGTCGGCCAGGGGGCCAGCAAGCCTGCATCGCGGCCAGCCGCCAGCGCACCGCGCGCGGTCACCTCGCCGGCCCCGGCGAAAACCTACGCGCCAGTCGCCAAGGCTATCCGTGGCGTTGACTTCCAGCGCGGCACCCAGGGCGAAGGCAATGTAGTTATCGACCTGTCCGACCCATCCATTGCGCCCGACATTCAAGAGCGTGAGGGCAAGATCATCCTTGGCTTCGCCCGCACCCAACTGCCCGAGCCCTTGCGAGTACGCCTGGACGTGAAGGACTTCGCCACGCCGGTGCAGTTCGTCAACGCCAGCGCCACCGGTGACCGCGCAACCATCAGCATCGAACCCAGCGGCGCGTTCGATTATTCGACCTATCAGACCGACAACAAGCTGACCGTCAGCATTCGCGCAATGACCGCCGACGACCTGCAAAAACGCAGTGCCGAGCGCTTTGCCTACAGCGGCGAGAAGCTTTCGCTGAATTTTCAGGACATCGACGTACGCTCGGTATTGCAGCTGATCGCCGACTTCACCAATCTCAACCTGGTGGCCAGTGACACGGTCCAGGGCGGCATCACCCTGCGCTTGCAGAATGTGCCATGGGATCAGGCGCTGGACCTGGTGCTGAAGACCAAAGGCCTGGACAAACGCATGATCGGCAACGTTTTGCTGGTTGCGCCAGCGGATGAGATCGCCGCCCGCGAGCGCCAGGAGCTGGAGTCGCAAAAGCAGATTGCCGAACTCGCGCCCCTGCGTCGCGAGCTGTTGCAGGTCAACTACGCCAAGGCTGCCGATATCGCCAAACTGTTCCAGTCGGTGACCAGCGCTGAAGCGAAAATCGACGAGCGTGGCTCGATCACCGTCGATGAGCGAACCAACAACATCATCGCTTACCAAACCCAGAATCGCCTCGACGAGCTGCGGCGGATCGTGGCGCAGCTGGATATTCCGGTGCGCCAGGTGATGATCGAGGCACGCATCGTCGAAGCCAACGTGGACTACGACAAGAGTCTCGGCGTGCGTTGGGGTGGTTCGGTGCAGAAGGGCAACTGGAATTCTTCCGGGGTCAACGGCTCTTCCACCACCATCGGCACGCCGGGCAGTACCGGGACCAATTCGCCGTTCGTCGACATGGGCACCTCGGCCAGTACTTCGGGAATCGGCATCGCATTTATCACCGACAATGTATTGCTCGACCTGGAACTGTCGGCGATGGAAAAAACCGGCAACGGTGAAATCGTCTCGCAACCCAAGGTCGTCACGTCCGACAAGGAAACCGCGAAAATCCTCAAGGGCACCGAGATTCCGTACCAGGAAGCCAGCTCCAGCGGTGCTACATCGGTGTCATTCAAGGAGGCGTCGCTTTCACTGGAGGTCACCCCGCAGATCACCCCGGACAACCGGATCATCATGGAGGTCAAGGTCACCAAGGATGAGCCCGACTACCTGAACAAGGTCCAGGATGTACCGCCGATAAAGAAAAACGAGGTCAATGCCAAGGTGCTGGTCAACGATGGCGAGACCATCGTCATCGGCGGCGTTTTCTCAAATACTCAGAGCAAGGTTGTAGATAAGGTGCCATTTCTTGGCGATGTGCCGTATCTTGGCCGCCTTTTCCGGCGTGACGTGGTTTCGGAGAAAAAATCCGAGCTGTTGGTGTTTCTCACACCGCGTATCATGAATAACCAGGCGATTGCTGTGAGTCGTTGATTCTGTGCGAAATTTGATTCTTGTAGGACCGATGGGGGCTGGAAAAAGCACCATCGGCCGGTTGCTGGCCAAAGAGCTGCGCCTGCCATTCAAAGATTCCGATAAGGAAATTGAGTTGCGCACGGGCGCCAATATCCCATGGATTTTCGATAAGGAAGGCGAGCCAGGCTTTCGTGACCGCGAGCAGGCGATGATTGCCGAGCTGTGCGCGTGCGATGGCGTGGTGCTGGCCACCGGCGGCGGCGCAGTCATGCGCGAAGCCAATCGTCGGGCGCTGCATGCCGGTGGTCGGGTGGTCTATCTGCACGCGTCTGTCGAGCAGCAGGTGGGACGCACCTCTCGCGACCGTAATCGTCCGCTATTGCGCACGGCAGATCCGGCCAAAACCCTTCGTGATCTGCTGGCGATCCGCGATCCGCTTTATCGGGAGATCGCCGATCTGGTGGTGGAAACCGATGAGCGGCCGCCGCGGATGGTGGTGCTGGATATTCTCGAACGTCTGCAGCAACTGCCTCCCCGTTAAAGCGCGGCGCGAAATGCGCTATCCTCGGCCTCCAGTCATCGCCACTACGGAATGTGGCAGATGGCAACCGAACGGCGTCACACCAACAGAGGCCGCGGACATCGATAATTCAAGGCACGATGCCTGATTCCATCTTCATTGTGGGGACACATGCAGACACTCAAGGTCGATCTAGGCGAGCGCAGCTACCCGATTCATATTGGCGAAGGTTTGTTGGATCAGCCTGAGCTGCTGGCCCCGCACATTCGCGGACGGCAAGTGGCGATCATCTCCAACGAGACTGTCGCGCCGCTCTATCTCGAACGCCTGACCCGCAGCCTGGGGCAATTCTCGGTCATTTCCGTGGTGCTACCCGACGGCGAGGCCTTCAAGACCTGGGAAACCTTGCAGCTGATTTTTGACGGCCTGCTGACCGCGCGTCACGACCGCCGTACCACGGTGATTGCCCTCGGTGGCGGCGTGATTGGTGACATGGCCGGGTTTGCTGCCGCGTGTTATCAGCGCGGAGTCGATTTCATCCAGGTCCCGACCACACTGCTGTCGCAAGTCGACTCCTCGGTGGGCGGCAAGACCGGAATCAACCATCCGCTGGGCAAGAATATGGTCGGCGCTTTCTATCAGCCGAACGTGGTGCTGATCGACACGACTTCCCTGAACACCCTGCCATCCCGTGAACTCTCTGCCGGGCTGGCTGAAGTGATCAAATACGGGCTGATCTGCGACGAGCCATTCCTGACCTGGCTCGAAGAGAACGTCGATCGCCTGCGCGCCCTGGACCAGACTGCCCTGACTTACGCGATTCAACGCTCCTGCGCAGCCAAAGCTGCCGTGGTGGGTGCCGACGAGAAGGAAACGGGCGTGCGCGCCACGTTGAACCTGGGGCACACCTTCGGTCACGCCATCGAAACGCATATGGGCTATGGTGTGTGGCTACATGGTGAAGCGGTGGCTGCTGGCACCGTAATGGCGTTGGAAATGTCTGCGCGGCTGGGCTGGATCAGCGAGCAGGAGCGTGATCGCGGCATCCGCCTGTTCCAACGTGCCGGCCTGCCGGTGATCCCGCCTGAAGAGATGACTGAAGCCGATTTTCTCGAACACATGGCAATTGACAAGAAAGTGATCGACGGTCGTTTGCGCCTGGTGCTGCTGCGCCACATGGGCGAAGCGGTAGTGACCGACGATTATCCGAAAGAGGTTTTACAGGCCACGCTGGGAGCGGATTACCGCGCCCTGGCTCAGCTTAAAGGTTAATAAGATCCCGATGACTAGTTTGCACGCCGACGAGGCTTTCCTCGGCCATTACCAGTTGAGCCACGACCCTTTTGCTGCGCGGGTACCTGGCTTCAAATTTTTCCCTGCCCAGCGCAAGCCGGTGCTGGGACAACTGCATCACCTGGCGCGTTATAGCCAGTTGCTGTTGGTGGTCACCGGCCCGCAAGGCAGTGGCAAGACCCTGTTGCGTCAGGCCCTGGTCGCCAGTACCAACAAGCAGTCGGTGCAGAGCGTGGTGGTTTCCGCCCGCGGTGCTGGTGATGCGGCCGGCGTCCTGCGCCAGGTGGCCCAGGCGCTGAATGTCGCCCAGGCGGAAATCGGCTCGATCCTGTCCCAGGTCGTGCAGTTGGCCTTGACCGGGCAGGAAGTTTATCTGCTGGTGGATGACGCCGAGCAGCTCGACGAATCTGCGCTGGAGGCCCTGCTGGCCTTGGCTGCGGGTGCGCCGGAGGGTCGTCCGCACGTGTTCCTGTTCGGCGAGTCGTCGCTGATCTCCCAACTCGATGCCCTGACCCTCGAAGAAGAGCGTTTTCACGTCATCGAATTGCAGCCGTACACCGAAGAGGAAACTCGCGAATATCTGGAGCAGCGGCTCGAAGGCGCTGGTCGGGGTATCGAACTTTTCACGGCTAATCAGATCTCTGATATTCACGAAAGCTCCGACGGTTGGCCTGGCAATATCAACCAGGTTGCCCGCGATGCAATGATCGAAGCCATGATAGCCAGCCGCTCAGCGGTCAAGCGTCCAAGTATGGGGTTCAACATGCCGAAGAAACACGTATTGGCGATTTCCGCCGTAGTCGTGGTCGCGGTAGCGGCCGCCTGGTTGATGCCAGGCCGTAGCAAGGCACCAACCACTGGCGCTCCTGCCAACGAGCAAGCGCAATTGCCGCTCGGCGAGGGCGCACCGCAGCCGAATGCCAACGGTGCTCCAGCCGTGGAGTTCGCCGGTAATTCGCAGCCGATGCCTTTGCCGCTGGTCGGCAACTCGCAGCCGGTCATGCGCGGCCCGCTGGCCGAAGCGGCCGGTGGCATCACCGAAGGTGACGATGGCGTGCCGGTTGAGGGCTCCAGCGCCACGCCGCCAACGGTGACCACGACTGCGCCACCCGCCGGGATCCAGCCTGGCCCTGCGCCGACGCCAGCCGCCAAGCCGGCGCCAGCACCGACCCAGGTCGCCACCGCTAAACCAGCCCCGGCACCAGCCCCTGCCGCCAAACCCGCTCCTGCGCCTGCCAAGCCTGCCGTAGTCGCAACCGCCAAGCCTGCCGAAAAGCCTGCCGCGGCTGCTGCCAAAGGCGCTGGCGGTACCTGGTACGCCGGGCAACCAACCAGCAACTACGTGGTGCAGATCCTCGGCACCAGCTCCGAAGCGTCGGCGCAAAACTTCGTGAAAGAGCAGGGCGGCGAGTACCGTTATTTCAAGAAAGTGCTCAACGGCAAGCCGCTCTACGTCATCACCTACGGTAACTTCGCCAACCGCGATGCAGCCCTTACCGCCATCAAGGCCTTGCCAGCGAAGGTTCAGGCTGGTAAACCTTGGCCTCGCACTGTCGCCAGCGTCCAACAGGAACTGGCAACAACTCGCTGAAGATTCGGCGGCCTTACCCAGGCCGCCTCTCCCGGCACCTCAAAATTTCCGCACGTGCGCGCCTTCTCTACAGATCGCGTGCCTTGTGGTGTCTGCGTCACAGTAGTCTTTGAGTCGTTGCGGTCAAAAATCAAAAAAGTTTTGACTAGCACAGCATATCGCTTTAAACCTTTCACAAATGCGACATAGATTTGCGACATTTCGTCGTCAAATTTGTGAGCCTCTGTGTCGGTGTGTACAATGACCTCCCTTTTGCTCCCGCAAAGCTGGCGTACGTTCGGCGCGGAATGCAAGTGGTTGAATTGAAAAGAAATTTGCCTCGATAAGAGGCAGCCTGGTGAGAAAGTGTCTATGAAAGCAGGTCTGTACCAACCAGATGAATTCAAGGATAACTGCGGTTTCGGCCTGATAGCCCATATGCAGGGCGAGCCCAGTCATACCCTTTTGCAAACGGCCATCGAGGCCCTGACCTGCATGACCCACCGCGGTGGGATCAACGCCGACGGCAAGACCGGTGACGGTTGCGGTCTGCTGATTCAAAAGCCGGACGTGTTCCTGCGAGCCATTGCCCAGGAAACCTTCGGCGTCGAATTGCCCAAGCAATATGCGGTGGGCATGGTTTTCTTCAACCAGGACCCGGTTAAAGCCGAGGCCGCTCGCGAGAACATGAATCGCGAGATCCTGGCTGCCGGCCTGCAACTCGTCGGCTGGCGCAAAGTGCCGATCGATACCAGCGTCCTCGGCCGCCTGGCCCTGGAGCGGCTGCCGCAGATCGAACAAGTGTTCATTGGTGGGGAAGGCTTGAGCGACCAGGACATGGCGATCAAGCTGTTCAGCTCGCGTCGTCGTTCGTCCGTGGCCAATGCCGCCGACACCGATCACTACATCTGCAGCTTTTCGCACAAGACCATTATCTACAAAGGCCTGATGATGCCGGCGGATTTGACCGCCTTCTATCCAGACCTGAGTGACCAGCGCCTGCAAACCGCGATCTGCGTGTTCCACCAGCGCTTTTCCACCAACACCCTGCCGAAATGGCCGCTGGCGCAACCGTTCCGCTTCCTGGCGCATAACGGCGAGATCAACACCATCACCGGCAACCGCAACTGGGCCGTGGCTCGTCGCACCAAGTTCGCCAACGACCTGATGCCCGATCTGGAAGAGCTCGGCCCACTGGTTAACCGCGTCGGCTCCGACTCCTCCAGCATGGACAACATGCTCGAGCTGATGGTCACCGGTGGCATCGACCTGTTCCGTGGCGTGCGGATGATCATTCCGCCTGCATGGCAGAACGTCGAGACCATGGACCCGGACCTGCGGGCGTTCTATGAATACAACTCGATGCACATGGAACCGTGGGACGGCCCGGCCGGCGTAGTAATGACCGACGGTCGCTACGCGGTGTGCCTGCTCGACCGTAACGGTCTGCGTCCGGCGCGCTGGGTCACCACCAAGAACGGCTTCATCACCCTGGCCTCGGAAATCGGTGTCTGGAACTACCAGCCTGAAGACGTGATCGCCAAGGGGCGCGTTGGTCCGGGTCAGATCTTTGCCGTGGACACCGAAACCGGACAGATCCTCGACACCGACGCCATCGACAACCGCTTGAAGTCCCGTCATCCGTACAAGCAATGGCTGCGCAAGAATGCCCTGCGCATCCAGGCGACCATGGAAGATAACGACCACGGTTCGGCGTTCTACGACGTTGACCAGCTCAAGCAGTACATGAAGATGTACCAGGTCACGTTCGAAGAGCGCGATCAGGTGCTGCGTCCGCTCGGCGAACAAGGCTATGAAGCCGTCGGCTCGATGGGCGACGATACGCCGATGGCCGTGCTGTCCCAGCGCGTGCGTACTCCGTATGACTATTTCCGCCAGCAGTTCGCGCAGGTCACCAACCCGCCGATCGACCCGCTGCGTGAGGCCATCGTCATGTCGCTGGAGATCTGCCTCGGTGCCGAGCGCAACATCTTCCAGGAGTCGCCGGAACACGCCTCGCGCGTGATCCTCAGCTCGCCGGTCATTTCCCCGGCCAAGTGGCGCTCGCTGATGAACCTCGATCGTCCGGGCTTCGAGCGCGCGATCATCGACCTCAACTACGACGAAAGCGTCGGCCTCGAAGCGGCCATCCGCAACGTTGCCGATCAGGCTGAAGAAGCCGTGCGCGCCGGTCGCACCCAGGTCGTGCTGAGTGACCGTCACATCGGTCCGGGCAAATTGCCGATCCACGCTTCCCTGGCCACCGGCGCGGTGCATCACCGCCTGACTGAAAAAGGCCTGCGTTGCGACTCCAACATCCTCGTGGAAACCGCCACCGCTCGCGACCCGCACCATTTCGCGGTGTTGATCGGTTTCGGCGCCTCGGCGGTCTATCCGTTCCTGGCCTACGAAGTGCTGGGCGACCTGATCCGTACCGGTGAAGTGCTGGGCGACCTCTATGAGGTGTTCAAGAACTACCGCAAAGGCATCACCAAAGGTCTGTTGAAGATCCTGTCGAAGATGGGCATCTCGACCATCACCTCGTACCGCGGTGCGCAGCTGTTCGAGGCCATCGGCCTGTCCGAAGAGGTCTGCGAACTGAGCTTCCGTGGCGTGCCAAGCCGCATCAAGGGTGCGCGTTTCGTCGACATCGAAGCCGAGCAGAAAGCCCTGGCCGCCGAAGCCTGGAGCCCGCGCAAGCCCATCCAGCAGGGCGGTTTGCTGAAGTTCGTGCACGGTGGCGAATATCACGCGTACAACCCGGACGTGGTCAACACCCTGCAAGCTGCTGTGCAACAGGGCGACTACAGCAAGTTCAAGGAATACACGGCGCTGGTGGACAACCGCCCGGTGTCGATGATCCGCGACCTGTTCAAGGTCAAGACCCTGGAAACGCCGCTGGACATCAGCGAGATCGAGCCGCTGGAATCGGTGCTCAAGCGCTTTGACTCCGCGGGCATCTCCCTGGGTGCGCTGTCGCCGGAAGCCCACGAAGCCCTGGCCGAAGCCATGAACCGCCTAGGTGCGCGTTCCAACTCCGGCGAAGGCGGCGAAGACCCGGCGCGCTACGGCACGATCAAGAGCTCGAAAATCAAGCAAGTTGCGACTGGCCGTTTTGGTGTGACCCCGGAATACCTGGTCAACGCTGAAGTGCTGCAGATCAAAGTCGCTCAGGGCGCCAAGCCCGGCGAAGGTGGTCAGTTGCCAGGCGGCAAGGTCAACGGTCTGATCGCCAAGCTGCGTTACGCAGTGCCAGGCGTGACCCTGATTTCGCCTCCGCCGCACCACGACATCTATTCGATCGAAGACTTGTCGCAGCTGATTTTCGACCTGAAACAAGTCAACCCGAAGGCCCTGGTCTCGGTGAAACTGGTTGCAGAAGCGGGCGTCGGCACCATCGCTGCCGGTGTGGCCAAGGCCTACGCGGACTTGATCACCATCTCCGGCTACGATGGCGGTACCGGTGCATCGCCGCTGACCTCGATCAAATACGCGGGCGCTCCGTGGGAACTCGGCCTGGCCGAAACCCACCAGACCCTGCGCGGCAACGACCTGCGCGGCAAAGTGCGGGTACAAACCGACGGTGGCCTGAAAACCGGCCTCGACGTGATCAAGGCCGCGATCCTCGGCGCTGAAAGCTTCGGCTTCGGTACCGCGCCAATGATCGCGCTGGGCTGTAAATACCTGCGCATCTGCCACCTGAACAACTGCGCCACCGGCGTCGCGACTCAGAACGAGAAGCTGCGCAAGGATCACTACATCGGCACCGTCGACATGGTGGTGAATTTCTTCACCTACGTCGCCGAAGAAACCCGTGAGTGGCTGGCCAAGCTGGGCGTGCGCTCCCTCGAAGAGCTGATCGGTCGTACCGATCTTCTGGACATCCTCGAAGGCCAGACCGCCAAGCAGCAACATCTGGACCTGACTCCGTTGCTCGGCAGCGATCACATCCCGGCAGACAAGCCGCAGTTCTGCCAGGTCGACCGCAACCCACCGTTCGACAAGGGCCTGTTGGCCGAGAAAATGGTCGACATGGCCACCTCGGCCATCAATGACATGAGCGGCGCCGATTTTGCCCTGGACATCTGCAACTGCGACCGTTCGATCGGCGCGCGGATCTCCGGTGAAATCGCGCGCAAGCACGGCAACCAAGGCATGGCTAACTCGCCGATCACCTTCCGCTTCAAAGGGACGGCCGGTCAGAGCTTCGGCGTGTGGAACGCTGGTGGCCTGAACATGTACCTGGAAGGCGATGCCAACGACTACGTCGGCAAAGGCATGACCGGCGGCAAGCTGGTCATCGTTCCGCCGAAGGGCAGCATCTACAAGACTCAGGACAGTGCCATTATCGGCAACACCTGCCTGTACGGCGCCACCGGTGGCAAGCTGTTCGCTGCCGGTACCGCCGGCGAGCGTTTCGCGGTGCGTAACTCCGGTGCTCATACCGTGGTTGAAGGTACCGGCGATCACTGCTGCGAGTACATGACCGGTGGTTTCGTCTGCGTATTGGGCAAGACCGGCTACAACTTCGGCTCAGGCATGACCGGCGGTTTCGCCTATGTGCTCGACCAGGACAACAGCTTCGTTGACCGGGTCAACCACGAACTGGTGGAAATCCAGCGGATCAGCGGCGAAGCGATGGAAGCCTATCGCAGCCACCTGCAACGCGTGCTGGACGAATACGTCGCGGAAACCGACAGCGAATGGGGTCGTAACCTCGCTGAAAACCTCGATGACTATCTGCGTCGTTTCTGGCTGGTCAAGCCCAAGGCTGCCAACCTGAAATCGTTGCTTTCCAGCACCCGTGCCAACCCGCAGTGATATGCGCCTGAAGAGTTTGATGAGGTTTTAACAATGGCTGAACGTCTGAATAACGACTTCCAGTTCATCGACGTCGGGCGCAAAGATCCGAAGAAGAAACTGTTGCGTCAACGCAAGAAAGAGTTCGTGGAGATCTACGAACCCTTCAAACCCCAGCATTCGGCCGATCAGGCCCACCGCTGCCTGGGTTGCGGTAACCCGTATTGCGAATGGAAGTGCCCGGTGCACAACTTCATTCCGAACTGGCTGAAACTGGTGGCCGAGGGCAACATCCTCCAGGCCGCCGAGCTGTCGCACCAGACCAACACCCTGCCGGAAGTGTGCGGCCGGGTGTGTCCGCAGGATCGTCTGTGCGAGGGTGCCTGCACCCTCAACGACGGCTTCGGCGCGGTGACCATTGGTTCGGTGGAGAAGTACATCACCGACACCGCGTTCGCCATGGGCTGGCGCCCGGACATGTCCAAGGTCAAGCCGACTGGCAAACGTGTTGCGATCATCGGCGCAGGTCCTGCCGGGCTCGGCTGTGCCGACGTGCTGGTACGTGGCGGCGTGACCCCGGTAGTGTTCGACAAGAACCCGGAAATCGGTGGCCTGCTGACCTTCGGCATCCCCGAGTTCAAGCTGGAAAAGACCGTGCTGAGCAATCGTCGCGAAGTCTTCACCGGCATGGGCATCGAGTTCCGCCTGAACACCGAAGTGGGCAAGGACGTGACCGTCGAGCAACTGCTCGAAGAATACGATGCCGTGTTCATGGGCATGGGCACCTACACCTACATGAAGGGCGGCTTTGCCGGTGAAGACCTGCCGGGCGTGCATGACGCTTTGGACTTCCTGATCGCCAACGTCAACCGCAACCTGGGCTTTGAAAAGTCGCCGGAAGATTTCGTCGACATGAAAGGCAAGAAAGTTGTGGTGCTGGGCGGCGGCGACACGGCGATGGACTGCAACCGTACTTCGATCCGCCAGGGCGCCAAATCGGTGACCTGCGCTTATCGTCGGGACGAAGCGAACATGCCGGGCTCGCGCAAAGAGGTGAAGAACGCCAAGGAAGAAGGGGTGAAATTCCTCTACAACCGCCAGCCGATCGCCATCGTAGGTGAAGACCGCGTCGAAGGCGTGAAAGTGGTCGAGACGCGTCTCGGCGAGCCTGACGCCCGTGGCCGTCGCAGCCCTGAGCCGATTCCGGGCTCCGAAGAGATCATCCCGGCTGATGCCGTGGTCATCGCTTTCGGTTTCCGCCCGAGCCCGGCTTCGTGGTTCGAACAGCACAGCATCCAGACCGACAGCCAGGGCCGCGTCGTGGCCCCGGAACAAGGTCAGTACAAGCACCAGACCAGCAACCCGAAAATCTTCGCCGGCGGCGATATGGTTCGCGGTTCTGACCTGGTGGTGACGGCGATCTTCGAGGGGCGTAATGCCGCTGAAGGGATCCTGGATTACCTGGGCGTGTAACCCTCCGATCCTGACCTGAAATGGGATCAAAATGTGGGAGCGGGCTTGCTCGCGAAAGCCGAGTGTCAGTCAGTAGTGATGTTGCCTGACACACCGTTTTCGCGAGCAAGCCCGCTCCCACAGTTGTTTCGTGGTGTTGCTAAATCGCGCATTCCACCGCGATAAATTGACCCGATAGACAAAAGGCTGACCTGCAACCGTGCCTTTTGCGTCCGGCTCTGAGAAAATGCCCGCACTTTTTTTCCGGATGCCGACATGACTGCCCTGAAGAACGACCGTTTCCTTCGCGCCCTGCTCAAGCAACCCGTAGACGTCACACCCGTGTGGATGATGCGTCAGGCCGGTCGCTACCTGCCGGAATACCGCGCCAGCCGTGCCAAGGCCGGTGACTTCATGAGCCTGTGCATGAACCCGGAGTTCGCTTGCGAAGTCACCATGCAGCCGCTCGACCGCTACCCACAACTGGATGCGGCGATCCTGTTCTCCGACATCCTGACTATTCCGGACGCCATGGGCCAAGGCCTGTACTTCGAAACCGGTGAAGGTCCGCGCTTCAAGAAAGTCGTCAGCACCCTGGCCGACATCGAAGCCCTGCCGATCCCGGATCCGCATAAAGACCTCGGCTACGTCATGGACGCGGTCAGCACCATCCGTCGTGAACTGAACGGCCGCGTGCCGCTGATCGGTTTCTCCGGCAGCCCATGGACCCTCGCCACCTACATGGTCGAAGGCGGTTCGTCGAAAGACTTCCGCAAGACCAAGGCCATGCTCTACGACAACCCGCAAGCCATGCACCTGCTGCTGGACAAACTCGCGCAGTCGGTCACCAGCTACCTCAACGGCCAGATCATGGCCGGCGCGCAAGCGGTGCAGATCTTCGACACCTGGGGCGGTAACTTGTCGGCGGCGGCATACCAGGAATTCTCCCTGGCCTATATGCGCAAAATCGTCAGCGGCCTGATCCGCGAACACGAAGGACGCAAAGTGCCTGTGATCCTGTTCACCAAAAACGGCGGCCTGTGGCTGGAAAGCATCGCCGACGCTGGCGCCGATGCCCTCGGCCTGGACTGGACCTGCGACATCGGCAACGCCCGTGCTCGCGTAGGCAACCAGGTCGCGCTGCAAGGCAACATGGACCCGACCGTGCTGTACGCCAAACCTGAAGCCATTCGAGCTGAAGTGGGGCGTATTCTCGCCAGCTACGGCAAAGGCAGTGGCCACGTGTTCAACCTCGGCCACGGCATCACCCCGGAAGTCGACCCGGAACACGCCGGTGCCTTCCTGCGTGCGGTGCATGAACTGTCGGCTCAGTACCACGAATAAGCAGTTACCTAAGTATCGAAAGCCTGTCCGGACTTGCGCTGGACAGGCTTTTTTTATGCCCCGTTGTAGGAATTTTTTCACACCTGTGTCTGATGATTGCAAAGAGAGACTTATCCCACTTCCGATGCAGATTAGTCCTACATAGAAATTGCCCGCCTACCCGTAATGTTCCAGCCCCCTGTTCCGTGCGACAGCACCGAGCGATATCGCGAACTTGTGCGCCGTGAAACGCGCCATCACTACGATAAGCAGTCTGGAATTCATTATGAAAAATACTTTCAACAAACGAAGTGCGCTAGCGGCCTGCACTTCTTCAATGATCCTGTTATCAACCATGCTGACGACTCAAACCGTTTCAGCTCACGGCTATCTGGAATTGCCGCCATCGCGTGCATTGCTTTGCCAGAAAGGTGCGAACACCAACTGTGGTGGTGCGCAATATGAACCGCAAAGCGTCGGCGAGACTTTCAAGGGGTTTCCGGCAGGCGTCGGTGGTGCTCCTTTGCAGGGCCCGGTGGACGGCAAGATCGCCAGTGGTGGTCATGCGCTTTTCTCCGCGCTGGACGCCCAGGCAGCCAACCGTTGGACCCTGACCGAAATCAAGGACCGCAATGTTGATTTCCAATGGCGCTATACCGCAGTTCACCCTGCAACCAAGCACGAATATTTCATCACCCGTAACGGCTGGAATCCGAACGCGGCGTTGACGCGCGCCACATTCGAAAGCGCGCCGTTCTGCACCGTCGACGGTGGCAACCAGAAACCGGTTTCCGGCGCCAAGCACAACTGCACCATCCCAGATGACAAAAACGGCCATCACGTAATCTTGGCAATCTGGACCGTGGGCGATACCGACGCGGCGTTCTATAACCCTGCCGATGTGAACATTCTGGCCGAGGCCTCCCTGCCCGGTGGCTGGTCTTCCGTAGGTGGCATCACACCGTCGACCGCCTTGCTGGTGGGTGACAAAGTCAAGGCTCGTGCGTTCTCGGCTGAGGGCGAGAAGCCGCAATTCAGCGTCGAAATCAGCATCGATAACACCGAGCAAGGCCTGCCTAACAACTGGGCGTTCAAGCTCGCGGAAAAAATCAACGGGACCCACACCCTGGTGCGCGCTGGTGTGCGTGATGAACAGGGCAATATCGAGCCGGTGAAAGGCAACAACAGCCTCTACGCGCAGAAGGACAGTGGTGTCACCCGCTACGAAGTGCAGCTGGACATGAAGGACGATGCGGCGGCGCGTCTGTCGATCGCTTCGCAGCAGCCACAATACGTGTTGGACAAAGGCTTGACCAAAGTCGACTTCAGCATCATTTCCAACCGCAAGATGAACATCGAAGCGACTTTGTTCGATGAGCACAACAAGCAAGTGGGCACCACTTCGGTTCAGGCTGATAGCGGCCCGACATGGCTCTCGATGGATGTACGCAGCAACCCTGGCGCTCATACCCTGACCCTGGTTGGTACAACCCTAGACGGCCGTACGACTCGCCAGGATACCCAGGTGACCACGCTGACGGGAGAAGGCGCAGGCGTCGATCACGACTTCGTTTTCCCTGAAGGCCTGGCTCAATACACCGCTGGCACCAAGGTGCTGCAACCCAAAACCGGTGAAGTCTTCCAGTGCAAACCGTTCCCCGAATCCGGTTACTGCAAGCAATACAGCCCGTCCGCCAACGGCTTTGAGCCGGGTGTAGGTGCTCACTGGCATATGGCGTGGGACAAAATCTAGTCCCCTCTCCGTAGTACTTCGGGCGGTCCTTGAGGGATCGCCTGAAGGTCTTCCATCACTGGAACGAGTACACCTGTCATGAAGTTCTCCTCTGGGCGATATGCACGGGCGTTGGTCGTTCTTGGCAAAAGCTTGCTGCTGGTTATACCGGTGGCTTACTCCGCATTTCTGGTGTGGCAGGAGTGGCGCTTTCGCCAAAGTGTCATCACGCCAGCACCTGCAGCCGTTTCGAACTCAACTGTGCCTGGCCGAGAAGAACTCGATGCCACGGCCGTGGCCACCGTACTGGGCTTCACCACCGATGCAACACGCCAGGCAAGCACGGAATCCTTGGCTTTGCAGGCCAGTTTCGTGATTACCAGCGGCCTGTCCAAGGCGCTGCTGGCCGACTCTCAAGGGGCTCGCATGTATCAGGTCGGCGACCCCTTGCCCGGCGGCAGCGTGCTGCGGCGGGTCGAGCCGGGTCAGGTGGTGTTGTGGAACAAAGGGCGAGAGGAACTCCTGAAGTTGCAGCCCTCGGCTGGGCGTTTTCTGCGTCGGTTCGAGTTGCAGGAGGCGCCACACACTGCGCGGGTTCCCGCGCGTTTTCTACGCCCGATTTCCGGGCCGGCAGAGTGATGAAACCGATGAACAGCTTCACTGGTGCGCAGACCCTGCGGGCCATGTTTTTACTAGCCATTCTGGTTGCGGCGAGTCTTCCCGGCGCACTTCATGCCGAGGGCGAAAAATGGCAGGTGGCGATGAATAACGCCGAGTTGCGGGACATCGTCGAAGAAATCTCGGGGATCCTCGGCACCACGGTCGTACTGGACCCGCGAGTTACCGGGCGCATCACCGTGATGTCCCAGCAGGCACTTGATCGCGAAGGCGTGCGGCGGTTGTTCTACTCGGTGCTCGACGCCCACAACTTCACCGTGATCGACGAGGGCGACCGCATCCTGATTACCCCGGTGACCGACGCGAAAACCCGTGCTGGCCAGGCCACGGCTACAACGGCCACGGGTTCGCAATTCGTCACTCGGGTTCTGGAGTTGAACACCAGCAGTGCCGCCGACATTGCGGGCCTGCTGCGGCCCCTGGTTTCGACCAATGGTTACGTCGGTCCGTCGGTGTCGGCCAACGCCGTGGTGATTACCGACTCCGCTGCGAATGTGCAACGCATCAGCCAGGTCGTTCGCCAATTGGACGCAGGGCAGAACAATCAGCATGCCATGTTACTGCTGCATCACGCGCAGGCGGCCGATGTGGCGCAGGTGATCGAAGCGACTCTGGGCAAGCGCAACACCGATACCACGATTCAGGTGCTGGCAGACCCACGGACCAATCGCCTGATTTTCATTGGCCCTGCGGCCGTTCGCAAACGTCTGCTGGAACTGGCCAGCAGCCTTGATACGCCGGCCACCGCAACGCTCGACAACGCCAGGGTTATCCGTTTGCGCTATAGCGATGCCAAGCAGTTGGCCGAGGTGCTGGAAAGCCTGGGCCAGGCCAAGAAACAGGTCTCCGTAGCGAGCAGCGCGCGGGAACCTGCGACCGCTCCCACTTTCATGATCAAGGCCGACGAAAGTCAGAATGCACTGGTGCTGATTGCCGAGCCCGCGCAGATCCGCACCATTGAAAACATCGTGCGACAACTGGACCAACCTCGCGCCCAGGTGCTGATTCACGCCGCGATTGTCGAGATCTCCGGGGACATTGCCGAGGCCGTGGGCGTCCAGTGGGGACTTCGTACCGGCGACGCCAAGGGCTTCCTCAACTTCCCCGGCACGGACATCCCAATTGTCGGCGGGCTGACGTTCGATGAGAAAAAATCAGCACCGGAAGGCGCCATCCTGCAACTGGGCAGTGATCGCTTCGGCGCGTTGATATCAGCCCTGGCCAGCAGTACCCGCAGCAACCTGCTGTCCACACCCAGCCTGCTGACCCTGGATAATCAGGAGGCAGAGATCATTGTCGGCCAGAACGTGCCGTTCAAGACCGGCTCCTACGCCACCAACAGCAACGGTGCGGACAATCCGTTCACGACGGTCGAGCGCAAGGACGTGGGCATCAGCCTGAAGATCAAGCCCTACATCAACGAGGGTTCGACTCTGCGGCTGGAGGTAGAGCAAGAGGTTTCGGATATCGCGCCGACGGTGTCCGGCGTCGACTCCGCGGACCTCATCACCAACAAGCGGGCGCTCAAGAGCACCATCCTGGCCGATGACGGCGAGATTATCGTGATCGGCGGGTTGATCAGGGACAGTGTTCGGACCCAGCAGAGCGGTGTGCCCCTGCTGCGGGACATTCCTTATCTTGGCGCGCTGTTTCGCTGGAAGCGCGACACCCAGACCAAAAGCAACCTGATGGTTTTTTTGCGCCCGACCATTGTGCGCACCAAGGCGGATCTGTCCGAGGTCAGTGACCAGCGTTACAACGCGCTGCGCGACCTGAGCAAACCGGGCGCGCGCGGCAATAATTCGCTGCTGTTGCCGGCGGATGCCCGACAGCTGTTCGAGCCGACAGGTGATGCGCCAATGTTCGATTTGCGCCAGCCCGCGCCGGTGAAGCCGTGAACGAGCGAGCATTGCCATTCGGTTTCGCCCGGCGTTTTGGTTTGCTGATCGACGATGAGGGTGTCGGGCTGCGCATCGATACGCCGCTCACAGCCCTGGCAGAGGCGCGCCGAGCCTGCGGCCGTGATCTGCCCCTGCAGATCCTCGGCGCCGATGAGTTTGCCCTGCGCCTGGCGTCGACCTACCGCGAAGGTCAGAGCGCCGCAGAACAGGTCGCGCTCGGGCTGGATGATGAGCTGGACCTGCTGAGCCTGGTCGACCAGGTGCCGCAAACCGCCGACCTGCTGGAGCAGCAGGGCGATGCGCCAATCATCCGCCTGATCAACGCGCTACTCAGCGAAGCGGTGCGCGAGCATGCCTCGGATGTGCACCTGGAAACCTTCGAGCAGTACCTGTCGGTGCGCATGCGCATCGATGGGCAACTGCGCGAGATGCTGCGGCCGAAACGTGAACTGGCCAACTTGCTGGTATCACGGATCAAGGTCATGGCGCGGCTGGATATCGCCGAAAAGCGCATTCCCCAGGACGGCCGCATGGCCCTGCGGCTGGCGGGTCATGAAGTGGATGTGCGGGTGTCCACGCTGCCTTCGGCTCATGGCGAACGAGTGGTGCTGCGCCTGCTGGATAAACAGGCCGGGCGCCTGGACTTGCAGCGGCTGGGCATGCCGGCCGATACCCTCGCGGCGCTGGGGCAATTGCTCGGCAAACCCCACGGCATTCTGTTGGTCACGGGACCCACCGGATCGGGCAAGACCACCAGTCTGTATGCAGCCTTGAGCAGCCTGAATGACCAGACACGGAACATTCTCACGGTCGAGGACCCCATCGAATATCACCTGCCTGGGGTAGGGCAAATGCCGGTCAATCCCAAGGTCGACATGACCTTCGCCCGTGGCCTGCGAGCGATCTTGCGTCAGGATCCGGACGTGGTGATGGTTGGCGAGATCCGCGACCGCGAGACAGCCGAGATCGCCGTCCAGGCGTCGCTGACCGGGCATCTCGTGCTGTCGACCCTGCACACCAATAGCGCGGTCGGCGCGGTGACCCGGCTGGTCGACATGGGCGTCGATGCCTACCTGCTGGCGTCGTCACTGGTGGGCATTCTCGCCCAGCGCCTGCTGCGAACCCTCTGCCCCCATTGCAAGGTGCCGTATTGCGCGGATGCGCCAGCCTGTGAGCGTCTGGGGGCGGATGTTGCACTGCCGCCGCAGCTGTTCAAACCCATGGGTTGCGAACATTGCCAGCACGGCTATCGCGGGCGTATCGGTATTTACGAACTGCTCGTTGTGACCCCCTCCATTTCGGCGTTGATCCACCAGAACGCCAGCGAGCAGACGTTGATCAACGAGACACGCAAGGCCTCGCGCAGCCTGTTCCAGGATGGCCGGCAGCGGGTGCTCGATGGTCTCACCAGTCTCGATGAGTTGCTGCGCGTGACCCAGGAGGACTAGCCGTGCCCACCTTCGATTACCGCGCCCACGATGCCCATGGTCGAGTCTGCAAAGGCCGGCTGGAAGCCGACGGTGCCCGGCATGCTCGCCAGCTGCTGCGCGAACGTGGGTTATGGCCGCTCAAGCTCAATGAACTCAACGCTCGTGAAGGCACCGGCCTGCGGATTCGTAGCGACCGTCTGAACGCCGCCGAGCTTGCTTTGTTGACGCTGCAATTGTCCACGCTGGTCCAGGCCGGCCTGCCCCTGGAGGAGGCGCTGGAGGCGGTGGCAAAACAGAGCACAAAGCGCAAAGTCGCCGGACTGCTGTCGGCAGTCAGGAGCCGCGTGATGGAGGGACAAGCCCTGGCCTCAGCACTGAGTCAGTTCCCTCGGGCATTCCCCGAGTTGTTCCGGGCCACGGTCGCCGCAGGTGAGCGTTCCGGGCATCTGGGCCAGGTGCTCGAACAGCTGGCGGCCTATACACAGGCGCGCCAGGCCTCACGGCAAAAAATCCAGATGGCGCTGGTTTACCCCTTGATCCTGATGTTGGCCAGCGTTGCGATCGTCGGATTTCTGCTCGGGTTCGTGGTGCCGGACGTCGTGAAAATTTTCGTCGACAGCGGCCAGCCACTGCCCTGGCTGACCCAGGCGCTGATCAGCGTGAGCAACGGCCTGCGTGAGCATTTCCTGTGGCTGCTTACCGGGCTGGCGATGCTGCTTGGCCTGTGGCGCTGGAGTTTGCGCAAGTCAGCCTGGCGCCTGCGCTGGCATCGACTGGCGCTGAAAGTGCCGGTGATGGGCGACGTGCTGCGGGCGATGGAAGCTGCTCGCTTTGCCAGCACCCTGGCGATTCTTGGCAGCAGCGCCGTGCCCTTGGTGGACGCGCTGGAAATTGCTGCGGCCGTCATCGGCAACCTGACGATCCGCGCCCGCATGGTCGAGGTTGCGCGCTCGGTCCGTGAGGGAGGCACCCTGACCCGTGGCCTCGAACTCAGCGGCGACATCCCGCCGATGATGCTCCACATGATCGCCAGCGGCGAACGCGCTGGCGAACTCGACCGAATGTTGGCCAGGGCTGCCGAGCAGCAGGAAAGCAGCCTGGCGGCGCGCATCGCCCTGGTAGTCAGCCTGTTCGAGCCAGCCATGTTGGTGTTGATGGGCGGCGTCGTGCTGCTGATCGTCATGGCCATCCTGCTTCCGATTCTCAGCCTCAACCAATTGGTGAATTGATCCATGCAAGCTCTACATACAAACAGCTCCCGTGCCCAGCGCGGTTTTACCCTGATCGAAATCATGGTGGTGGTAGTGATCATTGGCGTACTGGGCGCCATCGTGGTCCCGCAGTTCATGAGCCGCCCGGACCAGGCCAAGGTTACTGCGGCAAAAATCGACATCCAGGCGATTGCCACGGCCCTGGAAATGTACCGACTCGACAACCATCAATACCCCTCGACCCAGCAAAACCTGGAGGCTTTGATCAAACGCCCATCGGGGATGCCGGCTGCCCGCAACTGGAACCCCCAGGGCTATTTGAAGAGCATGCCTGTTGACCCCTGGGGCAGCCCTTATCAGTACCTCAATCCGGGCGTGCACGCGATCGATGGCGGTTACGACCTGTTCTCCCTGGGCTCCGACGGTGCCGTAGGTGGCGAAGGTCACGCCGCCGAAATCGGCAACTGGAGTCCCTGACCGATGCCTCCCCGCAGCGACGGCTTCACGTTACTTGAGCTGATGATTGTCATTGTGCTGATCGGCATCCTGCTAGGCATGGTCAGCCTCGCCATGGGCCAGAATCCGGCGCGCCAGGCGCGGCAGGAGGCAGACAACATCGTCAGCCTGATTCACCAGTTGCGTGAGCGGGCGGTGCTGGATGGCCTGGAGTACGGCATGCGCCTGAGCGCCAACGGCTACCGGGGCATGCGCTTGGCGGGTCAGGGGTGGGAAACGATAACGGCCTTCTATCCCTGGCCGGATAACCTGCGGTTGCACCTGGAACTGGACGGAGGGTTTTCCAGCCTGGGTGCCGACGAAGGGCCGCCGCAGTTGCTGGCGCTCAGCAGCGACGAAACCAGCGCTTTTACCCTGACGTTCATGACCGCCAATACCACCTGGTTGAGTCTTTCCAGTGACGGCATCGGCGAGGTGCGGATCGATGGCTAGTCAGCTTTTCAGGTCGCCGCAGCGGGGCTTTACCTTGCTGGAAATCATGATCGCCTTGGTGGTTTTTGCCACGCTGGCAGCAGCTGTGCTGTCTGCGAGTCAGTATGTGGTGAGGCAGACGAGTGATATCGAACAGCGGGTTTTCTCGGCGTGGGTGGCGGATAACCGGTTGAACGAATTGCACCTGCAACCTGCGCTGACCCTGGGCCAACAGCAGCAGACCGTCAGCATGGGGCGCCGCCATTGGGTAGTGCGCGAGCAGGTCAGCCGCTCCAGTGATCCGCGCCTGTTCAGGCTGGATGTCGAAGTGAGTCTGAAAGAACGCGGACCGACCCTGCATCGTGCCAGTGGCTGGGTATCTCGCCATGCAGACTAGGCAGAAGGGTTTCACCCTGCTGGAGCTGGTTATCGCCATGGCGATTTTTACCTTGCTCGGGCTCGCGAGCTGGAAATTGTTTGATGGGGTGCTGCGGGTGCAGCAAGGAACTGCAGCGCATGAGCGCGAACTGCGCAGCCTGCAGCGCGCCATGGCGGTCATTGAGCGGGATGTGATGCACGTTACCGAGCAACCTCTGCTGCTCAGGCAGAACGTATTGCAACTGCAGCGCAGCAACTGGCGCAACCCGCTGGATCAACCGCGCAGCGGGCGCCAAACGCTCACCTATCGCCTGGACAAAGGCGTGCTCTGGCGCGACAGCCAGGCGGAGGGCGCGCAAACCGTGCAGCGGCAGAGGTTGCTCGGTAATGTCCGGCAACTGCGCTGGCGGGTGTACGACAGCGGTGCTGGATGGAGCAGCGATTGGGCTTCAGGACCCGGCATAAAAACCCCAATGGCCCTGGAAGTGCTGGTCACGGTCGGACGGTTCGAGGCCATGCGCCGGGTGCTGCTGTTGCCGGGCGCGCAGCGGTGATCCAGCGCCCAGATGGCTTCGCGTTGATCAGTGTCTTGCTGGTCATGAGCCTGGCGTTGTTGATCACAGGTGGCTTGCTGCGCAGTCATCACCTGTTGCTGCAAAGCAGTGGGCAACAGCTGCTGCAGATCGACCTGCGCCAGCTCGCATCAGGCGCGGAGACCCGGGCGCTGCTGGTGTTGCAAGACTCCGTGCAGACCTCGAACAAGACCGTTGACCGCACACAGGCGTGGGCTCTGCTGCCGCCTGATTTTGGCAACGAGGAGGCGCAGGTGCGTGTCGATATCGAAGACCTGGGCGGCCGGTTCAACCTTAATACATTACTGGTGGCGGGCCAGATCGATCAGGTCACGCTGAACCGCTGGCAGCGCTTGCAGGCGGCGCTCGGTCTGGCGCCTACGCAGCTGGCTCAGGTGGGGGCTTTGCGCGAATTGAGCCAGCTGCGCCTGCTGCCAGGCGTGGACGATCAGCGCTTGCGCGAACTGGAGCCCTGGGTGTCACTGCTGCCCATCGAGGCTGCGCTGAACATCAACACCGCGCCGGCGCTGCTATTGAGCATGCTCGGTGAGCTGGATGCCGCGACTGCCGAATCGCTGGTCCGTCAGGCATCCAGCGCCGCCTGGGGCAGTGTCCAGGCGTTTACTCAAGACCCGCTGGTCTCGGGGCTGGGGCTGAGCAGTCATGGGCTGGGCATCACCAGTCGCTGGTTCCGCATCAACGTGGAAGTTACCCAGGGCGGGCGCGTCCTGCGCCTGGCCACGGATGTCGAGCGCGATGCCAAAACGCAGGAATGGAAAGTTCTGCAACGACGTTTTCTTTCGGCGATTGCCAACGAGGTCCCGCGATGAACAGCTGGCTCTATCTGACGGCCGAAGGCCTGGCGGCGCCTTCGGCGGACTGGCCGTGTCGTGTCTGGTCGGCGCTGCATCAGGGCACCCCGATGCCTCTGCATCAAGCTGCAGTGGTGCTCGCGGGGCAGTCGGTCGATCTGCTGGTGCCTATGGACATGTGCAGCTGGGTGCGCACCGAGCCGTGGCCTTCCCGGCGCGCGCCTGGGGTTCAGGCTCTAGCGTTTGCCGTGGAAGATCAGCTGAGCGACCTGCTGGAACACCTGCACCTCAGCGTGGGGACGCGGGACATTGACGGGCGCTATCCGCTGATGGTCGTTGACCGGGCACGAATGGCCGAGGTGCTGGCGTTGCTGGCCGAGTCGGCTATCCAGTTGCGCAGCGCGCAGGTAGATGCCGATATGTTGCCCGCCGATCGCCCCCTCGGTGT
The DNA here is from genome assembly GCF_026241895.1 of Pseudomonas sp. RIT-562. Taxonomy (GTDB): domain Bacteria; phylum Pseudomonadota; class Gammaproteobacteria; order Pseudomonadales; family Pseudomonadaceae; genus Aquipseudomonas; species Aquipseudomonas mandelii_F. Next base: position 300,955 of record NZ_JAPJIV010000003.1, on the reverse strand, counting down.
GCGCTTCCTGGGTCGATGGCTGCTGGGTGGGGCGTTACCGGCCCGCATGGTATTGGCGCACGGGGAGTTGAAAACGCTGGAGCCGATCTTGCCGGCGGACATCCATTGGTTCGATGGCGATGAGGCTGATGCCTTCTTCAATCAATGCCTGAAAACTCGTCCCGCGCACGCCATCAATCTGTTGCAGGGCGGTTTCGCCCCGAACCGTCGACCTCTGCCGTGGCGACTCGGCGCATCGGCGTTGGTCGCGTCCTTGCTGCTGACCTGGGCTGCCAGTGAAGTGCGCATTCGGTTTGTCGAGGGCGAAAGTCGCCAGCTCGCGCTGCAGAACGAGCAGCAGTTCAACACCCTTTATCCTGGCCAGCCCCGCACCGTGGATATGGCAACTCAACTCCAAGTGCTGCAACACCAGCCTGCGCAACCCCGAAGCACTCGTATCAGCGGCTTGCTCACACTGGTCGAACAAGTCATCGGCGCCAGCTCGGTCGAAGTCCGGCGCATAGAACTGCGTGCCGGGGAGGGCTGGAAAATTCAGCTGACCGCCAACAGTTTCGCCGAGCTTGAACAGTTGCGTGAACGAGGGCGGCAGCAAGGCATGCCGGTCCGGCTGGACAGCGCGAACAAGACAGCGGACCGGGTGCACGCCACCCTCAGCGTGGAGGACGAAGCATGAAGCAGATCTGGCAGCGCATCAGCGCGCGTGAGCAGCGGTTGTTGCTGGCGATGGTGGTGGTTTTGCTGATCTTTGCGGGTTACAGCCTGATCTGGCAACCGAGCCGCCTGCGCCTGGAAAGCGCCGAGCGGCATTATCAGCAGCAACTTGGACTGCGCACCCAGCTACAGCACGCTCAACCGCGCATTATCGTCGCCGGTGCTGACCAGCCGTTGTCCTTGCGGGTGAGTGAAGGCGCTAGCGCAGCGGGGCTCGACATTCATCAGATGGACAGTGACAACGAATTTCTGCGGCTGACCATCAGCGGCAGCCCTGAAGCGCTGCTGCAGTGGCTGGACAGCGTTGAGCGTGGCGGTGTCGCCCTGCAGTCACTGACCCTGGAAAAACGCGACGGCGTCCTGCAAGCGCGGGCGGTGCTCAGGTAGTCGAGTTATTGCCGGGCAACAGCGGCAACTTCGCCAGTTTCAATGCCACCAGCAACGCGATTACCAGCAGCGTGCCGATAAACAACCCTATTCCGTTCCACCCGCCCAGGTGCCAGAACACGCCGCCAGCAGTGCCGGCAATGCTCGATCCAGCGTAGTAGCTGAACAAGTAGAGCGAAGACGCTTGCCCCTTCGCCTTGGTTGCTCGCCGGCCAATCCAGCTGCTCGCCACCGAGTGCGCGCCGAAGAAGCCGAAGGTGAAGATCAGCATGCCGATGATCACCAGAGGCAGTGGCGTGAACATTGTCAGTGCGAGGCCGCCGAGCATCATGACGATGGTCGACCAGAGCACTTTGCGGCGGCCAAGTTTGTCCGCCAGGGCGCCGATTTTCGCCGAACTGTAGATGCCCGACAGGTACACCACCGAGAGCAGGCCGACGAATACCTGGTCCATGTTGTACGGCGCTGCCAGCAGGCGATAACCGATGTAGTTGAACAGGGTGACAAAGGCGCCCATCAATACGAAGGCTTCAAGGAACAGCAGCGGCAAACCGGCGTCGCGAAAGTGCATGGTAAAGCCGTCAATCAGGCTGCGCGGGTGCAACGAGCGCGGACGGAAGTTGCGCGACTCGGGCAGGATTTTCCAGAACAGCGCCGCCGCAATCAACGCCAGGCCGCCGATCACCAGCATCGCCGCGTGCCAGCTGATGAAGTCGATCAACACCCCGGTGATCAAGCGACCGCTCATCCCGCCAATCGCGTTGCCGCCGATGTACAGGCCCATGGCGAGCCCGATGTGCTGCGGGTGGATTTCTTCGCTCAGATAGGTCATGGCCACAGCCGCCAGGCCGCTCAAGGACAAGCCGATCAGCGCACGCATCAGCAACACGCCGTGCCAGCTCGGCATCATCGAACTGGCGATGGTGCATAAACCCGCCGCGAACAACGCCGCGACCATTACCGGTTTGCGCCCAACCCGGTCCGAGATGGGACCGGTGATCAGCAGGCCGATAGCGAGCATGCCGGTGGCCACCGAGAGGATCAGGCTGCTCTGGGCCGCATTGATCGAATACTCGTGGGACAGCAGCGGCATCATCGGTTGCACGCAATACAACAGGGCGAACGTCGCAAAGCCGCCACAGAACAGCGCGAGAACCGTGCGCATGAACATCGGCGTGCCTTTCTCGATGTAGATTTCCTTGAACTCGGCAACGACATCGTCCGTGGCAGGCGGGACTTCATGGGCGAGTGGAGCGACAACAGTTTTCACTTCGGACCTCGGGAACGGGTAGCCGGTCAGGCAATGAAAAAAGCATATAGCTGCCTAATGATTCAATCCAATATATTGTTCGACCTGTTTAAGAGCTTTTGCGACCTAATGAGGTTTTTCATGGAATTGCGTCATTTGCGTTACTTCATTGCCGTCGCCGAAGAACTGCACTTCGGCCGCGCCGCACAGGTGCTGGGCATTTCGCAACCGCCCTTGAGCCAGCAGATTCAAGCGCTGGAGCAAGAGGTGGGCGCGCGCTTGTTCGAGCGAACCAATCGTCGGGTCGAGCTCAGCGAGGCTGGTCGGTTGTTCCTGCAGGAGGCGCGCCTGGTGCTGGCGCAGGTCGACAAAGCTGCCGATGTCGCCCGTCGGGCGCAATTGGGCGAACTGGGGGAGCTGAAAATCGGCTTCACCTCATCGGCGCCGTTTAACTCGACCATCCCCCAGGCGATTTTCTCGTTTCGCCAGCGCTTCCCGGCGGTACACCTGAATCTGCGGGAGATGAGCAGCACCCAGGTGGCCGAGGCGCTGGTGGATGAGTCGATTGAAGTCGGCATCATGCGCCCGCTGGGACTGCCCGATTCCCTAAGCGTGGTCGAACTGATGAGCGAGCCGCTGGTCGCGGTGCTCAGCTCCAAACATCCGCTGGCGAGCGGCAGCGAGGAAGGCCTGTTCCTGTCAGCGCTGGCCCTCGAACCTTTTGTGTTCTTCCCGCGCAGCTATGGCAGCGGCCTGTACGCCCAACTGCTGAGCCTGGCACGTGACTCCGGCTTCAGCCCGCACTTCGCCCAGGAGGCTGGCGAGGCCATGACCATCATCGGCCTGGTGGCCGCAGGATTGGGCGTTTCGGTGCTGCCGGCGTCTTATCAGCGAATGCGGATCGACGGTGTGGTGTACCGGCCATTGCTGGATCCGGCGGCCGTATCGGCGGTGTGGCTGGTGCAGCGCAAGGATCAGAAATCGCCGATGGCGAGAGCGTTTGTGGAGTTGTTGACGAGGAAGGTTGAACCGCTCGAGGCGTGACCTGCTGCCAACCTGGAAATCTCTGACATCCCAAAGCCACGCATTCAGGAGCCTTTACCTACAACAACACCGGAACCCGCTGACTTGTTGGTTTTGGGGGTGGTCGGTAAGTTGGGTGAGTCACTGGTATCCAGTGATCGGGACCAATCGCCCGGGGTTTTGACAGCACCATGGCTGCCATTCGGTCAGGTTTTCCCCATCCTTGGACCCGATGGCGGTCGTGTGTGTTGTTGACTGCCCCGGTCGACTGGCCTGTATTAACAACAAAAAATCGCAGCTTTCGCCAACTCCTGCCGGGTGACAAAAATCGCCCCGTAGGAGCTGCCGAAGGCTGCGATCTTTTGGTTTTGGGCGACTATCAGCCGCTCAAGACCAGCGCCGGAAAATCAGCGACGTATTCACCCCGCCAAACGCAAAATTATTGTTCATCACATACTGGTTACTCATCTGCCGAAACTCGCCGCGCAGGTAATCGAGCTTGCCGCAGTGTGGGTCGATGTCGTCCAGATTGAAGGTATGGGCATACAGGTCACTGTTCATCATCTCGATGCTGAACCAGGACTCCAATGCGCCACAGGCGCCGAGGGTGTGGCCGAGGAAACTCTTCTGCGAACTGATAGGCATGTGTTCGCCAAACAGCGCGCTGGTCGCCAGTGTCTCGGCGATGTCGCCTTGTTCGGTGGCGGTGCCGTGGCCGTTCACATAGCCGATGTCAGCGGGTTGCAACCCGGCATCTTCAAGGGCCAGTTCCATGGCTCGGCGCATGGTGACCTGCTCTGGACGGGTCGTGTGCTGACCGTCTGCGTTGCTGCCAAAGCCGACCAGTTCGGCGTGAATGCGTGCGCCGCGCGCCAGCGCATGTTCCAGCTCTTCAAGCACCAGCATACCGCCGCCTTCACCGATGACCAGGCCATCACGAGCCTTGTCGTAGGGGCGTGGCGTAGTCTGCGGGGCGTCGTTTTTCAGGCTGGTAGCGTAGAGCGCGTCGAAGACCATGGCTTCGGTGGGGCACAGCTCTTCGGCACCGCCTGCGAGCATCAGCGGCAGGCGCCCGAACTTGATCGATTCGTAGGCGTAGCCGATGCCCTGGCTTCCGCTGGTGCAGGCGCTGGAGGTGGGAATCAGGCGGCCGGTAAGGCCGAAGAAGATGCTGATGTTCGCCGCCGTGGTGTGCGGCATCATGCGCACGTAGGAATTGGCGTTGAGCCCCTCGGCCACCGAGTTGAGCAGCATATTGCCGAAGGCCTTGATCTCGTCGGTGCTGCCCGTGGACGAACCACAGGCCACGCCCATGCGTCCGTCCTTGATCGATTCATCGCCCAGCAAGCCGGCGTCGGCCAATGCCTGCTCCGCAGCTCCTACCGCCAGGCGCGATACCCGGCCCATGCTGCGCAGCTGCTTGCGGGTCCAGTGGCTCGGTATCTTGAAGTCGTCGATCGGCCCGGCCAGGCGTGTGTTGAGTTCGGTGAACCGGTCCCACTCGTCCATCCGGCGGATACCGCTGCGGTTGGCCGCGAAATGGCCGGCGATGGTCGCCCAGTCGCTGCCCAATGAGGTGATACCGGCCATGCCGGTGACGACGACACGCTTCATCAGCACAGGCCTCCGTTGACTGCCAGAACCTGGCGGGTGATGTACGACGCTTCCGCCGACATCAGGAAATTCACCGCGCCGGCCACCTCTTCCGGGGTGCCCATGCGCTGCGCGGGGATCATTTTCATCAGTTCTTCCACCGGCACGTTTTCATCGAGCATCGCCGTGTCGATCAGCCCGGGCGCGACACAGTTGACGGTGATCTTGCGCTTGCCGAGCTCTATCGCCAACGCTTTTGCCGCACCGATCAGGCCCGCCTTGGAGGCGCTGTAGTTGACCTGGCCACGGTTGCCGATCAACCCGGATACCGAGGTGATGCAGACAATGCGTCCAGCCGCGCGACGACGGATCATCGGCATCATCACCGGGTGCAGCACGTTATAAAAACCGTCCAGGTTGGTGCGCATCACCACATCCCAATCATCCTCGCTCAGCGCGGGAAATGCACCGTCGCGGGTCAGCCCGGCGTTGAGCACCACGCCGTAATAAGCACCATGCACCTCAACGTCGGCTTCAAGGACCGCCTTGCAACTGGCGCGGTCGGAAACATCGAACTGCAGGAGGCGGGCGTTGCGGCCCAGGGCTTCAACTTCGGCCTTCACTGCGCCAGCTTCCGCCAGGCCGCTGCGGCAATGCAGCACGATGTCATGCCCGGCCTGCGCCAGGCGCAGGGCGATGGCGCGGCCGATACCACGGCTGGAGCCGGTGACCAGTACGGACTCAGTCATGACTGGACTCCTTCGATTCATCAAGATATTGCGCGGCCTGAGGCGGACGGAACACGTTCAGACGAGCGGTGGCGTGGATGCCGGGGGCATTGATATGACATTCGAACACGCCCATGCCGTTCTCATCTTCCAGCGAGCGCAGGCCGTGGATGGTCAGCTCGGTGCCGACTGGAAAATGTTCGACATTGCATTCGAATTTGCGTGTACCGAGCAGAAAACCCAGGGCGATTGCATCACCGCGCTGGCGGGCGTGGCAGCCGGCATAGGCGGCAACACTCTGGGCCATCAGCTCGATACCGACCCAGGCAGGCAAGCTGCCGTCGGGGCGGTTGAACAGGCCGTTGGGTCTTACCGTCAGGCGGGTATGAATCTGTTCCTCATCGAACGACAGGATCTGTTCGATCAGGATCATGTCGCCAGCGTGGGGCAGCAATTCGGCGAGCGGCCAGTCGGTCATGGTGCGTCTCCGATTATCAGGCTGACGTTGTTGCCACCAAAGGCAAAGGAATTGCTCATCAGGTAGCGGGGTGCAATGGACGACAGGCGATTCGCTGCGGTCACCCATTTCAGCTGCGGCAATGCGGGGTCGGGCTGGCCGTCCCAGACATGTGGAGGCAAGGCGTGCTGTTGGTTGTTGGCGCTCAGGCTCAACCAGCAGAACGCCGCTTCCAGGGCGCCAGCGGCGCCGAGGGTGTGACCGGTCAACGGCTTGGTCGACGAGCAGGGCACGCCACTTGGGAACAGCGTTGTCACCGCCAGGCTTTCCATCGAATCATTATGTTGTGTGGCAGTACCGTGCAGGTTCAGGTAGGCAATCTGCTCCGGTTGCAGGCTCGCTCGACCCAGGGCCTTGCGCATCGCTTGCAGGGCGCCGCGGCCAGTGGGTTCGGGAGCGGAAATATGGTGGGCATCGGAACTTGCACCGCTGCCCAGCAGGGCAATCGACGAACTGCTGCTGGCCGCTCGGGTCATCAAAAACAGCACGGCTGCTTCGCCGATGTTGATCCCGTTGCGATTGACTGAAAAAGGGTTGCAGCGCTGTCCGGACACAGCCTCCAGTGCCGAGAAACCGTTGAGGGTCAGCTTGCACAGGCTGTCGACTCCGCCGCACAGCACCGCATCGCACAGCCCCATGTTCAACAGGCGCTGGGCGCTCATCAGGGCCCGGGCGCTTGAAGTGCAGGCGGTGGAGATCACATAGGCTGGACCGCTCGTTTGCAGCCAGTCGGCGAGGAAGTTGGCCGGTGCGCCGAGTTCCTGTTGCTGGTAGTTGTAGTCAGTGGGAAACACGTCTTCCCGGATGTAATGGGCCAGGCCACGACTGGCTTCGGCTATGCCTGAAGTGCTGGTGCCCAGCACTACGCCGATGCGATCGCGGCCGTAGGTATTGATCGCCTGGTCGACTTCTTCGCGAATTTGCAGGGCTGCGTCCAGCAGCAACTGATTGTTGCGGCTGCCTTGCTCGGCCAGGTGGGCCGGGATCGCGGCAAGTTCGCCCTGTACGGCCGCCACAGGCAACGTACGATCGACAATCCAGCCGGCTTCGTCGCGCATTCCGGAGCAGTCGCCGGCAAACAGATTGCGGCTGACTTCGTCCTGGCCGCGGCCCAACGCACAGACGAGCCCAAGGGCGTTCAAGTAAGCCGTCATGGCGCGTCCCCACTCAGGGGTGTGACCTGATACTCCGGACCCTCGGGCAGGGTCAGTTGGAAGTTTTGCGGTTGGGCATAACGCACGTCCCAACGCTCGGGCAACGACCGTTGCGCACCGTGTTGCCACGCGGCGGGGTAGTTGCCTTGCAGCTGGGCCTGCGGTGTCAGCGCAAACAGCAGCGCGGCGAACAATTCCCGCGCTTCCCCATTGGGCGGCAGCAGGCCGTCGGCGTGCCATTCGCCGTCCACCAGTTTCTGCCGGGCCTGGGGAATACCCAGCAAGTCCATCATCGACCAGCGAATGCCGGAGCCTTCACGCTGGATCACCAGCACCCAATCCAGGCGCTGGTCCGCTTGCAGGCGCTGGATATGCAGTTGCAGGGGCAGAGGCAAGTCGGGAGTCTGCTCGGGCAACGGCGCCCGGCTGGTGCAGGCGCCCAGCAGCAGGATGCAACCGAGCAACAGAAAACGAATCATCAGGAACACCCTTCAAGCGGTTTGCGCGCAACCACATTGACCAGGGTTTCTACCCGTTCACCCACGGCTTTTGGCCGTTGCAGGCCCAGGCGTTCCAACAGGCCGAAATCCTTGGCGCGGCTCCACCACAGGTACGGATAGGAAACGTTCTGCGGCCCGAACTCGAAACCCTGTTGGCGAATCATCTGCAGATACCCGGCAGCACTTTTTTGCACATGCATCGGATGACGAAATAACCAGCGAATCACCCAGGTATCAATGTAAGCCTCGGTGGATTCGGCGAACAGCAGATAACCCCCCGGTTTCAACACTCGATAGAACTCGGCCAGGGCCAGTTCCTGTTCCACCAGGTGATGGAATGTCTGGTGACAGAACAACAGGTCGACACTGGCGTCGGGCAGCTGGATGCTCGCGCAATCGCTGCCGATCAAATCCACTTCGATGCACTGGCGAGCAGCCTCTTCCCGGCTGAGTTCGAGACTGTGCAGGTCGGCATCGAGGCCTGTGAGACGCTGCGGTTCGAAGGTCTGGCGCAGTAGCTGGAACGACTTGCCCTGGCCGCAGCCGGCATCCAGCAGCACTGGATGAGTCGGCGGAGGCTCGCTGAACAGGCTGCGCAAATCCTTGATCGCTACCCGCAACACATGGTGCTGCCAGGTGTGGCTGCGCAGGAACCAGAACCCGAAGCGGGTTTCCTCGACGTAATTGTCGCTCAAGTAGCTCATGTGGCATCCCTTGCGCACAGCTCCGACAGCATCCGCAGCCGGCGTTTGGGTTCGGCAACGAACGGGTTGCGTTCGTCCCAGGCATAACCGGCGAGAATCGCGCTGATCATGCGGCGAATGTCGGGAGAGCTGCCTGGATGGTAGATCACATCCTGGAAGGTTCCGGCGTACCAGCCTTCCACGTAGCACCGAAACGTATCGACCCCACGCTTGAGCGGTATGGCGAACTCGGTTTCCCAGTCGACCGTTTCGCCCTGCAGTTGCCGGTGCAGGACCGCCGCAGCCATGCTCGCCGAGCGCATCGCGATGGTCACGCCCGAGGAAAACACCGGGTCGAGGAATTCCGCGGCGTTACCCAGCAGGGCATAGCCGGGCCCGTGCAGGGATTTGACGTTAGCCGAATAGCCGCCAATGGTCCGTGCAGCTGTGTCCCATTCGGCGTTGTCGAGCACTGCGGACAGGCTTGGGGTCTCATCAATGAAGCTGCGCAGACAGTCGTCGAGATTATCCGCGCGGCCTTCGAAGTGTTCCGCCGCCGCGACCACGCCCACCGAGCACCGGCCATTGCTGAACGGAATGGTCCAGAACCAGATATCACGCCGGGTCGGATGGGTGGTGACGAGGATTTTGCTGCGGTCGAAGGCCGGGTTGTCGATGTGGTCCTCGACATGGGTGAACACGGCCTGGCGTACCGGAAAGTTCGATGGAGCCTCAAGGTCCAGGAGGCGCGGGAGCACCCGGCCGTAGCCGCTGGCATCGAGCATGAATTCGGCCTCGATGCGGTACTCGCTGCCATCTTCGCGCTGCACGCCGAGCTGCGGCCTGGCCTGCTCGACGTCGACGCTGATAATGGTTTCGCCGTAGCGGATTTCTACCCCTTGCAGCTCGGCCTGGTCGGCCAGCAGCTTGTCGAAATCAGCGCGCAACACCTGGAAAGTAGTCGGCTTGCCGTTGCTGAAGGTGTCGCCGAAATCGAACGCGCTGTACTGCTCGCCCCAGGCAAACGCCGCACCGGTTTTCACTTGGAAACCGGCAGCGTTCACCGCTTCGAGCATGCCCGCTTCCTCGACGAAGTCCAGGCAATGGGACAGCAGGCTTTCACCTATGGAGAAGCGGGGAAAATGCTGCCGCTCGATCATCAGCACATCATGCCCCTTGCGTTTAAGCAGGGCGGCGGCGATGGCGCCCGAAGGGCCTGCGCCGATGACAACCACCTGGCGACGTTCCATTTCAATTGTTGGCATGGGGGTTCCTTGCCGGGGCGGCGATATTCATGGGGATTCGGTGCATGCCGACCAGTGCCGGCAGCAATGTCGCGATCAGCCCCATCAGCATCAGCGCGAAGTACAACGCCGGGCTGATGAGGTGTTGTTGCAGCAGCAGGTTGAGAAAGACGATCTCACTCAAGCCGCGAATGTTGAGCAGGACACTTTCACGCCAGCGACTGGCGCCTTCAAACGACGCGCCGGCCCAGCCCAGTCCCAGCCAGTTGCCCAGCAGTTTGCTGGCGATCGGCAACACCAGCAAGGCTGCCAGCTGCACCCAGCCAAGATTGGCCATGGCGCTGTGGACGTCGATCTGCACGATGCCGAATGTGAGGATCAGCGGGATCGCGATACCGGTCTGCAATCGACTCATCCAGGCCGCGGGCAGCGGCAGCACCAATGGCACTTTTAACGCCGCCATGCACAGCAGGTAACCTATCCCGAGAATCAGCGCATTGAGCTTGAAGTGCTCGGCTACCACCAGCAGCGCGAAGAAACAGCCGCTGTGCAGCACCGGTTGGCGCAGGCCGAGCAGGCTCAGGAGCAACGGCAGGCAGGCGCCCGCCAGTGGCAGCAGCAGGCTGCTCAAGTGCAGGCTGCCCTGGGCGATGGCGAACAGGGTCCAGCAGGTGAGGTCGATGAGGATGGCGGTCTGCACCAGGCGCCGAGTTGCAGCGCTCGGGTAATTGATGTGCCGCAGGTACAGGTACAGCACTGGAATCGCGGTAATGGCGAACAGCAGGCCGACTGCCAGCGAACTGATCCACGGCTGCGCGGGCAACAGCCAGGCCGCGGTAGCCAGCCCGCATGCAAAGGGAATGCAAAAGCTCGGCAGAGCAATTTTCAGGCTCTGGCGGTCGAGGCGCAGATCGATGACGTCGCTGAGGATATGCCCCAGTAACAGGGCAAAACCGAGGCTGTAGAGATTTTTCAGCCAAGCCGGGGAAATAAGCTGGGCGCCACTCAGGCCCCAGCCAGGCTCGATCCAGAAGTACATCAACAACGGCAGGCCGACGGTTGCCAGAAGCAACTGGCTGACGATCGGAATCAGGCCGAAGTGGCGCCCGATGGACGTAGCCAGGGCGAACAAACCGAGGGCCATGAGCCAGAACAGGGCGATCATCATGCTACCGACTCCGCCGTTTCTACCGCATGACTCTGGCGACCGGCCCAAGGCGCCAGCAGGAAGCTGAACACCAGCCCCAGGCTCACCGACAGGCCGAAGTTGCTTACTGCCGGTGTGCTCGATACGGCCAGCAAGCCGAATGACAGCCAAGTGGTCAGCGCCGCCAGCAAGGTGCCCAGCAGGCTCACTGGCGCTCCTCCGACCTGTTCGCGCATGAGGATCGCGTAGTCGACGCTGATAGCAGTCACCAGCAGCAGGCCGAACAGGCTGAACAACGTCAGCGGCTGCCCCAGCCAGCCCAGGCTGGCCAGGCTGCACAGTGCGGCCAGCAGCGGCAGAGTGACGATACGCAAGGCGCCGCCGAGACCGAACGGCAGGATCAGTACCAGCACGATCAACACACAGGAAGCCAGTTTCAGCTCGGCGGCGCTGATCTGGGTCGCAGCGAAGACGCTGTTCAATTCACCCAGGCGATCGACCAGCTCGACACCCGGCAGGTCCAGTGCCTGAACCTGCAACAGCGCGGGATTATTCAAACCTTGCAGGCTGACCATGGCCGCCACGCCGCCATCATCGGTCGGCCCCAGCCACAGCGCTCGGTATGGCTCTGCCAGCGGGCCAAGCAGCGCCGAGTCAATGTCCTGGATCGGCAATGCGCGCAGGCTCTCGAGTTCCGCCTGCAATGCTGCGGCAGGCACGCCGAGATCGAGCAATGGCTGCCAGTGCGGCGCCAGCTTGTTCAGCGCTTCGCGAACCTGTTGCTGCTCGACGGGCGGGCCGACGAGTTGATTGAGGGACAGATAGCCCTGGAGCTTTTCCATGTTGACCAACTGATCGAGGCGTTCACTCAGCGCGGTCTGGCGTTCAAGCAGTTGTTGTTGATCGGCTGCCCGCACCAGGAAGAACTGGCTGGTGGGTTGATAGCCGGTGATGCGCGCGATGGTCTGGGCTTCGTCAGTGAGCTGCTGAGGGGCGCCGACCCATTGGCGAATATCGTTTTTGCTGTCGAGCTGCAGCAGGCCGGCAACGCAGAAGGCGACCAGCAGCGCCAACAACAGTGGGGTGCTGGCCCGCTTGAGCAGTGCTTCACGGCACAGCAGCATGCTTTCGCAAACACTCAAGGGCCATTGCGCAGGGCGCAGCTGCACGCCCTTGAGCAGTGCCGGTAGTAGGCAGACAGCGCACAGATAGGCGCCGATCAGACCTGCTGCGGAAAACACCGCGATCTGGGTCAGTGCTGGAAAGGGCGTCCAGGCCAGGGCGAGATAGCCGATGCAACTGGTGATCAGGCTCAGCGTCAGGCCGGGCAAGGTCAGCCGCAGGGCTGGCCAGCTGCGCCAGGGTTTCAGGCTCCAGCTCTTGGACAGGTAATGCAGCGGGTAGTCGACCGCGACGCCGATCAGGCTCGAACCGAGCACCAGTGTCATCACATGCATATGGCCGAACAGGGCGACGCAGGCCACCGCACCAAAGAGCATGCCCACGAGCACCGGGACGAAGGCGAGCAGCACGCGCCAACGGCGGAAGGCCAGCAGTAGCAGCAACAGAATGCCGATAGTGGCACCGCCGCCGACCCAGGTCATTTCGCGGGTGGCTTGCCGCTGGCCGTTTGCGGCATACAACAGGCCGCTGGCTGCCAGTAGCTGCACCTTGGCCTGGGCGGCTTCGGCACGGCTGCTTTCAAGCAGGTCGGCGACCTGCAGGGGCAGCTTCATGTCGAACGCGTTACCGGTGGTGCGCGCGCGCAGCAACACCCAGCTCATGCCGTCGGTGTCAGCGACCAGTGCACCGCTACCGATATCCAGTTGCACGGCGCCGTGCTGCGGCTGACTGTTCTGGATGCGTCCGGTCAAGCCCAGCCAGTCCTCCTGGCTGGGTACCAGAGTGAAACCGCTGAAGGGATCGAACAAGCTTTGCACGCGCTGCTGGATGAACGCTTCGGGCTGCTCGATCAGCTGCTGGCGATCGTCTGCCGACAGCATCGCCAAGCGGCCCTGCAGCAGCTGTGTCCGCAGCGCCGGCAAGTCGGCCTGCAGGTTCCACTGGACCTTTTCGAACAGGCCGCTGGCCTGCCATTGCTCGCCGAGTTGCTGCGCCATGGCCACCGCCTGCTGGCGATCAGCGTGGCCGACCAGGACCAGCATCTCGCGGTTCAATGGCTCCTGCATGCGCTGCTCGGCGCGCAATTCCAGTGCATCCGGCGCGGTGCCCGGTACGAGTTCCATCAGATTGGCCGACAGCGGCGGGCCGTCACGCCATTGCCAGCCGGCAAGGGCCAGTACCAGCAGCAGCAGGATCAGGAAAATCTGCGGGAGCCTGCGTTCACTCGGCAAAGTCATGTTGCTCCGAGTCGCTCAACGGCTGCGCGCCAGTACTGTCCTGCATGCGTAAAAGAGTGCTGTCACCTTGGGTTTCCAGCAGTTCGATGCTGTGCACCAACTCGGCCCCGGTGATGTTGATCTGGTTGAACACCTGCTTGAGCAGGAGCGAACGCGGGATCAGGGTCAACTTCCAGTCCTGGGCATCGCCGCTGAGCGACAGTTCGAAATCGCGCTGCAACCCGCTGCTGTCGCCTTGCAGCACCGCGAGGAACAAACGGTTCTGTTCGGCCCCGGCGCTCTTGCCCGGCAGCATTTGCCAGCCGTTGGCGTCGCGTCGGGCGATGCCCTTGGCGGTGATCCGATAGTCCTGCTGCAGCGGCGTTTTCAGCAGCCAGAGCAGACCATGGTTTTTCGCCAGGACGAAGCTGCCCTTGCTGGTGAGCGGTTGGGGCAGGGCGCGCAGGTGTTTTTCCTGGATGAAGCTGCCGTGAATCACCTCAGGTTTGGCCAGCTGATCGCTGAGCTGCTGCAGATCAAAAGCTTGGGCCAGGGAGGCTCCCCCCAACAGCAAAAACAGCGTCGCCACGATTTTGTAGCAGCTGACGAGCCTGCGAGGCTGCGTTCGGCTGCGCAGCAGTGGTGAATCCTGTGATCGGGGTGTATCCGGTAGATTGCGCGGCGACTGCTGGGCAGTCGGACGCAGGCTTCGCCAGCTGCTACAGGGGATTGCCGGCGTCATGAGAGTACCTTCTCCACTGCTTCGGTGAAGACCTTGGGCGACGCCAGTTGCATCTCGCGGCTGCTCATGTCGACGGCGACCTGCACGGACACGGCGCGGGTCAGGCGTTCACCGGTTTCCAGGTCGGTGATCAGGTAGTTGATCTTCAACCGGTTCTCCCATTCCACCAGATTCGCGCGCACGTTGAGCTTCTGGCCGAACACCGCGCCACGCACATAACGCAGCTGCAGGTCGATCACCGGCCAGGCGTACCCGGATTCGACCATGGCGCTGTAGTTGTGGCCGATGCGGTCGAGCAACGCACAGCGGGCGACTTCCAGGTATTTGATGTAATGGCCGTGCCAGACGACGTTCATGGTATCGACGTCGAAAAAGGGCACGAGGATTTGCGTATCGATGTGAAGCACGCCCTTGCTACGCATGCAGCCTCCAGTGTTGTTCGGCAATGCGTTTCAGGCACAGGCGCAATTCGCCCTCCAGGGCGCGGTCTTCGATGACCGGCGGAAAATCTTCGCCCAACTGCGCGTGCATGGCGGCCAGTGCCGGCGGCAATGGTCGTGCGTCCGCGGCTTTGCTGCGTAACCAGACGCCCTGGTTGGCGGCCAGCAGCGTTGCCGCCGCTACTTGTTCAGTCAGCTCCAGCACGCGAATGGCGTCCCGCGCAGCAATAGTGCCCATGCTCACCTTGTCCTGGTTGTGGCACTCGGTGGACCGGGAAAAGACGCTGGCCGGCATGGTGTTTTTCAGGGCTTCGGCAGTCCACGCACTCGTGCCGATCTGCACCGCCTTGAAGCCGTGATTGAGCATCGCCCGATCCGCTGAAGCGCCGGACAGATTGCTCGGCAAACCATGGTTGTAGCGCTCGTCGACCAGCAGTGCGAGCTGTCGATCGAGCAGGTCGGCGACGTTCGACACCAAGTTCTTCAGGCTATCCATGGCGAAGGCGATATGGCCGCCGTAAAAATGTCCGCCGTGCAGGACGCGTTCGGCTTCTGCGTCGATGATCGGATTGTCGTTGGCGCTGTTGAGCTCTATTTCGATGAATGAACGTAACCAGTTCAGGCTGTCGGCCAACACGCCGAGAACGTGCGGGGCGCAGCGCAGGGAATAACGGTCTTGCAAGCGATGCAGCGGCGCGGTGGGCGCGTCGATCGCCAGGTCTTTGCGCAGCCACGCGGCGACCTGCATCTGCCCCGGGTGAGGTTTGGCGGCGAACAGGCGCTCGTCGAAGTGTTCCGGATTACCTTGCAGCGCCACCACGTTCATCGCGGTGATGCGGGTGGCCAGTTGCAGCAGGTAATCGGCCCGGGCGTAGGCCAGGCAGGCCAGGCCCGTCATCACGGCGGTGCCGTTCATCAATGCCAGGGCCTCCTTGGGCCGCAGCACCAGGGGTTGCCAGCCAAGTTCGCGATGGACATCGAGAGATGGCCGGCGTTCGCCACGGAACATGACTTCACGTTCGCCGGACAAGGTCGCGGCGACATACGACAACGGGGTCAAGTCACCGCTGGCGCCCACTGAGCCTTCTTCGGGTATCAGTGGCAGGACATCGTGTTCGAGAAAGGCCTGCAGGCGTTCCAGCAGCTCCACGCGAACTCCGGACACTCCCTGGCATAGCGACTGCAAACGCGCAGCAAGTACGGCTCTAGTTGCCTGGGCATCGAGCAACTTGCCCAGGCCACAGCCGTGGAACGTGTACAGATGACGAGGCAGCGCCTCCACGTGGTGCAGCGGCACCGCGACCACGCAGGAGTCGCCGTAACCGGTCGTCACGCCATAAATCACCCCTTCCTTGTCCAGCAGCGAATCCAGGAACTGCGCGCCCTTGGCGATGCGCTGGCGAAACATGGCGTCGCCTTGCAACTGCACAGGCACCTGGCGGTTGGCCAGGGCCAGTACGTCTTCAATACGCAGGGGGATTTCGCCGAAGGTTACCGGCTCAAGCGTTGGCGTCGTCATCGGTCTTCCAGAAAGGGTAAAAGTTGAACCATTGTTGTGGTGCTTCGAGGCAATAGTGACCCAAGCGTTCAGCGTAGCGGCTCGCCCACTGATGAATGACCTGTTCTCGTTCACTGCGTTTCCAGACTACGGCCTCAGTGAACGGCTCGAGTGTCAGGCGATAATCGCCTGTGGGCTTCTTCAGGCACAACAACAGGTTGACCGGGCACTTGAGCAGGCCTGCCAGCAGCCATGGGCCCTGGGGAAAGGCGGCCTGATGGCCGAGAAAGTCCACTGTGACACTGCGTCCGCCGTGCAGTGGCACGCGGTCACCGGCAATCGCCAGCCACTCGCCACGTTCCAGGCGTTCGTGCAGTTGCAGCATGATCACCGGGTCCAGCTCGCTGACCTGAATCAGGCGCAAGTTGGTCGCACCGGCTTCTCCCAGTAGTCGGTTGAACTGCTCGGCGTGCTTGGTGTGCACCAGCACGTTCATGGTGACCTTTTCGCCGATCTCCGCCAATGCACGACAGACCTCGAGATTGCCCAGGTGCGCACCCACCAGCATCTGCCCGCGGGAGCCGCGCAATTTGTCACGCAGCAGGGCGGGATCGATGATTTCAATCTGCTCGATGCTCAGCTTGCCGTTCCAGACGTCGAGCTTGTCGAGCATCGAATCGGCAAACGCCATGAACTGGCCAAACACCCGCCAGTGAGTCGGACGCAGGTCGTTGCGACCGCTCCAGTCTGCTAGCCGCTGCTGGTATTGCCAGGCGCTGTGGCGAGCACTTCGGCCGAAGAGGAAAAAGTACAGGACGATGCCATACAACATCGGGCTCAATAGGCGCCGGCCCAGCACTCGCGCACCGACTGCGGTGAGCTTCATCAGCCAGAAACTGCCGCGCTCCTCACGGTCGGCCCAATGTTCTTTGTCGGCGTGGCGGCTCATGTGCGCCACCGCTGCCAGAGAATCAACGGAGCTCGTAGCAACATGCCGAAGAACAGTCGCGTGTGCATGCTCGAAATCAATACGTTGTCGTGGAACAGCCGAAAGTGCGAAACGCCATCCAGCGGATAATGCACGCGGGTAGGCAGCCACCGCATCGGTTGATTGCGCCAGGCCAGTCGCACCAGAATGTCCGAGTCGAAATCCATGCGCTTGCCGATTTTTGCCGAGTCGATCAAAGCCAATGTGGGCGGCAACGGATATACGCGAAAGCCGCACATCGAGTCGCGAATCTGCAAAGACAGCGTGTTGATCCAGACCATGACGTGGGTCAGGTAACGCGCGTACAGGCGGCCTTTAGGCACGCTGGCGTCGTACTGCGGATAGCCGCAGATCACCGCCTCGGGATGCGCGCGAGACTGCTCGATGAATATGTCGATGTCCAGCAGATCGTGCTGGCCGTCGGCGTCCACCTGCAACGCATGAGTGAAGCCCAGTCGCGAAGCTTCACGCAGGCCCGTCATGACTGCGCCACCTTTGCCCTGGTTGGCGGCCAGGCGAATCAGGAACACCTGCTCGCGCAGCGCCAGGTGATTGAGCACTGTTGCGCAGGAAGGAGCGCTGGCATCGTCTACCAAAATGCAGGGAAGACCGCTGCGCAGCACTGCCTCGACCACCGTGGTAATGGCGGTTTCATGGTTGTACACCGGGATGACCGCGCAGGGCTTATGCATGCACACGCTCCCCGTAGCAGCTGCCGAAGGCTGCGTTCGAGTGCGAAGCGCTCGCGCTCAATGGGAGTCTGGGACGACCGCTGCGCGCTCGAACGCAGGCTTCGCCAGCTGCTACAGGACAGAGAAATTTAATCACGGGTCGCCTCCAGCAGAATTCGCCCACTGGAACAGGTCGCGGTTTCATTGCGATAGGCGAAATACAGCTTGCCGCGCACCGGATCAAAACGCAGGTGCAACTGGACCTGATCCCCCGGGCGCACCAGTTGCTGAAATTTCAGTACTTCCATGCCGGCGAATTTTTCCGGCAGATTCATTAAGCGCTGGCCAAGGGCAAGCGCCCAATCAACCTGCACCACACCGGGCAACACCGGCGCCTTGGGGAAATGGCCGCTGAAGTACGCGAGGTCCGGCGGCACCGCCAATTGCAGGCTCCACTCGCCGTGGGCTTCGATCTGCTCGAGCACTTCCGGCAACTTCGGCCGAGCCGCCAGCAATAATGCCTCGACATCCGCCTGGGGTAGCTTGCCCTGGCTGTTGAAGGGCAGTTGCCGCAGTAAACGCCAGCGCCGCGGCAATGCCAGGGTCTCGCAGTGCTGACTCAAGTGCCTGCGCAGTTCTTCCGTAAGGCTGCGCCGGCCCTGATTGCGCAAAGCCTGCAGCCCTGACTCGCTCAATACCAGCAGCGCGCCTAGCGACGCACGGTTTTCCTGAATCACGCCGAGGCGCGTTTCGGCAACCCAGTCATGGCTGAGCAAAGCCTGTTCGAGCATCGGTAGCGAGATACGTTTTTCTTCCAGTTTGACGATTCGGTCCAGTCGCCCCAGCAACTCGAAACGGCCGTCGGCAGCGATCTGCGCAGCATCCGCAGTGTGTTCAACGTGCCCGCAGGGCATGTAGGGCGAGCTGATGAGCAACGCGCCGTCACTGTCCTGCGCCAGTTCGACCTCGGCAAATGGCTGCCACAGCTCATCAGCCTGGCGCCAGGCAATACCGCCGGTTTCCGAACTGCCGAGAATCTCCGTCGGCCATTGCTGCAGGCGCTGGAACAGGCTCTGTGCGGCCTCGAGTGGCAAGGCACCGCCAGAAGAAAATACCCGGCGCACTGCGCTCAAGGCGGGCCAGTCAAGGTTGTCGCCCATGCGCTTGAGCAGCGCCGGGCTGGCGACCCAGGCGAATGACGGATATTCGCGGCTGGCGCGCTGCAGGTCCTCCGGGAACGCCAACTGCTTGCGTACGAACGGTCGACCCGCGCACAGCGGCCACAGCACTCGAAAAAGCAGGCCATAGATGTGCTGGGTAGCGACGCTGCCGATGATGCACGCGTGGCCAAGGCCCTCGCCCCACAGGGTCTCCAGGGCCAGCACTTCATTGGCCAGCTGGCGCAGATTTTTGTCGATGCGCTTGGGCTCGCCGCTGGAACCGGACGTGCACAGGCTGAGTTGACAGAGGTCCAGGTCGAGTTCGGCGGCGCTCAGGGGCGCGTCCGGGTAATCGTCCAGATGAGCGTCGTCGGCGAGGTCGGTCAGCCACAGGTCTACTTCCGGCGACCAGCGTTGGCGGGTTCCGGGTTGCAGGTCGGCGGGCAGCAACACACTGACGCCGGCGCGCCAGGCGCCAAGCAAGGCGACAGCCAGGTCAGCGGCGTCTTCCAGGTGCACGGCAACGTGCCGTACTCCCTGGCGTTCAAGACCGGCAGCCAGACGCAGTGCGCGTTCGCACAGCTGGGCATGGTTCAGCGCCGGCTCGGCCGTGACGGCGCGCTCCGGCTGAGCCTTGAGCAACAAGTGCTCAAGTTTTATCCAGTTCATGGGTGGCCTCGTACCCGTTGTCGTATCAGCCATTCAATGGCAAACAGCAGGCCCATCAATCCATAGGAGATCAGGCCGGTGTACAACATCCACCAACTCAACGGTGCCCAAAGCGTCAGGGCTGTCGCGAGCAAGCCGTTACAGAAAAAAAACACGCTCCAGGCGATCGTCACCTGGCGGGTATAAACAATCGCCTTCGCTGGCAGGTGCGGCTCACGCAAGCGCGCCAGCCGCTCGACCATCGGCGGGCCGTATTTCAGGCTCAGACCAAACAAACCGAGCATGAACGCGCTGATCAGTACCGGATACCAGCGCAACAACAGCGGACTGTCGAACCAGGCAAGCAGCAGGCAAAAGATGATCGCGATAACGGCCATCCACAGGCTGCCGGGCTTGCGTGGGCCGAGCAGCGCCCGCGCCAGCCACAGGCTTCCCAGCAGCAGGCCGAACTGCCAAGGGGCAAAGTGTTCCATGCCGAAATACACCGCGAAGGGGTACAGCAGGCCTGCCAGCAGCAGGCCGAGGCCGATCAGTCGCCTCATGCGGCCGGTTGAACCAGGCGATACACCGCCTCGACCACGTCACTGACGGTACGCACCGATTTGAACTCCTCGGCGGCGATCTTCTTGCCGGTCTGGCGTTTGATGTGATCGATCAGGTCCACGGCGTCGATGCTGTCGATTTCCAGGTCCTGGTACAGGTTGGAATCGAGGCTGACGCGTTCCGGGTCCAGCTCGAAGAGTTCGACCAAGGCATCGCGCAAGGTGTTGAAAATATCGTCACGAGTTTGCATGGTCCGGTCTCAAGCTGCCTGTTTTGCAGTAACGAACGCCGCAAGGCTCGCCACATTGCTGAAATGATTGCGCGTGTCTTTGGCGTCAGCGTCGATCTTTATGCCGTATTTTTTCTGGATCGCCAGGCCAAGTTCCAGGGCATCGACCGAATCCAGGCCCAGGCCTTCGCCGAACAGGGTCTGGTCGTCCCCGATGTCTTGGACGCTGATGTCCTCAAGGCCGAGTGCATCGATGATCAGTTCTTTGATTTCACGGTGTAGATCGCTCATCTTCGGCGAGCTCCTTGATGTAGTAGGAATGCAAATAATCGTTGAGCTTGCGCGAGGCTTGCGGTGCAGGGCCGCAGGCGGCAAAGGCCTGTGGATCTATATCGGCCCCGACATGGAAACTGAAGTGCACGCGGCGTTTGGGGATCCGATACCAAGGTTCGGCCTTGGTCAACGTGGTGGGGTTGACCTTGATGGTGACCGGGGTGAGGATTTTCGCACCGCGCAGGGCGATTGACGCGGCGCCCCGATGAAAGGCCGGCGATTCGCCTGGCTGGGTGCGGGTCCCTTCGGGAAAGATGATCAGCGTCTGGCCGCTTTTCAGTGCGTCGGCGGCGGTGTCGAGCATATCCATGCTGCCGTCGTTGCTGATGTATTCGGTGCTGCGCAGCGGGCCGCGAGTGAAGGGGTTTTCCCACAGGCTTTGCTTGACCACACAGTTGGCATGGCGCACCAGGCCGATCAGGAACACCACATCGATCAGCGAGGGGTGATTGGCAATGATCATCTGCCCGGGCCTGCCGAGTTTTTCGGCGCCCTGGATATCGTAGGTCAAGACACCAGCCCGGGCCATGAACCGCACGAAAAACCAGAAGCAGCGACTCACGGTACGCCGCGCGCGTAGCCTGTGGGTCTGTGGATCACCCGGCAGGCAAGCGAGCATGGGGAAGATTACCAGGCGCAGGCACAGCCCGCCCAACCCGAACAGGGTGAAGCTTGCGGCGGTCGCCAGCAGCCGCCAGTAATAGGCGTCGCGGCTCTTTTCGGTCAAGGATTGCGTTGCCAGGTCCATACACGATTTTTCCAGGCATGTTGGCAGGTAGTCTGCTGGCCGAGCAGGGTACGCAAGAGATTCAGGGCATGTGGCCAGTGAGCTTTTGACAATGCATTCGGAGTGCTGTTCAGGCACAGCTGCCAATCGTTGCCGGGGGTGATCAGCAAGCCCAGCGCGTAGGGGAACGGCACGTCGTCGATCCACTGGGAATAGGCTTGCGGCGGCGTTTCTTCGGTAATCACCAGCAACACGGCAGGTGCGCCTTCGTCGATCAGTGCCACCGCCTCGAGCATGCCGTGTTCAAGTCCGTCACCGGCCGCTGCCAGCGCGGTCATTTCACTGGTTTCACCGCGCATGATCGACCACAGCCCAATGATCGCGTTGTGCACGGACAAGCTGAACTGGGTCGGTGACAGCGGTTGGTCGGCGGCCAGGTCGCTAAGAATGTCGAAAGTGCGCGGAGTTTCGCCATGACGGGAAACAAACACCAACGGCAGGTCTTGTCGACCATCGGCCAGTGGCCAGCCAACACTGAAGGCCATGCGCGCCAGGCGACTGAGCCGGCGCCGCTGCATGGCGGGCAGGAAGGAGACGTCCGGCGCTGCATCGCTGGCCTGCAGGACCACCGGTTGGCGACTCCAGGCTTGCCAATCGTCCACGCTTTCGAGCCCGGGGGCCCACGCGCGCCATTGGGCGATGTTGAATTTGATCACAGACATTCATCCCGCCCCGAGGGCTTTTTTGACGCGGTGAGTCACGAAACCAGCGACAAACATGGCGCGGCGTCAAGCGCCAGGTGGCGCGCATTATCCGGGTGCAGCCGGTGGGTAGCAAATGCAGGTTACATTTTGCTCAAGGAAATGTACCGCCTGGTTCGTGCTTAGGTGCATATGGTCATTATTCACACCAGGACACAGCCTGTCTGTCGGCTCGATCTGCTCGTCCTGCCTGGGCTTGCCGCGTTTTTATTAGGATATTTCGCCTGACCCTGTAGTCCTCTTCCCAACGAGGTAGCGAAGCGACGCTCGGGACCACTACACTCGGTCATTCTTTGATACACGGAGGTTTTGACATGCGGCGCGTGGTGTTTAATCAAAAAGGTGGCGTAGGCAAATCCAGCATTGCCTGCAATCTGGCGGCGGTCAGCGCCAGCGAGGGTTATCGCACCCTATTGGTGGATCTCGATGCCCAGGCCAACTCTACTCAGTATCTGACCGGCCTCACCGGCAATGACATCCCGATGGGGATTGCCGATTTCTTCAAGCAGACGTTGTCCTCCGGACCGTTCTCCAAGAAAAACCAGGTCGATATCTACGAGACTCCCTTCGATAACCTCCATGTGATTACCGCCACGGCTGAACTGGCGGATCTGCAGCCCAAGCTCGAGGCTAAACACAAGATCAACAAGCTGCGCAAATTGCTGGACGAGCTGTCCGAGGATTACGACAGAATTTATCTGGATACGCCGCCAGCGCTGAACTTTTATGCAGTTTCGGCGCTGATTGCCGCTGATCGCGTGTTGATCCCTTTCGATTGCGACAGCTTCTCGCGCCAGGCGCTGTATGGCCTGTTGGCGGAGATCGAAGAATTGAAGGAAGACCACAATGAAGGTCTGGAAGTGGAAGGCATCGTGGTCAACCAGTTCCAGGCGAGGGCGAGCCTGCCCCAGCAGATCCTTGACGAGTTGATCGCCGAGGGATTACCGGTGCTGCCGGTATACCTGGGCACCTCGGTGCGCATGCGTGAGTCGCACCAGGCCAACACGCCGCTGATCCATCTGGATCCGCGGCACAAGTTGACGCAGCAGTTTGTGGAGTTGCATAACCTGCTCGAAAACGCCTGAAGATCAAAAGGTCGTCAGATCCCCTGGCTACGCAGCCAGTTCATCAACTGCGGTAAAGGAAGCGCTCCGCTCTGGCGCGCCACTTCCCGACCGTTCTTGAACAGAATCAGGCTGGGGATCGAGCGAATTCCCAGCTGCGCCGACAAGTGCTGGTTCGCCTCGCTATCCAGCTTGGCCAGCCGGCACTTTCCCGCCAACTGCGCAGCCGCCTGCTCGAACACCGGCGCAAACGACTTGCACGGCCCACACCAGTCAGCCCAGACGTCTACCAGCAGCGGCAGATCACCCTTGATCTGGCTGGCGTAATCACTCTGTTTCAGCTCAAAAGGTCTCGTTAACAAGACCTGAGCCTTGCAGCGGCCGCATTTCGGCTGGTCCGCGAGGCGCTCCGCAGGGATGCGATTGAGCCCGTTGCAGTGGGGGCAGGGAATGAGAAGTGGTTCGGTCATGAGCAAGGATCCTGATGGGAAGCCGATACCTTTATTTGGAGACGTTTACTCATATTTTCAATCGTGCAGCGCTCGACGATGAAACTAGGCTGAGTCGAACCGAGGCAGACCGTCGGTCTGTTGGTGAATATCGCAACTTGCGATATTTCCAGGTTGTGATTAACTCCCCATAGCAAAATGCGATAAGGATGTTGCATGCATGTCATTACTGAAAAACGCATACGTGAAGCCAAGTCCAAATGGCCAATGGCAGGCAGCGCACTTGATCAGTGGTATCAGTTGGCCAAAAAGAATCATCCTGCGGATTTCGCCGCAATGAAGAGCGTGTTTCCCGCAGTCGACAAGGTGGGTGAATTGCATGTGTTCGACATCGGTGGCAACAAGCTACGGCTGATTGCCTACGTCCGGTACCGGGCTCAGAAACTGTACATCAAGCATGTGCTGGATCACCGCGAGTATGACCGCGGTAAATGGAAGGAGATTTGAACATGAGTATTTTGATCAAAAGGGCTGCAGAGCACTGGGAATTCGTCTCGCCACTGCTGCGCAAGCCAAAGAATGAAGCTGATTATGACTCGTTGGTCCAAGCGCTGGATGAGCTGCTGGCCATGACCGGCGGTGATGAGTCCCATCCGCTGATGAGCCTGGTGGATATCATCGGCGACTGGATCGAGGAGTGGGATCTTAAACATCACCCGATGCCGAAACCGAGTGGTGTCGAAATGCTCGGTTACTTGATGCGCGAGCACGGCCTTAGTCAGAGCCAATTACCCGGTATCGGAGCGCAGTCGGTCGTATCGGAGATCTTGAGCGGCAAGCGTCAGCTCAACCTGCGGCAGATCCGCTGGCTGGCTGAACGCTTCGGGGTGTCAGTCGAGACGTTTATCTGACCACCATCACGATGAACAGCTGATCTCCAGGTGTTTGCCCCACTCCGGCGGCCGTTCAGCGTAAGCCTCCATGCCAGGCTGCTGCTCAAACGGATTACTCAGCACTGCGTGCAGACGGCGAACCTCTGAATAATCGCCGCTCTCAGCAGCATCGATGGCTTTCTGCGCCAGGTAGTTGCGCAAGATATAAAGCGGGTTGACCGCATGCATGCGTTGACGGCGCAGCTGTTGATCCGCGTCGCCATCACGGGCAACCCGGGCGACGTACAGCTCTGCCCAGGTATCGAAGCCCTTGATGTCGACAAAGTCGTCACGCAGGCGGGCGACTGCATCTTGTGCTGAATCTTCCCCCAGGCGGCGGAAGAACAGAGTGTAGTCGACTGCGCTGTTCTGCATCAGTTGCAGCAACTGTTCCAGCAGTTTCTGGTCATCGTCCTCGGCGGTGGTCAAGCCGAGTCGGCGACGCATCAGGTCCAGGTAGTGGGCCTGGTACAGCGGCAGATACAGGCCGAGGGTTTCGCGCAGGGCTTCCACGCTGATGAACGGTGTCAGCGCCTGGGCGAGGGCACTGAGGTTCCATTGGCCAATCGGTACCTGGTTGCTGAACGAGTAGCGGCCCTGATCATCGGAATGGTTGCAGATGAAGTTGGCGTCGAAGTCGTCGAGAAACGCGAAGGGCCCGAAGTCGAAAGTGATGCCCAGGATCGACATGTTATCGGTGTTCATCACCCCGTGGCAGAAGCCGTAGGCCTGCCACTTGGCGATCAGCTCGGCATTGCGCTCGACGATCTCGCGAAACATGGCCAGGTAGGGTTCCGGCTGTTCCAGGCATTCAGGAAAGTGCATGGAAAGCACGTGCTGGCCCAGTTCGTTCTGCTGCTCGGGGCGCTTGGTGTAGTAGAAATATTCGAAATGCCCGAAGCGGATGTGGCTGGGTGCCAGGCGCAGGACCATGGCCGCACGTTCCTGCTTCTCGCGCCAGACCGGGGTGTCGGAGGCGATCACGCACAGGGCGCGGGTAGTGGGGATGTTCAGGGCGTGCAGTGCTTCCGAGGCGAGAAATTCGCGGATCGAGGAACGCAGGACTGCGCGGCCATCGCCCATACGCGAAAACGGAGTCTGGCCGGCGCCCTTGAGGTGCAGGTCCCAGTGCTCACCGGCCTGGTTATAGACCTCGCCCAGCAACAGCCCGCGCCCGTCACCCAGCTGAGGATTGTAGGAGCCGAACTGATGGCCAGAATACACCATCGCCCTCGGCACTGCGTCGGCCCAGAGCTTGTGGCCACTGAACAACTCGGCAAATTCCGGGGTCTGGGCCTCGGCCGGGTCGAGGTCGAGCAACGCCATGGCCGCAGGGCTGGCCACCACCAGGCGTGGATTGTCGATCGGCTCAGGCAGCACATGAGCAGAAAACGCATCGCCCAGGCGGGCGAAGCGGTTATCGAAGGTCAGTTCGTCGAGGGCTTTCACCGGCCATCTCCAGCAGAATGTCCGAGCATTCTGCTAGGGATAAGTGGGTTAGTCGAGTTTGGCGGCCGGCGGTTCCTGCGCGGGTTTGCCGTCGACCACCGGGACGATGGTTTTGTTTTCCGGTTCAATCGGCACCATTTTGTATTCCTGACCGTGGAGGTTCTTGAGATATACCTCCATCTGCCGGAACGAAATGTTGATGTGCTGCTTCTTGAACTCGCGATTGATGAAGCGGTTGACCTCGTCCAGGACAGGGTTGCGGTCGCCAAGGTCGCGCACATGCATGCGCAACTCGTGGTCGAGGGTGCTCTCGCCAAAGTTGAGGAAGTACACATGGGGTTCCGGATCCTTCAGGACCCGCGGGTTTTCCCGGGCAGCCTTGAGCAGCAACTCTTTGACCAGGTCCAGGTCCGAGCCGTAATCGACTCCAAGCTTGAGCGTCACCCGGGTGATGGTGTCCGTCAGGGACCAGTTGATCAACTGACCGGTGATGAACGTCTTGTTCGGGACGATGATGTCCTTGCGGTCGAAGTCGGTGATGGTCGTGGCGCGGATGCGGATCTTGCTCACCGTGCCGGACAGGTTGCCGATGGTGATGGTATCGCCAATCCGCACCGGACGTTCGAACAGGATCATGATGCCGGAGATGAAGTTCGCGAAGATCTCCTGCATGCCGAAACCCAGGCCTACCGATAGCGCTGCCACCAGCCATTGCAATTTGTCCCAGCTCACACCGAGGGTCGACAAGGTCGAGACAAAGCCGATGCCGGCAATCACATAGGACAGCAGGGTGGTTGTAGCGTAGGCACTGCCCTGGGCCAGGTTCAGCTTGGACAACACAAGTACTTCAAGCAACCCCGGCAAGTTGCGCGCAAGGGCGAAGGTGATGCCGATGATGATCAGCGCGCCGAGCATGTCGCCGATGCTGATCGGCACCATGCTCATGTTGGCGCCGGTGCCGCTGGTGTACTCGTAGAGGGTGATGTTGTCCAGGTACGAGAACACGGTGATCAGGTCTGACCAGACCCAGTACAGCGCCGCCATAAAACCACCCAGCAGCGCCAGGCGGATCAGGCGCAACGACTGCTCGTTGACCTTCTCGATGTCCAGTGTCGGTTCTTCGATCACCGCTTCACCATCGCCGGCCTCCTTGGCGGCCTGGCGCTTGGCCAGGGCGCGCTGGTAGGCCAGGCGTCGGGCGGCGACGCTGAGGCCGCGCACGAACGTGGCTTCAATTACCAGCCAGAACATCAGCAGGTACAGCGTATTGATCAAGCGGTCACTGAGTTTCAGCGCGGTGTAGTAATAGCCGAAGCAGACCGCGACGAACAACGCGATGGGCAGCGCGGTAAACATGACGCCCACGGCCTTGCGGAACAGCGAGGCGTTCTGGTGAGTCGGGCTGCTGATCAGCAGGCGGCTGAGCAGCCAGGCCATCAACGCATAGCAGGTCAGCACCACCGGCATGCCGAGCACGTCATCGGCCAGCGCCGCCGGTTGCAGCTCGGCGACTGCCACCACGGCAACCAGAGCCATGACTACCAGGCCAAGCCTGCGCACCCAGCCCTGGAGGAATTCAACCTGCGGCTTCTCCCAGCGGAAATGCAGTTCCGCCACGCCGCCCGGCGCCAATATGCGATAGGCGGTGTAGAACACCAGCCAGGCTTGCGCCATCTGCAGCAGGGCCGCGCCCATGTTGGCGTTCTGCCCGCGGGCGTCGATCTGCAGCGCCAGGCCGCACAGGGCCAGGCCCAGGGACACCGGCATCGCCAGCAGGATGTTGATCAGAATGGCCTGCGGGGTGTGCAGCTGGCTGTCACGTTTGAAGTGGCCGATGTCCTGATGCACCTTGTTCAACCGGGCGTACAGGCTCTTGCGGCGCCACAGCAGCGCGCCAATCACCAACGCCAAGGGCAGGAACAGCAGCGGCCGTTGGGTTAGCCCGTCGTACAGTTCGCTCAGGCTCGAGGCCCACGGCAGTGTGGTGACCTGGCGCTGCAGGCGCTCCGGCACGCCGTGCATCCATTCAAAATCCAGCGGTTTGTTGCTGGGAATCCAGAACATCTGCTCGTCGAGGGTGGCGCGCAGGCTTTGCGCGGTGCTCAGCAGTTGTTTCTGGTTGAGTTGCAGGGTGATGGATTCGTTGAGTACGGCACTCAGTTCGCGGTTCAGCCGTTCCAGCAGGTCGGCCCGGGTGTTGGCCAGCTCCAGCAGGCTCTTGCGCAGTTGCGGGGTCACCTGTTCCGGCTGTTGGGTGGACAGCAGGTTGTCGACGTAAATGGACGGGTTGCTCAGCAGTTCCCGTTGCTGGCTGACATCAAACTGATACAGACGAATGTCGGCGATCTGGTCTGCCAGGTCGCGGTCCAGCTTGAGGCGCGGCAGGGACTGCTTCTGTTTGTAGAGAATCTTCGACAGCAGCAGGCTGCCCTTGAGCACGTTGATCTGTTCGTCGAGGGCCGAGTCGCTCTGGGTGACGCTGTCCAGTTGCTGTTTTGTCTGCAGGTTCTGCTGGGTGACGACGTTGAGGCGGTCGGTGCTTTTGAGCAGGTAGTCAGACAGCTTCAGGTTGATCGAGCTTTCCGTAGCCAGCAGGCTGCTGCCCCCGGCCTTCTGCGCCTCAATGGACTGCTGGGTCACGGTCTCCTGGGATTGCGCCAGGCGTTTCTGGTTGATCAGGTTCTGCAGCTCCTGGATTTCCTGATCCAGGCGATCCGATTTTTCCGTAAGCAAGTCATGCTGGCTGTTGCCCAGGTCCTGCAACTGGCTGTTGCCCGCCAGTTCCTGGCGCCGCAGGGGAATTAGCGCGTTGAGTGCGGCGAGTTCGGCGTTGAGCTGGTCGCGCTGTTCGCCACTCAAGGTCTTGCCCGCGTCCTTGCCGGCCTTGAGGATGTTGTTGATCTGCTGGATCCGCGTCTGGCTGGCGGAAATCTCTGCCTGGGCGCGCTCGGGTCGGGTCTGGGCGGTGATGACCAGGCTGTTGGCATCCGCCAGGGCCTTTTGCAGATCGCTCTGCTGGGTCGAGCGCTCGGTGAGCATCTGCTCCAGCTGCTGGATCGACAGATTGGCGAAGCGTTGCTCCACCGGCAGTACCTTGGTGCCCTTGAGGCGTACCAGTTCGCGCTGGTTCTCGATGTTCTGCTTGGGGGCGGTAGCCAGTTGTTGCTTGAGCGCTGCCAGTTTCTGCTCGTAATCGCGCTGATTGTCGAGCTGGGTCAGGGTGTTTTGCAGGATGCTCTGCAACGCTTTCTGATCGGCTTCCGGCAGTTTGCGGTCGGCAATCTTGTCCAGGCTCGCCTGCACGGATTCACTGGTGGGCGGTTCGGCGGCTTGTAACGTACCGACAGAGAGGCTCAAGCCCAGCAGGGCCATGAAGAAATAGGTGCGCAGGGTTGACATAGAGACCGATCGAAAGCTGGCGAAGTGTGGAGTTTAGAGGAAGAGTCCCGGGCCCGGGCGACTTCCTTCGGGGAATCTGACGCCCACTTTGCCAATCTTGTTCCCGTCCATGACCGCAACGGTCCAGATGGTACTGTTCCACTCCACCTGGTCTCCGACTACTGGCGCACCGCCAACTTTTTGTGCGATGAAGCGACCCAGGGACATGTCCGGATCGATGCCTTCAACCTGCAACCCGTACAGCGCAGCAACCGCAGCCAGCTGGGCATCTCCTTCGAGTACGAAGTCGCCGAAAAAGCGCAAATCCAGTCCTCGTTGCGGGGCCTGGCTGAAGAGTTTTCCAAGGGCCGGAAGGTTGTGTTCGTGGCCGATAACACAGAGTAAATCATCGACCTCGAGCACCGTACTACCCGACGGATGGAGCAGTTGTTGACCCCGAAACAGGGCGGCAATGCGGGTGCCTTCTGGCATTTTCAGCTCGCGCAGGGGCGAGCCGATGCACCATTTCTCGGCGCCGAGGCGATAAACGAACAGCTCCCACTCGCTGGTCACGTGCACTTCCAGCGCGGCCCGGGAAATCGGCAATGGCTCTGGCGGAACAGTGACCTTGAGCAGTTTCGCCACCCACGGCAGGCTCGTTCCCTGTACCAGCAACGACACCAGCACAATGAAGAATGCCAGGTTGAAGTAGAGCTGGGCATTGGGCAGGCCGGCCATCAGCGGGAACACCGCGAGGATGATCGGTACCGCGCCGCGCAGTCCCACCCAGGAAATAAAGGCTTTTTCGCGGCCATGGAAGGCTTTGAACGGCAGCAGGCCGACCATTACCGACAGTGGCCGGGCGAACAGGATCATCCATAGCGCCAGGCCGAGGGCGGGCAGGGCGATCGGCAGCAAATCGTGTGGCGTCACCAGCAGGCCGAGTACCAGGAACATCCCGATCTGCGCCAGCCAGGCCATGCCGTCCAGCATGTGCAGGATGCCATGCCGGCTGCGCACTGGGCGGTTGCCGATCACCAGGCCACACAGGTACACCGCGAGGAAGCCGCTGCCGTGCAGGGCATTGGTCAGCGCGAACACCGCAAGACCGCCGGCAATCACCAGGATCGGGTACAGGCCGTTAGCCAGGTTGATCCGGTTGACCAGCTGCAACATGACCCAGCCGCCACCCAGGCCGATGACGCCACCGATGCCGAACTCACGCACCAGATGCCCCAGCAGGCTCCAGTGCAACCCGGTCTCGCCGCTGGCGAGCATGTCGATCAGGGTGACGGTGAGGAACACCGCCATCGGGTCGTTGCTGCCGGATTCGATCTCGAGGCTGGCGCTGACCCGCTCGTTCAGCCCCTTGCCGCCCAGCAGCGAGAACACCGCTGCGGCATCGGTGGAGCCAACGATGGCGCCGATCAGCAAGCCCTGGATCATGTTCAGGTTGAACAGCCAGGCTGCCGCCATACCGGTCAGTCCGGTGGTGATCAATACCCCGACCGTGGCCAGGGACAATGCCGGCCACAAGGCCACGCGGAAGCTCGACACCCGGGTTCGCAGGCCGCCGTCGAGCAGGATCACTGCCAGGGCCAGGTTGCCGACCAGATAGGCCGTCGGATAGTTATCGAAAATGATGCCGCCGCCGTCGACGCCGGCCGCCATGCCCACGGCCAGGATGATCACCAGGATCGGGATGCCCAGGCGCGACGAAAGTGAACTCACCAGAATGCTCGCACCTACCAGCAACGCGCCGATCAAGAACAGGCTGTTGATGGTCGTCGCATTCAAAAGCAGTACTCCAGAAAAGCTGAAAGGCGGGCACAAACTGACCATGCAGTCTGCGTGCCAGCGATTCTAACCTGTTGAAATGTGATGCTGTCAAAAAGCTTTTGACAGGGATTCAAAATCCTCAAACGAACGCAGATCCTCGTAGCAGCTGGCGAAGCCTGCGTTCGGCTGCGTAGCAGTCGTCAGACTGCAACGTGCGGTGTGTCAGGGACAGCCTGCATGCCGGATTACGACTGCTTCGCAGCCGGACGCAGGCTTCGCCAGCTGCTACAGGGGAAGGGGTGGCCTTTAGAGGCTAAACCGCCCCACCATCCCATTCAAATCCACTGCCAACCGCGACAGCTCACTGCTGGCCGCGCTCGTCTGGCTGGCTCCGGTCGCCGACTGCACCGACAAATCCCGGATGTTCACCAGGTTGCGATCCACTTCGCGCGCGACCTGCGCCTGCTCTTCTGCCGCGCTGGCGATCACCAGGTTGCGCTCATTGATCTCGACGATGGCAGTATTGATAGTGTCCAGCGACAGACCGGCGCCACGGGCGATGCTCAGGGTCGATTCCGCGCGCTCGGTGCTGTTACGCATCGAATTTACCGCGTGCTCGGTGCCGCTCTGGATGCTGCCGATCATGCGTTCGATTTCGCTGGTCGATTGTTGAGTACGGTGCGCCAGTGCGCGAACTTCGTCAGCCACCACGGCAAAGCCGCGCCCGGCTTCACCGGCACGGGCCGCCTCGATTGCGGCGTTCAGCGCCAGAAGGTTGGTCTGGTCGGCCAGGCCACGGATCACATCCAGAACCTTGCCGATATCCCGGGACTCGTTGGCCAGGTCGCCGATCAGGGTCGCGGTGCTCTGCACATCGGCGCTCATGCGTTCAATTGCGCTGACGGTTTCCTGCACCAGATCGCGGCCGTCGCCGGCGGACGTGGTGGCGTTCTTTGACGCTTCGGAAGTGCTGACCGCGTTACGCGCGACTTCTTCCACGGCGCTGGTCATCTCGTTCACCGCCGTGGCGGCCTGTTCGATTTCGTTGTTCTGCTGGGTCAGGCCGCGGGCACTTTCATCGGTGACGCTGTTGAGTTCCTCAGCCGCGGAAGCCAGTTGAGTGGCGGAACCGGAAATACGCTGCAGGGTGTCACGCAATTTCTCCTGCATCTTCGACATGGCGAGCAACAGGCGGCCGGCTTCATCTTCGCCATCGACGGTGATCGGACGGGTCAGGTTGCCCTCGGCAATGGCTTCGGCGGCCTCCAGGGCATTGGCGATCGGTTTGGTGATGCTATTGGTCAATAACCAGGCGAACAACAAGGTCAGGCCCGAGGCCAGCACCAGCAGCGCGACAACCAGGTTAAACGCCGAGGCATACTGGTCGGCGGCCTCCTGGCTGGTTTCGGCGATCTGCTGGGTGTTGATCTCCAGCAGCTTGGCCAACGCCGTGTTGACTGCCTCGGAGTTTGCCAGCAACTCGGTGTTGAGCATCTTGCGCAGGTCTTCGACCTGATTGTTACGCGACAGGCTCTTCATCTGGTCTTCAAGCTGACGATACTGCCCCAACAGTTGCAGGTACTGATCGTAGGCCGCGCGCTCGACCGGGCCGTCGATCAGCGGCTCGTAGGCTTTCTGTGCGTCGCGGATCTGCTGGTTGCGAGTGTCGAACAGCTCAAAGGTTTTCTGCTGGACGTCGGCTTCGCGGTTGGTCAATAAGCGATAGGACAGCACTCGCAGGCGCAGGGTGAGCTGGGTGAACTCATCGATGCTTTTCACGCTTGGGACGCTTGCAGAGGCAATATCCTCGCCTGCTGCGCGAATCTTGCTCATCTGGTTCAAGGCAAACACCCCCAGAACCAGCATCAGCCCGCCAATGAGAGCAAAACCGAGGAACGCCCGCGGAGCGATATTCATATTTCGAAGGGACATGGTGTTTTCCGGTGAAGGCGCATCCATGCGGCGCTGAGACTGTCGTATGGAGGGCTTATCGGTCATACGACTAAAGTCTTGAGTGCCTGTGCGTATTTGTCGCATCAACGATCTGGCGACGAAGTGCAGGAACCAGATCCGCCAATCACAGTCTTTAAAGCTCGCGAGAAAGGTCGCCCGCCAGGAAAATCAAGGCCTTGCGCCTGAATACCCCTGGCTTCCGTGGTGACTTTTCTTTATCGTACGCGCCCTTTGAAAATGCCCGGAAGATCAAAATGTTGGAAGCATCCCTAAGCCAATTGGAACAACTGGTCAGCGACCTGGTGCAACAGAACCAGACCCTGCTCAGCACCAACCAGACCCTTAGCGCAGAATTGGCCCAGGCCAAGGATGAAAACGAAAGCCTGCAGCTGAACCTGATGGAGCAGGAAGAGAAACACGGCGCTACCGCAGCGCGCATCCAGGCCCTGGTTGAGCGTGTCAGCGCCGGCCCGGTCAGCGCATGAGTCAGGGCGCCGCAGGGGTAAAAGTCGTCTCCATCCTGGGGGAGGACTATTCGATCAGGGCGCCGGCCGGGGAGGAACAGACCCTGCTGGACGCCGCGCTGATGTTGAAGGCTGCACTGGCCGACACGAAGAAGAAGTACCCGACGCTGATTGGTGATCGGTTGCTCGTGCTGGCGGCCATGAACCTGTGCTCTCAGCAGATCGAAATGCGCAAGCAACACAAGCTCGAACTCGACCGTTATCAAGAGCAAGTCAGCGCCACGGTTGAAGTGATCGCCAAGACCATCAATCAAGCCTGATCGGCCTTGCGCACAACCAAAGAATAAATTGTCGTTTGGTTTGTATACAATCGGCACGGCTGTTGCAGTGTTCCAGCCTCTTATTCTTTGGGGGTGCTCCATGCAGTTCTGGCGTCGCAGTATTCAATGGCAGCTGATCCTGAGCATGGGCACCGCCCTGCTGGTCAGCGTGCTCATCGTGGTTGGCATTTATACCCTCGTGGTCAATCGTCTGGCCCAGAGCTATCTGGTCGAGCAGGCGCTGCCGTCCAGCATCGAAGCGATGCGCAACGACATCGAGCGCATTCTTGTTCAGCCGCTCACCGCCGCCAAGGACATCGCCAGCAACAGCATGGTGCGGGACTGGCTGGCCGGGGGCGAAAACAGTGCCCAGGCGGCGAGCTTTGTCACCTACCTGGAAGGTATTCGCGCCGAGCACAAAGCCTTTACCGCGCTGATGGTTGGCACTGCTTCCAACCACTACTACACCGAGAAAGGCCTGGACCGCACGCTTAGCCGTACCAACCCCAAGGATGCCTGGTTCTACTCATTCCTCGACAGTAATCAGCAACGCACCCTCAATATCGACAATGACACCGCGACTGGAGAACTGGCACTGTTCATCGACCTCAAAGTCGAGCAGGCCGGCAAAGTCGTGGGTGTTGCCGGGCTCGGCCTGAGCATGAAAGAGCTGTCGGAGCTGATTCACAACTTCAGCTTCGGTGAGCGCGGCAAGGTCTATCTGGTGCGTTCCGACGGTTTGATCCAGGTGCATCCCGATGCGCAATTCAGCGGCAAGCGCACGCTTGCCGAGCAAATTGGCGAGACGGCTGCGCGGGCCGTCATGGGTCAAACAACTGCCGCCAGCAGCAGCTTTATGCGCGAAGACGAAGATTTTCTGGCGCTGAGCCTGCCCTTGAGGGATCTGGGCTGGACCCTGGTGGCCGAAGTGCCGCAGTCGCAGATCTATGCCGAAGCCCGCCGTGCCATGTGGATGAGTGGTGGTATTGGCCTCGCCGTGGCATTGGTGTGCCTGTTGTTGGTGGTATTGCTGGCCCGCGGGCTGGTGCGGCCGATTCGCCAGGTAACAGCGGCGCTGGTTGCCATCGGTAGCGGTGGTGGAGATTTGACCCACCGCCTGGATGCCAGCCGGGCCGACGAGCTCGGCGATCTGGCGCGGGGCTTTAATCGGTTTCTCGATAGCCAGCGTGTCATGATTGGTGAAGTCTTGACCACCAGCGAGCGTCTGCGCACAGCCGTGGGCCAGGTCGCCAGGGTGGTGGACAACACTGCCGAGCGTTCCGGTCGTCAGCAGGAAATGACTGACATGGTTGCCACCGCTGTCCACGAGATGGGCCTGACGGTCCAGGAAATTGCGCAGAATGCCGGTAACGCTGCCGTTGCTTCGCAAAGCGCGCGGGACGAGGCGTTGCAGGCGCGGGAAGTGGTGGGCGGATCGATTCGGCACATTGAGAGCATGTCCGATGAAATTGGCCTGGCTGCTGCAGCGGTGGGTGAGCTGGCGCATCAGGTCGGATCCATCGACCAGGTGTTGGCGGTGATCCGCGGGATTTCCGAACAGACTAATCTGCTGGCGCTCAACGCCGCGATCGAAGCGGCTCGCGCCGGCGATATGGGCCGAGGGTTTGCGGTGGTGGCGGATGAGGTGCGCACTTTGGCGCGACGGACCCAGGCGTCCACTGATGAGATCCAGCAGATGATCGGCAGCCTCAAGCAGGGCGCGGAAAATGCGGTGTCCTCGATGCACTCCGGGCAAGCGGCGACTGGCACGGGGGTTGAGTCCAGCCAGCGCACTGGGGCGTCATTGACCGCGATTACCGGTCAGGTTGAACGAATCAGCGACATGAACCATCAGGTGGCGACGGCGACTGAAGAGCAGTCTGCGGTGACTGAGGAGATCAACCGCAACGTGCAGGGAATTTCCGACCTGGCCCGGGCGACGGCCGGGGAGGTCAGAGCTTGTCGGGAGGATTGCCAGACGTTGCAGCGGCTGGCGGATGATCTGGCGCGGCAGATGGGTGGGTTTCGGTTGAGCTGATGTCGCGTTGGCTGTTCTTCCGCCATCGCGAGCAGGCTCACTCCTACATTTGAAATGCGTTTTTCGGCCGGACGCATTTACTGTAGGAGTGAGCTTGCTCGCGATTGGGTTTAACAATCACCCAAAACCTTAGAACCACTCATCCTGCATCCCAAGACACACATCATCGCGCGCCTCAAGAAGCGCCAGCTCATGGTGGCAACCCGGTACTTCCCACGTGAGGAAATACCGCGCCGCCTGCAGCTTGCCTTTATAGAAGCTGACATCTGCGGCATTGCCCTTGGCCAAGCCTTCCTCGGCGCGGATCGCCTGCTCCAGCCAGCGCCAGCCAATGACCGTATGCCCGAACACTTTCAGGTACAGCGCCGAATTCGCCAGGCTGCTGTTGACCTTGCCCTGACCCAGATCGGTCAGCAGGCCAATAGTCACCGTTTGCAGGCGCGCCACCAGTTTCTCCAGCGGTTCACGCAACGGGGTCAATGTTTCGTATGCCTGAGCACGCTCGGCAGTGTTGGCGATCAGGCGGATCAGTTGCTTGAGCCCCGCACCACCGTTCTGCGCCAGCTTGCGCCCCAGCAGATCCAGCGACTGAATGCCGTGGGTACCCTCGTGGATCGGGTTCAAGCGGTTATCGCGGTAGTACTGCTCCACCGGATACTCGCGGGTGTAACCATGACCTCCGAGGATCTGGATCGCCAGTTCGTTGGCCTTCAGGCAAAACTCCGAAGGCCAGGATTTGACGATCGGCGTCAGCAGGTCCAGCAGCTCATGCGCCTGTTTGCGCTCGGCTTCGGTCTCAAGCGTGGTGGTGTCATCGAACAGTCGCGCCGCGTATAACCCCAAGTCGAACGAGCCTTCGACGTAGGCCTTCTGGGTCAGGAGCATGCGCTTGACGTCGGCGTGTTGAATGATCGCCACTGGCGCGGTGTTCGGGTCCTTGCTGTCCGGCACCCGCCCCTGCGGCCGCTCGCGCGCATACTCCAGGGAGTACAGGTAGCCGGCATAGCCAAGCATGACGGCGCCCATGCCGACACCGATCCGCGCTTCGTTCATCATCTGGAACATGTAGCTCAGGCCCTGATGGGGTTTACCCACCAGATAGCCCACGCAGCCGCCGTTATCACCGAAGTTGAGTGCTGTGGACGTCGTGCCGCGCCACCCCATCTTGTGGAACAGGCCCGCCAGCAATACATCGTTGCGCTGGCCCAGGCTGCCGTCATCGTTGACCAGGAATTTGGGCACGATAAACAGTGAAATACCCTTCACCCCGGCCGGTGCGTCCGGCAGTTTGGCCAGCACCATGTGCACGATGTTTTCCGACAACGGGTGATCGCCACCGGAGATGAAGATCTTGTTGCCCTTGAGGCGATAAGTACCGTCTGACGCGGGCTCGGCGCGGGTGCGAATATCCGATAGGGAAGAACCGGCGTGGGGTTCCGTCAGCGCCATGGTGCCGAAAAAACGGCCGTCGATCATCGGCTGCAGGAAGCGCTGCTTTTGTTCGTCGGTGCCGAAGCTTTCGATCAGGTTGGCGGCGCCCATGGTCAGGAACGGGTACGAGGTTGACGCTGCGTTGGCTGACTGGAAGTGCGCAAAGCAGGCTTGGGACAACAGCGTCGGCAACTGCATGCCGCCGGCCTCAAAGCTACGCGCGGCGTTGAGGAAGCCGGCTTCGAGAAACGCGTCCACCGCCGGTTTCACTTCGGGAATCAGAATCGCCTGGCCGTACTCATAGCGAGGCTCGTTCTCGTCACCCTTGCGGTTGTGCGGGGCGAAGAATTTTTCGGCAATGCTGCGAGCGGTGCCCAGGGCGGCATCGAAGGTTTCACGATTGTGCTCGGCGAAGCGCTCGCGCTGGGTCAGGCCTTCGGCATCGAGGACTTCGTACAGCTCGAAAGCCAGATTGCGGGAACTGAGCAACGTCTCGGACATGGCGGCCTACCTTTTTTTGGAATGGGCCGAGTCTAGGCGTGGGGAGGGCGGGGTGAACAGGATGATTGATGAGCGTGATGGTAGATCAGAGCACCGACTTACCAGACACCTCAAGACAAATGTCTTGTTTGGCAATGGGGTCGGTGAAAATCAATGTGGGAGCGGGCTTGCTCGCGAATGCAGTGTGTCAGTCGACACAAAGGTGTTTGGCACACCGCATTCGCGAGCAAGCCCGCTCCCACAAGGGTTTTGCATTCCAGGCACCCGTTGCGGGTGCCTGATTTTGGAGCGGTTTAGCCGATTGTCATCAAGCTCGCATTACCGCCCGCCGCAGCGGTGTTAACGCTCAACGCCCGCTCAATCACCAGGCGCTCCAGCGCAATGTTGGTCTCGCCCTGGGACAACCCATGAACTCCAACAATCGCGCCAGCACGCTTGGCCACCTGCTGGCAGACCGCGCGCAGCTGGTCGGAATGGCCGTGATGCAGAACCGCGTCGAACACCACTTCGTCCTTGCCCCAGTCGGCAACCAGCTTGATGCGTGCCTGAACGTCCTTCGGCAGACGAGCGTACAAGGCCTTGGTCAATTCCGCTTCCGGCCACACCGCCGAGCCACCAACCGCCAGCACGGCAGCCAGTTGGGTCAGCAGGTCGCCTTCGACTTCCGCCAGGCACAGCACGTGTTCGCGCGGCAGGATGGCGTAGCTGTTGCGTTCACCGGTAGGGCCCGCCAGAAGGCGAGTGATACCGCTTTGCGATTGCGCTGCGAACTGCACACACAAGGTCGCCAGATCGGCGAATTTGTTGCTGTCAGCCCAGGCTTTCAGAGTGGTCAGCGGCTTGCTCATGGCGTCACGCAGACGAACGTCCGGTGCCGCGAGAGCATCGCCGCGAGCGAAGGATTGTTCGATCGCATCCGTAGGACGAGTCGACAGCAGGCGGTACAGGTACAACGGACCACCGGCTTTCGGGCCAGTGCCCGACAGGCCTTCGCCGCCGAATGGCTGCACGCCGACCACAGCGCCCACGATGTTGCGGTTGACGTAGACGTTACCGGCGTTGACGTTGTCGATCACCTTGGCGATGGTCTCGTCGATGCGCGTGTGCACGCCCAGGGTCAGGCCGTAGCCGGAGGCATTGATCTGGCCGATCAACTGGTCGATGTCCTTGCGCTTGTAGCGGACCACGTGCAGCACCGGGCCGAAGATCTCCCGTTGCAGCTCGTCGAAGCTTTCCAGCTCGATCAGGGTCGGCATCACGAAGGTGCCGCGTTTGACTTCTTCGCTGTTGGCGATCGCCACCTGGTACACGTTGCGACCTTTGTCGCGCATACCCTGGATGTGCTTCTCGATGCCGGCCTTGGCTTCGGCGTCGATCACCGGGCCGATGTCCACGGACAGTCGCTCAGGGTTGCCGAGACGGCATTCAGCCATCGCGCCCTTGAGCATTTCGATGACACGGTCAGCGGAGTCTTCCTGCAAGCACAGGACGCGCAGTGCCGAGCAACGTTGTCCGGCGCTGTCGAATGCCGAAGACACCACGTCGATCACAACCTGCTCGGTCAGTGCCGAGGAGTCGACGATCATCGCGTTTTGGCCACCGGTTTCGGCGATCAGCGGAATCGGCCGACCCTGTGCATCCAGGCGACCTGCGACGTTGCGCTGCAGCAGGCGAGCGACTTCGGTGGAGCCGGTAAACATCACGCCTTTGACCCGATCGTCGCCGACCAGGCGGGCACCGACAGTTTCACCGCGGCCCGGCAGCAGTTGCAGCACGCCTTCCGGGATGCCGGCTTCGAGCATCAGGCGCACGGCTTGAGCCGCCACCAGCGGAGTTTGTTCCGCAGGTTTGGCCAGCACCGGGTTACCGGCGGCCAATGCTGCGGCGACCTGGCCGCTGAAGATCGCCAGCGGGAAGTTCCACGGGCTGATGCAGACCACCGGGCCCAGCGGGCGGTGCGCATCGTTGGTGAAGTCGTTGCGCGCCTGCACCGCGTAGTAACGCAGGAAGTCCACCGCTTCACGCACTTCGGCGATGGCGTTGGCGAAGGTCTTGCCGGCTTCACGAGCCAGCAAGCCCATCAGCGGCTGGATTTCGCCTTCCATCAAGTCAGCGGCACGTTCCAGAATCGCCGCGCGTTCGGCGGGCGGGGTGGCCTGCCAGATCGGTGCAGCGTTCAGGGCGCACTGGATCGCGTTATCGACATCTTCGACGGTTGCTTCTTGTACGTGACCAACCACGTCACGCAAATCGGACGGGTTCAGCACCGGCGCAGGCGTTTCGGAGCTGGATGCGCAACCGAGCATCGGCGCAGCTTTCCAGTTGTTATGAGCGGTTGCCAGCAGAGCGCAGGACAGCGAAGCCAGACGATGTTCGTTGGCCATGTCGATGCCGCTGGAGTTGGCGCGCTCGGCACCATACAGATCACGCGGCAGCGGAATACGCGGGTGTGGCAGGCCGAAGCCGCCTTCCAGCGTCGCCATCTGCTCGATGCTGGCTACCGGATCGGCCACCAGCTCCTGAATCGAAATGGACTGGTCGGCGATGCGGTTGACGAACGAGGTGTTCGCGCCGTTTTCCAGCAGGCGACGTACGAGGTACGCCAGCAGCGTTTCGTGGGTGCCGACCGGAGCGTACACGCGGCACGGACGGTTCAGCTTGCCTTCGGAAACTTTGCCTACAACCTGTTCGTACAGCGGTTCGCCCATGCCGTGCAGGCACTGGAACTCGTACTGACCTGGGTAATAGTTCTGACCGGCAATGTGATAAATAGCCGACAGGGTGTGGGCGTTGTGCGTAGCGAATTGCGGGTAGATGACTTCCGGTACCGACAGCAATTTGCGAGCGCAAGCGATGTAGGAAACGTCGGTGTACACCTTGCGGGTGTAGACCGGATAGCCTTCCAGGCCTTCGACCTGGGCGCGCTTGATTTCGCTGTCCCAGTACGCGCCCTTTACCAAGCGGATCATCAGGCGATGACGGCTGCGACGAGCCAGGTCGATCACGTAGTCGATCACATATGGGCAACGCTTCTGGTAAGCCTGAATCACGAAACCGATGCCGTTCCAGCCGGTCAGTTGCGGCTCGAAGCACAGGCGCTCCAGCAGATCCAGCGATAGCTCGAGGCGGTCAGCTTCTTCGGCATCGATGTTCAGGCCGATGTCGTATTGCTTGGCCAACAAGGTCAGCGACAGCAGGCGCGGGTACAGCTCTTCCATCACGCGCTCGTACTGCGCACGGCTGTAACGCGGGTGCAGTGCGGACAGCTTGATGGAGATGCCCGGGCCTTCATAAATCCCACGACCGTGGGACGCTTTGCCGATCGAGTGGATGGCTTGTTCGTACGACGCCAGGTATTTCTGGGCGTCGTGTTCGGTAAGTGCGGCTTCACCGAGCATGTCGTAGGAGTAGCGGAAGCCCTTGGCTTCGAACTTGCTGGCGTTGGCCAGTGCTTCGGCGATGGTTTCGCCGGTGACGAACTGCTCGCCCATCAGGCGCATGGCCATGTCGACGCCCTTGCGGATCATCGGCTCGCCGCTCTTGCCGATGATGCGGCTCAGGGACGAAGTCAGGCCGGCTTCATTGTGGGTCGAGACCAGTTTGCCGGTCAGCAGCAGGCCCCAGGTGGCAGCGTTGACGAACAGCGACGGGCTGTTGCCAAGGTGCGGGTGCCAGTTGCCGGTGCTGATCTTGTCGCGGATCAGCGCGTCACGGGTGCCTTTGTCCGGAATACGCAGCAGGGCTTCGGCCAGGCACATCAAGGCCACGCCTTCCTGGGACGACAGGGAAAATTCCTGCAACAGCCCCTGAACAATCCCGGCGCGGCCGCCTGCGCTCTTCTGGTTGCGCAGTTTTTCAGCGATAGAGGCGGCAAGTTTGTTGGTAGCTTCGGCCATGGCTACTGGCAGGCGAGCCTGCTCGATCAGCATCGGCACGACTTCCGGCTCTGGGCGGCGGTAGGCGGCGGTGATCGAGGCGCGCAGTACCGACTGCGGCAAGATGCTTTCAGCAAATTCCAGGAAGCACTGATGGGCATGATCCAGAGGCGCGTCGACGGAATCGTCGGAATCCTTGGTCAAACCGTTCAGCTCGGTCAGGGTTGCACCACCCTCGAGTTTCTCCAGGTAATTGAAGATGGCCTGTTTGATCAGCCAGTGCGGAGTGCGATCAATCGAGGTCGCGGCGGCCTTGAGGCGTTCGCGGGTCGGGTCGTCAAGTTTGACCCCAAGAGTGGTGGTAGCCATATTTTTATCCTCATGTTTGCCACAACTGCGTGGCATCAGCTGGCGGCAAGATTAGCCCTGCGCTGATCGAGGTGCAACCGGGTGCAACCCTTTTTTTGTCGGAATTACAGGCAGCTCGTCAGGAAAAAAATTCCGGTACGAACGTGCCGCTCCCGCTTGGTGCTTTTGCTTATAGCCGGCGCTACGGACTGCGCTAAAAGGGAGCAAAAAACCCTATTTGCATGATAATTCCGACTAGGTGCAACTTATTCGAGCGAAACAGGTTGCACCTTATTTGCTTTGTTGAATAGCATTCGCGGCGAAGGTGCAACCGGCTCCAAAGTCAGGTGTGCCGGCTGATGGCTTTCCTGGGGAAACATCAGTCATAAATGCGCGGGTTCCACAATCGTCTGTCAAACGTCGTCGTTTGCGAGCGGTTATCCAAAACCGCCGCTACATAAAAACAAAGCCAGGGCGTAACTTAATGAGCGTTAGCAATCCAACCCTGATCACGTTCGTGATCTACATCGCAGCAATGGTACTGATCGGCTTCATGGCCTATCGCTCCACCAACAACCTTTCCGATTACATTCTGGGCGGTCGCAGCCTGGGTAGCGTCGTGACTGCATTGTCCGCCGGCGCCTCCGACATGAGCGGCTGGTTGTTGATGGGCTTGCCGGGCGCCATCTATATGTCCGGTCTGTCCGAAAGCTGGATCGCCATCGGCCTGATCATCGGTGCCTACCTGAACTGGCTGTTCGTCGCTGGCCGCCTGCGCGTGCAGACCGAGCACAACGGCGATGCACTGACTCTGCCGGATTACTTCTCCAGCCGTTTTGAAGACAAAAGCGGCCTGCTGCGGATTATCTCGGCCGTTGTGATCCTGGTGTTCTTCACCATTTACTGCGCATCCGGCATCGTCGCTGGCGCCCGTCTGTTCGAAAGCACCTTCGGCATGTCCTACGAGACTGCGCTGTGGGCCGGTGCTGCGGCGACGATTGCCTACACCTTCGTCGGTGGTTTCCTGGCCGTGAGCTGGACTGACACCGTGCAAGCCACGCTGATGATCTTCGCTTTGCTGCTGACGCCGATCATCGTGCTGCTGGCTACCGGTGGCGTCGACACCACGTTCCTGGCCATCGAAGCGCAAGATCCAAGCAACTTCGACATGCTGAAAAACACCACCTTCATCGGGATTATCTCGCTGATGGGCTGGGGCCTGGGCTACTTCGGCCAGCCGCACATCCTCGCGCGCTTCATGGCGGCGGATTCGGTCAAGTCGATCGCCAAGGCTCGCCGCATCTCCATGACCTGGATGATCCTGTGCCTGGGCGGCACTGTCGCTGTAGGTTTCTTCGGTATCGCTTACTTCTCGGCACACCCTGAAGTGGCCGGTCCTGTAACCGAAAACCACGAGCGCGTGTTCATCGAACTGGCGAAAATCCTGTTCAACCCATGGATCGCCGGTGTGCTGCTGTCGGCCATTCTGGCGGCTGTAATGAGCACTCTGAGCTGCCAACTGCTGGTGTGCTCGAGCGCCCTAACCGAAGACTTCTACAAGACCTTCCTGCGTAAATCCGCCTCCCAGGTCGAACTGGTCTGGGTCGGCCGCGCCATGGTCCTGCTGGTTGCCCTGATCGCCATCGCGATGGCCGCCAACCCGGAAAACCGCGTACTGGGTCTGGTCAGCTACGCCTGGGCCGGCTTTGGTGCTGCATTCGGTCCGGTTGTGCTGATCTCCGTGATCTGGAAAGACATGACCCGCAACGGCGCACTGGCCGGCATCCTGGTCGGCGCGATCACCGTGATCGTGTGGAAACACTTCGAACTGCTGGGCCTGTACGAAATCATCCCGGGCTTCATCTTCGCCAGCCTGGCGATCTACATCGT
The DNA here is from genome assembly GCF_026241895.1 of Pseudomonas sp. RIT-562. GTDB lineage: Bacteria > Pseudomonadota > Gammaproteobacteria > Pseudomonadales > Pseudomonadaceae > Aquipseudomonas > Aquipseudomonas mandelii_F. The sequence goes on along the minus strand of NZ_JAPJIV010000003.1, from coordinate 257,048 downwards.
CAGCAAGCTCGGCGCACCGACTGCTGGCATGCTGCAGCGCTTCGCCGCAGCGGAGGCTGATTTCCGCTTGAACAAGTAACTGCAATGAGCTGATGCTCTGAGCTTTTGCCGAAAACGAAACGGCCCGTCTCTTCTGGAGACGGGCCGTTTTTTTATGTCTGGGGCTCGCGTGCGCCCGCTCGGCCGCGAAGCCCTGACGTTGCGCTCGGTACAGGGTAAACTTGCCGGCCTGCGCAGGAGCAATCATGAATTATCGTCACGCCTTCCATGCCGGCAATCACGCCGACGTGTTCAAACACCTGACCTTGACTCGCCTCATCGCCCTGATGTCGCGCAAGGAGCAGCCGTTTGCCTATCTCGATACCCACGCCGGTATCGGCCTGTATGACCTGCAGGGTGATCAGGCCAGCCGAACCGGTGAGTACCTTGAAGGCATCGCGCGTCTGTGGGATCAGCCGGACTTGCCGGCGCTGACCGCCGATTACATGAAGGTGCTGCACGACATGAACCCCGATGGCCAGTTGCGCTATTACCCGGGGTCCCCTGAACTGGCGCGGCGTCTGACGCGGCCACAGGATCGGGTGATGCTCAACGAGAAGCATCCCGAGGATGGCCTGTTGCTCAAGGACAACATGGCTGGCGATCGGCGGGTCAAGGTGCACCTTGGCGAGGGCTGGAATGTGCCACGGGCCATGTTGCCGGTGCAGGAGAAGCGGGCGGTGATGTTGATCGATCCGCCGTTCGAGCAGCTCGATGAGATGCAGCGTTGTGCGGCGTCGTTGAAAGAAGCTGTCGGCCGCATGCGCCAGACAGTGGCGGCGATCTGGTATCCGGTAAAAGATCAGCGCATGTTGCGGCGTTTCTACCAGGACCTGGCAGGCACCGGCGCGCCGAAGCTATTGCGCGTGGAGTTGCTGGTGCATCCGCTCGATACGCCGAACAGCTTGAACGGTTCGGGGTTGGCGATTGCCAATCCGCCTTGGGGGCTGGAGGAGGAGTTGCGGGAATTGCTGCCGTGGTTGTCGCAGAAGCTTGGGCAGACCCAGGGTGGGTGGCAGATGGATTGGTTAATAGCGGAGTAGCGGCGAAGAGTTGCAAGCGGCAAGCTACAAGTAAAAGCGGTGAGTGCATGGCATTTCGCGTAAACCTCGAAGCTTGCCGGGTGCCGCTTGTAGCTTGTAGCTTGTAACTATCTTTAGATCGGGCAAGTCACGCCAGTGCCGCCGATCCCGCAATACCCCTCAGGATTCTTGGCCAGGTACTGCTGGTGATACGCCTCGGCGAAGTAGACCGTTGGCGCTTCGTCGATTTCGGTGGTGATGGTGCCTTTGCCGGCCTTGGTCAACTCGGCCTGGAATACTTTTGCGCTGGCCTTGGCCGCTTCCAGTTGAGTCGGGTTGGTGGCGTAGATCACCGACCGGTATTGCGTGCCGATGTCGTTGCCCTGGCGCATGCCCTGGGTCGGGTTATGCAGTTCCCAGAACATCTTCAACAGTGCTTCGTAGCTGACCTTTGCCGGCTCGTAAACCACCAGCACCACTTCGCTGTGGCCAGTCAGGCCGGAGCAGACTTCTTCGTACGTCGGGTTTGGCGTGAAGCCGCCAGCGTAGCCCACCACTGTGCTGACCACGCCTTCGCGCTGCCAGAATTTGCGTTCCGCACCCCAGAAGCAACCCAGGCCAAAGATCGCGAAATCCACGTCGGTGACAAACGGGCCCAGCAGCGGGGCGTCGTGGACGAAATGTTTTTCCGGCAGGGACATCGGGGATTCGCGGCCAGGCAGAGCTTGTTCTTTAGTCGGGAGCACGTTTTTGTTCACCAGGATTTCCGAGCGCAGAACCATGATCAGTCCTCTCAGTCAGGTTGGATGTAAATAGGTAGACCACCAGTGTGCCCAATAATCCCGGTGGGTGCGATACCTGTGGGCTTTTAGACCAGCGGGCCGCGTGGGTAGCGTTTGAGCTTTTCGATCAGCTCGCTTCCCGGAATTGGCCGGTCGAACAGGTAGCCCTGGCCGACGTCGCAGCGGTGCCGGCGCAGGAACGCCAGCTGTTCGGCGGTCTCGATGCCCTCCGCCACCACCTTGAGTTTCAGGTTGTGAGCCATGGCAATCACTGCCGAGGTGATTTCCATATCGTCCTGGTTATCCGGGATTTCATGAATGAAGCTGCGATCGATCTTGAGGATATCGATCGGGAATTTCTTCAAATAGCTCAGCGACGAGTAGCCGGTGCCGAAGTCGTCCATGGCCAGGGTCAGGCCCAGGCGCTTGAGCTGGTCGAGCTGCAAGTGGGTATCTTCGGTGGCTTCAAGCAGCAGGCCTTCGGTCAGTTCCAGTTCCAGCAGGTTGCCCGGTAGCCTTTCCTCCTTGAGGATATTGGCGATGGAAGCGACCAGGTCGGGGTCGGAGAACTGCTTGGGCGACAGGTTGATTGCCACCTGCAGGTTGCCCAGGCCGGCGGCGGTCAGGTCTTTGCTCATGCGGCAGGCCTGGCGTGCGATCCATTTCCCTATCGGGATGATCAGGCCGGTTTCCTCGGCAACGCTGATGAACTGGTCCGGGCGGATCATGCCCTTGTCCGGGTGGTTCCAGCGCAGCAGCGCCTCCATGCCCAGCAAACGCCCGCTGCGCAGGCACAGCTTGGGTTGGTAGAACACGTCCAGTTCATTCTGGGTCAGGGCGCGACGCAGGTTGTTTTCAACGAACAGTTTGTAGCTGGCCTCGGCATTCAATGCCTCGGTGAACACCTGAACCTGGTGCTTGCCGTTGGCCTTGGCCTTGTGCAAAGCCAGGCCGGCGTTGCGCATCAGGGTCTGCGGATCGCGTCCGTGCAGCGGTGCGCACGCCAGGCCGACGGAGCCGGTGACGCTGATCAGCTGATTATCGACGAACATCGGCTTGTCCAGTGTCGCCAGCAGCTGGTTGGCGACTTGCTGGCCGGTGCACAGGTCGGTGTTGTCCAGCAACACGGCGAACTCGTTGCTGGCAAAACGCGCCAGGCTGCCGCTGGGGCTCAGGCTGTTGCGCAGGCGCCGGGCGAGACTGATCAACAGCTTGTCACCGGTCTGGTGACCGAGGCTGTCGTTGATCCGCTTGAAGTTGTCGATGTCCACCAGCAGCAGGGTGATGGGGGTATCGGTGTCGCGGGCAAAACGTTCGTCGAGGTTGCGAATGAAGGCCGGTCGGTTGCCCAGGTTGGTCAGGTTGTCGGTGTAGGCCAGGCGTTCGATCCGCTGCTGGGCGAGTTTGGTCTGGGTAATGTCTTCGTAAATGCCGATGTAATGCGTGAGCTCGCGATTGTCACCATAGACCTTGGAAATCGACAGCTGGCCCCAGTAGGGTTCGAGGTTTTTGCGCCGGCTTTTGAACTCGCCCTGCCAGCTGTTGCTCTTGGCCAGCGCCGATGTGGCATCGAATAGCAGCTCACTGAGGTTTTCCAGTGCCGGCAGTTGCGACAACTGCTGGCCGTGAACCTCTTCGGTGCTGTACTGGGTGATCGCAGTGAAGCTTGGGTTGACGTACTCCACGACTCCATCGCAATTGACCAGCAGGAAGGCGTTCGCACTCTGTTCCACGGCCCTCTGGAACAGGTGCAGGGCGTTGGTGGCCGTACGGCGGTTGTGATTGCTGATCACTTGGGCGAACTGGTCTGCCAGTTCACCGGCGAAGGCTATTTCGTCCGACTGCCAGGCGCGGGCGGCGGCGCTCTGTTCCAGGCACAGGACCCCGACCACCTGCCCATCGACTCGGACACTGGCATCGAGCATGGCGATAACATCCCGCGGCTGCAGGCATTCGACCAGCTCGCGAGTGCGTGGGTCGCGCATGACATTGTGCGCATCGATGGCGCGGCCGGTGTGCAGGGCTTGCAGATAGTCGGGGAAACCGCTGACATCAATCGGGTCGGGCAACTGATGTTGCTGGCTCGCGCGGTGATAGGCCGAGATCGGAACCAGCATCGAGTCTTCGAGATTCCACAAGCTGGCGCAATCGACCTGGTAGATATCACAGGCGCTGCGGGTGATCAGCTCGGCGGCTTCCTGCAGGGAATTGATGCTGGTGTAGCGCTGGCGGGTCAGCAGGAGGATCAAGTCTTGCTGCGCACGCACCCGTTCCAGGTGCATCAGCTGTTCCTGCTGGGCGCGCTGATTGAGTTCAAGGGCGATTTGCAGGCGCGAGTTCTGGTTTTCCAGGTCCAGCGCCGCCAGCACCGGGCTGCCTTCGAATAGTTCGTCGACTACCAGCAGGTAGCCGCGTAAAAGTTGCCGGTTATGCTGTTTAAATGCTTCACCCAGTTCCAGCAGCTTCAAGGCGCCGGCGGGCGTGTGCAAGGTATAGCGGATCAGGTAACTGGAGGCTTCGGTGAGCTGCTGCTGGATCGCATCATGCAGCTGATGGCGCGCCTGGGGCTCCATCAGGCTGGCGTAGGGTGAGCTGATCAGAGAACAAAGCTCGACAGCCGCCAGGCCAAATTGTCGTTCGCAGTTGGGGTCGAGAAACAGCATCGCCCAGCTGGCTTCATTCAGCCGCTCGAAACGCAGCATGCCGAGCCGCGAGGGCACAGGCAATTGCGTCACTACCTCGACCGCCATTCGGCTCGCGGCATCGGGTTGGCTTTTCATGAAGGGGGACTCGCTTCGAAAGTGCTGGTCGCGCCGGGCTCGCGCCCTCTTTTCTGTTGCGTGTCGCAAGGTTGCATCATTGCGACACCGACTGACAAGAGAGATGGAGGCCAAGTGCTATAAGAATATGTCGGCAGGGTTTGGAAATTCTGCAGTCGTGGGCCGAAAGTATTGTTCCGGCCCGAAAGTATTGCAGTGCCCAGGGCTTTGATCCTGGGTTTCAGCGCAATGGAATTTCCGTCCGTTGCAACAGTTTGCCAGTCCTGTCGTGATAGCTGATGCGCAGCTGTGTGGTATCAATCACTAAATGGGCAAAGTTGTCCTGGCTGATCACCCCGCCGACCAGTTCGTGACGATATTCGCCCGATTCAGTTTCCGCCACTGGCCGGTCGAGAATGAAGCTGGAGGCGGTGGCGTAAGGCAGCATTGTGCTATTGCTCAGGGGGGAGGAGACCAAGGTGTAAGTCTCGAAGTCCGGGTCCTCGCTATGGGTCAGGCGGCTGACAAGCGAGCCATGCACGTCACCGGAGACGATAAACACGTTCTTGATGCGATGCGTGCGGATGATCTCCAGCAGTCGCAGTCGCTGTTCCGGGAAACCTTTCCAGCCATCGTCGCCGTCTCTTATCAGGTCGGGGAACATCATGACGCTGGTAACCACTAACTTGACCCGAGCCGTACTTTGGACCAGCCAGTCACTCAGTTTCAGTTCCTGCTCGGCATCAAGAATGCGGCGGTCGTTGGCGGAAAGATTGCGTCGGGTGCGGCTATCAATGACAAACCATTCGATATCGCCTTCCGAGAACTGATACCAGTATTGACTGGATGCTGGATTGATGTGGCCGTTCTCTAGTAATTGATGAGTGGGACTGTGGCTGGCCTGATATAGCTCGTAAGCGTGCATGGCATTGGCATACATATTATCGTCAGCGCGTTTTCTTTTCGCCGGCCAGTTGTCCTCTATCTCATGGTCATCAAGAATCATATAAGTAGGGATAGTGGACATCAATTTGCTGATGTTGGGTTGGGAAAAAGCAGTGCGGTATTTAACCAGCATCTCAGCGAGCTCTCGATCAGGCGCAATAACGTTCAGGTCGTCCAGATAAACCTGGTCGCCTGTCATCAGCATTGCGCTGATGGGCGGGTCACTTTGCTCTGCAAGTTGTGTGATCGAGGCGAAAATCCGGTCGCTGAGGTGCGGCAGCATTGGTATTCCACCAGACAGCCGCAGGTAGCGACAGGAACCGAAGATATAGGCGCGTGGTTGGGTGACCTGGTCCGAAGGCGTGCGAAAGCGGTAAATATCCTCGGGCCATTGCAGCGCTAACTCGGCCACAGTCTCCACGTTGTGCGTGGGGCTCGTCAGGCTGAACCAGCCCGCCTGGTATTCGTATTGAGTATTGGCAACCAGATCATTCAGGGCGATGACTTGGGACATGTCGCGTACAGTTTCAAGTTTGGTGAAGATGCTTTTCAGCCAACTTTCAGCGCCTAGCCGTCGATATCGAATACCGGCAAACACCTGGGCGTTCACCAGGAACTTGCCGCGCACAAATATGCGAGTGTGATTAGTTGTCGTATGGCCAATGATAGGGCCTACCGATGGTTTGAACATGCTTGAGTCCATTCAATATTGCGCTTATCAAATAAATATTGATATTGGCGCGTTCAGTTAGAGTCGTATCGTCAAGACTATTGATTGAACTCTAAAAAATACTGAGCGGAAATGGACCGGAGTTGTGGGTGATATCAGCCACAACTGTAGGAAGTCTCGGTGAAGAAATTAAGGCAAAAAAAAGCCCCGCCAAATTGGCGGGGTTGAGGTACGAGCGTGGCGCTCGGAAAACGTGGAACGCGACCGGCCCTCCAGTGAAGGAGGGCCGGCCGGTGTTACAGCAAGATCGTGCGGATGTCCGCCAGCAGGTCGCTCAGACGCTTGGTGAAGCGTGCAGCAGCGGCGCCGTTGATCACTCGGTGATCATAGGACAGCGACAGCGGCAACATCAGTTTCGGCTGGAAGGCTTTGCCGTCCCAGACTGGCTGGATAGTTGCCTTGGAAACACCGAGGATCGCCACTTCCGGCGCGTTGACGATCGGCGTGAAGCCGGTGCCGCCAATGTGGCCGAGGCTGGAAATGGTGAAGCAGGCGCCTTGCATGTCGTCAGCGGTGAGCTTCTTGTCGCGGGCTTTGGCGGCCAGCGCAGCGGCTTCGGCTGCCAGTTGCAACAGGCTCTTCTGGTCGACGTTCTTGATGACCGGTACCAGCAGGCCTTCAGGGGTGTCGACCGCGAAGCCGATGTTCACGTATTTCTTGCGGATGATCGCCTTGCCGCTTGGCGCCAGCGAACTGTTGAAGTCCGGCAGTTCCTTGAGCAGGTGCGCGCAGGATTTGAGCAGCAGCGGCAGGATGGTCAGCTTGACGCCAGCCTTCTCCGCAACGGCTTTCTGGGCGATACGGAACGCTTCCAGATCGGTGATATCAGCCGAATCGAACTGAGTCACGTGTGGAATGTTCAGCCAGCTGCGGTGCAGGCTCGACGCGCCGATTTGCATCAGGCGGGTCATCGGCACTTCTTCGGTTTCGCCGAAGCGGCTGAAATCCACAACTGGAATCGGCGGGATGCCCGCGCCACCGGTTGCGCCGCCAGCAGCGGCCGGCGCTTCCTTGGCCTTCTGCATCATGGCCTTGACGTAAACCTGCACGTCTTCTTTGAGGATGCGACCGTGTGGACCGCTGGCGCCGACAGCGCTCAGCTCGACACCGAATTCACGGGCCAGTTGGCGGACGGCCGGGCCGGCGTGGACCTTGGCGCCCGGCTTGGCCGGTGCAGCAGCAGGTGCGGCAGGCGCAGCGGCAGCTGGAGCAGCTTCAGCCTTCGCGGCCGCAGGTGCAGCAGCAGGCGCGGCGGCTGGAGCTGGAGCAGCGGCCGGGGCAGCGCCTTTGACTTTCAGCTTGAGGATCAGGTCGCCGGTACCGACTTCGTCATCCAGCTTGACGGAAATGCTTTCCACCACGCCGGCGGCAGGCGATGGGATTTCCATGCTGGCCTTGTCGGATTCCAGGGTGATCAGCGACTGGTCGGCGGTGACGGTGTCACCGGCCTTGACCAGTACTTCGATGATCTTGGCTTTGCCCGACGAACCGATGTCCGGGACGTGGATGTCCTGGACGCTGTCCGCCACCGGTGCAGCCGGAGCCGCAGCGGCGGGTGCCGGAGCAGCAGCGGCTGGAGCAGCAGCCTGGGCCGGAGCGGCGGCGGCCGGCGCCGCAGCACCTGCCACTTCCAGGTCCAGGATCAGGTCGCCCGTGCCCACTTCGTCATTGAGCTTGACGCTGATGCTCTTGACCACGCCAGCGGCAGGCGATGGGATTTCCATGCTGGCCTTGTCGGACTCCAGGGTGATCAAGGATTGATCAGCCTCGACGGAGTCGCCGACCTTGACCTGGATCTCGATGATCTGGGCCTTGCCCGACGAACCGATGTCCGGCACGTGCACTTGCTGGACCGAAGCGGCAGCCGGTGCAGCAGCAGGCGCAGCGGGTGCAGGTGCAGCAGCCGGAGCTGCTTCAGCCTTGGCCGCCGGAGCAGCGGCAGCCGCAGGAGCGGCCGCAGCCTCACCTTCAACTTCCAGCTCGAGCAGTTCATCGCCTTCTTTCAGGCGATCGCCCAGCTTCACTTTGATGCTTTTGACGATGCCGGCCTTGGGAGCAGGGATTTCCATGCTCGCTTTGTCCGACTCAAGCGTCAGGATGCTCTGGTCGGCTTCCACACGGTCGCCGACCTTCACAAATAGTTCGATTACTTCACCTTCACCGCTGCCGATGTCAGGTACGCGAATGAGTTCGCTCACAGAGTGTCTCCTCAGCAGTCCAGTGGGTTGCGTTTTTCCGGGTTGATGCCGAACTTGGCGATGGCTTCAGCCACCACTTTAGGTTCGATGTCACCACGGTCAGCCAATGCTTCCAGGGCTGCCAACACCACGAATTGACGATCGACTTCGAAGAAGTGACGCAGCTTCTTGCGGCTGTCACTGCGGCCGAAACCGTCGGTGCCCAGGACTTTGAATTCCTTGGACGGGACCCACTGGCGGATTTGTTCAGCGAACAGCTTCATGTAGTCGGTAGAGGCAATGACCGGACCTTTACGGCCGCTCAGGCACTCTTCGACGTAGCTCAGTTGCGGCTTCTGGCCTGGGTGCAGGCGGTTGCTGCGCTCTACGGCCAGACCATCGCGACGCAATTCGTTGAAGCTGGTAACGCTCCAGACGTCGGCGCCGATGTTGAACTCTTCACGCAGGATCTTCGCTGCTTCACGGACTTCACGCAGGATGGTGCCGGAGCCCATCAGCTGAACGTGGTGCGCCGCTTCGCGGGTGTCTTCTTCGAGCAGGTACATGCCCTTGATGATGCCTTCCTCGACACCGGCCGGCATGGCTGGTTGCTGGTAGGACTCGTTCATCACGGTGATGTAGTAGAAAACGTCCTGCTGCTCTTCGGTCATCTTCTTCATGCCGTCCTGGATGATCACCGCCAGCTCGTAGCCGTAGGTTGGATCAAAGGTGCGGCAGTTCGGGATGGTGGCAGCCAGGATGTGGCTGTGACCGTCTTCGTGTTGCAGGCCTTCGCCGTTCAGCGTGGTCCGGCCGGCGGTGCCGCCGATCAGGAAACCACGGGTGCGGCTGTCGCCAGCGGCCCATGCCAGGTCGCCGATACGCTGGAAGCCGAACATCGAGTAGAAGATGTAGAACGGCAGCATTGGCTGGTTGTGGCTGGAGTACGAAGTACCGGCAGCGATGAAGGAGCTCATGGCGCCCGCTTCGTTGATGCCTTCTTCGAGGATCTGGCCCTTCTTGTCTTCCTTGTAGAACATCACCTGGTCTTTATCGACTGGCTCGTAGAGCTGGCCGACGGAGGAGTAGATGCCCAGTTGGCGGAACATGCCTTCCATACCGAAGGTGCGGGCTTCGTCCGGGATGATCGGCACGATGCGCGGGCCAATTTCCTTGTCCTTGACCAGCTGCGCGAGGATCCGCACGAAGGCCATGGTGGTGGAAATTTCACGGTCGCCCGAGCCATCGAGGATAGCCTTGAGGGTGTCCAGCGAAGGAGTCGGCACGCTGAAGCTATTGGCGCGACGCTGTGGCACGAAACCGCCCAGTGCAGTGCGGCGCTCGCTCAGGTAGCGGGCTTCGGCGCTGTTTGGCTCTGGTTTGAAGAACGGCAGGTTCTCCAGCTCTTCGTCTTTTACCGGAATGTCGAAACGATCGCGGAACAACTTCAGGCTGTCGACATCGACTTTCTTGGTGTTGTGCGCAGTGTTCTTCGCTTCGCCGGCACCGGTGCCATAACCCTTGATGGTCTTGGCCAGGATGACGGTAGGTTGTTCTTTGTGATTGACCGCTTCGTGGTACGCCGCGTAGACCTTGTACGGGTCGTGGCCGCCACGGTTGAGTTTCCAGATCTCGTCGTCGGACAGATCAGCAACCATCGCCTTGAGTTCTGGCGAGTTGAAGAAGTGTTCACGTACGAACGCGCCGTCTTTGGCCTTGTAGTTCTGGTACTCGCCGTCGATGACTTCGTCCATGCGACGTTGCAGGATGCCGTCGACGTCCTTGGCCAGCAGTGGGTCCCAGAAACGGCCCCAGATGACTTTGGTCACGTTCCACTGAGCACCGCGGAACACGCCTTCGAGTTCCTGGATGATCTTGCCGTTGCCGCGAACCGGGCCATCGAGGCGCTGCAGGTTGCAGTTGATGACGAAGATCAGGTTGTCGAGCTTCTCGCGGCCAGCCAGCGAGATCGCGCCCAGGGATTCCGGCTCGTCGCACTCGCCGTCACCCAGGAAGCACCAGACTTTCTGCTTGCCTTCAGGGATGAAACCACGGGCTTCCAGGTACTTCATGAAACGAGCCTGGTAGATCGCCTGGATCGGGCCCAGACCCATGGATACAGTCGGGAACTGCCAGAAGTCAGGCATCAGCCAAGGGTGCGGATAGGACGACAGGCCCTGACCGTCTACTTCCTGGCGGAAGTTGTTCATCTGGTCTTCGGTGATACGGCCTTCCATGAACGCACGGGCGTAAACGCCTGGCGAGGTGTGACCCTGGAAGTAGATCAGGTCGCCGCCGTGTTCGTCGGTCGGGGCCTGGAAGAAGTAGTTGAAGCCGATGTCGTACAAGGTTGCGCTGGAGGCGAAGCTGGAGATGTGACCGCCCAGGTCAGAATCTTTCAGGTTCGTACGCATCACCATGGCCATCGCGTTCCAGCGTACCAGCGAGCGAATGCGGCGTTCCATGAACAGGTCGCCAGGCATGCGTGCTTCGTGGGTAACTGGAATGGTGTTGCGGTATGGCGTGGTGATGGCGTAAGGCAACTGCGAACCGCTACGGGTTGCGAGTTCGCCCATACGGGTCATCAGATAGTGGGCACGGTCTTCGCCTTCTTTGTCGAGAACCGATTCCAGGGCGTCCAGCCATTCCTGGGTTTCGACGGGATCGAGGTCTTGCATGGCTTGCTCCAGGGCGGAAAGGCTTCCAGAATCGGTTGCCTGAGTTTGCGACTGGCCTTGTGGGCAGACGATATAAATTCTTGGATTGCCGAGAGGTAGGTTCCGGCGGCGTGTAGTTTTACTACAAATCATCGGGCATTTCAGCTATCCGAATGTATATACGAGTAGTAAAACTACAGATGAGCGGCTTGTGGCCTCCGGCTGCGTTGTGAGAATAATCGTTAAGGTTGGTCTTTTGCCAACCGAAAAAGGTGAAAGCTTGATGATCGCTGCCAACATTAAAACTATTTCAGCTATTTCTAACCTTTGTTCGACAGTCGATCAGGTAGTGGCTTTTCGAAATTCACTACAAGCAGCCCGTTCCACGCCGATCAAGGATAGACCATGAGCCTCCCTGCGCTTGCCGAACTGCCCGCCATTCTCCTGCCATTGGTCACCCGCGCCGAGCAGTCGTTCCGAACTGCCGTTGAGGCGCTGGAGGACGATCACGGTTTGTCTGCCTGGACACCTGAGCGATGGGCGCAGTTTGCCCGGGTGACCGCCGCCAGCGACTTCGTGATTGAACAATCAGTGCGTGACCCGCTGATGTTGCTGGAGCTGGTGCAGTCCGAAGAGCTGGATCGTAATTTTGCCCCGGGCGAGTTGTGCGCGCAGATCGCCGCAGCAGTAAACCAGGCCGAGACCGAAGACGAACTCGGGCGATCGTTGCGCCGCCAGCGCACTCGACATCAGGTGCGGATCATCTGGCGCGACCTGACCCGCCAAGCCGATTTGGTGCAGAGCTGCCGCGACCTCTCGGACATGGCCGACGCCAGCATCGACCAGGCTTATCAATGGCTGTACGCGCGTCATTGCCAGCAGTTCGGTGTGCCGACCGGCCGGCGCAGTGGCGAACCGCAGCAGATGGTCATCCTCGGCATGGGCAAGCTCGGCGCGGTGGAGCTGAACCTGTCTTCGGACATTGACCTGATCTTCGCCTATCCCGAAGGCGGTGAAACAGTGGGCGTCAAACGTTCGCTGGATAATCAGGAATTCTTCATCCGCCTGGGCCAGCGCTTGATCAAGGCGCTGGACCCGATGACCGTCGACGGCTTTGTTTTCCGCGTCGACATGCGCCTGCGACCTTATGGTTCGGCGGGAGCGTTAGTGCTGAGCTTCAATGCGCTGGAGCAGTATTACCAGGATCAGGGGCGCGACTGGGAGCGCTACGCCATGATCAAGTCGCGAGTCGTGGCGGGGGACCAAGTGGCCGGTGCGCAATTGCAGGAGATGCTGCGCCCGTTCGTCTACCGGCGTTACCTGGACTTTTCGGCCATCGAAGCGCTGCGCACGATGAAGCAGTTGATCCAGCAGGAAGTGCGGCGCAAAGGCATGGCCGACAACATCAAGCTCGGCTCCGGCGGTATCCGCGAGGTGGAGTTCATCGCCCAGGCTTTCCAGCTGATTCACGGCGGTCGTGACCTCAGCCTGCAGCAGCGTCCGCTGTTAAAGGTGCTCAGCACTCTGGAAGGCCAGGGTTACCTGCCGCCAGCCGTGGTCAGCGAGCTGCGCGAAGGTTATGAATTCCTGCGTTACACCGAACATGCGATCCAGGCGATTGCCGACCGCCAGACCCAGATGTTGCCCGATGGCGCCCAGGATCAGGCGCGTATCGCTTTTATGCTGGGATTTGCCGACTGGCCGGCGTTTCATGAACAGTTGATGTATTGGCGTGATCGGGTGGCCTGGCACTTCGGCCAGGTGATTGCCGATCCGGACGAAGAAGAAGGCACCGAAAGCGAAGTGGTGGTCGGCGGTGAATGGTTGCCATTGTGGGAGGAGGCCCAGGATGAAGAGGCCGCCTGCCGCCAGTTGGAAGAGGGCGGTTTTGCTGATGCGACCAAGGCCCTGAAGGCTCTTGCCAGTTTGCGCGGCAGCCCGCAGCTGCGCGCCATGCAACGGCTCGGGCGTGAGCGGCTGGATGCGTTTATTCCGCGATTGCTGGCCCAGGCGGTGGAGCACGCCAACCCGGACCTGGTGCTGGAGCGGGTACTGCCGTTGGTGGAAGCCGTCGCCCGTCGCTCGGCCTACCTGGTATTGCTCACCGAAAACCCCGGGGCGTTACGCCGGTTGTTGACCTTGTGCGCGGCGAGCCCGTGGATTGCCGAGCAGATCACCCGGTTCCCGCTGCTTCTCGACGAGCTGCTCAACGAAGGTCGCTTATTCAAGCCACCCCTGGCGCCGGAGCTGGCGGCGGAACTGCGTGAACGGCTGACGCGGATTCCCGAGGACGACCTCGAGCAGCAAATGGAAGCCCTGAGGCACTTCAAGCTGGCGCATCGGTTGCGGGTGGCCGCGTCGGAAATCGCCGGCAGCCTGCCGCTGATGAAGGTCAGCGATTACCTGACCTGGCTGGCCGAAGCCATTCTGGAACAGGTGCTGGCGCTGGCCTGGCGGCAGACGGTGGCCAAATACGGCACTCCGCTGCGCACCGACGGCACATTGTGCGATCCCGGCTTCATCATTGTCGGTTATGGCAAAGTCGGCGGCCTGGAACTCGGGCATGGTTCGGACCTGGACCTGGTGTTTATCCACGATGGCGACCCGCAGGCGGAAACCGATGGGGCGAAATCCATCGATGGCGCGCAATTTTTTACCCGGCTGGGACAGCGCATCATTCACTTGCTGACGACCCAGACCAACTCCGGCCAACTGTACGAAGTGGATATGCGCCTGCGACCGTCCGGTGCGTCAGGGCTGCTGGTGAGTTCGCTCGGCGCGTTTTCCCGTTACCAGGAGAACGAAGCCTGGACCTGGGAGCATCAGGCATTGGTGCGGGCAAGAGTGCTGGTCGGCAGCCAGGACGTCGGCCAGGCCTTTGAGAAGGTGCGCGCCACAGTGCTGGGCAAGGCCAGGGACTTGCCAACCCTGCGCCAGGAGGTCAGCGAGATGCGTGCAAAAATGCGCGATAACCTTGGCAGCAAGAGCACGGCGGCCGGCACAGCCGCAAATGCCTTCGAGGCCACGGCGCCGTTCGATCTCAAGCAGGACGCCGGAGGTATCGTCGATATTGAATTTATGGTGCAATACGCGGCCCTGGCGTGGTCGCAAACGCACCCGTCATTGCTACGCTGGACCGACAACATCCGTATTCTGGAAGGGCTGGAAGAGGAAGGCTTGATGCCCGCCGCAGACGCCAGCCTGTTGCGCGAGGCCTACAAGGCCTACCGCTCCGCCGCCCACCGGCAGGCCTTGCAGAAGGACGCCGGGGTTATTCCAGGCGATCAGTTCGTGGACGAACGACGGCAAGTATTGCGGATCTGGCGTGAGCTGGGGCTAAGCTGATTCACGAGGCGGGGAGGCGTAGGCCTCCCCGGTTCGTTTTTGGAAACCACATGAAAATTCTGATCGTTGGGCCCAGTTGGGTCGGTGACATGGTGATGGCGCAGACACTCTTTCAGTGTCTCAAGCAACGCCACCCGCATTGCGAAATCGACGTCCTGGCCCCCGAGTGGAGCCGGCCGATCCTGGAGCGCATGCCCGAAGTCCGCCAGGCCTTGAGCTTTCCGCTCGGCCACGGCGCCTTGGAGCTGGCCACCCGGCGGCGTATCGGCAAATCCCTGGCTGGCCAGTATGACCAGGCGATCCTGCTGCCCAATTCGTTGAAGTCGGCGCTGGTGCCGTTCTTTGCCGGCATCCCGAAACGCACCGGCTGGCGCGGCGAATTTCGCTACGGTTTGCTCAACGACGTGCGCACGTTGGACAAGGAACGTTATCCGCTGATGATCGAGCGGTTCATGGCCCTGGCCTTCGAACCTGGCGTCGAGCTGCCCAAACCCTATCCTCGCCCGGCGCTGCAGATCGATCCGGTCACCCGGCAAGCGGCGTTGGCCAAGTTCGGCTTGAGCCTGGATAGGCCTGTGCTGGCGCTGTGTCCGGGTGCCGAGTTCGGCGAATCCAAGCGCTGGCCGTCCGAGCATTACGCCAAGGTCGCCGAAACCAAGATTCGTGAAGGTTGGCAGGTTTGGCTGTTCGGTTCGAAAAACGATCACTCGGTCGGCGAAGACATCCGCGCCCGGTTGATTCCCGGCTTGCGCGAAGAGTCGGTGAACCTCAGCGGCGGCACGTCCCTGGCCGAGGCCATCGATCTGCTGTCCTGCGCCGACTCGGTGGTGTCCAACGATTCCGGGCTGATGCACGTCGCCGCAGCCCTGAATCGACCGTTGGTGGCCGTGTACGGCTCCACTTCGCCAGGGTTCACCCCGCCTCTGGCCGAACATGTCGAAATCGTCCGCCTGGGTATCGAATGCAGCCCCTGCTTCGACCGTACGTGCCGTTTCGGCCATTACAACTGCCTGCGCCAGCTTATGCCGCAAGCCGTGAACGAAGCCTTGCAGCGGTTGCAGGGCACTGTGGTCGAGGTCAATTAATTTGCGGGTCCTGCTGATCAAGACTTCTTCGCTTGGCGACGTGATCCATGCGTTGCCGGCGCTGACGGACGCGGCCCGGGCGATTCCCGGCATTCAATTCGACTGGGTGGTGGAAGAGGGCTTCGCGGAAATCCCGACCTGGCATCCGGCGGTGGGCAAGGTGATTCCGGTAGCGATTCGTCGCTGGCGCAAAAACATCTGGCAGACCATCAAAAGCGGCGAGTGGAAGCGCTTCAAACAGAGCATTCGCGCGACAAAATATGACCTGGTGATCGATGCCCAAGGCCTGTTGAAAAGTGCCTTGCTGACGCGCTATGTCAAGGCTCCGGTGGCCGGTCTCGACAAAGGTTCGGCGCGTGAGCCGATAGCGGCGCGTTTTTATGATCGGCGCCTGGCCGTTGCTCGTGGCCAGCATGCGGTGGAGCGAGTGCGCCAGTTGTTCGCCATCGCCCTGGGCTACGACCTGCCCAAGGGTCTGGGCGACTATGGCCTCAACGTTGAACGCCTGGTCGAGCTGCCGCGCAAGAATCCTTACGTGCTGTTCCTGCACGGCACTACCTGGGACACCAAGCACTGGCCCGAGGCCTATTGGCGAGAGCTGGCCGAGCGTGTCGGCTACCTGGGTGTCGGAGTGAAGCTGGCGTGGGGCAACACGGCCGAGAAAGAGCGGGCGGAGCGCATTGCCAAGGACATGCGCCACGTTGAAGTCCTGCCCAAGCTGAACCTGGCGGGCGTTGGCAAGATTCTGGCCGGCGCGCAGGCCTGTGTGGCGGTGGATACGGGGCTGGGCCATTTGGCCGCAGCGCTGGACGTGCCGACATTGTCGCTGTTCGGACCGACCAATCCTGGCCTGACCGGCGCCTACGGCAAGTCGCAGATTCACATCGCCAGCGACTTCCCCTGCGCACCTTGCCTGCAAAAGAAATGCACTTATCAGCCGACGGCCGAAGATGCCAGCCGGTTTGACCTGAAACGCGAGTGGCCACTGTGCTTCACGCGTTTGAATCCCGAGCGTGTCGCGACCCGACTGAGCACGTTGTTACTGGCTGAGGAGCTGCGCTGATGCAATTGGCATTCGTCTTGTACAAGTATTTTCCATTCGGCGGCCTGCAGCGTGATTTCATGCGCATCGCCCTGGAGTGCCAGCAGCGCGGCCACCAGATTCGCGTCTATACGCTGATCTGGGAGGGTGATATTCCCCCGGGCTTTGAAGTGCTGGTGGCGCCGGTCAAGGCGTTCTTCAATCACCGTCGCAACGAAAAACTCAGTGAGTGGATGGCTGCGGACCTGGCCAAGCGTCCGGTGGACCGCCTGATCGGCTTCAATAAGATGCCCGGCCTGGATGTCTACTACGCCGCCGACGGTTGCTTCGAAGACAAGGCCCAGAACCTGCGCAACTCGCTGTACCGTCGCTGGGGACGCTACCGGCACTTTGCCGAGTATGAGCGTGCGGTGTTCGCCAAGGATGCCAAGACTGAAGTCCTGATGATTTCCGAAGTCCAGCAACCGCTGTTCATCAAGCATTATGGGACCCCGCTGGAGCGCTTCCATCTGTTGCCGCCGGGCATCTCCCAGGATCGCCGCGCCCCCGCCAACGCCGCCGAAATTCGGGCTGAATTCCGTCGCGAATTCAGCTTGAAGGAAGATGAACTGCTGCTGGTACAAATCGGCTCCGGGTTCAAGACCAAGGGTGTGGATCGCAGCCTCAAGGCGCTGGCCGCACTGCCTGCCGACCTGAAAAAGCGTACCCGGCTGTTTGTAATTGGCCAGGACGACCCCAAGATATTCCAAATGCAGAGCGCCACTTTGGGACTTGGCGACAACGTGACCTTCCTCAAGGGGCGCAGCGATATCCCGCGTTTCCTGCTGGGGGCGGACCTGTTGATCCACCCGGCCTATAACGAAAACACCGGGACCGTGCTGCTCGAAGCCCTGGTTGCAGGCCTGCCGGTGCTGGTGAGCGCGGTCTGCGGCTACGCCCACTACATCGCCGAGGCAGACGCCGGGCGGGTGTTGGACGAACCTTTCGATCAAGCGCAGCTCACCCAATACCTGGCCGACATGCTGAACGACGCTCAGGCACGTGCGGCCTGGAGTCGCAACGGTCTGGCCTTCGCCGACACGGCCGACCTCTACAGCATGCCGCAACACGCGGCCGATGTGATTCTGGCGGAGCAGGCTAAATGAAATTGATGTTGGCTGAACCGTTCAAGAGCCTTTGGGCTGGACGCGACCCTTTCACCGAAGTCGAACGCCTCGAAGGCGAGGTCTATCGCGAGCTGGAGGCGCGCCGCACCTTGCGCACCGAAGTCGACGGACGCGGGTTTTTCGTGAAAATCCACCGTGGCATTGGCTGGGGTGAAATCTTCAAGAACCTGCTTACCGCCAAGCTGCCGGTACTCGGCGCCGGCCAGGAATGGAAGGCGATCCAGCGCCTCAAGGAAGTGGGCGTGCCGAGCATGACGGCGGTGGCTTATGGGGAAAAGGGCAGCAATCCGGCCGACCAGCATTCGTTCATTATCACCGAAGAGCTGGCGCCGACCGTCAGCCTCGAAGACTTCAGTATCGATTGGGTAAAGAACCCGCCGGAACCAAAGCTCAAGCGTGCGCTGATCGCCGAAGTGGCGCGCATGACCGGCATGATGCATCGCGCCGGCGTCAACCACCGTGACTGCTATATCTGCCACTTCCTGCTGCACACCGACAAACCGGTGACGGCTGAAGATTTCAAGCTTTCGGTAATCGATCTGCACCGCGCCCAGACCCGCCCGGCAATCACCCAACGCTGGCGCAACAAGGACCTGGCCGCGCTGTACTTTTCGGCCCTCGATATCGGCTTGACCCGCCGTGACAAGCTGCGCTTCCTCAAAGGTTACTTCCAGCAGCCGCTGCGGCAGATCCTCGGCCAGGAAGCGGGATTGCTCGCCTGGCTCGAAGGCAAGGCGAACAAACTTTACGATCGCAAGCAGCGGTACGGAGATGCGCTCTGATGTCCGGTTGGAACCTGGAGCCTGGATACAGCGAGTTGGCCAAAGACTTCGGTAGCCTTGATGCGGTGTTTGCGCTTCAGGGCGAACGCCTGACCCGCGATCCACTGTCGGAAGTCATCCGAGTCGAACGCAATGGCGTCAATTACTACGTCAAGCGCTATGTTGGCGCTGGCAAAGGCCTGCGACGCTACTTGGGCAAACCACGGGTCAAGGCTGAATGGCAGAACCTCAAACGTTTCGCCAAATGGGGCATCCCTACTGCCGAAGTAGTGGCGTGGGGCCTGGAGCGGCGGGGCGCAGCCTATGATCGGGGCGCGATGATCACTCGCGAACTGCCGCGCACCGAAGACCTGTCGGCGCTGGCCGAACGGCGTGATCCGAAACTCCAGGACCGCGCCTGGGTCGACGTCGTCAGCCGACAATTGGCGGGTTATACCCGGACCATGCACGACCATCGGTTCACCCACAACGATCTGAAGTGGCGCAACCTGTTGATTGACGATCAGGCTCGGCTGTTCCTGATCGATTGCCCGAACGGCGACTTCTGGCGCGGCTTCTGGCTCAAGTATCGAATCACCAAGGACCTGGCGTGCCTGGACAAGGTCGCCAAGTATCAGCTGTCCGCCACCCAGCGCCTGCGGTTTTACTTGCAGTACCGCCAGCGTGATCGGCTGAATGAAGCGGATAAGAAGCGCATTCGCCACGTTGTCAGATTTTTCGAGGGTCGCGAATGACTGATTTTCTCGCCGCTGAGGATCGCGCGTTGCTGGAGCGCCATGGTCTCGCCACCTTCGACGCACTGTGGGCAAAGCAATTGGACGCGGTAGACGAGCCGAACACTGCGCGCGGTGGCTGGAGCAGCGTGTTCCGCCTGGACCTCGAAGGCCACGGCTACTACCTCAAGCGCCAGAGCAATTACCAGATGCGGACCTTGCACGCACCTTTTGGTGAGCCAAGCTTCGCCCGTGAGTTCCGCAACATCAGCCGCTATGAAAGCCTGGGCATTCCAGCGTTGAAAGCGGCGTTCTTCGGTGAGCGCAAAGTCGACGGCGAAGTCCGGGCGATTCTGCTGACACGTGCACTGGACGGCTGGGATGATCTCGATTCGCTGCTGCAGCGTTGGTCGCAACTGACCGAGCCAGAGCATTCGGCAATCATTCAGGCCTGTGCTCAACTGGCGCGGCGCCTGCACGGCGCGCGCCAGGTGCACGGCTGTTTTTATCCCAAGCACATTTTCCTGCAAACCACCGCGAGCGGCTATCGTGCCCAACTGATCGACCTGGAAAAGACCCGGCCTTTGCTGCTGGGGCTGCGCGACCGGGTCAAGGATCTCGAGCCTCTGCTGCGTCGGGCGCCGCAGTGGACTGACGCCCAGCTGCGCGAGTTGCTGGCGGTTTATCTGGATCAGCCGGTGACCAGTTCAATGATCGACAGCTGGTTGCTGCGCTTGGGCGCGCGGCGCGGCTACAAGGAGTCGCGCTGATGCGTTTGTCCGAACTGAAGAGCGCGGGCCGTAATCCGAGCCTGCCACTGAGCATTACATTGGCTGATGCAGCCGGGCCTGCTGACCTGCAATTGCTGAGTTTGTTGCGCGTGCTGCCAGGGCAGCGTTATGTCGGCGCCGGTGTATGGCGTGGTCGCCCGGTGCTGGCCAAGTTGCTGGTAGGTGGCAAGGCTTCGCGTCACTTCCAGCGCGAACTCGATGGCGTGCGCTTGCTCGCTGATCAAGGCTTGACCACCCCGTTGCTGCTGGCTGACGGCTTGAAGGAAGGCGAGGGCGGCTGGCTGCTGTTCGATTTCCTTGAGGGCGCAGAGAGCCTGGGCGATGCCTGGAAGCAGGTCGAAACTTTACCAATGCTCGCCGACGAGCAGTCTGCCGTCCTCGCGGATGCGCTGGGGGCGATCGGCCAGATGCACCGCAAAGGCTTGTGGCAGGAAGACTTGCATCTGGACAACCTGTTGCGTCAGCGCGGCCGGCTGTATTTGATTGATGGCGCGGGGATCTGCGCGCAAACGCCCGGCCAGCCACTCTCGCGGCAGAAAGTACTGGAAAATCTCGGGGTGTTTTTCGCCCAGCTGCCAAAATCCCTGGAGCCTTTCACCGAAGAACTCTTGGTGTATTACCTGCTGAGCAATGGCGAGCATGCCTTGCCCATGGAGGCGTTGCAGAAGCAGATCGACAAGGTCCGTACTTGGCGGCTCAAGGACTTCCTGATCAAGGTGGGGCGCGAGTGCTCGCTGTTCAGCGTCCAGCGCGGGGCGTTTGCCTTGCGCGCAATCCGGCGTGAGGAAGAGGCAGCGATGCTGCCAGTGCTGGAGCAGGCGGATGCCTTGCTCGATCAGGGCCATCTGTACAAGACCGGTGGCGCAGCGAGCGTAGGAAAAGTCGAGATTGATGGCCGCACGCTGGTCATCAAGCGATACAACATCAAGGGGTTTGCCCACTGGTTGAAACGCTTCTGGCGTCCGAGTCGTGCCTGGCACTCATGGCGCGAAGGCAATCGCCTGGCCTTCCTTGGCATTGCCACGCCCAAGCCGCTGGCCTTGCTGGAAACGCGGTTTTTCTGGCTGCGCAGTAAAGCGTATCTGGTCACTGAATACCTGCCAGGGCCGGACATCATCGAGCGTTTTGCGCCCTATGTTGAGAGCGGTGAAGCGCCGGAGGCGGAGTTGCTGGCGTTGGATCATTTGTTCGCCGAGTTGATCGGCGAACGCATCAGCCACGGTGATTTCAAAGGTCATAACCTGTTCTGGCATCAGGATCGCTGGGCGCTGATCGATCTGGACTCGATGTGCCAGCATGCATCGGCAAGTAGTTTTGCCCCGGCATATGCGCGAGATCGGGCGCGATTCATACGTAACTGGCCGCAGGACAGTGCGCTGCATCAGGTTATTGATCGGCGGCTGCCTAAGGGTGTTGGTGGCGAGGCCTGAGCAGGCGCACTCCTACAGGGCGAGGTTGTGCGATTAGCCGGACAAACTCTTGTGAAATGTCCTACGTGATCTACAGAGGCCATGAACTGTGCCCTGGCCCGCCCCGATGCTAACTTGCCTGACGTTCACGCAGGGCAGGTTTTGATCATGAAAAGGATGGTAGTCATCGGGGCATTGTCATTTGCGTTATCCGGCTGCGGAACCGCCATGACGGTCATACAGGGCGATGCCGATGCGGCTCGTGATCTGAGGAAACACAAAACCAACTGTCAGTCCATTCCGCGTGTCTACAGTGGCCTGGCCTATGACTTTTGCGTACTAGATGCACCACCCGATCACAGCGGCTTTCTGGTGCCATTCCTGCTCCTCGACCTTCCTCTGTCTGGCATCTTTGATACCCTTTCCCTGCCCTACACGATTTACCGGCAGGCAACCGAGGGCAGTATCGGCATTTATCGGAACCGGCCGTAGATGGCCGGGGTAGGCAGCCTTTCCGGGGCTCATCGTCACGGGCTAATAAGCGCTGGGTCATTCCCGCCCTGTTTACGCTATAATCCCGCCCTTTAGCTGTCTCTCGCCGCTTGCGAGGGCACATCAATTTTTCGAGGCGCATTGCGCCTGCATGCAGACTAAAGAGGCTAGACCCCTGTGGCATTGACGATTCTTGGCCTGTCCGGCGCCCTTAGCCATGATCCTTCCGCAGCCTTGTATATCGACGGCAAGCTGGTCGCGGCGGCTGAGGAAGAGCGCTTTGTGCGCGATAAACATGCAAAGAACCGCATGCCCTACGAATCGGCGAAGTTCTGCCTCGAACAGGCGGGCATCAAGCCTTCCGACGTCGACGTGGTTGCGATTCCTTTCGCGCCCATCAGCCTGTTCGGCGAAGCTCGCTGGCACTACGCCAAGCGTTACTGGTACGCCCCGGATCGCGCGCTCGATGCAATCCTGATGGGCAACCGTCGCTACAAGCGCTATCGCAACAAGATTGTCTGGTGCCTCGAGCAACTGGGCTTCGATCCGAAAAAAATCAAGATCGAGCCGGTCGAGCATCACCTGGCCCACGCCTCCAGCGCCTACCACTGCTCCGGTTTCAAGGAGAAAACCGCGATCCTCGGGATCGACGGCAAGGGCGAGTACGCCACGACTTTCTTCGGTTATGGCGAGAACGGCAAGATCCACAAGATCAAGGAATTCTTCGATCCTGACTCCCTGGGCGGCCTGTATGGCGCGATCACCGAGTTCCTCGGTTTCGAGATGCTCGATGGAGAGTTCAAGGTCATGGGCATGGCGCCTTATGGCGATGCCAGCAAATACGACTTTTCGCGCCTGGCATCCTTCGAGAACGGCGAGCTGGTGATCAACACCGACTACGCCAACGTGATCGGCCTGCGTCGTTATAAAGAGAAAGGCAAGGGGTTCTACTTCTCGCCGAAGCTGATCGAGTGGCTGGGACCCAAGCGCGAAGGTGACATCGCCGACGAGCCGTACATCCACTACGCCGCGAGCATGCAGGCGCTGTTCGAGAAACTGGCGTTGCAGATGATCGACCATTACCTAGGCGACGTGCTCAAGGAAACCGGCAAGCTGGCTTTCGCCGGCGGCTGTGCGTTGAACGTCAAGCTGAACCAGAAAATCATCGCCCGCGATGACGTCAAGGAACTGTTCGTCCAGCCAGCATCCGGCGACGCCGGTACCGCAGTCGGTGCTGCGGCTTATGTGTCGCACGCCCGTGGTGTGCCGGTCGAGAAGATGGAACACGTGTACCTCGGCCCGTCGTACTCCAACGAAGACGTGCTGGCAGCATGCGCCCGTCACCCGAGCAAGCCGGTGTGGCGCAAGCTCGAGAACATGCCGGAAAACATCGCCAAAATCATGGTCGATGGCAACCCGGTGGCCTGGTTCCAGGGACGGATGGAGTTCGGTCCGCGTGCCTTGGGTGGCCGTTCCATCATCGGTTGCCCGAGCGCCACTGGCGTGGCTGACCGCATCAACCACCAGATCAAGTTCCGCGAGCGCTGGAGGCCTTTCTGCCCGTCGATGCTCGACACCGTTGCCCCACAGATGATCAAGATCGATCATCCGGCGCCCTTCATGACCTTCACCTTTGAAGTGGCTGAAGAGTGGAAGACCCGAGTGCCGGAGGTTGTCCACGAAGATGGCACCTCCCGAGCACAAGTGCTCAAGCGCGAGTACAACCCGCGCTACTACGACATGATGAAGGCGCTGGAAGTACTGACCGGCAACGGTGTGTCCCTCAACACCTCGCTCAACCGTCGTGGCGAACCGATGATCTGCTCGCCGACGGACGCCCTGAACATGTTCTTCGGTTCCGACCTGCAGTATCTGATCATGGAAGACATTCTGGTGGTCAAAGAGGGCGCAGACGCATATGACACGCTCGGCTGAACGCCATGTGCTGCAGTTTTGTCACGGCTATGACGGGCCGTTTCTGGACTGCGCCCGGCAGTACGCCAGCCTGTTCGCGGGGACCGGTTATCGGGTGACCACGGTGTTTCTTACCGGGGCTGCCGATGCCGAAGTCGCCGCGGGCTGTGCTTCCGATGAAGTGTTGTTCATGGAGTACAGCTCAAAGGCCATTCGTGGCCTGAAGCTGGGCGCCATCGGCGATCTGCGCAAGATCGCCGCCTCGCGCAATTTCAGCTTCTGCATCGCCCACCGTTTTAAACCGATCTATATCGCTTTGCTCGGTACATCGTTGCCAGTCATTGGCGTGCACCACGCTTTTGGCGATTACAAGCGCGGCACACGCAAACTATTCGCGCATATTTTCCGCAAGCGCCTGAGCTTGCTCGGGGTTTCCGATGCGGTGCGCGACGATATGCGCAAGTGCCTGCCGAAATGGCCGGCCTCGCGGATTCAGACGCTCTACAACCGTATCGATGTGCAAGCGTTGCAAGACAGCCAGCTGCCGAAAGCGCAAGCCCGGGAGACCCTTGGCTTATCGGTGGACGCGTGGATAGTCGGTAACGTCGGACGCCTGCATCCTGATAAGGACCAGGCCACCCTGTTGAACGGTTTTGCCAGGGCTTTGCCGAATTTGCCGGCGAACAGCCAGATGGTGATCCTCGGGACTGGCCGTCTGGAACAGGACCTCAAGTCCCTCGCCCGTGAGTTGGGTATCGGCGACCGGGTGCTGTTCCTCGGGCAGGTCCCCGAGGCTCGTCGTTACTTCCGCGCCTTCGATGTATTTGCCCTGAGCTCCGATCACGAACCGTTCGGCATGGTGCTGCTTGAAGCCATGGCCGCGGGCGTGCCACTGCTGGCGACTGCAGCGGGTGGTGCTAAGGAAGTGGTCGAAGGTGTCGGTATCCTGTTTCCCCTGGGGGATGCCGAGCATCTTGCTCAAGGGCTGCAGCATCTGGCCGCGATGGACGATCAACAGCGCCGTCAATGTGCCGAGCTGATGCTTGATCGCTTGCACGAGCGCTTTTCCGATCGCGCGGTAAGTGACGCATTCTGGCGTTTGCCGCGTGTTACCGAACTGGCAACGAGGGGCTGATGCTCAACCGACTTCAAGGCTGGCGCGAACGAGGCTGGGCAGTAATCGACGCCTCGACCTATGCTGATGCCTGGCACCGTTATGGCGGTAGCGTCGCTACTCATCCGATGGTGGTCGAAAGGCTGGCACAGCTGGCCGATATCCCGGTGCGTTATCTGGCATGGGAGCAAAAAGGCGAAATCACGGCCGCTGTCCCGACCTGGGGCCGTGATCTGGCACTGTCCAAGGATGTGCTCAAGCGTCGGGGTAAAAAAGGCCTGTTCGACCTGGGCAACGCCGAACTCATTCTGCCGGCCGCTGCCGAAGCCCAGGCGCCTCTGCGACATCGTGCACGCTACCTTTCTGCGCTGAACGAAGGGCGATTCACCGGGATCAAGCTGCAAGCCGAGCAGTTGGCCATGGCGCGTACCCCCGAAGAGCTGTCGAAGAAATTCCGCTACAACCAGCGTCGTGAACTGCGTTTGCTTGAAGAAGCAGGTGGTGTGGTGCGACCGGTTGGCGATTTTTCCAGCAGTGAACTGGCAGCGATCTATTGCGATCTGTTCCAGCGTCGCTGGGGTTTTCCGGCGACAGGTGCCGAGCGCATGGCCGAGGTCATCGAGTTGTTGCAGGACCTGCTGATGGGTTCGGTCATTTTCCTCAATGATGCGCCGATTGCGATACAGCTGGTCTACCGGGTTGAAGCGCCGCAGTGGATCAGCGTTGAGTACATCAATGGCGGCGTCGACCCTGAAACCCGCGAATTCAGTCCTGGCAGCGTTCTGAGCTTTCTCAACACGCAAAGTGCCTGGGAACATGCCCGGGCGCTGGACAAACCCTTGCGTTTCTCCTTCGGTCGAGCCGATAGGGAATACAAGGATCGCTGGTGCAACCCTGTCCCGGTATTCACTGTATGAATCAGCCCATCAGCCGTAAACAGTTGCTGCTCAAGCGCCACCGCCGCAACAAGCGCGTGAGCCTGATCATCGCCTTGCTGGCATTGGTGGCCATTGGCTGGCTAGTCACCTGGTGGTTGCCGCTGGTCATTGCAGTGCTGGGCTGGGTAGCCCATGAAGCCTGGTTCGCCGACCATCTGTTTTACTCCCCAGGCGACGACTACCAATACAGCTTTCCACCCTATACCCAGCAGCCAAAGGTGCATCTGGACGGCGAGCGGTTGCGCCTGGACGAGGGCGTCATGCTGGTGGAGGACGCCACGCTGGTGTTGGCCCTGCGCATAAAAAGCACCTGGCTGGGACGCTTTTTTGATCCGGTGGTCGAGTTGTCGGGGGGGAGTAATCCCGACCGCCAGGCTTTCGAGCGGGGTGTGGATGGCCTGCGTTACCTCAATCTCACCGGGCAGGCTTCGGTGCTGTCCCAGGGGCAACTGCGATTGCGGGGACGTTTCTGCAGGTTACTCGGCGAACCGGTGCTCTGGGCCTTCGAATACCCCGACTACCGTAACAAGCGGGTGATGGTCATTGCCCCCCATGCCGACGACGCTGAGCTGGCCGCCTTCGGCTTGTACAGCAGCGCCGAGCAAAGCTGGATCGTAACCGTAACCGCTGGCGAAATTGAAGCCGAGCACTACCAAAAGTTGGGGCTTGATAACGTCGAAGCCGCACGTCTCAAAGGCTCGCTGCGTGCGTGGGACAGCATCAGCGTGCCGTTGTGGGGTGGTGTCACCCAGGAGCGTTGTATCCAGTTGGGCTATTTTTGCCTGCAATTACCGGCTATGCAGGATGCGCCTGCCGTTCCGGCAGCCTCCCGTGAAGCGCAGCTCGGCGATACTCGCTATTTCCGTCGCTTCAATTCATTTGCCTTGCGCAGCGATGCCGATGGCGCTCCGACCTGGAACAACCTGCTGGGGGACCTGCACGAGTTGATCGAGCGCATCCAGCCCCAGGTTATCGTACTGCCGCATCCGCACTTCGATCCGCATCCGGACCACCAGTGTTCGCAACAAGCCGTCATGCAGGCGCTGGACGCCGCGACTTGGCAGCCTGAAACCTTGTTGTATTACGCTAATCACCTGCACGACAACGATCGCTGGCCCATGGGTGAGGCGGGTACTGGCGTAGCGTTGCCGCCGCAATTGAGCGCCGATCAGCCCATGCGTCCCTGGGCACTCGGCCTGTCAGCCGCCCAACAGTGCCATAAAGCTATGGCCCTGGGCATGATGCACGATCTTCAGCCACGGATGCCCCTGAAGCGCTTGCTGCGGCGGGCCATACAAAAGTGCCTGGCAGCCCGACGCTGGCCGGCTCACGGGGAGAACGAGTTTTTCCGCAAAACCGTCCGGCGCCATGAGCTGTTCTGGGTGCAAGAGCTGCCTGCAAAGAGAGAGACCAATTGAAAGTTCTGTTCCTGGTGCAGAAAGAGCAACGAGCAATCCTTGATCGGCTCTACGACGGGATCGCCGAGCATTGCGACTGCGACAAGCGTGAGTTGACCAGCGAGGAGCAGGACGACCTTCGCGGGTATTTCCGCAAGCACGTCGATGTAACGCGCTACGACCGCATTGTGTTCTTCCTGCGCTTCAAGAAAGAAATCCGCCAGGTTCGATTCATCCAGACCGTGCCCAACCTGGTTTTTCTGGAGCATGATGCCTACCAGAATTACATCCCGTGCAAGTACACCGGCAAGTTCAGCGCCCATTACCGCAAGTTGCCCTGGGTGCGGGTGATCAGCTCGGGGTTTGTCGTAGCCGAGCGTCTGCGTGATGAAGGGTTCGACGCAGTATTCGTGCCCAAGGGCTACGACCAGACGCTGCTGCAGGACCAGGGTCGCGAACGTGACATTGAATTGGCATTCGTCGGCAGCACCAACAGTGTTGCCTACAGCGGTCGCAAAGCCCTGCTCGACGAGCTGGGGCGCGTTGAACCGCTGGTAGTGACCCGAACCAAATCTGGCGAGGAATACTGCGACACCCTCAACCGTATCCGTTTTTTCGTCAGCGCCGATGTCGGCATGGGCGAGTTCATGATCAAGAACTTCGAAGCCATGGCCTGCGGTTGCGTGTTGCTGGCGTATGACCAAGGCGAGGCCGAGAGTCGCGCGCTGGGCTTGCAGGACATGCATAACATTGTGTTCTACCAGACCATCGCACAGTTGCAGGAAAAGCTGGCGCTGCTGCGCGCGGACCCTGAGCTCGCCCGGCGTATTGCCAGCAACGGCCGGGAACTGGTAGTGGCGCAACTGAGCTTTGCGCGCATCGGCGAACGCATCGTCGAGGCGCTCAAGCCGCCATTGCGTCCGCGTGCGCCATTGAGTCTGCTGGAAAAAGTGCGCCTGAAACTGGGCGTTTGACAAGGGCAGGTCAGCCATTGATATTGCTGGCACTTTGACTTTAAACGAGAATCAAGTGCAGTTTTCAACAGAAAGTAACATCACTTTGGTGGTCACCAGCTGTGGCCGCCTGGACTTGCTCAAAACCACTCTCGAGAGTTTTGACCGGTTTAACACAGCGCCCATCCGCGAAGTCTTCATTACTGAAGATGCCGGTGACGATGCAGTGCATTCGGCCATCCCTGCTGGCTGGAAAGAGCACTGCACAGTGTTCGTCAATCGTCCTAAGCTCGGCCAATTGGCGTCCATTGACCTGGCCTATGAGCATGTCACCACGTCGTACATTTTCCACTGCGAAGACGACTGGGAATTCTATCGCCCAGGTTTCGTGGAGGACTCCCTGGCAATCCTTGAATTGCGTCCGGAAATCCTCCAGGTCTGGATGCGCAGCTATATTTACGATCTGAGTGTTCACAGCCCGTATATCCGCCTGGGTGCCCGGGAATTCATTGGTGGTGTGGCGTGCTACCCGCTGATCTCGGACAAGCCCGAGTGGCAGAGTTTTTCCCTGAACCCGGGGCTGCGCCGAATCAAGGAATATCGGCTGTGCGCGCCTTATGCCTCGCACGACGGGGAGAAGGCGCTGTCCAAGCGTTACGCGCAGCTGAATCTGACTGCAGTGACGCTTGAGGGCGATGCAGTTCGGCACACGGGTTTTGGCTTGCACGTCCAGACTTCTGTC
This sequence comes from Pseudomonas sp. RIT-562, assembly GCF_026241895.1. Taxonomy (GTDB): domain Bacteria; phylum Pseudomonadota; class Gammaproteobacteria; order Pseudomonadales; family Pseudomonadaceae; genus Aquipseudomonas; species Aquipseudomonas mandelii_F. The sequence continues at coordinate 228,054 of NZ_JAPJIV010000003.1, read as the reverse complement.
GAGCGTGAACGCAAGGCGCGGCGCAGTCGGCGCGAACAGATCAAGTTCGCATTGTTTCTACTGGTGGGAGTATGCATTGGCTGGTTCATCAATTAAGTGCACCAGGAGAGAACCCGGCAAACGCCTGAAACGGCATGTGTCGCTATGAGCATTCTCAATGTGATGTGGTCCGGCGGTGCTCCGTTTGCGTCGATTCACAAAGTGCACCAGCAGATTCTGTCCCAGGTCGATAGCACATCACCGGTCAAGACCTGGTTGTTACAGGGCGGTGCATCCGATTGCGGCGTGAATGTGGCTGGCGCCAGGGAGTGGAACCTGTCCTCCGCTCAATTGAAAGGCCGACATTTCTGGCGGCTGACCAAGCCGTGGATGCAGGCCGGCTTTCAAAAGGCACTGGTGGAAAGCCAAGCGGACCTGCTGTTGCTCGACGGCTTGGGCGTCGCGCGCACTTTGTTGCCGCTGCTGAAGAAACTGCCGCATGTGCGTGCCATCGTCATATTTCATGGGTCCACTCGACTTCGTCCCGAAGACAGGGCGCTGTTCCAGCATTTCTCGCCTGCCCAACTGACGTTGGTCGCGGTGTCAGGCACGCTGGCGACCAAGCTCGGCCAGGACCTGCAGCTGCCGGTGCTAACGCTGCGCAGCGCATTCGACCCCGTCGCCTTTCGCGCCGAGGTGCTCTCGCGAGAGGATGCCCGTGCTCGACTGGGGTTGCCGCTGGACCAGACGCCGGTACTGGGTGCGGTCGGTCGACTTGAAGACAAGAAAGGATTCGCATGCCTGCTAGACGCCTTCGCGTTGGCCCTGAAGCAGCGCGCCGATCTGCGCCTGGTAATTATCGGCGAGGGCTCGAATCGGGCCGCACTACAGGCGCGCATTGACAGCCTGGGCCTGGGCTCTAATGTCTTGTTGCCGGGGCATTTGAACGACGCCGCGCAGCTGTACCGAGCTTTCGACTGGATCGCGATCCCGTCGTTGAGCGAAGGCCTCGGGCTGATTATGCAAGAGGCCGTGATGGCGGGCGTACCGGTGATGTCCAGCGAATTGCCGGTGTTTCGCGAACAACTGGATGACCGGGGCGTGTACGCCGCCGCAGCCGACGTCAACGCCTGGAGCGCGGCTATCCTGGCTGCATTCAACGATTCTGCAGCAACCATCGCAGCGGGCCAGTACCGCAAGCTGGCGCCAGACCAGGCCTGGCTGGACTTCAGTCAGGCCGTGCGCAAATTGTTGTCATGACGGCATGACGGCCTGTTCCAACGCTTGCATTGGAAAGCTGCCGTTCAGGTTCTCGCGTGCAATATAGCGCGCGAAGTGCTGCAAATTGCGCTTGATCAGATGCTTGGGCAGCGGACCACGCACAAAGCGCATGTCTGCGACATCGATCAAACCCATCCGGTTATCTGGCGTCACCACGATGTTGCCCAGGTGCAACGAGCGAAAATAAATCCCCGACTTGTGCAGGCTGCGTATCAATTCCGCCAGCGCGGGCAGGTTCTGCTGCCAGTCGAAGCCTTCTTTTGCCGCGATCTGGCGCAGGGTCTCTCCCGGCAATGGCTCATATAGAACCGCGGTCATGCCTGGGGCTTGCAGGCGGTAGAACTGCAGTACCTGAAGGGTAGGCACGCCGCGTTTTTGCAGTTCCAGGACATTGTCGATGAACCGTTTCGAGTACGGGCGAAACATTGCGGACGAAAATAGTCGCTTGCGCCTGAACAGTTTGAGGATATTCCCGTCCTGCAACAGGTAGACTTTCGGACCGTAGCTGTCAGCCTCCAATACTCGGGCGCCTTCAATCATCTGATTTAAAGCGTCTTGCGGAAGTCGGGAACATTGCATCGTAGAAAGCCTTGTCGGAATTGCGGGGCACCGTGGCGGGCAATGATGCCGAAAAGTTTCAGTTTTAACCATGCCGGGTGAGGCAGGGTGAACTATCCAAGGAGCAAATCGATGCAGGAAACACGCTGGGCGCAACTATGGATGTCCGCAGGGCTGATCTGGTTTTTACTGGCCATTGCCGTAGCGCCTACCAACAAGGCCTATCAACAGGGCCTGGTCGCTCTGCTCTGGCTCCCGGCCCTGGTGTTCGCCTGGCCTGCTCGAGCTCGACTCAAAGAACTGCTCTACGAACAGCGCTGGATCTACCTGCCCCTGCTGGGTTTGCTCGTATGGTCGTTGATCAGCCTGTCATGGACGAACGTCGAAGAGCCCGCACGTGAGGCCAAGCGCCTGTTGTACATAGTGGTGTTCCTGCTGTTTTTTCCAGTGTTGGCCAATGGTCGGCCCGAGCGCGTGATTCGCCTCATGCAGTGGGGTGGTTTCGGCCTGGCGTTGACTGCGCTGGTGGCTACGATCAAATTCTACGGTCTCAATAACAATGCCTGGTGGGCACGCCTTGAAGGCCTGGGTGAACTGTCCCACCCGATTCTCGGCGGCTACGTCATCGGAGTCGCGGCCGTGTGGCTGTTGCTTTGGGTTCCCCGCGAGCGCTGGATGCAAGTCATCTGGACGATAGCGCTGGGTTTGCTCGGTGCGTTTGTGGTGATGAGCCAAAGCCGTGGTGCGGCATTGGCCCTATTCTTCACCCTGGTTGCCATGCCGATCTGGTGCCGGGACCGGCGTAGCTGCGTCATCGCGATCACCTCGCTGGTCTCGGCGGCGCTGGCTTTCTGGTTTTTAGAATCCATGGTGCTGGCCCGCGGCGCGTCCTTTCGCCCGGAAATCCTGGTCGCGAGCCTCAATATGATCGCCGACCATCCATGGCGCGGCCTCGGATTGGGTGGCGACTACAAAGTATTCGCAGCGGGCATGTATTTTGACCATGCTCACAATCTGTTCAGCCACGTGGCCATCGAGCTGGGATTGCCTGGCCTGCTGCTGTGGTGTGCGGTCTGGTTCGGCGTGCTGCGTGAGGCCTGGAAAGCCAGGGGCTCGCTGTATGGCCAGGGCATCATCGGCATCTGGCTGTTTTCTACCCTGGCCATGCAATTCGATGCGGCCAGCCTGACCGGAACACCCAGGGCCGAGTGGTTCATCAGCTGGCTACCGATCGGATTGGCCAGTGTTTTGGTATGGGCGCGGGCCAACTCCGATGCCTGTGATAAAATTTCGCGTTCTTCCTAACAAGTGAGCTCTACGATGAGTGACGCACCGCCCAAAGCGGGACAGGACTCCAGCCTGAAAATCTATCTTCGGCTGTTGGGGTATGTAAAACCCTACGTTGGCCTTTTCCTGCTGAGTATCGTGGGCTTCGTGATCTTTGCTTCCACCCAGCCAATGCTGGCGGGGATTCTCAAATATTTCGTCGACGGCCTGAGCAACCCCGAAGCGGTGCTCTTTCCCAATGTTCCCTACCTGAAGGACCTGCAACTGCTGATGGCCGTGCCGCTGCTGATCATCCTGATCGCCGCATGGCAGGGTTTGGGCTCGTTCCTGGGTAACTACTACCTGGCGAAGGTGTCGCTGGGGCTGGTGCATGACCTGCGCGTCGAGCTGTTCAACAAGTTGCTGGTATTGCCCAACCGCTACTTCGATACCCACAACTCGGGACATCTGATTTCGCGCATCACCTTCAACGTGACCATGGTCACGGGTGCGGCCACTGACGCCATCAAGGTGGTGATCCGTGAAGGCCTGACCGTGGTGTTCCTGTTCGCCTATCTGTTGTGGATGAACTGGCAGTTGACGATCGTGATGCTGGCGATCCTGCCGGTGATTGCCTTCATGGTGGGCAACACCAGCAAGAAATTCCGTAAACAAAGCAAGAAGATCCAGGTGGCAATGGGCGACGTGACTCACGTCGCCTCCGAAACCATCCAGGGTTATCGCGTGGTCCGCAGCTTCGGTGGCGAGAGCTATGAAGAGCGTCGGTTTGCCGAAGCCAGCCAGGGCAACACCGACAAGCAGCTGCGCATGACCAAAACCGGCGCGGTCTACACGCCGATGTTGCAGTTGGTGATCTATACCGCCATGGCCGTGTTGATGTTCCTGGTGCTGTTCCTGCGGGGCGATGCTACGGCGGGCGACTTGGTGGCCTACATTACGGCGGCGGGCCTGCTGCCCAAGCCGATCCGTCAGTTGTCGGAAGTCAGCTCGACCATCCAGAAAGGCGTGGCCGGTGCCGAAAGCATCTTCGAACAGCTGGACGTCGAGCCAGAGGTCGATAGCGGCACTGTCGAACGTGATCGCGTCAGCGGTTACCTGGAAGTGCGCAACTTGAGCTTCACCTACCCGGATACCGATCGTGAAGTGTTGAAAAACATCAGCTTCACCGCCGCGCCGGGGCAGATGATTGCCCTGGTAGGTCGCTCCGGTAGTGGCAAGTCGACCCTGGCGAGTCTGATCCCTCGTTTCTACCATCACGAGACCGGCGAGATTCTGCTCGATGATGTCGAGATTGAAGACTACCGCCTGCGCAACCTGCGTCGACACGTGGCACAGGTCACCCAGCATGTGACCCTGTTCAACGACACCATCGCCAACAATATCGCCTACGGTGACCTGGCCGGCGCCCCGCGTGCCGATATCGAGAAGGCGGCCACCGATGCGTATGCGATGGACTTCATTTCGCAGATGCCAGAAGGCCTGGATACCCAGGTCGGCGAGAACGGGGTGCTGTTGTCCGGTGGTCAGCGTCAGCGCCTGGCAATCGCGCGGGCTCTGTTGAAGAACGCTCCGTTGCTGATCCTGGACGAGGCGACTTCGGCACTGGATACCGAATCCGAGCGCCATATCCAGGCGGCACTGGATCAGGTCATGAAGGGCCGTACCACGCTGGTGATCGCTCACCGCTTGTCGACCATCGAGAAGGCTGACCTCATTCTGGTCATGGACCATGGTGAAATCGTCGAGCGTGGCACCCATGCGCAGCTCCTTGCACAAAATGGCTACTACTCGCGCCTGCATGCCATGGGGCTCGACGCACCGACGGAAAATATCGCCTGATCCAGGCCGGGGGCGAATAACGATGACTCATTCGGTTGCAGCCGTGGCGCAAGCCCACGGCAACCCTGTGTTAATATCGCGCCCCTGTTCATTTTGTATGTGGGTTGCTCCATGAAGTTGTCCATGCCGCGATTCGATCAAGCCCCTGTCTTGGTGGTCGGCGATGTCATGCTCGACCGTTACTGGCATGGTGGTACCTCACGGATCTCCCCGGAGGCGCCGGTACCAGTCGTCAAGGTCGAGCAAATCGAGGACCGCCCAGGCGGTGCCGCCAACGTTGCGTTGAACATTGCCGCGCTTGGTGCGCCAGCCTCCCTGGTGGGTGTCACCGGCGACGATGAAGCTGCCGACAGCCTGGCCAACAGTCTCCAGGGCGCTGGCGTGCGGGCATTGTTCCAACGCATTGCGCACCAGCCGACCATCGTCAAGTTGCGGGTGATGAGTCGTCACCAGCAATTGCTGCGTATCGACTTCGAAGAGCCCTTCGCTACCGATGCACTGGCATTGGGCGAGCAAGTCGACGAGCTCCTTGAAGGTATCAAGGTGCTGGTGTTGTCCGACTACGGCAAAGGCGCGCTGAAGAACCATCAGGTGCTGATCCAGGCTGCCCGCGCCCGTGGTATTCCGGTGTTGGCCGATCCCAAGGGCAAGGATTTCTCCATCTATCGTGGTGCCAGCCTGATCACGCCCAACCTCAGTGAATTCGAAACCATCGTCGGCAAATGCCACGATGAGCACGAGCTGGTGACCAAGGGCGCGAGCCTGATGCAGGATCTCGACCTCGGCGCCTTGCTGGTGACTCGCGGCGAGCATGGCATGACCTTGTTGCGCCCGGATCATCCAGCGCTGCACCTGCCAGCGCGGGCGCGCGAGGTGTTCGACGTCACGGGCGCCGGTGATACGGTGATTTCCACCCTGGCAGCCGCGATTGCCGCTGGTGAAGAACTACCTCATGCAGTTGCCTTGGCCAACCTGGCTGCGGGTATCGTGGTCGGCAAGCTGGGTACTGCCGCCATCAGCGCACCGGAGCTGCGCCGCGCCATCCAGCGCGAAGAAGGCTCCGAGCGTGGTGTGCTGGGGCTGGAGCAACTGCTGCTGGCGGTTGACGATGCCCGTGCGCACAAAGAGAAGATTGTGTTCACCAACGGCTGCTTTGACATATTGCATGCCGGCCACGTGACTTACCTGGAGCAGGCTCGGGCCCAAGGCGATCGCCTGATCGTCGCGGTAAACGACGATGCATCGGTGAGTCGTCTGAAAGGCCCTGGACGGCCGATCAACAGTGTCGACCGGCGCATGGCCGTCCTGGCAGGCCTGGGTGCTGTGGACTGGGTTATCAGCTTCTCGGAAGGGACCCCGGAAAACCTGCTGCGCGAGGTCAAGCCCGACGTGCTGGTCAAAGGCGGTGATTACGGAATCGAGCAGGTGGTGGGTGCAGACATCGTGGCAGCCTACGGCGGCACGGTGAAGGTGCTGGGATTGGTGGAAAACAGCTCGACTACTGCGATTGTGGAAAAGATCCGCAAGTCGTAAGCCTGTCAAAAGATCGCAGCCTTCGGCAGCTCCTACGGGCTGTCGGTGCTGCGATTTTTTGATTTCAGGAACTGACTTTCTTGCGAGGCACGATCCTCTTCAGTAATTGCTTGGCCTTGCCCCGCAACCGCGCCAAACCCGAGTCCTTCCCCGGCGGGCTCAATCCTTGTTGCTTCACCCAATCCTTCCACTTGATCCGCTCGTCGCGCACCAGCCAACCTTCCTGCAGGGCAAAACTCTCTGCCAGGTACAACCCGCGAGTGCTCGCCGCGTACAGATGATCTTTCTTCAAGGTGTAGAGCTCAGCCATTGGCAGGCCGTCCTGCAAGGGCATCAGATAGAGGTCGGGGCGCTTGCGATCCAGGCGCGCCACCAGTTGGTCACCTTCCAGCCTTTCATCGACATGAAACAGGCTGAGTGACTTGGCTTCCTTTGGCACGTCGAGGCGCAAGTCGTAGATCAACTGCAACGAGGCAGTGGGCAGGTGCACATAAGCGCGCGGACGCTCGATCAACTGCATGTTGGCGCAGCGCACCGGTCGGGCGGCTCCCGACAATGGCGTCAAGCGAAACGGCAAGGCTTCCCGATAATGCAGGGCGGACGAGTAGGGCGCGGGCAGCCAGGTGTCATTGAAACGCCCGCCAAGCCAGCCTTCCGGCGTCTCCAGCAGGCATTCTTCAGCGATTTCCTGAATGGCCGTGTGCAATGGCAGGTTCAGCTCGTGGGCAGGCACGTAACCGGAAATCAGCTTGAGCACCACGTCGCCGCGATCTTGCCGACGCTGGCGCACCAATACCCAGTAGTCGCGGTTCTGCCAGTGCAGGGTCAGGCGTACCGAGACTCCGAGATTGGCCAGTTCCACGGCGAACCGTTCGGCATCAGCCACGGCAACTGGCCGGCGACGTTGCAGGGTTTGCGAAAAATTGAGTGGCATCCCGACGCTTTGGTAGCTCAGGCCTTCGGGAGTCGCTTCGACGAATAACGGCAGGGTCTTGAAGTTGCTGGGGTTCTTTCTTATGAGCGTACGCGGCATGTCGGCTCCTGCTTAAGGCCGCGTCGGCGGCGTCAGTTTCTACGAAGGACCTTGGCAACGGTCGCGACATTGTGGGCGAGGTGCAGCGGATTGATGGTCCCGACAATAGCACTGGCAACGCCGGGATGTTCAAACAACAACTCGAAGCTGGCGCGTACCGGATCGACGCCAGGGCTCAGGCAGACATGGCCGCTGGCCAGGGCTTTTTTGACCAGAATGGCTTTGCCGTGAGCAGCAGCATAGTCAATGACGGCTTTCTCATTCAATTCGTTCAGATTGTAGGTGACCATTGCGCAATCGCCTTGCTCCAGAGCCTTCAAACCACCTTCGACGGTCTTTCCGGAAAAGCCGAATCCACGGATCTTGCCCTCGCGCTTAAGCTCGGCCAGGGTCGCGTAGACCTCGCTGTCATTGAGAATTGCCAAGTCATTGCCGTCGGAGTGCACCAGCACCAGGTCGATGAAATCAGTTTCCAGACGTTTCAGGCTGCGCTCCACTGACAGCCGGGTGTGGGCGGCGCTGAAATCGTGGCTGGACTGGCCATTGGCGAACTCTTCGCCGACTTTGCTGACGATCACCCAGTCCTGGCGCTGGTCGCGCAGCAACGGACCCAGGCGCTCCTCGCTGTGGCCGTAGGCCGGTGCGGTGTCGATCAGATTGATGCCCATGTCGCGCGCGAGCTTGAGCAGCATCCGGGCTTCTTCATCGCCCGGGATCTGGAAGCCGTTCGGGTACTTGACGCCCTGGTCGCGGCCCAGTTTCACGGTCCCCAGGCCAAGAGGCGAAACCATCAGGCCAGTGCTGCCCAGTGGGCGGTGCAGTTCGTGCAGGGTCGGTTGGCTCATGGCAGCAGTTGCTCCCAGGCAGGAATGCCCATCGGTGGTTTTGGCAATTCGGGCAACTCGGCACTGTGGCTCGGCTGGATGCCATCGCGTTGGAGAGCGGCGATGACCCGGTCTGCGAAGTCTGGTGCCAGTGCCAGTTTAGTCGGCCAGCCAACCAGCAGGCGGCCCTGTTCGGCCAGGAAGGCATTGTCTGGACGCGTCAGGCCGGACTGCAAGGGCTCAGCACGATCCACGCGCAAAGTGGCCCATTGCGCGGTACTCAGGTCGATCCATGGCAAAAGCTGGCCGAGTTCTTTTTGCGCGGTAGCAATCTGCTCGGCGGGCTCGCGGGCTACGCCTTCGGACTCGGCAATGTCGCCACCCAGGTACCAGACCCACTGGCCATCGGCAGCCGGGTGGGTGGTGACGGTGATGCGCGGCTTGGTCCCGCCTCCCAGGCAGTGGGCATATAACGGCTTTAAGCCTGGGCCCTTGGCCATGATCATGTGCAGCGGTCGGCGTTGCATGGCCGGCTGAGTGAGCCCCAACGCTTCGAGCAGCGCTGCGGTACCTGCCCCGGCGCTAAGAACGATGCGCTGGGCGCGGATATCGCGGCCGTCGACCTTAAGGCCGACCAGCAAGCCGCCCTCGAGCAATGGTTGTATCTCGTGTCCAGCAAGCAGGCCCTCGCCTGCCAGTTCGGCGAGGCGCTGGATCAGGCTGGGGACATCGATTACCAGTTCGGCCAGGCGATAGACCTTGCCCTTGAAGCGCTTATCCTGCAGAGCCGGTGGCAATTGCTCGCCCTTGACCTGGTCGACTCGGCCGCGCACAGCTTTGCTGGCGAAGAAACTGGTGAGGTTGCCGGCCAGGGTGCCCGGGGACCAGAGGTAGTGGGCTTCGGACAGCAGGCGCACGCCGCTCAGGTCCAGTTCGCCGGTGCCGGCCAGCGCTTCGCGCCAGCGTCGCGGCATGTCGGCGATCGCCTCCGAGGCGCCGGTCAGGGCGCCATGCAGCGCATACTTGGCGCCGCCGTGAATGATGCCCTGGGACTTCAGACTCTGCCCGCCACCGAGAGTGGCGCTTTCCACCAGTACGGTCGAAAAACCCTGGCGGCGCAGGCGCGCGTTCAGCCAGAGGCCGGCGACACCAGCGCCGACAATCAAAACGTCGGTGGAAATAACGGATGGCATGCAGCGACCTCAGTGTCTAAGCAAAGCTGCAAGTTTCAAGCTTCAGGCCTCAAGCTGCAAGCAAGAGTCCAAGTTTATCCCTCTTGCAGCTTGCAGCTTGCAGCTGCGCCTAGTGACCTGCAGTCTTGGAAAACAGCTGGATAACCACCACCCCCAACACAATCAGCGCCATGCCCAGCATCGCCGGCACATCCAGCTTCTGCCCATAGATAAACAGCGCGGCGACGCTGACCATCACGATGCCCATGCCGGCCCACACTGCATAGGCCACTCCAACCGGCACGCTGCGCACTACCAGGGTCAACATCCAGAAGGCGATGCCGTAACCAACGATCACCAGCACCAACGGCAGAGGCGTGCTGAAGCCTTTGACGGCTTTCATTGAAACAGTTGCGATCACTTCGGCGCAGATGGCAATGGCCAGGTAGTAGTAAGCGGTCATAGGTGCATCCTCAAGTGATGTGTTGCTTTATCAAGCGTGCATTTTAGAGACTCTCCAGATGCGGTAAAGTCATTACCTATCTGTTGTGGAGATGGGTTACCAATGAGCATGCAATGGAATCTGGAACAGCTGCGCTTGTTTGTGAGCGTAGCGGAACAACGCTCGTTCTCGGCGGTTGCGCGTGTTCAGCGCAAGGCACAGTCGGCAGTCAGCAGTTCGATCGCGCTGCTGGAAGAAGACCTTGGGGTCAGCCTGTTCGACCGCAGTAGCGGGCGTCAGCCGAAGCTGACGGAAGCTGGCGACGCCTTGCTGGAAGAGGCGAGGGAAGTGCTGCGCCAGTGTGAGCGTCTCAATGGCCGCGCACTGGCAATGATGCGCGGCCAGGAAGCGCGGCTGCGAGTGGCCCAGGATGAGGCCATGCCTTATCAGGCGGTAGTGGATAGCTTCGAGGCACTGGCGCAGCAATTTCCCAGTCTTGAGGTGCAGCTGACCAGTGCTGCCCAAGGTGATGTGGCGCGCAAATTGGTGGAACGCCGGGCCGACCTGGGGCTGTTGTTTTATCACGACCAGATTCCCGAGTCCCTTGAACGTCGGGTCCTGGGTAGCGTCGAAATGGTCACCGTGTGCGGCAGCGGGCATCCGCTGGCAGGCAAAACCGAAGTCGACTGCCAGCAGTTGGCGCAACATCGCCAGTTACTGATGTCCACTCAATCCAGTGTCTACCCCGGCAGTGAAGCCGCCAGCCCGCAGGTGTGGCGGGCTGACAGTTTCTACGTGATGGCCGAATGGTTGGTGCGGGGCCTTGGTTGGGCCTGGCTGCCGCGGCATGTGGTGCAGTACCCCGCTTATCACGGTCAGATGGTCGAGCTGGTGAGCGAATGGACCCCACCCGAACTGGTCGTGGAGTTGGTCTGGCGCCGGGACGAGCCACTGGGCCCGGCTGCGCGCTGGCTGGCGGAACGTTTTGCCGTGCACTTGCGGGCGATCGGCGACAAAAGCCGATAAACTCCGCCGCCATGAATAGAACTCTCTACACCGCGCTGTTTTACCTGGGGCTGCCATTGGTAGCGATTCGGCTGTGGCTGCGGGCGCGCAAGGCGCCGGCTTACGCCAAACGTGTCGGCGAGCGATTTTCCTATGGCCTGCCGCTGATGCAGCCCGGCGGCATTTGGGTGCACGCGGTGTCGGTTGGCGAGAGCATCGCTGCTGCGCCGATGATCCGTGCCCTGTTGCAACGTTATCCACAGTTGCCGATCACCGTGACCTGCATGACGCCGACCGGCTCCGAGCGCATCCGGGCACTGTTCGCTGATGAACCGCGAATTCAACATTGTTATCTCCCCTATGACCTGCCCTGTGCGGCGAAGCGATTCCTGGATCGAGTCCGACCTAAGCTGGCAGTGATCATGGAAACCGAGCTCTGGCCCAACCATATCCACCAGTGCGCCCAACGGGGCATTCCCGTGGCGCTGGCCAATGCTCGACTGTCCGAACGCTCGGCCAGGGGCTACGGTCGTTTCCGCAAACTGACCCAGCCGATGCTCGCCCAGATGAGCCTGTTTGCGGTGCAGACCGAGGCCGAGGCCCAGCGTTTTCGCGACTTGGGTGCGCGCCCGGAAACTGTCGAAGTCACCGGCTCGATCAAGTTCGACCTGACGATCGACCCGCAGCTACTCCAGCGTGCCACCGAGTTGCGCGCGCAATGGCACGCTCAGGAGCGTCCGGTGTGGATAGCCGCCAGTACCCACGAAGGTGAAGACGAAGTGGTGCTGGCTGCCCATCGCCAGCTGCTGGCCAATCATCCCGATGCGCTGCTGATCCTGGTACCCCGCCATCCGGAGCGGTTCAATTCGGTGTTCGAGCTGTGCACCCGGCAGGACTTCGCCACGGTTCGACGCTCGACCGGCGAAACGGTCAGCGCCAGTACTTCAGTACTGCTGGGCGACACAATGGGCGAATTGCTGTTCCTTTACGCCCTGGCGGATACCGCATTCGTCGGTGGCAGCCTTGTACCGAACGGCGGGCACAACCTGCTGGAGCCGGCAGCACTGGCCAAGCCGGTCCTGAGCGGCCCGCACCTGTTCAACTTCCTAGAGATAGCCGCGCAACTGCGCAATGCCGGCGCGCTGCAGGAGGTGGAAGATGCCGAAGGGTTGGCGGTAGCGGTGCAACGCTTATTCGAATTGCCCCGGGATGCACAGAAGATGTCCCAGGCCGGATTGAGCGTGATGCGCGCCAATCAGGGCGCGCTGCAGCGCTTGCTGGATGGGTTGGGGCGGTTAATGGATCGCTAGCTATTCGAGCGAACCGAGCTGAGTCTGAATCTGTACCTGAATCTGAATCTGAATCTGAATCTGTGGGAGCAAGGCTTGCCCGCGATGGCGTCCTGAAGATCGCCATCGCCGGCAAGCCGGACTCCTACGGGTTTGCGTCGCCGTGAAAAATGAGATCACAGGGAAATATTAAAGCCCGCATCCTTGCGCACGGAAACCCGCACTCCCTGCAGCTTCCCGTGCCTCACATCACATCATTGCGTTGAGTCAGGTCGGGCTTTCAGCTGCTCAGCCGCAGCCTTCGCCAGATCCGGCGGCAGGAAGTCCTTGTCCGGGTTGTAGTCAGGCTTGAGGTAGCGCTTGAGGTCTTCCAGGTCGCCCGGGTTCAACGTGCCGGCCGCCTGTTTCAGGCGCAGGTTGTCGAGAATGTAGTCATACCGGGTGTTGTTGTAGTTGCGCACCGAGGTGTACAGCTGGCGCTGGGCATCGAGTACGTCGACGATGTTGCGCGTGCCTACCTGATAGCCGATTTCCGTGGCTTCCACCGCGCTCTGGTTAGAGATGATCGACTGCTTGCGAGCTTGCACCTGCTCGACATCGGTATTCACCGCGCGGTGCAGATTACGGGTGTTTTCCACGACTTGACGGCGCAGGCCTTCGCGCTGTTGTTCGGTCTGGTCCAGGCGCGAATAAGACTCCCGGACCTGGGAGCTGGTGAGCCCGCCGCTGTAGATCGGGATGTTCAGTTGCAGGGCCAGGGTCTGTTGCTCGACAGGGCCACGGTAGGCCTGCGGAAACAGATTAGGGTTGCTGAAACCAAAGTTGTCGTTATCGCCTTTTTCATATTTCGCCACCGCATCCAGCGTAGGGGCATGGCCGGCCTTGCGCTGTTTGAGGGTTTCTTCAGCCGCGCTGACCGCGTAATTGCTGGCCAGCAGATTGAGATTCTGCCGAGCAGCGGTATCAACCCACGACTTGGCATCATTCGGCGCCGGCGGCAGGATTGGCAGCGTATGGACGATGCCCTGGATCGAGTTGTACTGGCGGTTGGTCAGGGTGATCAGCGCTTCAAACGCGTCATCCACCTGGCGCTGCGCAACGATGCGGTTAGCCCGTGCGGTGTCGTAGCTCGCTTGCGATTGCAGCACGTCGGTCTTGTCCGACAGGCCGACATCGAAGCGTTCGTTGGACTGGTCCAGCTGGCGTTTGAATGCCGCTTCCTCGGCCTTGGTCGAGGCCAGGGTGTCCTGGCTGCGCAGCACATTGAAATAGCTTTCGGCAGTCTGCAGGATCAGGTTCTGTTCAGTCGCCGACAGTTGCAGCGCGGCCTGTTCATTGACGTCCTTGGCCGCCTGGTACTGGAACCAGCGATCGGCACGGAACAGTGGCTGGGCCAGTGTTGCCTGATAGGAGTTGGCGCTGCGGGTAGTAACGGCCGACGGCTGATTGATGTCGGTACGTACATTGGCAACCTGGGCGCCGCCGGACAGATTCGGCAACAGCCCGGCCCGGGCCTGGGGTACGACTTCTTTCTGTGCACCGTACTGGGCGCGAGCAGCGGCCAGGTCGGCGTTGTTGTCCACGGCTTCCTGATAGACGCTCACCAGGTCAGTCCTGGTCGATAAGGGCGCTTCCGCTGCCCAGGCCATTCCATTCGAAGCACAAGACACGGCAAGGGCCAGTGAAAGTTTGCGCAGCATGCGGCCATCCCTAAAAATTACGCTGATAATTTGCGCCAAGGTACGGCGCGATGTTGTAGATCGTCAACGCACAACGTCGAGACGCGATGCGGCGTAGCGAGTGTAGTTGCGCGCACGTTCGGCAACAATCCTGTAATTACGCCATTCATCAAGGTGTTTACTGCGGGGTTGGCGTTCTTTGCCGGATATGTCTAGACTGGCCGGGTTCTTGTCGGGGTGCCTTGCTATGAGGCTGAGATCGAATAATTTCGGATCCCGTTGAACCTGATCAGGTTAACGCCTGCGTAGGGAACAAGATTTCTCGTCACCCGGCGAGTCCTCTTGTGCTTCGTCCGGGATGTTGTTCGACAATCGAACAGCCCTCGAGCACTGAGCACAGCACCAACAGCTTTGTCATGGCTGATTGGTCGCGTCCATTCGTTACAGGTTCGCTCCGACAAAAATCCACTGCCTGGATGCTGTCTGGAGAGCCCGTGATGAAGATAAAACTAAAAGACACCACGAACCTGAGTGATTCGGCCCAAGTCGATCAACAGTCCGTTCAACCGTTTACCCGCTCGCAAAAAATCTATGTCCAGGGCTCTCGTCCGGACATTCTCGTGCCGATGCGAGAAATCAGCCTGGACGTGACCCCGACCGAATTCGGCGGCGAGATCAACGCTCCGGTGGTGGTGTACGACACCTCGGGCCCCTACACCGATCCCAATGTCATCATCGACGTGCGTAAAGGCTTGGCCGACGTGCGTTCGCCGTGGATCGAAGCCCGTGGCGACACCGAGCGCCTGCCGGGTTTGAGCTCGAACTTCGGCAAGGAACGCCTTGCCGATCCGCAACTGACCAAGCTGCGTTTCGCTCACGTGAACAACCCGCGCCGCGCCAAGGCTGGCGGCAACGTCTCCCAGATGCACTACGCGCGCAAGGGCATCATTACGCCCGAGATGGAATACGTCGCCATCCGCGAAAACATGAAACTCGAAGTGGCTCGCGCTGCCGGCCTGCTGGACCAGCAGCACGCCGGCTACAGTTTTGGCGCCAGCGTGCCGAAAATCATCACTCCCGAATTCGTCCGTGACGAGATCGCCCGCGGTCGCGCAATCATTCCGGCCAACATCAACCACACTGAACTGGAACCGATGATCATCGGCCGTAACTTCCTGGTGAAGATCAACGGCAACATCGGCAACAGCGCCTTGGGTTCGTCCATTGAAGAAGAAGTGGCGAAACTGACCTGGGGCATTCGCTGGGGCGCGGACAACATCATGGACTTGTCCACCGGCAAGCATATTCACGAAACCCGTGAGTGGATCATCCGCAACTCGCCGGTGCCAATCGGTACGGTGCCGATCTACCAGGCGCTGGAAAAAGTCGACGGAGTCGCCGAAGACCTGACCTGGGAGCTGTTCCGCGACACGCTGATCGAACAGGCCGAACAGGGCGTCGACTACTTCACCATCCACGCCGGTGTGTTGCTGCGCTACGTGCCGTTGACCGCCAATCGTGTGACCGGCATCGTTTCCCGTGGCGGTTCGATCATGGCCAAGTGGTGCCTGGCGCACCACAAGGAAAACTTCGCCTACACGCATTTCGAAGAGATCTGCGAAATCATGAAGGCCTACGACGTTAGCTTCTCGCTGGGCGATGGCCTGCGTCCGGGCTCGATTGCCGACGCCAACGACGCGGCGCAATTTGGCGAGCTGGAAACGCTCGGCGAGCTGACCAAAATCTCCTGGAAGCACGACGTGCAGTGCATGATCGAAGGCCCGGGTCACGTGCCGATGCAGTTGATCAAGGAAAACATGGACAAGCAGCTGGAGTGCTGCGACGAGGCGCCGTTCTACACCCTCGGCCCGCTGACCACCGATATCGCGCCGGGCTACGACCACATCACCTCCGGTATCGGGGCGGCGATGATCGGCTGGTTTGGCTGCGCGATGCTTTGCTACGTAACGCCCAAGGAACACTTGGGCCTACCAAACAAAGATGACGTGAAGACCGGGATCATCACTTACAAGATCGCCGCGCATGCCGCCGATCTGGCGAAGGGGCATCCGGGTGCGCAGATTCGCGACAATGCCTTGAGCAAGGCGCGGTTCGAGTTTCGTTGGGAAGACCAGTTCAACCTGGGCCTTGATCCGGATACCGCTCGTGCATATCACGATGAAACCCTACCGAAGGATTCGGCCAAGGTCGCGCATTTCTGCTCCATGTGCGGACCGAAATTCTGCTCGATGAAAGTCACCCACGATGTGCGCGAATACGCCGCGAAGCAGCGCAACGAACCGGTCGATATCGACATAGCCAAGGGCTTGGCGGAACAGGCCGAGCGGTTCAAGCAGGAAGGTAGTCAACTGTACAAAAAGGTTTGATCTGACCTGTGATTGACGGTGGCTGTGCTGCCGTCTTCGCGAGCAAGCCCGCTCCCACATTGGAATGCGTTCACCTGTGGGAGCGGGCTTGCTCGCGAAGGCGCCAGTGCGGACAGCCAAGATCTCAATGACACACTTATCCCTCTGAGATAACACCCTTGAGCATTCAACCCAGCACTTATTCTCCCGACATCGCGGTGCCCGCTGAAAAGCGAGTGTTCGGTGGTCGCGATCTGTTTTCCCTGTGGTTCTCCCTCGGCATCGGCCTGATGGTCTTGCAGACCGGCGCTTTGCTCGCGCCTGGCCTAGGCTTGTCCGGTTCACTGCTGGCGATCTTCCTCGGCACCCTGGTCGGCGTGCTGCTGCTGGCGGCCGTCGGCGTGATCGGCAGTGACACCGGCCTGTCGTCGATGGCTGCCCTCAAACTCAGCCTCGGCATCCGCGGCGCAAGCCTGCCGGCGGTGCTGAACCTGCTGCAACTGATCGGCTGGGGTTCGTTCGAAATCATCGTCATGCGTGACGCTGCCAGTCTGTTGGGGGCACGGGCCTTCAACGAAGGCAGCCTGCTGTCGAGTCCACTGCTATGGACCTTGTTCTTTGGTGGCCTGGCCACTCTGTTGGCAGTCAGCGGACCACTGACATTCGTACGGCAGATCCTGCGCAAGTGGGGCATCTGGCTGCTGCTCGCCGCGTGTATCTGGCTGACCTGGAATCTGTTCGCCAAAGCCGACCTGGCGGCGTTGTGGGCGCAGGCTGGTGACGGTTCGATGCCGTTCGCCGTGGGCTTTGACATCGCTATTGCGATGCCATTGTCCTGGCTGCCGCTGATCGCCGACTACTCGCGATTCGGCAAGCGCGCAAAAAATGTGTTCGGTGGGACCGCCCTGGGCTTTTTTATCGGTAACTTCTGGCTGATGAGCCTTGGCGTGGCTTACACCCTGGCATTCGCCCCGAGTGGTGAAGTCAATGCCCTGCTGTTGGCCCTGGCCGGTGCTGGCCTGGGGATTCCGCTGCTGCTGATCCTGCTGGACGAATCAGAAAACGCCTTTGCCGACATTCATTCGGCGGCAGTCTCCAGCGGGGTGCTGGTGCGCCTGAAAGTCGAACACCTGGCGTTGGCTATCGGTGTGGTTTGCACGCTGATCGCCTTGCTGGCGCCTTTGGCCCAGTACCAGAATTTCCTGCTGCTGATCGGCTCGGTGTTTGCGCCGCTGTTCGGCGTGGTGCTGGTGGATCACTTCATCCTGCGCAAGCGCAGCGCCCATGTTGCGTCAGCCGCATTGCGCTGGCCGGCGTTGCTCGCCTGGTTGGGCGGGGTGAGCACTTATCACTTGCTGGCGAATCTGTACCCGGACATCGGCGCAACCCTGCCGTCGTTGATTCTGGCAGGGTTGCTGCAGCTGGTGCTGGGTCGGGCTTTCAGTTACGGCCGGGAAACAGCTCGGGTCTGAGAATGCCGTTCAGGCGCGGGTAGGGGATCTTCAGTTCGACATGGCCCAGCGCGTACGGCGCGATGGTGCTGGTTTCGTACTTGAGGATCACCCCGCCGTAGGTCAGTGCCACGTTCTGGGTCTTCTGGAACGGCCAGCTCTTCACGAACTCAGCTTCCTGATCGAGCTTGGTGCTGATCAACCAGCTGTTGTGAGCCACTTGGGCGGTTTTCCAGAAGGCGTCTTCCTGGCCTGGCAGCAGCATGTCCGACAACGTCAGCACCTTGTGTTGCTGGCGCGAATAGTTGATGAAGCTGCGCCCCGGCGTGCCATGCGCGCCGCCAGTGTCCAGGTAGCTGGAAAATTCGATGATCACCAAGCCGTCATGCTGCTCCCGTACCTTGGCCTGCAAGTAACTGCTGTAGCGCGGGCCGGCGGTGCGCAAAAACTCATCGCGATAGGCTGCAAGCGTCGGCGCCACCGGGGCGTCAGGCGAGGTGCGGGTCATTTGCAGCAAGCGCTTTTCAATGATGCCGTCGAGCGCCGGCTCGGCAGGGAAGCGCAGGGTGTCGATATTGACCAGCGGGCAATCGGCCGTCGTGCAGCCTGGCTTCAGTTGCTCGGAGGCGTCACGGGTGGTTTCCAGCGGAGTCCGGTAATTGGGCTGGAACAGACTCTGGCAAGCGGCCAGGGTCAACGCGATTGCGGCCACGGAGGCGATTTTGAAAAGCGACATGGGCGTCCTTCATGAAACAGGGAAAGGCGAAAGTTACCCGCTTCGACTGCCAGCGCGGTAATCAGTTCGCCACTAAGCTAATTAGAGTTGGTTTCGCCCTCACCGTCTATCCCGCTGGCTGGAAAGGGGCTGCATCAAACGTGGCGGGCGCGTTAGGATGGCGCGAAGTCGAGGCTGGAGCCTCGGTGCAGACTCGAGGATTGTCATGACTGATTTTGCCAACGCCATTCCGACCGCCGTTGAGATCGTTCGGCGCGAAAAGTGCTACGAGGGCTTCTACAAGCTCGAACGTGTGCACTTGCGCCACGAATTGTTCGCCGGGGGCATGAGTCGCGAAATCAATCGAGAACTGTTTGTTCGCCATGATGCTGTCTGCGTGCTGCCTTACGATCCGCAGCGCGACGAAGTGGTGCTGATCGAGCAGTTTCGTGTCGGCGCCTTGGGCAAGACCGACAACCCGTGGCTGATCGAACTGGTCGCTGGTCTGATCGACAAGGATGAACTGCCGGAAGAAGTTGCTCACCGCGAAGCGCAGGAGGAAGCTGGGCTTGTGTTCGGGGCGCTCTGGCCGATGACCAAATATTTTCCATCGCCGGGCGGCAGCAATGAGTTCGTGCATTTGTACCTGGGGCGTTGCCAAACAACCGGGGCCGGCGGCCTGCATGGGCTGGAGGAAGAAGCAGAAGATATCCGCGTTACGGTCTGGGCGTTCGAAGATGCCCTGCAAGCCGTACGCGACGGACGAATTGCCAACGCGGCCAGCATCATTGCCTTGCAATGGCTCGCTTTGAACCGCGCTGAAGTGAGGGGGTTATGGTCGTAAACAAGTTGCGCGATCGCTATCGAGTCGACCTTGCGGGGCTGCAAGCTTCCTGTGAGGCCAACTATGCGCGCCTGATGCGACTGTTGCCGGACATGCGCAGCGAGCCGGCGGCGCGGCGCATTGCCGTGACCCACGGTGACCAGATGCTCGGCGTACTGGCGCTCGAAGTGCTGCAGGTGTGCCCGTACACCACGACCCTGCAAGTGCGCCAGGAACACAGCCTGCCGTGGCTGCCGGTGCCGCAGCTGGAAGTTCAGGTGTATCACGATGCCTGCATGGCCGAAGTGGTCAGTGCCGAACATGCACGACGCTTTCGCGGCATCTATCCTTATCCGAACGCCTCAATGCATCAACCCGATGAAAAAGCCCAGCTGAACATGTTCCTGGGGGAGTGGTTGAGCCATTGTCTGGCGTTGGGACATGAGTACGAAGTCGTTCGCTAGTTGTGAACTGCGTTCAGTTAGCGGCTTTCCTCTTTCGCTCGTCCCCCAGCATAATTGCGGCACTTGTCCATCCCCGTGATTTCGCCTTGGGAGAACGCCTTGCCGAGCGTATCCAAATTGACCGCCGCCGACCCGGCGTTGCTGGTGCAACTCTCCGACAGCCACCTGTTCGCCGAGGCGGATCGCACGTTGCTGGGGATGAATACCCGGCACAGCCTGATGAAGGTCCTCGAACTGGTGCGCCTGCAGCAGCCGCAGATCGACCTGGTGATTGCCAGCGGTGACCTGTCCCAGGACGGATCGCTGGAGTCTTATCAGTTGTTTCGCGACCTGACCCGCCAACTCGATGCGCCGGCGCGCTGGATTCCCGGTAACCACGATGAGCCGCAGGTCATGGCCGAGGCGGCGGTGCAGAGCGCCTTGCTGGAGCCGGTGGTGGATATCGGCAACTGGCGCGTGACGCTCCTGGATTCGGCGGTGCCGGGCTCGGTGCCGGGGTATTTGCAGGATGAACAACTGCAGTTGCTCGCCCGCTCGTTGAGCGAAGCGCCGGAACGCCATCATCTGGTGTGTTTCCACCACCATCCGGTGTCGATCGGCTGTGCCTGGATGGAGCCGATAGGTTTGCGCAATCCAGATGCGCTGTTTGCCGTGCTGGACCGCTTTGCGCAAGTGCGCGCGGTGCTTTGGGGGCATGTACATCAGGAGATTGACCGCGAGCGCAATGGGGTGCGCTTGATGGCTTCGCCTTCGACCTGCATTCAGTTTGAACCGGGGAGCGATGATTTCGCGGTGGGGGAGCAGGCCCCAGGGTATCGGTGGTTGCGGTTGATGCCCGACGGGCAGATTGAGACAGGCGTCGAGCGAGTAACAGGATTCGAGTTCCAGGTTGATTACCACTCTGACGGCTATTGATGCTGGCCCAACACCCCCTGGCACCCTGTAAACTCCGCCTTCTTTACCCGACGCACAGGGAGCTCCAATGTCCGGCTCGATCCTCTACATTCATGGTTTCAACAGCGCGCCTTCCTCGAAAAAGGCCACTCAGCTGATGAAAGTGATGGAACGCCTGGGGTTGAGCGATCAGCTGCGCGTGCCGGCCCTGCATCATCATCCGCGTGAAGCCATCGGTCAGCTTGAGCAGTCGATTGCCGAGCTCGGGCGGCCACTGCTGGTCGGCAGCTCACTCGGCGGCTACTATGCGACTCACCTGGCGGAGCGCTATGGCCTCAAGGCCCTGCTGATCAACCCCGCCGTCAGCCCGCACCGCATGTTCGACGGGCACCTGGGGACGCAGACCAACCTGTACACCGATGAAACCTGGGAGCTGACCCACGATCATGTGACGGCCCTGGCCGAGCTGGAAGTGCCGGCACCGCTAGACCCCCAGCGCTATCAGGTGTGGCTGCAGACCGGTGATGAAACCCTGGACTACCGCCTCGCCCAGCAGTACTACCGGGCCTGTGCCTTGCGCATCCAGGCCGGCGGCGACCACAGTTTTCAGGGCTTTGCCACGCAGCTGCCGGCCATGTTGAGTTTTGCCGGTATCGGCGCAGATTTGTATCAAATGATTGATTTCACAGCACTGTGACCGGCCCTTTTTCTACCGAACACTTTTTTCAAAGGACGACGAGATCCCATGGCCACTCCCGGCGCTAGCTCTTATAACGCAGACGCCATCGAAGTCCTCTCGGGCCTCGACCCGGTGCGCAAACGCCCTGGCATGTACACCGACACCAGCCGGCCGAACCACCTCGCCCAGGAAGTCATCGACAACAGCGTCGACGAAGCCTTGGCCGGGCACGCGACCTCGGTGCAGGTCATCCTCCACGCCGATCACTCCCTTGAAGTCAGCGATGACGGACGCGGCATGCCGGTGGATATTCACCCGGAAGAGGGTGTTTCCGGTGTCGAGCTGATCCTCACCAAGCTGCATGCGGGCGGCAAGTTCTCCAACAAGAACTATCAGTTCTCCGGCGGTTTGCACGGGGTGGGTATTTCCGTGGTCAACGCCCTGTCGACCGAAGTCCGGGTACGCGTCAAGCGTGACGGCAGCGAATACCAGATGACTTTCGCCGACGGTTACAAAAAAACCGAGCTGGAAGTGGTCGGTACCGTCGGCAAGCGCAATACCGGTACCAGCGTGTTCTTCGCGCCGGACCCGAAGTACTTCGATTCACCGAAATTCTCCATCAGCCGCCTCAAGCACGTGCTCAAGGCCAAGGCCGTATTGTGCCCGGGGCTGCTGGTCAGCTTTGAAGACAAGGCCTCCGGCGAGAAAGTCGAATGGCATTACGAGGACGGCCTGCGTTCCTATCTGGTCGATGCGGTCACCGAGTTCGAACGCCTGCCAGACGAGCCGTTCTGCGGCAGCCTGGCCGGTAACAAGGAAGCGGTCGATTGGGCGCTGCTGTGGTTGCCCGAAGGCGGCGACAGCGTGCAGGAAAGTTACGTCAACCTGATCCCGACAGCCCAGGGCGGTACCCACGTCAACGGACTGCGCCAGGGCCTGCTCGACGCCATGCGTGAATTCTGCGAGTTCCGCAGCTTGCTGCCGCGCGGAGTGAAGCTGGCGCCGGAAGACGTCTGGGAGCGCATCGCCTTCGTCTTGTCGATGAAGATGCAGGAGCCGCAGTTCTCCGGCCAGACCAAGGAACGCCTGTCGTCGCGCGAAGCCGCGGCGTTCGTCTCCGGAGTCGTCAAGGACGCGTTCAGCCTGTGGCTGAACGCCCACCCGGAAACCGGCATGCTGCTGGCCGAGCTCGCCATCAACAACGCCGGCCGCCGTCTCAAGGCCAGCAAGAAGGTCGAGCGCAAGCGCATCACCCAAGGCCCGGCACTGCCCGGCAAACTCGCCGACTGCGCCGGGCAGGACCCGATGCGCTCCGAACTGTTCCTGGTGGAAGGTGATTCCGCCGGCGGTTCGGCCAAGCAGGCGCGAGACAAGGAGTTCCAGGCGATCCTGCCGTTGCGCGGGAAGATCCTCAATACCTGGGAAGTCGACGGCAGCGAAGTCCTGGCGAGCCAGGAAGTGCACAACATCGCCGTGGCGATCGGAGTTGATCCGGGCGCTGCGGACATGAGCCAGCTGCGTTACGGCAAGATCTGCATCCTCGCCGACGCCGACTCCGATGGCCTGCACATTGCGACCCTGCTGTGCGCCTTGTTCGTCCAGCACTTCCGCCCATTGGTCGATGCCGGTCACGTCTACGTCGCGATGCCGCCGCTGTACCGTATCGACCTCGGCAAGGAAATCTTCTACGCCCTGGACGAAGCCGAGCGTGACGGCATTCTTGATCGCCTGGTGGCCGAGAAAAAACGCGGCAAGCCACAGGTCACCCGATTCAAAGGCCTGGGTGAAATGAACCCGCCGCAGCTGCGCGAGACCACCATGGACCCGAACACCCGGCGCCTGGTGCAATTGACGCTGGAAGACTACGAAGCTACTGCAGAAATGATGGACATGCTGCTGGCGAAGAAGCGCGCCGGTGATCGCAAGTCCTGGCTGGAATCCAAAGGCAACCTGGCCGAGGTTCTTGGCTGATGCGGGTTGGCTTTGCCCTGGCGTGTGCGTTACTCCTGAGCACGGCGGCCCTGGCCGATCCGCTCCCGGAGTTGCGCCTGGTTTCCGGGCATGCCGTGGACGGCATGCATGGCGGCAACCTGTCGGGTCTGGCGCAGTGTGGCAACGAGCTGTGGACGGTGTCCGATCGCGACGATGACCAGATCTACCGCCTCGATACCCGCCAGGACACCTGGCAGGCCGAAGCCGTGCGCATCGACGTGCCCGTGGTTCCGGCCAGCGGTTTGCCCTGGAGCTTGAGTTCGCGCAGCTGGGCGGCGTCGTTCGTGCGCGGCGGCGACCTGGATTTTGAAGGCATCACCTGCGACAGCGCTGGCAATCGTTACATCGTCAGCGAGTCCCATGCAGCGGTGTTGAAAGTGCCAGCAACCGGGCCCGCGTCCTGGTTGCAGATCTCACCCAGGCTAGTGCGGGAGTCGCGAGCCGCTGGCATGCTGCTGCGCTTCAATGCACTGTTTGAAGGCTTGGCGGTCAGCCCGCAAGGCGACCGGATATGGTTGGCCGCCGAACGTGATCGACGTGGCCTGCTGCTGATCAAGCGTGGATCGACTCAATGGGACTGTGATGACAGCTGTGTTTTGCTCAGCGAGGGCGGCCAGCGACCGCAGCCGGCACAGTTTCACCTCTCGAGGCCAGTGTCTCGGGACTTCGCCGACCTGTCGCTGTTCGACGGCAAACTGTTCACCCTGGAACGTAATGCCTACGAAATCTGTCGCCGCGACGCATCGACGGCCAAGGTCGAGCGTTGCTGGTCGTATGCGGCTGAGTTGTTGCAGGATGGCCGTCGTTATCCACAGGACTATGGGCTGGAAGAAGCACTGGTCGTAGACGCCACAGGCGCCTGGATCGGCGTCGACAACAACACCGGCGCCCGCGTCGATGGTGAGGTTCGCCCGTTCATCTGGCGCTTCGCCGCGCCCGAAGGCGGCTGGAGCGGTAAATCATGAGTCAACAAACGCCGGGAAAGCGTGCAGGTCGGGTGCTGATGGTGCTGGCCTGGTGCGCTGCGTTGTTTTTGGCAACGAAGTTTTTCGGCGAATGGGAAGCGCGACAGCAAAATCCCAATGTCGTGGTCGACTCCGAGCAGGGCGAGGGCTTTATCGAGGTGAAGCTGGCCAGCAATCGCCAGGGCCACTTCGTCGCCAGCGGCCAGATCAACGGCCAGCCGGTGGATTTCATGCTCGACACCGGGGCGACCGATGTTTCGGTCCCGGCGGAAATGGCCAAGCGGCTGAAACTGGAAGAGGGCTTCGGGGTGACCCTGAGCACCGCCAACGGTTTGAGCAAGGGTTATCGAACCCGTATCGACCGGCTGCAGGTCGGCGACATCGTGCTGCGTGACGTTCGCGCGCTGGTCGCCCCCGGGCTGGAAGGCAATCAGGTGCTGCTCGGTATGAGCGCACTGAACAAACTTGAATTTACTCAGCGCGGTGGCACCATGCTGCTGCGCCAGACAACGAACCGATGAGGCCCGCATGAGCGACATCCTTGCAGACAGCTTAGACGGCGTAGAACGCCGATCGCTGGCTGACTTCACCGAAAGTGCCTACCTCAACTACTCCATGTACGTGATCATGGACCGCGCCTTGCCGCATATCGGCGACGGCTTGAAGCCGGTGCAGCGGCGCATCATCTACGCGATGAGCGAGTTGGGGCTGGACGCCGATTCCAAGCACAAGAAATCGGCGCGAACCGTCGGTGACGTGCTCGGTAAGTTCCACCCCCACGGTGACTCTGCCTGCTACGAAGCGATGGTACTGATGGCCCAGCCGTTCAGCTATCGCTACACGCTGGTCGACGGCCAGGGCAACTGGGGTGCGCCGGACGATCCCAAGTCGTTCGCCGCCATGCGTTACACCGAGGCGCGGCTGTCGCGTTATTCCGAGGTGCTGCTCAGCGAACTGGGCCAGGGCACAGCCGACTGGGGGCCGAACTTCGACGGAACTCTCGACGAACCCCTGGTGTTGCCTGCACGTTTGCCGAATATTCTCCTTAACGGCACCACCGGCATCGCCGTGGGCATGGCCACCGACGTGCCGCCGCACAACCTGCGTGAAGTGGCCACCGCCTGCGTGCGCCTGCTGGATGAACCCAAAGCCACGGTCGAACAGCTGTGTGAACACATCCAGGGCCCGGATTACCCGACCGAAGCGGAGATCATCACGCCGCGGGCTGACCTGCTGAAAATCTACGAGACCGGTCGCGGCTCCGTGCGCATGCGTGCGGTTTATCACATCGAAGACGGCGATATCATCGTCACCGCACTGCCCCATCAAGTCTCCGGTGCCAAAGTGCTGGAGCAGATCGCCGCGATGATGCAGGCCAAGCCGTCCAAGGCCCCGCAGATCGCTGACCTGCGCGACGAATCCGACCACGAGAACCCGTGCCGCATTGTGATTATCCCGGGTGCGCGGAAGAATTTTGACCACGATGGGTTGATGCAGCACTTGTTCGCCAGCACCGAGCTGGAGTCGAGCTACCGCGTCAACATCAACATCATCGGCCTGGACGGCAAGCCGCAGCTGAAGAACCTGCGGGCGTTGCTCGTGGAGTGGCTGGAATTCCGCGTGCAGACCGTGCGGCGCCGCCTGCAATTCCGCCTCGACAAGGTTGAGCGTCGCTTGCACCTGTTGGACGGCTTGTTGATTGCCTACCTCAACCTGGATGAAGTGATTCACATCATCCGCACCGAGGAGCATCCGAAAGCCGCGCTGATCGAGCGCTTTGCTCTGAGCGAGATCCAGGCCGACTACATCCTCGACACCCGCCTGCGTCAATTGGCGCGACTGGAAGAGATGAAGCTGCGCAGCGAGCAGGATGAGCTGCTCAAAGAACAAGCCAAGCTGCAAGCCCTGTTGAGCAGCGAAGCCAAGCTGAAGAAACTGGTGCGTACCGAGCTGATCAAGGACGCCGAAACCTATGGCGACGATCGTCGTTCGCCAATTGTCGAGCGCGCTGAAGCCAAGGCCCTGACCGAGCACGATCTGCTGCCGAACGAGAAAGTCACGGTGGTGCTGTCGGAAAAAGGCTGGATACGCTCGGCCAAGGGCCACGAAATCGATGCCACCGGGCTGTCGTACAAAGCCGGGGATGGCTTCAAGGCCCTGGCCGCCGGGCGCTCCAACCAGTTTGCGGTCTTTATCGACTCCACTGGTCGCAGCTACTCGGTCGCGGCGCACACCTTGCCGTCGGCCCGTGGCCAGGGCGAACCCCTGACCGGCCGCCTGACGCCGCCGCCAGGCGCCACCTTCGAATGCGTGATGATGCCTGAGGACGATGCGCTGTACGTGATCGCCTCGGACGCCGGATATGGATTTGTGGTCAAGGGCGAAGACCTGCAGGCCAAGAACAAGGCGGGCAAGGCACTGTTGAGCCTGCCAAACAACGCCAAGGTGATTCTGCCAAGGCCCGTGGCTGATCGTGAGCATAACTGGCTGGCCTCGGTGACCACCGAAGGTCGCCTGCTGATCTTCAAGATCAGCGATCTGCCACAATTAGGTAAGGGCAAAGGCAACAAGATCATCGGTATTCCCGGTGAGCGAGTCGCCAGTCGCGAAGAATATGTCACGGACATCGCGGTACTGCCGGATGGCGCCACACTGGTGCTGCAGGCCGGAAAACGTACCTTGTCGCTCAAGGCGGACGACCTCGAACACTACAAAGGTGAGCGTGGGCGCCGTGGTAACAAACTGCCACGTGGCTTCCAGAGGGTGGATGCGCTGTTCGTCGAAAACCTCAATTAGGCGTGCTAGAGCGCTCGATCTGCGATTTAACGCGTAGATCGACGCTTTCGCGCTGGAGTCGGGACGCATATTCACGGATGATACGGCCTTTCAAGCGCCGGCGTGGCCGAGCGATCTTCATATTTATTGAGTATTTTCACTGTGGTTAGCCGTGTGGCAACCACCTGGATGGGACGATGACTGCTCTGCGCCTTCCTTTTATCTTGATGCTCGCTGGCGTTCTTGGCCTGGCGGGTTGCAGCGTTCACCAACCGGTGTCGCTGTATCAGCTGGACAGTGGCAATCCGGTTCAGCCCGCACAAAGTGCCGGCATGGCCGTATTGCTGGGGCCGGTGACGATTGCCGACTACCTGCAACGGGAAACCCTGCTGCAGCGTCAACCCGATGGCAGCCTCCAGGCTTCGACCGATGGTCGCTGGGCCGGGAGCCTGTCTTCGGACATCGACCAATTGCTGTTGCGCCAGGTATCTGGTCATCTGGACAGCCAGCGCGTAGTGCTGGCGCCGGCGACCCTGGGTTTCACGCCGGATGTGCAGGTGCTGCTGACCATTACGCGCCTGGACTCGGGTGAGTCGCAGCCAGCGATCCTCGATGCGCAATGGCGCTTGATCGACCGTCGCGGCCAGGTTCGTGACAATCGCATCATTCATCTGCAAGAGCAGCACGCTGGTGGTACTGCGGCTCAGGTCCAGGCCCAGGGCGTGTTGCTGCAGAAGCTGGCGGAGCAGTTGTCGGTAGCGCTCAAGCCCCTGGCTAACCAGCCGCCAATCGCCGAGGCGCCGAAGAAACCGGCAGCCAAGCCGGTGGCGCCTGCGGCAGAAAAGGACAAGCAGCCAAAGATCCCGATGGCTTCGCCGATTCGCACGGATATGGAAGTATTCAGGTTCTGAAGCCTGGGTGAACCCATAACAGAGCCCGCCTTGTGCGGGCTTTGTTGTTTTTGCCCTGGAGATTTACGGTGTTGCTGCCGGCCTCATCACGAGCATGCTCACTCCTACATTGGATCGGTGTTGTCCCCCACTGTAGGAGTGAGCCTGCTCGCGATGAGGCCCTTACAGCCAACAAAAAAGCCCGCAGACAATCACTCATCTGCGGGCTTTTTCACATCAGGGCTTAAGCCCGGCGTTCATGCATCCGCGCCAGTTGCCGCTCCAGCATCGATGGGTACGGCTCCATCAACCGCTCCACGCAGCAGGCGCCCTCGGGGCTGGCGATCGGACGGATCCGCGCACGTTGGCGGATCAGCACGTCGTCACTGATCTTGCGTTCCACCAGCAGCAGATTACGACTGTGTTGTGACAGGGCCAGGGCATCCTGGGCCGACTCGGTCAGCAGCAGGTCGATCTGGCTCAGGCCGTACAGCTCGTCACCCAAGGTGAGACCCAGCTGCAGTTGCAGGGTAATGCCCGAGTCGGCCACTTCGATCTGCAACTGATGACCCAGCGCACGCAGCAACTCGCCGCAGCAAATCGCATTGGTCAGGTAGTCTTCGCCGCTGTCTTCGGTGTGGAACAGCATCAGCGTGCTGCCGTCGTTCAGGGTATGCAGCTCGCTCTGGTAGAGCGAAGCGGCCTGGTCGAGGCAGTCGCGATAACGCTTGAGCAACTCCTCCAGACGAGTGCGGGGCAGGCGACGCAGTTGATCCTGGGCGCCCAGTTGCACGGCCAGTACGGCGCTGTGCTGCGGCACGTTGGAGGCCCGCGCTTTAACCACTGGTGCAGGTTCGCTGGTGACTGTCTCGTCACGAAGATCGGCAAAAGGGTCTTCGTCGTCATCATCTTCCACAGTACTGACGATCTGCCGAGGTGCAGGCTTCAAGCCGGCTACTGGCCGGGTTTCGTCGAAACTCGGGTCGCGCAGGTTGCGGACCTCGAAAGCCGGTTCGTCGTCCTCTTCTACCTCGTCGAACTCGGGCTCTGGTTCGGGCTCGGGTTCAACAGGCTCCGGGGCGAAGTTGGCGTGCAGCTGGCGCGCCAGGTCGCCGATCTCGTCCTGACGCTCGGTGGCCGGGGTGTATTCGTCGATATTGCGCAGCCACACCCGCAGTTGCAGCAGCGGCGTGGAGATGTGCCGACCGAGGCGCAGACTCAGGGCCAGGGACAAGGCCAGCAGAATGGCGCTGAGGATGCCCATGCTCTGCAGGCTGATGGTCATCGGTTGCTGAAATTGATCCATGTCCAGGCTGATGCGCAGTTGCCCGGCGGTCACGTCCTGAAAGGTGATCTTGCTCTGGTACATGCCCTCGGCTTCGCCCAGCAGGCTGTGCTTGGGGCGCTGACCGGCTTCGGCGAGGATGCGGTTATCCACGCTATAGATGGCGGCGTGAGCCACCAGCTTGTTCTTGGTCAGGTTGTTGAGCAGCACATTCAGGCTGAGGATGTCGTTGGACACCAGCAGCTCGGTGGCGGAGGTGGCGGTTTGCGTAGTCAGGCTTTCGCCCAGCGCATCCGCCTGCTCGTGCATGGCCTGCTTGAACTGCAAACCCATCACGCAGGCGTAGATGACCAGGGCCAGAGCGACCAGGATCACGTTATGGCTGGCAATGCGTAATGCAATCGGTACACGGCGATGGCGCAGTGCCCGGAAGATCAGCAGAAAGAAGTTATCGGTTTTTACTGGCGTGGGCCGGTTCACTTGAGCTCGGCTCTTTTGTCCGTGAAGTTGACGCGCAGTATAGCGACAGGCCCCAGACCGGCAAAGCGCTCACGGTGCCCGATGGTCACTGAATGTGGGTAGAATGCGGTTTTTTTCCACTTGCGGGGGTGCGCCTTGCGCGAAATCGTCCTGATTAACATCACGGGAGTCGACCGTCCGGGTCTGACTGCGGCCATTACCGGCGTTCTGGCCCAGGGTGGTGTAAACATTCTCGACATCGGCCAGGCGGTGATCCACGACACCCTGTCGTTCGGCATCCTGGTTGAAATTCCCGACACCGAGCAAGGCAAGTCGGTCCTCAAGGACATCCTGTTCACGGCCTACAAGCTGGATCAGCAGGTGCGCTTCACTCCGGTTTCCGAAGAGGATTACCAGCAGTGGGTCGGCAATCAGGGGAAGAAACGCCACATTGTCACCCTGTTGACCCGCAAAGTGACGGCCGAGCAACTGCAGGCCGTCAGCTCGATCACCGCCAAATATGAGCTGAACATCGATCATATCGATCGTTTGTCCGGGCGCATGCCGCTGGATACGCCGGCCGACAAGGGCAAGGGCTGCATCGAGTTTTCCGTGCGTGGCGAAGCGGCCGACCCACAGGCGCTGCGGGCCGAGTTCCTGAGCGTGGCGCAGGACCTGAACGTCGATATTGCCTTCCAGGAAGACTCGCTGTTCCGCCGCAACCGGCGCCTGGCGGTATTCGACATGGACTCGACGCTGATCGAGGCCGAAGTCATCGACGAGCTGGCCAAGGCCGCCGGTGTCGGCGAGCAGGTTTCGGCGATCACCGAACGAGCGATGGCCGGCGAGCTGGATTTTCGCGCAAGTTTCAAGGAACGCCTGGCCTTGCTGCAGGGGCTGGATGTTAGCGTACTGGATTCGATCGGCGCGTCACTGCGTCTGACCGAAGGCGCCGAAACCCTGTTCGCCGAACTCAAGCGCCTGGGTTACAAGACCGCCATCCTGTCCGGCGGCTTCACTTATTTCGCCAAGCAGTTGCAAGCCAAGCTGGGCATTGACTACGTGTTCGCCAATGAACTGGAAGTGGTCGACGGCAAGGTGACTGGCGTGGCGGTCGAGCCGATCGTCGATGCTCAGCGCAAGGCGGACCTGTTGAAGGAGCTGGCGCACAAAGAGGGCCTGCGGCTGGAACAGACGATTGCCGTCGGCGATGGCGCCAACGATTTGCCGATGCTGGCGATTGCCGGGTTGGGCGTGGCATTCCGCGCCAAGCCGCTGGTCAAGCAGTCGGCGAAACAGGCGATCTCCACCCTGGGGCTGGATGGGGTGCTGTATCTGCTGGGCTTTCGGGATCGTGATGGGCAGCTCTGAGATTTTAGTCGCCTGATCAGACCTCATCGCGGGCAAGCCTTGCTCCCACAAAATCACCCACCTGGGAGCTTCACTGACCTGTGGGAGCAAGGCTTGCCCGCGATGGCCGCA
This sequence comes from Pseudomonas sp. RIT-562, assembly GCF_026241895.1. GTDB lineage: Bacteria > Pseudomonadota > Gammaproteobacteria > Pseudomonadales > Pseudomonadaceae > Aquipseudomonas > Aquipseudomonas mandelii_F. The sequence goes on along the minus strand of NZ_JAPJIV010000003.1, from coordinate 196,893 downwards.
CCACTATTTTCATGCCTATGCTCAAAGCGACTTCCACAAAGAATCAAAATCCTCCTCAGTGCCGCCACCCGCGGCGTTGTCGCTCTTGCCCGCCTCCAAAGACCGGTAAGCAAACTGGTTGAAACTGTTGGTACTCGCCACCCGTCGATCCAGCCCTGCCCGGTGTTCCTCGCCGTTGGTATTGATCATCACCTTCTGTCCTTCCTGAAACGGCAGGCGCGGCGCAAGCAGCGTGGCTGGCAGGTCGACCGCGCTGATCGCGGGTAGCAACAGGCCGCGCAGGTAGTGACTGTGGTCATCACGGGTGCGCACCAGTTGCAGGCCGCATGGCTCGGCATAGGGGGCAACCTGCTCGATCCCCATCTGTGTTCCACCGCCACGCACCTGACGAATCCAGCGTACCACTGCGATGCTCCAGCCCTGGCCGGCGATGTCCTCGATGCCGACCATCTCGCCCGCCTGGAGCTCGGCGGGCACTTCGCCGGGCCAGGCCAGGCAATAGCCGCCAGGGCTGTGGTTGACCACCGGCAAGACATAGGTTGGGAAATGTCGGTTACTGTCTGCAGCCTCATTGCTGTCATCGTTCTGCAGCTGGGGATATTCGATTTCTTCGTAGGGCAGCAAGTCTTGGCCGTTGCCATCAGGGGCGGCATCAAAGGCGTGAGTCCATTGGTCCTGCCCCTTGTTTGCCGACGCCTGCGCGGAAAATTTCGCCTGGCGGCCACCGTGGTTTTTCAGCAAGTCACTGAACGAGCGCTGCCCGCCCAGATAGAAGTGCAGGGCGCTCATGCCAACGCACAGGGTCAACTGGCCCTGGCTGGGCGTGCGCTGAAAACTGCGCTCGGCTGCCTGGCCCCAGGCGGCACTCAGGTGTTGCAAGGTATCCAGGCTCAAGCCGGTTGGCACCAGCAGCGGTTTCGCCGAGACGGTCTTGAGCAGGTGAGCGTCGAGGGCAGTCACCAGCGGCTGGGTATCAATCGCCAATAACTCGCCCTGTTGTTCGCTCCTGAACTTGGAGCGATACCGCGGTGCCGTATCGAGCATCGGCGCGACGGCGAACAGCCCCTCCACCGATTTGCGTGGCTGCAGCGTAATCAGCGAGCTCCATGACTCCAGCACCTCGGCGAGGCGCGCGATCTGGTTCTGGCGCAGTTGATTGCAGCGTGCGGCACCCATCAGCAGCGCCGTAACATAAGTCTGCTCGACGCTCAGGTTTTGCGTCTGGCTGGCCAGTTCGTCGCGCACGCTCTGGCGCTGGAGCTGGTGCGAGCAGGCGATTCGATACAGTTGATGCAGCTCCAGCCAGAGACCTTCCGGCGCCGGGCAATACAGCTGCGTCGCTCGCATCAGTGGACCGTTGAGGCAATGAATCGCTCGTTGCAGTGCCTGAGTCAGGAGCGGGGCGCGGTCCTTGCTGAAACGCGGCGAAATGCGCAGGACGATCTGTTTGTAGCCAATCGCCAGGTGGCTTTGCAGTGCCTGGCACAGATTCGCGATCTTGCGCGAGCGCTCGTCCAGCACGATCGCCTGGTGCAGGAAGTGCCGCTCCAGGTGTTTGCAGACGTAGTACACCTCGGGTCGCAACAGCTCGAGCAGTTGCAGGCGATTGTCGCTGGGGGTTAGCAGCTGGTTGAGTTCGCCCAGGCCCTGATAGAGCAGGCGGGCGGTCTCGCCAATGTTGGCCTTGGGCAGGTTGGCGATCCAGCGCTTGAGGTCACGCGGGGTCGGTTCACAGAACGACAGGCGCGACTGCTGGGGAAGCGGGGCACGTAACAACTGGAGTGGGCTGGTCTCATTCATGGCAAAAACCATAGCAGGAATCAGACCGTGTAGGAGCTGCCGGAGGCTGCGATCTTTTGATTTTAATAACAAAGTCAAAAGATCGCAGCCTGCGGCAGCTCCTACGGGGATAGGTTGGCTATCAGGCCTTAGGCAAACCCAACGCCTGACCCATTTGCACCGGGGACAGCGCGCCCAGGCCTTCAGCCCATTTCACCTGATCCGGCCCGAACAGCACGACAGCAGTCGAACCCAGCTTGAAGCGTCCCAATTCCGCACCTTTTTCCAGGTGGATCGGCGCACGGGCGGCTTCGTCGTAGCGGAAGGTTTTCAGCTCACGCTTCGGCGGAGTGACCAGGCCGGCCCAGACGGTTTCGATCGACGCCACAATCATCGCGCCCACCAGCACCACGGCCATCGGCCCGCGCTCGGTGTCGAAGATGCATGCCACGCGCTCGTTACGGGCGAACAGCTCCGGAACGTTTTCGGCGGTGGTCTGGTTGACCGAGAAGATGCGACCCGGGATGTAGACCATCTCACGCAAGGTACCGGCCAGTGGCATGTGCACGCGGTGGTAGTCTTTCGGCGACAGGTAGATGGTCGCGAAATCACCGCCCATGAACGGCGCAGCGTTGGCCGCATCGCCACCCAGCAATTCGAGCACGCTGAAACTGTGGCCCTTGGCCTGGAACACGCGACCGTGCTCGATCGGGCCAAGCTGGCTGACTGCGCCATCGGCTGGGCTGAGGATCGCCCCGGGCGTTTCATCCAGTGGGCGCGCACCCTCTTTCAGGGCGCGGGTAAAGAATGCGTTGAAATGCTCGTAGGCTGTCAGGTCTTCGACCAGCGCCTGGGACATGTCCACCTGATAACGCTTGGCGAACCAGGCGGTGAACGCATTCTTGAACCAGCGCACGCGGCATTCGGCAATGCAGCCGGCCAGTCGCGAGAGCAAGTGATGAGGCAGCAGGTATTGGCTGAGGATAAACAGACGCTTGTTCATTAACTGTCCTTAAAAACCTTAGATCTCTACGGGGGTGTCGGGATGGTTGCCCCATTCGCCCCAGGAGCCGGCGTAACCCTTGACCCGCGGATAACCGAGCGCCTTGGCCACCAGATAAGTGAAGCCAGAGCGATGGTGAGTCTGGCAGTGAGTAATAACTTCTTTGTCCGGGGTTATCCCCAGTTGTTCGAGGATTTGCGGCATATCAGTGCGGATGCGCAGGTTGCGCGCCTGATCCATGCCGGCGGTCCATTCGAAATTGATCGCGCCGGGAATGTGTCCGGCCTTGGCCGCCAGGACCTTTTGGCCGGAATATTCCTGCGGGGCGCGCGCGTCCCAGATCGCCAGGTCGGTGGCGCCAACCCGGCTTTGCAGGTATTCACGGGTAGCGGTGGGCTCGTCGTGCAAGGTCAGGCTTACCGGACCCCCCGCCGAAACCGGGACCTCGGTCGAGACCGGCAGGCCTTCCGCCAGCCAGGACAGCAGGCCGCCATCCAGGTAGTGGTAGTTCTTGTGACCGATCACGTCGAGCAACCAGATGAAGCGCCCGGCCCAGCCGCCGCCTTCGTCGTCATACACCACGTACACCGCATCCTTGTTGTGGCCCAGTTCGCCAAACAACGCTTCAAGTGCAGCGTGCGGCGGCATCAGGCCCGGAGCGGGAGGCTGACCGAGTTGCGTGCGCTTGGGGTCGACAAAGCGCGCCCCAGGTATATGCCCTTGGGCGTAGCGGGCACTGCTGGTGAGGTCCACCAGAATCAGATTGCGCGCGTCGAGACGGGCGAGCAGGTCGCCTGGCTCGATGACCAGCGCCAAGCCAGAGAAGTCAGACATGTGAGGTCTCCAGAGCACAAAAAGGAGGATTGTAACGCAGCCTCATTGGCCACGGTGGCTAAAGCTGTGCAGCGCCTTCTCGATACATTGCGCGGTTTTGCCGAAGGCTTGCACGGTGATGTCCGAGAAAGGCCCGCCACCCTGGTCCGCCACCACGAGCATAATCACCCGGCCGTTATTGACCAGTGAGCGCAGCAGCAAGTGTTCGCCGGAAAATAGCGAGCGCAGGCTGGCCGGCAGTAAACCAGACAGCTGGGCATTGTTTTGCGGAGTCAGGCGCACCTGGGCCTGTTGGGCGAGCAGGCGTTGCAGCACGGTGCTCTGGCTGACCTGCAGGTTCAGGCTGGCGACGTCCTTGGGTAGTCCGGCGCTTTGATGCACGCGCAAATTGGCGTGGCTGCGATCGGCCATCAGGATCAGCACCCGGCGCATGCCGCAGGCGAGCAGTGCATCCCTGGCGGACGTGGTCAGGTGCATCGCATTGGCGAAGCGACTCGGTTCCACCAGCAACTCGGCACACACCTTGCGCCACTTGGCCAGGTCTTGCGCAGTCGGCGGGGCGGTCGGCTGCAAACCTGCCTGCAGGCGGCTGGTGTCCCACGGCCAGATCAGCGACACCGCCGGGTGCCACAGGTCAGGCATGGCATGCAGCCTGGCGCTGTTGGCGGCTTGCTGGTGCAATTGTTGCTGCACCTCGTCCATCGATTCTTGCAGGTACAGGCTGGTCAGGTACTGCCAGCGTTTGCTGTGGGGACTGTCCCAGGCCTGTTGCGCCGACAGCGCCAGGCCATTGGCTAGCAGTACGGTGTTGGCAGGCTGATTGAGCCAGCGACGCAGGGTTGGGTCGTCGTCCAGGCGATTCTGCTGGCGCAACGGATGATCGCTGTCGCGAGCAATGCGCAGGACCTTGACCAGTTCCCGCTGCTCATTGAGCAACAGGCGGTAACCCTGCTCGACCCAGATCGGCAGACGCCACAGATCAACCAAAGCCTGGCAGATTTCCAGCAAACGCACGCCGAACAGCTGGAGTTCGACCTTGCGCGCCGATTCGCCTTTATGAATCACCCGCCGTTCCCACTCTTCAAGCAATTGCGGGGAGGTCAGCGCCATCGGCCAAAGCGGTGACAAAAACAGCAGGCTGCCCCAATGAATGTCCTGCCACAGCCGCGCCAGGCGACTGGCAAAAAAGCCATTGGCTTGCTGGCTCGCGTGCTGGCTGATCAGCTGCAACTGGCGCAAGGCCGGGGGTATTTCCAGCTGGGGCAGCGTCGGCAGGCGGGCGAGCAATTCTTCAGTACGTTTCAGGCCGAGCCGAGTGATCGCCACCTCGAGGTTTTCCGCCGGTTCACTCATGCCGCTGCGCGCCTGCCGGTTGGCTTCGCGTATCACGCTCAGCGCCAGGGCCGGGCTGCCCTGGATCAGTTCGGCGATATCGCGCAACGAGCTGCGGTTATTGCGAATCGCCTGGCACACCCGGTCGTGACTGGCTTGCGGAACGGGCAGGCGCACGCTATCGAGAAGCTTGGTCCAGCCTTCGAGAGTCGTGGGTTGTGGGGTTGGAACGTGCGTTTCATTAGCCATGGTTGGACGTAATCATCGTCTGCATTACCTGCGCGCTGAATGAGCCAAAGTGGCTTTTCGCCTGAACGGGCTATAGTCTGGCGCAGTTTTGCCGATAAGTAGAAGAAGAGATTTTTTAACTTCCGAATATGACCTTGAACCCGACTCAGTAAGTGCTCTCCTACCTATGGCTAAAATAATCGGCATCATTGTCGTATTCGCGAGCGTGCTCGGCGGATACGTGCTTTCCCACGGCAAAATCGCCGCCCTGATCCAGCCTTTCGAGGTACTGATCATTGGCGGTGCAGCGCTTGGCGCATTCCTGCAGGCCAACCCTGGCTATATGACGATGCACGTGCTCAAGAAGTCCCTGAGCATGTTCGGGTCGCGCTTCAGTCATGCCTTCTACCTGGAAGTGCTGGGTCTGATTTACGAGATCCTCAACAAGAGCCGCCGTGAAGGCATGATGGCGATCGAAGGCGACATCGAGGATGCGGCGGCGAGCCCGATTTTCGCCAAATACCCGACTGTTCTCAAAGATGAGCGCATGACCGCGTTCATCTGTGACTACCTGCGCATCATGTCCTCCGGCAACATGGCGCCCCATGAGCTCGAAGGTCTGTTCGACATGGAGCTCTACAGTCTCAAGGAAGACCTTGAACACCCGTCCCACGCCGTCAACGGCATCGCCGACGCCATGCCGGGATTCGGTATCGTGGCTGCCGTATTGGGCATCGTGGTGACCATGGCCTCCCTCGGTGAAGGCGACCAGAAAGCCATCGGCATGCACGTCGGCGCGGCGCTGGTGGGGACCTTTTTCGGTATTCTCGCGGCTTACGGTTTCTTCGGCCCATTGGCCCATTCCCTGGCTCACGATGCCAAGGAAGAGTTGAACGTATACGAGGCCATCAAGGCTTCGCTCGTCGCTTCGGCCTCCGGCATGCCGCCATCGCTGGCGGTGGAGTTCGGGCGCAAGGTGCTGTATCCGGCGCACCGTCCGAGCTTCTCCGAGCTGGAACAAGCGGTTCGCGGACGCTGAGTCATGGAAAACAACCAGCCGATAATCATCAAGCGCGTCAAGCGCATCGCCGCCGGGCATCACGGCGGCGCCTGGAAAATCGCCTTCGCCGACTTCGCGACGGCGATGATGGCGTTCTTCCTGGTGTTGTGGCTGCTGTCCACGGCGACGCCTGAGCAGAAAATCGCCATCGCCGGCTACTTCAAGGACCCGATCGGTTTTTCCGAAAGCGGCACGCCCTACATCATCGACCTGGGCGGCTCGCCGACCCTGGCGCCGGAGAACACCCTCAATCCTGAAGTCAAGTCTCAGCCGCAGCCGGACAAGGTGACCATCGATACCGAGCAGGTCGAAGGCATGGCCGAGCAGGTCGAGAAAGAGCGCCTGGAACTGTTGCTGCAAGAGCTGCAGAACAAGGTCGACGAGAACCCGCAGCTGCAGAAATTCAAGGATCAGATCCTGTTCGAGATCACCCCGAACAGCTTGCGCATCCAGATCATGGACGCGGAAAACCGGCCGATGTTCGACTCGGGCAGCGCCCGTTTGAAACCTTACTTCGAAGACATCCTGCTGGCCATGGCTGACACCATCAAGGCGGTGCCGAACAAGATCAGCATCAGCGGCCACACCGATGCCACGCCGTACACTGGCACCGGCGAGTTTGGTAACTGGGAACTGTCGGCCAACCGCGCCAACGCTGCGCGGCGCGCACTGGTAGCCGGCAGTTATCCGGAGTCGCAGGTGGCACGCGTGGTCGGTTATGCGTCTTCGGCCCTGTTCGATCGGGAGAAACCGTTCAATCCGGTCAACCGCCGTATCGACATCGTGGTCTTGACCAAAAAGGCCCAGGAAGCGATTGAAGGAGCGCAAGGTGCCGACCCTTCAGGCGCGCTACCCCAGGGCCAGGGTGCACCGGGCGAAGTCCCGCCCACCCCGGTCGACCCGAATGCCTTGCCGGCGGACAAGCAGCCGATACCGGCGCATGAGATTCGCGAACGGTTGAATCTGTTCGAGGATGCCGCGCCCAAGCCGGCTGAACCGGCCAAACCATAAACCACGAAAAAGCCGACCATCTATGTCGGCTTTTTTGTCGCTGTTGCCTGGCTCAAATACCGCGGCGGATGCGGTTCTTGAGGTCAGCGTGGAAGCGCTCGGCGTTGGTTTTATTGAAGCTGCGTGTGGACTGGTTGCCGGTGATCGAATCCAGCGCAGCCGAGCGTTTGAGTATCACTTCGTTTTTATACGCCTCAATGAAGAAGTCGATGTCTTTGCCGGTGGTCAGTTTCGGCCACTTGTCGAGGTACAGCGGCAACTCGGTGGGTCCGGTCTTGAACGAGCAGATGCGCCGGTTGCTGATAGTTGCTTCGCCGATTTCAAAAGGCACCCACCACGACTGTGCGGTTCTTTCCGAGACCACGGCCAGCAGATGCGTGCATTCGCTGATATTTCTGGTGATGACCTCAGTAATGTCCTCGGTGGTCTGGGATTCCGGGTCCAGCACATCCAGATAAGTCTTGATGTTTGCCTGCATCAGGCGGGTGTTGATGTGCATCGCATGGGCGCGATCCACGTGGCGGTAGCTGATAAACACTGGCATCAGAAATGTCCCTTGATCGCGAGTTCGCGGTAATAGGCGCCGAGCGCTGTCAGGCGGCAGCCGGTGGAGTGGAGGGCGGCGTAGTACATGTGTTCGGCGTCCACTGGCTCGACCAGGCTGTGGCGATTGCACTTCTGCAATTGGGCGAACACTTCGCCGTGGGCGGGATCGAAGCTGGCCTCGGTGGGTTCGTAGCTCGGGTCCAGCGCGAAGACCGACTCGGCCTCGGCGAACCAGTCGGGCAGCTTGCGCAGGATTTCCTTGGGGATGAGCGGTGAGACTTCCCGCAGTGAAATGAACTGCGACACGTTGGTCTTGAACACCGGTCGCTGCTCCCAGGCGTCGAGTGCATTGTCGACGAACGAGTAAAGGCTGCCGGGGGTGATTTTGCCCAGGATGTTGGCGGCGCCGCCGTGCAAGGCCTGGAGCAGCAAGCCGGTGAACACGCCATGATTTGCGCCCTCCATGGCCGGCTCCTCTTTCTTGCAGGCGGTGAGAATGGTCATGCCCTCGCCAACCATGCTGCTCTCGCTGCGCAAGGCGCGGACCTCGCCGGCGGAGCCGCCCTGGCAGCAGTCGAGGATGACTACCTTGTTTTTGATCTTGGTTGCTTTGGACGCCCAGTTGAGGATGTCGCTGATGCGGATTCCGTCCTTGGCGGACTTGTAGTCCTGGGGCACCAGCATGCCCTCGTCGGTATCCGAGTCGTAGGCGCCGTGACCGGCGAAGTACAGCAGGGCAACGTTGCAATCGCCGGAAAACAACTCGCGAATCTGATCTTCGATCTTCTCGCGGCTCAGGTAGTCCTCGGCCGAGGTCAGCACGACGTTCTTGAAATTCGGATCGCCATTGGCATTGGTCTTGAGCACCGAAGCCATGGCCATTGCATCGTTGTTGCAGCCGTTCAACGAGGAGACATGCTGGTAATTGTTGATTCCAATAAACAGGCCTTTACGCATGCTTCAATCCGCCGCGTGAGTGCGGATGGCACTGATGATGCTGAGGGTATTCCACGCGCACTCCGCATGCGCGGCCTGGCGGACTACCGTGGAAATGCGCTCGGCGCCGAACGGCTTGATCGCGATGATGACCTTGCCCATGCGCTTGGCGATCGCGATTTCCTTGTTGATCCACTTGCTATAGGTGGAATACATGCCGGCCATGATCAGCACAGCCGAACATGGCCGAATCTTGTTTTCGATGGCCGCTTCCAGCTGCTGGTCATTCAGCGCGCCAATGATCGGATTGTGCGGTGGTACCGAAAAATTCTTGAAAGTGAAAGTCGGGTGCGCGGCGAGCATTTCAACCAGGCGATCGTGTTTGTCGGCGTAGTTCCACGAGTGGCTGATGAACAGGTGATAGGTTTGCATGAAAGATCCCTCAGATTGCAGAGGGCTTGAATGTAGGCAACAGCTGGGCGGTAACAAGGTCTTGGTGGATAAAGAGAAATGTCCTACAGCGGGCGTGTGCAAGCCCTACAGAAATGTCTGACGTTTAATGGTCTTCGGATTTTACAGGCAGGCAGCAGCAAGCCCGCCCCCTCGGTGTCGAGGGGGCGGGGGCGGCTGTTTAGTAGGTGCTTTCAGGCAAGCTGGCGATGATCGAGCGGTAGCTGTTCATCCGTTGCTGTTGCACGCGGCCGTCTTCCAGGGCCTTGAGCAGGGCGCAACCGGGTTCGCGGTCGTGTTTGCAGTCGCGGAAGCGGCAGGTGCCGATCAGGTCATTGAACTCGATGAAGCCGGCTTCGACGTCGGCGCGGCTGACGTGGCCCAGGCCGAACTCACGGATACCCGGTGAGTCGATCAGCTCACCGCCACCGGGGAAGTGGAACAGGCGCGCGGTGGTGGTGGTATGGGTGCCCTGACCGGACAGCTCCGACAGTGGGCCGACGCGGGTGTCGACTTCCGGCAGTAGGCTGTTGACCAGCGAGGACTTGCCGACGCCGGATTGGCCGACGAACACGCTGATGCGCCCGTCCAGCTGTTGCTGCAGCTGTTCCATGCCGTTGCCGTGGTGGGCCGAGACTTCCAGCACCGGATAACCCAGCGTGCGGTAGACCGCCAGCAAAGCATTCAGCGCCGGGGCGTTCTGCTCGTCGATCAGGTCGAATTTGTTCAGCAGCAGCAACGGACGGATGCCCGCGTGCTCGGCGGCGACCAGATAACGATCGATGAGGTTGGCGTGAGGCTCGGGCAGCGGGGCGAAGACAATCACGATCATGTCGACGTTGGCTGCCACCGGCTTGAGCTGGCCACGGCTATCGGGGCGGCAGAGCTCGGTGTTGCGCGGCAGTTGCGCGACGATCACGCCGATACCCTGGTTGCCGGCCCGCCACACAACCCGGTCGCCGGTTACCAGCGCAGGCAGGTTGGCCCGCAAGTGGCAGCGGAATACCTGGCCGGCCAAATCGCCATCAAGGGCCTCGACTTCGACCTGCACGCCGAAGTGCGCGATCACCAGGCCGGTTTGTTCCGGACCTAGGTCGCCACCTTCGAGTGCCTCGACAGCCGAGGACTCGCGTTTGGCGGCGCGGGCAGCGCGCTCGCCCTGAATCTTTTCGATGCGCCAGTTTTGACGACGATTGAGTTGGCGTTTGGCCATGGGTGTTCCGTATCAAGAATGCAGCGATTAGGTAAAACGGTCGCGAGTTTAGCACGCCCGGCCACCTCTCTAAGCTAAACTGCGCAGCATTGCCTAGGAGCCGACACATGCAAAACCCACAGAATCTGATCTGGATCGACCTGGAAATGACCGGTCTGAACCCTGATACGGACGTCATCATCGAGATGGCCACCATTGTCACTGACAGTGATTTGAACACCCTGGCCGAAGGCCCGGTGATCGCCATCCACCACAGTGATGAAATTCTCGCCGGCATGGATGAGTGGAATACCCGTCAACATGGCGGCTCGGGTCTGACTCAACGGGTTCGCGACAGTCGTATCAGCATGGCCGAAGCCGAAGCCGAGACCATCGCATTTCTGGAGAAATGGGTGCCAAAAGGCAAGTCGCCGATCTGTGGTAACAGCATTTGCCAGGATCGTCGCTTCCTGTACACCCACATGAAATCCCTGGAAAGCTATTTCCATTACCGCAACCTTGACGTGTCGACGCTCAAGGAACTGGCTGCGCGCTGGGCCCCTGAAGTGCGTGACAGCTTCCAGAAGGGCAGCACTCACCTGGCCCTGGACGATATCCGCGAATCCATCGCCGAGCTGCAGCACTACCGCAAGCATTTTATAAAATTCTAAAGCTGGAAATCGACCTGTAGGAGCCGGCTTGCCGGCGATAGGGCCCTTGAGGACACCATCGCCAGCAAGCAGGCTGCTACGGGATCTGCGTATGCCTGTGGGAGCAAGGCTTGCCCGCGATGCAGGCGACGCAGTCTTATGTAACCAGTGCCCTCTTTTGGTGCCGCGCCGAAGTGGCTAGACTGCGCGCCTTCCCGCAAGGACCGCTGCCATGTTGCTGATGCTCTACTTGATCGCCATCACCGCCGAAGCCATGACTGGCGCGTTGTCCGCCGGGCGTCGCGGCATGGACTGGTTTGGCGTGGTGCTGATCGCCTGCGTCACGGCCCTGGGCGGTGGCTCGGTGCGCGATGTGCTGCTGGGTCATTACCCGCTGACCTGGGTCAAACACCCGGAATACCTGGTGCTGACCTCGTTCGCCGCCATGTTCACTGTCTTCGCTGCCCGCTGGATGCGTCACCTGCGCTCGTTATTCCTGGTGCTGGATGCCGTGGGGCTGGTGGCGTTCACCCTGATCGGCTGCATGACCGCCTTGGAAATGGGCCACGGCATGCTGGTGGCTTCGGTCAGCGGAGTAATCACCGGGGTGTTCGGTGGCATCCTGCGGGACATCTTCTGCAACGATATACCGCTGATTTTCCGCCGGGAGTTGTACGCCAGCGTTTCGTTCGCGGCGGCCTGGTGCTACATGCTGTGCATTTATCTGCAGATGCCAGGCGAGCAGGCCATCCTGGTGACGCTGTTTGGCGGGTTTCTGCTGCGGTTGCTGGCGATCAGATTCCACTGGGAAATGCCCAAGTTCGTCTATAACGACGAGGCGTGACGCGGTCCCCTGTAGGAGCTGCCGAAGGCTGCGATCTTTTGATTTTTAAGATCAAAAGATCGCAGCCTGCGGCAGCTCCTACGCCAGGCCGTGTTGTTTCAGGGCCCATTCCACGTGTTCGCGAACCAGTTCGGATGGATATTCGCGTCGAGCCTTCAACGCCTCCAGCACCGGAATACTCGACGGCGCATTGCCCAAGCCCACCGCCAGATTACGCAGCCAGCGCTCATAACCCGCCCGACGTAACGGCGAGCCCTCGGTGCTGCCGAGAAATTTTTCTTCATCCCACATGAACAGCTCGGCCAGTTCGGCATTGTCCAGATTGTGCCGCGGCTTGAAGTCACTTTCCCCCGAAGGGCGGGCAAACCGATTCCATGGGCAGACCATCTGGCAGTCGTCGCAACCAAACACCCGATTGCCGATCAGTGGTCGCAGTTCTTCCGGAATCGCGCTTTTGAGCTCGATGGTCAGGTAAGAAATGCAGCGTCGGGCGTCCAGCACATAGGGGCCGACAAACGCATTGGTGGGACAGATATCCAGGCACGCGGTGCAGCGGCCGCAGTGTTCGGTGCTGTGGGGTGGGTCTACGGGCAGCGGCAGATCAACGAAGAGCTCGCTGAGGAAGAAATAGCTGCCAGCCTTGCGGTTCAATACCAGGGTGTTTTTGCCGATCCAGCCCAAGCCGGCCTTTTCCGCAATGGCCTTCTCCAGCACCGGGGCGCTGTCGACAAAGGCGCGATAACCGAAGGGGCCGATGACCGCCTGGATTTTTTCTGCCAGTTGTTGCACACGTTTACGGATCAATTTGTGGTAATCGCGGCCCAAGGCATAACGCGAGACGTAAGCTTTTTCAGGTTCAGCCAGGCGCTTGGCCATTTCGGTGTCCCCCGGCAGGTAGTCCATGCGCAGGGAAACCACCCTAAGGGTCCCGGGTACCAGTTGTTCTGGATGCGAGCGTTTGCTGCCGTGGGCGCCCATGTATTCCATTTCGCCGTGGTAGCCGGCTGCCAGCCAGCGCTCCAGGTGCTGTTCATGCTCGGCCAGGTCGAGGCCGCTGATGCCGACTTGCTGGAAGCCCAGCTCGCGGCCCCAGTCCTTGATGGATTGGGCGAGGGCGGACAGGTCTGTGGTAATAGCGGGCATGAGGCGAGAGAAACCGGAGCTGAGGTGAGTATAATTCTGCCAGACATCGGAGCCCGAAGACGCATGCCGCACACTAAAGATGAATTACCCGACGCGCTGTACAGCGCCGCGCAAGTCCGTGGGCTTGATGCGAGCTTGATCGCGGCGGGCACTCCAGGCTTCGAATTGATGCAGCGTGCGGCCCGGGCGACCTGGCGCGCGCTGGTGCGCCAATGGCCGTCGGCGAACGAACTGAGTGTGCTGGCCGGGCATGGCAACAATGCCGGTGACGGCTATCTGGTGGCCGTGTTGGCCAGGCGCGCAGGGTGGTCGGTACGCGTATTGGCCGTGGCTGATCCCCAGCGTTTGCAGGGTGATGCGGCGCGGGCTCATGCCGAGGCGGTTGCGGAAAATGTGTCCATCGAAGCCTGGAGTCCGCAGTCCACCTTGCGCGCAATAGTGCTGGACGCCTTGCTGGGGACCGGGCTGAGCGGTGAAGTGCGTGAGCCCTACGCCAGTGCTATCGCCGCCATCAATGCCAGCGGCCTGCCAGTCGCTGCGGTAGATATTCCTTCAGGCTTGTGTGCCGACACGGGGCGAATCCTCGGCTGCGCGGTCCGTGCTGACCTGACGGTAACCTTCATCGCCCTGAAACTGGGGCTGTTCACTGGCGATGCAGCGGATAACGTGGGCGACCTGGTATTCAATGATCTGCAGGCAGATCCTCAACTATTGGCTGGCGCGGCTATCAGTGCCCGGCGCCTGAGCACCGCGAATCTGCCGCGCCTGGCATCCCGGGCGCCTGTTGCCCATAAAGGTCAATTTGGCCACGTGCTGCTGATCGGCGGTGATCGCGGCTTCGGCGGGGCTATTCTCCTGAGTGCGCAAAGCGCGCTGCGCAGTGGCGCGGGGATGGTCTCAGTGGCAACACGCAGCGAACACGTGCCCGCCGCCCTGGCGAGGATTCCCGAGGCGATGGTGCTGGGTACTTCGTCGGCGAATCAGCTGATGGGATTGCTGGGCAAGGTGTCAGTGCTGGTGGTGGGGCCAGGCTTGGGGCAGACCGCCTGGGGACGCAGTCTATTGTCCGCTGCCTCCAACGCACCGCTGCCGCAAGTCTGGGACGCCGATGCGCTGAACCTGCTGGCCGAGGCGCATGTCCGCTTGCCCAAGGGTTGCGTGATCACTCCGCATCCGGGGGAGGCTGCGCGCTTGTTGGGCCTGTCGACGGCCGAGGTTCAGGCTGACCGCCCTGCGGCGGCCCGTGCATTGAGTGAAAAATATACAGCCGTCGTCGTTCTCAAAGGCGCCGGCAGCCTGATCGCTAACCCCGACGGGCGTCTGGCGGTGTGTCATCAGGGCCATCCGGCGATGGCTACTGCGGGTTTGGGCGATGTGCTGGCCGGTTTGGTCGGCGCTTTGCTGGCCCAAGGCATGGACGCATACGACGCGGCCTGCCTGGGGGTGTGGTTGCACGCCAATGCTGGCGCGCAGGAAGGTAAATCGGGCCGTGGGCTGGCGGCCAGTGATCTGATCCCGGCCATTCGTCAGTTGTTGGAGGAGCAAGCACCGTGTCTGAAGTAACCCTGTACCTGGCTGATGAAGAGGCGATGACTGCATTGGGTGCACGCATCGCACGAACCACTGGTGGGCATGGTCTGATTTTTCTCGAGGGTGATCTGGGGGCGGGCAAGACCACGCTGTCGCGGGGCATCATTCGGGGGCTGGGACATGTCGGTGCGGTCAAGAGCCCGACATTCACTTTGGTCGAGCCTTACGAGATTGGCGAGGTCCGGGCTTTCCATTTCGACCTCTACAGGCTGGTCGATCCGGAAGAGCTGGAGTACCTGGGCATTCGGGATTATTTCGAAGATGACGCTCTGTGTCTTATTGAATGGCCCGAAAAGGGTGCAGGCTTTTTGCCAAAGCCCGACCTGACCATTACCATTAGCCCGCAAGACAGCGGGCGTTCGCTGAAAATTTTGTCCCAAGGCTCGCGCGGCGAGTCGTGGTGTGCCGCTTTGGCATTGGAATCCAATTAGATGATGGGGTCAGGTATGCGCTTTCGCGCGATGGTAGCTGCCGTAGGATTGTTGCTTTTGGCGGTAACCGTCAACGCTGTGGCCGAATCGAAGGTCAACAGTGTTCGCTTGTGGCGAGCGCCGGACAACACACGGCTGGTGTTCGACCTGACAGGGCCGGTGCAGCACAGCGTTTTCACGCTGACTGCGCCAGACCGACTGGTCATTGATATCAATGGCGCATCCCTGGGTGCCCCGCTGAATGTCAACTCGGCGAACACGCCGATTACCGCCATGCGTTCGGCCCAGCGCACGCCGACCGACCTGCGGGTGGTTATCGACCTGAAGAAAGCCGTCACGCCGAAAAGCTTCACCCTGGCGCCGAATGCCCAATACGGCAATCGCCTGGTGGTCGACCTGTTCGATGACGCCGCCGACGCTGCGCCTATTCCCGTACAGACCAACGTCGCCAAGGTAGCTCCGGTGCCGGTCACGCCAATCGATCCGCCAGTCAAGTTACCGCCAGCCCCGGCAGGCAAGCGCGACATCATTGTGGTCATCGATGCCGGTCACGGTGGCGAAGATCCGGGCGCTTCGGGCTCTCGTGGCCAGCGCGAGAAAGACGTGGTGCTGGCCATTGCCCGCGAGCTGCAGCGCCAGGTCAACGGCATGAAGGGCTTCCGCGCCGAACTGACCCGTACGGGCGACTATTTCATCCCGCTGCGCGGCCGAACCGAAATTGCCCGCAAGAAGGGTGCTGACCTGTTCGTCTCGATCCATGCCGACGCGGCCCCATCGGCGGCGGCATTCGGCGCTTCGGTATTCGCCCTGTCTGATCGCGGAGCCACTTCCGAGACGGCCCGCTGGCTGGCCGACAGCGAAAACCGTTCCGACCTGATCGGCGGTGCCGGCAACGTGAGTCTCGACGACAAGGACCGCATGCTCGCTGGCGTATTGCTCGACCTGTCGATGACGGCGTCCCTGACCTCCAGCCTCAACGTCGGCCAGAAAGTCCTGAGCAACATTGGTCGCGTCACCCCGCTGCACAAGCAGCGGGTGGAGCAGGCCGGGTTCATGGTACTGAAATCTCCGGACATTCCGTCGATCCTGGTGGAAACCGGGTTTATCTCCAATGCCAACGAAGCATCGAAACTCGCCGCGTCGAGCCATCAGCAAGCGCTGGCCCGCTCTATCAGCAGCGGCGTACGCCAGTTCTTCCAGCAGAATCCTCCGCCAGGCACTTACATCGCCTGGTTGCGTGATTCCGGCGGGATCGCCCAAGGACCACGCGATCACCGGGTCAACCCCGGTGAGACGCTGGCGATGATTGCCGTGCGTTACCAGGTGTCCCCGGCCACCTTGCGCAGCGCGAACAATCTGAAGACTGACGACCTCAAGGCGGGTCAGCACCTGACCATTCCTGGCACCGAACTGGCGGCCAAGGAATGAATCAGGTCGTCGCCAACGATGCTCGTATCGAGCTGCTCAGCCCACGCCTGGCGAACCAGATTGCCGCCGGCGAGGTGGTCGAGCGCCCGGCTTCGGTAATCAAGGAGTTGTTGGAAAACAGCCTCGACTCCGGCGCCAAACGCATTGACGTCGATGTCGAGCTCGGTGGCATCAAGTTGCTGCGGGTGCGTGACGATGGTCGCGGGATATCGGCCGATGACCTGCCTTTGGCTCTGGCTCGCCACGCCACCAGCAAGATTCGCAACCTGGAAGACCTTGAGCAGGTCATGAGCCTCGGGTTCCGTGGCGAGGCCCTGGCATCGATCAGTTCCGTGGCGCGCCTGACGCTGACCTCGCGCACCCGCGAAGCCGATCAGGCCTGGCAGGTGGAGACCGAAGGTCGCGACATGTCGCCCCGGGTGCAGCCGGCGGCACATCCGGTGGGCACTTCGGTGGAAGTGCGCGACCTGTTTTTTAATACCCCGGCCCGCCGCAAGTTTCTCAAGACCGAAAAAACCGAATTCGATCACCTGCAGGAAGTGATCAAGCGCCTGGCGTTGGCGCGTTTCGACGTGGCATTCCATCTGCGCCACAACGGCAAGACCATCCTCAGCCTGCACGAGGCCCACGACGACGCGGCCCGTGCGCGTCGGGTGGCGGCAATTTGTGGTTCGGGCTTTCTCGAGCAGGCTCTACCGATCGAAATCGAGCGCAATGGCCTGCATCTGTGGGGGTGGGTCGGTTTGCCGACGTTCAACCGCAGCCAGGCCGACCTGCAGTATTTCTTCGTCAATGGCCGCGCGGTGCGCGACAAACTGGTGGCTCACGCCGTACGCCAGGCTTATCGCGACGTGCTGTTCAATGGCCGGCATCCGACTTTCGTGCTGTTCTTCGAAGTCGATCCGGCTGGCGTTGACGTCAATGTGCACCCGACCAAGCACGAAGTGCGCTTTCGCGATGGGCGCATGGTTCACGATTTCCTCTATGGCACGTTGCACCGCGCCTTGGGCGACGTGCGCCCGGATGACCATCTGGCAGCGCCGTTGGCGACGGCCAGCGTTCGCCCGAGCGGTATTGATGCCGGCGAATTCGGTCCGCAAGGCGAAATGCGCCTGGCCGCCAATGCGCTGCTGGAGCAACCTCAGGCGCAACCGGCGTTCAATACGGCGGGCTCCGGCGCTGGCGCCGGCTATCAGTATCAATACACCCCGCGGCCGCAGTCCGGCGTGCCTGCAGCTGAAGCCCAGGCAGCGTATCGTGAGTTTTTTGCGCCGTTGCCGGAAGCCAATGCTGTTGCCCTGCCGGCCGGGCAGGACGATATCCCTCCGCTGGGTTATGCATTGGCCCAGCTCAAAGGCATCTACATTCTTTCCGAAAATGCCCAGGGCCTGGTGCTGGTGGACATGCACGCCGCGCACGAGCGGATCATGTACGAACGGCTGAAAGTTGCCATGGCCAGCGAAGGCCTGAGTGGCCAGCCGCTGTTGGTTCCCGAATCCCTGGCGGTGAGTGAGCGCGAAGGCGATTGCGCGGAAGAGAACATCGCCTGGTTCCAACGCCTGGGCTTTGAATTGCAGCGCCTTGGCCCGGAAACACTGGCCATTCGGCAGATTCCAGCCTTGCTCAAGCAAGCGGAAGCCAATCGGCTGGTCAGCGATGTCTTGGCCGACTTGATGGAGTACGGCACCAGTGACCGCATCCAGGCGCACCTGAACGAATTGCTCGGCACCATGGCCTGCCACGGCGCTATTCGCGCCAATCGGCGCCTGGCGCTCCCGGAAATGAACGGTCTGCTACGCGATATGGAAAATACCGAGCGTAGCGGTCAATGCAACCATGGCCGACCGACCTGGACCCAGCTGGGCCTGGACGATCTGGACAAACTGTTCTTGCGCGGTCGTTGATGAGCCAGCTCCCTCCTGCGATTTTCCTCATGGGGCCGACCGCTGCCGGCAAAACCGACCTGGCCATCGAGCTCACCAAGGTCTTGCCGTGTGAACTGATCAGCGTCGATTCGGCGTTGGTCTACCGCGGCATGGACATCGGGACTGCCAAGCCTTCCAGGGAATTACTGGCCCAATACCCGCACCGCCTGATCGATATCCTTGATCCGGCCGAGAGCTATTCTGCTGCAGATTTCCGTCGCGACGCCCTCGAGGCCATGGCTGACATAACTGCTCGCGGAAAAATTCCCCTGCTGGTCGGCGGCACGATGCTCTATTACAAGGCTTTGGTGGACGGCTTGGCAGACATGCCAGCGGCCGATGCTGAAGTTCGCGCGCAGATCGAGGAAGAGGCCGCGCGCCTGGGTTGGCAAGCCTTGCACGACCAGTTGGCGATCATCGATCCGGAGTCTGCAGCGCGTATTCATCCGAACGATCCTCAGCGCCTCAGTCGAGCGTTGGAAGTTTACCGGGTGAGCGGTCAGAGCATGACTGCGCTACGCTTGCAACAATCTGCGCAAAGTACTGAAGCAGCCGCTTCGGGGCGGCAACAATTGCCCTATACTGTCGCGAACTTGGCCATTGCTCCAACAAATCGCCAAGTACTGCATGAGCGGATTAAACAAAGATTCACATTAATGTTGGAACAGGGATTCATTGACGAGGTCGTAGCCCTGCGTAAGCGAAGTGACCTGCATGCCGGGTTGCCGTCTATACGTGCAGTAGGCTACCGACAAGTCTGGGATTACCTGGATGGCAAGCTGACGCAAGCCGAGATGCAGGAGCGTGGAATCATTGCCACGCGCCAGTTGGCGAAGCGCCAGTTCACCTGGCTGCGCAGCTGGGCTGATTTACACTGGTTGGACAGCCTGGATTGCGACAATCTGCCGCGCGCCTTGAAATACCTGGGGACCATCTCCATATTGAGCTGAGTCCTTGCAATTGCCGTCTATCCTTGGGGGTGTGACGGCCACAAGCCATCTGATTACCTATTTTTTATATTGAATCCTTAAAGGAGTGCGGCACATGTCAAAAGGGCATTCGCTACAAGACCCTTACCTGAATACTTTACGTAAAGAGAAAGTTGGGGTTTCCATCTACCTGGTCAACGGGATCAAACTGCAAGGCACGATCGAGTCTTTCGACCAGTTCGTCATCCTGCTGAAAAACACCGTAAGCCAGATGGTCTACAAACACGCTATCTCTACAGTGGTGCCGGTTCGTCCAATTCGTCTGCCTAGCGCAACCGAATCCGAAGCGGGTGACGCTGAGCCAGGTAACGCCTGATAGGAGTCTCCTTTGTTCTTTGAGCGCCACGGTGGTGGTGAGCGAGTAATCCTCGTTCACTTGGATGGACAGGACCCTGAGGCGCGCGAAGATCCGCAGGAGTTTCAGGAATTGGCTAATTCGGCCGGCGCCGAGACCGTTGCGTTTTTTAACGTGCCGCGTCATCGGCCAACCGCCAAATTCCTTATCGGCAGCGGCAAGGTCGAGGAGCTACGCGACCTGGTCCATGCCGAAGAGGCAGACCTGGTGATCTTCAATCACACGCTAACGCCCAGTCAGGAACGTAACCTCGAACGTGTTTTCGAGTGTCGCGTGATCGACCGCACCGGTCTGATTCTCGATATTTTCGCCCAACGCGCCCGTACCCATGAAGGCAAGCTCCAGGTTGAACTGGCCCAGCTTGACCACATGAGCACCCGCCTGGTTCGTGGCTGGACTCACCTTGAGCGTCAAGGTGGCGGTATCGGCATGCGTGGCCCGGGTGAAACCCAACTCGAAACCGACCGCCGTCTGCTGCGGGTTCGCCTGCGACAAATCAAGGGACGGCTGGAAAAAGTACGCAGCCAGCGCGAACAGTCGCGACGTGGCCGTACCCGCGCGGATATTCCTACCGTGTCCCTGGTGGGCTATACCAACGCCGGCAAATCCACGCTGTTCAATAACGTGACGAAATCCGACGTGTATGCGGCAGACCAGCTGTTTGCCACGCTGGACCCGACCTTGCGCCGTCTGGAACTGGACGACCTGGGGCCGATTGTCCTGGCCGACACTGTGGGTTTCATTCGTCACTTGCCGCACAAGCTGGTCGAGGCATTTCGGTCTACCCTCGAAGAGTCGAGCAACTCCGACCTGCTGTTGCACGTCATCGATGCGGCCGAACCGGATCGCATGTTGCAGATCGAGCAGGTGATGGTGGTACTGGGCGAGATTGGTGCCCAGGACTTGCCGATCCTCGAGGTCTATAACAAACTCGATTTGCTTGAAGGCGTTGAGCCACAAATCCAGCGCGACGAAAACGGCAAGCCTCAACGGGTCTGGCTTTCGGCGCGTGATGGCAGTGGCCTGGAATTGCTTGAGCAAGCCATTGCCGAGTTGTTGGGCAGTGAGTTGTTTATCGGTACCTTGCGCTTGCCGCAACGATTCGCTCGACTGCGTGCGCAGTTCTTCGAACTCGGAGCGGTGCAGAAAGAAGAACACGACGAAGAAGGTGTCAGCTTGCTGGCCGTTCGATTGCCGCGCTCGGAGCTCAATCGGCTGGTCAGCCGTGAAGGCGTTGTGCCGACAGAGTTCATCGAACAACACACTTTGCAATAAAAGCCTGAGAAAGCGGTTGTGCCGTGGTGACAGGCATTCTGTAGCATTGGTCGGCGCGCCGTGGGTGCGTCTTTGCTTTATCAGATGGAGAGCGCTATGGCTTGGAATGAGCCGGGTGGCAACTCGAATAATCAGGATCCTTGGGGTGGCAAGCGCCGCAATAACGGCGACCGCAAGGGACCACCGGATCTCGACGAGGCCTTCCGAAAGCTGCAGGAAAGCCTGAACGGGTTGTTCGGTGGTGGTAAGAAACGTGGTGATGACGGCGGCGGTTCGGGCAAGAGTGGCGGCTTCGGCGGCATTCTTGGTGTCGTTCTCGTCGTGCTGGCGGCCGTTTGGCTGTATAGCGCGGTCTACGTAGTCGACGAGCAGGAGCAAGCCGTGGTGCTGCGCTTCGGCAAGTATTACGAAACCGTCGGCCCGGGTCTGAATATCTATTTCCCGCCGATCGATCGCAAGTACCTGGAAAACGTCACGCGCGAGCGTGCCTACACCAAGCAGGGTCAAATGCTGACTGAAGACGAGAACATCGTCGAAGTGCCGCTGACCGTGCAGTACAAGATCAGCAACCTGCAGGACTTCGTGCTGAGCGTCGATCAGCCTGAAATCAGCCTGCAGCACGCGACTGAAAGTGCCCTGCGCCATGTGGTGGGTTCCACCGCGATGGACCAGGTGCTGACTGAAGGTCGTGAATTGATGGCCAGCGAGATCAAGGAGCGTCTGCAACGCTTCATGGATACCTATCGCACCGGTATCACTGTCACCCAGGTCAACGTACAAAGCGCAGCGGCACCGCGTGAAGTGCAGGAAGCCTTCGATGACGTGATCCGTGCCCGTGAAGACGAGCAGCGTTCGCGCAACCAGGCTGAAACCTACGCCAACGGCGTCGTGCCGGAAGCCCGTGGTCAGGCCCAGCGCATCCTTGAAGATGCCAATGGCTACCGTGACGAAACCGTCTCGCGCGCCAAGGGTGAGGCCGATCGCTTCACCAAACTGGTCAGCGAGTACCGCAAGGCTCCTGAAGTTACCCGCGAGCGTCTGTACCTGGACACCATGCAGGAAGTCTTCAGCAACACCAGCAAGGTCCTCGTGACCGGCAACAAGAATGGCCAGAGCAATCTGCTCTACTTGCCGCTGGACAAGATGATTGACAGTGGTCGCAGTACCAGCGCTCCGGTGACTGGCGCAGCAGCCACCAGCAATGAAGCGAATGCGCGTGCCGCAGCTGACCTGCAGCAACAGCAGGCACGTACCAGGGAGAGTCGCTGATGAGCAATAAATCGCTGATCGCCCTTATTGTCGTGGTCGTCGTGGCGATCGCTGCCTGGAACTGCTTCTACATCGTGGCTCAGACCGAGCGTGCGGTGTTGCTGCAGTTCGGTCGCGTGGTCCAGGCTGATGTTCAGCCGGGCCTGCATGTGAAAGTGCCTTATGTTAACCAGGTGCGCAAATTCGATGCTCGCCTGATGACACTGGATGCACCGACACAACGCTTCCTCACGCTGGAAAAGAAAGCCGTCATGGTTGATGCCTACGCCAAGTGGCGCGTGAAAGATGCCGAGCGCTTCTACACCGCAACTTCCGGCCTCAAGCAGATCGCTGACGAACGTCTTTCCCGTCGACTGGAATCGGGCCTGCGTGACCAGTTCGGTAAGCGCACCTTGCACGAGGTTGTCTCGGGTGAGCGTGATGCGTTGATGTCTGACATCACCGCTTCGCTGAACAAGATGGCCGAGAAAGAGCTGGGCATCGAAGTCGTCGATGTTCGGGTCAAGGCCATTGACCTGCCGAAGGAAGTTAACCGCAGCGTGTTCGAGCGCATGAGTTCGGAGCGTGAGCGTGAAGCTCGCGAGCACCGCGCCAAAGGTAACGAGCTGGCTGAAGGCATTCGTGCAGACGCCGATCGTCAGCGCCGCGTGTTGCTGGCTGAAGCCTATCGTGAATCTGAAGAGGTTCGCGGTGATGGTGACGCCCAGGCGGCAGCGATCTACGCCAAGGCCTACGGCCAGGATCAGGAGTTCTACGGTTTCTACCGTAGCCTGCGCGCGTACCGTGAAAGCTTCGCGAACAAATCCGACGTCATGGTCCTCGACCCAAGCAGCGACTTCTTCCGTTACCTGGAAAAAGCCAAGCCTTGATACGGCGTTGACCTGAATCATCCCCCGCCTGGCGGCTAAAACCTCGGGCGGGGTGATCCTTTCGGAAAACGTGTGTATGATGCGGCAGCCGGGAAATTCCCGGCTTTTTTGCGTCTGCACGTTTGATTGCGGTTTTTATGCAGGCACTCGAGTTGAACAACTCGACAGGTTTTTCGAGGGAAATGGCAGGCGAAGCCGATTGCAGGCTTTTCGCCCTGTTGTCCATGCGCGCTGGTTTGCGCATGGGCCGGCCATTTTCTGCTTCACTCAAGGCTCGCCCAACGGCTGGCCGCCCGGATCATAGGGGAATGGCGTAATGGCAACGGTAGACCGCTGGCTGCTGCCAGATGGCATCGAAGAAGTACTGCCACCGGAGGCAGCGCGCATTGAAGTAGCGCGCCGCCAGGTGTTGGATCTGTTCCAGAGCTGGGGTTACGAGTTTGTCGTGACTCCCCATATCGAGTACCTGGAATCCCTGCTGACCGGCGCGGGCCAGGACCTCGATCTGCGTACCTTCAAGGTCATCGACCCGCAGTCGGGCCGGCAGATGGGCTTTCGTGCCGACATCACGCCGCAGGTGGCGCGCATCGATGCGCACACCCTGCGTCGCGAAGGCCCGAGCCGCCTGTGTTATGCCGGCAGCGTCCTGCATGCGCAGCCGCGCGCCTTGTCGTCCTCACGCAGCCCGATCCAGCTGGGCGCCGAGCTGTATGGCGACGGCAGTCCGAGCAGCGACGTGGAAGTCATCAGCCTGATGCTGGCCATGCTGCAACTGGCCGATGTGCCGGATGTGCACATGGACCTCGGGCATGTCGGCATCTACCGTGGCCTGGCGCGCGCCGCCGGTTTGTCCGGTGAAGTCGAGCAGCAGTTGTTCGATGCGCTGCAGCGCAAGGCCATCGACGAGGTCATTACCTTGACCGAAGGTTTGCCTGCCGATTTGTCGGGCCTGCTGCGGGCACTGGTTGACCTGTGCGGCGGCCGTGAAGTGCTGGAAGCTGCTCGTGAGCGCCTGGCCCATGCGCCGGCGCCAGTACTGGCGGCGCTGGATGATCTGCTGGCAATCGCCGAGCGGCTGTCCGTGCGCTTCCCGGATTTGCCGCTGTACTTCGACCTGGGCGAGTTGCGCGGTTACCACTACCACACTGGTGTGGTGTTCGCCGTGTTCGTTCCGGGTGTTGGTCAGTCCATCGCCCAGGGCGGCCGTTATGACGATATCGGTGCTGACTTTGGTCGCGCTCGTCCGGCTACCGGCTTCTCTACCGATTTGAAAACCCTGGTGACCCTGGGGCGTGCTGAGATCGAGCTACCGTCTGGCGGTATCTGGATGCCTGACAGTACGGATGCGGCACTCTGGCAGCAGGTTTGCCAGTTGCGCAGTGAGGGTCAGCGTGTCGTTCAGGCCTTGCCTGGACAACCTTTGGCCGCCGCCCGTGAAGCGGACTGCGACCGGCAATTGATTCAGCAGAACGGGCTGTGGCAAGTATCGCCACTGGCTTCTTGAGTTTTCCTGTCGGCCCGTGGCCGGCACCAAGTTTGCGCGAAGAGGACAAGTGTTATGGGTAAGAATGTCGTAGTCCTGGGCACCCAATGGGGTGATGAGGGCAAAGGCAAGATCGTTGATCTGCTGACCGAACATGCTGCCGCCGTAGTGCGCTACCAAGGTGGCCACAACGCGGGCCACACGCTGGTGATCGACGGCGAAAAAACCGTCTTGCACCTGATCCCGTCGGGCGTGCTGCGCGAAGGCGTGCAGTGCCTGATCGGCAACGGTGTGGTAGTTGCACCGGACGCCCTGCTGCGTGAGATCACCAAGCTGGAAGAGAAGGGCGTGCCGGTGCGCGAGCGCCTGCGCATCAGCCCCTCCTGCCCGCTGATCCTGTCCTTCCACGTAGCGCTGGACCAGGCCCGTGAAAAGGCCCGTGGCGAGCTGAAGATCGGTACCACCGGTCGCGGCATCGGCCCGGCGTACGAAGACAAGGTCGCGCGTCGCGGCCTGCGGGTGGGCGACCTGCTCAACATGCCGCGCTTTGAAGACAAACTGCGTGAACTGGTGGATTACCACAACTTCATGCTGGTGGGTTACTACAAAGAGCCAGCCATCGAATTCGACAAGACCCTGGCCGAGTGCAAGGAATACGCCGAGCTGCTCAAGCCGCTGATGCTGGACGTGACTGCCGAGCTGCACGACCTGCGTCGCGCTGGTAAAGACATCATGTTCGAAGGCGCCCAAGGTTCGCTGCTCGACATCGACCACGGCACCTACCCGTACGTGACCAGCTCCAACACCACGGCTGGTGGCGTTGCGACCGGTTCGGGTGTTGGCCCGATGTTCCTGGACTACATCCTGGGCATCACCAAGGCTTACACCACACGTGTTGGTTCGGGTCCTTTCCCGACTGAGCTGTTCGACGAAGTCGGTGCGCACCTGGCCAAGCAAGGCCACGAGTTCGGCGCGACCACCGGCCGTGCCCGCCGTTGTGGCTGGTTCGACGCCGTTATCCTGCGTCGTGCTATCGATGTGAACAGCATCTCGGGCATCTGCCTGACCAAGCTGGACGTACTCGACGGCCTGGAAACCATCAATATCTGCATCGGCTACCAGGATGCAGAAGGCAAGGACGTTGCTCCGACTGACGCCGACAGCTACGTAGGCCTGGTGCCTGTGTACGAAGAAGTGCCGGGCTGGACCGAATCGACCGTGGGTGCCAAAACCCTGGAAGAGCTGCCAGCTAACGCCCGTGCCTACATCAAGCGTGTCGAAGAACTGATCGGTGCGCCGATCGACATTATTTCGACAGGTCCGGACCGCAACGAAACCATCGTTCTGCGTCACCCGTTCGCTTAATAAGCTGTTGATGTAAAAGACAAGGGCCCCTCAATTGGGGCCTTTGTCGTTTCTGCCTGTGCGGCGGCATGACCTTTGCTGTGATCTTCATTAAGTGCATCTTTTGTGGGGTGCCATCAATTTAATGGCGTCAAGCAGAGGGATTCCTAGTGTCGGCCGTTCTCTCATTGTTACAAAGCCGTTTGTTGCGGCCCGTGTTCGTTACCCTTGGTATCGCCCTTTTGGTGCAAGTGTTAGTGGCAGTCGCCCTGACACGGAGCACGGTGACTGCGCTGGAAGCCGATTTGGCTGTGCGCCTGGGCGCTGACAGTCAGAAGTTGTCCGGCGAGCTTGAGCAAGCCGGACGCGAAGTCACGTCAAGTCTCGACAGCCTTTCCACCAGTACGCGGCAACGCCTCACGGCGGGTTTGTCCTCGAAACTGGAAGAGGAACAGGCGCAATTGCGCGCGACCCTGGAAAAGGATCTCAAGGACTCCGCCAACGATATGGCGCAACTGCTCGCCTCGGTGGCGCCTCGTGCGATGTGGGACAGCGACGTCCCGACGCTTTCCGAATTCGCCCGCCGGGCGCAGCGCAATCCCAATGTGTTGTTCGTGGTCTACGACGACGCCACCGGGCAGCACCTCACGCGTTATCTGAACCGCGAGAACCCGATCAACAAGGCCCTGTTGGAAAAAGGCCAGGGCGAGCGGGCGCTGGACAAGGTGCTGGACGCGGCGAAGAACGATCCATCGGTTTATTACCTCGAAGCTTCGATCAATCCGAACGGGGTGGAAATCGGCAAGGTTCTGATGGGCGTCTCGACCGCTTCGGTCGAAACCGATCTGGCGGCCCTCGACAAGCGCTTCTCGGCATTAATCGCCAGCAGTGATCAACTGGTCGGCGACAGCCTCAAGGGCGCCGCCGCAGACAGCGCCACGGCCATGCGTGCACGCCTGCAGTCGGCGCAATCGACAGCATCAGACATGAAAGCCAACACCGCAGCCACGGTGCAGGAAGCTGCGGGCACTTTGCGCTGGCGCATAGGCATGAGCCTGGCGGTGGTCGGCTTTGGTGTGCTGCTGTTACTGGCGGTGGTGCTCGGTCGTCGTGTCGTCAATCGCCTGAAGTTGCTGATTGCCGCCATGGACGACCTGGCAGCGGGTGAGGGCGACCTGACCAAGCGTGTGCAAATCAACAGCAAGGACGAGATTGGCGACATGGCCTCGGCGGTGAACCGCTTTGTCGACAAGTTGCAACCCATTGTGCGCGAAGCCGGGGATGTGGCTCAGCGCACCGGCGTGGAAATCGGCGCGATGACCTTGCGCAATGCCGGGGCTGATGCTGCGGCAGGAATGCAGCGCGATGAGGTGGCCGAGAGCCTGCGGGCGCTTTCGCAAATGGCGGATGAGGCGCAGTCGGAAAGCCACGCCATGCAGGCCGCCTTGCAGCAGGTGGTGGACATTCGTTCGGCTACCGATGAAAACACCCGGACTTCGGCAAAAGTCGGCAGTCTGATCGAGGCGCTGGCCGGGCAGGTGGACACTGGGGCCAAGGTCATCGAGCGCCTGGCGCTACAGAGCGAACAGATTGAAGTGGTGTTGACGGTCATCCACGGGATTGCCGAGCAAACCAACCTGCTGGCGCTCAATGCGGCGATTGAGGCGGCGCGTGCCGGGGAAACCGGTCGCGGCTTTGCGGTGGTGGCCGATGAAGTACGGGCGTTGGCCAGCAAGACCCAGAGCTCAACCGGTGATATCCAGGCGCATATTGTCGCCCTGCAGCAAGGTGCGCGCGAGGCAGTAGCTGCCATTGGCCAGGCGGGGCGTCAGGCCAGTGAAGGCTTGCTGGTGCTGCGCGACAGTGCGCGGTTGCAGCAGTCGGTGCAGGCGTCGGTCGAGCAGGTTCATGCCGCGATTGGTCTTGCAACGCAAGCAGCGGCGCATCAAGCCCAGGGCGCGCAGGCGGTGCGGGGTCGTGTCGAGACCATTCATGCCCAGGCCGAGAAAGCGGCTCAGGCGGTGGTGGAAACTACGGCCAGCGGCAAGGTACTGGATGGGTTGGCGGCGCAGTTGAAGGCTAGCCTGGGGCAGTTCCGGGCTTAGGATTTGTGTTGGCAGGGCTGGCCTCATCGCGAGCAGGCTCACTCCTACAGGGTCGTGGGCGGACACAAAATTGTGGACGCCTCAAATCCAGCGTAGGAGTGAGCCTGCTCGCGATAGCTATCTCAGCGGCTCAGATACATCCGGGTAGTTAACAAATACACCGGCAACCCCGACACCAAAATGAGCAACGCCGCATAAGGCGCCGCCGCCGCAAACTCGACATTCGCGGTGTGCGCCCACACTTCAGTTGCCAACGTATTCAGCCCGGTCGGGCTCAGCAGCAACGTCGCCGTCAGTTCCTTCATCGCATCCAGGAACACCAGCGCAAACGCCGCTCCCAGTGCCGGGAAAATGATCGGCAGGGTCACTCGACAAAACGCACTGAAGGACGATGCACCGAGCGTGCGAGCCGCCTCTTCCAGCTGCGGCGCTGCCTTGTTCAAGGCTGTACGAATCGGCGCCTGGGCCAGCGGCAGAAACAGCAGCGCATAGGCGATCAGCAGCAACGCCGAGGTCTGGTACAGCACCGGCACATAATGCAGGGCGAAATACACCAGGGTCAGCGCGATGACCAGGCCTGGCAGCGCATGCAGCAGGTAGGGCAAGCGCTCAGCCCAGATCGCCAGTTGGCCTTTATAGCGCACCACCAGCAGTCCCACTGGCACTGCCAGCACCAGACACAACGCCGCGCCGCCCAGCGACAGCGCGAGCGAGGACAACAACGCCTCGCTAATCGCCGCCACCGGGAACGCCGCCGACGAGCCCACCGCCAGCCAGTAAGCCAGCATCCCCAGCGGAATGCCGCTGCCAATGATTGCCAACGCCAGGCAGTACGCTTGTCCCACGACAGCCCACGGCCCCAGGCGAACCTGCCCGGCCTGTCGTGCCGCGCCCTGGCCAGTGCGCACGTGTCGCCCCTTGCCGCGCACTTTCAGTTCCAGCCAGAGCAGCATCAGGCACAATGCCAGCAGCACTGCCGAGAGCATCGCCGCGTTGGCGTTGCTGAACTCGAGCTCGAACTGCTGATAGATCGCCGTAGTGAAGGTCTGCAGGCCGATGATCGACAGTGCGCCGAACTCCACCAGCATGTGCAGGGCAATCAGCAAGGAGCCAGCGAGCAATGACGGCCACAGTAACGGAAGCGTGACCCGGAAAAACACGCCCCAGCGATTCTGCCCCAAGGTCCGGGCCGACTCTTCCAGGGAGGGGTCCAGATTGCGCAGGGTGGCCGCCACCGGCAGGAAAATCAGCGGGTATTTGGACAGCGTCATCACCAGGATTGCCCCGCCCAGGCCTTCGAAGCTTGCGCTCAAGGACACCCAGGTGAAACTGCTGACGAACGCGGGCACCGCAAATGGCAGGCATAGAATCACCCCCCATAGGCGTCGCCCTGGCAGGTTGCTACGCTCCAGCAGCCAGGCCAACGACAAGCCGATCACGCCACAGGCGACTGTCACGCCGACCATCAGCGCCAGGGTATTGCGCAGCAGCCCGAATACATAAGGCCGCCACAGCAGATGCAGTGCCTCGGCCCAACCGGCCTGCCAGGTCTTCAGGCCGACGTAAACCAACGGCAAAAGGCTCAGGACAACCAGCAGCAATACTGGCAGCAATAGCCAGATGGACGGGCGTTTGCGCCGTGGTACGTAACCCCCGCGCGAGGCGGGGGCGGATAACGATGCGCTCATCAGTTCAAGCCAACGTCGCGTTCCAGGTCCAGTGCTTCTTCGGCATTGCCGAGGTCAGCGGGGGTGACTTTCGGCGCTTCCAGCTCGCTGAAGGGCTTCAGGCCGCGGTCCGATTGCATGCCTTTGTGCAGCGGGTACTCGGCGGTGGTCTGGGTGATCACGCGCTGCCCTTCTTCACTGGCCATGTAGGCGAGCAGTTGCTGGGCTTCCTTGGGATGTTTGCTGGATTTCAACACGGCCGCGCTGGATACGGTGATCAGCCCGCCGACGTCGCCGCCGGTGAAGTAGTGCAATTTGGAATCGAGCTGGCCTTTTTCGCGCTGCAGGGCAAACCAGTAGTAGTTGTTCACCAGTACGGTGGCGACTTCGCCGTTTTCAACGGCTTTGAGGGCGACCATGTTGTTGCTGTAGGTCTTGCCGAATGCGCGCAGGCCGGTCAGCCATTCTTCGGCGGCGTCCATGCCATGCACTTTGATGATAGCCACGGCCTGTTCCTGGAACGCGCCGCTGGTGGGCACGAAGCCGACCTTGCCTTGCCATTTCGGGTCGGAGAATTCCATCACCGACTTGGGCAGGTCTTTTTCGTCGATCAGCTTGGGATTGTAGGCAACTACGCGAACCCGGGCGGTGATGCCGATCCAGGTGCCGTCCGCAGCGACATAGTCCTTGGGCAACACGGCCAGGGTCGCGGCATCAGTTGGCGCGAGCACGCCCTGTTGTCCAAGTTTGTTCAGCGGAGGCGATTCTTCGGTGTAGATCACGTCAGCAGGGGAGCGCTCGCCTTCTTCGACGACCTGGCTGGCAAGCTGGTTGCTGCTGCCTTTGCGGACGTTGACGTGAATGCCGGTCTTGGCTTCGAAGGCCTTGGCGACGGCGTCGCCGACTTCCTTGTGTTGACCGTTATAGAGTGTCAGGGAAACTGGATCAGCAGCCTGGGTGAGGGGAGTGGCGATTGCCAGGCCGAGCAGGGTGATGGTCAGGCCGCGGCGCAGGGTATTTCGAAACATCATTCGCAGGGTTCCTCACTGTCGCATTGCAAAAACTTGAAACAATGATAAACGATATTGTTTCTCAAGTGCGCATGGTGCTGCTCCAAACGGCTTGCGCGGCCTGTAGCAGCTGGCGAAGCCTGCGTTCGGCTGCGAAGCAGTCGTGAAATCAGCCGAAGCGGTGTGCCAGGAAGGGTGTGCTCTCAGGGATTGCGACTGCTTCGCAGCCGAACGCAGGCTTCGCCAGCTGCTACAGGGAGTGAGCGCGCCGGGAGTCTTTGATAGATTTTTGAAAGCCAGAAACGCAAAAACCCGCTTTCGCGGGTTTTTGTGAAACTCAAGGCCGAAACCTTGAGTTTGAATTGGTGCCCAGAAGAAGACTCGAACTTCCACGACCTTGCGGTCACCAGCACCTGAAGCTGGCGTGTCTACCAATTTCACCATCTGGGCATAATCTTCAGCGTTGCCGCTGTTGATGTGGCGCACTATACGGAGAGCTTTTGATCTGTAAACCCCTGATTTAATTTTAATAAATCAAAAGCTTATAATGCAAAAACCCGCTTTCGCGGGTTTTTGTGCAAGCCTTGAAATTGATCTAATCTCAAGCTCGAAATTGGTGCCCAGAAGAAGACTCGAACTTCCACGACCTTGCGGTCACCAGCACCTGAAGCTGGCGTGTCTACCAATTTCACCATCTGGGCAGTATCGGCAACGTCTCCGTCGTCGATGGCGCGCACTATACGGAGCGTCTTTTTAACTGTAAACCCCTGGGATCAAAAAAACCTGGAAAATTTTACCAGCGGCATTTAAATCAGCGTTCAGGTGTCGATAAAGGGCTTTAGGTGGGCTGTCGCAGCCTGAAATTTCCCGTTTCATTACGCCTATGCCAAACTAACCCGCATATAGACAAGGTGAAAACTCTCTAATGGCCGATTGGCAGTCCCTCGATCCCGAGGCCGCTCGTGAAGCGGAAAAATACGATAACCCTATTCCTAGCCGCGAACTGATCCTTCAGCATCTTGCTGATCGGGGTTCGCCTGCTAACCGCGAGCAACTGGTCGAAGAGTTTGGTCTGACCACAGAAGACCAGATCGAAGCCCTGCGCCGCCGCCTGCGCGCCATGGAGCGCGACGCTCAACTCATCTATACCCGTCGTGGCACTTATGCGCCGGTGGACAAGCTCGACTTGATCCTCGGTCGCATCAGCGGTCACCGGGACGGCTTCGGCTTCCTGGTGCCGGACGACGGTAGCGACGACCTGTTCATGAGCCCGGCGCAAATGCGCCTGGTGTTCGACGGTGACCGTGCCCTGGCCCGTGTCTCCGGCCTGGACCGTCGTGGTCGCCGCGAGGGCATGATCGTCGAAGTGGTGTCCCGTGCCCACGAGACCATCGTTGGCCGTTACTTCGAAGAAGGCGGTATCGGCTTCGTAGTTGCCGACAACCCGAAGATCCAGCAGGAAGTGCTGGTCACGCCAGGCCGTAATGCCAACGCCAAGATCGGTCAATTCGTTGAGGTGAAGATCACTCACTGGCCGACTCCGCGCTTCCAGCCGCAAGGCGACGTGGTCGAGGTCGTGGGCAACTACATGGCGCCGGGCATGGAAATCGATGTTGCCCTGCGCGCGTACGATATCCCGCACGTCTGGCCTGAAGCGGTGTTGAAAGAAGCCGCCAAGCTCAAGCCTGAAGTGGAAGAGAAAGACAAAGAGAAGCGCATCGACCTGCGTCATCTGCCTTTCGTCACCATTGACGGTGAAGACGCGCGCGACTTCGATGATGCCGTTTACTGTGAAGCCAAGCCGGGCAAGCTGCGCCTGTTCTCCGGCGGCTGGAAGTTGTACGTGGCGATTGCCGACGTCTCCAGCTACGTGAAAATCGGCTCGGCCCTGGACAACGAATCCCAGGTTCGTGGCAACTCGGTGTACTTCCCCGAGCGCGTGATCCCGATGCTGCCGGAGCAGCTGTCCAACGGCCTGTGCTCGCTGAATCCACACGTCGATCGCCTGGCCATGGTTTGCGAGATGACCATCTCCAAATCCGGCGAGATGACTGACTACTGCTTCTACGAAGCGGTGATCCACTCCCATGCCCGCCTGACCTACAACAAGGTCAGCGCGATGCTGGAAACGCCGAAACTCACCGAGGCGCGCCAGCTTCGCGGCGAGTACAACGACGTCCTGCCGCACCTCAAGCAGCTTTACGCGCTGTACAAGGTGTTGCTGGGCGCGCGTCATGTGCGTGGTGCGATCGATTTCGAAACTCAGGAAACCCGGATCATCTTCGGCACCGAGCGCAAGATTGCGGAAATCCGTCCGACGGTTCGCAATGATGCGCACAAGCTGATCGAGGAATGCATGCTGGCCGCCAACGTGGCCACCGCAGAATTCCTCAAGAAACACGAAATCCCGGCTCTGTATCGCGTTCACAACGGTCCGCCACCGGAGCGTCTGGAAAAACTGCGCGCGTTTCTCGGTGAGCTCGGCCTGTCCCTGCACAAAGGCAAGGACGGCCCGTCGCCGAAGGATTACCAGGCATTGCTGGCGAGCATCAAGGACCGTCCGGATTTCCACCTGATCCAGACCGTCATGCTGCGTTCGTTGAGTCAGGCGGTGTATAGCGCCGATAACCAGGGCCACTTCGGCCTGAATTACGAAGCCTATACCCACTTCACCTCGCCGATCCGCCGCTACCCCGACCTGCTCACGCACCGGGCGATCCGCAGCGTGATCCATTCGAAACAGGACACGCCACACGTTCGCCGTGCCGGCGCGATGACCATTCCGAAAGCGCGGATCTATCCGTACGACGAAGCGGCCCTGGAGCAACTCGGCGAGCAGTGCTCGATGAGCGAGCGCCGTGCCGACGAAGCGACCCGCGACGTAGTGAACTGGCTCAAGTGCGAGTTCATGAAAGATCGCGTGGGCGAATCGTTCCCGGGTGTGATCACTGCGGTGACCGGTTTTGGTCTGTTCGTCGAGCTGACCGATATCTACGTCGAAGGCCTGGTGCACGTCACTGCGCTGCCGGGGGATTACTACCACTTCGATCCTGTGCACCACCGCCTCGCCGGCGAGCGCACCGGTCGCAGCTTCCGTCTGGGCGATACCGTTGAAGTGCGCGTCATGCGCGTTGATCTCGACGAACGCAAGATCGACTTCGAGATGGCTGAAAAAACCATCAGCGCGCCGATCGGTCGCAAGAAGCGCGGGAATGAGAAAACCGAACCAGCCAGCAAATCTGCGGCTAAAACCGCGGCAGAGCCGGCACCGGCGAAAACCGGTCGTCGCCCTGCGAAGGAAAAGGCTGTCGAAGCCTATCGCCCGAGCGATGCAGCGGCGAAAAATGCCGAGCTGCGCAAGAGCCGTGAATTGAAGCAGGCATTGCTGTCTGAAGCGAAAAGCGGCGGTAAAGCGGCGTCTGGGGGAAAGACCGGACGGTCGGCGCCTGACAAGGCTCCCGGCAGCAAACCGAGCAAGCACCGTAAAGGCCCGCCAAAAGCGGGCTCGGCCCCAGCCAAAAGCGGCGGGGCGCGTAAACCTAAGGCCAAGTCATGAGTCAGTTGGAAAAAATCTACGGCGTGCATGCCGTAGAAGCGTTGCTTCGTCACCACCCGAAACGCGTCAAGCAAATCTGGTTGGCTGAAGGTCGCAATGATCCGCGCGTACAAACGCTGATCGAGCTCGCTGCGGAAAATCGCGTGGCGGTCGGCAATGCCGAGCGTCGTGAGCTGGATGCCTGGGTCGAAGGCGTGCACCAGGGCGTGGTGGCGGACGTCAGTCCGAGCCAGGTCTGGGGCGAGGCGATGCTCGACGAGCTGCTGGATCGCACCGACGGCGCACCGCTGCTGCTGGTGCTGGACGGCGTGACCGACCCGCACAACCTCGGCGCCTGCCTGCGTTCGGCTGATGCGGCCGGCGCGCTGGCGGTGATTGTGCCCAAGGACAAGTCGGCTACCCTGACCCCGACTGTGCGCAAGGTCGCCTGCGGTGCAGCGGAAGTGATTCCACTGGTAGCAGTGACCAACCTCGCGCGCACGCTTGAAAAACTCAAGCAGCGCGGCTTGTGGGTGGTCGGCACGGCGGGCGAGGCTGAACAGAGTCTGTATCAGCACGACATGACCGGTCCGACCATCCTGATCATGGGTGCGGAAGGCAGCGGCATGCGTCGCCTGACTCGTGACCTCTGCGACTATCTGGTGCACCTGCCGATGGCTGGCAGCGTCAGCAGTCTCAACGTGTCCGTGGCGACGGGCGTATGCCTATTCGAAGCCCAGCGCCAGCGTAGCGTCAAGGCCACCACCAAAAAGTCCTGACACTACGCAGGACTCGCAGGCCCCGTGGGACCCCGTAGGAGCTGTCGAGTGAAACGAGGCTGCGATCTTTTGATGTTGTTTTTTAAAAGCAAGATCAAAAGATCGCAGCCTCGTTTCGCTCGACAGCTCCTACAGGTTCCTAAGGTGTTCGGAATTGAGTCCAGGTGATTGTTCAAATAATCACCAATTGCCTTGCGCCTCACCCGTCCCTTCTCTACAATTGCGCCCCTTGCTGTGACGGCAGGCACGCATGTGTCTATCGCAAGCAAGTCCATAAGTGTCATTCACTCCTTGTCTGACCGCTTTTGAGCGGCAGGCTACAACCCGTAAGGAGCATTCATGCGTCATTACGAAATCATCTTTTTGGTCCACCCGGATCAAAGCGAGCAAGTCGGCGGCATGGTTGAGCGTTACACCAAGCTGATCGAAGAAGACGGCGGCAAAATCCACCGTCTGGAAGATTGGGGCCGTCGTCAACTGGCCTACGCAATCAACAATGTTCACAAGGCTCACTACGTGATGCTGAACGTTGAGTGCACTGGCAAGGCCCTGGCCGAGCTGGAAGACAACTTCCGCTACAACGATGCAGTGATCCGTAACCTGGTCATCCGTCGCGAAGAAGCCGTTACCGGCCAATCCGAGATGCTCAAGGCTGAAGAAAACCGCAGTGAGCGCCGTGAGCGTCGCGACCGTCCTGAGCACGAAGGCGCTGAAAGCGCTGATAGTGATGACAGCGACAACAGCGATAACGCTGACGAGTAATCCACGGACCTTTTGAGGAGCCTATTACATGGCACGTTTCTTCCGTCGTCGTAAATTCTGCCGCTTCACCGCTGAAGACGTGAAAGAGATCGATTACAAAGATCTCAACACTCTGAAAGCCTACGTATCCGAGACCGGCAAAATTGTTCCAAGCCGCATCACCGGTACCAAAGCTCGTTATCAGCGTCAGCTGGCCACCGCTATCAAGCGCGCCCGCTTCCTGGCCCTGCTGGCCTACACCGACAGCCACGGCCGCTGAGACCGGGCAGTCGACTCGTAGCAAAGGATTGAATGCATGCGTGCCATAGCTGAGTTCATCATGCGCGGCCGTATGCAGGCCACTCTCGTAGTGGCCGGATGCGCGGCATTGCCGTTGTTGTATTGGTTGGGTGCTGCCGCTGGGTGCTTCGTGCTCCTGCGGCGCGGATTGAGGGACGCGACGAGCGTTCTTGCTCTGGGACTGCTGCCGGCCTTGGTCTGGTGGCTTTATGCCGATGACCCACGCTCACTTCTGGTGCTGCTGGGGTCTTGGAGCCTTGCGTTGGTTTTGCGCGCAAGCGAGTCCTGGAACCGCGTGCTGCTGGTCAGCATAGCGATGGGAGTGGTGTTTTCAGTGGTGCTGGGGATGGCTTTTGGTCCCCAGATCGAGATGCTGGCGCAGGCCTTGATAAAGGTCATGCCGTCGCTACTCGGTGATGTCTACCAGAAGTTGTCGGTAGACGAGCAAGCGCATTTTGCGTCCCTGATTGCACCGGTCCTGACCGGCCTGATTGCGGCCTTGTTGCAAATCGTCAGTGTGCTGAGCCTGATTGTCGGGCGCTACTGGCAGGCGTTGTTGTACAACCCGGGTGGTTTTGGTCGCGAGTTTCGCGCCATCCGCTTCCCGCTTCTACCAGCGATGTTGCTGCTGGCGTGCATGCTTCTGGGGCCGAACATCGGTCCACAGATGGCCATGTTGACGCCGTTGTGCAGCGTAGCGCTGATGTTCGCCGGACTGTCCCTGATTCATGGGCTGGTGGCGCAGAAGCGATTGGCCAGGTTCTGGTTGGTGGGGTTGTACGTCACGCTGTTGCTGTTCATGCAGCTGATCTATCCGTTGCTGGTGGTCTTGGCCATCGTCGACAGCCTGATTGATTTTCGCGGTCGTCTGGCGCCGAAAGACGCCGATAACGCGAACGGTGAAGGTTAAAAGTTAAGAGGATTTTCACATGCAACTGATCCTTCTGGAAAAAGTCACCAACCTGGGCAACCTGGGTGACAAAGTGAACGTTAAGGCTGGTTACGGTCGTAACTACCTGCTGCCTTACGGCAAAGCTACCGCTGCGACCCCGGCCAACCTGGCTGCGTTCGAAGAGCGTCGCGCTGAGCTGGAAAAAGCCGCAGCAGACCGCAAAACTTCGGCTGAAAGCCGTGCCGCCCAACTGGCTGAGCTGGAAGTGACTATCACTGCCACCGCTGGTGACGAAGGCAAGCTGTTCGGTTCGATCGGCACCCACGACATCGCTGATGCACTGACCGCCTCTGGCGTTGAAGTTGCAAAAAGCGAAGTTCGTCTGCCGAACGGCACTATCCGCAACGTAGGCGAATTCGACGTAGCCGTGCACCTGCACGCCGAAGTTGAAGCCACCGTACGCGTTGTCGTGGTAGCAGCTTAAGCAGCACTTGTCGGCTGGCACCCTCGGGTGCTTGTCGGTAACATCGGGCACGATCCTGTTTACAGGTCGTGCCCTTTGTCTTTCTGTATTTCCTGCTTTTCATAAAATTACCAAGTGGCCATGAACGATATCTCCGCTCCTGAGCAATACGATCTGCAAACCGCTGCCCTGAAGGTGCCGCCACATTCCATCGAGGCCGAACAGGCCGTGCTCGGTGGTTTGATGCTGGACAACAACGCCTGGGAGCGCGTGCTCGATCAAGTGTCGGACGGCGATTTCTATCGACATGACCACCGTCTGATCTTCCGCGCGATCGCCAAGCTCGCCGACCAGAACTCGCCGATCGACGTCGTGACCCTTGCCGAGCAATTGGACAAGGAAGGTCAGACCTCGCAGGTCGGTGGCCTCGGTTACCTGGGCGAGCTGGCGAAAAACACGCCGTCCGTCGCCAACATCAAGGCGTATGCGCAGATCGTCCGCGCCCGAGCGACCTTGCGCCAACTGATCGGTATCGCCACCGAGATCGCTGACAGCGCCTTCAATCCAGGAGGTCGCACTGCTGAAGAGATCCTCGACGAAGCCGAGCGGCAGATTTTCCAGATTGCCGAGGCCCGGCCAAAAACCGGCGGCCCGGTCAGTGTGAATGACCTGCTGACCAAGGCCATCGACCGCATCGACACCTTGTTCAACACCGACAACGCCATCACTGGCCTGTCCACCGGCTACACCGACCTCGACGAGAAGACCAGCGGCCTGCAGCCGTCCGACCTGATCATCGTTGCCGGCCGTCCATCCATGGGTAAAACCACCTTTGCGATGAACCTGGTGGAAAACGCCGTGTTGCGCAGTGACAAGTGCGTGCTGGTCTACTCGCTGGAGATGCCAGGTGAGTCGCTGATCATGCGTATGTTGTCGTCGCTTGGTCGGATCGACCAGACCAAGGTCCGTGCCGGTCGTCTCGATGACGACGATTGGCCGCGCCTGACCTCGGCGGTCAACCTGCTCAACGATCGCAAGCTGTTCATCGACGATACGGCTGGTATCAGCCCATCGGAGATGCGTGCACGGACCCGGCGTCTGGTGCGTGAACACGGTGATGTCGCGCTGATCATGATCGACTACCTGCAATTGATGCAGATTCCAGGTTCCGGTGGCGATAACCGGACCAACGAGATTTCCGAGATCTCCCGGTCCCTAAAGGCGCTGGCGAAGGAATTCAACTGCCCGGTGGTGGCGCTGTCCCAGCTCAACCGTTCCCTGGAGCAACGTCCCAACAAACGCCCGATCAACTCTGACCTCCGGGAATCCGGAGCGATCGAGCAGGATGCTGACGTCATCATGTTCGTGTACCGGGATGAGGTGTATCACCCGGAAACCGAGCACAAGGGCATTGCCGAGATCATCATCGGTAAACAGCGGAACGGTCCTATCGGCACGTCGCGACTGGCGTTCATTGGCAAGTACACCCGCTTCGAAAACCTGGCGCCGGGTAGTTACAACTTCGACGACGAGTAATTAATTGCAGTCGCTGCCGACCCATATATCTATCGGTCGGCAGCGCAGGGTTTATTATCTGTTTACTGTTTAACGCAGGTTTCCGTTCCGCGCCCACCGGCACCGGGGCCATCTTTGGCGTCGCGTTGGTAGTACGGCGCATAATAAGATTTGTGCAGGGTGGTGGTGTATTTACCATTGCTGTCTTGGGCATTGGTTATGGATGCCATGCCCACGCCGAGATCAGTAGGGGCTTGCTGGCTGTCATTGGCAAAGTACATTGCCAGCGTTTGACCTTGTGCCGCCGCAAAGCCGGTATAGGTGACAGGTGTTCCGTTGGGATCGACGCGGAACTTGAATTGGTAGGCGCCAAAGCTTTGGGCAAAATTGCTGGCTTTCTCGTCAAGAGTGAATGTCAGGTCGCCTTCAAAATACCCTTCATGGCTGTCGTACCCTGTGCATTTATAGTTACCCACTATATGCAATGGGTCGGGTGATTGAGCCATGGCGTTGTTACAAAGCAAAAAAGATATTAAACCAATCGTTGAAAGACTTTTCCTGAACATTTGTCGCTCCTGGATTAATGTTTATAAACATCGGATTTATTCCTGTTCTACTTTTTCAAATTGATTTCTCTCTTGCAACACAGTCGCGGCCCAATTAATTAACAACTTATTTCTATAACTAGCGCTTTGCACCTGCGCGATTTTTATGGAGAGACTCTGCTTGAGGATCAGTGAGCGAAACCTAGCCAAACGCGAGCGCCTTCTCGGACTAGGCGGCATTCGACCCGGGGGGAGGGAGGGCTGATGGTAAAAGCCGACCGCTACCGTCGGAATTGGTCAGTTTTTGTGCTATATTCCGCGCCCGCGAAATTTTCAGTGAATAAGCGCGTCCTTATCTACACCAACACCGGTCATCGTCATGCAAACAGCCAAGCCGTTATTTGACTATCCCAAGTACTGGGCCGAATGTTTCGGTCCAGCGCCATTCCTGCCGATGAGCAGGGAGGAGATGGATCAGCTTGGCTGGGATTCATGCGACATCATCATCGTCACCGGTGATGCCTACGTCGACCATCCGTCGTTTGGCATGGCGATCATCGGCCGGCTGCTGGAGTCGCAAGGCTTCCGCGTCGGGATCATTGCCCAGCCGAACTGGCAGTCCAAAGACGACTTCATGAAGCTCGGCGAGCCGAACCTGTTCTTCGGCGTCGCGGCCGGCAACATGGACTCGATGATCAACCGCTACACCGCCGACAAAAAAATCCGTTCCGATGACGCCTACACCCCGGGTGGCATGGCGGGCAAACGTCCGGACCGCGCGAGCCTGGTGTACAGCCAGCGTTGCAAGGAAGCCTACAAGAACGTGCCGATCGTGCTCGGTGGCATTGAAGCGTCCCTGCGCCGCATCGCCCACTACGATTATTGGCAGGACCGGGTGCGCAACTCGATCCTGATCGACGCCTGCGCCGACATCCTGCTCTACGGCAACGCCGAGCGGGCGATCGTCGAAGTCGCACAGCGCCTGTCCTACGGTCACAAGATCGAAGACATCACCGACGTGCGCGGCACCGCGTTCATCCGTCGCGACACGCCCAAAGATTGGTACGAAGTCGATTCCACGCGCATCGACCGTCCGGGCAAGATCGACAAGATCATCAACCCGTACGTCAACACCCAGGACACCCAAGCCTGCGCCATCGAGCAGGAAAAGGGGCCGGTTGAGGATCCGACTGAAGCCAAGGTCGTGCAGATCCTCGCCAGCCCGCGCATGACCCGCGACAAGACCGTAATTCGTCTGCCGTCGGTAGAAAAAGTCCGTGCCGACGCGGTTTTGTACGCCCACGCCAACCGCGTACTGCACCTGGAAACCAACCCGGGCAACGCCCGTGCGCTGGTACAGAAGCACGGCGAAGTCGACGTCTGGTTCAACCCGCCGCCGATTCCGATGACTACTGAAGAAATGGACTACGTGTTCGGCATGCCCTATGCGCGCATCCCGCACCCGGCGTACGGCAAGGAGAAAATTCCGGCCTACGACATGATTCGCTTCTCGGTGAACATCATGCGTGGCTGCTTCGGCGGCTGCACCTTCTGCTCGATCACCGAGCACGAAGGCCGGATCATCCAGAACCGTTCCGAAGAGTCGATCATTCGCGAAATTGAAGAAATCCGCGACAAGGTGCCAGGTTTTACCGGAGTCATTTCCGACCTCGGCGGCCCGACTGCGAACATGTATCGCATTGCCTGCAAGACTCCGGAAATCGAATCCGCATGCCGCAAGCCGTCCTGCGTGTTCCCAGGCATTTGCCCGAACCTGAACACTGACCACTCGTCGCTGATTCAGCTGTACCGCAGCGCCCGAGCCCTGCCGGGCGTGAAGAAGATCCTGATCGCTTCCGGTCTGCGCTACGACCTCGCGGTCGAGTCGCCGGAATACGTCAAGGAGCTGGTAACTCACCACGTCGGTGGTTACCTGAAGATCGCCCCGGAACACACCGAGGAAGGTCCGCTCAATCAGATGATGAAACCGGGCATCGGCAGCTATGACAAGTTCAAGCGCATGTTCGAGAAGTACTCCAAGGAAGCCGGGAAAGAGCAGTACCTGATTCCGTACTTCATCGCCGCCCACCCGGGCACCACCGACGAAGACATGATGAACCTGGCCCTGTGGCTCAAGGGCAACGGCTTCCGTGCCGACCAGGTGCAGGCGTTCTATCCGTCGCCGATGGCGACCGCCACCGCGATGTACCACTCGGGCAAGAACCCGCTGCGTAAGGTGACTTACAAGAGCGACGCCGTGACCATCGTCAAGAGCGAAGAGCAGCGTCGTCTGCACAAGGCGTTCTTGCGTTATCACGATCCGAAAGGCTGGCCGATGCTGCGTGAAGCCCTGACCCGCATGGGCCGTGCCGACCTGATCGGGCCGGGCAAGAACCAGTTGATCCCGCTGCATCAGCCGGCCACCGACAGCTATCAGAGCGCCCGTCGCAAGAACTCGACGCCAGCCGGTAGCCATAAAGTAGCGGGTGAGAAGACCACCAAGATCCTGACCCAGCACACCGGCCTGCCACCGCGTGCCAGCGATGGTGGTAACCCGTGGGACAAGCGTGAACAGGCCAAGGCAGCGGCGTTCGCCCGCAACCAGCAGGCGGCCAAGGAGCGCAAGGACGCGGCCAAAGGTAAAGGGCCCAAGCCTACGCGCAAGCCGGTAGTGCCGCGCTAAGCGCTGATCGCTGATAACAGAACGCCAACCTTCGGGTTGGCGTTTTGCATTGTGCTTCTTTTGATTTTCGCGACATTTTCGTGCAAATGCTCCAAACCAATTTCCCGCATCGCCCGATTTTGGTGCTGTACTGCCTCAAGCAATCGCACAAAGCGCCAGCCGTGCTGGATGGCATAAGTCTTGCGCGCTTTACACATACGCTTAGGGCTCGCAGGAGGCACGCCGTGTCGATACATGTCGCATTGCATCACGTCACGCATTACCGCTACGACCGCGCCGTCGAGCTCGGGCCGCAGATTGTGCGGCTGCGCCCGGCCGCCCACAGTCGCACGCGGATCTTGTCCTATGCGCTGAAAGTCTCGCCCGAACAGCACTTCATCAACTGGCAGCAGGACCCCCAGGGCAATTACCTGGCGCGGTTGGTGTTTCCGGAAAAAACCGAAGAGCTGCGAATCGAAGTCGATCTGCTGGCGGAAATGGCCGTCTTCAATCCTTTCGACTTCTTCCTCGAACCCTATGCCGATAAAATCCCCTTCACCTACGCCGCCGACGAGCGCAAGGAACTGGCGCCGTATCTGGAAACCTTGCCGCTGACCCCAAAGTTCGCGGCCTACCTCGACGGCATCGATCGCACACCGTTGCCCAGCGTGGATTTCCTGGTTGCGCTGAATCAGCGCCTGAGTGAAGACATCGGCTATCTCATTCGCATGGAGCCGGGTGTGCAAACTCCCGAGCATACCCTCGAACATGCCTCGGGTTCCTGCCGCGACTCTGCATGGCTGCTGGTGCAACTGTTACGCAACCTTGGCCTGGCCGCACGTTTCGTCTCCGGTTACCTGATCCAGCTGACCGCCGATGTGAAAAGTCTCGACGGGCCTTCGGGCACCGAGGTGGATTTCACCGACCTGCACGCCTGGTGCGAAGTCTATCTGCCGGGTGCCGGCTGGATCGGCCTGGACGCCACCTCCGGGCTGTTTGCCGGCGAAGGCCACATTCCATTGGCGTGCAGCCCTGATCCGGGCTCTGCGGCACCGATCAGCGGCCTGGTGGAACCCTGCGAGTGCGAATTCACCCATGAAATGTCCGTGGAGCGCATCTGGGAAGCCCCTCGCGTCACCCGGCCGTATACCGAAGAGCAATGGCTGGCGATTCAGGCGCTGGGGCGGCAGATCGATGGGGACCTGCTGGAAAGCGACGTACGCCTGACCATGGGCGGCGAGCCGACCTTCGTCTCCATCGACGATCCGGACGGCGCCGAATGGAACACCGCCGCGCTCGGCCCGGACAAGCGGCGCCTGTCGGCCGAACTGTTCGAGCGCATGCGCAAGCGTTACGCGCCCAATGGCCTGGTGCATTTCGGCCAGGGTAAGTGGTATCCGGGTGAGCAACTGCCGCGCTGGTCGCTGAACTGCTACTGGCGCCGCGATGGTGTGCCAATCTGGCATAACCCTGGTTTGATTGCCGACGAGCAGCAGGACTACGGCGCTGATGGCGAGCTGGCCGGGCGTTTTCTGGCAAGTGCGGCCGAACGCCTGAAAATTCCCACGCGCTTCGTGTTCCCCGCCTACGAAGACAATTTCTACTACCTCTGGCGTGAAGGCAGCTTGCCGCAGAACGTCAGCGCCGAAGACTCGCGCCTGGAAGAACCACTGGAGCGTGCGCGCTTGCGCAAGGTGTTCAGCCAGGGACTGGATAAAGTCATTGGTCAGGTGCTGCCCCTTGCGCGTACGGCCAAGGGTGACCAATGGCAAAGTGGTCGCTGGTACCTGCGTGACGAGCATTGTCGGTTGGTACCTGGTGACTCGCCGCTGGGATACCGCTTGCCACTCGGCTCGCAGCCCTGGGTCAAGGCCGCAGAGTACCCTTTCATTCATCCCGCGGATCCGAATCAGGAGTTCCCGCCCTTACCCGACTCTGCGCAACTGCAAGGTCAGGCCCAGTCGGCGGCGGTCGAGGAGCGCACGCCAAAGATCGACGAGTCTGCCGACTGGCTGACCCGCACCGCGTTCTGTGCCGAGGCGCGGGAAGGGCGACTGTACTTGTTCATGCCGCCGCTGGAGCGGGTCGAGGACTATCTGGAGTTGGTTGCGGCCATCGAGGCCACCGCCGAGGAATTGCATTGCCCGGTGCTGCTTGAAGGCTACGAGCCGCCGAGCGATCCGCGCTTGAGCAACTTTCGCGTGACGCCTGATCCGGGAGTGATCGAGGTCAACGTCCAACCCTCTGCCACCTGGGACGAGCTGGTCGAGCGCACCGAGTTTCTTTACGAACAGGCGCGGCAGACTCGCCTGACCACCGAAAAATTCATGATTGATGGTCGC
The DNA here is from genome assembly GCF_026241895.1 of Pseudomonas sp. RIT-562. Classification (GTDB taxonomy): domain Bacteria; phylum Pseudomonadota; class Gammaproteobacteria; order Pseudomonadales; family Pseudomonadaceae; genus Aquipseudomonas; species Aquipseudomonas mandelii_F. The sequence continues at coordinate 152,371 of NZ_JAPJIV010000003.1, read as the reverse complement.
CACACCGGCACCGGCGGCGGCAACCATTTTGTTCTCGGCGGCGCAACCCCGGCCGACTCGCCATTCCTGCGGCGCCCGGACCTGTTGCGCAGCCTGATCAGCTATTGGCATAACCATCCATCCCTGTCCTACCTGTTCTCCGGCCTGTTTATCGGCCCGACTTCGCAAGCCCCGCGAGTCGATGAGGCGCGCAACGATGCGTTATATGAACTGGAGATCGCCTTCGCGCAGATGCCTGAACCTGGCGAGGAGTGTGCGCCGTGGCTGGTGGACCGGCTGCTGCGAAACCTGCTGATCGATGTCACCGGCAACACTCACCGGGCCGAGTTCTGCATCGACAAACTGTATTCCCCGGATGGGGCAACCGGTCGCCTCGGCTTGCTGGAACTGCGCGCCTTTGAAATGCCGCCCCATGCGCGCATGAGCCTGACCCAGCAGCTGCTGCTGCGCGCGCTGGTCGCACGCTTCTGGCGTGAGCCTTATGCGCCGCCCAAGCTGGCGCGCTGGGGCACCGAGCTGCATGACCGCTTTCTGTTGCCGCACTTCATCGAACAGGATTTCGCCGACGTTATCGTCGACTTGAATGCAGCCGGTTACCCTGTGCGCGCCGAGTGGTTCGCCGCGCACCTGGAGTTCCGTTTTCCCAAAGTCGGCGATTACGCCGTCAGTGGCATCGAGCTGGAACTGCGCCAGGCACTGGAGCCTTGGCATGTGCTGGGTGAGGAGGGCGCGCCTGGCGGCACGGTGCGTTACGTGGACTCGTCCCTGGAGCGCCTGCAGGTCAAGCTCAGCGGTTTGCCGCCGCAGCGCTATCTGCTGACCTGCAATGGCATTCCCGTGCCGCTGCAGCCTACTGGCCGAGTCGGCGAGTTCGTCGCCGGTGTGCGTTTCCGCGCCTGGCAACCGGCCAACTGCCTGCAGCCAACCATCCCGGTCCACGCGCCCCTGGTGTTCGACTTGCTCGACACCTGGATGCAGCGCTCCCTGGGCGGCTGCCAGTACCACGTGGCGCATCCGGGAGGACGCAACTACGACAGCTTGCCGGTCAACGCCAACGAGGCAGAAAGCCGGCGGATGGCGCGGTTTTTCCGTATTGGACACAGCCCCGGCAAACTGTCGGTGCCCCTTGTGGAGATCAACGACGAGCTGCCGATGACCCTCGATTTACGACGCTTTTGAACCGTACGCGACGCCCGGGTTTTTCGTCTATCCGGGTGTCATGAGCGTGCGTTAGTCTGACCGTTCCTTGCTGTCTGCCGAGCTTTCCATGCCTGACCTGCTTGACCGCTACCCGCCCACGGCGGGCAATTATCATGAACTGCTCGACGCCAGCGGAGCCGTGCGCCCGCATTGGCGTCGGCTGTTCGACCAATTGCAGCGCAGCACCCCTGCGCAATTGGTCCAGCGTCAGGCCTTGTTGACCCGGCAGATCCACGAAAACGGTGTGACCTACAACGTCTACGCCGACCCCAAGGGCGCCGATCGGCCGTGGGAGCTGGATCTGCTGCCGCACGTGATTGCTGTTGATGAGTGGCAGCAATTATCGGCCGGGATCGCCCAGCGCGCACGCCTGCTCAACGCCGTCCTGGCAGACCTGTATGGCCCGCAACGATTGATCGCTGAAGGTCTGTTGCCCGCCGAACTGGTGTTTGGTCACAATAATTTTCTCTGGCCGTGCCAGGGCATCATGCCGCCGGACGAGACTTTCCTGCACCTGTACGCGGTCGATCTGGCGCGCACTCCAGATGGTCGCTGGTGGGTGACGGCGGATCGCACCCAGGCGCCTTCGGGGGCGGGCTATGCGCTGGAGAACCGCACCATCGTGTCGCGGGCGTTCCCGGAGTTGTACCGCGATCTCAAGGTGCAGCACCTGGCCGGTTTCTTCCGCACGTTGCAGGAGACCCTGGCACGCCAGGCGCCGAGCGATGCCGAGGCGCCGTTGATCGTGTTGCTGACGCCCGGGCGGTTTAACGAAAGCTATTTCGAACACCTCTACCTGGCGCGGCAACTCGGTTATCCACTGGTGGAAGGCGGTGACCTGACCGTGCGGGATGCCACGGTGTACCTCAAGACCCTGAGCGGTTTGCGCCGGGTCCACGCGATCATGCGCCGGCTCGATGATGACTTCTGCGACCCACTGGAGCTGCGCACCGACTCAGCCCTCGGCGTGCCAGGTTTGCTCGAGGCGGTGAGGCAGGGCCGGGTGCTGGTCGCCAACGCCCTGGGCAGCGGTGTGCTGGAGTCGCCGGGGTTGCTCGGCTTTCTGCCGAGGATCAATCAATTCCTGTTTGGCGAAGAGCTGATCCTGCCGTCCATCGCTACTTGGTGGTGCGGCGAAGCTCCGGTCCTGGCCCAGGCACTGGAGAAACTGCCGGAATTACTGATCAAGCCGGCCTTTCCATCCCAGAGTTTTACTCCGGTGTTTGGCCGTGATTTGAACGAAAAACAGCGTGAAGAGCTAGCATGCCGCATGCAGGCGCGCCCTTATGCCTATGTTGCGCAAGAACTCGCGCAATTGTCCCAGGCGCCGGTCTGGCAGGCCGAAAAGGGTCATTTGCAGCCGCGCGCCATCGGCATGCGCATGTATGCAGTGGCCAGCCAGGATGGATATCGCGTGCTGCCCGGCGGCTTGACCCGGGTTGCTGCCGAGGCGAATGCCGAAGTGGTGTCGATGCAACGCGGCGGCGCGAGCAAGGACACCTGGGTGCTGGGCGATCGTCCTCCCAGCGGCGAACAGTGGAAAACCCAGCGCACGATTGGCGTGCATGACCTCGTCCGACGTGACCCTTACCTGCCGTCGCGGGTGGTGGAAAACCTGTTCTGGTTTGGTCGCTACTGCGAACGCTGCGATGACAGCGCGCGGTTGCTGCGCATCATGCTCGCACGCTATGTCGACGGCGATGACCCGCAAGCTCTGCAAGCCGCCGTCGATCTCGGGGAGCGGCTGATGGTGTTGCCCGATGAAGGCGAGCTGCCGGAGCGCCTGCTGGCTGCTTTGCTGGGGGATGACTGGTCATTCAGCCTGCGCTCCAACCTGCAACGCTTGCAGTGGGCGGCCTCGCAAGTGCGCGGCAAGCTGTCCCGGGAAAACTGGCAGGCCCTGGTCGAGCTGCAACGTGAAGCCATGGAGCTGGAAACCGCAGAGCCGGACTTCGGCGAGCTGCTGGACTTCCTCAACCGACTGGTGATGTCCCTGGCCGCGCTGTCGGGTTTTGCCCTGGACGATATGACTCGCGATGAGGGCTGGCGTTTCCTGATGATCGGCCGGCGCATCGAGCGGCTGCAGTTTCTCAGTTCCAGCCTCGCGGCATTCCTGCGCGGCACCGGCGTGTTTGATCAAGCGGGCCTGGAATGGCTGCTGGAACTGGGTAACAGCAGTATCACCTATCGCTCGCGTTACTTGGCGGTGGCGCAACTGCTACCGGTACTGGACTTGTTATTGCTGGACGAGCAGAACCCCCATGCCGTGTTGTTCCAGCTGAAACTGGTCAATCGCACCCTGAAGCGCCTCAACGAAGATTTTGGCGCGCCCCGTGAAGCCAGTCTGCCGCACCTGGTCGAACGCCTGGGGCGGTTCGACCTGGGCTGCCTGCAGAACCCGCTGTTTGGTGAAGCCAGCGTACGCGCTGCCGTCGACGGCCTGGCCGATCTGCTGCAGGAGATCGCCGAAGCCAGCGGACAGGCCTCCGATCGTCTGGCGTTGCGGCATTTTGCTCATGTCGACGATGTCAGCCAGCGCACGGTGTCCGTCTGATGAGCGCTCATTACCAGATTTTTCACGACACCCATTATCACTACGACAGTCCGGTGTCCCTGGCCCAGCAACTGGCGCACCTGTGGCCGCGGCCTTGCGCCTGGCAGCAGTGCACCGATCAGCGTCTGCAGATCAGCCCGGACCCCACCTCGCGCCGGGACGAACTGGACGTTTTCGGCAATCCACTGACCCGGCTGGCATTCGAGCGGCCTCACGACGAGTTGCTGGTCAATGCCAGCCTGACCATTGAAGTAATGGCTCGCCCAGCGCTGGATTTCAATCGTTCGCTGCCATGGGAAGACGCCCGTAGCGCGCTGACTTACAGCAGCCATGCGCTGTCCCCCGAGATACTGGAAGCCTGCCGTTATCGGTTCGAATCACCGTACGTGCATTTGAAGCGCAATTTCGTCGAGTTTTCGCAAAGCTGTTTTCCGCGCGGCAGGCCGTTACTGCTTGGGGTTCAGGCATTGATGGAGAAGATTTTCAGCGAGTTCACCTTCGATGCCGAAGCGACCCAGGTCGCAACACCGCTGGTGGAAGTGCTGGAGCGGCGGCGCGGCGTCTGCCAGGACTTCGCCCACCTGATGCTCGCTTGCGTGCGCTCCCGAGGGTTGGCGGCGCGCTACATCAGCGGATACCTGCTGACTCAGCCACCACCCGGCCAGCCCCGACTGATCGGCGCCGACGCTTCGCATGCCTGGGTCTCGGTGTTCTGCCCGGTACTGGGTTGGGTGGATTTCGATCCGACCAACAATGTGCAGCCGGCACTGGAGCACATCACCCTGGCCTGGGGCCGTGATTTCTCGGATGTGTCGCCGTTGCGCGGGGTGATTCTGGGCGGTGGCAACCATGACCCCGAAGTGCGGGTCACCGTAATGCCACTGGATTGACGCAGATCCCCTGGTAGGAGTGAGCCTGCTCGCGATAGCGGTTTTTCAGAAAAGTACATGTTGAATGTGCCACCGCTATCGCGAGCAGGCTCACTCCTACAGGGTTCTGTGTGCGTTCTTTAGGCGGGGGAGTTCAAGGTGGTCGGTGAGGGTCAGCAGCGCGGCTGCCAACCCTGGACACAGATCCGGTGGGCCTGATCAGATCATCCGGCCCTGAGGGTCTCAGGCGTCGGGCGCCTGATCTTTCGGTGCTGCGGTTTCGTCTGTGGCCACTTCACCTTCAGCATCGGGGTTCAGTGCTGCTGCTTCTTCTTCAGCTGTAGCTTTCTTGCGCTGAAGCTTTTCCTCTTTCTTCTGCTCCTTGGCCAAGTCTCTCTGACGTTTGGCGAAGGAATAATTAGGTTTAGCCATGGGCGATCCTCTGGGGTCGAAGGTGAGGTTGAGCGGCGCATATTCTGCCCTGTATCGGTGCCGAGCCGTTAGCTGGGTTTTTGCTCGGCCCATTTTGGCGTGACCACCGGTTGCCAGGCATCCAGTGCGTCGAGCAGGGTTTGCGGCGATTCGCTCGTTTGCAGCATGTCACGGTGCGCTTCGCGAACGAAGCCTTCGCCGACGATATGATCAAGAAAACCAGTCAATTTACTATAGAAACCGTTCACTTCGAGCAGGCCGAGGGGTTTTCCGTGATACCCCAGCTGACCCCAGGTCCAGACTTCGAACAGTTCTTCAAGAGTGCCCAGGCCGCCTGGCAGCGCGATAAAGGCATCGCTCAGCTCGGCCATCCGCGCCTTGCGCGCATGCATGCCATCGACCACTTCGAGGCGGGTCAGGCCGCTGTGGCCGATTTCCTTGTCCTTGAGACTTTGCGGGATGATGCCAATGACTTCCCCGCCGGCTGCCAGGGCGGCATCCGCGACTATGCCCATCAAACCCACGGCACCACCGCCGTAGACCAGGGTCAGCTTGCGTTCGGCCAGCGCCCGCCCAAGGGCAATAGCCGCTTCACGATAAGCCGGATTACTGCCAGTGCTGGCGCCACAGAAAACACAAACGGATGCTAATGACATGCTTCGCTCCAGGGTCATGATGACCACAGGGTAAAGGCATGGCGTCAGTGAACCAAGGGTTAAAGGTCGCGGGCAGCTGTTTCGTAACGGCCGCTGGCACCACAGGCATACGCGGCAAGCAGGCTGCACAACAGGCTATTGAGGGTCATGACGGGACTCCAGGTGGATGACGATGAGCAGATGATAGGGCCGGGCCAGACATCTGGCTGGTAGATTGTTTCGATCGGTGTCATAGCCCGAAAGTTGTATACAATTTTTGATTCAGGTCATAGGAACTTGCGCAGTTTTCAGGCAGTCTTCTGTCCATTCGCATATTTGTTAACCCTGCCTTGGAGATTCACCATGTTTGCCAAACTTGTTGCGGTATCCCTGCTGACACTGGCCAGCAGCCAACTGATGGCTGCCGAGTGCAAGACCACCATCGACTCCACCGACCAGATGACCTTCAACACCAAGGCCATCGAAATCGACAAGAGCTGCAAAACCTTCACCGTCGAGCTGACCCACTCTGGCAGCTTGCCGAAGAACGTCATGGGCCATAACTGGGTGCTGAGCAAAGAAGCTGACATGCAGCCAATCGCCACCGACGGCCTGGCTGCCGGCATCGACAAGAACTACCTGAAAGACGGCGACGCGCGCATCATCGCCCACACCAAGGTCATCGGCGCCAAGGAAACCGACTCGGTGACTTTTGATGTGTCGAAACTGGACGCGGCTGAGAAATACGGCTTCTTCTGCTCGTTCCCGGGCCACATTTCGATGATGAAAGGCACGGTTACGCTGAAGTAAGCGAATCGGTTTAGAGAAAAAAGCGTCCATTGCGGACGCTTTTTTTGTGCCTGGCGATTGACCGCGTCAGCGTTCTTCGCGAGCAAGCCCGCTCCCACAATCCCTGTGGGAGCAAGGCTTGCCCGCGATGGCGGCAGTTCAGGCTGCAGCCGATTTAAGGGGCAAACGGCATCACACGCTTGTGATGAGTCTTCCTGTACGTCTCACAAATAATCTTGAACGCTTCCTCACGCACCGCCTTGCCATGCAAAAACGCATCAATCTCGGCGTACGTCACCCCATGGGAAGCCTCGTCCGGCTTGCCTGGAGACAAGTCTTCAAGGTCGGCAGTGGGAATCTTCTCAACCAGCGATTCCGGCGCACCAAAGCTACGAGCGATGCTGCGCACCTGGTTTTTCACCAGGCCGCTCAATGGCGCCAGATCGCAGGCGCCGTCGCCGAACTTGGTGAAGAAACCCATCACCGCTTCTGCCGCGTGGTCGGTACCGATCACCAAGCCCTGGGCTGCACCCGCGATGGTGTACTGGGCGACCATGCGCATGCGCGCCTTGGTGTTGCCCAGTACGAAGTCCACCGACACTGCATGCTTGCCTTCGAACGCCGCGACCTGGTTGGCCAGTGCCTTGACGGCCGGGCCGATGTTCACGGTATGGCGCTCGTCTGGCTCGATGAAGTCCACTGACGCCTGGGCATCGTGTTCATCGAACTGGGTTTCATAAGGCAGGCGCACGGCAATGAACTTGTAGCTGTCGTCGCCGGTGCGAGTACGCAATTCGCGCATGGCACGCTGGGCCAGCAGTCCGGCGGTGAGGGAGTCGACGCCGCCGCTGATCCCCAGTACCAGGCTCTTGAGCCCGGAATTGACCAGGCAATCCTGGATGAACGTGACGCGCCGGGCGACTTCCGCCTCAAGGGCGGCATCATCGGCGAACGGCGGTTGAACCTTGAGCTGCTCAGCAATCTCACGCTGTACGGCTTGCATGAATTCACTCCTTGCTTGATGTGCTGGAAAGGGCGGCAGGAACTTTGAAAACGTGTCGCAAGTAAGCAACGAAGTTTGGATCTTTACAGTGGGTCTTGCCGGGCTCGTCGGAAATCTTCGCCACGGGCTGACCGTTACAGGCGGCCATTTTAAGCACGATGCTCATCGGTTCAACCCCTGGAATATCGCAGGTCAAATTGGTGCCGATGCCAAAGCTGACATTGATCCGGCCGCGCAGCGCCCGAAATATCTCCAGGGACTTGGGCAGCGTCAGGCTGTCGGAGAACACCAGGGTCTTGCTCATCGGGTCGATGCCCAGCTTGTGATAGTGAGCGATGGCTTTTTCCGCCCAGATGATCGGATCTCCGGAATCGTGGCGCAGGCCATCGAAAAGCTTGGCGAAATACAGGTCAAAATCATTCAGGAAGGCATCGGTGGTAATGCAGTCGGTCAGCGCAATGCCAAGCAGGCCGCGATACTCGCGGACCCAGCAATCGAGAGCGGCAATCTGGCTGTCGATCAGGCGCGGACCCAGTTGCTGGTGCGCCATGATCCATTCGTGAGCCATGGTGCCCAAGGGCTTCATGTCCAGCTCCCGAGACAGGTGCACATTACTGGTGCCGACGAAGCGCCCGGGGAAGTCGTGCTTGAGCACGTTCACCACTTCCTCCTGCACCCGGTAAGAAAACCTGCGGCGGGTGCCGAAATCGGCTACCTGCAACTCAGACAATTCATCGGCCCCGGCATTGGCCGTCAGCCAATCAAACTTGCGATAAAGCTGCTCGCGCGCCTGCTCCAGGACGACTTCCCGGTACCGATAGCGGTTGCGCACTTCGCTGACGATCGACAGCAGCGGCACTTCGAACAAAATCACATGCAGCCAAGGCCCACGCAGGCGGATAAACAGCTCGCCGTTCTCGATACCGGTGTGAACGTAGCGCAGGTTGAAACGAAACAGCCCGAGGAAGCGCAGGAAATCCGGCTTCATAAAGCTGATGCGCTCCATGAAACCCAGCTGGTCGGCAGTGAGGCTGAGCTCGGCGAGGCGTTCGATCTGGAAACGGATCTCTGCCAAATACGGCCGCAGATCCTCGCTGTTACGGCAACGAAACTCCCATTCCACTTCCACATTCGGGTAGTTGTGCAGCACCGCCTGCATCATCGTCAGTTTGTAGAAGTCGGTGTCGAGCAGGTTCTGCACGATGCGATCGGCAAACACGCTGTCGCTCATAACGGGGTTCTCCACTTGGAATACAGGTAGTGGCGCATATTGGCGGCAGAAAACGCCAGCGATTTCTGGACCGCAGCTGCCCCCTGTGGGAGCGGGCTTGCACGCGAAGGCGGTGTGTCAGACAGCATCGGTAGTGACTGGACGGCCGCCTTCGCGAGCAAGCCCGCTCCCACAGGGGGAGATGTGAGGCATTAAAGTTGCGATGCATCAGGATTATCAATCTGCTCCAGCATCCATTTCACAAAATCCCGCACCTTCGGCACATCCGCCGAATGTTCCGGGTAGGCCAGGTAATAGGCGTCGGTGCTGGGCATTGCATGCTGCCAGGGTATGACCAGTTTGCCGTCGGCCAATTCCTCTTCCACCAGAAATCTTGGCAGCAACGCCACGCCACAGCCGACCTGTGCAGCGCGGATGCACATGTAGAAGGTTTCGAAGCGCGGCCCGTGGTAGCTGTGTTCGGTGTGGAAGCCCTGGCTGTCGAACCAGTCATGCCAGGCCTGCGGCCGGGAGGCGTTTTGCAGCAGGACCAGGTCGGCGAGCTGGGTCGGGTCGGTGAACGGCGTGGCCGGAAGGCTCCCCGGAGCGCAGACCGGAACCAGTTCTTCGCTGAACAGCTTCAGGCATTCGGTGCCTGGGCGTGACCCTTGGCCAAAGTAGAACGCCAGGTCGCTGCGACCTTGCAGTAAGTCATCGGCTTCCTGCTCGCTGCACAGGTCCAGATGGATCGACGGATGGCGCAGGCGCCAGCCTTTAAGGCGCGGCACCAGCCAGCGGGCGCCAAAGGTCGGTGGAGTCGAGACGCGCAGGACTTCGGTCTCGCCACCGTAGGAGCGCAGGTAATGGGTCGACATCTCTACCTGGGTGAGGATTTTTCGTACTTCCACGAGGTACAAATCGCCGGCCGGAGTCATTTGCAGGCGTCGACGTACCCGGCGAAACAGCAGGTGCTGCAGCAATTCTTCAAGTTGCGCCACCTGTTTGCTGACGGCGCTTTGGGTCAGGTTCAGCTCTTCGGCGGCCCGGGTGAAGCTCAAATGCCGGGTGACGGCCTCGAAACACTGCAACGCGGTGATCGACGGCAGGTAGCGTTTGTTCAGCATGGGCGATCCTTTCTTCTTGTCTCTTTATTGCCAGCAATGCACAGCATGAATAAACGGAATGATATCTCTCTTAAAGGTCGTTTGTTGAGTAACCTCCGGAAAGCTAAAACTACAGGTCTGATCAGCCGTGATTCTCCGGCTGCACACGTTCTGTCTTTTGCTTGAGGAGTGACCCATGGTTGCCGCATTGCTTGATCGTCTTGGTGTAAACCCGGCCCTGTACCAGAACGGCAAAGTGCCGGTGCATTCACCGATCGATGGCAGCCAGATCGCTGCCGTGAACTGGGAAGGCGCTGCTGAAGTCGAGCAGCACATCAGTCGTGCAGATCATGCTTTCGAGTTGTGGCGCAAGGTTCCGGCGCCACGTCGTGGCGAGCTGGTGCGCCAACTGGGCGATATCCTTCGCGAATACAAGGCCGATCTCGGCGAGCTCGTCTCGTGGGAAGCTGGCAAGATCACTCAGGAAGGCCTGGGTGAAGTTCAGGAAATGATCGATATCTGCGACTTCGCTGTCGGTTTGTCCCGCCAGCTGTATGGCCTGACCATTGCTTCCGAGCGCCCAGGCCACCACATGCGTGAAACCTGGCATCCGCTGGGCGTGGTCGGGGTGATCAGCGCCTTCAACTTCCCGGTTGCCGTCTGGGCCTGGAACACCACCCTGGCGCTGGTGTGCGGGAACCCGGTGATCTGGAAGCCGTCGGAGAAAACTCCGCTGACCGCCCTGGCCTGCCAGGCGCTGTTTGATCGGGTGCTGAAGAACTTCAGCGATGCTCCGCCACACCTGAGCCAGGTGATCATTGGCGGTCGCGATGCGGGTGAAGCCTTGGTGGATGACCCGCGTGTGGCGTTGGTCAGCGCCACCGGCAGTACTCGCATGGGCCGTGAAGTGGCGCCGAAAATCGCCGCGCGCTTTGCCCGCAGCATTCTCGAACTGGGCGGCAACAACGCGATGATCCTCGGCCCGAGTGCCGATCTGGACATGGCCGTGCGCGCGATCCTGTTCAGTGCGGTCGGCACTGCCGGTCAGCGTTGCACCACGTTGCGTCGCCTGATTGCCCATGAATCGGTGAAAGAAGAGATCGTCACCCGCCTGAAAGCGGCTTACTCAAAAGTGCGAATCGGCAATCCGCTCGAAGGCAATCTGATCGGCCCGCTAATTGACAAGCACAGCTTCGAAAACATGCAGGACGCACTCGAGCAAGCCTTGAGCGAGGGTGGCCGGGTCTTCGGTGGCAAGCGCCAGTTGGAAGACCAATACCCGAATGCCTATTACGTGCAGCCGGCGATCGTTGAGATGCCAGAGCAGAGCGATGTAGTGTGCAGCGAAACCTTCGCGCCGATTCTCTACGTGGTCGGCTACCAGGATTTTAATGAGGCCTTGCGCCTGAACAACGCAGTGCCTCAAGGCCTGTCGTCCTGCATCTTCACCACTGATGTGCGCGAAGCGGAGCAGTTCATGTCGGCTGTGGGCAGCGATTGTGGGATCGCCAACGTCAACATCGGCCCGAGCGGCGCGGAAATCGGTGGCGCGTTTGGTGGCGAGAAAGAAACGGGTGGTGGACGCGAGTCGGGTTCGGATGCGTGGCGCGGTTACATGCGTCGCCAAACCAATACCGTGAACTATTCGCTGGAGTTGCCGTTGGCTCAGGGGATTACCTTCGACTAATACGTGGTCTTGCTGTGATCTCCCTCCTGTAGGAGCGAGCCTGCTCGCGATAGCGCCTTTTCAGACACATGGTTGCTGGATGTGCCGACGCTATCGCGAGCAGGCTCGCTCCTACAGTGGAATGAAAATGTGTGTTGGTTAGGTTTCTGTTGGAGTCTGGCAATGCCGCTACGCGAAGAATGTCTGTGGGAAAAACTGACGCCGCAACGGCCCGACAATAGATCGCTCAAGGGCGAAGTGAAGGCCGATGTCTGCGTGATAGGTGCAGGTTTCACCGGCCTGTCGGCGGCGGTGCATTTGCTGGAACAGGGCAAATCGGTCTGTGTGCTCGAAGCACATCGGGCCGGGCATGGCGGTTCTGGGCGTAACGTTGGCCTGGTCAACGCCGGCATGTGGATTCCTCCCGACGAGATCGAGGCCGGGTTCGGCGAGGCGGTTGGCAGTCAGCTCAATCGCATGCTGGGTGCCGCGCCGTCATTGGTGTTCAGCCTGGTCGACAAATACAACATCGACTGTCAGTTGCGCCGCGAAGGTACGCTGCACATGGCGCATAACGCCCGTGGCGAAGCGGATCTGCGCAGTCGTGAAGAACAATGGAAGCGTCGCGGCGCGCCGGTCGAGTTGTTGACCGGCCAGGCCTGCGAGCAAGCCACCGGCACCCGGAAAATTGCCGCCGCGCTGCTGGATCGGCGTGCCGGCACAATCAATCCGATGGCCTACACCAGCGGCCTAGCCAAGGCGGCCAGCGACCTGGGCGGTCAGCTGTTCGATCACTCGCCGGTTACTCGATTGGAACGTCAGGGCCAGAAGTGGTCGGTGCAAACTGCGCAGGGTTCGGTGTTGGCCGAGCAAGTGGTCATCGCCTCCAACGCCTACACCGAGGGCGACTGGACCGAGCTGCGACGTAATTTCTTCCCGGGTTATTACTACCAGGTGGCATCGGTGCCGCTGACTGAAGAGGCCGCGCAGCAAATCCTGCCCGGTGGCCAGGGGTCCTGGGACACCCGGCAGGTGCTCAGCAGCATCCGTCGCGACAAGGACGGGCGCCTGCTGCTCGGCAGCCTCGGCAACGGCAATCAGAAGCCGGTGTGGTTTCTCAAGGCCTGGGCGGATCGTGTTCAGCAGCACTATTTTCCGTATCTCAAGCCGGTGGAGTGGGAATGCACCTGGACTGGCTGCATTGCCTTCACCCCGGATCACCTGATGCGCCTGTTTGAGCCGGCGCCCGGAATAGTGGCAGTCACCGGCTACAACGGGCGCGGCGTTACTACGGGAACAGTGGTCGGCAAAGCCTTTGCCGACTATTTGTGTAACGGAAATCCTCAAGCCCTGCCGATTCCGTTCGCACCCATGCAGCCCCTGGCCGGCGTGGGGTTGCGCAGCTGCCTGTATGAGGCGGGTTTCTCGCTGTATCACGCAGGCCAGTGCTTGCGGATCGTCATTTGATTGTTGAAAGATGTTACTGAAAAGCGGCGCTTTTTCGAGCAGCGACTAGCCTGTAATGGTGCGGGTTGTAGCAGTCCCGCACCAGCGGTGTGCACTTCGGTGACGCACGATGTTACAGGCTGGTTGCACGTCGTTTGGCGCCGCGGTTGCAATGATGGCGCGCGCGGGTTGCGCCTTCAGCATTTTGTGGTTTTACCTTTGGCGGTTTAGACGGTTGCACGCCCAATGAAGACGGGCTCAAAACAGTCGGAATAACAATAACTCAGCGACTTTTTCAAGAATAAAAAACCGATGGCACGGCCCTTGCTCTGAGCATTCAGTGAAGTCGCAGTGCCAACTAAAAAAAACCTTGGAGCACCACCTCATGTCCCAGACGTTTTACAAGAAAGGCTTTCTGGCCCTCGCAGTGGCAGCTGCGTTGGGTGTTTCTGCGTTTGCACAGGCTGATGTGAAAATCGGTGTGGCAGGTCCCATGACTGGCGCCAACGCGGCATTTGGCGAGCAGTACATGAAGGGTGCGCAGGCAGCGGCCGACGCAGTCAACGCAGCGGGCGGCGTCAACGGGGAAAAAATCGTACTGGTGAAGGGCGATGACGCCTGCGAACCGAAACAGGCTGTGACGGTCGCCAAGGACCTGACCAACCAGAAAGTGGCAGGCGTGGTCGGTCACTTCTGCTCCTCGTCGACCATCCCGGCCTCCGAGATCTATGACGAAGCGGGCATCATCGCAATCACTCCAGGTTCCACCAACCCACAGGTCACCGAACGTGGGCTGAGCGCCATGTTCCGTATGTGCGGGCGTGACGACCAGCAGGGCATCGTCGCTGGCGATTACATCGTCGACGTGCTCAAGGGCAAAAAGGTTGTCGTGCTGCACGACAAGGACACCTACGGCCAAGGCCTGGCTGATGCCACCAAGGCGCAACTGGTCAAGCGCGGCGTAACGCCGGTGCTGTATGAAGGCCTGACCCGTGGCGAAAAAGACTTCAGCACTATCGTTACCAAAATCCGTGGCGCTGGCGCCGATGTCGTCTACTTCGGTGGTCTGCACCCGGAAGCCGGTCCTCTGGTCCGTCAGCTGCGTGAGCAAGGCCTGAAAGACGTCAAGTTCATGTCCGACGACGGCATCGTTACCGACGAGCTGGTAACCACCGCTGGCGGTCCGCAATTCGTTGATGGCGTGCTGATGACCTTCGGCGCTGACCCGCGCCTGCTGCCAGACAGCAAGGCTGTCGTGGATGCGTTCCGCAAGGCTGGCACCGAGCCAGAAGGCTACACCCTGTACGCCTACGCTTCGGTTCAGACCCTGGCGGCAGCTTTTAATGGCGCCAAGTCCAACAGCGGCGAAAAAGCGGCTGAGTGGCTGAAGAAGAACCCGGTCAAGACTGTCATGGGTGAGAAGACCTGGGACAGCAAGGGCGACCTGAAAGTCTCCGACTACGTGGTTTACCAGTGGGACAAGGATGGCAAATACCACCAGCTGGAAAAACAGAAGTAAGGGCTGACTTGATCAGCTGAATCCACAGTTCCCCTGTAGGAGCGGGCTTGCCCGCGAAGGCGGTGTATCAGTCAACATCACTGTTAGCTGAGATACCGCTATCGCTGGCAAGCCAGCTCCTACAGGGGCGGTGGTGGCAGCCTGATCCTGACTGACATTGCTCCGACGTATATCTGTATTTTCCTTAGAAGAGCCGCGCACCGCTGGTGTGCAGGTTCTCACTGCGTGAGATTGCGTTATGGATGGTATTTTCCTGCAGCAACTGGTCAACGGCCTGACCCTCGGGTCGGTCTATGGCCTGATCGCCATCGGCTACACAATGGTCTATGGCATCATTGGCATGATCAACTTCGCCCACGGCGAGGTTTACATGATCTCCGCTTACCTCGCGGCGATCAGTCTGGCTCTGCTGGCATACTTCGGTATTGAATCCTTCCCGCTGCTGATGCTCGGCACACTGATCTTCACCATCATCGTTACGGCGGTGTATGGCTGGGTCATCGAGCGAGTCGCCTATAAACCCCTGCGCAACTCCACCCGACTGGCACCGCTGATCAGCGCCATCGGCATCTCCCTGATCCTGCAAAACTATGCACAGATCGCCCAGGGCGCGAAGCAACAGGGCGTGCCAACCCTGCTTACCGGAGCCTGGCGTGTCGAGGTCGGCACCGGTTTTGTGCAGCTGACCTACACCAAAGTGTTCATTCTGGTCGCGGCGTTTGCCGGGATGGCGCTGCTGACCTACATCATCAAGTACACCAAGCTCGGCCGCATGTGCCGCGCGACCCAGCAAGACCGCAAGATGGCCTCAATCCTCGGGATCAACACCGACCGGGTGATTTCCTACGTGTTCATCATCGGTGCAGCCATGGCGGCCCTGGCCGGCGTGCTGATCACCATGAACTACGGCACATTCGACTTCTATGCCGGCTTCATCATCGGGATCAAGGCGTTCACCGCAGCGGTGCTCGGCGGTATCGGCTCGCTTCCAGGAGCGATGCTCGGCGGGATCATTCTCGGCATCTCCGAGTCGCTGTTCTCGGGCCTGGTCAACTCGGACTACAAAGACGTCTTCAGCTTCTCGCTGCTCGTTCTCGTTCTGGTCTTTCGGCCCCAAGGCCTGCTTGGCCGTCCTCTTGTGTCGAAGGTGTAAGCGATGTCTTCAACCACTAAAAAAACCATTGATCTAAAAAGAAGCCTGGTTGACGCGATCCTTGCAGGTCTAGTAGCCCTGATTGTGTTCGGTCCGATTGTCGGCGTGGTCCTCGACGGCTACGGCTTCAACCTGGAAACGACTCGCGTGGCATGGATCGTCGCGATCGTCATGGCGGGGCGATTTGCCCTGAGCCTGTTCCTGCAGACTCCGAAAGGCCTGAAGATTCTCGAGGGTTTCGAAAGTACCGGCTCCGGCGTGCATGTGCTGCCGCCAGATTACAAATCCCGGTTGCGCTGGATTATCCCGCTGTTGATTGTGATTGCCGTGGTCTTCCCGTTCTTTTCCAACTCCTATCTGCTGGGCGTGGTCATCCTCGGCCTGATCTATGTGCTGCTCGGCCTTGGATTGAACATTGTGGTCGGCCTGGCCGGCTTGCTCGACCTGGGTTACGTGGCGTTCTACGCCATTGGCGCCTACGGCCTGGCCCTCGGTTACCAATACCTCGGCCTGGGCTTCTGGACGGTGTTACCGCTGGCGGCGATCGTGGCGGGGCTGGCGGGTTGCATCCTGGGTTTCCCGGTATTGCGCCTGCACGGCGACTACCTGGCGATCGTGACCCTGGGTTTCGGTGAAATCATCCGGCTGGTCCTCAACAACTGGCTGTCGCTGACCGGCGGACCGAACGGCATGCCGGCACCGCTGCCAACGTTCTTCGGGCTGGAGTTCGGCAAACGCGCTAAAGATGGCGGGGTGCCTTTCCACGAGTTTTTCGGCATCGCCTATAACCCGGACGTGAAGTACTACTTCATCTACGCGGTGTTGTTCCTGGTGGTCCTGGCTGTGCTGTACATCAAGCATCGCCTGGTCAAGATGCCAGTGGGCCGCGCCTGGGAAGCCTTGCGCGAAGATGAAATCGCCTGTCGCTCCATGGGCCTGAACCACGTGCTGGTCAAGCTCTCGGCCTTCACGATTGGTGCGTCGACTGCAGGTCTGGCCGGGGTGTTCTTCGCCACTTACCAGGGTTTCGTCAACCCGACCTCGTTCACCTTCTTCGAATCGGCGCTGATTCTGGCCATCGTGGTGTTGGGTGGCATGGGCTCGACCATTGGTGTGGTGATTGCGGCCTTCGTGCTCACGGTTGCACCGGAGTTGCTGCGTGGTTTCGCAGAGTACCGGGTGCTGCTGTTCGGCATTCTGATGGTGTTGATGATGATCTGGCGACCGCGCGGCCTGATTCGCATCAGCCGTACCGGTGTGACCCCGCGTAAAGGAGTAGCGCCATGAGCGAAGTCGTCCTATCGGTCGAAAAACTGATGATGCACTTTGGCGGCATCAAGGCGTTGAGCGATGTCAGCCTGAAAGTGCACCGCAACTCGATCTTCGCCCTGATCGGCCCCAATGGCGCGGGCAAGACCACGGTGTTCAACTGCCTCACCGGCTTCTACAAGGCGTCTGGCGGCAAAATCGAACTCAACGTGCGCGGCGAGCACACCAACGTCATCCAGCTGCTTGGGGAGTCTTTCAAACCCACCGATTTCGTTTCGCCGAAATCTTTCCTCAGTCGCATGTACTACAAGATGTTCGGTGGCACCCACCTGGTAAACCGTGCCGGGCTGGCGCGGACATTCCAGAACATTCGCCTGTTCAAGGAAATGTCGGTGCTGGAAAACCTGCTGGTGGCCCAGCACATGTGGGTCAATCGCAACATGCTGGCCGGCATCCTGAACACCAAGGGCTATCGCAAGGCTGAAAGTGACGCCCTGGATCATGCGTTCTACTGGCTGGAAGTCGTGGATCTGGTGGATTGCGCCAACCGCCTGGCCGGCGAGTTGTCCTACGGCCAGCAGCGCCGTCTGGAAATCGCCCGGGCCATGTGCACGCGGCCGCAGATCATCTGCCTCGACGAACCGGCCGCTGGCCTCAACCCTCAAGAAACCGAAGCGCTGAGCGCAATGATCCGGCTGCTGCGTGACGAGCATGATCTGACCGTGGTGCTGATCGAACACGACATGGGCATGGTAATGAGCATTTCCGACCACATTGTGGTGCTGGACCACGGCATCGTCATTGCCGAAGGTGGGCCGGATGCAATTCGCAACGATCCGAAGGTGATTGCGGCCTACCTGGGCGCTGATGAAGAGGAGTTGGTATGAGTCAACCGATCCTCGAATTAAAGGAGCTGGACGTGTTCTACGGGCCGATCCAGGCCCTGAAGAAAGTCTCGCTGCACATTAACGAAGGTGAAACCGTCAGCCTCATTGGTTCCAACGGCGCTGGCAAGTCGACCCTGCTGATGTCGATCTTCGGCCAGCCGCGCGCGGCTGACGGGCAAATCATCTATCAGGGAGTCGACATCACTCACAAGTCGTCCCATTACATTGCGTCCCACGGCATCGCGCAGTCGCCGGAAGGCCGGCGAGTGTTCCCCGACATGACCGTCGAGGAAAACCTGCTGATGGGTACCATCCCGATCGGTGACAAGTACGCCACTGAGGACATGCAGCGCATGTTCGAGCTGTTTCCCCGGCTCAAGGAGCGCCGCACCCAGCGAGCCATGACCATGTCCGGTGGCGAACAGCAGATGCTCGCCATTGCCCGTGCGCTGATGAGCCGGCCAAAACTCCTGCTGCTCGATGAGCCGAGCTTGGGGCTGGCGCCGATTGTGGTGAAGCAGATTTTCTCGACCTTGCGCGAGTTGGCGAGCACCGGCATGACCATTTTCCTGGTGGAGCAGAACGCCAACCATGCGTTGAAGCTGTCCGACCGCGCCTATGTGATGGTCAACGGAGAAATACGCCTCACGGGCACTGGCAAGGAGTTGCTGGTGAATGAGGAGGTGCGTAACGCTTATCTGGGCGGACATTGATTCGCTGCCAAGATATCAACAGCCCCGACGAGCAATCGCCGGGGCTTTTTTACGTCTCAACTCGGGCTTTTTCGAAATTGTGGAAAACAATATTCACGAGCTCTGAAACCGCGACATAAAGCCGCTGCAAATAGTTGTTTTGTCACGGATTTGACTTGTCCCCGTTTGCTGTGGAGCTGGCTGTGAATAACATGGTAGTACCTCGCGGAGAGCCCCTGTTTTAAAGGCGTCCACGGTGGTGGTTGTTTTTTGACCAGGTGTTTTCTGTGGTCTGCCATGCGGCTTTGTCAACAAGTTTGTTGGTCATCAAACAGGCCGTAAGCTGGGCTCCACAGCCTGTGGATAAGTCTGTGGTTAAACTCTGGAAAGACCCCGCTGAGGGCCGTAGTTACTGGCTTGGAGCCATCGTCTGGTGCGGGGGCCAATCGTGCAAAATGCCTTGGGCTACAACGCCAGCTTGTGAGGGTCAAGCAAAAAACTTTTCAACCTGCCCGCAAAGCCTTGTACACAGCGGCTTGCAGCTTTTTTACTTGCCCCCGGAAACTGTGGGCCCACCTGTGGATAACCTGCGCGTACATGGCTGCGGGCCACGGCTGGTATGGCTTGGCAAGTGTTGATCGTTTTTTGCACAGTTTGTGGCAGTTGCCGCTGTGAGCCAAGCGGGGCATGCTGCCTGCTGAATTTCTATTCCAATGGCTGCCGATCAGCTGAAGCAAGGAGAACACGATGTCCAACACCCTGTTTATTACCGGCGCTACGTCCGGTTTTGGCGAAGCCTGTGCCCGTCGTTTTGCCGAGGCTGGCTGGAAGCTGGTGCTGACAGGTCGTCGTGAAGAGCGCCTCAATGCCCTGTGCGCCGAACTGTCCAAGCAAACCGAAGTGCATGGCCTGGTCCTGGATGTGCGCGATCGCAAGGCCATGGAGGAGGCAATCGCCAATCTGCCCCCAGCATTCGCCAAATTGCGCGGCCTGATCAACAACGCCGGCCTGGCCCTGGGCGTCGATCCTGCGCCCAAGTGTGATCTGGATGACTGGGACACCATGGTCGACACCAACGTCAAGGGCCTGATGTACAGCACTCGGCTGCTGCTGCCGCGCCTGATTGCACACGGTCGTGGCGCGGGGATCATCAACGTCGGATCCGTTGCCGGCAACTACCCTTATCCGGGCAGCCACGTGTATGGCGCGACCAAGGCCTTCGTCAAACAGTTCTCTCTGAACCTGCGCTGCGACCTGCAGGGTACCGGGGTGCGCGTGAGCAACATCGAGCCAGGGATGTGCGAAAGCGAATTTTCGCTGGTGCGATTCTCAGGTGATCAGGCGCGGTATGACGCGACCTATGCCGGAGCCGAGGCGATTCAACCGCAGGACATTGCCGAGACCATTTTCTGGGTGCTGAATGCGCCGGCGCATATCAACATCAATACCCTGGAGTTGATGCCGGTTAGCCAGACCTGGGCTGGGTTTGCGATTCATCGGGATGCGGGTAAGGCGTAACGGCCATCGCGAGCAAGCTTTGCTCCCACAGGACGCTTTGCTGGCACAGGGAGCTTGCGGTTAGCGCAAGTATTCAGCCAGACCGCGATAGCAGGTCGCCAAATGGTATGGGGTGGTCGAAGGCATATCCCTGCGGCTCACCTGGCCCTGTTCATCACGACATTCATGCCAACCTGCGGCATGCAGGAAGTTCTGCTGCAGCGCCAGAAGTTGGCGCTGCACCGCAGCTTCGGCATTCGGGCGCAAGGTCAGTGCGCGCAAGTATTCGGCCTGGGCCCAGATACGCTGGGTAGCGTCCCTGGCATGGCCATCAAGGTCGAGCATGGCTTTGACTGCGCAGGACGATTGCTCGAGTCCCGATTGCTCGGTGAAGGCAAAAGCGCGCTCAATCGAAGTGTGCAATTGCGAACCACGTAACAGCGGCGACGACTCCAGCAGGAAGTACCACTCGAATTGATGCCCGGGTTCATACCAGTTATCCACAGCGCCCAGCGGCTTCTCCATCAGTACGCCGTGCTGCGGATCGATAAAGTGTTGCTGCATCGCTGTGCATAACTCGACGAGCTGCTCCTGGACACGCGGGGCAGAGCGAAACGACAGGGTGGCGAGGAACGCTTCGGCGAGATGCATCAGCGGGTTCTGCAGGGCTCCACTGTTCAGCGATGACCAATCGCGCTCAAGGCTGGCTTCGTACAGACCGTCGTCCGTGGCGAAGCGCTGGGTGATCACCTCCAGTACCGAGTTGAGCACTGATTCCACGGCTGTTTGGTGGACCTTTTCCCAGTAGTGCGCGCAGGCGAACAAGATGAACGCGTGGGTGTAGAGATCCTTGCGCTGGTCGAGTGGCGCGCCGTGCGCGTCGATGCTGTAGAACCAGCCGCCGTGTTCAGCGTCGTGAAAATGCCGCTGTAAAGAGCTGAAGAGCTGCGCGCTGCGCTCTTCGGCGCCCCGCACATGGCCCATCAGGCTCGAGAATAAATACAGCTGTCGCGCACACGCCATGGCTCGATAACGCTGGGGTGGCAGTGGAGCATGTTCGCCATCCAGGGCCTCGTAGGGCAATGCCAGTTCGGCGTTCCAGCCGGGGCCTTGCCACAGCGGCACGATCACTTCCTGGAAATGCTGTTGCACCGAGGCGAACAGGGCGGTCAATTCTGGCTGGGAGGTGGAGCGGGAAACAGGCTGCATTGGCTGGCGTCGTCACGGCAGGGGCGAATGCGCGACATGTTAGCAGGCCTAGGTGATGCGGTGTCTGTCAGGCCGTCATCGCGGGCAAGCCTTGCTCCAACAGGATGACGACCGGACCTGGTGTTGTATGCGACACACACCCTGTAGGAGTCGGCTTGCCGGCGATAAAGCCCGGCCAGCCGCCACATGATTCAGCCCGCCAACAGCCACACTCCGGTCGCCGCCGAAGCCGCACCTGCCAACCTGACCAGTGGCGCCGCCGCTCGAGGCAAAACTCGAACCACCGCATAACCCGCTGCATGCAATGCCGCTGTCGCCAGCACAAAGCCGGCCGCATAGGTCCATGGGCTCGACATGTCAGGCAATTCCAGACCATGCGCCACGCCATGAAACAGAGCAAACAATGCCGTGGCGCCAACCGCCATGCCCAAAGGCGGACGAACCGCCAGTGCCACTGCCAGGCCCAGAGCCAGCACCGACGCGGCGATCCCGCTTTCCAGCGCAGGCACGTTCAGTCCCTCAAACCCCAACACTCCGCCGAGCAACATGGTGCCGACAAAGGTACACGGCAGTGCCCAGCGTGCGGCGCCTTGCTGCTGCGCCGCCCATAAACCCACCGCAACCATCGCGAGCAGGTGATCGAGGCCACCGATTGGATGGCTGATGCCAGCGATCCATCCATTGTCGCCATGACCCGGATGGGCAAAGGCGACAGCCGGCGTCAGCAGCAGCGCAACGGCGCCAAGAATGCGTTTAAGTGTCATGAAGAGCTTCCTTGTTGAAAATTTGGGGTGGTCAGGCCGCAGTCAGCAGGCCCTGGCGCTCAATGAAGGCAATGATCTCTGCCAGGCCCTGACCGGTTTTCTGGTTGCTGAAAACGAATGGCTTGCCGTTGCGCATGCGTGTGGTGTCGCTGTCCATCAACGTCAGGGACGCGCCTACCAGCGGAGCGAGGTCGATCTTGTTGATCACCAGCAAATCGGATTTACAGATACCGGGACCGCCTTTGCGCGGCAGCTTGTCGCCGGCCGAAACGTCGATCACATAGATGGTCAGGTCGGACAGTTCCGGGCTGAACGTGGCCGAAAGGTTGTCGCCACCGGACTCCACCAGAATCAGGTCCAGCCCCGGGAAACGCCGGTTCAACTGGTCCACTGCTTCGAGGTTGATCGAGGCGTCCTCGCGGATTGCGGTGTGCGGGCAGCCGCCGGTTTCGACGCCGATGATGCGCTCCGGTGCCAATGCTTCATTCCTCACCAGGAAGTCGGCGTCTTCGCGGGTGTAGATATCGTTGGTCACCACCGCGAGGTTGTAGCGCTCACGCAGGGCCAGGCACAGCGCCAGGGTCAGGGCCGTTTTGCCGGAGCCGACCGGGCCGCCGATGCCGACGCGCAGGGGTTGTGCATTCATGATGTGTTTCTCCTAGGAACGGAATAGACGGCTGTATTGGCGCTCATGGGCCATGCAGGCCAGCGACAGGCCGAAAGCGGCGCTGCCAAAGTGTTCGGGGCTGATGCGTGTGGCGTCTTGCTGCGCCTGCTGCAGCAATGGCAGCAACTGGCTGGTGAGACGCTGGGCGGCCTGCTGACCGAGGGGCAAAGTCTTCATCAACACCGCCAGCTGGTTTTCCAGCCAGCTCCACAGCCAGGCGGCCAAGGCGTCATCCGGGCTGATTTGCCAGGCGCGAGCAGCGAGGGCCCAGCCGAGGGCGAGATGGGGTTCCGGACGCTGCGCCAGAAAGGCGCGGGCCGGAGCATCAAGCTCAGGCAAACCATTGAGCAACTGTTGCAGGGAGTAACCCATCTGCCGACTTTCCTGATGCAGCTCGCGGGTTTCCCGACTGGCGCGGTGTTCTTCGCAGCGTTGCAACAGCTCGCCCCAGTTTTCTGCGGCGGCGGCCTCGCAGTGCGCGAGCAACAACGGAGCTTCGAAACGCGCCAGGTTGAGCAGCAATTGGTCGCTGATCCACTGTCGGGCGCTGTCCGGATCATTGACCCGGCCGTTATCGACCGCCATCTCCAGGCCTTGGGAGTAG
Organism: Pseudomonas sp. RIT-562; assembly: GCF_026241895.1. Classification (GTDB taxonomy): domain Bacteria; phylum Pseudomonadota; class Gammaproteobacteria; order Pseudomonadales; family Pseudomonadaceae; genus Aquipseudomonas; species Aquipseudomonas mandelii_F. The sequence goes on along the minus strand of NZ_JAPJIV010000003.1, from coordinate 129,203 downwards.
CTGTAGCCGCCAATCGGCAATTGCGGACTGGCCAAGCGCAGCAGGGCCCAGGCTGGGTTCATGAACGCATGCCGAACTGGTGCAGTTTCGGCGGGTAGTTGAAATCTTCGTCGCCGTGACGGGAGTGGTGATGACCTCCACCGTAGGCCCCGTGCTCGGGTTGAAAGGGGGCTTCGATGGCCTCTACCGTGGCATTCAGTTGCTCAAGCATGGCCTTGAGCACGTAGTCGTCGAGCAGGCGCAACCAGCCGTCACCGACTTGCAGGGCCACGTGCCTGTTACCCAGGTGATAGGCCGCGCGAGTCAGCTCGAAGGAATTGGCGCAAGTGACATGCAGCAGTTGTTCGGGGCGAGCACACACCCGGACTATGCGACCGTCCTCGGCGTGCAGGCACTCACCATCACGCAGCGGCGGCTGGCCGCGTTCCAGGAACAGCCCGACGTCTTCCCCCGCGGCACTGAAACAGCGCAAGCGGCTTTTGCTCCTGGCCTCGAAATTCAGGTGCAATTCGGCGGCCCAGAGGGGTTGAGGGTCGATTCTGCGATGGATCACCAGCATCGAAAAGCTTCCAGCAATGAACGATAGTCATGCTAGAGCAAGGGGCTTGCCAGATCGGCAGGGTGTAGGAAATAGCCGTCGAAAGCGTAGGAAATTTCCTAGCGTGCGGCTGTTTTGATTGATTTTGGTGCGCCGCATTTTGGTGCTGCACCATCTTGTGGCGAATTGACTGCAGACAGTTATTCGGTGCTGCCGAGCCCTTGCCAATGCTTGAGCCCGATAAAAATGAAACGTAATTGCTGAGTGATCTTCGCCTGGGGCGTGAGGTGATCAGGCAGGGCCTCAGCCGGCGGATCGATGATATCCGGCAAGGTGGCAAACACGCTTTTGACGATCAGGTCGGCCATGACATTGAGCCCGGCGAGGTCCAGGTGCTGCAGTTTTGGCATCAGCGCAAGATCCGAGGCCAGGTCAGAGCTGATGTCTTCCCGCAGACGACCGATGGCCTGGCGCACTAGCAAAGAACCGCCGTATTGCTCGCGAGCGAGAAACAGGAATTGCGAGCGATTGGCTGATACTACGTCGAGGAAAATCCGCACAGACGCATCGATGATACCGCCCATGACAAACTCATTGTGGCGCACCAGGCGGATGGTTTCGCGGAAGGTCTGGCCGACTTCGCTGACCAGTACCAGGCCCAGTTCATCCATATCGGCGAAATGCCGATAGAAGCCGGTCGGCACAATGCCGGCGGTCTTCGCCACTTCGCGCAGGCTCAGGCTGCCGAATCCGCGGCCGCATTCCATCAGGTGGCGGGCGGCGTCCATCAGGGCATTACGGGTCTGTTGCTTCTGTTCGGCGCGGGGCAGCATCGGCGGGGATATTTCTGGACAAGGACAGCGACGCACTCTAGCAAATCGGCTTTGCCTGCGTCGAACGACTATCGAGGGATGGTGCGGGGATTTACTGCTTTCAGAAAGTCAAAAGCCCAATCCGCAGACTGGGCTTTTTTTCAGGGCCGCCATGGGCTTAGCTCAGGGCACTGTTGCGTTCGATTACACGGTCACCACCACCTTCGGCAAGAGTCTGGCCTTGTGGGGTGCGATCGGAACCGTCAGCAGCCAGGGTTTGACCTTGTGGAGTGCGATCGGAACCGTCAGCAGCCAGGGTTTGACCTTGTGGAGTGCGATCGGAGCCGTCAGCAGCCAGGGTCTGACCTTGTGGGGTGCGATCGGAACCGTCAGCAGCCAGGGTTTGACCTTGTGGGGTGCGATCGGAACCGTCAGCAGCCAGGGTCTGACCCTGTGGAGTGCGATCCGAACCGTCCTGGGTGATCAGGCCTTTTTCTTTCAGGCGATCATTACCACCTTCAGCCAGGGTCTGGCCTTGTGGGGTACGGTCGGAGCCGTCGGCGGCGATGGTTTGGCTGAATACCGAGCGGCTGTCTTTGACTTGTGGAGTTGCCTGGTCAGCAGCAGGCAGAGCGAAAGCAGTGCTGGCCAGCATGGAAAGGGTAAGACTCAGCAGTAATTGGCGTTTCATGATGGTTGCTCCTCGGGAGGGCGTTAAAGTGGGTACGAGGTCAATGCTACTCTCGATAAGTCGATATAAAAGTTCATAAACGCAATGGTAATAATCAACGGAATTGATTGTTCTGCGGAATGGCTCTAGACCGGGCATTTGCGGCAGCTGTTTTTGCACCGGGGTGGGTATTTTTCACCCATCCGTGCCGCGTAAAAGTGCGGGGTCGGTAACGCCTTATCGAGGGGGCAGTCTGTCCCCGGCCGATTATTTGAGGATTAATCGGCTTTCGGTTAAACCTGCGGGCCATTTTTCAGTCGTAGATCTCATGACGGGTCGGTTCTGGCCTGCACTTTCCAAACGTGCGTCGCGGTCAGGGCGCTCAGTCGTATCAAGGAGCCCTGTGCAATGACGCGCACTCGAAAAGTAATTGCCTGGACCCTCGCCAGCTTGTTAGTCCTGCTGGCGGTGCTGGTTCTGATCATCGTGTTCTTCGATTGGAACCGGATCAAACCTCCGCTCAACGCCAAAGTGTCCGAGGAACTGCACCGACCCTTTGCGATCAATGGCAACCTGGCGGTGGTCTGGCAGCGCGAGCCCGAGGAGGGCGGCTGGCGCGCCTGGGTGCCGTGGCCGCATGTGGTCGCCGAGGACCTGAGCCTGGGCAACCCGGAGTGGTCGAAGCAGCCTCAAATGGTCACGCTCAAGCGCGTTGAGTTGCGCATTTCGCCCCTGGCCTTGCTCGCGCAACGCGTGGTAATCCCGCGAATTGACCTGACAGAGCCCAACGCCGAGCTGCAACGCCTGGCGGACGGTCGCGCAAACTGGACGTTCAAGTTTGATCCCAAGGACCCGGACGCCGAGCCGTCAAGTTGGGTCGTGGACATTGGCGCAATTGGATTCGACAAGGGGCACGTTACCCTTGACGATCAGAGCCTGAAGACTCAGTTGGATGTAATGATCGACCCGCTCGGCAAGCCGATTCCTTTCAGCGATATCGTCGGCGACAAGGCGGCTAAGACTGCCCAAGATAAAGGTGCCGCGCCTCAGGATTACGCGTTTGGCATCAAGGTCAAAGGTCAATACCACCAGCAGAAACTCGACGGCGAAGGCAAAATCGGCGGCCTGCTGGCGTTGCAGGATGCAAACCGGCCCTTTCCACTGCAAGCCAAAGTCAGGATTGCCGATACCCGGGTAGAGCTGGCGGGTACCCTCACCGATCCACTGAACCTGGGCGCACTGGATTTGCGTCTGAAACTGGCGGGCGCGAGCCTGGGAAACCTGTACCCATTGACCGGGGTCACGCTACCGGACACTCCTCCTTACGCCACCGATGGTCATCTGATCGCCAAGCTGCATGAGCCAGGCGGGGCGGTGTTTCGCTACGAAGAGTTCAACGGCAAGATTGGCGAAAGCGATATCCACGGCAGCCTGTCCTATGTCGCCGGTAAACCACGGCCCAAGCTCAGCGGAGCCTTGGTCTCCAACCAGCTGCTGTTCGCCGACCTGGCGCCGTTGATCGGTGCAGACTCCAACGCCAAGCAGAAAGCCCGCGGAGGTGAGAGCAAGCAACCTACTGACAAAGTGCTGCCGGTGGAGGAATTCAAGACTGAGCGCTGGCGCGACATGGACGCCGATGTCGAATTCACCGGCAAGCGCATCGTCCACAGCGAAAAGCTGCCATTCAACGACCTGTACACCCATTTGGTACTAACCGATGGCGTGCTCAGCCTGGAGCCCCTGCGTTTTGGTGTGGCAGGCGGCAAGCTGGACGCACAAATTCGCCTGAACGGCCGTACCGAGCCGCTGGAAGGCCAGGCCAAGCTGACTGCGCGCGGCTTCAAGCTCAAGCAGTTGTTTCCGACCTTTGAGCCGATGAAAACCAGTTTCGGCGAGCTTAATGGTGATGCGGATATCAGCGGTCGCGGTAATTCGGTATCCAAACTGCTGGCGACCTCCAACGGCAATCTAAAGATGCTGATCAACGATGGCGCAATCAGTCGTGAGCTGATGGAACTGGCCGGGCTGAACGTCGGTAACTATGTAGTGGGCAAAATTTTTGGCGACAAGGAAGTGAAGATCAACTGCGCCGCTGCCGACTTCGACATCAAGACCGGCCTGGCGACGACACGCCTGTTTGTATTCGATACCGAGAACGCGATCATCTATATCGATGGCACGGCGAATATGGCAACCGAGCAACTGGACCTGACAATTACGCCGGAGTCCAAGGGCTGGCGTTTGATCTCGCTACGTTCGCCTTTGTACGTGCGGGGCAAATTCATCAAGCCGGATGCAGGGGTGAAGGCTGTGCCGCTGTTGCTGCGGGGGGCGGGGATGGTTGCCTTGGGAGTAATAGCCGCGCCGGCCGCAGGCTTGCTGGCGCTGATTGCGCCTAGCGGAGGCGAACCGAATCAGTGTGCGCCGTTGCTGGAGCAGATGAAGGCGGGGAAGGCGCCGAAGACGGTGAAGGGTTAGATCTCAACTGGCTGCCTATCCTATGGACAGGCAGCCGTGCGCCTTATACCAAGGGCTTAAGGAACCCGAATTAGATGTTGGGAAGTGTTTCGCTGCGATGTAATAAAGTGTCACGGGTGAAGTTTGGTTAGTTGATTCCAAGCTGGTAAATTGCATTCTCAGCCAAATGGCTGCTCTAAATAAACCCATATGGATATGGAATTTTATATGAATGATTTAGTACCGAGCATGGAAGAGAGTCGGGTTTTTTTTGGTAACGCCGAACTCACACCATTAATTGTCACTTCTAAAAATATCAGGTCGTTCGCAGCAGGGGGCGATTTGACAGTCGATAAATCTGATCTTCTGGTTGGCGAGAGTGTCCCGACTGCAATTGGTTTTACCGATAATCTCGATGAAGATAAAAAACAGGCAGCTGCTGACAGCATTCATTTCGCTGAGCGTTACGCTGATACTTATTCAGATAAGAACAGCAAGCCCATTGAGTGGCATGGAAAATATGCCATTGCTTTGAAGCATTGTGGCTGGACACTAACCAACCACAAATATCAGGATCAGGTGAGCAAGCAGACTACCATCACGATGGATGCAATTGTTCTGGATATCGTAAAAGCAACTGCCGGAAGAAATGCGCCAGCGTTGACAAATCTGCTGAAAGGGGCCTTTAACAAAATCCAAAGCGATGGAGAGCTTGTGACTTTGTTCGATAAAAATAGCTCGAATGGGGGGGACAAGGATTTCAGGCTTGTGCCCTGCCTGCAAACGCCTGGCGGAACAGCGATCGCTACGCTAGTTGCAGTTGATTGTGAACTTTCTACATCCCAAGGCGGAGCGTGGTTTTGGAAGTGGAATTTGTCCAATTTGAGAATGAAACGAGTTGCGACTGTCATGGAGCTAAACATGGCCCAGCATGAGCGCAGGAAAGATCAGATTATTGAATTGCTTGACGTGAACTCGGATGAGTTCTTTAAAGGTGTAAAACTGAAGTAAGTATATTTTTGATCCGGGTGTGCGGCAAGCCGCCTGGATCTAACTTTTCAAGAAGGGAATAGGCTATGGACAAGGATGTCGTTTTATCAGTGGCAGGTAATTTGTGTTGCGTTTCACTAGATATTCCTGAGGAATGGAGACGGGATGTAGTTGATTCCATGTTGTTTGCAAGACTGTATGCTGATTCAAATGCTGATAGGTTTTCCGCGTCGCAAGAGTGGTATAAATGTCAAAGTGATGCAATGAGCCAACTAAAATGGGGCGTATCCAGTAATAAGTCTTCTACCTTTCAACCCAGCGAAAATTCTTCATTTTTGTTGAAGAGTCTTATTGAAGACAAAATGGGATTGAGCGCTCTCGCCAACAGCCCTTTGGCAAAACAGTTACAACATCTCTTCCGCAGTGTTCAGCAGGTGGAGGGAGAACAGATAGTCGCGTCATTGCCTGATATATATTCGCTGGTACACCGTAGGGACACCGGGATCTCGACTATCTCTACCGTTGTTGCGCAAGTCAGTCTGGTAGGGAAAGGGCCTGTTTTATATACGGCCTTTGTTAGTTTTAAAACTACTGAAGAAGTGCGTACTGATTTTTTTAGTCAGAAGTTTTCAGGTGAGTTGGTTTTGGGTGAGGTTGTTATTATAGTCGCGCAGCTGGTGTTGAACAAAGCACGTTACGAACAGTTCCGGATACGAGAGAAAGTTATTAGCAGTCTTCCTGAGGCAGAGGGTCATTTGGTACTTTTATCTCCTGGCGCGGAGGAGTAGCGCATTTGTTCCAGATATCATAAAAATTGTTTTATTGAAGGCTGCTTAGGTGTAAGTTCCAGCGCCTTTTCGCCGTCAACTCGAAGGCGAAAAGGCTGTCGCAATCAAAGGTCGTTCAAAATGTCCGCCATATCATCCGCATGCTCTTCCTCTTGAGCCAAAATATCTTCAAAAATTCGACGGGTTGTCGGATCCTTTTCGCCAATGTACTGAATGATTTCACGATAACTATCTATCGCAATTCGCTCAGCTACCAGATCTTCATACACCATCTCTTTCAGCGAATTACCGGCGACATACTGCGCATGGGAGTTTTTCGACAACAAGTCTGGATTAAATTCCGGCTCACCGCCCAATTGCACAATGCGTTCAGCCAGCCTGTCGGCGTGCTGGCCCTCCTGTTTCGCGTGTTCAAGAAACTCCTCGGCGGCTACGTGGGCTTTCAGGCCGTTGGCCATGAAGTAGTGGCGCTTGTAGCGCAACACGCAGACCAACTCGGTGGCCAGCGACTCGTTGAGCAGCCGCAGTACTTCGTCGAGGTCGGCACTGTAGCTTTCAGTGACTGCGCCGTTTTCGACATTTTGCCGGGCGCGGGCTCGGAGGGTGGTTACATCAGACAAATGCATGTCGCTCATCTCGTTCTCCTGGAGGCTAATCCGGTTGGCGTCACGGCTCTGGGGGACGTGATCGCTACTTAAAGTGTGAGTAATGAGCGCGCTGAAAAGTTTTATGCAATTTTCGGCTGTCCGTCAGGTGCGCTCAGGCCGTACTCGTTGCTAGTCATGGCAGGCGTTTGCGGCGAGGAACAGGGTGGATGGACTTGACGCTGCGTCGAGTTGTCATCTGTAGTGATGATGCTTGGCTGATGTCTTGCATCGCGCTTGACCAACCTCCGTCCCTACAAGGAAGTCCGCCCATGTCGCAAGGTACAGCCCCGCGCTACCCACTGGTGCTGGTCCCGGGAATGCTCGGGTTTGTCCGGTTGCTGCTCTATCCCTACTGGTACGGAATCATTGCGGCGTTGCGCCGCGGTGGTGCGACGGTGTTCGCGGTGCAGGTCTCGCCCCTGAACTCCAGCGAAGTCCGCGGCGAGCAATTGCTGGCGCGTATCGATGAGATTTTGCGGGAAACCGGGGCCGAGAAGGTCAACCTCATAGGCCACAGCCAAGGTTCGCTGACCGCGCGCTATGCCGCTGCCATGCGTCCAGACCGAGTGGCGTCCGTGACTTCCGTGGCGGGCCCCAATCATGGCTCTGAGCTGGCGGACTACCTGGAGAAGCACTATCCGGCGGACAGTGCCAAAGGGCGCCTGCTTAGCGTGTTGCTGCGCTTGATCGGCGCATTGATGAGCCTGCTCGAAACCGGCTATCGCGGACCGAAGTTGCCGGTGGATATCCCCGCTTCCCACCAATCACTGACCACTGCTGGCGTGGCGCTGTTCAATCAACGCTTTCCCCAGGGCTTACCGCTGACCTGGGGTGGACAGGGGCCGGAACTGGTAAATGGAGTGCGCTACTACTCGTGGTCGGGCACCTTGCAACCGGGCAAGACCGATCGCGGACGCAATCTGATTGACGGGACAAACCGCAGTTGCCGGTTGTTCGCCAGGACCTTTGTCCGGGAAGCCGGGCATTGCGACGGAATGGTTGGTCGCTACAGTTCACACCTGGGCACGGTGATTGGCGACGAGTATCCGCTGGATCACTTCGATATCGTCAATCAGTCGCTGGGGCTGGTGGGCAAAGGCGCCGAACCGATCCGCCTGTTCGTTGAACACGCGGCGCGGTTGCAGGCTGCCGGGGTTTAGATTTGGAACCGCGTCATCATTCATCGCGGGCCAGCCTTGCTCCCACAAAGTTGCAGCCCTGCCAGAGCCCACTGTGGGAGCAAGGCTCGCCCGCGATGGCGCCAGCTCAGGCCACACTGGCCTTGCGGCCCAACACCATAGTCCATCGCTCGGAAAGTACGACGCCGCCCAGCGTCAATACCCCACCTACCAGGTGGTACAGCGCCAGTTGTTCATGCAACACCACGGCGGCAATCAGCGCGGTGATTAACGGCAACAGATTGAAGAACAGCGTAGTCCGGCTTGGCCCCAGACGCACCACGGCCTGCATCCACGCCAACGGTGCCACCATCGATGCCAGCAGGCAGGCGTACAGCACCAGCGGGATATTGTGCAAAGTCAGGCCGGTTTTCGGCGAGGCGACGAACAGCGGGAACAGTACGACTATCGCGACCAGCACCTGCAAGTACAGCAACACCAGCGGTGGCAGGCGCAGTTGCCACTTCTTCAGCAGCGTGCTGTAGATCGCGTAAGCCAGGGTGGCGACCAGCATCATCGCATCACCCAGGTTCACTCCGTGCTCCAGCAATACCCCGAGACTGCCGGAAGACACGACCACCAGCACTCCGGCAAACGACAGTAGGGCTCCTGCCAGTGCCCCCGCCGTCAGGCGCTGACCCAGGCTTATTATCGCCATGGCCAGCGACATCAACGGCATCAAAGACAGGATGATGCCCATGTTGGTCGCCGAGGTCAGGGTTGCGGCGAAGTACGCCAGGCTCTGATAGACCGCCATGCCCAACACGCCAAGGACGAAAATCCGCCCCAAATTCGGGCGAATCGACGGCCAATGGGCGATTACCGGTTTAAGCATGAATGGAGTGAACAGCACGCCGGCCAGCAGCCAGCGGTAGAAGCCGATCTCGGCCGGAAATATCGCCCCGACGGCGAGTTTGTTGATCACGGTGTTACCGGCCCAGATAAAGATCGCGAGCAGGGGGTAGGCGTATTGCATCAGGAACAACCAGAACATTAATGAGGGCCGATTATCCCCGTCTGCGCCGCGTAGATCCATGTCAGCGAGCGCAATGGGCGGAATCGACGTGATCTCGGGAAAGCAGGAAGGTGTAACAGGTGTTGTCTACACTCCAGCACAAGGCCGCGTTCCTCCGTGCGGCGACCAGGAGAAAACTCCATGAAGATGTTGCGTGCCCCCCTGTTGGTGATCGGCTTGCTGCTCTGTTCCCAGGGCTTCGCCGCTACGGCTCAACAAAACAAAATGACCACCTGCAACGCCGACGCTACGGCCAAGAGCTTGAAGGGGGATGAGCGCAAGACCTTCATGAGCACCTGCCTGAAGGCGGCGCCTGCGGCCAATGATGAGGGCAAGGTGCTGACCCCGCAGCAGGAGAAAATGAAAACCTGCAACGCTACGGCGGCCACCCAGGCGTTGAAGGGTGATGCGCGCAAAGCATTCATGAGCGAATGTTTGAAGAAAAAATAGTGGTGTTGTTAGTAGTGGCCTCATCGAGCAGGCTCACTCCTACATCGAGCTGTGTTCGCAGGAGTGAGCCCGCGCGATGATGGCCACTCAAGCAACACCTGCCCCTCAAGCCCCCGACAAAGGTCGACCCACACATTCCCTAGTGCTGAGTTCGGAACGCTGGCAGACTGCCAATCCTTTTACGCCGTTCGTTTTGAGGCTGTATGCCAACGTTTTCTCAACGCCAAGTCTTGCTGGTCATCAGTTGGGTCATCATCTTTGGTGGTTTGCTGCTGGTGATCCCGCTGCGGCTGTTACCTAGCCTGCTGGCCGGATTATTGGTGTTCGAACTGGTCAACATGCTCACCCCGCAACTGCAGCGGCTGATCGAAGGTCGGCGCGCGCGCTGGCTGGCGGTGGCGCTGCTGGGTGCGCTGGTGGTCAGTGTGCTGGCATTGATCTTCGCTGGAGCGATCAGCTTCCTGTTGCACGAGGCGGAAAACCCCGGCGCCTCTCTCGACAAGTTCATGGGCGTGGTTGACCGAGCCCGCGGGCAGTTGCCACCCTTCATTGATGCCTATCTGCCTGCCAGTGCCGCAGAATTCCGGGTAGCCATCGGTGAGTGGATGAGCAAGCACCTGAGTGATTTGCAACTGGTGGGCAAGGATGCGGCGCACATGTTCGTGACGTTGCTGATCGGTATGGTGCTGGGGGCGATCATCGCCTTGCAGCGGGTGCCGGACCTGACCAAACGCAAGCCGCTGGCAGCGGCACTGTTTGATCGCCTGCACCTGCTGGTGCAGGCATTTCGCAATATCGTCTTCGCCCAGATCAAAATTTCCCTGCTCAACACCTTCTTTACCGGGATTTTTCTCGCGGTGGTGCTGCCGATGTTCGGCATCAAGCTGCCGTTGACCAAAACCTTGATCGTCCTCACCTTCCTGCTGGGCTTGTTGCCAGTGATTGGCAACCTGATGTCCAACACCCTGATCACCATCGTCGGCTTGTCGCTTTCAATCTGGGTGGCGGTGGCGGCACTGGGGTATTTGATTGTTATCCACAAGCTCGAATACTTCCTCAATGCACGCATCGTCGGCGGGCAGATCAGCGCCAAGTCATGGGAGTTGCTGTTGGCAATGCTGGTGTTCGAGGCCGCATTCGGCCTGCCGGGGGTCGTGGCGGGGCCGATTTATTATGCGTACCTGAAGAGTGAGTTGAAGCAGGTGGGGATGGTTTGATCAGCAGATGTCTATTGCCTGGTTTGCCGCCATCGCGAGCAGGCTCACTCCTACAGGGCGCGCTGATTACCTGTAGGAGTGAGCCTGCTACGGTCTCTCTGATCAGTCCATGCTGCCGTAACGCTTGCTGGCCTCAATCGCCAACCCGCTACCAATACTGCCAAAGATGTTCCCTTCCACGTGCCGCGCGTTCGGCAGCATGTCCGACACGCTGTTGCGCAGCGCTGGAATTCCACTCGAACCACCGGTGAAGAACACCGTGTCCACCTGATCAACCCGCACATTGGCGTCGTTGAGCATCTGGGTCACGCTGTTGCGCACGCGTTCCAGCAGCGCGTCGATGGCGGACTCGAACAGTGCCCTGGTCAATTCAACGCTCAGGCCCGGTTCGATGCGGTCCAGTGGTACGTGACGTTGATCGGCGTGGGTCAGCTGGATCTTGGTTTCTTCCACTTCCATGGCCAGCCAATGCCCGGCGCGCTGGTCGATCAGCTTGAACAGGCGATCGATGCCGCCGGTGTCCTCGATGTCGTAACGCATGCTGCCCAGGGCCAGTGTCGACTTTTGCGAGTACACCGAGTTGATGGTGTGCCAGGTTGCCAGGTTCATGTGGTGACTGGTGGGCATGTATGCACCGCTCTTCATCCGGCTGCCATAACCAAACAGTGGCATCAGGCCCTGCAGGCTGAGCTGCTTGTCGAAGTCGGTGCCGCCGATGTGCACGCCGCCCGTTGCGAGAATGTCATCGTGGCGGTTGTCATTATGCCGACGGTCCGGCGACAGGCGTACCAACGAGAAGTCCGAAGTACCACCGCCGATGTCGACGATCAGCACCAGCTCTTCTTTTTCGATGGTCGACTCATAGTCGAACGCGGCGGCAATCGGTTCGTACTGGAACGACACATCCTTGAAGCCGATGGCTCGCGCCACGTCGACCAGGGTGTTTTCCGCTTCCTGGTCGGCCATTTCATCGTCATCGACGAAAAACACCGGACGGCCCAGCACCACTTCCTCGAATTCCCGGCCCGAAGCGGTTTCAGCGCGCTTTTTCAACTGGCCGATGAACAGCCCGAGCAGGTCCTTGAACGGCATCGCGGTACCGAGGACGCTGGTGTCATGCTTGATCAGCTTGGAACCCAGCAGGCTCTTGAGCGAGCGCATCAACCGGCCTTCATAGCCTTCCAGGTACTCATGCAGCGCCAGCCGGCCGTATACCGGACGGCGTTCTTCCATATTGAAGAAGACCACCGACGGCAGGGTGATCTTGTCGTCCTCCAGCGCGATCAGCGTTTCCATGCCGGGCCGTATCCAGCCGACGGTGGAGTTGGACGTGCCGAAGTCGATACCACAGGCACGAGCTGGAGATGCGTTTTTCATGTCTTTCGAGTTCCGGTTAAAAAACGGCCGCGCAGTGTATGCCACTGCGGCACAGATTCGAAGGCCGACTATCCGCTAAATCGAAGCGAATAGCGCCTTGAAAGACTATCCTTCGCCCCAAACTTGTCTGCATCGAGCCTGGCGGCGCATGCTGCAGGTGGCAGAACGAATTTGATAACGGATGGTGATCCTTAGATGGACTTCAAAGACTATTACAAGATTCTCGGTGTGGAGCCGACAGCGGACGACAAGGCCATCAAGGCGGCCTATCGCAAGCTGGCGCGCAAATACCACCCCGACGTCAGTAAGGAAAAGGACGCCGAGGCTAAATTCAAGGACGCCTCGGAAGCCTATGAGGCGCTGAAAGGCGCCGACAAGCGCGCCGAGTACGACGACTTGCGCAAATACGGCCAGCACGGCCAGCCGTTCCAGGGCCCGCCAGGTTGGCAGGGGCGCGGTGGCGGCGGCTTTGGTGGTGGTCAGGATACGGGCGATTTTTCGGACTTCTTCAGTTCGATCTTCGGCAACCGTGGTCCGGGTTTTGGTGGTGCACAGCCGGGCCGCAGCGCCGGGCGTCGAGGGCAAGACGTGGAAATGGAATTACCGGTTTTTCTCGAAGAAACCCTCTCGAACGAATCGAAGAAGGTCAGCTTCCAGGTGCCGCAGTACAACGCTGCCGGCCAGCACGTCAGCAACACCAGCAAAAGCCTGAACGTGAAGATCCCCGCCGGGGTGACCGACGGCGAGCGCATTCGACTCAAGGGCCAGGGCGCGCCGGGTGTAGGTGGCGGTGCCAATGGCGACCTGTACCTGATCATTCGTTTTGCCCCGCATCCGAAATACGACGTCGAGGGCGAAAACCTGATCATCACGCTGCCTCTGGCACCGTGGGAGCTGGCGCTGGGAACCGAAGTCGCGGTGCCGACCCTCACCGGCAAGATCAACCTCAAGGTCCCGGCCGGCAGTCAGAACGGCCAGCGTATGCGCGCCAAGGGCCATGGCCTGTTGAACAAGGCCGGCGAACGCGGCTACCTGTTCATCCAGCTCAAGGCCGTAATGCCCAAAGCCGATAGCGACGAGGTCAAGGCGCTGTGGCAGGAACTGGCAGACAAAGCTGCGTTCAACCCAAGAGAGAACTTCTGATTCACCAGACGGAGTAGCCCATCATGAGCAACCCCCTGATCGTTCATCTGGACCTGGCTGAGTTCTGCGAAGCGACCGATTTGTCGGACGTCTACGTGATCGAGATCGTCGAGCACGGCATCCTCGAACCTCAGGGTTCAGTGCCCAAGGATTGGCGCTTCAATGACTACGAACTCGCCCTGGCCAAACGCGCCGCCAAGCTGCGGCGCGACCTGGAGCTTGAATGGGAAGGGGTGGCGCTGGCGCTGGAGCTGCTGGAGGAGGTCCAGCAGCTGAGGGCGGAGAACCGGATGTTGAAACAGCGGTTGGGGCGGTTGGTGGTGGAGTGAGCTCATCCAAGCGCGATAGTTTAAATGGCATTTGCAGGGATGTAGTTCATCTTGGTGAATTCCCACGATGCCCAGGTGTTTACAGCTCACTTGGGCACCTAATCGTGCAGATTCGTAAAAGAAATTGCTTGGTGGCAACTATGACAACGATCGGATCAAATCCCTCAACGATGCTATAAATTCTTCGCGAGCCGAATTCATCTGCTGAACAATCTCATCTGTTTCTTGAGGTAAACTTGGTTGAGGTGCACTTACGTTGTGTCTGCGCGCTAACTCGGGCCATTGACGTACGATATTGTCAATCTGGTTCTCGGATGGAGTGGCTGTCCAATCTTTCGGATTGTAGAAGGGTCGTTGTATTGTTGGCGGCTTCGGTGTAGTGGATGCCAATCCATACAAAGCCGATGCTTGATCTGAAACGTGCACTACCTTCCCCGTGAGCTTCGGAAGAATCCGACGGGGTACTGGTCGCGCGGTAATTGCGTTAAGAGTCAAATTCATCAGTTTGTTGATCACCCTGAAATGGCCCGACGGATCAGCGCCCATCACAGGTTCCCCATCGCAATACATATACGCATTCAACCCCCCCTCCCCAAACGGACTCCAACTGTCCGGGCTATGAAAGCGCATCAATATCGGATTGTAGGCGCGATAACCGTTGCCCAGTAAATACCATCCACTGCCCATTTCCCGAAGTTCACCGTTGAATCCCAGGTGCTTTGCTGGTTTCTGCGTCGCTGCCTGGTGACCATAAGCGGCATAGACGATGGCGTTGTTTCTGCCAGCTGCAAGCTCGGCGACGATCGAATTTTTGCTGTCTGTGGCCAGCAGCGAGGTGTGCGCCTGAGCTGATGGTGTTGGTTTATCGGATGAGCCTGGCATGGGTGGCTGTCCTTGATGAAAAGGGTGACTTAATTAAGCTCCCAGCTTGAAGGTTTTTTCGCGTGTCGGTAACTAGCAGAACTGATAGTGACGAGGGATATGCTGGCCTTGACTGTGTCTCCTGCACTGCCGCGGTATCCTGAGTCAGATGCGAAATTTACTCGCCGAATAACGCGAAACAATCATTCGATAAAATTCTCAGCTGACGTGCCTTGGGGGCAGGTATGTTGCTGAGTGGCTGTGCGCCTTAGTGCGGATAGATCACAACTTCCACTACTGGCAATGACGCCGAGAGCCCCCAGGATGCCGTTCACGATTCCGGATTGGGGCGCAATTCAAGGATGAAAACCATGTCACCCAAACCGCCTGTTTCAGGCAAGAAAGGCACGGGCCCGGGCGATGCAAGCTCCCGTCCGACACAGCCACCCCGCGATTCTGCAGCGCGTCCGCCTGAACCTCATGTCGACTCAATACCGTCAACCGGGGCGAATCCGCGAGACCCTGCTATACCGCGCCGAACATCCGGGAGTGGCGAGTCAGGTGCAACACCGCAGGCACCGGCAATTTCGACCAGCGAAATACCTGCAGGATCTGTTTCGGAGTCGGGACGCGCGCCTCGAACGCTGCAACATTACCTAATCACCCCTCGTGCCCCACTTCCTGAGCCTGATGCCCAAGGATTCAGGACGCTGAACGGGCGGCGGTTTGTTGATGTGCGCGATGGAATCGTGCCTGTCGGAACGGATCCGCAAACAGCTCAGCTTAGGGCCAAACTGCTCAGTGAGCTGACACCTTCCGGCCCGGTGCTGGTGCGCGATTCTGAACTGAAACTCTGGTTTGCGGTGGACGCCGCCGGCCCCAGCCACTTTCGGTTGGCCGCACCCCGCACGGACTCGTCTTTGGCCATGAGCGCGGCGCCGCCCCTGCGAGTGTCCGCTGCGCAAGCAATAGAGTTCGATGGCGGACATTATTTTATTGCCAGTTTTCCTGACGCTGGTGACGGACAACACTACCTGTTGAGAATTATCAATCCGGATAATTCGCCCGAACTGCTCAGCAGTGGAATCATTGCCGGACCGGATAAGGATGGCATCTGGCGTCGCAAAAATGTCCTCGATGAATATATGTCCGAATTGTCTGATGATGAATTCCATCTGGCATCAGAATCGATGCCGCTGAAGCCCTTTACCTCGGCGGAACTGGAATCCATGCGACGTGAAGATCCTTACTTGTCCCGAAACAATCAACTGGGAACCTATAATCGCGCAAACAACGGAAAGTACCCACTCAGGGATCTGCGAGGTAGACCGGTACGCATTCGGACGCTTGAGACGAAAGTCACACTTGCGAATGGTCATCACTACACTTCGGAACCGATCAAGCCTTATATTAAATTTGGCGGGTATGAAGATGTCGCCAGACTCTACGAAGAAAAACTGGAGTTGCGCCTGTTTACCGATAAAGATGTACAGGTGCCCGGTGAAAGGGCCTTGGTAGGCCAATTCATGGTGGTTGCCAATAAGCGCATTACCGAGGGTGAAATCGTTGGTGTTTACGGCGGAACACTTCGCCTGATCAGTTACCTTGATGCTGACGAGAGCACGTTCTCCATGCTCGCAGGTTTCAGCACGACGTACGGGGAAGGAAGGTTCGAGCAAGAACCGATCGTCGTCGTGGGAGACACTATCATTTCCCGAATCAATACCAATTTCGAATACGACGCTGCCGGGAAGCCGATACGCCAGGCGGCTGCCGGCTACAACGTTGATAACATTTCGTTCAAATGTGGAGCTGACCTGCAATTGGGCGACAAATTGGTCAGGAGGCAATACAGCTTGAATGCAATGTTTGCGACTGCTGATATCCCCGCGGGTACGGAATTACGCTTGAATTACCGATATTCAGAAAATCAAATCGCACGCAAATTTCCATAAGGGCCTTGCCTCAAGGAAGGGACTTATCCACTCAGTTGAGGACACCCTGTGTCCCGGCGCAGCTAAGCAGCTGACGCGTTTTTAGGTAAGGTCACCGTAAACAACGTGCCATCAGCCTCGCTCGACGTTACCTCGATCGTGCCCTGATGGGCGTTGACCACTTCCTTGACGATAAACAACCCCAGGCCAAGGCTGGTGGAGGGCTGACCAAGTTCTTCGTCGGAGCTACGAACAAGCGGGTCGAAGATCGTGCCGAGCGCGTCTTCGGGAATTGGCGTTCCGTAGTTGTGCACCGTGAGGCGAACCGTGTCGGCTTCGCCGCTGAGGGTGACAGTGACATCCTGTTTGATCGAACCATGTTGCAGCGCGTTGCCAATCAGATTTTGCAGCAGCTGACTCAGGCGTGCACCATCCCAGAGTCCTCGCGTGTCGCCCCGTATCGTTAACTTCGGATCGCACTCCGGGTTACCGGCGCAGGCTTCGGCGATCGCAGTGTGTGCCGTATCGGCCAGATCCATCGCCGCGCGCTCGATCGGCAGGCTCTTGCCCAGGCGACTGCGTACCAGTTCCAGCAGATCACTGACCATCACGGCCATGTGCCGGGCACCGCGCTTGATATTGTTGGCACAGGCCAGCGCATCACCCTCCAGCGTTGCCTTGCGCATTAACATCTCCGTGGACATGCTCACCGCCTGCAAAGGCGCCCGCAGGTCATGCCCAAGTATTGCCAGGAAGATATCCCGTGAGCGGTTGACCTGCTCGGCATACGCCGCCGTTGACTCCGCGAGCGCCTCATCAATGGCTTCATTGAAGCGGATCATGTCCTGGAAGTAAGCAACGTCCGGAGAATCCAGGCTCTCGACCCACAGGCGTATGACGCAAGCGCGCAGGTGCCGGAATTCACTGGTCATCTGCACCAGGTCAAATCCGACGGTGTGCCGCAACTCGCCATGACTGGCACCGGCCCGATCGAGGCTGGGAGTCTTTTCGTGGCCGTCACCCTTGGCCTTGGCCATTTGTTCGCTGGCACTTTGCGCGGTGGTCATATCCCGCGCCGCAGCCAGCAGGATGACCTTTGCATGATCGCGCAAAGCGACGCTATCCATATGCTCCGCTGCGGGGGTGATGCTTCTGGCGAACTCCTCCCATTCATCGACGATGCGGTCTACGTGATGCCTGATGAATTCGGGTAGGCGCATGGCCGGTGACCTTAAGGGGCTGGAAATTTCATGAATTGTGGCGCATTCGGGCGCCGTTGTCGTTGTTCAAAAGCGGTATGCCTAAGTGCTCGCTTCGTTGATTGTTTCGCGATGGGTAGTATTTAGTTGTTGTTCACGACAGTTATTCCGAAGTGTTATGAGTGTTTTCATGACTATAAAAATCGGCGCTTTCGGTTTTTTATTTGAGATGTCGATGAGTAAGCTGAATAACTTATTCAGTGTCTAAGGCCGTAACAAAATGTCAGAGCATGAGCTTTTACAAATAAGTGAGACTTTTCCTAAGCAATCCTCAGGGCTTCACCATGATTTTTTGCAGGTCAATATTCCCCGCTGGTACAAGGATTCTTCCCTGGCAAGACAAAAAGAACTTGGCTCTCATCAGCTTGATCTTCCGCACTGGTATAGAAAAGCATCTTCAATATTGAGAGCCGCTTCAAAAGAAAGTCATGCAGCTTTTCGTAACTCACTGAGTAGCGTCGAAAAAATCCTCAGTGGCATTCAGGATGTCCTTGAGTTTGCCGAGCCATTGCTGGTCCAGGCGATTCAGGCTGAATTCAAACTTAAGCTGAATGTGAAACAGGTGTTTTTTGCCCGCAAATACCGTTTAGGGACACCGCCGCGAAACGACTACTATCAGTTTCTTGTTATGGAACATGTGACTGACTCTCCACTGAACTATGTCTACCGCGGCATTACTTTGCTGGAGGCCGCGCTGGGTAACTTCGAGCTCGATGAAACAATAAAAAATAGCTGTGGTGATTGTGAAGTGATCACCCGGTGGAGTTCTTACGATTCAGAGGTCATTGCGACGTGGGATGCGGTCAAGGAGCAGGCGGTGCCAATCGCCCCTGAGGCCTTTGCCCAACTCTGTCGCAACCTGGATCTGGGCCGACGCTATCAGGAGCACATCAGTGCCATTCTCACGCCGGATGACCCCGAAAAGCGTGCAGCAGTAAACGCCGCAATAACTCGCAACCAGCAGCACATGCTGGCCGTGTCGGCTCATACCGCCTATATGCAATATCTGACGCCGCAAGCGCCTGAGGTCAGGTCAGGCATCAGCGCCGAAGCGTACCGGATGGTGCTGCAGATAGTGGGTGACAAATCCGGTATTACGTTGGATGGGCAAGCGGTGGGTTATGCCGGACTGAAGATGCTCGATGTGGACCTGAGCGCGATTTTGCTGATCGGGCCTGATCGCCAAAGCAGCGATCGTGTGGAGCGCCTGGTCGTCTATATTCCCGGTGATCCGGTTCAGCCGCTCAAGGAGTACGCCTCCTCGACGGATTTTGAGGTTGATCTGAAGGCGCGTTTACATCAGGCGGCCTATCGTGTTTTTTTTAGTCGTTTTATTCCGCAAGGACAGCAAGGCGAATTTCTCCGCTCATTAGCCAAGCACCTCGACCCGTCTGAGAGCCATTCACACTCCGAGGACTACACGCCTCTGGCGAATCAGCGCAGGGTCCGTCTGTTATTCGGGGAAAAGTCCGTTCAGGGTAATGTCTGGGAGCATCTACGCCAGGATCGTGTCGACAAAATCATCAACGATGCTCGGGCCCTGGCGGTTCCTACCGGTGATGAAGACCAACAGGCACGGCTCAAGAGAATGGAGAGTTACCTCGGGGCGGTGGAGAGTGTGTTCAATCTCGCCGCCTTTGTGGTCCCCGGTCTTGGCGAAATCATGCTGGCGGTTGGCGCCGCGCAAATGATGTCGGAGGTATTCGAAGGAATCGAGGCCAGCGAGGCAGGCGAATACAAGGAGATGTGGGAGCATTTTTCGAGTGTCGCGTTAAATGTGGCTTTTGTTGCAGCCGGTTCTAAAGTCATACCCGCGATCAACGCTCCAGGAATCGTCAATCGGTTGAAACTCGTCGAAATGCCTGGCGGCAAAAGCCTTCTGTGGAAACCCGACCTGCAGCCCTACGAACAAAAAGTCCCGCTTCCAGAAATACCCCCTGATGATCTGGGCTTGCATCATTACGATGAACAGCGCCTGTTAACGCTGGAAGATAAAACCTACGCGGTGAAAAAGGAGCCGGCTACCGGCCAATACCGGATCCAGCACCCAACCCGCCCGGACGCTTATGCCCCCGAGTTGAACCACAACGGTAGCGGGGCCTGGGCTCATGAAGCGGAACAGCCTCGGACGTGGGAGGGCGCGCGTTTGGTCAGGCGTCTGGGGCACTCGGTAAGAGCATTCAGCGATACCGAACTGGAGCAGATTCGCAGGGTGAGTGATGTTTCTGAGGATGTCCTGCGCAGAATGCATGCCGACCGTGAGCCGATGCCGGAAATGTTGGTCGACGTCGTTAAACGCTTTAATGCGTACGCCGATGCCAAGGGATTCTCGCGGCAGATCAGCCGCGGAGCTCTGCCGCGTGATGTTTGTGACTACGCAGCCTCCCTGATGGTTGAACTGCTCGGATGGCCTGGTGATGCCGCCATCGAAGTGGTGGAAACCACTGCGTCCGGTTCGATCTCGGTTTCCCACGGTGCTCCGCACGCGGCGCGTTCAACCATTGTTCATATTAGCCGAAGCGAACTCATGGCGGGCGTCTTGCCCAGGCGCGCTGTCGAATCCCTCAATGAAATACAAATCAAGGGGCTGCTTGGGCAGCATCCTCCACAGACTGCGGATGCGCGCATCGAGGCCTTAAAAAGCAGGCTTGCTGATCGGGCGAATATGGCCAGCAGTCGGATCTTCAAGCGTTTGTACAGTGATCGCAGTGCGGAAGGCGATCGTAACGTTCAACTGATAAAGCGCAACTTTTCCAACCTGCCTTCGAATATGGCCAAGGCAGTGCTGGTTGATGCATCTGCCGCGGAATTAGCCCAAATGAGCAAGGGTCGAGTTCCGTTAAGGTTGGCCGAAGCCGCTCGCCTGCTGCAGCAACAGGTGCGGCTGGCGCGGGCGTATGAAGGGCTGTATCTGAACGACTTGGCCAACCCGGACACCGAAAGGCTTGTGCTGCATACCCTGGAAAAGCTCCCGGGGTGGGATAGCAATATGTGCATTGAAGTCCGTGAAAACTCTTTTTCTGGATTGCTTCGAGCCACAGTCGGTATCCACGATGCTCCCGTACGAAAGGTGTTGGTTCATGTGGGGGATGGGCAATACGAAGCTCGCGACGCGCAGGACAATCACCTGCATGGCAGCGATAACCTTTTTGCCGCCCTGCAGCACGCACTACCGGATGAGACGCGTAAAGCCTTGGGCTTGCCCCATGTCGGGCAGGGAATCGAGTTGGAACTGCGCATCCAGGAACAGGCCCTCGCGCGTGATGAACTGCGCTCGGTCCTGAAGATGCAGCCAGTCAGGAAGCCGTTCTTCAAACCGCAGTCGGTTTTGCCTGACGGTCGACGTGGGTACCCACTTAGCGGTCGCGGCCTGGGTCGATGGTCGAGAACTGTCGAGACCCGGGTCAGCGAGCTGTACCCCGATATGAGCACCGCGCAGATCAATGAATTCGTCGAAACCCTGAAAGCGCAAGAGGGCTCACCGGACCGGCAGTTGCAGCAGCTTGAAAGTGAGTACAGGAAACTTGATCACAGCCTGCAAACCTGGCTGAGGGCACCGAATCCGTGGGCCGGCGAAAGAGATAGCCCGCAGTTCCACAGGGAGTGGGGGGCGCGGATTAAAATCATCAAAGCACTCAAACAGGCCTGGCAAAGAACCGGAGCACGGGATCATGACGCCTATGGCAATTATCGCGGCCAGAGCCTCGACTTGAGTGATACATCGTTGCAGTGGCAGCTGCTGAGCCTGCCGGCATTGGACGCCAATTTTGATCACGTAACCCGGCTGAAACTCAGTCGTTCAGGATTCGGCAATGGGGGGGAGAGCTTTCTCGGACACTTCCGCCAACTGCGCGCCCTCAATTTGGTCGGCAACCAGCTGACTCGCCTCCCGGCGGTACTGGGCGACATGCCCCACCTGCTGGAGCTGCACGTGGGCGATAACCTGATCGTATTGACGGAGCAAGCCGTGAGTACCCTCAAGAGCCTGACTCGGTTGAAGGTTCTGGGGATGGAAAACAATCCACTGACCCTACTGCCCGACGTCAGTCGAATGCCTGACCTGCACATCCTGAATTTATCGAACACGGGTCTCGTCACCTGGCCAATCGGAATCTTTTCCCAGCCCCGGCCTCTGCATTTCGACGTGAGGTTGATGGGTAATCCAATCACGCAAATTCCCCAGGTAGCCCCTGGCTCGTTTCGCGCCGAAATCGTCGCGCGGACCTTGCTCAATCGTGACTCTCCATGGCTCTCAGCCGAAAGCCTGCAGACGCTCAAGACTTACATTGAGTCCGTCGGTCTTGATCCAGACCGACGTTTACCCTCCAGCGCAATCTCGGATAGCAGATTCTGGATTCGCGCCTTGCCGAACGAACAGCGGGCGACACCTGAACAGCGAGAGTTGAAGCGCACGATCTGGAGTGCGGTGGACGATGAGTTCGGCTCTGAAGGATTTTTCAGGGAGATACGCAAGCTTGAGGGGTCGGCAGACGCATCTGAGGCCTTCAGGTCCGACCTGAGTAATAAGGTCTGGCGAATGCTTGAAGCCATGGCCGGCAATACTCACTTACGCGAAAAGCTGTTCACAATGGCCGCCGCTCCCACCACCTGCGTTGATTGCGGGGCCCAGCTGTTTAATGCCATGGGGGTCGAAGTACTGGTGCAGGAAGCTTATGACCTCGTCAGCAAGGATCTGGTGGAGGCTGAACTGGTGACCCTGGCCAAAGGTAAAGCCCGTCTGGATGAGCTGGGCAAAATCGCCCGAGGACGAGTGGCCGAATTGCTACGCCAGGGCCGCAAGTTTCCTGCATATGATGAAGATGGCGATTTGATCATTCAGCGGGATGCGGAGGGCAACAGCGTCAGGTCCATCGATGAGGTTGAAATCCATCTTGCCTACGCAACAAAGCTGGCTGAGCGTCTGGATCTGCCTTGGCAATCACGGGACATGTTTTTTGCCGAGCCTGATGTCACACCGCTCAATATCGAAGATGCCTTCACTCGGGTGTTGGCGTTGGAGGAGGGTGGGCAGCTGCGCGACGCTATCATCGAGCAGGAGTTCTGGTCGTCCTACATTCAAGGGTCGAACCGCAGCGCTTTCAAGAATTTTCGGCGCAGAATCGACGCAGCCCTCGATTTGCAAATTGCCCAAAAAGAGTGGGCAGCTACTACTGACGTGACCCGGCGGGAGCAATTGCGTAACAGGATAACGACCCTGGCCAAAGTGCTGGGCAAACAAGACAGTGAAGTTGCACCTGGCCGGATAATGACTGACCTTGAGTACGGCGCTCTGCTGACGGCCATCAATGTCGAAGAAATAAGCCTGCTCAAGAAACTTACCCAGGAAGCGATGGCTCGGGCAAAACTTTAGCGACCAAGTCTGACAATGATGGCTAGTCGTTGTTTGTCTAGCCTTTGGCAGGGTTTCTCCTGAGTCAGAACAGAAAATAGCGTTGCGCCATCGGCAACACATCCGCTGGTTCACACCACAGCAACACACCGTCGGCCTTTACCTGATAGGTCTGCGGGTCGACATCGATAGTTGGCAGGTAATCGTTGTGGATCAGGTCGGTTTTCTGCACATCGCGGCAGCCTCTGACCACGGCGATTTTCTTCTTCAAACCGAGGGCCTCAGGCAACCCCGCGTCCTGTGCCGCCTGGCTGATAAAGGTCAGGCTGGTGGCATGCAGCGAGCCACCATAACTGGCAAACATCGGTCGGTAGTGCACCGGTTGCGGCGTAGGAATCGAGGCGTTGGCGTCACCCATCAGGCTGGCCGCAATCGCGCCGCCTTTGAGGATCAGCGTCGGCTTGACCCCGAAAAATGCCGGCCGCCAGAGTACCAGGTCGGCCCACTTGCCCACTTCAACTGAGCCCACTTCATGGCTGACGCCATGGGTAATCGCCGGGTTGATAGTGTATTTGGCGATGTAGCGCTTGGCGCGGAAGTTATCGTTGCCGGGGCCATCTCCGGGAAGGGGGCCGCGCTGTTTTTTCATCTTGTCGGCGGTCTGCCAGGTGCGGGTGATCACCTCACCGACGCGTCCCATGGCCTGGCTGTCGGAGCTGATCATCGAGAACGCCCCGAGGTCGTGGAGGATATCTTCGGCGGCAATGGTTTCGCGGCGGATGCGGCTTTCGGCGAAGGCCACGTCTTCGGCAATGCTCGGGTCCAGGTGGTGGCAGACCATCAGCATGTCCAGGTGTTCGTCGATGGTGTTGCGGGTGAACGGCCGGGTCGGGTTGGTCGAGCTCGGGAGCACGTTGGCGAAGCCGCAAGCCTTGATGATGTCTGGCGCATGGCCGCCGCCTGCGCCCTCAGTGTGATAGGTGTGGATGGTGCGTCCCTTGAAGGCGCCGAGGGTGGTCTCGACGAAGCCGGACTCATTGAGCGTGTCGGTATGAATCGCCACCTGCACGTCGTACTGGTCGGCGACGTTGAGGCAATTGTCGATGCTTGCCGGCGTGGTGCCCCAGTCTTCGTGCAGTTTGAGGCCGATGGCGCCGGCCTTGACCTGTTCGATCAACGGCTCCGGCAAGCTGGCGTTGCCCTTGCCGGTGAGACCGATGTTCATCGGGAACGCATCCGCCGCCTGAAGCATCCGAGCCAGGTGCCACGGCCCGGAGGTGCAGGTGGTGGCGTTGGTTCCAGTCGCTGGGCCAGTGCCGCCACCGATCATGGTGGTGACGCCACTCATCAGCGCCTCTTCGATCTGCTGCGGGCAGATGAAGTGGATGTGCGTGTCGATGCCGCCAGCGGTGAGGATCATGCCTTCGCCGGCGATGACTTCGGTGCTGGCGCCGATGGCGATGGTCACGTTCGGTTGCACGTCCGGGTTGCCGGCTTTGCCGATGCCGGCGATGCGACCGTCCTTGAGACCGACGTCGGCTTTGACGATGCCCCAATGGTCGATGATCAGCGCGTTGGTGATCACCGTATCGACGACTTCAGCGGCCAGCAGCTGGCTTTGGCCCTGGCCGTCGCGGATGACTTTTCCGCCGCCGAACTTCACTTCTTCGCCGTAGGTGGTGAAGTCTTTTTCCACTTCGATCCACAGTTCGGTGTCGGCAAGGCGAACCTTGTCACCGACGGTGGGGCCGAACATGTCGGCGTAGGCTTGTTTGGAAATTTTCATGCGCATGCCTTGGGGTTCAATTGTGTTGTAGGTTCACCTGTGGGAGCAAGGCTTGCCCGCGATGGGGCCATTGCAAGCACCGCATTGCTCAAAGGTCACCCATGATCCGCCCGGCAAACCCGAACACCCGCCGATGCCCGGCGAGATCGACCAATTCCACCTCGCGACTCTGCCCCGGTTCGAAGCGCACGGCGGTGCCGGCTGGAATGTTCAGGCGCATGCCACGGCTGGCCGCGCGGTCGAAGGTGAGCGCGTCGTTGGTTTCAAAAAAATGGTAGTGCGAGCCGACCTGAATCGGTCGGTCGCCACTGTTGGCCACCTTCAGGCTGATCGTGCGGCGGCCTGCGTTGAGTTCGATGTCGCCGGGCTGGATCTGGTATTCACCGGGAATCATCAATGGGCTCCTTGAAGAATCTTGTAGTAGAGAGCGGTCGGCTTGTAGCGGCCGCTCGGATCGCAGGCGTAGTCGGGGATTTCACCGGCACGGGTGTAGCCCAGAGTCTTGTAGAAGTCTTCAGCGGGGGAGCCCGCCTCGGTATCGAGAAACAGCATGCCGCGCTTGTGCTGCAGCGCGGCGGTTTCCAGGGCCGTCATCAATTGCTGGCCCAGGCCACGGCGCCTCGCGTGCTCGCGCACCAACAGTTTCTGCACTTCGGCACGGTTCAGGCCATTGGCTTTCTGGCACAGCATCAGCTGTACGCTGGCTTGCACCTGTTCGTCTTTGACCACCACCCAAAGCAGTAGATTGCCCTTGTTCAGGTTCTCCTGGACTTCATCGAAATAAGCGCGAGCCTGCACGGCATCGAGGTCGGCCATGAATCCGACACTGGCGCCATAACCCACTGCGTCGAGCAGCAGGTCGATGAGGCCCTGGCGATAATGCGCGAAGCTTTCAACATTGACGCGGCGCAATTGGGCGGCGTTCATCGGGCGTTACTCCTTGCTGGCGATCGGCGGTTGCGCGCCAGGATTGAGCGTCAGTTGCATGAAGGTCAGGTCCAGCCACCGGCCGAACTTGGTGCCCACCTGGGGCATCTGGCCAGTGGTGATAAAACCGGCGCGCTCATGCAGGCGAATGGAGGCGGCGTTACCGCTTTCGATGGCGGCCACCATGATGTGCTTGTCACAGCCTTTGGCCCGTTCGATCAGCACGTTCATCAGTCGCGGGCCGAGGCCGTTGCCGCGCTGGTCGCTGCGCACATACACCGAGTGTTCCACCGTGTGCCGGAAACCGTCGAACGGCCGCCAGTCACCGAATGAAGCGTAGCCCAGTACGGTGTTATCGCCGTCGACGATGACCAGGATCGGATAACCCTGTGATTGCCGGGCACTGAACCAGGCCTGGCGGTTACCCAGGTCGACCGCCTGTTCGTTCCAGATGGCCGTGGTGTTCAGTACGGCATCGTTGTAGATGTCGCGGATCGCTGGCAGGTCGGCGTGAATGGCATCGCGGATGTGGTAGGTCATGACACGTCCTCAGGCGATGGGTTGGTGAACGGTGACCAGTTTGGTGCCGTCGGGAAACGTCGCTTCAACCTGGATCTCCGGGATCATTTCCGGGATGCCTTCCATCACCTGTTCGCGACTGAGCAGGGTAGTGCCGAAATGCATGAGCTGGGCCACGGTCTGACCGTCGCGGGCACCTTCGAGCAGCGCTGCGGAGATGTAAGCCATGGCTTCCGGGTAATTGAGTTTCACGCCGCGCGCCAACCGCCGTTCGGCAACGAGGCCGGCGGTGAAGATCAGCAGCTTGTCTTTTTCGCGTGGGGTCAGGTCCATCGTTGGGAATCCATCTGGGCAGAATAAAAAATGCAGGGCATCGGTGATCAGGTGTTCCATATTCTGGGTGGGGCTGCTTCTCGGCCTAACAACACCGGCCTGAGCAATCGCCATAAATCAATCATCCAGCCGCGGGCCAGCAGGGCCTCGCCGGCCAGGCACCGCGCCACCAACAGCCCCGGCAACTGGGTCAGATCCCCGCGCACGTCATTGGGCAGTGAGCGGCAGGCTTGCAGCAAATCACTGTCGATCTCCCCGGTTACCAGCAACGTCGCAAACACCGGTTGGCCATCCAGCCCGATCGGTGAGTCGAGCAAGCCATCGTTCCCGACAATGCGCTGGCGTTCGTGCCAGAGCAACTGGCCGTCGCGGCGGATGTCGAGCTGTGCCTGGAAATGCCCGAGGTCGAAGCGTTCGCCACTGGCCGGGCGACCGAGTGCTACCACGTCCCAGTAGAACAGCCGGGCATCGCCTTCAAGGTTGATAGAGGTGCTGAGTTCGGCCTGGGCCGCGCTGAAAATGATCGTCTCCTGGGGCAACCATTCCAGTGTCGCACCAGCCGCTACGTTCAAGTCCAGCTGCTGATAAGCGGGTCCGGTGGCGCGATACCACTTGGCGGCGCCGGGGCTGGTGATTTGCGCCCAGGCATCGCGGCCGACGCTGGCGTTGATGTCCAGCCGATCACCCCCGGCAATCCCGCCCGGTGGGTGGACGATGATGTGCTGGCATACCTCGGGTCCTTCGGCGTACAGGTGTTTTTGCACACGCAACGGGCCTTGATGCCGGCGCAGAACCGGGCGCGTGCTATCGCCGAAGCGGGCGTAGCCCAGCTCCAGCTCGGCGTGCCAGCTCGGGGTAAACAGGACAGTGGGAACAGGTAAATTCATATCGTCTTATTATCGTTAGGACGCTACAGACTAGATCGTAACCAGTCCGCGCACACCTTCGGCTTCCATATTTTCACCGCGACCCTGTTGCACGATCTCGCCCCGGGACATCACCAGGTACTGATCGGCCAGTTCGGCGGCGAAATCGTAAAACTGTTCCACCAGCAAAATCGCCATGTCGCCGCGAGCGGCAAGCTTCTTGATCACCGCGCCGATTTCCTTGATCACTGACGGCTGAATGCCTTCGGTGGGTTCGTCGAGGATCAGCAGGCGCGGACGGCTGGCCAAGGCTCTACCAATCGCCAGTTGCTGCTGTTGGCCACCGGACAAATCACCGCCACGGCGTTGCTTCATTTGCAGCAATACCGGAAACAGCTCGTAAATGAACGCCGGGACTTCCTTCGCCTCACTGCCAGGAAACCGCGACAGGCCCATCAGCAGGTTTTCTTCCACGGTCAGTCGACCGAAGATCTCACGGCCCTGGGGAACGTAGGCGATCCCCGCGTGCACCCGCTGGTGCGGCTTGAACAGGGTGATCGGCTTGCCCTCCCAATTGACTGCGCCTTCCTTGGCCGGCAGCAGTCCCATCAGGCATTTGAGCAAGGTGGTCTTGCCCACCCCGTTGCGCCCGAGCAGGCAGGTGACTTCGCCGACTTTCACCTCGAATGTCAGGCCGCGCAGGATGTGGCTACCGCCGTAGTACTGGTGCAGCTTGTCGACTTGCAGCATGTTCAAAGTTCTCCTCAATCCCCTGTGGGAGCGGGCTTGCTCGCGAATGCGGTGTATCTGTCGCAAAGATGTTGGATGTGCCGCCGTCTTCGCGAGCAAGCCCGCTCCCACAGGGGGATGTATTTACAGGTTCAGCGTCCGAGATAAACCTCGATCACCCGCTCGTTTTCCTGCACCTGCTCCAGCGAACCTTCGGCCAGCACACTGCCCTGGTGCAGCACCGTGACGTGGTCGGCGATCGAGCCGACAAAGCCCATGTCATGCTCAACCACCATCAGTGAATGCTTGCCGGCCAAGCGCTTGAACAGCTCGGCGGTGAATTCGGTTTCTGCATCGGTCATGCCAGCCACCGGCTCGTCGAGCAGCAGCAGTTGCGGGTCCTGCATCAGCAACATGCCGATTTCCAGGAACTGCTTCTGCCCATGGGACAGTAGCCCCGCCGGACGATTGACCGAACTGGTCAGGCGAATGGTGTCCAGCACTTCGCTGATGCGATCTCGCTGTTCGCCACTCAAACGAGCTCGCAAACTGGCCCATACCGACTTGTCGGTTTTCTGCGCCAGCTCAAGGTTTTCAAAGACGCTCAACGCCTCGAACACCGTCGGTTTCTGGAACTTGCGCCCGATGCCCGCCTGGGCAATCTGCACTTCGCTCATCTGCGTCAGGTCGAGGGTTTCACCGAACCACGCCTTGCCATGGCTGGGGCGGGTCTTGCCGGTAATCACGTCCATCAAGGTGGTTTTGCCTGCACCGTTGGGGCCGATGATGCAGCGCAATTCGCCGACGCCGATGTACAGGTTCAAGTTGTTCAACGCCCGGAAGCCATCGAAGCTGACGCTGATGTCCTCCAGGGTCAGGATGGTGCCGTGGCGGGTGTCGAGGCCAGGCGTTACGCGCTGGCCGAGGCCGATGGCGTCCCGGCTGCTGCCGGCATCCTTGTTGGGTTCGGGTGGGAAGAACGCAGGTTCGAGCATGAATTGCGCCGTCGGTGTGATTCTCATTGTTCACCCCTTTTCTTCAGCAAGCCGATCACGCCCTTGGGCAGGTACAGGGTCACGACGATGAACAGTGCGCCGAGGAAGAACAGCCAGTACTCCGGGAAGGCCACAGTGAACCAACTCTTCATGCCG
This sequence comes from Pseudomonas sp. RIT-562, assembly GCF_026241895.1. Taxonomy (GTDB): domain Bacteria; phylum Pseudomonadota; class Gammaproteobacteria; order Pseudomonadales; family Pseudomonadaceae; genus Aquipseudomonas; species Aquipseudomonas mandelii_F. Next base: position 99,877 of record NZ_JAPJIV010000003.1, on the reverse strand, counting down.
TTGACCACGCCGGCGCCCAACAGCGGCCCGATCAGCGTGCCGCGGCCGCCCAGCGCTACCCAGACTGCGGCTTCGATGGAGTTGGTCGGCGACATTTCACTCGGGTTGATGATCCCCACTTGCGGAACATAAAGTGCACCGGCCAGGCCGCACAGCACCGCACTCAACACCCAGACAAACAGCTTGAAGCCCCGGGGATCGTAACCGCAGAACATCAGGCGATTTTCCGCGTCGCGCAGCGCGGTCAGCACTCGGCCGAATTTGCTTTGCGCCAGGCGCCAGCCGATGAACAGGCTCGTCACCAGCAACAGCACTGTGGCGCTAAACAGCACCGCGCGGGTGCCGGGTTCGGTGATGCCAAAGCCCAGGATGGTGCGGAAGTTGGTGAAGCCGTTATTGCCACCGAACCCGGTTTCATTGCGGAAAAACAGGAGCATGCCGGCGAACGTCAGCGCCTGGGTCATGATCGAGAAGTACACACCCTTGATGCGTGAGCGGAAGGCGAAGAAGCCGAACACCAGGGCGAGCAATCCAGGCGCCAGCACCACCAGGCACATGGCCCACAGAAAGCTGCTGGTGCCGGTCCAGTACCACGGCAACTCGGTCCATGACAGGAACGTCATGAATGCCGGCAAGCCGTCGCCCGACGCCTGGCGCATCAGGTACATGCCCATCGCGTAGCCACCGAGGGCGAAGAACAGGCCGTGGCCCAGCGAGAGCAGGCCGGCGTAGCCCCAGACCAGATCGAGTGCCAGGGCGACTATGGCGTAGCAGAGAATCTTGCCCACCAGCGTCAGGGTGTAGGCGGAGATGTGCAATGCGTTGTCTGGTGCCAGCAACGACAGCAACGGCAACGCCAGCAGCACTGCAAGTATCACCACACCGATGGCGATCGTGGCCTTCGGGCCGGCTTTTTGTGTCGCGGTAACGAGCAGGGGCTGGTTCATCAGTCGATCACCCGTCCTTTCAGTGCGAAGAGGCCTTGCGGACGTTTCTGGATGAACAGAATGATCAGCGCGAGGATCAGGATCTTGCCGAGTACCGCACCGATTTGCGGTTCGAGAATCTTGTTGGCGATACCCAGGCCAAATGCGGCAAACACGCTCCCGGCCAGTTGACCCACGCCGCCGAGCACCACCACCAGGAACGAGTCGATGATGTAGCTTTGGCCCAGGTCGGGGCCGACGTTGCCAATCTGGCTCAGCGCCACGCCGCCGAGCCCGGCGATACCGGAACCGAGCCCGAAGGCGAGCATGTCGACGCGCCCGGTCGGCACTCCGCAGCAGGCGGCCATATTGCGATTTTGCGTGACCGCCCGCACGTTCAACCCCAGGCGCGTTTTGTTCAGCAGCAGCCAGGTCAGCACTACTACGAACAGCGCGAACGCGATGATGACGATGCGGTTGTACGGCAGCACCAGGTTGGGCAGCACTTGAATGCCACCAGACAACCAGGCCGGGTTGGCCACCTCGACGTTCTGGGCGCCGAACACCAGGCGCACCAGTTGGATCAGCATCAGGCTGATGCCCCAGGTGGCGAGCAGGGTTTCCAGTGGGCGACCGTAGAGGTGACGAATCACCGTGCGTTCCAGTGCCATGCCGATTGCCGCGGTGACAAAAAACGCCACCGGCAGGGCAATCAGCGGGTAGAACTCGATAGCTTGCGGGGCGTAGCGCTGGAACATCAGCTGCACCATATAGGTCGAGTACGCGCCGAGCATCAGCATCTCGCCGTGGGCCATGTTGATCACGCCCAGCAGGCCGAAAGTAATCGCCAGGCCGAGGGCGGCGAGCAGCAGAATCGAGCCCCGGGACATGCCGCTGAAAGCCTGGCCGAGCACTTCGCCGACCAGCAGCTTGCGTTTGACTTGAGCCAGGCTGGTTTCGGCGGCGGTGCGCACCCCGGCATCGGCTTCGACTCCCGGCTCCAGCAGGCTTTCAAGGCGGGTGCGGGCTAGCGGGTCGCCGGTTTCACCGAGCAGGCGCACAGCGGCGAGACGTACGGCGGGGTCTGTATCGACCAGCTGCAAATTGGCCAGTGCGAGGCTCAGGGCAGCGTGAACGCTTTCGTCTTGCTCGGCGGCCAGTTGCTGATCGAGGAATTTCAGTTGCGCCGGTTTGGCGCTTTTCTGCAATTGTTGGGCGGCGGCCAGACGCAGTTTGGCATCGGCGGCGAGCAGTTGATGGCTGGCCAGCGCGGTGTCGATCAGACCCCGCAGGCGGTTATTCAGGCGCAGGGTTTTCGGCTGGCCGTCGACCGTCAGTTCACCTTGTTGCAAGGCGTTGATCAGCTCGACTCGGGCCGGGTCGGGCTGCGCGGCCCAGGATTCGAGCAGCTTGGCTTGCTGCACGGGATTGGCGGCGACGAAGTCTTCGGCGTCGCCGGCGAAAGTGGTCATCGGCAGTAACAGTGCGATGGCAAAAATGAAGCGGTAAAGGGCGCTGGGCATATCAAATGTCCTGGTCATACGCGGACCCTGTAGGAGCTGGCTTGCCAGCGATGGCGGTCTGTCAGGCAGACTGCGTTATGCGGATCGCCGGCAAGCCGGCTCCTACAGGGGAATTGCGCTTCGCTGGCTTAGTTGCTCTTCACCGCATAATCCGGCTTCTTGTCGTTACCCGAAATGAACGGGCTCCACGGTTGGGCGCGGATCGGACCTTCGGTCTGCCACACGACGTTGAACTGACCGTCTGCCTGGATTTCGCCAATCATCACTGGCTTGTGCAGGTGGTGATTGGTCTTGTCCATGGTCAGGGTGTAACCGGACGGCGCGGCGAAAGTCTGGCCAGCCAGCGCTTCGCGAACCTTGTCGACGTCGGTGGACTTGGCTTTTTCGACGGCCTGGGCCCACATGTGGATGCCGACGTAGGTGGCTTCCATCGGGTCATTGGTCACCGCTTTGTCGGCGCCCGGCAGGTTGTGTTTCTTCGCGTAGGCTTTCCAGTCGGCGACGAATTTCTTGTTCGCCGGGTTCTCCACAGACTCGAAGTAGTTCCAGGCCGCGAGGTTGCCCACCAGCGGTTTGGTGTCAATGCCGCGCAATTCTTCTTCGCCCACCGAGAACGCAACCACAGGCACGTCGGTGGCTTTCAAACCCTGGTTAGCCAGCTCTTTGTAGAACGGTACGTTGGAGTCGCCGTTGACGGTGGAGATAACGGCTGTCTTGCCACCCGCGGAGAACTTTTTGATGTTGGCGACGATGGTTTGATAATCGCTGTGGCCGAACGGGGTGTAGACCTCTTCGATGTCCTTGTCCGCCACGCCTTTGGAGTGCAGGAACGAGCGCAGGATCTTGTTGGTGGTGCGCGGGTAGACGTAGTCGGTGCCCAGCAGGAAGTAACGCTTGGCGCTGCCACCTTCTTCGCTCATCAGGTATTCCACTGCCGGGATCGCCTGCTGGTTCGGCGCGGCGCCGGTGTAGAACACGTTCGGCGACATCTCCTCGCCTTCGTACTGCACCGGATAGAACAGCAGGCCGTTGAGTTCTTCGAAAACCGGCAACACCGATTTACGCGACACCGAAGTCCAGCAACCGAAAACCACGGCGACCTTGTCCTGAGTCAGCAATTGGCGGCCCTTCTCGGCGAACAGCGGCCAGTTCGACGCAGGGTCGACCACCACCGGTTCGAGCATCTTGCCGTTCACGCCGCCCTTGGCGTTGATTTCGTCGATGGTCATCAAGGCCATGTCTTTCAAGGACGTCTCGGAGATCGCCATGGTGCCGGACAACGAATGCAGAATACCGACCTTGATGGTCTCGGCGGCCTGGACGGTCCAGGTCATGCCCATCGCGGCAATGCTTGCCGTGAGTGTGAAAGCCTTGATCAAGCTGCGACGCTTCATTGTGCGATCTCCATGAACTCGTGATTTTTTTTGGTTGGCAGATGCGGACTACTGAAGGGTCTTTAGCAAGGGCTGTGCCTGGTCGGCATAAGGCAGGAAAATGTCGGTTTAGAGCGGTTGCGCGTTGAGGTGGCGCACCAGGAAGGGTCGAGGTCAGGGCGTTGGTGCACCGAGGCGCGCCACAACAGGGCAGGACTGTAGGAGCGAGTTCGCTCCTACAGGGGCAGCAAGATTCAGGAAGTGGAGGCCGATTCAGTCTGTCTGCTGAATCGCGAAAACAGCAGTCGGTCGAGCAACCAGACCACTACCAACGATGCCCCCACCAAGGGAAATGCCACCGCCAGCGCGAACATGATGACCATTGCGGTTTTCCATTTCGGCAGGTCGTGGCGCAGCGGCGGCACGCCGAACTTGCCCTGGGGGCGACGCTTCCACCAGATGACCACGCCGCTGACCGCGCTCAGCAGAATCATCAGGCAGATCAGCAGCACGACGATCTGATTGATCACCCCGAACATTTTACCCTCATGCAACATCACGCCGACTTCCGTGGCCCTGGCCACATTGCCGTAGTGTTCCCAGCGCACATCGGCGAGCACCTTGCCGGTGTATTGATCGACATGCAGGGTCGCATCGTTGCGCGGGTCGTCGGCGAACACGGCGATGGTGAACACGCCGGTGTCGGTGGTTGGCAGGGTAATGCTGTAACCAGGCTCGACCTTGCGTTGTTCGGCGACATTCTGCACGTCTTGCAAGCTGATGATCGGTGCTGCAGGGCCGGCAGCCTTTTCACCATGATTCATGTGCTCGGCGTGATCGCCGGACATCGGCATCGGTGTGTTCTCCATTGCCCATGGCACAGTCTGGCGAGTGGCGGTGTTGAGGCTGCGAGCCTCGACGTCGGACTTGGGCATGTCATTCCACATCGCGTCCGGAAAGACGTTCCACACTCCCGCGTATTGTTTGCCCCAGAAGCCGGTCCAGGTCATGCCGCTGAGCAACATCACCAGCAGAAAAGTCGCGCCCCAGAACCCGGTGACGGCGTGCAAGTCACGCCACAACACTCGACCGCGACTGCTCAGGCGTGGCCACAGGATGCCTGCGGCCTGACCCCGTGGCCACCAGAGGAAGACGCCAGACACCACCAGCACAATCCCCCACCCTGCGGCCAGTTCCACCAGGCGATCACCCAGGGTACCGATCATCAGCTCACCATGAATCGCCCTGGCCACGGCTTGCAGATTCATCTTGGCGTCTTGCTCGCCAAGAATGTCGCCGTGATAAGGATCGACGAAGATGTTCAGCTCCTGGTCGGCCTGGGTGACCACAAACTGTGCGCTACGTTCGGCGTTGACAGGTGGCAGGTACTGCGTGACCTGGCCTTGGGGATAGGCAGTTTTCACGCGCTTGAGCAACTCGTCGGCTGGCAGGCTGTGATGGCCGGCCGGGACATTCAGCAGGCTGCCGTACATCAATGGGTCAAGCTGTGGCTTGAACAGGTAGATGACCCCGGTCAGCGCCAGCATGACCATGAATGGGGCGACGAACAGGCCGGCGTAAAAATGCCAGCGCCAGGCCAGGTTGTAGAAATTCACTTTGGGCTGTTTCATGGTTTGTGCTCCGCTTGGCGAATCGATTGTCTTTGAAAAGATCGCAGCCTCGTTTCACTCGACAGCTCCTACAACGCTCCTACGGGGTGCACGCCCTGTAGGAGCTGGCGTAGCCTGCGATCTTTTGACTTTTCTTGTTAGAAACTCATATCAATCTTGGTCCAGAGCGTGCGCCCTGGCTCCTTGATGGCCTGCGGGTCATTGGCCGGGTAGCCAAAGCCTGCGTTGCCAGCCAGGTTCAAGTGTTCGGCGTAAGCCTTGCCGAACAGGTTGTCCACGCCTGAACTGACCTTCCAGTGCTTGTTTATCCGATAGGCGCCATTGAGCGAGAACACGCCAAAACCGGAGGTCTTGTCGAAGTCCTTGCCAACCACGTTGCCCTTGTTCCGGTCGATACGGTCTTGCGCAGCAACCACCCGCCACAGTGCTCCGGCGCTCCAGTTGTCTTCGCTGTAGGTCAGGCCGAACCGTGCATCGAGCGGCGGCATTTGCGGCAGTGCGTTGCCGTCGCTGCTGTTCTTGCCCCAGGCGTACGCGAGGGTCGCGTCAGCTTTCCATTGGTCCGTGAGCTTGTAGGCCGCGCCGAGTTCGCCGCCCATGATTCGCGCGTCGATGTTTTCTGCCTGGGAAGTCATGCCCATCATCCCAGGCGTGTAATTGAACAGGATGTAGTCACGTACCTGGCCGACGTAACCCGACGCCCAGGCTTCCAGTTCGGCGGTCTTGTACTGCAGGCCGAAATCGAGCTGGGTGGTTTTCTCCGGCTTGATCGAATCGAAGGCGTTGACCGATCCTGCCGGTCCGGAGTTGGGCGAAAACAGCTCCCAGTAATCCGGGAAGCGCTGGGTGTGACCAAGACCGGCATAGAGGGTGGTCGGGCTGTCGACCAAGTCATGCTCGTAGCGGATGAACCCGCTGGGCAGGGTATCGGCGCGAGTATCGTCGGCGGTCGGATTGGGCCGGGTCATCATCCCGGAACCGGTGGTCTGGCGAAAATCCTTGGCCGAAGCGCGGTCCAGGCGGGCACCGCTGACAAGCCGGTCACTGTCCGTGGCGAACCAGGTCAATTCGCTGAACACTCCGTAGTTGTGGAAGTCGGCGTCCTTGGTGAACGGTACGTCCTTGTAGGTATCGATGCCCATGCCGCTGCGCTGGCGGTGTTCATTGGTCTGCGCGTCAAAGCCGTTGATCAATTGCACGTCGGCCCAGCGCCAGGTGCCCTTGATACGCGCACCGAGGGTCCGGCGATCGACATTCGAGGCCATGGGGCCGGCCATCATCCCGGTGCCGGAGGGTGTGCGCAGAGTGTAGTTATCCATCACGTGGTCGGCGTAGTTGTAGTAGATCTGTGCCTCGACCTTGTCCAATACCTCGCCGATGTTCGACTTCTCAAAGCGCAGGCCCAGGCTTTCGCGCTTGAACTGCGAACCGTCCATGCCGCGCCCGGCGTAACGCGCTTCACCGTCACCCTTGCCGGCGGTCAACTCCAGCAGGGTGTCGGCATCCGGCGTCCAGCCCACGGCCACGTCGCCATTCCACTTGTCGTAGCGCGACGGCACGGTATCGTTGTTGCCATCCTGGTAATCGTCGGAATGGGCAGTGTTGCCGATCACCCTTACGTAACCCAGGGGCCCGCCTGCAGCCGCATCCACCACCTTGTCGAAACGACCGTTGGAGCCGCCCAGCAGGCTGGCATTCACCCGGGTGCCAAGCTCGCCGAAGTTTTCCGGCTCGCGGTCGAAGAGGATGGTCCCGGCCGATGCGCCGGGGCCCCACAACACGGTTTGCGGACCCTTGATGACAGTGAGCTTGTCGTAGGTTTCCGGCGAGATGTAGGAAGTTGGCGCGTCCATGCGGCCGGGGCAGGCACCGAGCATCATGCCGCCATTGGTGAGAATGTTCAGGCGTGAACCGAACATGCCACGCAGTACCGGATCACCGTTGGTGCCACCGTTGCGCACCAGGGCGAAGCCGGGGATGGTCTTCAGATAGTCACCGCCATCGCTGGCGGGTACCGGTTGGCGCGGGTCCTTGGGGTTGGTAACGATAGTCAGTGGTGAGCTCGGGGCAATCGCGGTGATGACCGTGGGGCTCAGTTCTTCACTGTGCCCGGCGTGTTCATCGGCCAGCGCCAGGGGCGTGAGCAACGCGCCGCAAAGGATCGCGGTCGCGTGTGTTAACCGAACGCTGGTTGGGTTCAGGGCGAAAGAAACCTGGGCGGCGCTCAGGCGTGTGTCAGCAGAAAACCTGGACATGAAAATTTCCGTCAAACAGTCGTAAACGACACGGCCGGCAGCAACGCATCGCATCTACTGTGGGAGCGGGCTTGCTCGCGAAGAAGGCGTGCCAGCCGCATCAATGTCGTCTGGCGCAAAGCTTTCGCGAGCAAGCCCGCTCCCACAGATTGCTTTGCTGTTCTATAGCCGTGTGGGATTGGGCAGGTGTTTACGAGACGGCTGGCGGAGCGCGGGTGCGGGCGCCGGGGAAAAAGCTCGGCCGGGAATGGCCAAGGCGTGTGGCGGGGGTGGAGAAGGTGCTTGTTTTGGGGATGTCGAATGCAGCGAAGGATTGACCACCCGTCAGTGCCGGGCAATTGAACAACAGGCTGCAGTAGCCGCATCGTTCCCAAAGCGCATGGTTATCGGTTTTCGGCGGGCAATGCTCGTCGTCGACCTGCGCGCCATGCTCGGCGTGCTGCATCGTCGACTTGTCCAGGCTCATGTCCATCGGCATGTCCATCGGCATGTTCATGGACATGCTCATGGACATCGAGGCGCGCTGATCCATCGGCATCGACTGGGAAATCAGCGGGCCGATAAAGATCATCAACATGGCGAACAGGCTGACCCAGCTGCCGCGAGTCAGGCGCAATGGCTGACGGCGGGTGGCGGGTGACCTGGCGCTAAGCGGGCGCATGGGCGTGCGAGCTCGGTCGTTTACTGGGCGTGGGCGTGCATTGGCGCGCCATCCGGTGCCTGCTTCTGCACCGTGACCTGGACCGTTACTTCACCGGATTTTTCGAAGTGCATGGTCAGCGGAAACTGCTGGCCATCACTCAACAGTGCGCGGTCTTTCAGCTCCAGCAGCATGACGTGATAGGCCATGGGGGCGAAGGTGACTGCTCCGCCGGCCGGGATTGCCACGCTCTGGACCTGCTGCATTTTCATCAGGTCACCCTGCTGGATATGCTCGTGCAACTGGGCAATGCCGGCGATTGGCGAGTCGACGCTGACCAGGCGATCAGCAGTGTCGCCTTTGTTGGTCACCACGAAATACGCCGCCACAGTCGGCGCGTTGGGCGGTAACTCCTGGGACCAGGGGTGGGCAATGTCGAGCTGCCCAGCCTTGTATTCGTGGGCATGGGCGAAGCAGGCAGGCAACAGCAACGCGGCCAGGACGATGAGTTTGTTCAACATGGCGGTTCTCCGGAACGATTCGAGACGCAGGTTAATTGCGAGAAAGAATCACACCAGAGGAGAGGCCCGGGGGTTCAAGGCAGGCCATTGCTGGCGAGGTGTCGGCAGTTCAAGAGAGCCAACGGGCAGGCTCTGATTGGCCTGGTAATGCGCGAAATACAGCTGCGGCACATGCCCGGGCAAGGCCACCAATGGCGCGGAACCGGAGCAGCACCAGCAATGCTGCATGTTGGAATGCTCGTCACCCTGCGGGGCTTTCTGGTCGACGGCACCCAGGGAAATCGCCACCATCTTGGTGCCGCTGGAAGTGCAGAAGCTACCCCACAACACCTGTTCGGCCGGCGATTTTGCCGATTGCGCCAGTGCACCGGACATCGGCATGGCGAGCATGTTGAACAGCACTGCAAAGCAGGCGATCCAGGCAATTGCGAGCCGTTGTCGGGACATGGGACAAATCCGGTGGGTGGGCGATCAGGCGCGGCTATTTAGCCTGATCAGGGCCGATAAGTAAAAAGCCCGGCTGCGGTGTGGTGTCGCAGCGCAGTCAGAGCGCCGTGGCATGCAGGCGCAGGCCCAAGGCTTTCATAACCTTCATGATAGTCGCGAATTCCGGATTGCCAGTGCTGCTCAATGCCTTGTACAAACTTTCACGACCAAGGCCTGTTTCCCGAGCGACCTGTGTCATTCCTTGTGCCCTCGCTATGTCGTTGAGAGCAGCTCGTATCAGAACACCGTCCCCTGCGTCTTCATCAAAGCACGCATCCAGATAAGCAGCCATTTCTTCAGGCGTGTTTAGAAACTCGGCGGCGTCGAAACGGGTAAATTGTTCGGCCATGACTCACTCCTCATTACCGATGTCCTGCGCCATTTGAATAGCGCGTTTTATATCGCGTTTTTGAGTCGACTTGTCTCCACCGACAAGAAGCAGATAGAAGACCTCTCCTCGACGAGTAAAGTACATCCTGTAGCCGGGGCCGTAATGCACGCGCATTTCGTAAACAGACCCACCTACCGGCTCGCAGTCGCCAAACCTGCCGTGCTCGGCGGCTCGCAGCCTGGCTAAGATGCGAGCTTTGCCGACGGTGTCCTTAAGGGCATTAAGCCAGTGGGCAAATGCCTGGGAGCGTTTGAAGTCGACCATGTTGATCGTATTCCTTGGGATACATGTTGGCAAGTAGCACTTTTTCGGGGCGACCTTAATTGAGCTCCGTAAGTTGTGGAGCTTTGTGCGAAATAGAAACAGCTGCCGAACTATAAGTTTGGCGCGATAGGCCGGATAGACGGCCTTCTCCGAAAACGTTGTCGGCAAAGTCACGAGTTTCGAAGGAATATAGGAGGCGTCCTACGACGACAGGGCCGCCAACACCTGCTTCACCGACTCAAACTCCCTATCCACTCTCGGCAACACCGGTCTTTTCAACACCAGCACCGGCACCCCACGCTCCCGCGCCACTTCCAGCTTCGGTTCGGTGGCGGTGCTACCGCTGTTCTTGCTGATCAACACGTCGATCTGCCGGCGTTCGAACAGTTGGCGTTCGTCGTCGATCAGAAAGGGCCCGCGGGCGCCGATCACTTCGCAGCGTTCGTTGCCGGGGTAGACGTCCAGTGCGCGCAGAGTCCAGAACTGCTCGGGCGGGATTTCGTGCAGGTGTTGCAGAGGCTCGCGGCCGAGGGTGAACAGCGGGCGACTGAAGGGTTGCAGGGCGCTGATCAAATCGGGCCAGTCGTTGACTTCTCGCCAATTATCACCGGCCTGCGCCTGCCAGGCCGGGCGTCTGAGGGCCCAGCAGGGAATGCCGCTCATGCGCGCCGCAGTGGCCGCGTTCTGGCTGATCTGCGCAGCGTAGGGATGGGTTGCGTCCAGCAGCAGGTCGATGGCTTGGTCGTCGATGAACTGCGCCAGGCCTTGCGCACCGCCATAGCCACCGACGCGCACCTGACAGGACAGATCCGTGGGCACGCGGCCGACGCCGGCGAGGCTGTAGATGTGTTGCGGCCCCAGGGTTCGGGCAATGGCCAGTGCTTCAGTGACGCCGCCGAGCAACAAGATGCGTTTCATTGGAAGCCCCCTGCATGGCCGACCACTCCGCCCTGGCGGTCAATAGCAAATACCTCGACCTGCACCTGGGCCGGCACCACGCTGCGGGCAAAATCCAGTGCGTGCTGGCAGACCAGGTCACCGAGGGCGATCCCAGCTGCGCTGGCCATCGCCAGGGCTTGCTGGCTGGTATTGGCCTGGCGGATCGCCTGCTGCAACGCCTGGTCGGCGCCGATGGCAGCGGCCCACTCCGCCAATTGCGACAGGTTGATGCTCGAATGCCGGCTGTGCAGGTCCATGTGCCCGGCCGCCAACTTGCTGATCTTGCCGAATCCCCCGCACAGGCTCAGTTTATCCACAGGCACGCGGCGCAGGTGCTTGAGCACCGCGCCGACGAAGTCGCCCATTTCAATCAAAGCGATTTCCGGCAGGTTGTAGACCCGGCGCATGGTGTCTTCGCTGGCGTTGCCGGTGCACGCAGCAATGTGCAGATAGCCGTTGGTCTTGGCGACGTCGATGCCCTGATGAATCGAGGCAATGTACGCGGCGCAGGAGAATGGCCGGACGATGCCGCTGGTACCCAGAATCGACAGTCCGCCGAGAATTCCCAGGCGCGGGTTCATGGTTTTCAACGCCAGGGCCTCGCCACCCTCGACGTTTACCGTGACCTCAAAACCGCCGCTGTAACCTAATTCAGCCGCCAGCTGAGTCAGGTGGTCGCTGATCATCTTGCGCGGTACCGGGTTGATTGCCGGCTCGCCCACGCCCAGTACCAGTCCCGGTCGGGTGACGGTACCGACGCCTCGGCCGGCCCTGAAACGAATGCCCGGGTCGGCGTCCAGGCGCACCCGGGAATAGAGCAGGGCGCCGTGGGTGACATCCGGATCGTCTCCGGCATCCTTGATGGTACCGGCCTCCGCGCCGTCTTCGGTCAACCGGCAGAACTCCAGGCGCATCTGCACTTGCTTGCCCTTGGGCAACACAATATCCACAGCGTCCGCGCCCAGGCCACCCAGCAACAATCGGGCGGCGGCGAGGCTGGTGGCGGTGGCGCAACTGCCGGTGGTCAGGCCGCTGCGCAGGGGGGCGGGTTGCTCGGCAGTTTCATCACGCATCGAAGGGCTTGACCACGTCCAGCAGGGTAATCGGCAGCGCCTGGCGCCAGGTATCGAAATCACCCAGGGGTTGCGCCTGGGCGATATGAATGCGCGTGAGTTCGCCGCCGTACTGCTCGCGCCAGTTCATCAAGGTCATTTCGCTCTGCAACGTGACCGCGTTGGCCACCAGCCGACCACCAGGTTTGAGCGCGGCCCAGCAGGTGTCCAGCACGCCTTCGCGGGTCACGCCACCGCCGATGAAAATGGCATCAGGGCGTTCCAGTCCATGCAGCGCCTGCGGTGCGCTGCCGCGAATCAGCTGCAGGCCAGGCACGCCCAGGGTGTCGCGGTTATGTTCAATCAACAGTTGGCGCCCTGCATCGGCCTCTACCGCCAGCGCGCGGCAACTTGGGTGCGCGCGCATCCACTCGATTCCGATAGAACCGCTGCCCGCGCCGACATCCCACAGCAGCTCACCCGGGACCGGCGCTAGGCGGGCGAGGGTGATTGCCCGGACGTCACGCTTGGTCAGCTGACCATCATGCCTGAAGGCGGTGTCCGGCAATCCGGCCAAGCGCGACAGGCGCGGGGCGTCGGGTTCGGCGAGGCATTCGATGGCGACCAGATTGAGATCGGCGATGACCGGATCGTTCCAGTCATTGGCCACTGCATCGATCCGCCGTTCGGCGTCACCGCCCAGATGTTCCAGTACGCTCAGGCGACTGGGGCCGAATCCGCGCTCGCGCAATAGCGCGGCAATGGCGCCTGGGCTCTGGCCGTCATTGCTGAGTACCAGCAGGCGGGTGCCACTGAACAAATGCGCGTTCAGTGCGGCGAGCGGGCGGGCGACCACTGAAAGTGTGACCACTTCCTGCAATGGCCAACCCATTCGTGCAGCAGCCAGGGAGCAGGAGGAAGGGGCGGGCAGGATCAGCATTTCGTCGCTGGGTAATTGTCGGGTGAGGCTGGCGCCGACGCCATAGAACATCGGGTCGCCGCTGGCCAGCACGCAAACCGGTTCGCCGCGCAGGGCCAGCAGTGGTTCGAGGGAGAAGGGGCTTGGCCAGAACTGGCGTTCGCCACGTATGCAGGGCGGCAACAGATCCAGTTGCCGTTCACTGCCAATGATCCGTGCCGCGCCCAGCAGCGCGTGACGGGAGTTTTTGCCCAGCCCCTTGAAGCCGTCTTCACCGATACCTACCACCGTCAGCCAGGGGGTCATGCTGTTCCTCTTTTGTTGAACCAAGCCAAATCATTGTGCTGCCCAGGTCTGAGTCGCCCTGTGTGCCGTGCATCATAGCGCGGTGTCGCTTGGCCCCGCCTGACGATATCAACCCTGGCGATGTCTGGAGGGTGCAGGTGCCTAACTTTTTACGGACGAAATTTTTGCAGTTGAAATCGGGTCATGGTCACTTCGCGCAGTTTTTTCTCCATGACCGCTTTGACACTGTTGAATTTTTCCTTATCAAGTTTCAGGTAGGCCCGCCGCTGTACAATTTGGGCCGAGTGTCCCTCCAGATCCCGGTAGATAAATTTGCTGGTCTTGGAGTTTGCAATCAGTTCAAGGTTAAACACCGCCATTTCAATGACGCCCTTTGAGTTGTATCGCGCTGGAATAACCTGGAACCGCTCGCCCATCAGACTTTGCTCATCCAGAGAGAACTGCGCCGGCTCGTCGCGTTTAAGCGCATCGAGTGTGTCAATCATGGCATTGCCTTGCCGGGTGTCAGGCATTGCTTGAGCGCCGTCCACCAGGAACTCGGCAACCGTCTTGCCCAGCCAGTGTCGCGTGCGGGTAAAGATGGAATCTCCATAGACGGACCAACCCAGGAAATTCAGCGTCGATACGTACTCATCCATCCATTGCGCCGAGTCGAGGAAACGGCTATAGCCCAGGTCGGCGGATCGGGTGGCGAGCTGAGTGCAGCGTGTGAGGTCATCAAAGTCTTGCAGTGAAAGTTCGTCGATGCATGAAACCAGATTGGGACCTGTCAACATGCCGGAGGGTTTACCGTTAACCATGCGCTACTCCTTGTATATAACTAACTCTTCAATGAGTTGAACAAAAAGTACAAGGGATCGGGCACATTGGATATCAGTATGATTTTAGAAATTGATTCCCGATCTTAAATAGTCCTGCAGACTGCCAAATGATGTTTGCGCGGTGGGTTGATATCATTGGGCACAAGACCTTCGCGTTTCGTCGTCAATTTTCATGGGCTTTTCATCCGGCTGTGCAAAGCAGGCATAATGCCGACCTTCGTATCCTTACCGGCTATTCCGTGAAATCACCACCGACCACCAGTCCCTTGCGTCCTTCGGCCTGCCCGGGGTTGCTGCGTGTCGTCCAGGCTTTGGACGGGGGTATTTGCCGGATAAAACTTGAGGGCGGGTCCATTCGCTCGGATCAGGCCAGGGCTGTCGCGCAGGCAGCGCAGCTGTATGCCGGTGGGGAGATAGAAGCAACCAACCGGGCCAATCTGCAAATCCGCGGCATTGGAGTGCACCAGGCCGCACTGATCGACAGCCTTCTGGCCGCCGACTTGGGTCCTGCCACTGCCGCAGGCGATGACGTCCGCAACCTGATGCTGAGCCCTAGCGCCGGTATTGATCGACATATGCTGGTCGACACCCGCCCGCTGGCACGGGAAATTCTCACCAGCCTGCAAACCCATGCGCGCTTCCATGAATTGTCCGCCAAGTTTGCCGTGCAACTGGACGGCGGCGAGGCGCTGGCGATGCTTGCGCACCCCCATGACCTGTGGCTAAGCGCGGCTGACTTGGGCGGGGAACTGTCGCTGGTGTTCGGTTTTGCGGGCTGCCCCACAGACCGGCCGGTCGCTGCGGTATCCCTGCAGGACGGACATGCGTTGGTGATCGCTGTACTGGAGACCTTCCTTGAACTCGCACGGCCGGACCAGACCCGCATGCGGCATGTGCTCGCCGAGCGCTCGCCGGAGCAGTTGCTGCAGATATTGGCCAAGCGAGTGCCGCTACGATCTGTCGATAAATGGCGGCGCCGGGTGACTGCGCCGGGATTGCACCTGGGCACTTATGCACAGCTGCAAAAGGGCCTGGTACACGTTGGCGTCATGCCGCCTTTGGGCCGGCTGAATCCGTCGATGCTCAACGGTGCTGCACGCCTGGCCGAACAGTTCGGTGACGCCAGCCTGCGCCTGACTCCCTGGCAAAGCCTGCTGCTGCCCAATGTCCGCCAGGCCGATGCCTCGTTGGTCACCCGGCAATTGCAGGACTTGGGTTATCTGATCGACGCCGCTGAGCCGCTGACTCATCTGGTGGCTTGCACCGGCTCGGCCGGCTGCAGCAAAGGGCTGGCGGATACCAAGGGCGATGCGCGGTTGCTGGGAGCCCTGCGCAAAAATGAGCGCAGCCAGGATCAGGTTCACTTGACCGGCTGTGCGCGCTCATGCGCTTGCGCACATACCGCCCCCGTTACTTTGCTCGCGTCCAGTAACGGTCGCTACGATGTCTATTTTCGCGATGCAGCTCTGCCGGGTTTCGGCGCGCTGCAAGCACGCAATCTCACTATTGAAGCGGCGGGTGCATTGCTTGATGCCCGCCCACGGAGCCCCCTTGATGCTTGATTACATCCGCGACGGTCAGGAGATCTATCGCAACTCCTTCGCGATCATTCGCGCCGAGGCCAACCTCGAGCGGATCCCGCCTGACCTGGAAAAACTCGCGGTTCGAGTGATCCATGCCTGCGGCATGGTCGAGGCCATTGACGGTTTGCAGTATTCCGCCGGCGCGGGGAAGGCGGGGCGCGATGCACTCGCTGCCGGGGCGCCGATTTTGTGCGACGCGCGGATGGTGTCCGAAGGCGTGACCCGAACACGCTTGCCGGCCAACAACCAGGTGATCTGTACTCTGCGCGACGACAGCGTGCCGGATCTGGCGCGTGAGTTGGGCAACACCCGCTCCGCCGCCGCTCTTGAATTGTGGCGGCCGTACCTGGAAGGCAGCGTGGTCGTTATCGGCAATGCCCCGACTGCGTTGTTCTACCTGCTGGAAATGCTCGATGCCGGGGCGCCGAAACCTGCGCTGATCCTGGGTTTTCCGGTAGGTTTCGTCGGCGCGGCCGAGTCCAAGGCAGCACTTGCCGCCGACAGCCGAGGCGTACCTTTCGTGATCATGCAAGGGCGTCTGGGAGGTAGCGCAATGGCTGCCGCGGCCGTCAATGCACTCGCTACGGAGGTGGAATGATGCAGCCATCGGGTCGTTTGATTGGCCTGGGCGTCGGCCCTGGTGATCCGGAACTGATCACCGTCAAAGCCCTGCGCCTGTTGCGCGAGTCGCCTGTGGTCGCGTACTTCGTCGCCAAGGGCAAGAAGGGCAACGCCTTCGGTATCATTGAGGCTCACCTTCAGGATGCACAAACGTTGCTGCCGCTCGTGTATCCAGTGACGACCGAAGCTTTGCCGGCGCCATTGTCCTATGAACAGGTGATCAGCGACTTCTACGACACCGCCGCGCAAGAGCTGGCGGCGCATCTGGATGCCGGTCGTGATGTAGCGGTGATCTGTGAGGGCGATCCGTTCTTCTACGGTTCCTACATGTATCTGCACGATCGCCTGGCCGA
Source organism: Pseudomonas sp. RIT-562 (assembly GCF_026241895.1). Lineage (GTDB taxonomy): Bacteria > Pseudomonadota > Gammaproteobacteria > Pseudomonadales > Pseudomonadaceae > Aquipseudomonas > Aquipseudomonas mandelii_F. The sequence continues at coordinate 83,273 of NZ_JAPJIV010000003.1, read as the reverse complement.
GCGCTACGAAGCCGAAGTCGTGCCCGGTGTCTGCTCGATGCTGGGCGGCGCGTCGGTACTCGGTGCGCCATTGGTCTATCGAAATCAAAGCCTGTCGGTGTTATCCGGCGTGTTGCCTCGTGAAGACCTGAAACGTCGGCTGGCCGACGCTGACGCCGCAGTTATCATGAAACTGGGGCGCAACTTTCCCAAGGTTCGTGAAGTGCTGGCGGAACTAGGACTGGCAGAGCGGGCGCTGTACGTCGAGCGCGCAACGATGGCTAACCAGAAAATAGTACCGCTCGATCAGGTGGAGCCGATGTCTTCGCCGTATTTCTCATTGATCATCGTTCCAGGTGAAAGGTGGCAGGGCTGATGAGTCGAACAGTTCCTGCAATCGTCATTCTCGGTAGTGGTGCTCTCGCGACCGCACAGCGTATTCAACGAAGCCTGCCCGAGTCGCTTATCTACGGATTGATTGGAAGGGTTGAGGGCGTAGACGTCGGGTATCAGGAGTTCGGCGTTACCCTGCGCGAACTCTATCAGGCGAACACACCTATCATTGCGCTGTGCGCGGCCGGTATTGTGATCCGGACGCTGGCGCCATTGCTCCTGGAAAAAGGCGAAGAGCCGCCTGTGCTGGCGGTCGCGGAAGATGCGAGCGCGGTCGTGCCGCTGTTGGGTGGCTTGGGCGGTGTCAACGTGTTGGCCCGCGAAATTGCCCAAGGCCTGGGTATCGCGGCGGCCATTACTACCAGCGGCGAACTGCGTTTCGGCACCTGTTTGTTGAACCCTCCTAGCGGTTACACCTTGGGCGACCTGGAACTCGGCAAGCGCTTTGTCTCCGACCTGCTCGGTGGTGAACCGGTCCGAATTGAAGGCGATGCGCCATGGCTGGCGGGCACCCCGCTGGCGCAGGATCCACAGGCGCGTCTGGCGATTCATGTCGGCAGCGCCGAACGCGATCCCTGCGCCAATGAGCTGCTGATTTATCCCAAAAGTGTGCTGGTACTGGTCAACGAAGACACCCCAGGCCTGGCCGATGCGATCCGCAAGCTCCTGGGCAATGCGAAAATTGCAGTTCAGTCACTGGCCTGTGTGTTGGCCAATGAGCAATTGATGGCTAGCCAGGCGTTGCGAGATGCCGCCGATGAACTGAATCTGCCATTGCGGTTTTCCAGGGCGGGCACTGTTACCGATCAACTGGCCGAGCTGGCCGCACCACCGCTGATGGTTCGTAGCGAAAACGCGATTACCGTGGCTGTCGCTGAGCACCCTCTGGATCCTTCGCACATCGGTCGCGCCCGCGGACGCCTCGCCGTTATCGGGCTGGGCCCGGGCGCTGCCGATTTGATGGTGCCGGCAGTCAAGGCAGAGTTGGCACGCGCCAATGACGTACTGGGTTACGAAACCTATGTGCGAATGGCTGGCCCATTCCGTGCGGATCAGGTGCTGCACTGCACCGACAACCGTGAAGAAATGCAGCGAGCGCGTCACGCATTCGAACTCGCGGCGCAGGGGCGCTCGGTAGTGGTGGTGTCGTCCGGTGACCCTGGAGTGTTTGCGATGGCAGCAGCGGTGCTTGAAGCGCTGCACGAGTCGCGGGATCCGGCATGGCATCACGTGGATCTGGAAATGCTTCCGGGCGTATCGGCATCTTTGGCCACCGCTGCCCAGGCAGGAGCACCGCTGGGGCATGACTTCTGTGTACTGTCGCTGTCGGACAACCTCAAACCTTGGGAGATCATCGAGAAGCGATTGGGCCTGGCCGCTGAAGCCGATCTGGCGATGGCTTTCTATAATCCGATCTCGCGCTCCAGGCCGTGGCAGCTGGGCCGTGCGCTGGAAATCGTCGCGCTGCACCGAAGCCCTGAGACGCCGGTCGTATTGGGGCGTGATATCGGGCGCCCTGGTCAGACGTTGCGGGTCACGACGCTTGGACAGTTGAGCCCGGAACAGGTTGATATGCGCACCATGGTGCTGATCGGCTCCTCCACTACTCGAGTGTTTCCCCGAGCCAATGGCTTGTCATGGGTTTATACGCCGCGCAGTTACGGGGATAAGTTGGTCGATATCAAGTAATTGTAATCTGCTCGAGCCGTCTGGCTCGGGCAAGTTAACTGCGATGTTTATCCGCTAAAACACATATGGAAATTCAAAGGTGTTTGAGCGGAGCTGTGTGCGTGAGTTAAGTTTCAATTGTGCCTGGAGGCATAATTAATCGACGATAAGGAATGTCAGAATGCAAAATGTTGATGGCTCTATCAGTGTAGAAGAAACCAAGGATCTAATATCCTGGCGTATTGAAAGGCGCCAGTTTCTATCGACTGATGTCGCCTACACAAGGTCTTTTGTTGCCCCCGAAAAAACCAGTCCTACAAAAGAACTGGATGCCCTGGTCTTGGGTAATACATTAATCGGTTACGGGGATAATGTGTCGCTCGAGAACATGACCATCATCGAGAACATTATAAAATTCTCGAAACTGGAGGCCACCCTTGAGGTTCCGGGTGATAAAAAGCCCAAGGAATGGCACCAGGCATTCTTGAGTTGCATGGAGGATTTGGGCTGTTATGTCCCCGACAGCGGAGTCGTGGAACACAATCGAAGCGCTTTGGAACTGACGGTATCCAATCTGATTACCGGGATAATCAAGGCGGGCGTGGAAGCTGCCAAGTCTGCTGTTCCGGGGGCTACGGTGCTGGGTGCAATCGCGGACTCCACGATAGATGCGGTGCAAAAACAGCCCGAGATAGTCAAGGTGTTCAACTACGAAGTCACCAAGACCAAAGGCGTGAAATTGGCAATTCTGCCCTGCGAACAACTCAAAAACGGCTTGATCATGATCATGTTGTCGTCTATCTCCAGTGATGCCGACAAACTTGACGGGGGTGTGCTGTTTTTCGATTCAAAGGTGGCGGATCTGAACGTGTTCCGCGCGGCATCGTTCATCACCTTCAACCCGCTGCGTTATTCGCAAGTTAAAGACGATATAGAACGCGTGCTTAACCAGCAGCAGGGCACTCAGTTAAACAAAAGGTTCAAGCGTCACAAATAAATGACCCTGCGCCGGTCGAGGGGCTGGTGCCTGATGTTCAGGTCACCAGATACCCTCTTACCCCGGTAAAGATGATTTGTGCCGCCAGCGCACAGACGAACAACCCCATCAATCGGCTGACAATCTGCAGGCCCTGGTCGCCCAGGATTCTTTCGATGCGGTTCGACAGATAAAGCACAACTCCCACGGTAAAACTGGCCAGGGCAATGCTGACGATCGCAGTCAGCTTGTCGTCCCAATGGGGTTGGCTCACGCCCATGACCAGCAGGGCACCGATGGTGCCTGGGCCAACTGTCAGCGGGATGGTGAGGGGGACGATGGTCACGTCCTGTTGCACGTTGTCGGTCTGCACCACCGATTTGCCCTGCGCCATGCCCAACGCCGAGATGAACAGCACGCTGCCGGCGCCGATGCGGAAGGCGTCCACGGTGATTCCAAAGACGTCGAAAATCACCCGGCCGAACAGGTACAGCAACACGCTCGAAACCAGTGTGGCGGTCGCCACTTTCCAGGCCAGTCGGCGTTGTTCTTTACGCGAGTAACCGCGAGTCAGGCTGATAAAGCAGGACAGTACGAAGAACGGGCTGTAGAGCACCAGCATCTTCAGGTACACACTGAACAACACGTGGAGCATGGTGCGAGCTCACTGGAGAGAAAAAGTCGAAGGGCAGTCTAACAGGCGCTGTGGCGTCTGTCGGCTCAGGTGGTTTGTGTGGTCGCGCGGTTCTGCTGGTCGCGCTGGGCGACCCAGTGCTCGATCAATTCGCGCAGTTGGGAAAGCTCCACCGGCTTGGCCATGTGCCCATCCATGCCAGCCTGGCGCGCTCGCTCTTTGTGTTCGGCCAGGATGTGCGCTGTCAGGGCGACCACGGGAGTGCGCACGCGCTGGTTGCCAACCTCCCAGGCGCGTAGCTGTTGGGTGGCCGAGAAGCCGTCCAGGATCGGCATTTCGCAATCCATAAGCACCAGGTCATAACGCTGGGCCTTCATGGCCTGGAGTGCTTCTTCGCCATTGCTGGCGGTGTCGGGCTGCAGGTTGAGTTTGCCCAGCATCCCGCGAATCACCTTGGTGGAAATGCTGTTGTCCTCGGCGACCAAAATGCGGAAATCCCCCGGCACCTTCACCGGCAGGGTCGGGCCGGTTGGTAGCGGGTAGGGGGTAGCCAGGCCCTTGTTGCGCTGATTCAGTTCGTCGGCGAGGGTGGTCTTGAGCGTATAGCCGGCTACCGGTTTGGCGAGAATGCGCTTGATCCCGGAATTGCGCGCGATGATCTTGCTTGGCGCGTTACTGATGCCCGTCAGCATGATCAGCAGAATGTCGTGGTTGAGGCTCGGGTCTTCCTTGATCTTCGCCGCCAGTTGCATCCCGGTCATGCCCGGCATGTTCTGGTCCAGCAACACTACGTCGAAGTAGTCCCGCAGGTGCGCCTTGGTGCGCAGCAGCGCCAGTGCTTCCTTGCCGGACGACACGGCACTGACGTTCAGGCCCCAGGCGGTGCATTGCTGCACTAATACTTTGCGGCACGTGTCGTTGTCGTCGACCACCAGCACCCGCGCGTCCTGGAGTGGGCCATCCAGGTCTGAAGTTGGGTGTTCGAGGCGGTCGGGATCCAGCGGCAAGGTCAGCCACAAAGTGCTGCCTTGGCTGTTGCCGCTCTTGATGCCGAATTCGCCCTGCATCAGCCGTATCAGTTGACGAGCGATGACCAATCCCAGGTTGCCCCCCAGCCGGCTGGCCGACAGGAAATGCTTGCTGTGAAGTTCGGCGTGCATCAGCGCGTCGCGCTCCTCGGCGTCCATGGGTTCGCCACTGTCCTGCACGGCAATGCGCAAGCGCGGTTTGGCGCTGCGTTCGTCCAGTGCCACGACAATCAGGATTTCTCCTTCGTCGGTTTTCTTCAGGGCGTTTTCCAGCAGGCTCAAAAGAGTCTGGCGCAGGCGCGTCGGATCACCGCTGATGACTCGCGGCACTTGTGGCTGGATGAAACTGATCAGCTCGACGTTCTGCTGCTCGGCCTTGGCGCGGAAGATGCTCAGGCAGTCTTCGATCAGCGCGTTGAGATCGAACTGCACATCATCCAGCTCTATTTGCCCGGATTCGAGTTTGGAGATGTCGAGAATCTCGTTGATCAGTGTGAGCAATTCGTTGCCGGCACTGTGGATCGTCTGGACGTAGTCGCGTTGCTTGACCGAAAGTGGCGTGCCCAGCAGCAGTTCGGTCATGCCCAGTACTCCGTTCATGGGCGTACGGATTTCGTGACTGATCTTGGCGAGAAATTCGGCTTTGGCATTGATTTCGGCATTGCTGGCGGCCAGGTCGCGGCTGATGCTGAATCGGCTTTCAGTAATGCTGCGCTGGCGCTCGCTCAGGGCAATGCTCATCAGCAAGCCGCTGACGCAGATGAACGCCAGCAGAGTGGTGATCAGGCCTTGGGGCTCCACCAGTGTCAGCCCCAGCAGTGCGGGCAGGATGATCAGGGTGCCAAGGTTGAACACCACCATTGCCGCGACAAAAAAACGGGCTGGGCGATAGCCTTTTTGCAGGTGCCAGCCGCCTGCGAACAACATGCTGAGGCCGGCGAGGGCGACCAACCCGTAGGTAATGATGTTCAACGGCAGCGTGTTGACGAACAGCAGCAACAGGCCGCAGGCGATGATGAACAGAATGTCGCCCAGCAGCAGTTTATTCAGCGGGTGCGAACCCAGGGGCGCAAAAAAGCGGTAGGCGAACATCAGTCCGCAAGGCGCGGTCAGCAGCAGGGCGACATACGCGCCCGGTGTCTGGATGGCATGCCAGTCAGGCATCCAGGGGCCTGCAAGGTTCAGCAACAATGCCAGGCTCAGCATCAGCAACGCCTCGCACCCGGCAAGCCAGAGACTGCTGCGTGAGCGCGTGTAGGCATAGCGAATCAGGTTGTGCAGGATCAGCATGGCGATGCAACCGAACAACAGACCGTAAATCAGGGTCTGGGTCTGGTTGGCGGCGGTGGTAATTGCTGATTGCAGGGTGATGTGGGGCCGCATCTGGTGTTCGGAAACCAGGCGCAGGTACACATCCAGGGGTTTGTCGCTTTGTGGCAGCGGTAACAGGACATCGCTGCTGGCCAGGGGCCGCTCGTCTTGCGGTTGATCCGAGCCGGCATGGGTCTGATCGAGGAGCTTGTCGCCGTCCAGCACGTAGAGATTGAGTTGCGCCAGATCCGGGGCGAATACCTTCAGTACCTGCTCGTGTTTGCCGGGGGTCAGCTTGAAGCGCAGCCAGAGTGCGCCATCGGGCTCGGCGGCCGTCAGGCGTTCAAGTTCGATGGGGCTGAATTGATTGGTGTAGCGAGTGGAACGGATGTCGCTGAGCTGCAGGTTGCCCTGCTCGTCGAGCAATACGGCCCAGCCACTGCCTTGCGCGGCTTGCGCCGGGAGCATGCAGAGCAAGGTCAGCAGAGTGACGGTGAGACTTACGGCAATCCTGAGCCAGCGCACGGCGAAATCCCTTCGTAGGTTGATGCCAGAATATAACTATGCGCGGCGCTGGAATAGTCCGGCAAGGGCTTGAAGCCCTTGCCCGACCGAATGGAGCGACTATTCCTGATTTTCGCCACGCTCGCGGGCAATGGCACGGTAGCCGATGTCCTTGCGATAGAAACAACCTTCCCAGTCGATTTGCGCCGCCAGCTGGTATGCCTGCTGCTGGGCTGCATCGACGCTGACGCCCATGGCGGTCGCGCACAGCACGCGACCACCGGCCGTGACCACTTGTCCGTCCTTGAGTGCGGTGCCAGCGTGGAAGACTTTACCTTCCAGTGCTGCAGCAGCATCAAGACCATTGATGGCAACGCCTTTGGCGTAATCACCTGGATAGCCGCCCGCGGCCAGCACGATGCCGACGCTCGGACGTGGATCCCACTGTGCCTCAACTTTGTCCAACGCTTGCGCCAAAGCAGCTTCGACCAGCAATACCAGGCTCGACTGCAGGCGCAGCATCACCGGTTGGGTCTCAGGGTCACCGAAACGGCAGTTGAATTCGATGACTTTTGGGTTACCAGCTTTGTCTATCATCAGCCCGGCATACAGGAAACCGGTGTAGACATTGCCTTCGTCGGCCATGCCGCGCACGGTCGGCCAGATCACCAGGTCCATGACGCGCTGGTGCACTTCGCTGGTCACTACCGGGGCAGGGGAGTAGGCACCCATGCCGCCGGTGTTCGGACCGGTATCGCCATCGCCGACACGTTTGTGGTCTTGGCTGGTGGCCATCGGCAACACGTTCTTGCCGTCGACCATGACGATGAAGCTGGCTTCTTCGCCATCGAGGAATTCTTCGATGACTACGCGGGAACCGGCGTCGCCGAAGGCATTGCCTGCGAGCATGTCGCGTACGGCGTCTTCAGCTTCGGCCAGGGTCATGGCGACGATCACGCCTTTACCGGCGGCCAGGCCGTCGGCCTTGATCACGATCGGTGCGCCTTTCTCACGCAGATAAGCCAGGGCCGGCTCGATTTCGGTGAAGTTCTGGTAGTCGGCGGTCGGGATCTTGTGGCGAGCCAGGAAATCCTTGGTAAAAGCTTTCGAACCTTCCAGCTGGGCAGCGCCCGCAGTCGGGCCGAAGCAATCGAGGCCACGGGCGCGGAACAGGTCAACAACACCGGCCACCAGCGGGACTTCCGGGCCGACGATGGTCAGGGAAACGTTCTTCTCGGCGAAATCTGCCAGTTGCTCAAGGGCCAGTACGTCGATAGCAACGTTCTCGCACTTGGCTTCGATGGCGGTGCCGGCGTTGCCTGGGGCAACAAAGACCTTCTGCACGCGCGGATCCTGAGCCACTTTCCAGGCCAGGGCGTGTTCACGGCCACCGCTGCCAATGATCAAAACATTCATTTCAAAAACCTCGGATGACGCTAATTCTGTGGAGCACCGCAGAGATGCTTTTCTGTAGGAGTGAGCCTGCTCGCGATTGCGGTGTGTCAGTCACTACAGCTTTGACTGGTCAATTGCTATCGCGAGCAGGCTCACTCCTACAGTTGATCGTGTACTCAGTGACGGAAGTGGCGCATGCCGGTGAATACCATGGCAATGCCGGCTTCGTCGGCCGCTGCAATAACTTCCGCATCACGCATCGAACCACCCGGCTGGATCACCGCCGTAACACCGGCCTTGGCCGCATTGTCCAGGCCGTCGCGGAACGGGAAGAACGCGTCGGATGCCATCACCGAACCCTGCACCTGCAGACCCGCATGTTCAGCCTTGATCGCGGCGATACGCGCCGAGTTCACGCGGCTCATCTGGCCAGCGCCAACGCCGATGGTCTGGCGGTTCTTGGCGTAGACAATGGCGTTGGATTTAACGTACTTGGCGACTTTCCAGGCGAAGATCAGGTCGTTGATTTCCTGTTCGGTCGGAGCGCGTTTGGTCACCACTTTCAGGTCTTCGCTGCCGATCATGCCAATGTCACGGCTCTGCACCAGCAGGCCGCCATTGACGCGCTTGTAGTCCCACGCAGCAGCGCGATCCGCCGACCACTCGCCACAGGCCAGCAGGCGCACATTGGCTTTGGCGGCGACGATGGCGCGAGCTTCCTCGCTGACGGACGGGGCGATGATCACTTCGACGAACTGACGCTCGACGATGGCCTTGGCGGTCTCAGCATCCAGCTCGCGGTTGAAGGCAATGATGCCGCCGAACGCCGATTCTGTATCAGTGGCATAGGCCAGCTCGTAGGCCTGGCGAATGCCGCCTTCGGCGTCCGGGCTTACGGCAACGCCGCACGGGTTGGCGTGCTTGACGATCACGCAGGCCGGCTTGACGAAGCTCTTTACGCATTCCAGCGCGGCGTCGGTGTCGGCCACGTTGTTGTACGACAGCTCTTTACCCTGCAGTTGAGTCGCGGTGGCGATGCCGACTTCGGCAGGCTTAGCTTCTACATAGAACGCCGCGCTCTGGTGCGGGTTCTCGCCGTAGCGCATTTCCTGAGCCTTGATGAACTGGCTGTTGAAGGTGCGCGGGAACTCGCTGCGACCTTCAGTGCTGAGGGTGTCAGCGGCCTGGTTCACGGTGCCCATGTAGTTAGCGATCATGCCGTCGTAGGCGGCGGTGTGCTCGAAGGCCTTGAGCATCAGGTCGAAACGCTGAGCGTAGGTCAGGCCACCGGCTTTGAGACCTTCAAGCACGCTGGCGTAGTCGCTGGCGTTGACCACGATGGCCACGTCTTTATGGTTTTTGGCCGCAGAACGGACCATGGTCGGGCCGCCGATGTCGATGTTTTCAATCGCGGTCGGCAGGTCGCAGCCTGGCTTGTTGATGGTGGCTTCGAACGGGTACAGGTTGACGGCCACCAGGTCGATCGGCTTGATGCCGTGCTCGCTCATGATGGCGTCATCGATGCCGCGACGACCGAGGATGCCGCCGTGGATTTTCGGGTGCAGGGTTTTCACCCGACCGTCCATCATTTCTGCGAAACCGGTGTAATCCGCGACTTCCACTGCGGCAACGCCGTTGTCGCGCAGCAGCTTGAACGTTCCGCCGGTGGAGAGGATCTCGACGCCCAGGGCTTCAAGCTCCTTGGCGAATTCGAGGATCCCGGTCTTGTCGGAGACGCTGATCAAGGCGCGGCGGATCGGCAGGCGGGTAGTCTGGTCGGTCATCTCAATTTCCATCAAAAGCAAAGGAAGTCAGCAAAAAAGGCGACCGGTTTTACGCGGGCGCCTTTCTGGTTTGATTGAATGCTTACAGTAAATCGTACTGCTTGAGTTTCTTGCGCAGCGTGCCCCGGTTCAGTCCGAGCAGCTCGCTGGCCTTGGTCTGGTTGCCCTTGACGTAGTTCATCACGCACTCGAGCAGGGGCGCCTCGACTTCGGAGAGCACCAGGTTGTACACATCCGTGACGGCAGCGCCCTCAAGGTGGGCGAAATAATTGTGCAGCGCCTTCTCGACACTCCCGCGAAGGGTCTGGCCTTCTTCGCTAGGCGTATTGAGGTGCTGTTTCAAATTCACGTTGTCGCTCACGGGTGTTGTTCCACTCACTAAAGTCTCGGTCATCATCGTCATGCGGCCACCCCTTCTCCGTCCCCTGTCAGGCTCTTATAACGTTCGGCGAAGAAGCCCTGAACGTTGGCGCATTGTGCTTCCGTATCTTCCAAACGATTGAAGTGGGCGCGAAACTCCCTGGCGCCCGGCAAGGTTGCGAGATACCAGCCCACATGCTTGCGAGCAATGCGCACACCCATGACGTCTCCATAGAAAACGTGCAGCGCGGCCAAATGCTCTAGCAGTATGCGTTCCACCTCGATCAGTTCCAGCGCCGGAAGTTTTTCACCGGTGCGCAGGTAATGCTCGATCTCACGAAAAATCCATGGCCGCCCCTGGGCAGCCCGACCTATCAGCAGGCCATCGGCACCGGTGGCGTCAAGCACATACCGGGCCTTTTCTGGCGAATCGATATCGCCATTGGCAAACACCGGGATCGACACCGCCTGCTTGATCGCAGCGATGGTGTCGTACTCGGCTTCACCGGTATACAGGTCGGCACGGGTGCGGCCATGCACCGCCAGCGCCGTGATTCCTGCCTGCTCGGCGATCTTCGCCACCGTCAGGCCGTTCTTGTTGTCCCGGTCCCAGCCGGTTCGGATCTTCAGGGTGACCGGCACATCGACTGCGGCCACGACGGCCTGCAGGATCTCGGTCACCAACGCTTCATCCTTCAACAGTGCAGAGCCGGCGGCCTTGTTGCAGACCTTCTTCGCCGGGCAGCCCATGTTGATGTCAATAATCTGTGCGCCCAGTTCGACGTTGGCCCGTGCCGCATCGGCCAGCATCTGCGCATCGCCACCGGCGATCTGTACCGAGCGGGGCTCGGGATCACCTTCGTGGATCATGCGCATGCGTGACTTGCGGGTGTTCCACAAACTCATGTCGCTGGTGACCATTTCCGAAACTACCAGCCCGGCGCCCAGTCGCTTGCACAGCTGACGAAAGGGTTGGTCGGTGACACCCGCCATGGGGGCGAGAATCAAGCCGTTGTGCAATGTATATGGACCGATGCGTACCGCCGACATAGGACTTCCCTGTTGTGGGGCCGGATCATGAGAGTTCGAAAAAGGGTTGGCATGATACCCGCTCTCGATGACTGGATAAAGGCTGAATTGAACAAAATCTGAACAGTTATTCTGTTATCGCCAGCGGTTTGGTTCGGACGGGTGAAGTCAGAAATCCGCCGTCAAGGGCGGATCAGTGAACCGTTTCACTCTGGCGAATGGAAACTGAGGCTGTAGTTCACCGCTTTCGAGCCTGGATCAAGGATATCCAGCGCGATGTGGATCGGCGTCTGCGGGGGCATTTCCGCCATGCCTTCGAGGTCGCCGTTGAGGTACTCGCCGGGTTTGAACCGACGGCTGGCGATGAGGTGACCGTTGAGGTCGGCAAAGCGCAGCTCCAACAGAGGGAATGGCTGGGAGAACGGCGCGCGATTGTAGATGATCGCGTCGACCACCAGGGCTCCGCTGAACTCCGGGTGGCTGCGTACTACCAGGTTGCTGCTCTTGATTTTCGCGATGTCGACCTTGGACGGCACGGTGCAGCCGATCTGCGGGCACAGCTGTTGGAACCAGGGGCGGTACTGGTCCTGGCGCGCGAGTTCTTCGAAATGATAGGCAACGTATTGGCCGCCCAATGCGAGTGCGGCAAGCACCACCAGGAACAGCCAGATGAAACGGCGGCCCCAGGGCGAACGGCGCTTTTGCCAGTCGAGTTGCAGCGGATCGTCGGTGAGGTCCTGCAGGACTTCGGCACGCATCGCTGGTTCGCTGCGCTTTTTACGCAGCGGCTCGATTGACGGCAGATCGTCATCCAGATCATCAGTTGCCGATACTGCAGACAGGCGTTGCGGCGCGGGCTCGGGCTCCAGCAGCAGTTCCTGGCGTACCAGGGGAGGGCGCGGCTCGTCGTCGAGCTCGACCAGCTCCAAGGTCAGTGAAGGTTCAGTGCGGGCCGGTTTCAGCGGGGAGAATACCGGTGCGGGCTCTTCATCGATGTGCGTGACCTGGGCGCGGTCGGCAGCCGACTCGCTGTAAAGGCTGTCGGACCACGACGCTTCGTCATGTTCAACACTGTCCCGTCGTGCGCTCAACGAGTCTTCGCGGTGCCGGCCGAACTCGGTGGTCGGCTGGATCTCCCGCTGTTCGAGTCGTGCCAGTTCTTCGTCCAGGTCCATGCTGTCCAGATCCAGCTCGGCAGCCGTCCATTGTTTCAGGCTGATGGCCCGTTGCTCTGGCGGCTCGACGCTGACTGGCATCGGCGTAGTAACTGAATCCTTGCCGGCCTGCTGCTCCAGCAACTGCTTGGCGGCATTGAACACCTGCAGGCACGAGCCGCAACGAACTACCCCGCGGGCCACGCTCAACTGGGCATGGCTGACGCGGAAGCTCTTTTGGCAATGCGGGCACTGAGTGACGAAGCTGTCGGTCATGCGTCGATCCGGTTTATGCAGGCGCTCATTCTAGCGCCGACGGCCAGTGATGCGCACCCAGCCATCGCGATTGGCAATTGGGTCCAGGTCGAAGTCCTGGGCGTACGCCCTGGCGACTTCTTCACCTTGCTCGGCGAGGATGCCCGAGAGTGCCAGACGACCGCCGGGCTTGACCAGGCTGGACAGTTGCGGGGCCAGGGAAACCAGCGGCCCGGCGAGGATGTTGGCGACCAATACGTCTGCCTGCACCTGTGGCAAGTCTTCTGGCAGGTACAGCGGGAACAGCGCCTCGGCAATGTTGTTGCGCCCGGCGTTGTCGCGCGACGCTTCCAGTGCCTGCACGTCGATGTCGGTGCCCACGGCTTCCTTGGCGCCTAGCAATAGGGCGGCAATCGCCAGGATGCCCGAGCCGCAACCGAAGTCGAGCACGTTGCAACCCTTCAGGTCCTGGCCATCGAGCCATTCCAGGCACAGCGCAGTGGTCGGGTGGGTGCCGGTGCCAAACGCGAGGCCCGGGTCCAGCAGAATGTTCACGGCGTCGGGTTCGGGGGCGGCGTGCCAGCTTGGAACGATCCACAGGCGCTGGCCAAAACGCATTGGCTGGAAATCGTCCATCCAGCTGCGTTCCCAATCCTGGTCTTCGATCACTTCGCTGTGATGCTCGGGCAGCGGGCTGCCGGTCAGCAGCTCGAGATGAGCCAGCACGCTGGCCGCTTCAGTGCCACCTTCGAACAGGGCCAGCAGGTGCGTATGCGACCACAGTGGGGTGGTGTTGAGTTCCGGTTCGAAGATCGGCTGATCTTCAGCGTCCATGAAGGTCACCGACACGGCGCCCACTTCGAGGAAAGCGTCTTCGTAGGTTTCGGCTTGTTCTGGGCTGATGGCGAGACGGACTTGCAGCCAAGGCATGGCGGGCACCTTTGAAAAATATAGATTGCAGCCTAGCGGGCTGCGAGAAGCGCGCAAGTTTACGCGAGCGCGGAGGGTTTGTGGGAGTAGACAGCTCCGAACGCCGCTCGGTTGAAACGCGACACCCCCTGTAGTGTGCGTGGTGGTCCATAAATCGAAACGTCCAGAATCAACAAAGCCGCCCGAAGGCGGCTTTGTTGATTACCAGCTAAAGCTTAGTGCTTGTCGCCAGCCAGCTTGTGTTCCAGGTAGTGGATGTTGATTCCACCCTTGCAGAAGCCTTCGTCGCGGACCAGATCGCGGTGCAGCGGGATGTTGGTCTTGATCCCGTCAACTACGATTTCGTCCAGCGCATTGCGCATGCGCGCCAGCGCTTCGTCACGGGTTGCGCCGTAGGTGATCAGCTTGCCGATCAACGAGTCGTAGTTCGGCGGAACCGCATAACCGCTGTACAGGTGCGAATCGACGCGAACGCCGTTGCCGCCTGGAGCGTGGAAATGCTTGACCGTGCCCGGGCTCGGCATGAAGGTTTTCGGATCTTCGGCATTGATCCGGCATTCAAGTGCGTGACCGCGGATGACCACGTCTTCCTGGGTGTACGACAGCTTGTTGCCAGCGGCGATGCTGAGCATCTCCTTGACGATGTCGATGCCGGTAACCATTTCCGAAACCGGGTGCTCAACCTGAACGCGGGTGTTCATTTCGATGAAATAGAACGCGCCGTTCTCGTACAGGAACTCGAAAGTCCCTGCGCCACGGTAGTTGATGTCGATGCACGCTTTGACGCAGCGAGCGAGGACTTCCTGGCGAGCCTTCTCGTCGATGCCCGGTGCCGGCGCTTCTTCGAGGACTTTCTGGTGACGACGTTGCAGCGAGCAATCGCGGTCGCCCAGGTGGATGGCGTGGCCCTGGCCGTCGGAAAGTACCTGGACTTCCACGTGGCGAGGGTTGGTCAGGAATTTTTCCAGATACACCATCGGGTTGCCGAACGCCGCGCCTGCTTCGGTGCGGGTCAGTTTGGCGAAGGAGATCAGGTCTTCTTCCTTGTGCACCACGCGCATGCCGCGACCACCGCCGCCGCCAGCGGCCTTGATGATCACCGGGTAGCCAACTTCACGACCAATGCGCAGCGCCGTTTCTTCGTCTTCCGGCAGTGGGCCGTCGGAACCTGGAACGGTGGGTACGCCTGCTTCGATCATCGCGTGCTTGGCCGATACCTTGTCGCCCATCAGGCGAATGGTCTCGGCTTTCGGACCGATGAAGGCGAAGCCGGAGTTCTCGACCTGTTCAGCAAAATCAGCGTTTTCCGCAAGGAAACCGTAACCTGGGTGAATGGCGGTGGCGCCGGTCACTTCGGCTGCGGCGATGATTGCCGGGATGTGCAGGTAAGAGTGGGCGGCCGATGCCGGACCGATGCAGACGGATTCGTCTGCCAGGCCCAGGTGCATCAGCTCCTTGTCAGCCTTGGAGTAAACGGCGACAGTCTTGATGCCCATTTCTTTACAGGCACGCAGGATCCGCAGGGCAATCTCACCGCGGTTGGCGATCAGAACTTTTTCCAACTTCGCAGTCATCAAAGTTTCTCCGCGGTTCAAACGATGGTGAACAGCGGTTGGTCGTACTCAACCGGCTGGCCGTCTTCGACGAGGATGGATTCGATCACACCGCTGGTTTCAGCTTCGATGTGGTTCATCATCTTCATCGCTTCAACGATGCACAGGGTGTCGCCTTTCTTCACGGTCTGCCCGACTTCAACGAAGGACGGCGAGCTTGGCGAAGATTTGCGGTAGAAAGTGCCCACCATTGGCGAACGGGCGACGGTGCCGTTCAGTACTGGAGCTGCTGCAGCAGCAGGCGCGGCGGCGGCAACCGGGGCGGCAGCGGCAGGCGCTGGAGCCGGAGCGTGCATTGGAGCCGGTGCGTAGTACTGTTGAGCTGGAGTCTTGCTGTGGCGGCTGATACGTACGGACTCTTCGCCTTCCTTGATCTCGAGCTCGTCGATGCCGGACTCTTCCAGCAATTCGATCAGTTTCTTAACTTTACGGATATCCATGAATCATCAACTCCCAAGGGTCGGTCAGGGGCGTTTAACGCTTGTTGTTCAAGTCGTTGCCTGTCTTTCAAGCTGCTCTAGTGCGGCCTCCAGGGCCAGTCGATAACCGCTGGCGCCAAGGCCGCAGATCACTCCCACCGCTACGTCGGAGAAGTAAGAGTGATGGCGGAAAGGTTCGCGTTTGTGCACGTTAGACAAATGCACTTCGATGAATGGGATGCTCACCGCCAGCAGCGCGTCACGTAAAGCGACACTTGTGTGCGTAAAAGCTGCTGGATTGATCAGGATGAAGTCCACGCCTTCACTGCGGGCAGCGTGGATGCGGTCGATCAATTCGTACTCGGCATTGCTCTGCAGGTGCAGCAAATGGTGGCCGGCTTCGCGGGCTCGACGTTCCAGGTCCTGGTTGATCTGGGCCAGCGTCGTGGCGCCATAAGTGCCCGGTTCGCGGGTGCCGAGCAAGTTCAGGTTGGGTCCGTGCAGAACCAGGAAGGTCGCCATGTGCTGTTCCTTGTTATCCGAGTGCAATTGTCAGAACCCGGCGACTATGCCGCAAAGACTTTGTGACTGTCCAGTTCTATGCAATAGCCAGCACGATGGCCGATGATTGCGCCAGATATGTGACTGCCCTGTTGAAACCAGTCATTTATGGTGAATGTGCTGACGCTATCGCGAGCAGGCTCACTCCTACAGGGGCGTGCGCTGCTCCATGTAGGAGTGAGCCTGCTCGCGATAGCGGACTGTCAGACGCGAAAGGCCTGCACGGCCGTACGCAAGCGCCCACCCAGCACCAGCAAATGCTCCCCTTGTTCGCGCCCTTCGCCAATTCGCAGCAAGTTATCCCCACCCAACTGGTGAATCCGTTCGCTGTGATCGCGGATCTCGCTGACAGCGCCGCTCTGTTGCGCAGTCACATCGGCAATGCGCACAGCCGTGTCGGAAATGGTCTGGATTGCGCCGACGATTTTATCCAGCGCGCCATCGGCCGCCTGGGCCTGGTTGGCCGTGGACTGCGCATGTTCGACTTGGGTGCGCATGCCTTCGACCGATTGCCGTGCGGCACTTTGCAACCCGGCGATCAAGGTCTGAATTTGCGCCGTGGCACCCGCCGTGCGTTGCGCCAGTGAGCGCACTTCCTCCGCGACCACGGCAAACCCGCGCCCCATCTCCCCGGCACGAGCAGCCTCGATGGCCGCGTTCAGGGCCAGCAGGTTGGTCTGGTCGGCAATCGAGCGGATCACCGTCAGCACTCCGCCAATAGTGGCCGACTCCTCGGCCAGATGTTCAATCATCTGCGCATTGCCTTGCACCTCTCCTACCAGGGAATGCAGCCCGGCGAGGCTCAGGCCGATGACTTTCTGCCCATGCTCCACCGCCAGTCCGGCATGGCGGCTGGCGTCGGCGGCCTGGCTGGCATCGCCGGCAACCTGCTGGATCGTGGCCTCCAGTTCGCCAAGAGAATCGCGAATCATCGCGGTGTCGCCCGCCTGATCCTCCGCGCCGCTGTGCAGTTCGTTGCTCAACTCGGCCAGGGTGCGACTGCTGCCAGCGACTTGCTCGGCGTTGAGGCGAATAGTCCCCACCAGGTCAACCAGGTAAGCCCGAAGGCGGTTGAGTGAGGCCTGAATGTCATGCAGTTCGCGATTGGTCTTGCCCAGTTCGATGTCCCGGCTGAAATCGCCCTCGGCCCAAGTCGACAGGGCCGGTGCGAGGTTGGTCAGGGTGCGCGCCAGGCGCCTTTGCAGGGTGTCGATGAGCAATGCAATCAGCAGGATCAGGCCGATCATCAACCCTTGCAACAGCCGCACTTCACTCTGGATCTGGCCATGTTGTGCGCGGACTGTCGGCTCCAGATCGGCGATGGACTGCTGCACGGCGGTGATTTTTCGATGGGTCGCAGCGCTGAGCTCGCTGCGTTTTTCGATCTGCTCGCGAGTGCGGGCGAGCTCGGCGGGGTAACGGGTCAACAGGCTGTTGAGTTCACGTTTAAGTGCGACGCCGGCATCTTCGGCGGCAGACTTTTCAGTGTTCTCCAGGCCCATCATGGCGGCAAAATCATCGGTGTTCGATTCGCTGCTTACGGCGATGCCCAGCAACGGCAGGGCCTCCAGGGTAGTGGCCTGGGCGCGGATATTACCGACTTCGCGCTCGACCTCCGCGGCCAGTTCGCTGCGGCCACTGCCAACCAGTTTGTCCCGAGCCAACGACAGTTTGCCCAAGTGTTGCGAGGCCGCCAGCAAGGGCGTCAGGTAGTCCGCATTGCGGCTGGCATATTGGCTGAGCTGGTCAAGATTCGCCCCCAGTTCCCGCTCAGCCTGCAGTAACAATGCCTGGGGGTCGCCTGCGAGCTTGCCGGCGGCCAGCAGTTCGGTTTTGCTGAATCCTTCAAGATCCGCAAGGCTGGGGCGTACGGAGTCGGCCAGGGATGGCGGCAGTTGATCCAGCTGGGTTTTCAGCTCATCGAGCGCCTGGCCAGCACTGCTCAGGCGCAGGGCATCGCCACTGGCAAGGTAATCCTGGACGTTGCGCGCCACCTGGTTCTGAAACTGCTGGGACAGGCCCAGGTAGCGCTCCATCAATAAATAGGGGCGTTCCAGGGCTTTTTGCGACCACCAGAGGGTGGCGCCCAGTGCGGCGCACACGGCGACTAAAAGGAGGGTGTTGAGATTGGTCAGCAACTTCAGGCGCATCGCGGGACTACCAACGGCAGAATGGTAAGCGCCTGAAGTTATTGCGTTTCTGTTACAGGGTTATGACCAGTTCGGTGGATTCGGATGAAATGATGGCCTTTTGCTTTGATTCCCGCGAAGACTGCACGCGGTTGCGCCCGGCATGCTTGGCCCGGTACAGCGCCTCGTCAGCCTGGCTCGCCATCATCAGGCTGTCGGAGTGCTCACCGAGGTCCACCACCCCGGCACTGAAGGTGCACCACAGGTCCTGGGGCTGCGCCGGATAGTGAATTTCGGCGAAGCGCTGGCGGATTTCATCGAGCACCTTGTGGGCGGACTCGAGGTCTGTGTCGGGCATCACAATGGCAAACTCTTCGCCACCGTAGCGGCCGATGAAGTCGGTCTTGCGCAGGCGCTGCTTGAGGAACAAGGCCAGGCTCTTGATCACCCGGTCGCCCATCGGATGGCCGTGGCTGTCATTGACCCGCTTGAAGTGGTCGATATCGAGCATCGCGAAGCTGAGCGGCTTGTTCTCGCGGCGCGCGCGAAAGCTGCAATCTTCCAGCAATTGCAGGATATGGGTGTGGTTGTACAGGCCTGTCAGGCTGTCGCGCACCATCCGCGCTTTGAGGTTGCGCGCCCGCGCCGCACGGTTACGCACCGTGGTGATCAGGTGGCGCGGCTTGATCGGTTTGGTCAGGAAGTCGTCGCCGCCTTCGCTCATCGCGTCGAGCTGCTTGTCCAGATCGTCCTCGGCTGAAAGGTAGATGATCGGCACGCTGACGTATCGGTCGTTGTGGCGGATCACCTTGGCCAATTCGGTGCCGGTGCAGGCCGGCATATACATGTCGAGGATGATCAGATCGGGCTGGAAGTCGGCGAGTTCGGCCATGGCCTGGATAGGCTCGATCAAGGTTCGCGTGACAATCCCGGCGCTATTGAGCAAGCGTTCGGTGTGCATGGCCTGGGCGCGGGAATCGTCGATGATCAGCACTTTGAACGGTTCGTACTGGGCGACGCAGGTCAGGACTTCGATCTTTTCCAGCAGGCTCGATGCTTCGAGGGTGCCGGTGAGAAATTCCTGGCCACCGGCACGCACGGCGGCGAGGCGGGTCGGGGTGTCGGTTTCATTGAGGCTGAAGAACAGCAGCGGCAGTTGCTGTTCCAGACCTTCCTGGGCTTCGGCGGCCAGCTTGAGGCCGATGCCGGGTCCACTGAAGTCCACGTCCATGACGATCGCGGCGGGCAGGCGCTCGACCATCGAGGAACGAAACGCCGCCACACTGTCGAGGGGCTGGGCACTGAGCCCGAAAAATTCCAGCTGTTTGGCCAGGCGCTCGGCGCGGTCGTGATCTTGCAACAAAACGTAGATCGGTTTGCGCAGTGGCGGCAGGAACGTTTGATCGAGCTGATCGCCTTGGCGCAGGCCGGTACGCGAGAGGCGCTGCATCAGGCGGTTGAGGTCGGTGATCAGGCTGCTGCTGAGGCGACCGCGATTGGTCTCGACCGCGTCAAGGGACAGACCGATCTGGCGGGCCAGCTGCATGTGTTCCGGTTGCTCGAAGCGCTCGGCGAACCGCAGCAGGCGCAGGTTGGCTTCGCCCAGCTCTGCCAGGTCGGTGGCCGACCACTCGCTGCGCTGCAGGCGTTGCCATATCTCAAGAATCTGACGTGCCTGATGAATTACCCGCTGGGCAAAGTGGTGCTTGAGGCGCTCACGGCTGGGGTCTTCTGGCTCGGTCATATCCTGACTACTAGTTAGGGTGCATGCTGAGATCGACTGGTGGCTCTATGCTAGCATCTCTTCCGAGCGCGGATCAGTGTCGCATGTCAATAATCTGCAAAGCGAGCCTATTCAGTTTGTGACCGGCGAGTCGCGGACATAAGGCGCGTGGTTCATTTATAGTTGTGCATCGACCAGATTATGCGCGGCAAACGAGGCACGATGGCGTAGGGTTGTGGTCGAACCGATGAACTCAAGTGATTGAAAGGATATCGCCATGCTGGACTGGAAGAACCGCGCGGGCAGCGCCCCTGAACGTGCCGCTGAACCAAAATCGGCCACCCGCAGCTATATAGGTGGCCTGTTGTTCAGCCGGGCGCTGGCCACGTTGATCGGCTTGTACCTGTTGGTGGCCATCGCCCTTGGCTGGTACTGGAGCCAGGAGCCGGCGCTGTTTCCGGTCCAGCAGAACGCCCAGGTCGCTGCCGAGAAGGAAGGCAAGCAGATGGTCATCGGCTACACCACGGTTGAAACCCTCAAGACCGTTGCCGACACCTTGCTGACCAAGCCGGGTGGTTATATTTCCAACGACCGTTTCCCGCCAGGCCTGTGGATGGACAACACGCCAAGCTGGGAATACGGGGTGCTGGTGCAGGTTCGCGACCTGACGCGCGCCTTGCGTAAAGACTTCGCCCGCTCGCAGTCGCAGTCGGCTGAAGACTCCGACCTGGCCAAGGCCGAGCCGCGTTTCAACTTCGACAACAAGAGCTGGGTGCTGCCGTCCAGCGAGTCCGAGTATCAGGAAGGCATCAATTCCCTGAGCCGCTACCAGGCTCGCCTGTCCGACCCTTCGCAGAAAAATGCGCTGTTCTACGCCCGTGCCGACAACCTCAATAACTGGTTGGGGGATGTAGGTACACGCCTGGGTTCGCTGTCGCAGCGCCTGTCGGCGAGTGTTGGCCGGGTCAAGCTCAACACCGCATTGAAAACCGAAGTCGTGGCCCCAGGCCAGGTGCCGCAGGTTGACGAGGAAATCGTCGAAACCCCGTGGATGCAGATCGACAACGTATTCTACGAAGCACGCGGCCAGGCATGGGCCTTGTCCCACCTGCTGCGCGCCATCGAAGTCGACTTTGCCGACGTGCTGGCGAAGAAAAATGCCACGGTCAGCGTGCGTCAGATCATCCGTGAGCTGGAAGCTTCGCAGGAGCCTGTCTGGAGCCCGATGATCCTTAACGGCAGCGGCTTTGGCGTACTGGCCAACCACTCGCTGGTCATGGCCAACTACATTTCCCGGGCGAACGCCGCAGTGATCGACTTGCGTCAATTGCTCAACCAGGGCTGAGTCATGGTCGACAGCAACAATGAGGCCGCCCACCGCGCGGCCTCGGACGCCGAACAGATTGCCTGGGTCGACGAGCAGGACAACCTGCTCGGCGCCCTGGTGCGGTCCGATCTGCGCGAACGTGGCCTGATCGGGCGTGGCACGTACATCATGCTGTTCAATTCAGCAGGTGAACTGTGCGTGCACCGCCGCACCTTGAGCAAAGCGATCTACCCCGGCTACTGGGACGTCGCTGCTGGCGGCATGGTGCTGGCCACCGAGACCTACGCCGAGTCAGCCGCACGGGAGCTGGAGGAAGAACTGGGTGTGAGCGGGGTGGAATTGACCGCCCACGACCATTTCTTTTTCGAAGACACCGGCAATCGCCTGTGGTGTTCGGCGTTCTCCGCAGTGTGGGACGGGCCGTTGGTCCTGCAGCCGGAGGAGGTGGTTGAAGCGCGTTTTCTGCCCATCGATCAGGTCATGCAGGAAATCCAGCAGAAGCCTTACTGCCCGGACTCGCTGGCAGCATTGAAGCGCTATCTTCGCGCCTGCGGGAAAGACGTCGCAAAAGAGCTATAAATTGGCGCCGATTGGCTCTTAGCAATCGGCGTTTTTGCCGTTACACTGCGCGACCTTTTAAAGCTGAACCGGCATTGTCCAGCGTAGGAGCTGCCGCAGGCTGCGATCTTTTGATTTCGCCTTTGATTCGAGGTCAAAAGATCGCAGCCTCGTTGCACTCGTCAGCTCCTACGTCGGTTTATTCGGTTCAGTAGCGCTGCCCCTGCCTGAGTGGGGCTTCGCGGTCGATAGCCATGCGCTGCGACCAGTCTTTGTCCTCCCAAGAGGATTGCCGGTGGCCAAAAAAGCCGCATCCTTCGCCGCCCTTGGTGGCCTGGTATTTTCCACCGACGCAGGTCGTCATTGCCCCGAGTGCAGTAAACCGGTGGACGCCTGCATCTGCAAACAGACCGTGATCCCGGCCGGCGACGGCATTGCTCGCGTGCGTCGCGAAAGCAAGGGCCGTGGCGGCAAGACGGTGACCACCATCACCGGCGTGCCGCTGGCAGAAGACGCGCTCAAGGACCTGGCGACCACGTTGAAGAAACGTTGCGGGACCGGTGGCGCGTTGAAAGACGGAATCATTGAAATCCAGGGCGATCATGTCGAGCTACTCTTGGCCGAACTGATCAAGCTCGGTTTCAAGGCAAAGAAGTCCGGCGGCTAGCAGCCTCTGTGAAAACCACCCTCGACTTGATCCAGCCCTGACAGCAGGGTTGGTGTCGTCCACATGGTTTTCACAGAGCCTGTTCTGACCGGTTTCTAAACTCACTGCAGTTGGCGAGGTCTACCCCCTCGTTGACGAACCGTCATTTTCATTCTTTAGACTGCGCCGGCCTGAACCCAGGCGACGCTCTATGACTTCTTTATAGGGGACTTCAATGTCCGTACGACGCACACGCAAAGACGATGGCAGCCAATGGACAGTTGCGGACAGCCGCAGTGTTTACGGGATCCGCCATTGGGGGGCCGGGTATTTCGCGATCAATGACGCCGGTCGCGTCGAGGTTCGTCCGAACGGCCCTGCCAGTTCGCCTATCGACCTGTTCGAGCAAGTCGACCAGCTGCGCAAGAGCGGGCTGTCCTTGCCACTGCTGGTCCGTTTCCCGGATATCCTGCAAGACCGCGTGCGTCAGCTGACCGGTGCTTTCGATTCGAACATCGAACGCCTGGAATACCAGAGCAAGTACACCGCGCTGTACCCGATCAAGGTCAACCAGCAGGAGGCGGTGATCGAAAACATCATCGCCACCCAGAATGTCTCCATCGGCCTGGAAGCCGGCTCCAAGCCAGAGCTGCTGGCTGTGCTGGCGCTGGCACCGAAGGGCGGCACCATTGTCTGCAACGGTTACAAGGACCGTGAGTTCATCCGCCTGGCGCTGATGGGGCAGAAACTCGGCCACAACGTATTCATCGTGATCGAGAAAGAATCCGAAGTTGAGCTGGTGATCGAAGAGGCCGCCTCGCTGAAGGTCAAGCCCCAGGTCGGCCTGCGCGTGCGCCTGTCCTCCCTGGCATCGTCCAAATGGGCCGACACCGGTGGCGAAAAATCCAAGTTCGGTCTGTCGGCAGCACAACTGCTGTCTGTGGTCGAGCGTTTCCGCGCCGCCGGCCTGGACCAGGGCATTCGCCTGCTGCACTTTCACATGGGCTCGCAGATCGCCAACCTGGCGGACTACCAGCACGGTTTCAAGGAAGCGATTCGTTACTACGGCGAACTGCGCAACCTCGGCCTGCCGGTGGATCACATCGACGTTGGCGGCGGTCTGGGCGTTGACTACGACGGTACCCACTCGCGCAACGCCAGCTCGATCAACTACGACATGGACGATTACGCCGGAGTCGTGGTCGGGATGCTCAAGGAGTTCTGCGATGCGCAGAGCCTGCCGCACCCGAACATCTTCTCCGAGAGCGGTCGTTCGCTGACTGCGCACCACGCCATGCTGGTGGTGCAGGTCACCGACGTCGAGAAACACAACGACGACGTGCCGCAGATCGAGAACAAGGAAGCGCTGCCGGAAACCGTGCAGTGGCTGGTGGACCTGCTGGGTCCGACCGACATCGAGATGGTCACCGAAACCTACTGGCGCGCTACTCACTACATGAGCGACGTGGCTACCCAGTACGCCGATGGCAAGCTGACCCTGGCTGAAAAAGCCCTGGCCGAGCAATGCTACTTCGCCGTGTGCCGTCGCCTGCACAACTCGTTGAAGGCCCGCCAGCGTTCGCACCGCCAGGTGCTCGACGAACTCAACGACAAGTTGGCCGACAAGTACATCTGCAACTTTTCGGTATTCCAGAGCCTGCCGGACACCTGGGCGATCGGCCAGGTCCTGCCGATCCTGCCGCTGCACCGTCTCGACGAAGAGCCGCTGCGCCGCGCCGTGCTGCAAGACCTGACCTGCGACTCCGACGGTAAGATCAAGCAGTACGTCGACGAGCAGAGCATCGAGACCAGCCTGCCGGTACACGGTCTGAACGAGGGCGAAGACTACCTGCTGGGCATCTTCCTGGTTGGCGCGTACCAGGAGATTCTCGGCGACATGCACAACCTGTTCGGCGACACCGACTCGGTGAACATCTACCAGAACGCTGACGGCAGTGTGTACCACGCCGGTATCGAAACCCACGACACCATCGAAGACATGCTGCGCTATGTGCACTTGTCGCCTGAAGAGCTGATGACCCACTACCGCGACAAGTGCGCCAGCGCGCGCATCACTGCCGCCGAGCGCACCCAGTTCCTCGACGCCTTGCGTCTGGGCCTGACCCGTTCGTCCTACTTGTCGTCCTGAGTGAGGGGTGCCAGGTCGTGTTCGTGTGTTGGCCGGTTGGCCTGCCGCGGACACACCTGGCCGATACGGATAGACTGTCTGAAATCTTCCTGCGCAACGTAGGAAGTTTCAGTTAGCTCGGTGCGACGTTTCTCTCCATCCCTGCCGAAAAACGCAGCTTTCCTACGATCAAAAGCGTTTGTTCCTCATTTCACGTAGTCCAATTCCCAAGTTGCACTTCGGCACTCTACTCAGCCATCTCTCTCAGCGAGAATCCAGGCTGCACCCCTCCAGTAGAGAATCGCCGATGTCCAATCCAGCCACCGAGCCTGCAATTCGTCTGGATGTAGCAGGTCTGTTCCATTCCTTCGAAGTCCTGGACTTCACTGGTACTGAAGCCATCAGCCAGCCGTTCGTCTACGAGCTGGAAGTGCTGCTCGATGATCCCGAGCTGGACCTTGCCAGCCTGCTGTACCGCTCGGCATATCTGCACCTCGGTGCGCCTGGAAATGGTGTTCACGGACAGTTGCACGAGCTGGTCCAGTCGCAGTATGGCCCGGGGCCGAGGCGCTGCCATGTACGCTTGCAGCCCAAGCTCAGCGGCCTGTCCCAACGCCACAACCAGCGTATTTTCAGTGCCCGTTCGGTGCCGCAGATTCTCGCCCAGGTGCTCAAGGAACACGGGATCACCGAGGAGGATCGGCGTTTCGATTTGCGTGGGGATTATCCTCTGCGGGATTTCTGCATGCAGAATCGCGAGTCGGACCTGCAGCTCCTGCAACGCCTGTGCGCCGAGGAAAACATTCATTACTACTTCGAGCACCACAAGCGCGGCCATTGCCTGGTGTTTGTCGAAGGGCCGGCATCACCCGCAGTCGCGGTCAAACCTCGCATGCACAGCCTGCAGCGAGCCTGGGTGGTCGAGGTTGATGAAGCCCGGACTGATCCGTCAAGGCCAGTGGCGGTGCAGTGTGACTGGGTGTATGAGGGCGAGGGCGCAGCGCCCAGTCATTGCTGGCTGCCAGTGTCCGAACAGCTATGCAGTGATTCGCTGCTGCAACTGAGTGAAGGGGACGAGGTGGTGGTGAGCTTTATCGAAGGTGACCCGGATCGCCCACTCATCACCGGCTTTCTCCACTCACCCACGGCGCAGCAAGCCCAGCGCCCTGTTGACGAGTGTGCAAGTACCGAGGGCCTTATACAACAGTTGCGCTCGGGACAGCCGCTGCTGTTGCTGTGCATGCTGCCAGGCGGCGGCAGTTTTAATCATTGCGCGCAGACACTTTGTACATGCCGGCTGACCATGCGGCTGGGCGCGGGGGAATTGCCATGAGCGGCCCGACTGCACGCTGGTTACTGCTCGACGTGGCGGGGACGCCCAAGGCAGACGCCGTGCTCGCAGATGTATCGCGCGCCTGGTTATTCGAGGGCACCGAGCTGCACGCGCTGCGCGAACAAGGTCCGGCGCTGGTTGATCTGCACGATTACCCGGTACTGGCTGAGCGCTGCGGCAACGAACCGCACATCTGGCGCGGCCTGTTGCTGTGCAGCGAAGCGTCGACCGCACAGTTGCTGAGGCATTTGCGGCGGATGATGACGGTATCGGTCGGGCTGCATCATCGGGCGCTGTTGAGTTATTACAGTCCGCACACCGCGAGCTACTTTTTCGACGCTTGCGATGCCCGCGAATTGAGTCGCTGGCTCGGGCCGATAAGCCAGCTGCGCTGGTTCGGTGGAACCTGGGCGGACCGGGCAATTGGCTGCGAGGGCTGGCAGCAGCTGAATAACCCGGGGCTCGCAACCGCCCCCCTGGCGATCCAGGAAAGCCTGAGTCAGCGCCAGCTGGACAAGCTGCAAACCTGCTTGCTGGAGCAGCATGCCTGGCGATGGAGTGAAACCACCAGGACCGATTACGAGCGCCTGTGGGCCCATCTTCAGGAAGGCCTGGCGCTGGGTTTCAGCGAGCGAACAGTGCTCGACGAGTGGTTGTGGCTGCGCTTGCAATACCCTGCGCGCACACCGGCCCGCACCCTGTCGGGACTGACCCCGCGGGAACAGCTCGCATGCCTGCGCCACCTGTGGCAGAACAACCAACCCTGAAATGTGGCGACATTGGCTTAGTGCGCCTTGCCGGCAAACCAGCCATCGTTGCGCTGCAGCGCCCAGGCAAACGCGCCGAGCGTCAGGCTGCGCAGCAACATGAACAGCAGAAACGTCAGCCACAGGCCGTGGTTCCCCAAGCCTTGCAGCGCCCAGGCGCAGGGCAGCAGCAGGGCCACCGTCAACAGCATGCCGTTGCGCATTTCCCGAGCCCGCGTAGCGCCGATGAACAGCCCATCGAGCAGGTAACTCCAGACGGCGATCAAGGGCAGCGCTGCGAGGTAGGGCAGGTAGATGAACGCAGTGTCGCGCACACTTTGGATGTCGGTCTGCATCTCGATGAACAGATGCCCGGCAAACAGAAACAGCACGGCAAAACCCAGGCTGGCCAGCAGCGACCAGCCGCAGGCCACCACCAGTGAACGGCGCAGCGCCGACCGGTCGCGGGCGCCAATGGCATGCCCACACAAAGCTTCCACGGCGTGGGCCAGGCCATCCAGGGCGTGAGCGGTCAGCAGCAGGCCGTTGAGCAGCAGCGCATTGGCGGCCACGGTGGCGTCGCCCAGCCGCGCACCTTGCACGGTGATCAGGAAAAAAATCGACTGCAGCGCCAGGCTGCGAATGAAGATGTCGCGATTGACCGCCAGCAATGCTCGCCAGCTCTGCCAAACCGCGAGTGCGGCCCAGGCGATGTGTCCGGGGTAGGCGCGCAGCGCCTTGCGGGTCATCAGCAGGCCGATGATCGCACCGGTCCATTCAGCAATTACCGAAGCCCGGGCGGCGCCGACCACCCCCCACTCCAGGCCCAGAACGAACCACAGGTTCAGGGCAATGTTGACCAGGTTGGTGCTCAGCAGTATCGCCAGCGGCGCCCTGGCGTTCTGCGTGCCGAGGAACCAGCCGACCAGTGCATAACTGGCCAGCGCAGCCGGCAGGCCGAACAAGCGGGTGTGGAAAAATTCGCGGGTGAGCTGGTCCAGCTCCGCCGAAGGCTGCATGAAGTGCAGCGCCACCCCGCTCAAAGGCACACCTGCTGCGCCCAGGATAATCGCCAGGCCCATGGCCAGTAACAGGCCTTGCAACAGGATCTGCCGCAACGCCGCGCCATCGCCACGTCCGGCCGCCTGCGCGGCGAACCCGGTGGTGCCCATGCGCAGGAAGCCCATGCCCCAGGCCAGGAAGGTATACAGGCTGGCCCCGACGGCGACGGCGCCCAGTTGATGGGCATGGGGCAGGTGGCCGATGACGGTGCTGTCGACCAGCGCCACCAGCGGCACGGAAATGTTGGAAAGAATCATGGGCGCGGCAAGCGCCCAGACCCTGCGGTGGGTCGGGCGATCGCGCCAGTCGTTGCTCAGATTGGACATGCAGGCTCCTTGGGGGAGCCATTGTGTGTCAGTGGATTATCCAGCTCAATAACCATAAGCCCAGTAGCAGCCAGATGATGCCCATGATGATCGACGCATTCATGAATGCCCGGATGGCCGACCACAGCAGCATCAGGCCCAGGATCAGCGCGATGATGCTGATGATCGAAGTATCCATCCCCAGCGCCCGCGACAGCCCTTCAACGAAATTGGCCCCGGCATGGCTCAACAGATTAAACAGGCCGCTGAGGCCGTCGACGATAAAACGGATAACCGAACCGAGTGCCTGGCCGAGCCATTCGAAAAAGCTTTCTACCTGCATGTGAAGTTCGTCCTGAGAGAATGATGGGCCCCGTAGGAGCTGCCGCAGGCTGCGATTTTTTGATCTTGGTCTTTGGCGCTCATGACTATGCCAAAAGATCGCAGCCTGCGGCAGCTCCTGTACAGGGCATCGACTGTGGATTATGGGGCAAAGTTCGACACTCCATCGATACGCTTGCAGTCCTGGGCCAACCCCGTGAAGCTATACGTCTTCAGGAGAGCCCGATGAACCTTGTTGAACTGACCGAACGCCTGCACGCCATCCGCGACCGCAATGACTGGCGACAATTTCACAGCCCGAAAAACCTGGCCATGGCTGCGAGCGTGGAAATGTCCGAGCTGGTGGAGATCTTCCAGTGGCTGAGCGAAGACCAGTCGCGCCAGTTACCCGCCGACAAACTCGCACATGCCGGCCAGGAAGTGGGTGACATCGTGCTTTATCTTCTGTTGTTGTGCAGCGAGTTGGGGTTGGACATGAATGAAGTGGTACGCAGCAAATTGGCAGATAGCGAACGGCGGTTCAGCTGATGAGTGACCGTCATTTCGATCAGTTGGCGACACGCTTTGCCGAAAAAATCTACGGTGGGGCCAAAGGCGCCATCCGCCTGGCCGTGCTCCAGGCTGACCTGGCCGAAACCCTGCCGGACCGGCCGTTACGCGTCCTGGACATCGGTGCCGGCCTGGGCCACATGTCGTTATGGCTGGCCCAGCGAGGTCACGATGTCACGCTCGCCGAACCTGCCGAACCGATGCTTGAAGGTGCTCGCCAGCGCTTCGCCGAGGCCGGGCAACAGGCGACTTTCATCCAGGCGCCGTGGCAGGATCTGCTCGGCCAGCTCACCGAGCCCTACGACCTGGTGCTGTGTCATGCCGTGCTGGAATGGTTGGCCGAGCCCCACGCGATATTGCCGGTGCTGCATCAATTGACCCGGCAAGATGGGTGGTTGTCCCTGGCCTTTTACAACCGCGATGCGCTGATCTATCGCAACCTGCTCAAGGGCCACTTTCGCAAGATGCGCAAGAACGACATGGCGGGCGAAAAACAGAGCCTGACGCCACAACAGCCTCTGGACCCGCGAGAACTTGCGGCGCAACTTGAAGGCTTGTGGCGGGTCGAAACACAGAGCGGGGTGCGGGTTTTCCACGACTACATGCCGGTGGAATTCCAGGCCCGCGCGGAACTGGTGGACTTGCTTGAAATGGAACTCGCACACCGCCGTCACCCAAGCTTTGCCGGGCTTGGGCGCTATTTGCACTGGATCTGTCGGCCGATCTGATCGGAGCACAAGATGAAAAGTCATTCGGGTTTACTGATGGTCTGCCTGGGGCTGGCGGCCTGTCAGGGCAGCAACCCCTATGTCGCGACCTCCCGGCCATTGCCCCCCGCACCGCCGCAAGCCGCGACCACCTTCGACCGCAGCGCCTATCCGGCACCGCCGCGCGACTATGGACGGTACCGCAGCTGGGCCTGGTTGAACGGGCAATTGCCGCCGGGGACCGCCTGGGCGGATTCGGCGCAAGTCGCCGAAGCCGTCAGCAACGCGCTGGATCAGCGCGGCTTGCGGCCGTTGCACGACAATCGCCCGGCCGACCTGTTCGTTAGCGCCGACCTGCACCTGGAAACCCGCTTGCGTCAGGTCCGGGATGACTACTACGGCGGCGTCGGTTATTACGGCGGTGGCGGTTACAACCACTGCTGCGGCAGCGGTTATGGCATGTACAACACCGTGCCGATCGTGCGCACTTACCAGGAGCAGGTCGTGGTAGTACGGGTCGACATGTTCGATGCGCAGAGTGGCCAGCCGGTGTGGAGTGCCAGTGCCGAAACCAGTAACCAGGGCAAGCAGAGCGCCAGGGCCGATGCGATCAGGGAGGCTGTGGAAAAGGCCATGTCGGCGTATCCTCCCAGTTAGCTTCAGTAGATAAGACGCGTTCCGCAGGCTCATGCCGATATCCGGAGAATCATCATGTTCCGCCGTCTCGCTTTACTGGTCGTGGTCGCGCTGTTGGGCGCTTGTGCCTCGGACCAGGTCAACCATGACTTTGACGCCAGTCGCGATTTTGCTGCGTATCGCAGCTGGAACTGGAAAGAACCGGCCCTGCAATATCGGCCCGATGATCCGCGGATCAAGAGCGACCTGACCGAGCAGCGCATTCGCCAATCGGTCACCGAGCAGCTCG
This sequence comes from Pseudomonas sp. RIT-562, assembly GCF_026241895.1. GTDB lineage: Bacteria > Pseudomonadota > Gammaproteobacteria > Pseudomonadales > Pseudomonadaceae > Aquipseudomonas > Aquipseudomonas mandelii_F. The sequence goes on along the minus strand of NZ_JAPJIV010000003.1, from coordinate 52,800 downwards.
ACCAGCGCGGCCTGCGCCCGGCCGCCGCCGGCACCAAGGGCGACCTGAGCGTGCAGACCTACCTGATTGTCGAGCAGCGCCAGCAGCAGGTCACCACCAACTACGGCGGTGCCTGGGGTAATCCGTGGAATGGTTATTGGGGCGGGCCGATGTACAACGAAACGCGCAACATCACCTACAAGGTCGCCACGATCCAGGTCGACCTGCTCGATGGCAAGGACGGCAAGCTGGTGTGGCGCGGCAGCGACGAACAAATGCTCGCCCGCTCGCCAAACCCGGCTGATCGCAGCAACGCGATCCGCGAGACCGTGGCGCGAATCCTGGCCAACTACCCACCTAGATAGCCCACATACAACCCCCTGTGGGAGCGGGCTTGCTCGCGAAGGCATTGTGTCAATCAACCATGATGAGGCAGACACACCGCCTTCGCGAGCAAGCCCGCTCCCACAGTCCGGCAGTCACGCCAACCCTTGTCTACACTCCCTCATACCCATGGAGGTAACCCCTCGGCAGTACGCCGGCAAAGGAGTGCGTGATGTCTCCCCGCATGCAGTTTCACAGCCCGACCCGACAACGTGGCGCGATCGGTTTGATGGCAGCGCTGACCCTTGGCCTGGCAATGCTGTTCATGTTGCTGGTGCTCGATAGTGGCAGGCTTTATCTGGAGCAGCGCAAGCTGCAGCGAGTCGCCGATGTGGCGGCTCTTGAGGCCGTGACGCGCGACGGCGATTGCCTGGCCAATCTCACCGCCGCCAGATACTCCACTGAAAGTGCCAGCCGCAACGGCCTGACCGTGGCCAACGGCGTCACCCTGACCACCACCTGCGGAGTCTTGCAGACCGGCGCCGACAAACTGCGCAGCTTCAGCCCGGACGCCACTAAAAAAGAAGCCATTCGAGTGATTGCCACTCGTGTGGTCCCGACCAGCATCGCCGCCGGTGTCGGTGCGCTGTTCAGTCCCGGCCCGGTCAGCCTCAACACCCAGCTCACGGCGACTGCGGTCGGTGCTCCGGCAGTGCTGCCGCCCCTGGCCATGTTGACCATTGGCAGCACCGCCCTGGTGGTCGACTCCAGCAAATCCGCAGCCTTGAACCTGCTGCTGGGGAAAATGCTCGGGGGCAAGCTGGACCTGAGTGTGGCGGGCTGGCAAGGCCTGGTCGATACCAACATCAATCTGCTCAGTTATCTGAATCAACTGGCCCTGGACGTCAACGTCAGTGCCGGCAACTACACCGAGCTGCTCAACAAGAAAATTACCCTGACCCGCTTGCTGGATACCGCCATTACCGTGCTCCAGGCCGGCGGGACCACCGCGAACGTGGCCGTTAGCGGCCTGACTGACCTCAAGGTTATCGCCGGCAGCACCGAACTTACGTTAGGCCAACTGCTGCAGTTGCAGACCGGCACGCCCTCGTCGGCGCTGAATACCAACCTGCAGGTGTTTCAGCTGGTGGAAGCCTTTGTGCAATTGGCCAACAGCCAGAACGGGATAGTGGTCGATCTCCCGCTGAATATTCCGGCGTTGGTCAACGGCTCGGTGCAGGTCAAGGTGATCGAGCCGCCGCAGTTGTCGGCGGTGGGGAATCCGGCGCTGGTGGACAAGGTAAAACCGGGGGAGGGACCTAATCGCATATTCGTGCGCACGGCGCAGGTGCGGACCGTATTGTCCCTCAACCTACCGCCGCTGTTGACGGGAGTGGCCGGGCTGCCCGCTGCCATCTTGAATACGTCGTTACTGTCCGGCGTGGCTGATGCCTTGAACAATGTATTGCACCTCAATATTGCGGGTGCCCTTCAGTCTGTATTCTGTGCCTTGGGTGGCACCTGCCAGCGGACTAATTTGCAGATATTGCCGACATCCAGAATAGATATAGCCCTGGAAGTCGGGAGCGCCAACAGCTTCGTCACTGGCTACACTTGCGTCAGTGATGCCACCAAAACCCTGACCACCCAGACCAATTCGGCACTGGTGAAACTGAAGGTTGGCAAGATAGACACGACTAACGCATTCTCCTCTTCGGCAGACGTAACGGTGCAGCCTTTGCCTTTAATCGACGTGGGCGCTGTCACCTGCAAGGTTCCTCTTCTGGGATTAGGGCCGGAAACCTGCGATCTGTCGACACGCAAGCCGTTTTACGGCGGCGGGCTTGGGGTCAAGGTCGATTCGCCGCTGCTCGGCGCGACGAGTACGCACGTTTACAACCAGCCTCCGGAGATAAAACAACCACCACTGTTTTACGACATGGATACGCAGGGCATCGTCAACAGTTTGAAAGCCTCGCTCGCCGGTGTTCAAGTGCAGGCCTACAAGCCTGTCGCTCCAAACGTACTGGGTGATGTGCTGGCGACAGCGGCGGGGGCACTGGATGCGGTCAACAACACGCTGGGCGTGGTCATTGATGGGCTGCTAAGCAAAGTCCTCGACCCCATCCTCGACAACCTGCTGTCCGCCCTCGGCATCTCTCTGAATAAAGTCGAAGTCGGCGCCAACCTCAGTTGCAAGCCACCGGGACGCGCCGGGCTGGTAATTTAAACTGCCCGCAAACACGCTTCATGGAGCAGCCTGCGTTGGGTCGCGAAGCGGCCCCTGGGGCATTATCGGCAACTCAATACAAAACCGCGCCCCGTTTGCCGAATTGCTCACACTCAGCCGCCCGCCCATGTTTTCGACAATGCCGTAACTCACGGATAACCCCAGCCCGGTGCCGACACCGACCGGCTTGGTGGTAAAGAAGGGTTCGAAGATCCGCTCCAGCAGTCGCGGATCGATGCCGCCACCATTGTCCTCGACCCACAGGCGCACGTGTTGCGCATCCCGTTCGGCCTCCAGGGCGATCCACGGCTGGAACTCGCGATCAGCCTCGCGCCTGGCCAGCAGGGCATCCCGGGCATTGACCAGCAGATTGATCAGCACCTGTTCCAGCTGATCGACATGACCGCGCACCTGTACTTCGAAACCGGCCTCGCCCACTCGCAGTTCCACTCCCTTGCCGCGCAGACCTTCGGCCAGCAGCGCCAGCGAACCCTCGATGGCGTGCAATGGATTGAATGGCTGCTGCTCGATCTCGGAACGGCGACCGAACACGCGCATGTGGTCCACCACCCGCGCTGCGCGCTGGACCTGGGTGTCGATGCGCTTGAGCTTCTCGGTCAGGTAATCGAGCTGGACATCGCCGTTGCCCAGGCGCTTGAGCACATTGACGATGGCCATGCGCATCACGTTCAGCGGCTGATTGATTTCATGGGCCAGGCCCGTGGCCATTTCGCCCAGGGTGGCCATTTTTGCGCTCTGGGTGAGTTGTTGCTGGGAGCGCCGCAGTTCGGTGTTGTCGCGGCCCACGGCCTGAACTTCCAGCAGCCGCCCCTGATCATCGAACACCCCACGATCGGACCAGATCCACCAGGCATGTTCACGTCCTGGCAGTTGCAGACTGATTTGCGCAGTGCTCACTGGACTCTCAGGGCTCAGTTGCTCCAGGCGCGAGACGAACGCCTCACGCTGTTCCGATGACATCCAGCTGCCAAGATTCACTCCGGGTAACGCTTGCGGCGAGCATTCCAGATAGGCCGCCAGCGGGCGGTTGCCGAAAGTCAGCGTCAGGTCGGGCAGGTAACGGCAGATCATCGCCGGGGAATCTTCCACGAGGATGCGATAGCGTTCCTCGCTTTGCCGGACCTGCTCGGCAGCCTGGGTGGCCTCGGTGACATCCAGCCACAGACCTACCGCCTCCACCGGCAACCCGAGATCGTCACGCAGCAGGCGGGCTTCATCGAGCAGCCAGTGGTAATCGCCGCGACTGTCGCGCATCCGGTAACGCGCCTGCACCGAGCCTTGGCGTAGCAACTGCCGGGTGCGTTCGAAGTACTGGTCGCGGTCATCCGGGTGCACCCGCTCCACCAGCATTGCGGGACTGCAGTCGGCCAGGGAAAAGCCCAGTAACGGCAACAGGCTTTCACTGAAAAACGTCGGTAGCAGCGCACCCTCGACGTAGCGCTGCACATAGATCACCGCCGGTGAGCTGGCGATCAGGTTGTCGAGCCGGGCATGCGCCGTCGCCGCGTTCTGCTGCTGGTTCTTGATGTCACTGATGTCGAGCATGAAACCAATAATTCGGCGATGTATTCCCGCACCGACGGCCTGGCCTTGCAGGCGATACCAGGTGGCCGGTTGCGCGGCATCCGTACGCAGCACCCGTATGCACAGCAGTAGGGGCGCACTGTTGTTCTGCAGGTCGCGCAGGCGTGCGTCGAGCTCTTCGCGATCGGCGGGATGCACCTGTGCGAGCCAATCGTGCATTGATAAAAGCGCTTGATCCAGGCCCAGGTCGCTGGCCAGCGAGGGGGCCAACTGCAGCTCCTGGCGATCACTGAAAAACTCCCACCAGCCAGTGCCGAGCAGGGTTTGCAGGGCTTCCAGGCGCTCCAGGTGCAGATGGTGGCGTTGCTCGCGCAAACGCTCCAGCAGGGGCGCGGCCAGCGCGGCCATCAGCTGCATCCAGTCGCGTGGGTTCAAGTCCGGTGCACGCTGTTGCACCGGATAAAAACCACACAACAACCAGGCCGCCACGCCTTGGGCATCGTTATAGGGCACGGCGAAGCCCTCGGCATTGCCGAAAATATCGTGCAGGCGTGGATGCTCGGCGCTGATCAAATGCTGTGGAGCACAGCCGCTCAAGGTGTCGAGGCCGGTGCCCAGGCGCTGACCGTTGTGCCATAACTGCGGCGCGCCTGAGGTGCTGGATTGCTCATGCACCTGCCAGCCTTGCTCCAGCTCATCGAGCAGCGCCACGGCAATGCAGGGGATGTGCAAGTGTTGGGCGAGGATTCGCAGTTGTTCGGCCAGTACCTGCGGCAGGCGCGGCAAGCTGCACAGACGCAGTGGCTCGCTGATCTGGGCTGCCAGCCGCTGACACTGCTCGCGGCTGCGCGCCTGACGGCGCTCAAGCAATAGATCGCCGATGTCCAGCAACTGCAATAACCAACCTTCGGCCTGGGGCTGCACCCAGCCGCGCAGGTGCAGTGGCCGGTCACCCAGGCCCTGGAAATCCAGGTCCAGGCTGTGTCCGAGCCAATCCCCAGGCGTACCTTCGACGGACAGGCAGCTGTGGGGCATCAGGTAGTCGCGCAGCGGTAGCGGCTGGGCGTGCGGGGCCGCACGGGCGAGTGCATGTCTGAGCGGTCCCGCCAGCTGAATCACCCGACCCGCCGCATCCAGCTGGATGTGCAAACCGACTCCCGGCGCGCTCATGGCCTGCGCAGTGATAAGGGTTTTTGCCGGTTGGCGCTGCAGCAGGCGCGCGAGCAACGTATCGCCGGCACTCAAAATTGCAGGCTCGATTGTGCACTGAGTGTGGTCGGCAGATTGGGTATCGGACCGATCCCAGGCAGTACCAGGGACGGCAGCACACTGTTCAATTTGCTGGTGGGATAGTCGATGCTTACCGTCAGAACGCCGGCGGCATAGACTGCTTTCGCATCGCTGGCGACACTGAATTTCAAGGCCGGTGGAATCCACGAAAGGCGTTGCGTCAGGACGCTGGTGGCCAGCGTCTCGACGGTCTGCTTGTAGTTGGCGGTGGTCGGGTCCACGGCCACGCTGCGGCGTACCGCTTCAGCGGTCGACTCGTTAAACGACTGCATCAGCAACAATGGCAAGGTGTAACTGAGCAGGCCGTACAGCACTGCGAAAAAGATCACGAACACCAAGGCAAATTCAATCGCCGCGGCGCCTTTTTGTTTACGGGGGAGGGCGGTTTTCATGTGTGCGTCTACCCTGACAATCACAACGTAATCTGAGCATAGAATCATTCAGCCAAAACGGACGGCTTTTACCTCATGCAGAGTTTTTTCCTGATCATCTGGTTGATGGTGTGCGCCGCCCAGGACGCTCGAGAACGACACATTGCCAACGTCCTGACCCTGGGCGTTGGCGTGTTGGCGCTGGCCTGGTTGCTGTGGACCGGCAACACCTGGTTGGGTGCCGAGGCCGTTCAGGGCGGGCAGGCCTTTTTGCTGGCGCTGGCTTTCACGCTCCCGGGGTACTGGATGGGTCGAATGGGCGCCGGTGATGTGAAATTAGTGACAGCTTTGGGCCTTGCGACGGACGGTATGCACGTTCTTGGGACGATCATCGGCGCGGGAATCGCGAGTATTTTGTGGTTACTGATTTCGCCAAAACTCTGGCTGTATATGCGTCAATCACTTAGAGAACGATTGCGCTACATGAGCCCACAAATGTCAAAAAAACAGCCATTTGCGCCCTTTGTGTTGGCAGGGGCTGCATTGACCATGGCCTGTCTCCGCTAATCGCTTGTCATATGTACAGAGTCGAGAAGTGCGTCTACTTTCAAGTCAGTCGTAGTTGTACAGCCTGTGGCTGTCGGTACAGGAATAGCCAGTGTTTGGCTTCGGCATGGAGTAGCACGTGAACAAGCTCACCTCGGCGGTAAAAGTCCTTGTAGTCGATGATCAGCCGTTGATCGTCGAAGAACTTAGCGAGTTTCTCGGGAGCAGTGGTTATCAGTGCGTTCCCTGTGAGTCCAGTCAGGAAGCGATCGATCGATTTACCGATGACGCCGATGTCGGGCTGGTGCTCTGTGACCTGCACATGCCCGGCATGGATGGCATTGAGCTGGTTCAGGAGTTGCAGCGCCTGTGCGGCAATCACCGGGTGTTCGAAGCGATCATGCTGACTGGCCGCGCGGACAAGCAGGATGTGATCAAGGCGCTCCGCGCGGGCTTTGCCGACTACTATCAGAAACCTATCGACCTGGATGAATTGCTGGACGGTTTGCGCCGCCAGGAAGCGGTGTTGCACGAGCGGCAAAAGAGTCTGCAGCTGGGGCACTTGAATCAGAAGCTGCAGTCTCTTTCCGAGTCCATCGATGATCTGTATCAGGACCTGGACAAGGTGCGGCGCAGCCCATCGCGGCGCGGTGCGTCCGAGTCTGGAGAAGATCCGTTCGGCGGTACTGAGCGGCTGGAAATTCCACCGGTCTTCAATCAACTCTCGCCTCGGCAACTGGATGTGGCGCGGTTGGTGGGCAAGGGGCAAACCAATTACCAGATCGCCTGCGAGTTGGGGATTACCGAAAACACGGTGAAGCTGTATGTGTCGCAGGTTTTGCGCTTGACCCACATGCACAATCGCACGCAGTTGGCGCTGGCGTTGTAGCCTAATAACTCGGGTTTGCGGCAGAGAGTCACGGCGCACTGATCACTCTACGGCAGAGGCTCAGGACGCACTGGGAGTTGGGGCTGCCGTTGCTCTTGTGGGAGCAAGGCTTGCCCCGCCGCAGTTCCAACGGTTGAGCTTGTTCAAACTGTAGGAGCTGCCGAGTGAAACGAGGCTGCGATCTTTTGATCTGGTCTTGGGTACATATCCATTTCTGCGGTAATGGCTTCTATTGGTTCCGCCCTTACGGCGTGTCACTTTCGAAAAGCGCGAAAGTAACCAAAGCGCTTTTGCCCCACCACTCGGCACCTCGCCTAGGCTCGGTGTGCCCGAACGCAGGCATTGCTCCGCGGGTCGCCGCGATGGGGCGTCCCTGCCCCAGCGCGGCTAAACCGGCATCCTTGCCGGTTTCCCCGCTGCGCAATGCCTGCGTTCGGCCAGCGTGGTTAATGGGCGTCCGCGATCAACAGCCTCGCCGTGGCGGCCTTCGGGCCGACCAAGGCATCAAGCCGGCGCGCTGCGCTTGTTTTGTCTACACGAGCCCTTGTAGGAGCCGGCTTGCCGGCGATGGCGGTGTGTCTGCGGCAAATGTGTCGACTGCAGATCTCAATCGCGGGCGAGCCTTGCTCCGACAGGTACAAGAATCGCCATCAATTCCCCTCCAAAGTCCCCCCAGTATCCTGCTCATAAAACTCCGGAATCGGATACTCGAAGCTTTTCAGGAACCGCGCCATGGCTCTTTCCCGTTCGGCGGCCGTGGCTGTTTGAGGGATGTTGGAAGCCGCCTGATTGCGGCTCTGCAACACCAGCCATCCTTCGGTTTCCTGCTGCTGCGGTGAAGAGGGGCCGGCGTCGAGGGCCAGGGCTGGGAGGCTCAGCAGGGGGAGGCAGCACAGGATGATCAGTTTCATGGTGTTCTCCTCTACTTCATCGAGTCAGTGACGAGCGCCACCTGGCCGCTGGTGGACGGCCGTGTGGCAGGGGCCTTGAGTGATTCGGCGCGAGCCTTGGCGTCGCCGAATTGTTCCGGGCTCAAGCCCGCGCGGCTGACGAGTTCGCCGGCCTGTTGCCAGTTGTCCTGATAGATCAGCAACGCCACCAAATTCACTGCTGCCAGTTGATCGCTCTGCTTGAGCTCGATCGCCGTCAGGAACTCGAAGCGTGCGTCGTCCAGGCGCAGCTGATTCATGTAGACCACGCCCAGGTCATTGCGGATTTTTTCGTCAGTCGGCGCGAGCCGTGCGGCTCGTTGCAGGTGTGCCTGGGCCTGGCCGTTGTCGCCCCGGCCAGCCGCGAGTTGACCAAGGCCGTGTTCGGCTTCGGCGGCGCGGCAACTGCCCAGCAGGCTGCGGTACAAGGGGTCGGCATCGCTGCGTCCGAGCAAGCGATAGACCCGGGCCTTGCGCAGGCGCACGTCCGCCAGATTGTCCGGCAGGCTCTGCAGGTTGGCGAGGCTGGCGTGCAGCTTGCCGTCCTTGGCCATGTCATCCGCCAGGTTCAGCGCCAGCTCCTGATCGGCACTGGGTTTGGCGCAACTGGCGGAGGAAGTCAGTGCGGACCAGGGGGCCTGGCCAGTGGTGGCGCATCCGCTCAGCATCAGCAGGCTCATAGCGGCAATCAGTGCTTTCATAAATGACCTCTTGAAGAGCCCGGAATCAGGACGAGAATGCCCGGGCAATCGCGGTAAAACCCGGGCCAGCCAGGACGATCAACAGCGCTGGAAACAGAAACACCATCATCACCACCGACATCTTCGCCGACATTTTCGAGATGTATTCCTGCAGGTTGGTCAGGCGACGATCGTCGAGCAGCTGCTTGAGCGCCAACAGCGACTTCATCGCACCGCCGCCTTGCTGGATCAGTTGCTGCAGGATCACGCAGGTGTCGGTGAATTCGTCGATCGCCAGCATGTTGGCGGCCTTGTTCAATTCCTGCCCCAGCTCCAGGCCGGAGTCGACCCGGGCCAGAATCAGGCTCAGCTCGCGGGTGGTCTGTGGCAACAGCCGCTGGGCCTCGACGCTCAACACGCGCAAGGACTGCTCAACGGCCATCCCCGATTCGAACAGGATGCGCAGCAAGGGAATCAGCGTGGAGATTTCCACGGCGATTTGTTTTTGCCGCCTCTTGGCCGCATATGCCAGCAGGCGCTTGGGCAGCAGGTAACCGACGGCCACGGCAAAAAATGGCGCGATCCAGTGGTTGCTCGCCTGCGGATAAAGCAGCGGTTGCAGCGCGATAACCAGGCCCAGCATCACCAGTGGAGTGCCGATTTGCAGCGCGGCAAACATCGAGCGCTGGCGGGCGCGGCGCCAGCCCACGCGGTTGAGCAGCAGCTGGGTTTCGGTGTCGAGGCTGACGCTGCGTTGCCCGACCTTGCTGTCGCCAACGGCGCGCAGCAAGGTGCCCAGGCGATTGTCCCGCACCATCTGGCCCTGCAGGCGCTGGCTGACCTGGCGTTCGCGGCGGTGCCGCTCCAGCAGGCTGGCGAGCATCAACAACACGGCCCCAAGCAGCAACAGCGAACTTACGATCATCGCGACGGCCATCTCATACGCTCCGCAACATGCGCCACAGCGCCAGGCAACCGGTGACCTGCAGGCACACAGCGATGATCAGCATCTGCCGCCCACCGTCGTCATTCCACATCCCCAGCATGTAGCCGGGATTGCTCAGCATGAAATAGCCCACCAGGATCAGCGGCAAAGAGCCCAGGACCCAGGCCGTCATGCGGGTTTCGCCAGTGAGTGCGCGCAGCTGGCGGCTACCTTGCTCGCGTTCGCGAATCAGTTTGATCAGGTTCTCCAGCAGCTCGCTGGCGTTGCCGCCATAACGGTGATTGACCTTCAGGCCCAGGGCGAACATGCGCAGCTCGTCCTGCTCGTACAGTTCGGCAAAGTCATTCACCGCGTCTGGAAGGTTCACACCCAATTGCACATTGCGCTGAACCCGGCCCATGGCAGTTTTTAATGGATCTTCGCTGACATCGATGGCGCCCATCACTGCATCTGCCAAGGTGCGCCCAGATTTCAGACTGCGTACCGTGTGGTCCAGCAGCTGCGGCAACTGCTCGACGATCCGGCGGACCTGGCGGTGGTAGCGCCAGGACACATACACCCGCAGCGCCAGCGGCGGCACCACCAGCATCAACACCAAGCCAACCCAGTTCGCGAGCGCCAAACCCAGCAGCATCGCCACCGCCCACAGCGCCAGCCAGATTCCCAGGCGGTCAGTGGGGCGTCCCAGGCCCGCACGCAGAAATGCCCGCTCCAGGGCGGACCACTGAGTTTTTTCCGGCACCAGTTCCGGTTGCCCCTGGGCCAAGCGTTGCAGTACCCGTTCGCTGCCGGATTTGCGTACGCCCTGGTAGAACAGGCGCACGGAAAAGCCCAGTAGCAACAGACAAATCAGGCACAGCAAAAGGGGGCCGATCATGTGTGCCTCGCGGTCAATGTTGGGCGCTGAGCGAGTCGCGGCGCAGCTTGTCGCCGGCGGGGTTGACCGCCTCGCGCAGAAAGCCGAAACCGCTACGTCGATCAAGCCGGAACAAGGTGTTGGTGACGTACACGTCTTCGCGGATACCAACGACTTCCACCACTTCGCTGACGCAGCGGCGGCCGTCGGGCATGCGCGTCAACTGGATCACCACGTCCAGCGCCGCGCAGATCATCTGCCGCAGGGTGCGCTCGGCTATGCTGCGGCCGGTCAAGCCCACCAGGGTCTCCAGGCGCAGCAACGCATCCTGCGCATTGTTGGCGTGCACGGTGCTCATCGAGCCATCGTGACCGGTGTTCATCGCGGTGAGCACGTCGACCACTTCGACTCCGCGAATTTCGCCGAGGATGATCCGGTCGGGGCGCATCCGCAGGGCGTTGCGGATCAAGTCGCTGGCCTTCACCTCGCCGTGGCCCTCGGCATTTGGCGGGCGGGTTTCCAGGCGCACCACGTGCGGATGGCCGAGTTGCAGTTCGGCAACGTCTTCGATGGTCACCAGGCGCTCGTGAGGATTGATCAGCTGGCTGAGGATATTCAGCAGGGTGGTCTTGCCGGTGCCGGTGCCGCCGCTGATCAGGATGTTGCAGCGCTTGCCGACAGCCTCCTGGATGAAATCGAAGATCGCCTGGTCGATGGTTTGCATCGCCATCAGGTCCGAGCTCTTGAGCATGTCCTTGCGAAATTTACGGATCGACAGGCACGGGCCGTCGAGGGCAATTGGCGGGATGATGGCATTGACCCGGCTGCCATCGGGCAGGCGCGCATCGACCATCGGCGAGGACTCGTCGAGCCGTCGCCCGAGTGGCGCAAGAATGCGTTGCATCACCCGTTCGACATGGTGTGCATCAATGAAGCGCAAGTCGCTCTGATGCAGCACGCCGTCGCGTTCGATAAATACCCGGTGTGGGCCGTTGACCAGAATTTCGGTCACCGCCGGGTCGCGCAGCAGCACTTCGAGGGGACCGAAGCCTGTCAGCTCATCGACTATTTCTTCGGCCAGGCGCTCCATTTCATAACGCGAGATCGCCAAATGGAGGCGGGCAATGTACTCGGCGATTTTGTCGATGACGAACTGCGACAGCACCTGCCGGGTACCCTCCAGCAGGTTTTTTCCGGACTCTTCGATGGCGTCGATGATGTAGCGGTGCAGCACCAGTTTCAGGCCTTCATGGTCGGTATTGCCGACCGTGCTGCGAGTCGGCGCGCCGAAAAGTTTTTCACTGTTCATTGCGTACCCCGCAATCGCTCGAACCATCCGGCCTTGGGTTTGACGATACCTTCGGACCGTTTGGCCAGGCGCTCGCCAAGCGTGCGCAAGCCTTGGGTCAAGGTTTCCCGCGGGGCCAGTTCGAACAGCGAGACGCCCTGGTTCTTGGCGTTGAGACGTACCTGCGGGCTGTTGGCGAGGGTGGCGATGACCTCCATGCCGAAGCTCTTGCCCAAGGTATCGGCGTCGGGTGCGACGTCGCGCAGGTAGCGGTCGACCAACAGCCGGGAATGCTCGAGCTTCATGCCTTTTTCGCGCCAGAAATTCAGGATCGCGAGGTTGCGCCGGCAGTCCAGCACGTTCTGATCGGTGTACCACAGCAACTTGTCACAGTGGCTGACGAACGTCCGCAGCGCCTCGCTATCCTGCTGCCCCGTCAGGTTCACTACGATGTGCTGGAAATGATGACGCAGTGCGCTGAGCAACATGTACAGCTCCGCCGCACTGGTGTGTTCCAGGGGTTCATCGGTACTGGCATAGGCGAGGATGCGCAAGCCGGCTTCGCAGCGGCTGAAGGCGCTGTCGATCAACGTCGAGTCCAGGCGACGCAAGTGGCGCAGGGCATCGCCGAAGTGAAACGAACTCTCCAAACCGAGCAACGCCAGGCTGTCACCGCGGGGCAAGCCGAGGTCCAGCAACAGGGTTTGTTGCCCGCTCTTTTGCACCACTTGCGCCAGGTGGGTCGACAGCAACGCGCCATCGGCGTTGCCCTGCACGCTATACAGCACAGTCAGGCCACCCAGATGAGTGCTGGGGGTCACCGGTGGCAGGCGCTTGCTCAAGCGCCGGACCAGGCCTGCGACTTCACTGGAACGCGAGCCATACGCGACGAAATCCCGGGCACCGGCGCGCATCGCGTTGAGCACCAGTTGATTGTCCATGCCGTCGCCCAGCGCGACGATCGCGAGCATTGGCTTGGCTTCCAGGGCGCCTTCGATCAGCGCGCTCTGGGCCACCACGTGGTCTCGATCGAGGCCGATGAACACCAGGCTGGCGAACGTCACGTCCACCAGCGCCAGCAGTTCGTCGAGGCTGCCGCCACCGGCGCTGACCACCTGGCCCAAGGGCGCGAGCGCGCCCTGCAGCCACTCCAGGTCGGTGTTGTTGCGCGTGATGGCGAGGAAGGTCTGACTCAGGCTCTGGCTCATTGCGATAACCCGCTGCGTTTATCGAAGTTGCCGTTTTCGAGGAAGTACATGCGGTAGAAATTCGGATCGTAGTTGCGCAACTTTTCCCCTGGCAGTGATGGCAATTGCGCATTCGCCGCCAGTGGCTGGACCAGGTGCGGCGTGACGATCATCAACAGTTCACGTTCTTCGCGATTGATGTTCTGGTCGCGGAAAAACGCCCCGAGGATCGGGATGTCACCCAGCCCCGGAAACTTGTTCACCTGAGAGCTGTTGCGGGTACTGATCAGGCCGCTGATGACAAAACTTTCGCCATCGGCCAGGGAGATGCTGGTGTCGGTGCGGCGTACCGTCAGTGCCGGGACGACGGTGCCGGCGATGTTGACGCCGTTGCTGTAGTCCAGCTCGCTGACTTCCGGCGCGACTTTCAGGGCAATGCGGTTGCTGCCGACGATGGTCGGGGTCAGCGTCAGGCGGATGCCAAACTCCTTGTACTCGATCGACACGTTGTCACTGCCGGAGCTGGGCACCGGGATGGGGATTTCGCCACCGGCCAGGAAACTCGCACTCTGCCCGCTCAGCGCCACCAGGCTGGGACGTGCCAGGGTGTAGGCGAACCCGCTGCCTTCCAGGGCATTGATCATCACCATGGTCTTGCCGCCGATCCAGGAAAAATTGAACTGATCGTTATTCACTGGCAGCCGCGGCTGAACCACGCCATCGATGGTCGGCAAGGTGCGCGGCGCACCAAACAGGAAGTTGCCGCGGGTACCGAAAATCGAGGTCGAGGCCTCCTTGAGTTTGGTTCGGCTGACTTCAACGAACCGGATGTCGGTCTGCACCTGGGATGGCAGCAACGCTTCTTCGGAAGGCAGCGCGACGGCGGTCAGCGCGGCCGTCGCCTTGCCCTGGACGAACACCATGGTCTGGCGCGGCGTGGTCGAGCAGGCGGTCCAGACCATCAGGCTGGTCGCACCGGGTGCGACGCCCGTGAGCAGGAAACCGCTGGCGCCAGTGGTGCGCACGTCGGCAATCTTTGGGTCACCAACGGCCAGGCGGGTGATCGCAACCGGTGATTGCAGCTCCTGCTGCAATCCTTCGCCCACCTCCAGCACGCTGGGCAACGGACTCAGAGCCGTGCAATTGCTGGAGGCGGCAAGGCTGGAGTCAGCCGTCGCCAACATCAGGCAAGCGAACAGCGGACAAAGTATCGGCATGGAACGACTGGGCATAGAACTGCATCCTTGCTCGATCAGGGAGTTTGTTGAGTAACCTGGTTACCACGAATGACTTCCACGGCAGGCCGTGCGACGGCGGTGCGCGCAGGGCTGCTGACGGGTATTTTCGGCGCGCCGCCGAGGGCCAGCTGCGTGAACTGGAACAGGCCGCTGTTGGCCGCATCGAGATTCCCAGGGGTGTCGCTTTCCCCAGCCCAGTAACGGGCCAGGCGCTGCTCTTCGGCGCTGCGCACCGCCAGGCGCAAAGTGCCCACCTGGGTCGCCAGCATCAGGCGGCTGAGCAACGGTTCCGGCACGGCCAGCAGCACGGTGCGGGCAGCGATGCGGCGCTGGTCCTGCTTGAGCTTTTCTTCGGCGTTGAGGGGCGCAGTGGCAGGCTTGCCGTCGTTGGTCAGGCCGAGCTGGTCGCCGACTCCCAGCACGCGCATGGCCGGGATGACGATCTGTGCCGACTGTTGCGGGTTGCTCTCGTCCTGGCGCAGGTACAGCAGCACATCGACATAGTCGCCCGGCGCCAGCTGCCCTGCGGCGCCGATCACTTCATCGACTGCAACCGCAAGTGCACGCTCGTCACTGCGAATCATGCGCGCCAGGGCGCCACCGGTTTCGAAGCTGTCTTCACTCAACCAGGTGCCGGCAGTGAGTGTGCGCCACGGCGTGCGGCCGACCGCCTGGTCGATGCTGCCCAGACTGCCGGCTGGCGCGCTGCGCAGCTTTTCCACGGCGAGGTCGGCGGCGGTCAATGGCGTGAATGGCGCCACATCGTGCACCACCACGACCACCGATTGGCGGGTCTGGTCTTCGGCGGTGGCGACGGTTTTTTCAATGGCGGCAACCGCGACAGGTGCCTCGACAGGTTCGGCGGCGGGTGCACGGCTGAGCATCAATCCCCAGTAGCCGGCGGCGACCGCTGCGACTAACAACAACCCTGCAAGGCCCATGGTGACGCGACTGTTCATGACGGCTCTCCCTTTCCTGCTGCAAGACTTGGCCCATATCCAGACGGGGTAAATTCGTGCTTAGGCAGCTATGAACATTCAACGATTTCGCTATTTGACGGTAGCGCAGGTAAAGCGAAATGCCATTAACCAGAATGAAAATATCTGTCAGAAGTTTGAAAAGTGGCCGAAAAGCCGGGGTTTAATTTCGGTGATTTACAAAGGATTAATACTTTGTGATTAATCCGTTTTTACACTTGCTGGGGGTGGGTTTGTTGACAATGCTCTGATGGCACGGAGCAACTATGTCTCGGTCCGTGATACCGGTGCCCAGGGGCCCAAGGAGTTGTCAGATGTTTCTTAAACTGTATGTGAAAGTTCGCGTGTTTTTTGAAAGTACTGAAGGGGCTTCGGGTATCGAGTACGCGATTGTCGCGGCGATGGTGGCGGTGATGATTGTTGGGTTCATGACACCTATCGGAGATCGAGTCTTTGACATATTTACCAATCTCAACAAAGAGATTGGCGGCGTGACCGTTAAAAAACCGGGTACAACATAAGATTAATCGGGCGTATTTTTAATCGTCGACTAATGTGGTTAAACCTGGGTTTTCGGTAGCGGAACGCCACATGACAGTACCTTCACTCCCACGCCAGCAGTTGCTCTTGGTCGACGACGAAGAAGACGCGCTGCTGGAACTTGCCGAACTGCTGGAGGGCGAGGGCTTTAGTTGCTTCACGGCAACTTCGGTCAAACTCGCCCTGCACCATCTCACGCGCCATCCCGACATCGCCCTGGTGATCACCGATCTGCGCATGCCGGAGGAAAGCGGCATGTCGCTGATCAAGCGATTGCGCGAACACACCTCGCGTCAGCATCTACCGGTGATCGTCACGTCCGGGCACGCAGACATGGAGGACGTCAGCGACATGCTGCGCCTGCAGGTGCTCGACCTGTTTCGCAAGCCCATCTACCACGTACGACTGCTGGAAACACTGAACAACCTGTTCCCGCAGCCCCTGCCCCACGTGACCTCCCGCTGACCCCGGATTCAGTCCACGTACACCCCAATCCCCGTAGGAGCCTGGCTTGCCAGCGATGGCGTCCGCAAGATCGCCATCGCCGGCAAGCCGGGCTCCTACGGATTTGCGTAGCTCCGCCATCCGGCGTGAACCCCGACAATGGCTCACAGCTGGTAACTGAAGCTGATGCTGTACCGCGGCTTGCGGTTGAAGGTGTCCAGCGCTTGCTCCGACATCGGCTTGGCGGCCTCCAGGGCAATGTTGTAGTACTTGGCATCGCCAAACCTTAACCCGATCGCGCCCGAAGACAGGTTGTTGCCCTGCACCGGCAGCTGGTTGAACCAGGTCTTCGAGCGATCGAACACCACATAAGGCTGGAGGATTTTTACCCAGCTCCAGTCGCGATTGAAGCTGTAGTTGACCTCGTACGCCACGCCCCAGCCCTTGTCGCCGGAGGCTTGATCGTCGGGGTAGCCGCGGCCGAAATTCTGCCCGCCGAATACCGCTCGCTCGCTGTCGGGCAGGGTGTCGTCGCTCCAGTACAACGCCGCCGAAAGGACTCCCTGCCAGTTGTCGAAGAACCGGTCGCTCTGCACTCCGGACAAACGCAGGCGAAAGAAGTCGAGGTCGAGATCGCTGTTATTGGTGTCGGCCCCCATGCCGTCAATTCCTTGATAGACCCCGCCGCTAAGGATGCGCAACTGTTTGGCATCGGCTTTGCGCCAGTCGCCTTCGAACGCGAGGGCACGCACGTCGCTGTTGATGTCGACGCTCACCGGAAAGCCGACAACCTTGTAGCGGGTCTTGTCATTGACCGCGTACAGCCGTGAGCTGACGCTGAGCTGTTCGTTAGGAGAGGCAATGAGCGGATGACTAAGGCCGATCGAGTAACGGTCATTTTCACGGTGCGGCTTGAGCTCCAGACCATTGTCGGTCAGCACGTTGGTGCCCGGATCGGCGCGATAGCGTGAGGCGGAAAGGGCCAGCTGCGTGCCCTCCGCATCGACAAACTGGTTGTAGTCCAGACGGTAGTAATGCTCGTGATCTTCGCCCGGCGGAAACAGCCCGCTGAGGCTCAGTTGCTCGCCCATGGACGTCTGGGAATTGCTGCTCAGACCGAGCAAGGCCTGGGTGCCGTTGCGACTGTTTTCCGTGGCGCTCAGGGTGCTGGTAAAAGGTTTTCGGCTGGCCTGGGCGACCAGATAGGCGGCGCCGTCGGTGGTGCCCGGTGGCGGCACCTGTGCCTGCAAGGTGACGCCGGGGATTCGGCTCATCAGCGTGGTGTAGCGCTCGAAGGTCTTGCGTGTCAGCGGGCGTTCGGCCTGCAGCTTGGCCACCAGTTTGTCGGGCAGGCCCTGGACTCGTCCGATGTCGCCCTGCAGCTGGTAATCCTTGATATAGCCTTCGACCAGCACGACCCGCGCCACTCCATCGTCGAACCGCTGTTGCGGCAGGAAGGCATAGGACAGCAGGTAGCCATCCTGCTGGTAGCGTCGGGTGATGCTGCGGGTTGCCTCGATCAGATCGGCCAGGCTGGTTTCGTGGCCGATCAGGGGTTGGTACAGCGTGGCCAGTTCGCTCAGCGGGTAGACGGTTCCGCCTTCGATCTGCACGGTTCGCAACTTGATGCGGGTGTTCATCATCAAGGGCTGCGCCTGGGTGGCGCCGGGTTCCGGCACCGAGAGTGGCGCAGTGCTGGGGCGGTAGGCGTCGGCGGGCAAATTCGGCGCAGGCAGGTTGCGGGTGGTTTCGTTGCTGTTGAGAAAGCTGGGGAGGGTGTCGGCGAGGGCGGCGGTACTGACGGTCAGAGCAAGCAAGGATGCCAAGAGGCGCATAGGACACTCCATGTTCAAATTACTACTTCGCCTGGATCATCATGTTCCAAAGAAAAAGCGGAAGACTCTTTCGAATCTTCCGCCTTCAACCAAGCGTAGGCGCTGTAGATAAGGCCGTCGAATCGGCCGGGTGCAAAATCTAACGGTTCTTGCCGCTCAATTTGCCGGTGAGGCCGCCCAGCAAACCACCGAGACCACCGGTGGCGCCGCCCTCGGCTGGCGCGCCATTGACCAGGCCGCCAACTGCGCCAACGGTGGCGCCCACCGTGGTGACCGTGTTGCCGACTGCTGCCACGACCGGGTTAGGCGTGCTGGTAGCGATCGCCGTGCCAAGGTTGCTGACCGCGCCGCCTACCTGGTTGGTCAGCCCGCTGACCGGTGCGCCGAGACCGGTCGCTGCGCCGACGTTCTGGGTCAGGCCGGTGACGGCGGTGGTGACCGGATTCAGGCCGGTGCCCACCGCAGTGCCGAGGCTCGCCAGAGGCGCGGTGGCTGCCGTGTTGGGGGCACCGGAGCCGCCCAATACAGTGTTGACCGACGCCACCAGATTGCCTGCCGCCACGGCTGTCACACCCCCCGCACTGACCACGCCACTGGTGCTGCCGGCGTTAAGCCCACTGCCGACATTGACCACCGCGCCGCCGACGGTCTGCAGCAAACCAGTGCCGCCCAAGGCGCCACCCAGGCCACCGCCGGCGCCTGAATCGGTGCCGTTGGAAACCAGCCCGCCGACTTTGCCGACCGCTGTGCCGGTGTTGCTCAAGGCGCCGCCGACAGTGTTGGTCAGGGCATTGCCGTTACCGGCCAGAGTGACTTTGTCGCCCAAACCATTCACGGTGTCGCCGACTTTGTGCACGATGCCTTTTAGCGGATCACCGAGCCCGGTGGCATCGCCGATCTTGTTGGTGGTGGTCTCGACCATGGCGATCACGGGGACGAGCTTGCTCCCGACTTCCTTGGTTACCGTTCCTAGCGGGCCAGTGGTGGTGGCAGTGCTCAGGGTATCCCCGAGCATGGTGACTTTTTCACCGACGCCGTCCAGCACGGGAGCGACTTTGGTGACCACGCCGCCCACCACCGGGATGCTGCTGGTGGCGGTGGCGAGCTTGCCGCTGACGTCGGAGACGCCATTGCCGACATCCTGCACCACGCCGCCTACCGATGCCGCCGTGACGCCCAGCCCATTGGGGTCGGTATCGAGTTTGCCGATGCCATTGGCGACGCCGTCACCCAAGGTGCTGACGACATTGCCGGTGGTGTTGACTGCGCTCTGCACCACGCCGCCGACCACGGGCACGCTGCCCAGGCTGTCGCCGACCTGGCCAACTCCATCGCCTACGCCGCTGACGGTTTTGCCGACGTCCTGGACCAGGGTGGTGGTCACCAGCGGAGTGACGCCGGGGTTGGTCGGATTGGTTGGATCGGTCGGGTCTGTAGGGTTGGTCGGGTTGGTCGGGTCAGTAGTGCCGCCACCGGTACCGCCTGTGCCTCCGGTTCCCCCCGTGCCGCCGGTGCCTGCAGTGTTATCGCCACCGGTGCCACCCGTTCCACCAGTACCTGCGGTGCCGTCGCCAGTACCACCGGTCCCGCCAGTGCCTGCGGTGCCATCACCGGCGCCGCCGGTTCCACCAGAGTCACCCGCGCCGCCGGTTCCGGCGCCTGCGGTGCTGTCGGGGGATGAGCTGTCGGAGCTGCTGTGATGACCGCCGCCGCCGCTGCTGCAGCCGGTCAGGCCGAGGGACAGGGCGAGCGCCATGGCGATTGCTGATTTGCACCAAACTTGGGTTTTCATGAGAGGTATTCCTTGCACCTGTTACAACGATCGTTGTCTTCGATGGCTCGCCGGTTTCTGTTGCCGGCAATGCCTTCGTCCGTTGTAGACATGACAGTCGCAAGGGGGCGCCAATACCATTCTCCAGTTGGTATTAACGCCTTGTGTAGGGGGAATGATTGATTGATTTAATGTGTTTTAAATCAAAGGCTTTGCTCAGATTTGCAGGGTTCATAAACCTTAGTGATATATACAATTGGAGGCGCTTCGTCCTCAAGCAATCGGTGACCAACGCCCCATCATATGCTCCAGCTCCCCAGAGCCCAGCAGCTGAAAATCCCCGCTCGATCCCGCTGCACTCGCCAGCAACGTCACCTCGCTGGGCAGGCGCACCGGTTTCATGAATTGCACGGCAATCTCTACATTCGCAGCCGGCAAATGATCGGCAAGCGCCGCCAGGGTCCTGGCCTTGTTCCACAAGCCATGGGCAATCGCGGTGGGAAAGCCGAACAGTTTGGCGCTGGCCGCGCTCAGGTGGATCGGGTTGTAGTCGCCGGAGACCTTGGCGTACTGCCGGCCAATGTCCGCAGGTGCTTGCCATTGCGCTACTTGAGTCAGCGGCAACGTGGACGCCAGCACTTCATCCACCGGTTCGCCTTCGAGTTTGACGCCGCGACAGAGCATCCGGCTTTCGGCTTCCCATAACGGTCCGATTTGATCATCCAGGGTGGTCACCAGATCGAACGTGGCACCCTTGGCGTGGGGCTGCAGGTTCTGCACTTGCACGCTGACCCGCACCCGGCCGACGCCGCCCATCGGGCGCAGGACGCGGATGCGATTGCTCAAGTGGATCAGCCCGAGCAACGGGAAAGGAAACTCCTTGGCTGTCAGCAGTTGCATCTGCAACGCGAACGCGAGGACGTGCGGATAGGTGGGCGGCAGCAGGGCGTTGTCGGCGAAACCGCAGACTTTGCGATAGGCCGCCAGGCGCCCGGCGTCAACATCGACCCAGCTGCGCAATCCGCAGTCAGGCAGGGTGGTGCCGGTGATTTTGCGTCGAGTGGCGGCCCGGATGTAGAGGTCCGTCAGGCTCGGGTCGCGCTCGAGTGTGTGCCAGTCGGTCGTCATGTCTAGGCTCCCAGAACGCTTTGCCCGCAGACTCGCAGCGCCTGCCCGGTGAATGCCCCGGTGCCAGGCTGGGCAAGCCAGGCGACAGCTTCGGCAACGTCTTGCGGCAAACCACCCTGGCCCAGCGAACTCATGCGGCGCCCGGCTTCGCGCAGGGCGAAGGGGATGTGCGCGGTCATCTGGGTTTCAATGAAGCCGGGTGCCACGGCATTGATGCTGATGCCGCGTTCCTGCAGCAACGGCGCCCAGGCTTCTGCGAGACCGATCAGCCCGGCCTTGCTCGCGGCGTAATTGGTTTGCCCGCGGTTGCCGGCGATGCCGCTGATGGACGCCAGCAGAATCACCCGGGCATTGTCGCGCAATGTGCCGTGGTCGAGCAGTGCCTTGGTCAGCACTTGCGGGGCATTGAGGTTGACCGCCAGCACTGCATCCCAGAATTCCGGCGTCATGTTGGCCAGGGTTTTATCCCGGGTGATGCCGGCGTTGTGCACCACGATGTCGATGCCATCGGGCAGTTGCTCAATCAGTTGCGCAGCAGCGTCCTCGGCACAGATGTCCAGGGTAATGCTGCGCCCGCCGAGGCGCGCGGCGAGGGCTTCAAGATCGGATTTGGCTTGTGGCACATCCAGCAGCAGCACTTCGGCGCCATCACGGGCCAGGGTTTCGGCAATGGAGGCACCGATGCCCCGTGCCGCGCCAGTGACCAGCGCCTTGCGCCCGGCCAGGGGGCGAGTCCAGTCGGTCACCGGGGTGTCGCACGCGGCCAGGCGGATGACCTGGCCGGAGATGAACGCGCTTTTGGGCGACAGGAAGAACCGCAGCGGACCTTCCAGCTGGTCCTCGGCTCCTTCGCCGACGTAGATCAGTTGCAGGGTGCCGCCGCTGCGCAGTTCCTTGGCCAGCGACCGGCTGAAGCCCTCGAGTGCGCGCTGGGCGCTGGCGGCAAACGGGTCGCTCAAGCCTTGTGGCGAGCGGCCGAGAATCACCAGATGCGCGCTGTGATCGAGGTTTTTCATCAGTGGCTGGAAAAACTCACGCAATTGCTTGAGCTGGTCGGTGTGCACCAGGTCGCTGGCATCGAACACCACGGCCTTGAGCTTGGAACCATGCCCGGGGATCCACGGGGTGGCCATTGACGGCTCGGTGCCGTAACCGTAGATCGCATCGGTCAGGCGGTTAGCGAAAGCACTGACTTTCTCCGCCAGCGGGCCGCCGCCAATCAGCAGTGCCCCTTCGACCGGACGCAGCCTGCCAGCTTGCCAGCGCTCCAGGCGCACCGGCGACGGCAGGCCCATGGCACCGACCAGGCGGTGGCCGATGGATGAATTGGCGAAGTCGATATAGCGGTCTGACATGGAACGCACTCCGGTAGCTGGGGTTCAAAGTGTGGACCATGAATGGCGATCAGTCGTTCGATCCACGAGATAAGGCCTACGCTTGCCGTTTGAATTGGAATATTTCATCAGGAGCTTTTCATGACTCAACTGCGTCGTGTCGCGATCATCGGCGGTAACCGAATTCCCTTCGCTCGCTCCAATGGGCCCTACGCCACAGCCAGCAACCAGGCGATGCTCACCGCTGCCCTCGAAGGGCTGATCGAGCGCTACAACCTGCACGGCCAGCGGATCGGTGAGGTGGTTGCAGGGGCGGTACTCAAGCTGTCGCGGGACATGAACCTGACTCGTGAATGTGTGCTCGGCTCGCGCCTGTCTCCCCTGACCCCGGCCTACGACATCCAGCAGGCTTGCGGCACCGGGCTGGAAGCGGCATTGCTGGTGGCCAACAAGATTGCTCTCGGTCAGATCGATTGCGCGATTGCCGGGGGCGTCGACACCACTTCAGATGCGCCGATCAGCGTCAGTGAAGGCCTGCGCCGAATCCTGCTGCAAGCCAATCGCGGCAAGACCACTGCCGACAAACTGAAAACCTTCCTGCAGTTGCGCCCGCAGCACCTGATTCCCGAGTTTCCGCGCAATGGCGAGCCGCGCACCGGCTTGTCCATGGGGCAACACTGCGAATTGATGGCGCAGACCTGGAACATTCCTCGCGAAGCCCAGGATCAACTGGCCTTGGAGAGTCATCGCAACCTTGCCGCTTCGTACAGCGAAGGCTGGCACAACGACCTGATGACACCGTTCCTCGGGCTTACCCGCGATAACAATCTGCGCCCCGAGCTGACCCTGGAAAAACTGGCGGCGCTGAAACCGGCCTTTGAAAAAAGCGCCAAGGGCACCCTGACCGCAGGCAATTCCACGCCGCTGACCGATGGCGCTTCCCTGGTGCTGCTAGGCAGTGAGGAGTGGGCCAAGGAGCGCGGCTTGCCGATCCTGGCCTACTGGCGCGACGGCGAAACCGCTGCGGTGGATTTCGTCAACGGCGCCGAAGGCCTGCTGATGGCTCCGGTGTATGCCGTGCCACGCCTGCTCGCGCGCAACGGCCTGACGCTGCAGGATTTCGATTACTACGAGATCCACGAAGCGTTCGCCGCCCAAGTGTTGTGCACCTTGAAGGCCTGGGAAGACCCGGAGTACTGCAAGACTCGCCTGGGCCTCGACGCCCCATTGGGCGCTATCGACCGCAGCCGGCTCAATGTCAAAGGCAGTTCCCTGGCGGCCGGACATCCATTCGCCGCGACTGGCGGGCGCATCGTCGCCAACCTCGCGAAGCTGCTGGATGCGGCGGGCAAGGGCCGTGGCCTGATCTCGATCTGCGCAGCGGGTGGGCAAGGTGTAACGGCGATTATCGAGCGTTGATAAGCCCGCGCGCCGTTGAAAAAACCGCCAAATACGGCCAAATTGACGGCGCAGAATCGGCACATTGTGTGCATCTTTAGGCAGATAGCAGCGTTCATAGGTCGGCAACCCCTCCCACCGGCGAGTGGATTGCCGTATAACGAATGACTTTCGCGTGTTTGGTAATAAAGGACCCACAATAAAAGCTGATGAAGACTCCAAAACGCATTGAACCCCTGATCGAGGACGGTCTGGTCGACGAGGTGCTGCGCCCACTCATGAGTGGTAAAGAAGCAGCTGTTTATGTGGTGCGCTGCGGCAACGAGTTACGTTGCGCGAAGGTCTACAAGGAGGCGAATA
Organism: Pseudomonas sp. RIT-562; assembly: GCF_026241895.1. Classification (GTDB taxonomy): domain Bacteria; phylum Pseudomonadota; class Gammaproteobacteria; order Pseudomonadales; family Pseudomonadaceae; genus Aquipseudomonas; species Aquipseudomonas mandelii_F. The sequence goes on along the minus strand of NZ_JAPJIV010000003.1, from coordinate 28,715 downwards.
AACGTAGTTTTCGTCAGGCGGCCGAATACCAGGAAGGCCGCAAGGTACGCAACAGCCGTCAAGCCAGGGCCATGGCCAAGGGCTCGAAGTTCGGCAAGAAAGAAACCGAGGACGCCTGGCAGAACGCTGAAGTGGCGGCTCTGTTTCGTCTGGCCGGTGCTGGCGTGCGGGTTCCCAAGCCGTACGACTTCCTCGAAGGCGTGTTGCTGATGGAACTGGTGGCCGACGAGTACGGCGATGCCGCGCCGCGTCTTAACGACGTGGTGCTGGAGCCGGACCAGGCGCGCGAATATCACGCGTTCCTGATCTCGCAGATCGTGCTGATGTTGTGTACCGGCCTGGTGCACGGTGACCTGTCCGAGTTCAACGTACTGTTGACCCCGACCGGCCCCGTGATCATCGACTTGCCACAGGCAGTGGACGCGGCGGGGAACAACCACGCGTTCAACATGCTGGAGCGGGATGTCGGCAACATGGCCTCTTATTTCGGGCGGTTTGCCCCGGAGTTGAAGAAGACCAAGTACGCCAAGGAGATGTGGGCCTTGTACGAAGCCGGCACCTTGCACCCGGCCAGCATCCTGACGGGCGAGTTCGACGAGCCGGAAGAGTTGGCTGACGTTGGCGGCATCATGCGCGAGATCGAGGCCGCACGCCTGGATGAAGAGCGCAAGCAAGCGGTGCGCGCGGCAGATGACGCGCCACCGAACAAGGCCGAAGAGCCGCCTCCACCCTGGATGCAGTAATCGGTTGATGAAAAACCCGGCTTCGGCCGGGTTTTTTGTATCCACCCTATCTTGTGGGAGTAAGGCTTGCCCGCGATGGTCGTTAACGATGACGCGGGTTACCTGATGCCCCGCTGCGCCCTCTGGTTTTTCGCGAGCAGGCTCGCTCCTACAGGGGAGCGCGCGGTCCCGTTGTGGGATGGGCAGGTTCGCCGCAGCAGCCCGACGCCAGGTTCTTGAGGATCGGGCAGTCGGGGCGCTGGTCGCCCTGGCAGTGTTCCACCAGATCCTGCAGGGTGTCGCGCAACTGGCCGAGCTCGCGGATTTTCTGGTTCAGCTCATCGATATGCTGGCGGGCCAAGGCCTTAACATCGGCGCTGGCCCGTTGGCGATCCTGCCAGAGGGTCAGCAGCTTGCCGACCTCTTCCAGGGAGAACCCCAGGTCCCGGGAACGCTTGATGAATGCCAGGGTGTGCAGGTCGTCGTCGCCATACACGCGGTACCCGCTGTCAGTGCGATGCGCAGCTTTGAGCAGGCCGATGGATTCGTAGTAACGGATCATCTTGGCGCTCAGGCCACTTTGGCGGGCTGCTTGGCCGATGTTCATCGGTTGTCCTCCAGGTCCTTGGGCTTCCAGGTTTTCAACAGTAGCGCATTGCTGACCACGCTGACGCTCGACAACGCCATCGCAGCACCCGCCAGCACCGGATTGAGGAAGCCGAAGGCGGCCAGGGGAATGCCGATCAGGTTGTAGACGAAGGCCCAGAACAGGTTCTGCCGGATCTTCGCGTAAGTCTTGCGGCTGATTTCCAGCGCTGCCGGCACCAGTCGCGGATCGCCGCGCATCAGGGTGATACCGGCGGCGTGCATCGCCACGTCGGTGCCCCCGCCCATGGCAATGCCGATGTCCGCAGCGGCCAGGGCCGGTGCATCATTGATGCCGTCGCCGACCATGGCCACGACTGCGGTTTTCTTCAGCTCGGCGACGGTGGCGGCCTTGTCGGCTGGCAGCACTTCGGCGTGGACATCCTGGATGCCCAGTGCGTCGGCGACCACTTTGGCGCTGCCGCGATTATCCCCGGTCAGCAGGTGGCTGCTGATATTGCGCGCGCCGAGTTGTTGCACCGCCTGCAGGGCACCCGGCTTGAGGGTGTCACCAAAGGCAAACAGGCCCAACACTTGCGGTTCGGGGCTTTGCTCGATCAACCAGGACAGCGTCCGGCCCTCGGTTTCCCAGGCGCTTGCCGAGTCAGCCAGGGAGCCCGCCTGCAGGCCGGTCTCCTCCAGCAGGCGTCGATTACCCAGGGCCAGGCGTCGCCCTTCCAGCGAGCCGGCAATGCCGCGCCCGGTCAGGGACTGGCTGTCGGTGACATCGGCGACACTCAGCCCGCGCTCGGCGCACGCATCCAGCACCGCTTTGGCCAAGGGGTGCTCGCTGCCTCGCTGCAAGGCGCCGGCCTTTTGCAGCAGCGCATTTTCATCGTCATCGATGGCGCTCAAGTGCGCAATTCGCGGAGCGCCCGACGTCAACGTGCCGGTTTTGTCGAACACCACGGCGCTGACTTCATGGGCGCGTTCCAGCGCCTCGGCATCCTTGATCAGGATTCCGTAACGCGCCGCGACACCGGTACCGGCCATGATTGCCGTGGGAGTGGCCAGGCCGAGGGCGCAAGGGCAGGCGATCACCAGCACGGCGACCGCGTTGATCAGCGCCGTTTCGATGGGCGCCCCGTAAAGCCACCAGCCCACCAGCGTTGCCAGTGCAATCAGCAGAACGGTCGGGACGAAGACCTGGCTGACCTTATCCACCAGTTTCTGGATCGGCGCCTTCGCCGCCTGGGCGTCTTCCACCAGGCGGATGATGCGCGCCAGCACGGTTTCCGCGCCCAATGCCTGGGTGCGCACCAACAGCCGACCCTCGCCGTTGATCGCGCCACCGGTGACCTTGTCGCCCGGCTGCTTTCGCACCGGCAGGCTTTCGCCGCTGATCAGCGCTTCGTCCGCGTGGCTCTGGCCTTCAATGACTTCGCCATCAACCGGAAAACGTTCGCCGGGCTTGACCAGCACCAGGTCATCCAGGCGTAGGGCACTGATGGCGACGTCCTGCTCACGACCATCGATCACCTGGATCGCCCGCTCGGGGCGCAGGGCTTCGAGGGCGCGGATGGCGCTGGCGGTCTGGCGCTTGGCGCGGCTTTCGAGGTATTTGCCCAGCAGCACCAGGGCGATCACCACCGCCGAAGCCTCGAAGTACAGGTGCGGCATGCGCCCGGCAGCGGTGGCCCATTCGTAGATACTCAGACCGTACCCGGCGCTGGTGCCCAGGGCGACCAGCAGATCCATGTTGCCCGCACCTGCGCGCACCGCCTTCCAGGCCGCCACGTAGAAGCGTGCGCCGAGGATGAACTGCACGGGAGTGGCCAGGGCGAATTGCGCCCAGGCCGGGAGCATCCAGTGCACGCCGAACGGCTGCAGCAGCATCGGCAAGACCAGCGGCAGGGCGAGTGCCATGGCCAGGATCACGATCCAGCGTTCGCGGTGCAGGCGCTGCTGTTGATTATCGGTGGTGGAGTGTTCGACCTCCCAGACGCTGGCCGAGTAACCGGCCTTGCTGACGGCCTCGATGAGGATTTGCGGGTCGACCTGGCCCAGTAGTTCCAGGTGCGCACGTTCGTTGGCCAGGTTGACACTGACGCTCTTCACTCCCTGCACCTTGGCCAGCGCTCGTTCGACGCGACCGACGCAGGAGGCGCAGGTCATGCCTTCGATACTCAGCTCCAGGTTTTGCTGGGGCACGCTGTACCCGGCCTGGTGCACGGCGTCCATCAACGCCGACAGGCTGTCTCCGGGCGCCTGCACCCGAGCCTGTTCGGTGGCCAGGTTCACGCTGACAGCGCTGGCGCCCCGCACTTTGCTCAAGGCGCGCTCGACCCTCCCGGCGCAGCTGGCGCAGGTCATGCCGGCAATCGGCAGGTCGAACGTAGTGGTCTCGCTCATGTTCACGCTCCCTGTAGTGGATGCCTACAGGATCAACCTTGCCATGCTGGCAAGGTCAAGCGCCAATATCATCTGGAACCCGTAGGAGCCCGACTTGCCAGCGATGGCGATTTCATGGCCGCCATCGCCCGCAAGCCGGGCTCCTGCGATTTAATAATCCAACGCAGCAGGCTTGAGATACATCCCTTCCTGCGTCATCGCAATGCGGAACTTCAACACATCCCCGGCCTTGAGCGTGATGGTTTGCGAGCCCGGTGCAAGCATGCCCGGATTGCAGCCCGGGGCCTGGCCCGGCAGCAGCTTCAGGCGCAGGGAAACATTACCCGGCGGCAAATTGAATGAAGTGCTCTGCTCCTGGAACAGCCGCGCAGACAGCTGGTCTTGCAGGTACACACCAATTTCGCAGTTGGTCGACACTTCCAGGCGCTCGCGGGAAATAATCAGCACCCCGTAGTCCTCCCCGGCAGCATTGGCCGAAGGCAGGGCCGCGAAGAGGCCAAGGAAGCCAAACAGGCTGAGAGCTGACCAGCGCATGGCTGAATCTCCTGATGTCCAAGTCATTGATACTCGCAGCTTGGCCGAGCGCGGCGGCGATTGCCAGCCCGGCCGTTCACTTCAGAACTTGACCTTGCCATGGTGGCAAGCTCAAGACTGGTCGCAATCTCATCAACAGGAGTCATCCCATGCAAGTGTTCAACGTTCAAGGCATGTCCTGCGGTCATTGCGTCAAGGCCATTACCCAGGCATTGCAGGCCAAGGATCCGGCGGCCAGTGTACGGGTCGATCTGGGCGCCAAAGAAGTTGGAGTCGAGAGCAAACTGTCGACTGAAGAAGTGCTCGCCATCATCATCGAGGAAGGTTATGCAGCGAAGGTCGCCTGAGGTTTTTATTAGTTAGCGACCTATCGGAATGTTCAAGGCGTCCATGCGCGGCTAGACTGTGGGACTGCTGACCTCTGTCCAACTGGATGCCTGATGAACTTCCGTACCATTTTGATTCTCGGCGCCCTTAGCGCGTTTGCGCCGCTGGCGATCGATTTTTACCTGCCTGCTTTCCCAGCGATGGCGCTGGCTTTCGGCACCGATGAACAACACGTTCAAGTGACACTGGCTGCCTACTTTTTGGGGCTGTCGATCGGTCAACTGGTCTACGGCCCGATTGCCGACCGTTTTGGCCGGCGGGTGCCATTGCTCACTGGCGTGGTGTTATTCACCGCTGCTTCATTGGCCTGCGCTTTTGCGCCTAACCTCGAGTGGCTGATCGGCGCGCGCTTCATTCAGGCGCTCGGCGGTTGCGCAGGCATGGTGATCTCCCGGGCAATCGTCAGCGACAAGTGCGATGCGGTGGGCTCGGCCAAGGTGTTTTCCCAGCTGATGCTGGTGATGGGTCTGGCGCCGATTCTGGCACCGATGCTGGGCGGACTGCTGGTCAATACCACTGGCTGGCAGTCGATCTTTCTGGTGCTGACCGGTTTCAGTGCGCTGGCGGCAGTCGCCGTGGCATTGGGGTTGCCGGAAAGCATGCCGGCCAATATGCCGCGTCAACCGCTCTCGGGCTCGTTGCGCCAGTACGGCCGGCTGCTTGCGGACCGGGTATTCCTCGGCCACGCCCTGACCGGCGGTATCGCCATCGCCGGGATGTTCGCTTACATCGCCGGCTCACCTTTCGTCTTCATCAAGCTCTACGGAGTGCCGGCCGAGCATTTTGGCTGGCTGTTTGGCACCAATGCGGCGGGGTTCATCCTGGTCGCGCAGGTCAACGCCCGGCTCCTGGCCAAGCGTGGACCGGCATTCCTGCTGGCTCGCGCGGTATGGGTATACCTCGCGGCAGGCGTGGCGCTGCTGGCGGTCAGTGCACTGCACACGGAAAAACTGTGGCCGCTGCTGATTCCCTTGTTCATCTGCATCGCCAGCCTGGGCTGCATCCTGCCCAATGCCTCGGCCTGTGCCATGAACGGGCAGGGCGCCCGCGCCGGCAGCGCGTCGGCACTGCTCGGCTGCCTGCAATTCAGCGTCGCCGCCGGCGCGGCTTCCCTGGTCGGTATTTTGTACGACGGCACGGCCATGCCGATGGCCTTGGTCATCAGCCTGTGCGGGGCACTGGTGGTGAGCGTCGCAATGCTCACCCGTCGATTGCAAAATGCCCGGGCGCTGGTACAAGCCCAGGTTTGAGGTCGGACTCAGCCAGCAGCACGCTGCTGTTGGTCGGGAAATTGATGGAGAGCGTGCAGCCGCGCTTCCAGCGTTCTGGTAAAGGCGCGCGCTTCGGCCTCACTGCGGAATGTCACGGCATGTTGGTCCAGACGGACCTGCCACTGGGATCGGGCCACTTCTTTTATCAGGATCTTCATTACTGACCTCCTATAAGTAAAAGATTTGCCTTGCAGAGCCCTCGATTGTAGACCCGATCAAGGTCGTAATTGTGACAACGGTCAACTCTCGGACTGACGGTGTCGCCCATGTCCGGACCACACCGTCGCGGCGCCCTCTAGAAGCCTTCCAGGACAATTTTGCCTTTCGCTTTGCCGCTCTCGAGCAACTCATGGGCGCGTCGCAGGTTCGCCGCGTTGATGCTGCCGAAGTGCTCGCCAACCGTGGTTTTCAGCGTCCCGGCATCGATCAGCTGGGCCACGCGGTTGAGCAGTTTGTGTTGTTCGATCATGTCGGCGGTTTCGAACAGCGAGCGGGTGTACATGAACTCCCAGTGCAGCGACAGGCTCTTGCGTTTGAGCTTGGTGATGTCCAGCGACTTCGGATCATCAATCAGCGCCAGTTTGCCTTGCGGCGCCAGGGCCTCTACCAGTTGGTCGAGATGCTGGTCGGTCTGGGTCAGGCTGGCAACGTGGGTCACCTGCTCCACACCGGCGCGCTTGAGTTCCTCGCTGAGTGGTTGGCTGTGGTCGATCACCAGGTCTGCACCCAGCTCACGCACCCAGGCTTGGGTTTGCGGGCGGGAGGCGGTGCCGATCACCTGGAGCCCGGTCAGCTGGCTGGCGAGTTGGGTAAGGATCGATCCGACTCCCCCGGCCGCACCCACGATCAGCAGGCTCTGTCCGTCCGCAGATTGGCCTTCGCGTACCTGCAGGCGCTCGAACAGCAACTCCCAGGCGGTGATGGCGGTCAATGGCAGGGCGGCGGCTTCGGCAAAGCTGAGCGTTTTCGGCATATGGCCGACGATGCGCTCGTCCACTACGTGCAATTCGCTGTTGCCGCCTGCGCGGGCAATGGAGCCGGCGTAGAACACCTTGTCACCGGTCTTGAACAACGTCACTTCACTGCCGACTGCCTTGACCACTCCGGCGACATCCCAACCCAGCACTTTGGCCTCGCCGTCTTGCGGCTGGACGTTCTGTCGGACCTTGGTGTCCACCGGGTTGACCGAGATCGCCTTGACTTCGACCAACAGGTCTCGGGGACCGGCAACCGGTTCTGCCAGCTCGATGTCTTGCAGGGAATTGGCGTCGCTGATCGGCAGGGAAGCGTAGTAGGCAATGGCTTTCATGGAGCACTCCAACATTGGGATTTGATGGAGGAGATGATTGGCTATTTCTACCGAAGATAAAACCCGCTAAAAGAGCAGTCTCTTTCAATATTTTTTTGATAATAGGCTGCGAATGCTCCGTTTTGATGACCTGCAATTATTCGTTCGGGCCGCCGACCTGGGGAGCCTGTCAGCGGCCGCCCGGGGCATGGACATGTCAGCCGCAGTGGCCAGCGCGGCGTTGAAGCGAATCGAACGGCAGCTCGGCGCCCGGCTGCTCGCCCGCTCCACCCGCAGCTTGCGCCTGACTGCCGAGGGCGAAGGTTTTCTCGAATACGCCCGCGCGGCGTTGAGCAATATTGATGAAGGTCGCCGCCTGCTGGCCAGCGGGCAGGATCAGGTCAGCGGAGTGTTGCAGCTGTCGGCGCCATCGGACTTCGGCCGAAATGTGCTGTTGCCCTGGCTGGACGATTTTCAACGCGAGCACCCCAAACTCACAGTGCGCCTGCTGTTGGGGGACCGTATTGCCGATCTGTTCCGCCAGCCGGTGGATATCGCCTTGCGCTACGGTGAGCCGGAGGACTCAAGCCTGATTGCGTTGCCCATCGCCGCGCACAACCGTCGCGTGTTGTGCGCGGCGCCGAGTTACCTGGCCAGGCATGGCGAGCCGCGCCAACTCGAGCAACTGGCCCAGCATAATTGCCTGTTGTACATGCTCGGCAGTCGCGTCCACGACCACTGGAGTTTCCATGACGGCAAGCGCGAGGTCGGCCTGACTGTCAGCGGTGACCGCTTCAGCGACGATGCCGACGTGGTGCGCCTGTGGGCGCTGTCGGGGGCGGGCATCGCCTATAAATCCTGGCTGGATGTTGCAGCAGATGTCCTGGCTGGACGGTTGAAGATCCTAATGCCAGAACTGACCTGCGAGCGCGCTTCTCTGAATCTGTTGTGCGCTCATCGCGCACAATTGAGTAAGCCTGTGAACCTTTTGCGAGAAATGCTCGCCAGCCGATGCGCGCAATTGAGCAGGCAATTTCCCGGATTATCAGGAGCAGGGCATTAATCGCTCGAAATTAGAGAAATTTCCTTCAGGAACTATCACCTTCGAGGCTTTCCTGCAGGGGCGGGGACGGCACTCGACAGGCTTATACTGAGGGCCGTCAGGAGTGTGCAGCGTTTGACTTTTTGCTCAATTCCACACTAGCGACGGTTGAGCAAACCGTTGCGTTACGTGATGCAGGCATGCGTGCGTTACAGGGCAGTTACAGCGTCTTGGCTGGGGCAACATTGCCGATCAAGATATCGGTGAGCAGTCGACAAAACGATTCAACAGGGAGTGAATACATGGAACACGCACCTTGCATCAGCCAGATTGCCACCTTGCTGGCCGACCCCAAGCGCAGCGCAATGATGTGGGCCTTGATGGATGGCGCGGCACGCCAGGCCGAAGACCTGGCATTGCTGGCCGGGTTGTCGGCTTCTTCAGCCAATGCTCACCTTGGACGCTTATCTGCGGGAGGTCTGCTGAAAGTGGAAAATCGTGGTCGCAAGCGCTTTTTCCGCCTTGCCGCCCCTGAAGTCGGTGCAGCGGTCCAGGCGCTGGCCAGTGCCACACTGGCGAGTACTCCCGGTAAAATTCCGGATATCTTCAAACGTCCGACACCTGTGATCAGACCCCAGCCCGCGCCTTCGCCGTTGTTGCGTGCACGCTTGTGCGATGAGCATCTTGGGGGTGCTTTGGCGGCCGACCTGTTCCAGCGCCTGGTGGATGCTGGATGGATCGAGCAGTGTGAGCAGCGGGTGTCCGTCACCCATAAAGGCTCCATGCAGTTGGCGGCACGAGGAGTGTTCATCCAGGCGCTGGCCCATCGCAACGGCCAAGTCGCCTGCGCCTGCCCCGACTGGAGCGAGAGGCGTCCGCACCTCGGTGGGCCGCTGGGTGCGGCCTTGCTGCAGTTGTTCATGCAATCAGGCTGGCTGCGCCTGCCCAACGACTCTCCGGCCTTGCAGGTGACGGTGGCGGGGCAGAGGCAGATCAACGAATTCGCCAGGGAGGTTGAGCTGGAATTGGCTATCTAGATTTGCGTTATCGTTCATCGCGGGCAAGCCTTGCTCCCACAGGTCCAGAGCAAAACTTGATCTCACAGGGGCAGGTCAAGGCTTGATCTCACAACGGGCAGGGCAAGGCTTGTTGTTTGAGGTCATTGCAGGGGCAAACCGTGTTCTCACAGGTATGAACTTCTGTGGGAGCAAGGCTTGCCCGCGATGGCGGTGCGGGTTCTTTACGGCTTGACCAGCCGCGCATCCAGGCTGTTCTGTGCCAGGCGATTGGCCTGATCCTGGGTCATGCCCAAATGGGTATGCAAGGCATGGAAGTTCTCCGTCACATACCCGCCGAAATACGCCGGGTCATCGGAGTTCACCGTGACCTTCACCCCGCGCTCCAGCATGTCGAGAATGTTGTGCTGGGACATGTGATCGAACACGCAGAGCTTGGTGTTGGACAACGGGCAGACGGTCAGCGGGATCTGCTCGTCAATGATCCGCTGCATCAGGCGCTCGTCTTCGATGGCGCGCACGCCATGGTCGATACGCTGGATTTTCAGCAGGTCAATGGCTTCCCAGATGTACTCCGGCGGACCTTCTTCACCCGCGTGGGCTACGGTCAGGAAACCCTCGTGACGAGCCCGATCGAACACTCGCTGGAACTTGCTCGGCGGGTGACCCATCTCGGAGCTGTCCAGGCCTACAGCGACAAACGCGTCGCGAAACGGCAGGGCCTGGTCCAGGGTTTTCTGCGCTTGGTCTTCGCTCAGGTGGCGCAGGAAACTCAGAATCAATCCGCTGGTGATACCCAGCTGCTGCTCGCCATCTTTCAGGGCTGCGGCGATGCCATTGAGCACCACTTCGAAGGGTACGCCACGATCGGTGTGGGTTTGCGGGTCGAAGAACGGTTCGGTATGAATCACGTTTTGCGCTTTGCAACGCAGCAGGTACGCCCAGGTCAGGTCGTAGAAATCCTGGGAGGTGCGCAACACGTCGGCACCCTGGTAGTACAGGTCGAGAAACTCTTGCAGGTTGTTGAAGGCGTAGGCCTTGCGCAGGGTTTCCACATCGCTCCACGGCAGGGCGATCTTGTTGCGTTCTGCCAGGGCAAACAGCAGCTCGGGCTCCAGCGAACCCTCGAGGTGCAGGTGCAGTTCTGCCTTGGGCAGGGCGTTCAGCCAGTCGTACATATTCGTTTCTCATCAGGTGCAGATGGCGAGCATTCTACAGATGCTCGCCGCCACTATTGGTAAAACCTGACCAGGTGGTTCATGACACGGCCTGGGGTGCGCGTCGATAGGCATAGGTATCGGCAAATCGCGAGAGCAGGAAATCTGCACAGGTGGTTGCCGGGTACTTGGCCGGATGTTGCGCGTCCTGGCATCCGGGCAAGCACTCAATCAGGGTGTCGGGATGCGGTTCGGCGAAGAATGGCATCGAGTAGCGGTCCACGCCCAACGGGCTGATGACCCGGTGGGGTGTCGACAGGTACCGGTCGTTGCTCCAGCGCGCCATCATGTCCCCGAGATTGACGACGAAGGTACCTTCGATCGGCGGAGCGTCGATCCACTCACCGTTGACGTTGCGCACCTGCAGGCCGCCGGCGGCATCCTGGTAGAGCAAGGTGATACAGCCATAATCGGTATGCGCGCCGGCGCCTTGCTGTTCTTCAGAGCTGGCGGTGTGGCGGGGTGGGTAATGGATCATCCGCAAGACGCTGACGGGCTGGTTGAAGCGCAGGTCAAAGAAGTCGGGCTCGATGTTCAGGGCCAGGGTCATGGCCCGCAGCAGGGTTTGGGCAAGCGCCTGCATATCGAGGTAATGCTGCTCCATCAGGCTTTCCCAGCCGGGGATCGACGGATGGCGGTTGGGGCCGCGCAACGGTTTTTCTGCCAGCACTTCGGGATGTTCGGCGGGCAGGTGCAGGCCCATGTCGAAGGTTTCTTTCAGGTCGCTGGGTTTCGACGGGTCGAGTTGTTCAGTGGCGATGGCACCGTAACCACGATGGTGGCGGGTCTGGGTGATGTCGATCTGCAGTTTTTCGGCACTGGGCAGGGCGAAGAAATGCCTGGCCTGATCGAGCACTGCTTCGATGCGCGCCGCACTGATCGGGTGCCCCTTGATATAAAAAAAGCCCCATTCGCGGCAGGCGCAGTCAATTTGCCTGGCCACGGCCGGCCAGGCGTTCTGGTCGTCGCTGTAGAGCGGGGCGATGTCGATGATGGGAAGGCTGTTCATGGATTGTCCTGAAAATGCAGCAGATTCGCAAAAGACCGGAGATTGACTGTCGGCCTGTGGGAACAAGGCTTACCCGCGATGGCGGCGGCATATCCGAAATCGATGTTACTGACACACCGCCATCGCGAGCAGGTAGGACGGTGTTTCAACCAAAGCGAACTTACTTCGGTATGTCAGCCTTCATGCCTTCCACGTAATAATTCATCGAAGCCAGTTCAGCGTTAGTCGCCGTCACGCCCGCCGGGATTTTCTCGGCGCCGGCCTGATCCTTGATCGGTCCGGTAAACGGATGGAACGCGCCGCTCTTGATGTCGGCAATGATCTGCTCGGCCTGGGCTTTTACCGGCGCTGGCACCAAGTCGCTGATCGGCAGTTCAACCGTGCCTTCCTTCAGACCGCCCCAGTAATCCTGCGACTTCCAGGTTTTATCCAGCACGCTTTGCGTCGCCTGGATGTAGTGCGGGGCCCAGTCGTTGACGATGGAGGTCAGTACCGCTTTCGGGCCGAAATGCGCCATGTCCGAAGCGTAGCCGACGGCATACACGCCGCGCCGTTCGGCAGCCTGGATCGGCGCCGGGCTGTCGGTGTGCTGGAATACCACGTCCACGCCCTGATCGATCAGCGCGTTGGCGGCGTCCGCTTCCTTGCCTGGATCGAACCAGGAATTGACCCACACCACCTTGATCTCGGTTCCGGGGTTGTACTTGTTCAGTGCCAACTGGATCGCGTTGATGTCGCGGATCACTTCCGGGATCGGGAAGGAGGCGACGTAGCCGATTTTTTTGCTCTTGGTCATCTTGGCTGCGAGGAAGCCGCCGACATAACGGCCTTCGTAAGTGCGCGCCAGGTAAGTGCCGAGGTTCTTGTCCTGCTTGTAGCCGGTGGCGTGCTCGAAGGTCACTTTGGGAAATTGTTTCGCCACTTTCAGGGTCGGGTTCATGTAGCCGAAGGACGTGCTGAAAATCAGGTCGTACTTGTCCTTGGCCATGTTGCGGATCACCCGCTCGGCATCGGCGCCTTCGGGGACGTTTTCCACGTAGTTGGTGGTGATCTGCTCGCCGAATTTTTCCGCCAGCGCCTTGCGTCCCTGCTCATGCTGATACGTCCAGCCGTGATCACCGATCGGGCCGATGTAGACGAAACCGACTTTCAGCGGTTCGGCGGCAGTGGCGGTCAGGCTGGCGCTCAGACCGATGGCTGCGGCGACGGCGCAAAGCAGTTTCTTCAACGGACGATTGTGCATGAATTGAAACTCCATGTTGTTGTGAGGTTGGCAGGGGCAATGCAAATTGCTGACCAACAGGACAACAAAACCAAAAGATCGCAGCCTGCGGCAGCTCCTGCACGGTCCGCATTGTTCTGTCGGAGCTGCCGAATGCTGCGATCTTTTGATCCACCAGGACCAACCCGGTGCACGTGACCGAACCTGCGCCATCCGCTGGTGCGCTAAGGTGTAACGAAACGTTAGCGCCGCACCGTAGTCAGTAGCTCATCACATCAACTGCGCTTCACTCGGTAAAAGGCCCGCAATGCTCACACTCCTTAAGCAAGAAAAGTTTCTGCTGCTGGCCCTGATTGCCGCATTTGTCGCTTACCCGCTGGAACACTGGCTGCTTAACAGTGGCCAGGCAGTGGCGCTGATCGGTGGGCTGGTGCTGATCGCATTCATCGTCATCGCTTCCATGCGAGTCGCCCATCACGCTGAATTGCTCGCGGAGAAAGTCGGCGATCCCTACGGCACCATGATCCTGACGCTGGCCGCCGTGCTGGTGGAAGTGGTGATCCTGGCGATCATGATGAGCAACGAAGCGTCGCCCACCCTGGTGCGCGACACGATTTATTCGGCAGTCATGCTCGACATCAACGGCATCCTCGGCCTGGCTGCGTTAATGGGCGGGATCAAGCACGGCGAGCAGTCCTACAACGACGATTCGGCGCGCAGCTACAGCGTGATGATCCTCACCGCCATGGGGGTGTCGATGGTGGTTCCGGAATTTATTCCCGAGGCCAATTGGAAGATTTATTCGGGCTTTACGATTGGCGCGATGGTGGTGCTGTATGCATTGTTCCTGCGCATGCAGGTCGGGCCACACAGCTACTTTTTCAGCTATAGCTATCCGGAAAAACGTCGTCGCAAGGAACCGGTGGAAACAGAACCGGCGCCGGTGAGCCTGGCGGTTTCCATCGGCACGTTGGTGTTCGGGGTAGTGGTGATCGGCGCGCTGGCCGAGGTGATGTCCAAGACTCTCGACCTGGGACTTGAAGGAACGGGCGCACCGCCGGTGATCACGGCGATCCTGGTTGCGGCGATTTCCGCAGCGCCGGAGATCCTGACGGCACTGCGCGCGGCGCTGGCCAATCGCATGCAGTCGGTGGTCAACATCGCCATGGGCGCGTCGTTGTCGACGGTGATCCTCACGGTGCCGGTGATGGAGGCGATGGCGCTCTACACTGGGCAGCCCTTCCAGATGGCAATGACCCCGGTGCAGACGGTGATGATCTTCCTCACGTTGATCGTCAGCGCAATCAACCTCAACGATGGCGAAACCAATGCCATCGAAGGGATGACGCATTTTGTGCTGTTTGCGACATTCATCATGTTGTCGCTGCTGGGCTTGTAATCCAATGCAAGAGCCATTGTAGGAGTGAGCCTGCTCGCGATAGCTATATGTCAGACACTCCTGATGTCGGCTGACACTCCCTCATCGCGAGCAGGCTCACTCCTACAGTTTTGATAGCCGTTGTGTCAGGTACCAGCAATCAACTGCCGGGCCGCCTGGCTGTGATCCGCTATCAAGCCTTTGAGATCCAGCCCTTCCACCTGGCCATCAACCACCCGCCATTTGCCGCCTATCATCACCCGATCCGCGCGATCTGCACCGCATAACAGCAGGGCAGAAACTGGATCATGACTGCCGGAGAAGCGCAGTTCATCCAGCTTGAACAGGGCCAGGTCGGCCTGCTTGCCTACCGCCAGTTCGCCGATGTCGGTACGCCCGAGCAAACTCGCCGAGCCCTTCGTCGCCCAGCCCAGTACCAGTTCCGGGGTGATTTTCTCGGCGCCGTAGCGCAGGCGCTGAATGTAAAGGGCCTGACGGGTCTCCAGCATCATGTTCGACGCATCGTTGGAGGCCGAACCGTCCACACCGAGGCCAAGCAACGCGCCAGCAGCAGTCAGTTCCAGGGTCGGGCAAATGCCCGAAGCCAGGCGCATGTTCGAGCTCGGGCAGTGACAGATCCCGGTGCCTGCAGCGCCCAGGCGGGTGATTTCATCCGGGTTGAAGTGAATGCCGTGGGCCAGCCAGGTGCGTGGGCCGAGCCAGCCGACGCTGTCCAGGTAGTCCACGGTGCGCAGGCCGAAGCGCTGCAGGCAGAAGTCTTCTTCATCAAGAGTTTCGGCCAGGTGGGTGTGCAGGCGCACATCGAGTTTGTTCGCCAGTTCGGCGCTGGCGGACATGATTTCCGGCGTCACCGAAAACGGCGAGCAGGGCGCCAGGGCGATCTGGATTTGCGCGCCGTCACCCCGTTCGTGGTAAGCCGCGATCAGGCGTTGACTGTCGTCGAGGATCACTTCGCCTTGCTGCACCGTCTGTTGCGGCGGCAGGCCACCGTCTTTTTCCCCAAGACTCATGGAACCGCGGGTGAGCATTGCGCGCATGCCCAGTTCACGCACACTTTCGACTTGCACGTCGATCGCGTTTTCCAGGCCTTCCGGGAACAGATAGTGGTGATCAGCCGCAGTGGTGCAGCCGGATAGCAGTAACTCGGCGAGTGCCACTTTGGTGGCGAGCGCGAGTTTTTCCGGGGTGAGGCGCGCCCATACCGGATACAGGGTTTTCAGCCAGGGGAACAACGGTTGGTTGACCACCGGCGCCCAGGCGCGGGTCAGGGTCTGGTAGAAGTGATGGTGGGTGTTGATCAGCCCAGGGAGGATCACATGTTCGCGGGCATCGAACACCTGATCGCAAGGGGTGGCGGGTTGCTGGCCAGCGGCGAGCAGTTCGACGATCACGCCGTCTTGCACCACCAGGCCACCACGGGCGTCGAGGTCATTGGCAGTGAAAATGGCGAGGGGATTTTTTAACCAGGTACGGGTCGCAGGCATGTTGGCCGGCTCCTCTGAAAGTGGGTTCAGGTTAGCCAGCTCAGTGATTACCCTGTCTGCTGATCCAGGGTCGCCGCGGGGACGAGGTGCGCAGTTTCAAACAAAACCGCTTGGCGAGCAAGCTCGTCCCGACCAGACGATGAACGGAGCCGGTGTTACCAGGGAATGGTTTCACCTTTGTAATTGACGAAATGGTGCCCACCCTTGCCGGCGTACGCATTGACCTGATCCACCAAACCGCGGGTACTGGTCTGCACGTCGATGTCGGCGCCTTCACCGCCCATATCAGTCTTCACCCAGCCCGGGTGCAGCGACAACACCGTGAGTTTCTGCTCGCCCAATTGCGAGACAAAGCTGTTGGTCATGGAATTGAGCGCGGCTTTACTTGCTTTGTACAAGGCCAGCTCGGGCGCGTCCGGCATGGTCACGCTGCCCAGCACCGAACTCATGAACGCCAGCACGCCGGACTCCGCCTGGATCTGCCCGACAAATCGTTGGGCCAGGTTGATCGGCGCCACGGCGTTGGTGAAGAACAGCTGGCCGACTTCCGCCAGCGTTGCGCCACCGGGCGTTTGCACGTCCGGGCCCTTGACCCCGGCGTTGACGAACAACAGATCGAACGATTCGCCCTTGAGCTTTTGGCTCAGGGCGATCACGGCTTGCTGATCATCCATGTCGAGCTTTTCAATGCGCACCTTGCCCAAGGCCTGCAAGGCTTCGGCATTCTGTGGGTTGCGCACGGTGGCGATGACTTGCCAGCCATCGGCCAGCAGCGTCTTCACCAGGCCGAGCCCGAGGCCCCGGGAGGCACCGATGATGAGTGCGGTTTTTGCCTTGGACATGAGTGGCTTCCTTGATGAGTGAGGATCACGGATTTAATGGACAACGCTGCCCGAGTCGTTGCTGCAATTCGTGGCGCAACTCGCCGAGCTCGGCCATGCGCGCCTCGATCAGTTTGAGCTTGTCTTGCAGCAATTGGGTGACGGCGCTGTCCGGGTTGGGCGAATGCCACAGGGCGGCGACGCTGTTGCCGATCTCGCCGAGGGTAAAGCCCAGTCGCTGGGCCGTCTTGATGTATTGCACCAGCTGCACCATCTCCACCGGGTAGTCGCGGTAACCATTGGCGCTGCGTTGCGCGGCGATGAGTCCGCGCTGTTCGTAAAACCGCAGCGTGTCGCGGCTGACCGAGCTGGCCTGGGCTAGTTCACCGATGCGCATCCTGGGCTCTCGAGAGGGGCTTGACCCTTGAGCATACTCCAGGCTTTAGCCTTGTTGCTCCCTGAATTTATGGAGCAATGAGCATGTGGACTTCGACTCAATATCGGCGGTTGGTGCGCGGCAGCGCCTGGTATGACCTGATCGTGATGGCGGCATTCGTGACCCCCTGGAGTTTCGCTGCTCTGCATGGACTGCTGTCGGCGCTGATGCAGGCGCTGGACCTGCCGGGAGAACTGCCGGAGTTCGCGCCGATGCACATGTTGATGGCGAATCTGATGGGGTCGATTGTGTGTGTGTGGTCGGTGCTGCGGATTCGTGATCCGCGGCAGATTTATGGCCGGTATGACGCGGCGGGGCGGTTTCTGTTTGCGGCCTGGCAGCTGAATGCCTTGATGCATGGGGGGAGTTCGCTGCTGGTGATTTTTCTGGTGTTTGAATTGGCATGGGGCGTGGCTCAGGTGTTGCCTGTCAGGGCCTCATCGCGAGCAGGCTCACTCCTACATTGGACCGCATTCCCCTGTGGGAGTGAGCCTGCTCGCGATGAGGCCAGCCTGATCACCCCTAACGCCCAGCCTGCCACGGCTGCCCCAACGACACCGGCGCATACAACCGAGTGCGCAGCGCATTCCGCGACAGCAGCACCAACACCACAATAGTCGCGATATACGGCAGCATCGCCAGGAGGCTCGACGGAATCGCCAGGCCCAACCCCTGCGCCACCAGATGCAGGATGCTGGCGAGTCCGAACAGGTAGGCGCCGAGCAACAGGCGCCACACTCGCCAGCTGGCAAATACCACCAGGGCCAGGGCAATCCAGCCGCGGCCGGCACTCATGTTTTCGGCCCACATCGGTGTGTAGGCCAGCGACAGGTAAGCCCCCGCCAGACCGGCCATCGCCCCGCCGAACAATACCGCCAGGGTGCGCACACCCAGCACCGGCAAGCCCATGGCGCTGGCGGCGTCGGGGTTCTCGCCGACCGCCTGGATGATCAGCCCGACACGAGTTTTCACAATCACCCACGCCACCAGGGCGAACAATGCAAACGACAGGTACACCAGCAGGTCCTGGGCGAACAGCATGCGCCCGATCAGTGGAATCTCGCTGAGATACGGAATCGCCACCGGCTCAAATCCGGCCAGGGGTTTACCCACCCACGCGGCGCCGACAAAGGTCGACAGGCCCACGCCGAATATCGTCAGCGCCAGCCCGGTGGCCACCTGGTTGGCGTTGAAAACTAGCGCGACCAACGCGAACAGTGACGACAGCAACATCCCGGCGAGCATCGCCAGCGCCACACCGAGCCACAGGTTGCCGCTATTGAGCGCGACGATAAAGCCGATCACCGCGCCAAACAGCATCATTCCTTCCTGGCCCAGGTTGAGTACGCCGCTCTTTTCACAGATCAGTTCGCCCAGCGCCACCAGCAGCAACGGCGTGCCGCAGCGGATCATGGCGTAGAAAATATTGCTCAGCAGATCAATGTCCATCACAGGGCTCCAGCGTGTACGGCAGTGGCGGGGGCGCGACGGGCCCAGCGCAGGTTCAGGCGCGGTCGGTAGAGAATTAGCACGTCACTGGCGAGCAGGAAAAACAGCATCATTCCCTGGAACAGCTGGGTGATCGCCTGCGGCAAATTCATGCTCATTTGTGCGCTCTCGCCGCCGATGTATAACAAGGCCATCAACAAGCTGGCGAACAAGATGCCCAAGGGATTCAGGCGCCCGAGAAAAGCCACAGTGATCGCCGCATAGCCGTACCCAGGAGAAACCTGCGGCACCAGTTGGCCGATCGGCCCGGTGACTTCGCATACACCGGCCAGCCCGGCCAATCCGCCGCTGATCAACAGTGCCAGCCAGATCAGGCGTTTCTCTCGGAAGCCGACAAAACCAGCTGCGCGGGAGTCCAGCCCGAGGACCTTGATCTGAAAGCCGATGAAGCTTTTCTGCAGCAACACCCACACCGCCACCAACGCCAGGAGGGCGAAGTACACACCGGCGTGAACCCGACCGTCCTCCATCAGCAGCGGCAAGCGGCTGGCATCGCCGAACATCGCCGACTCGGGGAAATTGAAACCGGCGGGATCCTTCAGCGGCCCGTGTACGCAGAACAGCAACAGGTTCAGGGCAATGTAATTGAGCATGATGCTGGTGAGGATTTCGTTGGCGTTGAAGCGCGTGCGCAGCCACGCCGTCAATCCGGCCCAGGCGGCCCCGGCCAGCGTGCCGGTGAGCAGAATCAGCGCCAGCGCCCAGCGACTTTGCAGGCCGATGATATTCACCGCCAAGGCACTGCCGGCCAACGCGCCGAGCAGCAGTTGCCCTTCGGCGCCGATATTCCAGATCCGCGCCTGGTACGCCACTGCCAGGCCCAAGGCGCAGAGCAGGATCGGCAGCGCCTTGACCAGTAGTTCAGAGACTCCGTACAGATCGCTCACCGGTGCGATCAGCAGAGTGTGCAACGTCAGGAGCGGGTCGTGCCCCAGTGCAATAAACAATAACGAGCCGCAGCCCAGAGTGAGGACCGCCGCCAGCAGCGGTGAGCACCACAACATCAGGCGCGATTGCCGGCCACGGGGTTCGAGAGAAAGCAGCATGGATAGACTCCGTTAAACCGTCGCCGGTGCGGGTGAACTGGAAGCGTCGAATTGGCCGGCCATCCAGCCGCCGACATCGATCAGGCGGGTGTCGACAGTGGCCCTGAGTGGCGACAGGCGACCGCCGCACAGTGCGCCAAGGCGGTCGCTGATCTGAAACAGTTCGTCGAGGTCTTCGGAGATCACCAGGATCGCCGCGCCGGCATCGCGCAAGGTCACCAGGGCTCGATGAATCACCGCCGCAGCGCCAACGTCGACGCCC
The DNA here is from genome assembly GCF_026241895.1 of Pseudomonas sp. RIT-562. Taxonomy (GTDB): domain Bacteria; phylum Pseudomonadota; class Gammaproteobacteria; order Pseudomonadales; family Pseudomonadaceae; genus Aquipseudomonas; species Aquipseudomonas mandelii_F. The sequence goes on along the minus strand of NZ_JAPJIV010000003.1, from coordinate 9,053 downwards.
CAGGTCGGGTGTGCGGCCACCAGCAACTTGGGCTGCTGGAGGATTTCCCGGCCGAGGATGAATTTTTGCAGATTGCCGCCGGACAGGCTGCGCGCCGAAGTCCGGGTGTCAGGAGTCTTTACCCCGAAGCGGCGGATGATGTCTTCTGCCAAGGCTTCGACTTTGCCGCGCTGGATCAGTCCTTTGCTCACCAGTCCCTGTTGGAAGGCGGTCAGCAGGGCGTTGTCGGCCAGGCTCAGGTCCGGCACCGCGCCATGCCCCAGGCGCTCGGCGGGCACAAACGCCAAGCCGAGTCTGCGCCGTGCGTCGGGGCGCAGGTGGGCAACCGGTTGTGCGCTGAAACGGATGATGTTGCGGTCGCTGTGCGGCAGGCGTTCTTCACCGCTGAGCAAGGCCAGCAATTCATCCTGGCCATTGCCCGCGACCCCGGCGATCCCGACGATTTCGCCGCCGCACACGGCAAGGTCGACGCCTTGCAGCGAGCAGCCAAACGGGTCCGGATTTCGCCACGACAGGCCGCTCACCTCCAGGAAGACTTGCGCGCCCGTCACTTTCGGATAGTTCGTGATCAGCTCTGCTGCTTCCCCCACCATCAGCCGTGCGAGTTGCTGGTCCGAGCATTCGGCCGGAACGCAATGCCCGGCGACTCGACCGCCGCGCAATACCGTGGCGCTGTGGCACAACGCGCGAACCTCGCCGAGCTTGTGGCTGATAAACAGAATGCTGCAACCTTCGCCAGCCAGTCGCCGCAGGGTCACGAACAGGTCGTCGGCCTCCTGGGGTGTGAGCACCGAAGTCGGCTCATCGAGGATCAGCAGTTTGATGTCCTGCATCAGGCAGCGAATGATCTCCACCCGTTGGCGCTCGCCAATTGACAGGCTGTGAACCAGGCGCTCCGGCTCCAGGGCCATGCCATAACGCTGTGACACCTCGCGAATTTTCGGTTCGAGCTGTTTTGGTGTGCCGGCAGCCGCGCCCATCGCCAGGGCAATGTTCTGCGCGACGCTCAGGGTTTCGAACAGCGAGAAGTGCTGAAACACCATGCCGATTCCCAGGTCGCGAGCCTGGCCAGGATTGCGCATGTCCACGTGCTGGCCCTGCCAGATCATTTCCCCGGCATCCGCCTGGGTGACGCCGTAGATGATCTTCATCAGGGTGCTCTTGCCTGCACCGTTTTCACCCAGCAGCGCGTGGATCTCGCCAGGTGCGATAGTCAAGTCGATGGCATCGTTGGCCAGGCAACCGGGATAACGCTTGGTGATTCTGCGCAGTTGCAGACGCGGTGTTCGATCGTGGATCGGCACTTGGATAGGCATGACAGGCTCGGTCGATTGAAGTTATGCCTGTGGATAAAGCAATTTCCTGGCCATTGAGTCAGGAAAAAGTCAAAACAGCCTTAAACCAGTGCCCTTGGTTTAATGACCGGCCTGCAGCGCCTGCCATCCAGGCACCACTTGAGGGCAAAGCGATTGATCACGCTGCGATTTCGCGCGTGAAGCATCTGGTTAAAAATCGATCAGTCGAGCGCAACCCATGTGGGATATGGGGCCGCGACAGGAGTGAACGGGTTATCCACAGATTGCTCCACAGTATTTGTGCGCAAGCCCGAATACCGGGCATAAGCACCGCGTTGCTATCTTCTAAAGGACATAAACCGAGCTAACTATTTGTTTTTAAGAGAATTTGCAGATTTTGTCGGAGACTTTGGACGAAAAATGAACAAAGCTCGCAAAGCCGCATGACAGAAGGGTTACAGCCGTATGTGCTCAGGTTATCCACAGGCGGGTGCACAGTAGATGTGGGCAATTAGGGTTTGGCTGAAGATTTGGTGATGCCCTAAAAGATCGCAGCCTTCGGCAGCTCCTACGAAGATCGCAGCCTGCGGCAGCTCCTACGGGAATGCGCATGTCACCTGTAGGAACTGCCGCAGGCTGCGATCGTTTGATCTGTGCTCTTTACCGCTGCAACAAAATCCGCCCGCGACTCAAATCCGCCAGCAGCGTCTGCAACGTATCAATCTGACTCTCGCCCACAGCCAGCTGCAATTCCACCCCGTTCCCCGTGAACGTTTCCTGCACCACCACCCCACCCAATTCCGCCACCCGAATCTTCACCAGCGCCAGCTCGGCGAATCCACATGCACAACTCACCGGCACCCGACTGATCAGTTCGATTTTCGGCGCCGTTTGCAGGCACTTGTTGGCGCCACCGCCGTAAGCCCGGGCGAGGCCGCCGGTGCCGAGTTGAATGCCGCCGTACCAGCGAATCACCAGGACCACGACCTGGTCGCAATCCTGGGCATCGATCGCCGCCAGGATTGGTCGGCCAGCCGTGCCGCCGGGTTCGCCATCGTCGGTGCTGCGGTATTGATCACCAATTTTCCACGCCCAGCAGTTGTGCGTGGCATTCAGGTCACTGTGCTGTTCGATGAACGCCTGGGCGTCAGCAGGACTGCCGATGGGGGCGGCCAGGGTGATGAAGCGGCTTTTGCGAATTTCTTCGCGGTACTCGCAAAAATCGCTGAGGGTATAAGGCATAGTTATCTTAAATAGGGTGTCTTAAATAGTAGGCGTCACGCCGCAACCCTTGAGGATGATGCGGATCAGATTGTTGCCGGCGTCTTCCATGTCCTGTTTGGTCAACTTGCTGCGGCCGGTCACGCGGCAGATCTGCGTGGCGAAGTCAGCGTAGTGCTGGGTGCTGCCCCACAGCAGGAAGATCAGGTTGACCGGATCGACCGGGTCCATCTTGCCGGCGTCGATCCATGCCTGGAACACCGCCGCCCGTCCCTGGAACCAGGCGCGATAATCCTGGTTGAAATACTCGGTCAGGCACTCACCGCCACTGATCACTTCCATCGCGAAGATCCGCGACGCCTGCGGCTGGCGACGGGAGAACTCCATCTTGGCGCGGATGTAACGCGTCAGCGCTTCAGCGGGATCGTCCTCGGCCGTCAGCGTGTTGAAGGTGCTGTCCCACAACTCGATGATGTTGCTCAGCACCGCCACGTACAAACCGAGTTTGTTGGTGAAGTAGTAATGCAGATTGGCCTTGGGCAAACCGGCATTCAGGGCGATGGTGTTCATGCTGGTGCCTTTGAACCCGTGACGGGCGAACTCGTCTTCGGCGGCTTTGATGATGGTCTCTTCGTTCTTCTGACGAATGCGGCTGGCGGGTTTGCCGCCGTGAGCTGGGACTTCAAAGGTCATAGGCACTTCCGAACAGGTAGGTGGGCGCAACCAGAGCGTTGATAGCGCACCCACGGGTATCCGACAAGTCCTGTCTCGATAAAAGCGTTACAGCTGCTCGAGCGGTTGGCTTTTTGGTCGATGAGTGTCAGTCAGCTCGACGGCTTTTGCTTCCGGCAGCAGCAGGCACATCAGGATGGCCGTCAGTCCGCCGCTGGTGATGGCCGAGTCGAACAGGTTTTGCACCAATTTCGGCAGCAGATGCAACAGGTTGGGCTGTGCGGCAATGCCCAGGCCGACGCCGAAGGAGGTGGCAATGATCAACATGCTGCGCCGGTCCAGCGGCGCCTGGGCGAGGATGCGCACGCCGGCGGCTGCAACACTGCCGAACATCACCAGAGTTGCGCCACCGAGTACGGGTTTGGGGATTTGCTGCAATACCGCGCCAATCAATGGAAACAGACCGAGGCAAAACAACACGGCGCCGATGTACAGGCCGACGTAGCGGCTGGCGACGCCGGTCAACTGGATCACGCCATTGTTCTGCGCGAACGTGGTGTTGGGAAATGCGCTGAACGTGGCGGCGATCACGCAGCTGATACCGTCACCCAATACTCCTCCCTTGAGCCGACTGATGTAGGAGGGGCCGCTGATAGGTTGGCGCGCGAGCATGCAGTTGGCCGTCAGGTCACCGACGGTTTCGATGGTGCTGATCAGGTAGATCAGCGCGACAGGCAGGAAGGCGCTCCAGTCGAAACTGAAGCCGAACTTGAACGGTATGGGCAGGCTGATCAGGGGCACGTCGGGCAGGGGTTGCGGCACCAGTTTGCCGCTGAACCATGCCGCCACGCTGCCCAGTACCAGGCCAATGATGATCGCCGACAGTCGGACCCAGGGCGTATTCGAACGGTTGAGCAGGATGATCGTCAGCAATACGAATACCCCCAGGGCCAGATTGCCCGGGGCACCAAAGTCTGCTGAGTTGAACCCGCCGCCGAGGTCGGTGATGCCAACCTTGATCAGGCTGATGCCGATCAGCGTGATCACAATGCCGGTCACCAGCGGCGTGATTACCCGGCGCAACTGGCCAATGAAGCGGCTCAGGACTATCTGCACCAGCGCGCCGAAAAAGCACACGCCGAATATCATCGCGAGGATGTCCTCCGGGCTGCCGCCCCGTTGCTTGACCAGAAATCCGGCCGACAACACCGCGCCCAGAAAGGCAAAGCTGGTGCCCTGCAGGCAAATCATCCCGGCGCCAATGCCGAAGGGCCTGCGTGCCTGGATGAAGGTGCCCACGCCAGACACCATCAACGCCATGCTGATCAGATACGGCAAATGGGCGGTCAAGCCCAGGGCCGAGCCGATGACCAGCGGCGGGGTAATGATGCCGACAAAACTGGCGAGCACGTGTTGCAGGGCGGCGAGGATCGCGGCGAGGGGTTGCGGTCGGTCGTTGAGGCCGTAGATCAGGTCGCTGGGGTTGGAGGATTCTGGCTGCATGGGCGAAGTTCTTCTTGAGCAGGGTGACGGTAATGTCACCCTGCAAAAAGCTGTCCAAGTGCTCAGGTTCTTTCTTTGTTGGGCCTCTGCAGGCCTTTGATTATGGGGTTTTACGATTTTTTTACCGTGTCGCGGCCAGGCTCTCCAGGAAACTCTCCAGCACCAAATGGGGGCGACGGCCCTTGCGCGTGACCGATGCCAGACTGAGGTCGTAGAAGCGCGCCTTGGGTTTAAGCGCCCGCAGGCGGCCCTGTTGTACCCAGAGACTGGCGTAATGGTCGGGCAGATAACCGATGTAACGGCCAGTCAGGATCAGGAACGCCATGCCTTCTCGGTCCGAAGCGCTGGCGGTGCAATTAAGGGCCTGGTAATGCGCCTGGATGTCTGCGGGCAGGCGGAAGGTCGGGGCGATGGCGTCCTGGCTATTGAGGCGCTCGTCGTCGAGCTGCTTATCGTCCACATAAAACAGCGGGTGGCCGACGGCACAATAGAGCAGCGAGCGTTCCTCATAGAGCGGCTGGTATTCCAGCCCCGACAAGGCGCTGGCCTGGGGCACAACGCCGACGTGCAGGCGGCCGTCGAGCACGCCCTGTTCGACTTCGTTGGGGGCGATCATGCGGATCTGGATCTGCACGTCGGGCCCGCGCTCCTTCAATTGAGCCAGGGCATGGGTGATGCGCATGTGGGGCAGGGTGACCAGATTGTCAGTCAGGCCGATGGTCAACTCGCCGCGCAGATGCTGGTGCAGGCCGTTGACCTCGGTGCGGAAACTTTCCAGTGCACTCAACAGCTGCAGCGACGACTGGTATACCTCGCGACCTTCCTCGGTCAGGGAAAAACCGGCGCGGCCGCGCTGACACAGGCGCAAGCCGAGGCGCTGCTCCAGATCACTCATCTGTTGGCTGATCGCCGAGCGCCCGATGCCCAGCACCGACTCGGCAGCGGAGAATCCACCGCACTCGACCACGCTGCGAAAGATCCGCAGCAAGCGGATATCAAAGTCGCTGACTTGCGCCAGTGGATCGGGGCGGCGTGTGCTCATGGATGAATGACTCAAAGTTTAGTGATGGGCTGACTGAACATTAGAAAAGTTGAATTTCACCGACTTTATCTCCGTGGCAATTTAGCTGCAAGAACGCTTTTGATCTCTGTGCCGCTGATTGCCCTGCGAGGTTTTGCTATGAACATGCCCGAAAACGCCCGGTCGCCCCTGGCCAGCCAGCTCAAGCTGGATGCGCATTGGATGCCGTACACCGCCAACCGCAACTTCCAGCGCGATCCGCGCCTGATCGTTGCCGCCGAAGGCAGCTGGCTGACCGACGACAAGGGCCGCAAGGTGTACGACTCGCTGTCGGGTCTGTGGACTTGCGGTGCCGGGCACACTCGCAAGGAAATCCAGGAAGCGGTCGCCAAGCAGTTGGGCACCCTCGATTACTCGCCAGGCTTCCAGTACGGCCACCCGCTGTCGTTCCAGCTGGCCGAGAAAATCACCGACCTGACGCCTGGCAATCTGAATCATGTGTTCTTCACCGACTCGGGTTCGGAGTGTGCGGACACTGCGGTGAAGATGGTCCGTGCCTACTGGCGCCTGAAAGGCCAGGCGACCAAGACCAAGATGATCGGCCGCGCTCGTGGTTACCACGGGGTGAACATTGCCGGGACCAGCCTGGGCGGGGTGAATGGCAACCGCAAGATGTTCGGTCAGGCGATGATGGACGTCGATCACCTGCCGCATACGCTGCTGGCCAGCAATGCTTACTCCCGCGGGATGCCGAAGGAGGGTGGTATCGCCCTGGCGGACGAACTGCTCAAACTGATCGAGCTGCATGACGCTTCCAACATTGCCGCCGTTTTCGTCGAACCGATGGCTGGATCGGCTGGCGTACTGGTGCCGCCAGAGGGTTACCTCAAACGTCTGCGCGAGATCTGCGATCAGCACAACATCCTGTTGGTGTTCGACGAAGTGATCACTGGTTTCGGCCGCACCGGTTCGATGTTCGGCGCCGAGAGCTTTGGCGTGACCCCGGACCTGATGTGCATCGCCAAGCAAGTCACCAACGGTGCGATCCCGATGGGTGCGGTGATTGCCAGCTCCGAGATCTACCAGACTTTCATGAACCAGGCGACGCCTGAGTACGCGGTGGAATTCCCTCACGGCTACACCTATTCCGCGCACCCGGTGGCTTGTGCTGCGGGCCTGGCGGCACTCGACCTGCTGCAAAAGGAAAACCTGGTGCAGAGCGTGGCGGAAGTCGCACCACATTTCGAAAATGCGCTGCACGGCCTGAAGGGCTCGAAGAACATCATCGACATTCGCAACTATGGCCTGGCCGGTGCGATCCAGATTGCACCGCGAGATGGCGATGCCATCGTGCGTCCATTCGAAGCGGGCATGGCGCTGTGGAAAGCCGGGTTCTATGTACGCTTCGGCGGCGACACGCTGCAGTTCGGCCCAACCTTCAACAGCAAGCCGCAGGACCTCGATCGTCTGTTCGATGCGGTCGGCGAAGTGCTGAACAAGATTGATTAAAAAACACACCCCTTTGTGGGAGCAAGGCTTGCCCGCGATCGCGTCCCTGAGGTCGTCATCGTCAACAAGCCGTGCACTATATATAGGCGCCTGGTCGCAGACGCCCATGAACAAATTTCCTGGAGCCCCCGAATGAGCCTTATCCCGCATTTGATCAATGGTGAGCTGGTGACCGATAACGGTCGCACTGCTGACGTGTTCAATCCGTCTACCGGTCAGCCGATCCACAAGGTGCCATTGGCCAGCCGCGAAACCATTCAACAGGCAATCGACGCGGCAAAGGCAGCGTTCCCGGCATGGCGCAATACGCCACCGGCCAAACGCGCCCAAGTAATGTTCCGCTTCAAGCAACTGCTGGAGCAAAACGAAGCGCGCATCTCCCAACTGATCAGCGAAGAACACGGCAAGACCCTCGAAGACGCAGCAGGTGAACTGAAGCGTGGCATCGAGAACGTCGAGTTCGCCTGTGCCGCTCCGGAAATCCTCAAGGGCGAATACAGCCGTAACGTCGGCCCGAACATCGATGCCTGGTCGGACTTCCAGCCGCTGGGCGTAGTAGCGGGCATCACCCCGTTCAACTTCCCGGCGATGGTGCCACTGTGGATGTATCCGCTGGCGATCGTCTGCGGTAACTGCTTCATCCTCAAGCCGTCCGAGCGCGATCCGAGCTCCACCCTGCTGATCGCGCAGCTGTTGCTCGAAGCCGGTTTGCCTAAAGGCGTAATGAGCGTGGTGCATGGCGACAAGTCCGCAGTCGATGCACTGATCGAGGCGCCTGAGGTCAAGGCCCTGAGTTTTGTCGGCTCGACGCCGATTGCCGAGTACATCTATGCCGAAGGCACCAAGCGCGGCAAGCGCGTGCAGGCTCTGGGTGGCGCGAAAAACCATGCGGTGCTGATGCCGGATGCCGACCTGGACAATGCGGTCAGCGCACTGATGGGCGCGGCCTATGGTTCCTGCGGCGAGCGATGCATGGCGATCTCGGTGGCCGTGTGCGTGGGCGACCAGGTAGCCGATGCGCTGGTGGACAAGCTGGTGCCGCAGATCAAGGCACTGAAGATTGGCGCGGGCACTTCCTGTGGCCTGGACATGGGGCCACTGGTCACCGGTCAGGCGCGCGACAAGGTCAGCGGTTATGTCGATGACGGCGTTGCCGCCGGTGCGAAGCTGGTGGTGGATGGCCGTGGCCTGAGCGTATCCGGTCATGAAGAAGGCTTCTTCCTGGGTGGCTGCCTGTTCGATCACGTCACGCCAGAAATGCGCATCTATAAAGAAGAGATCTTCGGGCCGGTGTTGTGCGTAGTCCGGGTCAACAGCCTGGAAGAAGCGATGCAGCTGATCAACGATCACGAGTATGGCAACGGCACCTGCATCTTCACCCGTGATGGTGAAGCGGCGCGGTTGTTCTGCGACGAGATCGAAGTCGGCATGGTTGGCGTCAACGTGCCGCTGCCGGTACCTGTGGCGTATCACAGCTTTGGTGGCTGGAAACGTTCGCTGTTCGGCGACCTGCATGCTTACGGTCCGGATGGCGTGCGCTTCTACACTCGCCGCAAAGCGATTACCCAGCGCTGGCCACAACGGGCGAGCCATGAGGCGTCGCAGTTCGCATTCCCTAGCTTGTAAGGAGGGAGGAAGGCCGGCCCATTGGGCCGGCCTTTGTGTTTTCGGGGCTTTTTTGACTTATATGACAGATTTGTGAAAACAGCCCTTGACGGCAGATCTCAGATGTCTATAATTCGCCCCACTTCCGGCGCAGTCGAAACGGAAAACTCCTTGATAAACAACGAGTTACGCAGTTTTGACGGTCAGCTGCTTCAGGTCATCGAAGC